>JAAEZD010000011.1:0-170367 GCA_018223035.1 Paracoccaceae bacterium
CAGAGGCCGACGATGCACTAACAATCAAACCGGACCACCCGATGGGGGCATGCCATATCCTTTGGATGAAGAAGAGCACTGTCCCCTGTATTGTGAGATGCATTTTTTCGAGATCTTGGGCCTACCGATCTACTGTTGCCGCATACCTGACATCTCAGGCCAACCGTTGGAACGAATAGACTTCGCCCATCAGGAAGGCTCGGGCATGCACTGGAACGTATCGGCACCCGACCGCGTTGAACTTCGATTAATGTAAAACAAGGGAGAGCGGAATGGCATCGCGCGCAATCTGGAAGGGGCAATTGCGGTTGTCGCTGGTCTCAATCCCCATAGAAATTCATTCAGCCACCAAGACGTCCTCTCGCGTGTCTTTCCGCCAGATACACGAACCCAGCGGAAAACCCGTGAAGTACGAAAAGTCGGTGCCCGGCATCGGACCCATAGACGCCAAGGATATCGTTAAGGGCTATGATACCGGCAATGACAAATACATGCTGATCGACCCCGAGGAACTGGACGCGATCAAGCTGGAAACAAAGAAAACCTTCGAACTGGTTCAGTTCGTCGACGCCTGTGAAATCTCTCCCCTTTATTTCGACAAGCCCTATTATGTCGTGCCGACCGACGATCTGGCGCAGGACGCCTACCGCGTCGTTCGCGATGCGCTGCGCTCGGCGGGCAAGGTCGGTTTGGGCCAGTTCACCATGCGCGGCAAGGAGTACCTTGGAGCGATCAAGCCCTGCGGTGACGGGCTGCTGCTAGAAACGCTGCATTATGCGGACGAACTGCGCAAAGCCGATCCCCTGTTCGGGGAAATCGCGGATGAAAAGGTGGACAAGGAACTGCTGGAGGTCGCCACCACACTAATCGACCGCAAATCCGGCCCCTTCGATGCCTCGGCCTTTACGGACCATTACGCGGAGGCGCTTCATGAACTGATCGAGGCCAAGCGCAAGAACAAGAAGACGAAAAGCGTTTCGACGGCAGAAGATGATGCACCGTCCGGAGAGAACGTCGTGGATCTGATGGCCGCGCTCAAGGAGAGCGTCAAGAAGAGCAAGGCGTCGGGCAGGAGCACGCGCAAGAAAGCATCCTGACATGGTGCGCGCCGCCGATCCGCTCGCCGATTACAATGCCCGGCGCGATTTCAGCAAGACGAAAGAGCCTGCCGGAAAGAAGGGCGAGAGCCGCAGCGGGAAGTTGCGGTTTCTTGTACAAAAGCACGACGCCACACGGTTGCATTATGATTTCCGGCTGGAGTGGGAAGGTGTGCTTCTGAGCTGGGCCGTGACGCGGGGGCCCAGCGACGATCCGGGCGAAAAACGCCTTGCTGTGCGGACTGAAGATCACCCGCTGGACTACGGCACATTCGAGGGGACGATCCCTGCCAAGAATTACGGTGCTGGAACCGTGATGATGTGGGACGAAGGCACCTGGCTGCCGGAAAACGACCCCGACAAGGGTCTCAAGGACGGCAAGCTGGCTTTTACCTTGATGGGTGCGCGGATGAAGGGCAGCTGGACCTTGGTAAGGATGAAGACCAAGGGCGAAAAGCGCGAAAACTGGCTGCTGATCAAGCACCGCGACTCCGTTGCCACTGATGAACCCAACCGGCTGACGGAAAGCTTCGACGTCTCTGTCTCCACGGGTCGTACGATGGAACAGATCGCCAGCGGCGCAAAGGCCAAATCCATCAAGAAGGCCGAGGTCACCACCCAGACCGGCAGGCGCCCGCCCTACCGCGCCCCCCAACTCGCGACACTGGTGTCGGAACCGCCCGAGGGCGATGACTGGATCTTTGAAACTAAATTCGACGGTTACCGTTGCCTTGCGGCCCTCGGCAAGGGCGACCCCCGGCTCTGGACCCGAAACGGAAAGGACTGGACGGAACAGTTTCACGCGCTTCAAGGCGCCTTCGACCCCCTGCCCTGCAAATCAGCCCTGATCGACGGCGAGGTGATGGCCCGCAACATTACCGGCTCCGCGTTTTCCTCATTGCAATCGGCGCTGAAAGGCGGAAGGCCACTGGTGTTCTTTGCCTTCGACCTGCTGTCGCTCGACGGCACCGACCTGACGAAAGAGCCCCTTCTCGTCCGCAAGGAAAAACTGGCCACACTGTTGCAGCATCTGCCCGATGACGGCCCGCTGCGCATGAGCACGCATGTCAAGGGTGGCGGTCACGATCTCTTTGCGCGTGCCTGCAAGACCGGTGCGGAGGGTATCATCGCCAAGCGTGCAGAGGCCTTGTATTCCGGACGGCGCACGAAAGACTGGCTCAAGATCAAATGCACAAGGCGGCAGGAGTTCGTTGTGGGCGGCTACTCCCCCTCCGACAAGAAGGGGCGGCCGTTCGCCTCGCTGCTGGTGGGCGAGAACGGACCGGAAGGATTGCGTTACCGCGGGCGCGTGGGCACCGGCTTTGACGAGGCGGCATTCGACACGCTGACAACGGCCTTCAGTAAGCGCAAGACCAGTCCCTTCGCAGACGTCCCCGCCGAGATCGCCGCCGACGCAAAATGGGTCACACCTGCCTTGGTGGCGGAAGTGGACTTTGCCGAATTTACTGCAGACGGGCATATCCGACACGGCAGCTACCTCGGCCTGCGCGATGACAAGGACGCAAAGGAGATCAGGTTGGAAACGCCAAAGGGCAGACCCGAAAGCGCCGAGACTACCAAGGTTGCGGGCATTGTCATCAGCCACGCAGACCGCGTGATCTTTCCCAAGAAGGATATCACCAAGGGCGACGTAGCGCGTTATTACGACGCCGCCGGTGAACGGCTACTGGAGATCGCGGGCAAACGGCCCCTTTCGCTCTTGCGCCTGCCCGAGGGAATGGAGGGCGAGCAGTTTTTCCAGAAGCATGCCGGGAAAGGCATGCCGAAGGAACTGCACCGTATCGAGATCTCCAAAAGCGACGGCGAAATCGCCACCTACCTCGACGCTACCCGCGCCAGCGCCTTTGTCGCTGGGGCACAGATGGGCACGATCGAATACCACATCTGGGGCGCGCGCTCGGATCGGCTGGACCGACCAGACCGTCTGGTTTTCGACCTCGACCCCGACGAGGGGCTCGGCTGGCCACAGGTCCGTCGTGCTGCCTTCGACGTGGCGGACCGGCTGGACGCGCTCGGCCTTGCGTCCGTGCCGGTGGTCAGCGGCGGCAAGGGGGTGCATGTTTGCGTCTGCCTCAAGCGCCGGCAGGAATGGGAAACGGTCAAGCTGTTTGCCAAGACCTTGGCCCATATCATGGCGCAATCGGAACCGGACCGATTCACGGCAAGCATGTCCAAGGCAAAGCGCAAGGGACGCATTTTTATCGACTGGCTGCGCAACGAGCGCGGATCGACGGCTATCGCACCCTACTCAATCAGAGCGCGACCAAATGCTACCGTAGCGATCCCCGTGACTTGGGGTGAGTTGAAAAGGCTGAGGGGCCCGGACACTTTCAGCCTGAAAGCGGCAACAGGACGGCTTGATGCGGACTGTCCTTATTTGAAACGCCTCAACGACCCGGAGTCCCTGACATCAGCAACCATCGATGCACTTTCAAATCTACAGTAGGATGGGTCTTTGCTTCAGCGGGAGACCCGATCACACCTGCCGCCGGCAGTCATCGAAAGCATGAGTTAAGCCACTTTTCATTGGCTGTACCTCTGGACTCGGACGGTGCCTGTGACATTGGGTCGAAGGGAGACACAGGGCCGCGTTGGATCAGCTGTTCCCGGCCCTTCGTGGACCTTTGTGCCACGTGCAGCGGATGAGCAGTGTCATCCCAAAGCAACCGTAGGTGCGCGGACTAGAAATGTGACTTGACGCAGCACGCCGGGCAGGTCGTGGTGTTTTGCGACATTAAGCGAAGCCGTCCAAGATATGCAGATATAGGATTTTGCCAGCGGTGGTCCGGTCGAGGCGGACGCGTTGGCGAGGTCACAATACGTAGTTGAGTGCATTGTGCCCCATGGCGGTCCGTTGCCATGTGCACTAACCTCGTCCTCGGAAATCTCTTCATGTCTATGCGGGATCGACGAACTCTCACGCGGCATTAACGCCTAAGCTGTTGGCACGGTACCACCGTCGATCAAGTACTCAGTACCCGTGATCGTGCCCGCACGATCCGAAGCGATAAAGGCAATGAGGTTCGCAATCTCTTCCGGCTTCGACGGACGCCCGATCGGTACACCGCCCAGCGAGTCCATGATCATCTGCTTTCCCTGTTCGACGTCCACCCGGTGCTCCGCCGCGAGCCGCTTTGCCAGTTGCACCGAGGATTCCGTTTCGATCCAGCCCGGAGAGACCCGCGCCACGCGCACGCCATTGGGCGACACCTGTTTCGACAGGCTCTTGCTGTAGGTCGAAAGCGCTGCCTTTGCGGCGGCGTAGGCGGTGGTCGCTTCGGGTAGCGGCAGTTGGCTCTGGATCGAGGTGACATGGATCACCACCCCTGAACCCCGCGCCTCCATCTCCGGTAATAGCGCGCGGTCGAGCCGCACTGCCGGCATCAGGTTCAAATCGATCTCTTTCTGCCACTCGGCGTCGTCAAGGGCGCGGTAACCGCCGGCCGGAGCCGAGGAGCCACCCAGCATATGCACGACCACGTCCACACCGCCGAGCCGGTCATGCACCGCCCCGGCCACTGCGGCGCAGCCCTCCGGGGTCATGAGATCGGCCTTAATGAACTGCGCCTCCGGCATCTCGGGCGGCCTGGTGCGGGCTGTGGTCAGCACCTGCGCGCCCAGGTCCTGGAAGAGCTTTACCGTGGCGGCCCCGGCGTTGCCCTTCTTGTCCGCCTCGAAATAGGCGTCGATGACGTCGGGTAGGTCGATACTCATGGTCAGTTCTCCTGTCTTGTGGGTCTGATTGAGGATGTTCAGGTGCGGGTGCCGATCTCGGCGTTTGAGCTCTTCGTGCGCGAAGGAATCTTTTCCGTGGGAAGGGAGGTCAGCGCGGCCACGGCATCGACTTGCTCGGGTGCCGCCTGCTCACCCTACCCACGGAAAGAGTTATCCAGCAGCAGGCGCAGCGAACGGTTGGTTTCCATCGGCAGGAAGGAGATCATGCAGTCCTCTTCGAGCGAGGTCGCCTCCGCCGCCACGACACGGACGTCCTTCAGACCGGCTCGGCCGTGGGTAATAATGTAGTTGTTGTACTGTTCGCGGATCAGCAGCCGGGGATGGCGCATGGTGGCGGGCGCGCCACTGCTCTTGAATTTCCAAAGAAACTTGGCGGAGCTGTCGGGCGATGAGCGCATCGAGGATACGATAGGCTTGGGCTGTCTGCTCAGCGCTGACGAAGACCTGGTCGTATTGCATCTTTTCAAATCCATTACCGTTCTGCCTCCCAATCTACGCCTTTGACGCCATGCCGATAACCGGGATAAATCGAGATGTGGAATTGCGGATTTCGGGACAATCATCATGTACAAGCTGACGGATTTCGACGCGGTGCTGGCGATCGGGCGGCGGGGATCATTCCGGGCGGCGGCGCTCGAACTCGGCATGTCGACCAGCGCGCTGAGCAACGCCATAGCCAAGCTGGAAGAGCAGCTTGGCGTGCGCCTTTTCAACCGCACGACGCGCAGCGTCTCGCTGACCGATGCCGGACGGCGCTTTGTCGACCAGGTCAGCCCGGCGCTGCGGGATATTCATCAGGCGCTCGACACGGTACGTTCGCAGCAGGAAACTCCGCGCGGCACGCTGCGGATCAACACCTTCGCCACGGCGGGGCGCGAGTTTCTCGCGCCGCTCGTGCTGGAGTACCTCCGGCGGTTTCCCGATGTCCGGGTCGATGTCGTCACCGAAGGCAACCTGGTCGACATTGTCGCGGAAGGTTTCGATTTCGGGGTGCGCAGCCAGCCGCTTGTTCCTTCCGACATGATCGCCATCCCGATCGGGCCGCTGCGGCGCTACGCAGTGGTGGGCAGCCCCGCCTATTTCGCAGGGCGGTCGGTACCGCAGGTCCCCTCGGACCTACTCGGCCATGCCTGCATCAGAACCCGCCTGCCGAACGGCGGCATGTTCCGCTGGCAGTTCTTATCCGAGGGCGAACCCGTGCAGGTAGACGTACACGGCCCGATCACTCTGGACGAGGCCAGCCTTGCCCGGATTGCCGCGCTGGAGGGGGTCGGTATCGGCTACTTCATGGAATCCGACGTACGTGAGGATATCGAGGCGGGCCGGCTGATCCGCGTACTGGAGGAGTGGACCCCGCCGCTGTCGCCCCTGTGCCTTTATTACGCCAGCCTGCGCAACCCGCCTGCGGCCTTCAATGTCTTCGTCGACCTGGCGCGCGAACTCTCCCGGGGGCGCTAATTTCTCTGGAAAAATGGTTAGAAACTTTAAAAAAGTTTCCGACCTCTTCCGAAGGGCGCGTTGCGGCGTCTGGAAGCGCCTATCAAGACGCAGGCCCCAAGGAGGCTTTTGTCGATGGCAAGATGGTCTCGCACAAAGGCTGGACGGCGTTGGCCAGTTTCATGCGAGAATGCCTCGAGTTACTCGGGGCTGCGAGCCGCCACATCTGAAATGGCTCATCCAGGTTAAGACGTTGGCCGCCGCAAGTGGCCTCCGTTTCTTTCGCGGCAGGGTCGCCTAGGCGGCGCAGGAATATCCTCCGTCCACGGGAAGTCTGATGCCGGTGACAAAATCCGACGCGGAGGAGCACAGGAAGAGCGCGGCTCCGCCCAGGTCCGCCGGTCGGCCCCAACGACCCGCTGGCGTGCGCGCCAGAACGCGCTCGTTAAGGTCCGATACCTGCTCGCGGGCCATGACCGTCATATCAGTATCAATCCAGCCGGGCAGGATCGCGTTGACCTGGATGTTGTCACTGGCCCAGGCGGTGGCCAGTGACATGGTCAGTTGCACCACGCCGCCCTTGGCCGCGGCGTAGGGCGCGGACTTGGGCGATCCGAAGAGGGACATGAGCGACCCGATGTTCACGATCTTTCCGCTTCCGCTCTTCACCATCAGGGGATAGGCCGCCTTCGAGGCGATGAAGGCCGAGGTGAGATTGCTCGCAATCAGGCCATTCCACTCGGCGACCGAATAATCCTGCGGCAGTTTACGGTCGTTCGTGCCGGCGTTGTTGATCAGGATGTCCAGCCTTCCGAAACTGTCGACGACGCCTGCCATGATTTTCACGACGCTCTGCTCGTCTGTCATGTCGCCGTTGAACGCCATCGGGGTCGCGAAGCCTTCGCGGGCAAGAGTCGCAGATGCAGCGGCGTTTTTTTCGGCGTTTCGTCCGACAATCGCAATCGTCGCGCCCGCATCGGCGAGCGCCGCCGCCATGGCGAGGCCAATGCCGCCATTGCCACCAGTGACCAGCGCCACCTTTCCGGAGAGATTCATCATGATCGGTATCCTTCTTTCACGGGCGTGTCCCACATCGGTCCTAGCCCAGACAATCTGGGTGACAAATACAGCTACGCAACCAAAGAATCGCGACGCCTGCAGAATCATTTTGTCAGGCCAAAAGCTTCAGGAATACCGTCTTTTCCTCTATGTATCGGTCAATTATGCTATTTTTCTTGCGAAAACACCTCTGATTAATAAGACAAAAGGCTAAAACTCCTCGCCCAGATACGAAAGTGAATATTGATATCTTTTTAACCATATGCCTTATTTGCCCAACCAAAGAGGCCGCTGCGCCTCTCCCGGTCCGCTGGAGGAGATGGGCCGGGCATCGACCCAAGGGAGGACAACATGACTTTCGTGAACAGGCTTTCAGGGCTGGCGGTTCTGACCGCTTCGGCGCTTATCCTTGCCGGAGCGGCCATGGCCGCCGACTACAACTGGACGTTCCAGACGTCGGAAACGGCAGGCGAACCGGGGTTCGTCAACAAGCAGAAATGGGCAGAAGAAGTCGGCAAGTTGTCCGGTGGCCGGATCGAGATTGAGATCCTGCCGATAGGCTCCGTCGTGCCCCATACCGACACGCTCGACGCGGTCGGCGCGGGCATCCTGCAGGGTCACCTGACCGACCCCAGCTATTTCACGGGCAAGGACCCGGCCTTCGCGATGATGGGCAACCTCGTCGGCGCGTGGAGCGACCCGTTCGAACTGCTGGGCTTCATGGAGAGCGGCGGCGGCAATGAACTCTACTCCGAACTGGTCGAGCCCTATGGCGTCAAGTTCATCGGCGCGGCAGCAACCGAGCCCGAGGCCTTCGTCTCGCGCGTGCCGATCCGCACGGTCGAGGACCTGAAGGGCGTCAAGATGCGGGCGCCCGAAGGCATGGTCTACGAGATCTTCTCGAAGGCGGGCGCGGCACCGGTGTCGCTTCCGGGATCCGAGATATTCTCGGCGCTCGACAAGGGCGTGGTGGACGCGGCGGATAACACCGTTTTCGCCACGAACCAAGCACTCGGGATGAACGACATCGCGCATTACCCGCTTTATCCGGGCTTCCACTCGCTGCCGATGATCGACGTGTCGATGACCAAATCGATCTGGGACGAGCTGCCCGAGGATCTGCAGGAAATCCTGACCGCCTCGGTCCAGCAGTTCAGCTTCAACCACATCTTCTCGGTCCGGCAGCTCGATGCTGCGGCGGTGGAGAAGGCCAAGGCGAACCCGGAGATCGAGATCATCAACTGGTCCGGCGACGAGCGCGCCAAGTTCCGGCGCATCGCGCAGGAGGAATGGCAGAACTGGGCGCCCAAAACCGAGATGACCCAACGCTATTACGATGCGGTGACAAAATACCTTCAGGGCCGCAACCTGCTTTGATCCAAGTATAATCCAATAAAGCAGCGCCTGGCCGACTTGCGCCGGGCGCCGTTCTGACAGGCAGGGAGGCGGGCCGAACATGGCCGACGAGAGCGACATCATCAACAAGGTCGAGAACGAAGATTCGGAGATCCGCACGGGCCTCGACCGGGCGATCGCGGGGTCGTCCAAACTCTTCGCATGGGCGATCTTCGTCGCCTTCCTGATCACGGTCATCGAGGTGGTCGCCCGCTATGTCTTCGATAGTCCGACCTTCTGGGCGCACGAGACGACAACCTTCCTGATCGCCGCGATCTTCCTGATCGGCGGCCCGGTAGCACTGGCGCGCGACAAGCACATCCGGGTGCGGATGTTCTACGACGCGGTCGGGCCGCAGCGGCGGCGCTCGCTGGACATCTTCAACTCTATCGTGGCGCTCGTCTTCTTCGCGGGCCTCGCCTATGCGAGCTGGATCATGGTCGGTAAATCATGGTTCACGCCGACGGGAGCCATGCACCTCGAAGGTACGGGGACCTCGTGGAACCCGCCGACGCCGGCCCTTCTCAAGCTGCTGGTGCTCATCTGCGTGGTTGCTATGTTCGTTCAGACCGTGTTCCACCTGATCGACGCCATCCGGCGCGACACCTCCTCCGTCACGCGCGGAGGCGAATGATGGGGCTGAGTTCTCTCGGGATCGAATACGGATCCTACCTTCTCGTCGCCGCGATCTTCGTGCTCCTTCTCACCGGACAGCCGCTGGCATGGGTCACGGGGCTGGTCGCGCTCATCTTCACCTTCGGATGGTTCGGGCCCATGGCGCTGCCGCTGGTGACCGCCCGGATCTTCGGCTTCATCACCGAATATTCGCTCGTCGCCATCCCGATGTTCATCCTGATGGCCGCGCTCCTCGACCGCTCCGGCATCGCGCGCTCGCTCTTCAACGGGATGCGCATCCTCGCTGGCCGCCTACCGGGCGGCGTCGCGGTGCAGACCCTTATCGTGGCGATCCTGATGGCCGCCATGTCAGGCGTCATCGGCGGCGAGATCGTACTTCTCGGCATTCTCGCCCTGCCCCAGATGCTGCGGCTGGGCTACGACAGGAACCTCTCCATCGGCGTGGTCTGCGCCGGGGGATCGCTCGGGACAATGATGCCGCCCTCGATCGTGCTGATCATTTACGGGCTGGTCGCCAATGCCTCCATCGCCGACCTCTTCATCGCGGCGATCACCCCTGCCCTGCTCCTGCTTGGATTCTACGTGGCCTACGTGCTGTTTCTCTGCTGGCGGAACCCGAAGCTTGGCCCGCCGATGTCGCGTGAGGAGGCAGAAAAGGAATCCCTCCTGTCTGCTCTTCGATCGGTGGCTGCGCCGCTCTTCATCGTCTTCGTCGTGCTGGGCTCGATCTACGGCGGCATCGCCTCGATCACCGAGGCCGCGGCCATGGGCGTCTCGGCCGTGCTGATCATCGCGCTGATGCGGCGCGAGCTGAACCTGAAGATGATCCAGGACAGCCTCGTCCACACGCTCGAGACCTGCGGGATGATCATCTGGATCGGGATCGCCGCCGCCGTGCTCGTGGGCGTCTACAACCTGATGGGCGGCAACCGCTTCGTCGCGCAGGCGATCCTCGGGATCGAGGCGCCGCCGGTGGTCATTATCATGGTGATGATGCTGATCCTGTTGGTGCTGGGCATGTTCCTCGACTGGATCGGGATCGCGCTTCTGACCCTGCCCATCTTTGTCCCGATCGTGGTCCAGCTCGGTTACGACCCGATCTGGTTCGGCATTCTCTTCGCGGTGAACATGCAGGTCTCCTACCTTACGCCGCCCTTCGGCCCGGCCGCCTTCTACCTCAAGAGCGTAGCGCCGAAGGAGATCACGCTGAAGCACATTTACACGGCGCTTTTGCCCTTCATCGCGCTGCAATTGGTGGTTCTCGTGACCATCCTCTTATTCCCGCCAATCGCAACCTGGCTTATATGAAGGCCCTTTGACCATTCGACACGAGGCAAGACAGTTGGACTACACTTTCGAAGAAACCAGTTATGGATCGGCCGTAGATCAGGTCGTGGCCCAGATACGGGAGCTGATCGAGACCGATGGGCTGACGGTCGGCGACAAGCTCCCGACCGAGCGCGAGCTCTGCGAACGTTTTGCCACCAGCCGCAACACCGTGCGCGAGGCGATGCGGATGCTGAAGGCCTACGGCATAGTCGACGTGCGGCCAAAGGTTGGCGCGACGATCATCGACGAACGGATGAACCGTGCGCTGGACATCTTTTCATTCAACGTGGCCGAGGTCTCGCGCCGCACCTTCGACGACATCCAGGGGTTCCGCGAGTTGATCGAGACCGGCACCGCGCTCGCCATCTTTGATGCTGTCACGCCGGAGGACCTCGCAGAACTGCGCGACCTCAACCGTCAGATGGTGCAGGCCCGCAGCGTCGTGGAAGCGTCGGAATTCGATTACCGGTTCCATATCAAGCTGATCTCCCTGACCGGGAACCGGTCGATCCTCGATGTCTACGGTATCATGAAGCCGGTGATCCTGAGGATTATGCAGCGCGGCAAGACGCGGCGCATCATCGAGGGCGAAACCTACCTTGAGCACGAAGGCGTCCTGAGTGCCATCGAGGAGGCGGACCACCTCGCCTACCAGTACCTCATGCGGACCCATCTCCGGAAAGGCCTCGCAACCTTTTCCGAACAGACTGGCATTCCGGAAAGCAGAACCTGACGAGCAAAACGAGCGAGAGCCGGCGGTCAGCCGGCCGGACAATGGAAATTTAAAACTCTCTGGGAGGAGAAAATGAAACTTAAGACGTTGTTTGCAACGCTGGTGACAGCGACTTTTCTGAGCGGGGGCGTGCTTTATGCCGGCCCCAATGTTGTTTCGGGCCCCGGCGCCGAGCCCGAGTGCTTTGCCCCTTGGGACAAGGACACGACCTTCATGCAATGGTCCGCCAAGGAAGGCCCGTACAAGATCGCCGTGGTGAATGGCTTCGTGGGCAATACATGGCGCATCCAGATGGTGAAGACGGCTAAAGCCTTCGCCGAGGATCCAAGCATCAAGGACAAGATCTCGGAGTTCAAGGTCGTCTCGACCGGCACCGACGCGCCCGCGCAGCTCGGCGCCATCGAGGATTTCATCAACCAGGGCTATGACGCGATCATTACCATCGCCGTGGCGCCGACGGGCTTCGACCGGGTGATCCGACTGGCCGACAAGAACGACGTCGTGCTTGTGCCCTTTGACAACGTGCTCGACACCGACGCGGTGATGCAGGTGAACGAGGACCAGCTTGCCATGGGCAAGAGATGGGGCGAGTTCATTCTGGCCGAGCTGGACGCCATGGGCGTCGACGGCGGCAAGCTGCTTGAGGTGCGCGGCCTGGCTGGCAATTCGGTAGACCGGGACCGTTCGCAGGCGATCAACGATGTCATCGCGGCGGATGACGGCGACTGGGAGGTGGTTACCGTGGTTGGCAACTGGGACGATGGAACGACGCAGAAGGTTGTGGCCGACGCCATCGCCGTGCACGGCCAGTTCGACGCGGTGATCGGCCAGGGCGGCTCCAACGGGATCGTGCAGGCGCTGAAAGACGCGGGTCACCCGTGGGTGCCTGTCGCAGGCGAGTCGGAGAACGGGTTCCGCAAGGCCATCGCGGAGTATTCCGACGAAGGACTGAAGGGCATTTCCATCGGCCAGTCGCCGGGCCTCGTGGCCGTTGCGATGAAGGCGGCAATCTCGGCGCTGGAGGGCAACGTGATGCCGCAGCTCATCTCGGTGCCGCTGCCGGTAGCCACCTACAAGGACCTCGAGGACGGCAAAAACTACTGGTCCGAATTGCCGGACAACTTCTTCACTGTGAACGAATTTCCGCCCTGTAATGTGAACATTTCGGGGCCGGATATCATGGCAGAGAGCGAAGCCGACACGAACTGAGATCAGGTGGGTGACCGGCCAGCCGGTCACCCCATTCCCTATCCTTCAGGATATGCAGTATGCAAAGACCAATCGTCGAATTGTCTGATGTCTCTATCAGCTTTGCCGGAGTGAAGGCTCTGGAGGGCGTGGATTTCTCATGCCATGCCGGAACTACCCACGGGATCCTTGGCGAGAACGGCGCGGGGAAGTCAACGCTAATCAAAATCATCTCCGGCGTGCTCAAACCCGATACCGGAACCATCGCCCTGAACGGCAAGACAGTCAGCTTCTCCGGCCCGGCTGAGGCTGCGGATGCAGGTATAGTTTGCATGTTCCAGGAGCTCTCGCTGATCCCCGACCTCAGCGTTGCCGACAACATTTCCCTCCAGCGCCCGCCGCGGCGCCTAGGGTTGATCGACAAGCGCGCACAGATCGACCGCGCGGAGGAGCTTCTGTCTCGCGTGCGCTGCGAGGATGTCGATCCGCGCGCCATGGTCCGCGACCTGTCGCTTTCGCGCCGGCAGATGATCGAGGTCGCCAAGGCGCTCGGTCGCGACCCCAAGGTGCTGATCCTTGACGAGGCGACCTCGGCTCTCACGCAAAGAGACGTCGAAACGATTTATGGATTGCTCGACGAGCTGCGCTATGACGGAGTCTGCAGCCTCTTCATCAGCCACCGTATGCACGAGATCGAAGCCCTTTGCGACCGGCTCTCGGTTTTTCGCAACGGCCATCATGTCGAAACTTTCGCCAAGGGTGAACGCTCGGACGCCGAGATAGTACGCCTGATGATCGGGCGCGACGTCACCGCGAAATTCCCACCGAAGCCTGCCCCCAGAGAGCGCGCGCCGGTGGTTCAGCTCGACGATCTCCGCTGGCAGGACCGGCTCAAGGGCATCTCGCTCACCCTTGGCAAGGGAGAGATCCTCGGCATCGGCGGGCTCGACGGTCAGGGTCAGAAGGAACTGCTGCTGGCCCTCTTCGGCGTCCTGAAAGGGGTGAGCGGCACCGTGACGGTCGGGGAAAATGACGGCCTTGCCCCCTCTCCCCATGCGGCCAAGACCGGCCGGAACCGGATCGCGCTCATTCCCGAGGACCGCAAGACCGAAGGCCTGATGCTTTCGCTCTCCATCGCCGACAACATCATCGCCGCCGCACTGGACAAGGTTTCCTCCGGGCCCGTCATCGACCGCTTGCGCCTCGATGCGGCGGTGCAAGAGGGAATGGACCGGCTGAGGATCAAGGCGGGCTCAACCGAAGACGCGGTTAAAACGCTGTCGGGCGGGAACCAGCAGAAGGTCGTGCTGGCCAAGTGGCTGATGATCGCCCCTGACGTGATCCTGATGAACGATCCGACGCGCGGCATTGACGTCGGCACCAAGCAGGAGATTTTCCGCATGATGCGGGCGCTGGCGGACGAGGGTAAATCGATTCTCTTTTATTCCTCCGACTACGCCGAGCTCATCGGCTGCTCCGACCGTGTGATCGTGCTCTACGACGGCCAAGTGGTGAGCGAACTGACCGGGGACGCGATCACCGAAGAGGCCATCGTAACGGCCTCGCTCAACATGCAAGGAGAGATGGCATGACTCGCTGGACCGGACAGAACCGGGGATTCGCCGCCGCGCTGGCGCTCTTCCTGGTGCTCTACCTCTCCTATCACCTGATCCATCCCCGTGGTTTCTCGACCGCCGTTCTTGTCCAGAACTCGAACGAACTGGTGGCGATAGGCTTTGTCGCCATGGCCCAGACGGTGCCGGTGCTGCTTGGCGGGCTCGACCTGTCGGTCGGCGCGATCATGACACTGGCCGCCTGCGTGGCCTCTTGGCTGCTGGACGGGAGCCCGGTGCAGATCGCGCTGGGCATGATCGCGACACTCGCGGTCGGTGCGGGTTTCGGCCTGATGAACGGTCTGATCGTGGTCTATGGCCGCCTTCAGCCGATCATCGCGACGCTCGCCACGGGGGCCATCGCGATCGGCCTCGCCCTGCTGATCCGCCCGAACCCCGGCGGCAATGTCGACGGCGATCTGAACTGGGCGCTGACCAATTCAATCTACGATTTCGCCGACACCTACGGGATCGCAAACGATGGCGAAGCCGCGTGGCTGCAACCTTTCATTAATATCCCTGTCCCGCTAATCCTCCTTTTCGGCACAGCCTGCCTTGTCTGGTTGCCCTTCAAGCGTACCGTCACGGGCCGCACCATCTATGCCGTCGGTTCAGCAGAGGGAGCGGCCTTCGCCTCGGGCCTGCCGATCGACCGGGCTCGGATCGCGGCCTTCACGCTCGCGGGTTTCTTCGCCGCTTGCGGCGGGCTCTATCTCGCGATCCAGACCTCGACCGGCAACGCCGACGTGGTGCAGGCGGGCGCCTATACGCTCAATTCCATTGCCGCGGTCGTCCTTGGCGGCACCGCACTGCTCGGCGGAACCGGCGGCGTGATCGCCTCGATCCTCGGAGCGATGATCCTGCGGGCAGTGTCCTTCTATTTCCGCATTCTCGACATCGACCCGCTTCTGCAACCGCTGATCGAAGGTATCGTGCTGCTGGCGGCTGTAAGCGCGGTGGCCTTCCGAACCTTCCGCGTGAAGAACCAGCTGGAGCTCTTCCGATGACAGCACTAACTCAGATCCGCCCCGCGGACCGCCCGATCCTGATCGCTTTCGGCTGCACAATACTGATCCTGCTGATCGGCACGGCCTACACCATGTCGACGACCGGCACGGTGCCGTTGTTGCAACCCTCTTACCTGATGCAACAGTTGCAGATTGGCTCTTTCCTCGGGCTCTGCGCTGCGGGGATGATGCTTGTGATCCTGACTGGCCACATCGACCTCTCCGTCCCTTGGACTCTGACCTCCGCTGCGATGATCGCGACCTCGGTTGGCGGCCCCTGGGCGATCCCGGCCGGGCTCTCGGTGGGGCTTTGTGTCGGGCTGGTCAACGGGTTCGGCGTCTCGGTGCTGCGGGTGCCGGCGATGATCTTCACGCTCGGCCTCGACACGGTCCTCCGCGGGCTGATGGTCGCCCGGACCGGCGGCTTCGCACCGCAGGATCAGGCCACTCCGGCGATGCTTTACCTGGCCAAGTCAAAGCTCATGGGCGTGCCGGTTGCGCTGTTTGTCTGGATCGCGGTCTCCCTGCTCGTGACCTTCATTCTTGGACGTACGACCTTCGGCCGGGCCCTCTATGCCATTGGTACCAAGGAACGCGCGGCCTGGCTCTCGGGCATCCGTACCCGGGCCGTCGTAACCGGGGCCTTCGTCGGTTCGGGCCTCTGTGCAGCGTTGGCCGGCGTCCTTCTGGCGGGATATTCGGCCAAGGCGTACCAAGGGATGGGCAACAGCTTCCTCCTGCCCGCCATCGCAGCCGTGGTTTTGGGTGGAACGCATATTCTGGGCGGGCGTGGACGCTATGCAGGAACTTTCCTGGGCGTCGTGCTGATCGTCCTATTAAATTCCGTGCTGTCGATCATGCAGATGCCCGAGGCATTGCGGCAGATCATTTACGGTACGGTCATCATCGGCATGCTGCTTATCTACGGGCGCGGAATGAGGGTTTCGGAATGACACAGGACAATACACTGGCGCTGAGCGCGCACGAGATCCTGCCGAAGGACGAAGGGTCCCTGCTCGTCGGCCGAGTCTGGTCGAAGACAGCGAGCGGCCCTTGCGTGGTGTTGGTGCGCGAAAGGGAGGTGCTGGACCTCACCCGTGCCGCCCCCACCATGTCGGATCTTCTGGAAATCGACGATCTCGTCGAAGTGCTGGAATCCAACGGTCCCTCTCTCGGTCCGCTCGACGGTTTCCTGGATCAGGGCGACGGCAAGGGTAACGCCGGACACCTGCTGGCACCCTGCGACCTGCAGGCCGTCAAGGCGGCAGGCGTGACCTTCGCAGGCTCGATGATCGAACGCGTGATTGAGGAGCGCGCCAAGGGTGACCCGACCCAGGCCCAGGCGATCCGCACAGAGCTGGCCGAAATTCTCGGTGGCAACCTTCGCGGTCTGGTCCCGGGCTCGGACAAGGCGGCCGAGGTGAAGGCCCATCTGCAGAAGGCCGGGCTCTGGTCGCAATACCTCGAGGTGGGGATCGGCCCGGATGCCGAGATATTCACCAAGGCACAGCCGATGTCAGCCGTGGGCTGCGGCGCCGAGATCGGTGTGCATCCCGGTTCGCACTGGAACAACCCGGAACCCGAGGTGGTACTCGCGATCAACTCGCGCGGTGAAATCCGCGGTGCCACCTTGGGCAATGATGTGAATTTGCGCGATTTCGAAGGCCGCTCGGCTCTGCTGCTTGGCAAGGCCAAGGACAACAACGCCGCCGCCGCCATCGGCCCATTCATCCGGCTTTTCGACGGGCGTTTTACACTGGAAGACCTGAGTACCCTACGGGTCGGCCTGGAGATCACGGGGGACGACGGTTTTACACTTTCCGACCATTCCGACATGGCCCAGATTTCACGCCAACCTGCCGATCTCGCGGCGCAGCTTCTGAACGCGACTCACCAGTACCCGGACGGCGCGATGCTCTATCTCGGTACGATGTTCGCACCCACCAAAGATCGAGACGGGACAGGGATGGGCTTCACCCACAAGATGGGCGACGTGGTTTCTGTCTCCTCGCCCCAGCTCGGCCGCCTTGTCAATCGGGTCCGCCCCTGCGATGCCGTCGCATCCTGGACCTTCGGCACACGCGCACTGATGGGCAACCTAACGGCAAGGGGGATCTTGCAATGAGCAAACGCCGTCTGCGGAGCCAGGACTGGTTCGACAATCCTGACCATGCCGATTTGACAGCGCTCTATCTCGAGCGCTTCATGAATTACGGGATGACCCCCGAAGAGCTGGCCGAGGGCCGGCCGATTATCGGCATCGCACAATCGGGTAGCGACCTCTCGCCCTGCAACCGCCACCATATCGACCTGGCCAAGCGGGTGCGCGACGGCATCCGCGATGCCGGCGGCATTCCCATCGAATTCCCCACTCACCCGATCTTCGAGAACTGTCGCCGCCCCACGGCGGCGCTCGACCGCAACCTCGCCTATCTCGGGCTGGTCGAGCTGCTGCACGGGTATCCGATTGATGGGGTCGTGCTGACCACCGGCTGCGACAAGACCACCCCTGCCGCGATCATGGCCGCAGCAACCGTCGACATCCCGGCCATCGTCCTGTCCGGTGGCGCGATGCTCGATTCCGTACATGAAGGGCGGCTGGCAGGGTCCGGCACCGTGATCTGGCAATCCCGCCGCCGCTATGCAGCAGGAGAAATTGATCGGGCGGAATTTCTGGAGGCAGCGCTAGACTCGGCACCCTCAATCGGACATTGCAACACGATGGGAACGGCCTCTACGATGAATGCCCTCGCCGAGGCCATGGGCCTCTCGCTCACCGGCTGCGCGTCCATCCCGGCCGCTTACCGCGAACGCGGGCAGATGGCCTATCGTACCGGAAAGCGCGCGGTCGAGCTGGTGGAAGAGGACTTGCGCCCCTCGCAGATCCTCACCCGGGACGCGATGCTGAACGCCGTGCGGGTGAACGCGGCCATCGGGGGCTCGACCAACGCGCAGCCCCACCTCGCCGCAATCGCCGATGCCGCAGGCGTAGAGTTGAGCCGTGATGACTGGCAGACCTACGGCTACGATATTCCCCTGCTCGCCGACGTGCAGCCCGCCGGGCGCTTCCTGTCGGAACGCTTTCACCGCGCGGGCGGCGTGCCCGCCATCATGTGGGAACTGTCGGAGGCCGGTGTGCTTCAGACCGACTGCATGACCGTCACGGGCCGAAACATTAGCGAGAACCTTAAGGGCCGCGAGGCGAAGGACCGCGAAGTCATCCGCTCATATGCCACGCCGTTGATGGAACGCGCGGGCTTCCGTGTCCTCACAGGCAACCTTTTCGACTTCGCGATCATGAAGACTTCTGTGATTTCCGAGGACTTCCGGCGCCGTTTCCTTTCGGACCCGGGCAACGAGAACTGTTTCGAAGGCCGCGCGGTAGTATTCGACGGGTCCGAAGACTACCACGTCCGGATCAACGACCCGGCGCTGGACATTGACGAACGGTCGATCCTTGTCATCCGAGGCGCCGGTCCGCTCGGCTGGCCCGGATCTGCGGAAGTGGTGAACATGCAGCCGCCCGACCGGCTGATCCGGGCGGGCATCACGAGCCTGCCGACAATCGGCGACGGGCGGCAATCGGGCACCGCGGACAGCCCCTCAATCGTGCACGCCTCTCCGGAAAGCGCGGAGGGCGGCGGTCTCGCCTGGCTGCGAAGCGGGGACACGATCCGGATCGACCTGAATACCGGTCGCTGCGACATGCTCGTCGACGAGGACGAGATCGCGCAGCGACGGCGGGAGACGCCACCGGCCACACCCGCCGAACAGACACCATGGCAGAAGATCTACCGGCGAGAGGCGACGCAGCTGAGCGAAGGAGCCACGTTGCGGTCGGCCAAAGGATTTCACCGCATAAGCATGAAGCCCCCGCGACACAATCATTGAGACTTAGCTCTGTGTCCTGAGCGTAAATTCTACCGCAAGGCAGCTCTAGAAAAGTGTTTTCCTGTTGGGTTATTTCCCGGCAGAAGCGGTGCATCGCCGAGGCGACCAAGACGTTGGTCGACTCGGCAAGGTTTAGATGGATGATATTGCTGCAAGTGTAATTTCCGGTTCGGTCGTGCAACCGGTTACCCACACCTCTGAAATTCTGAAGCTCAGGGCGCCTGCGCGGCATGGCGCGGCGCTTGCTTCCTATAAACGTTATTGCGGGCGGATTTAATTGTACCCAGCTCTTGCACCGCTCGCAATATACGCCATATACCATCCATACAGATGGAGAATGGATGATGAGCAACGTCCGGCAGCTGCGTGACAAGACAGCGGAAAGCGAAAAGATCACTATAAACCTCGGATATGTGGATCTGGGACGTATCGATCTTCTGGTGCAGGAAGGCTTCTACTCAAACAGAAGCGACCTTATCCGAACTGCCATCCGCAACCAACTTGCGAGCCACGACGACCCTGTCACCAAAACCATCGAGCGGCACAGTATGGAGCTGGGCCTGCGCGATTATACCCGGGCCGATCTGGAAGCGGTGCGGGACGCAGGCGAGATCCTGCATATCAAGGTTGTCGGGCTCGTCCGTATCGCGTCCGACGTTTCTGCTGAACTTGCCTTAGAGACCATCGGGTCGATCAACGTGCTCGGCGCGCTTCAGGCAAGCAGTGACATCAAAAAAGCGCTTTCCGAGCGCATCACATAACCGAACTCATTCGAGGACTAAAGAAATGAACGACTTTACCGCCGGTGCCATGCGCCGGGCGACGGAATCCCTGCGCGCCAAGGGGATGTCCTCGGCCAACGATCTGGTGCAGCGTACGCTTGCCCAACCCGGGCTGTCGGGCGGCCCTGCCCAGAAGACCGGAGGGTCAGCGTCTTCCCTGCCCGGGTTGGATAGCCTTATGGCCCAGTTCGGTCGCGGCAATGCGGAGGTAGATATTCCTCAGGGTGCTGAATTCCGCGAGGATGTGTTTTCCGGCAGCACCGGTTCGCGGCAATACCGGACCTATGTACCCTCCACTTTGGGAGAGAACCCGCCCGAAGGAATCATCTTGATGTTGCATGGATGTACGCAGACGGCCGAGGATTTTGCGATTGGCACCGGCATGAACGATCTTGCCGAGGCACATCGACTGATCGTGATCTACCCCCAGCAGTCCCGGGGCAGCAATGCGCAATCCTGCTGGAACTGGTTCAGCAAGGGCGATCAGAAACGCGACCGGGGAGAACCTGCGATCCTTGCGGGGATCACACGCGAGGCGGTCGTCAAATTCGGAGTTGATGAGAAGCGCGTTTTTGTCGCCGGATTGTCAGCCGGTGCGGCGATGGCAGTTATCCTGGGCATAACCTATCCGGATGTGTTTGCTGCCGTCGGCGCACATTCCGGCCTGCCCTACGGCGTTGCGAGCGACGTGTCATCCGCCTTTTCAGCAATGGCCGGGAATGCTGCCAACGCGCAGCCTCTACCTTCGCATGGCCCGGGGGTGCGCACGATCGTATTCCACGGCGGCGCGGATTCCACCGTACATCCCGGCAACGGCGATAAAATCATGCGGCATGCGATGGACGGGGCCCCGCGCGAAACGCTGGAGACTGAAGAAGAGGGAACTATAGGCGGCAAGAGTTTCACGCGCAGAGTGATTTCGACTCTCGACGGATCGCCCACGTTCGAGCAATGGCGTGTCGATGGATTGGGACATGCGTGGTCAGGCGGGAATTCAGGCGGATCCTATACGGATCCCAAGGCGCCGAATGCCAGCGCCGAGATGGTTCGGTTCTTCCTTGCGGTCGATGGCTCGCAGGTCTGATAGGTGTCTCTTACACGAGAACAGGGTCAGCTCTGACTTCCCTCGCTTCGGCAAGTCCGCAATAGCCCCCTGCCGCCGGTATCCGGCGGCAGGGATTTGATATCAGGGATCAGCTTTTGACGCTGCCCAGATTCTGCTTTTCAGCCTCGGATTTTGCGGCGTCGGTCACCCGGTTGCCGGCTTCCTTGGCTTTTTCCGTAACCGCCTCGGCCGCAGAAGGGGCAGCGGCGTCGGCGTCGGATTTAACCTCGCGCGCGACCTTGAGTGCCTCGTTGGTCGCCGCATCGGCAACCTTGGCAACCTTTTGGCTTTCCTCGTGATAGATGCGCTCTGCCTCTTCGAAGATGTCATCCCGGGCCTTGCCGAAATAGTGGTCTTCGCTCTGGCTGCGCGGGAGGGCCGCTGCCACCGCAGCCCCTGCTGCAACCGCAAGCGCACCAGCGATCAGCGGATATTCGTCAAAAAGGTCTGCCGTTCTTTCGCGACCGCGCTGAGTGTAATCCCCCATCCCGTGCCAGGCGTCGAGTGCCCGCTCGCGCGCAGCGATGACCCGCTCTCGCGCTTCCTCGCTTAGGGCTTCTGTGCCTTGGGCAAGCCGGGTGCGCATGTCGGATATACCTTCGCCTGTGGCACCGGCCGCCCGGTTCGCACCGTCTGCCACGGATCGCGCTGCACCCGAGACGGCCGAAGCCGCCGCCGACGCGCCTGACGCGGCACCCGAGGCTGCACGCTGTCCACCTTCGCTTACAGCCGAAGCCGCACCGGACATCACGCCCTCTTTGTCATCCGAGGTTCCGGCAGGCGCACGCGAGGACGCATCGCCAGAATAGTGCGTGGTACCTTTTGCAGAGCCGGATCTGCCGTAGTCGCCCGGTTCTGTCGCCGCACGGGCCCATGACGGCATATCGCCGGTGCCGTAGGTACTTTCGGCAATGCGGCGGTTATCGCCGTAATCGCGTGTCTCACGCCGCGACGTGAAGCGCTGTTCGCGCGCCTCTTTTCGCTGGCGTTCGAGATTTCGATCCTGCGGAATCGCATCATCACGCCGATCATAGGACCCACCGCTCGCGATTGGGGATTTATCGCCGAAGACCATCCAGGCGATGCCTATGCCGGTCAGCGCAAGCGCAACGGGATTGCGCTTGACCGCATCCGCGACGGAACGGCTGATCTCTCCGCCGTTTTCACGGAACTGGTCGCTGAACTGCCGGGCGATGGATTCGACCGAAAAACGGTCCTGAAGATCGTTGAGCGTATCGGCGAGACCGCTGCGCTCACGCTCGATCTCGCGTTCGATTTCTGCGGGGCTTCTGGTATCACTTGTCATTGTAAACTTCCTTTACAGTCCGCGCATCGCGCTTGACGTTTTTTGCAGTCCTTGTGGGCGCCATGCTGCTCATCTTGAGCTCATTGGTGCCCTTGTTCATGAAGAGGTAGGCCGCGATCCCGAAGGCGAGGCCCACGATCACGGCGGACCAGACACCGGGGATTCCAGCCTCGGTGAGCGCGCCGACCAGCGCTGCGCTGAGCACGTTCAGAGCAGTGATGGCGAGGACGACAGCCGCCGCAAGCATGCCTATCGCGACAGCTGCAGAGTTCATGTTTTCGCTGACTTCCGCGCGGGCCAGATCGACTTCGCTGCGAACGAGCGAGCTCACGTGGGACAAGGCATCCCCAAGCAGTGTTCCTGCAGATTTCTGTGGATCGACGCTCATACTTTTTCTCCTTCGGTTGCGGATGGGTAGACCGGCCGGGGGTCAGTGTTCTGCGCGGTCGTCATGCCAGCTTCAGGGCGCGGCGGCAGCCGCTTTCCCCGGGTGTGACCGGTTTGATATGCCGTGCCAGCAGGCTGCGAGCCATGCTCGCTTGCCTTGGCAAAGCGCGTGGCGACAAACCCAAGCAGGGCGGCGCCGCCAAGAAAGACGAGCGGATTGCGACGTGCGAATCCATTGAGGTCGCCGACCACCTCTCCCAGATCCTTATTGCGGATCGCTTCGGAAGCATCGGCGAGGCCATCAGCAATCTGGCTGAAGGTCCGCTCTTGCGGGGAACCGCTGCGCAAATCGTCGGCGGCAGCACGCAGGGCAGATGCCACATCCTTGACTTCGTCCGCCGCGCCTTCCTTGGCTTGGTTTGCGTAAGTCCCGGCCTCGGCGGTGATCTTTTCCTTGGCATCCTGCGCCGTGGATTTCAGCGACTGCGCCGTATCGGATGCGACTTTCTCGGCGGTCTGCTTGGTATCCATGGCGCCGGGTTCATTTGTTTTGTCGATGGACATAATTGTTACTCCAAATAGAAAGGTTGATGGTTGGTTCTGGAGAAACCGTCATAGCGGTGCGGTTGGTCCCTTTTTTTTTGCGCGAGGCTGAGAACGTCGTGAGACTTACCAGACGAGAGGTCTCACGTATGGCGTTCTCAATCGGCCATCGCGTCGACATTGCGTGACCGTTCGGCAAGTTCCGACATGTAGGAATCGGATTCGTAGATGTCGTGGAGCGCCTGATCGAGTTTGCTGGCGGCTTCGTTCTCGCCCAGCGCTTCGGCAAAGGCCTTGGTGGTGCCGAAACCCGCGATCCCGTAGTGGCACATGCGCTGGTATTGCGCGATGATCGCCACATCCAATGCTGCGCCCGAAAAGTCGCTGTCGATGGCATGTTTGTGCGCCTCTTTCACGAGGCCTTCCATGCCCTTGCAATGGTCTTTCTTCATCTCGCCGCCGATGTCGCTCAGCAGGCCTTTCAAAGTTTCGGTATGCTCTTCGATCCCGGACTTGGAGGCGCTGAGACGGTCGGACAGGGTGCTGTCCGAAGCTGCGTCGGCAAGCTTGGCGACAGTCTCGGCCATCTGGTTGTTCGCGGACCAGAGATCCTGCAGTTCTTCGATATAGAGTTCTTTCAGAGTGGTCATGTCAGTACTCCTTGGTTACGTCATTAAGCGACGGATCGGGTGAAATCGGTGATTTGGGCGGCCAATTCGGCAGGGCGCCCGGCGAGGGCGGTGCCACCGGTGACGCCGCCTCTTTTCTGTTGGGCGCCGGCACAGGGCCGTTTGCCGGGCGCGACATTGCCTGCGTCAGCGTCTCGATATGTGCAGGCAATTCATCTACGCGCAGCGGTGTCCACCCGGTCCCGTCGAAAGGCCAGGCAGGCAGCGCCATTTGATTGACCGCAAGCCATTCGGCGGGGGGCAGACCTTCGTCTATGGTATAGGGTCGGCCTATGGTTCTCTGCTGGAGCGCCTCGGCCATTCCACCGGGCGCGCGCCCGTCCAGCCTGCAGGATACACGCACAATTACGTCGCTCGCGTGGCGCACTTTCAATCCGGCCGTCTTGGCGCGCCGAACGATATCTCGGTCTTCGCTGGTGCGCATTTCAGCAAACCCGCCGATGCGGCAATAGGCCGATTTCCGAAACGCCAGGCTTGCGCCCGAGGCTTCGCCGTGATGGGGCATTGGGTTGCAGTGATCGGGGGCGTAGCGGTCGACATACCTGAGAACCAGATCTCGGTAGGTGCCTTCCAATGTCCCGTATTCAGCGTTCATCCCTGAAAGAGCGGCCGTATTGTCACCGAGAGGTATCGGCAAACCGCAGACGACATCTGCCGTTTGAAGATGCCGGATGCTTTGTTCCAGCCAGTCTCCTGCGACAATGCTGTCGGCATCGCTTGTCAGAACGTATCTCAACGCGGGCATATGGGAGAGCGCATAGTCGGCACCCATCTTGCGGGCCGAACCGACACCGCCGTCGCCTTTCAATTGGCAGTCAATCACCCTTACCGCGTACGGGGTGGCGCCTGCGATGCGCGCGGTATCGTCGGTCGAGTTATTGACGACAACGATCAGTCTGGCACGGCCAGCCAGTTGCGGGCTGAGGGCGGCGATACAATCGCCAATGCGATCCGCCTCGTTCCGCGCGGGGATAATGATCGCCGTGTCGTGCAGCGCAAACGAGGTCATGGTGCAACCTCCGAAATGCCGGCATCGATCCGGTAATCCGTTGTTTGACACCGATTGGTGAAACGGAACGCTCCGCGACTGGCGTTGGTGAAGATATCAAACGCCTGCTGTCCGCTGAGCTTGTGGGCTGTATCGCCAAGATACGTGACGCATATGACCTCGGCCCGGGGCCAATTGTGTGCGATCTGGGCCGCGAGGTAGACGATATCCGATGCATCGAGGAAGTAGAGAAATTCCGAGAGAATGATGAGATCAAATGGCCCATGCGGCAGGGCACATGGGTAATAGCCCTTGATGAAATGAGCGTCCGGATTTTTCTCACGCGCCGCCTGCAAAGCTTTTTCGACGGCATCCATGCCGAGGTAGGCTTTGCAGAGTGGCGCGATGTAACGCGCAAGTTCCCCATTGCCACACCCGATTTCCAACGCCGACGTGTAGGACAACTGGCGTAGCGCGTTCCGTGTCGCCCGAAATTTCTCCTGCTCATAAGCGCTTGTGGCAAAGGCCCAGGGGTCGTCGCTAGTGGCGTAGATTTCATTTAGTTGGTTCAGGGAGACGGATGTCATTCTTGCCTCCAGTAAATTTCATCCTCGAGGATGAACTTCTCGACAAACCGAGGGTCCAGCTGAAAGCCGAGCGGATCATCATCCACGCATTGGCCCATCTGACTTGCATGGGAAAACACAGCCGCCCGCTTGGCCGCACCGTGACGACCGGGAGACAAACGGATGGCGTTGCGCATCCCTAGAACGTCATCGAAATGTGGATCGTCCCAGCGCGACCATACTGGATATCTGTATTGCGGGACGTCCGGGCACAAGGTGGCCACTTGCGCGGCGATGGCGGCGGTTGCCTTGTGGTCGGCATGGTGATCCTCGACCGCGGTGGCAAAGAGCGCCCCTGCCCCGGTCTGACGGATGATGGCGCAGATCCGGGCGGCGACGGTAAAATGATCGCAATCGCCGAGCGCCGCGTCGGGCAGGCCGAGCCACGTGAGGTCGGACGGCGATCCGCCGAGCGCGACAAGCGCCGCTTCCATTTCGGCACGCCGTCGGTATGCCAGACGTTCGCGCGTCCAGATCCGCGAGCCCGGGTGAGAGGCGGCGCCGTCTGTCATGCAGATCACATGCGCGCCCGCGCCCCTGAAGGCATGAGCCAACAGTGCACCGCAGCCAAGGCTTTCATCATCGGGATGCGGTGCCAAAACCACGATTGGACCAGTGATATCTGCGATCAACTTGCTCAAAGCATCAACTCCCACATGTCGGCCGAGGAGCGAAGGGTGACCTCTGCAAATTGCATCAGCATGGCGTCGCGCGCGGCCTGCCGGAGATAAACCGACAGATCGCGCGCCTTGCGGTGGCTTTCCGAGTGCGGTTGGAAATGTCCCAGACCGACGCTTTGCTGGACCCCGGCGATGACCGAAAGGGCGATCTCCTCGGTCTTGATCCTTGCGGCAATTGCTTGCGCGACCCGCTGCGCATGGGACTGGAACGGGCCGGACGCGGCCTTGAGAACAAGGGACGTGCCCGAAAGGGTGCTCATCGCGATCGCACCCAGTCTGATCTTTTGCGCTTCGGCCCCAAGCCTGTCCAAAGCGCGCAGCTCATCCGCTGCGGCGGCAAGTAACCCGATGGCGCCGCCGATCTGCAATGCTGCGATACGCCAGACACCGCCCACGAAATGCGGCTCGACCGTGTAGTCGCCAGCGTTTCCGATCCAGCTGATATCCTCGGTGAGAATTCCGGAGAAATCATAGGTTCCGGAAATCGTCGCCCTCATGCCCGGCATTTGCCAAGAGGATGGATCGGCGCGAGAAGCATCGCTTACGTCGATGAAGGCCATCCGCGAGGCGGATCCGGTGCCAACGGGCACCAACGCGTGCGAAACTATGCCCAGACCCGAGGCGAACTTCTTTCGGCCGGACAGGGTATCCGTTACGTCATCCACGGCCACAGGATCGGTATCGTCGGCCCCCCAGACGCCGCAAAAGCCCCCGGCGGCAACCAGTTGGCAGGCGCGGCGATAGTTTTGAGGCGTGCCGTAGATATCGATCAATTGCAGGGCATTCACATGTCCCTCCAACAGTCGACCCAATGAAAGGTTCGCCCCGCCGATACGCATGAGCAGCCGCGCAAGTTCTTGCTGGGTCAGACGTTCCACTCCATTCAGCAAATCGTACTGATGCAGGAGTGCAACGGAAGCGGAGATGCCGCCGCCGGTTTCGTCCTCGAGGCGGGCATTTTGTTCGATTTGGCTCAGCACCCTGTCCAGAGACTGGAATGCGTCGTCCCTCCGAGGCGTTGGCATCGCGATCATCGCATCGCCCCTTCCCGCATCGGCACGTCTTGCACCGACAGCGACGACCAGAGGTAGTTTGTCCAGCACCGCGCAACCGAGTGCATGCGAAAAGCCTCCCTCCCCTCGACTTTGGGGAAGTTCGCCTGCCAGTTCTGGATCCGCGCGATGAGACCTTTGACATCGGTTCCATCAATGCACTGCCCGGCACCGGCGACCTCGTCATTTGCGCCTAGACCGCGCTGCACCAGAACCGGCGTGCCAACGGCATTGGCCTCGGCAATGACAAGACCGAAGGTTTCGGCAAAGCTTGTCTGCGGGTAGAACAGACAGAGGGCGCGACGCATGTGGCGCAGCAAGGTATTATGCGGCAGTTTACCGAGGAAATGCACGTTGTCGGGCACCGCACCGCAGGGCCATTTCAGATAGCCGGGGTCCGCGACCATCAGCGTCAGCTCCGGCAGTTCGCGCCGCACTGCATCGAATATCTGCATCACCTCTGCCAGACCTTTGTGGGGCGAACTGGCAAACAACAAACGATTAGTGTCGCGCGGCGTGTTGTCCGGCGCCAGATCGTTTGAGATTGGATTATGGATATGCAGGATACGCGGTGTTGGGCCGCCCGCCAGAAATGCTCGCAAATTTGCAGCGTGACTTGCCGAGACGCAGATGACGTCTATGCCCGCCTTATGCAGGGCCGCGCCCATGCGCCGGTTGTGACGTCCGGGAACGACATGCAACCAAAGCGCGATTGGCACATCGGGCATGGCCGCGCGCAGCTTTACTGCCGCTTTCCACGAATTGATGACGATCACCATGTCAGGTTGCCCGGCTGTGTTCAGCCTGTTCATCGGAAGCATATTGCCGGCCGTCGCGCGTTCGCATGAATGGCGTTCGGCCTGAAAATGGGTGATATCGAAACTCCCGTTCAGCTCCAAACTCGTTCGCAAGATTGTCGCCTCGGTCCCGCCGAGACCGCCTGCCATGAGATCGGAGGGCGCATAGGAACGCGGACCGGACGGATCCACTATCGCAATCTGGGGTCGGCTGTACGGGGACTGTTTCATTGTGCGGCGGTCTCATGAAGTGGCGCACTCTTGCAGGCGGCGTAGATACGAGAGAGTGTCTGGCGGGTTGCCGTGGTCTGGGGCAAATCGCGCAGCGCGAGGAACTGGGGATTGCTGACAAATGCAATTTCCAGATTCGCGAAATCGATAATCTCGGGGGCGATACGCCCCGAACGTCGCCATTCATCGACCCGCGCCCAGACCATCTGGCGGTCGGCCTTGCGACGCGTGCTAACATAGCCCGATGCTTGCGATTGGGTCAGACTGTCGGTGGTCTCGATCTTCACCAGCAAAAGCTCGGGGATTACCCTGATAATTTCACCGTTCAGGATCAGCCGGTTACGGAACTCGCGATCCTCTTCGATGCAATCGGCAAAGCCCCCGTTTCGTCGCAGTAATTCCTGCCTGAACAACCCCGAATTGATATGTGTCCATTCGCCGGGCACCTGCGACCCCATCTGCAGGTTCGGAAAGACATCGTCAAAGAGCGAGAGGTCTTTGCGGATCGCCACGCGGCGCCCGTCGGGCAGGATCAGC
Organism: Paracoccaceae bacterium; assembly: GCA_018223035.1. Taxonomy (GTDB): domain Bacteria; phylum Pseudomonadota; class Alphaproteobacteria; order Rhodobacterales; family Rhodobacteraceae; genus Heliomarina. The sequence continues at coordinate 28,865 of JAAEZD010000011.1, forward strand.
TCGTGATGTACCAAGGCCGCAGCAACGCTAAGATCTTCCCCGGCCTGACGGCCTGCCATCTGCCAGTTCAGGCATTCGTCAGCCTTCATGTTCGGTTCGATGAGGGCGCGCACCTGCATCAAAATTTTGTCCCGGTGGGGAAGGTCATCTGAATCGTGGAAGGTTACGGCGGCTCCGTCCGTCAGAAGCAGCCCGGCGTTCTTGGCCATGGCCGTCCCGACGTTGCGTGCAAGACGGATGTAGCTAAAGCGGGGCTGGTCGAAGTAATCTTCGCAAGCGGCGAAAGTGTCATCTGTGCTGCAATCGTCGATAACCGTGACGCGGGTATTCCACCAAGACTGCGCCAGCGCGGCATCGATGGCATGGCGTATCAGGTGCGCGCGGTTAAACGTCGGGATAATGATATCGACACAAGGGGTGAACGGCGCGGATGTCATGCTGTCGCTCCGTTCACTTCGCAGGTGACAACGGACCGGTAATCACGCAACTGGCGACGGGTCAGCAAGGCGGCGGGTAACGGCAAGATCAGGGCAAGAACCGCGCAGAATACCAAGGGTCCCGCCGACCAGGCAGTGGAGAGCGCGAATGTCGCCGCGAGAGCCAAAACCAGTTGGGCAACTGGTTCATCGCACAAAGGCTCAAGCAACTCGGTCGATTTGTTAGTGACATTGAAAGGCGTGCGCTTCGCAAGAACGGCATCCATCGTGGCAACGGCCGATACCGGCGCGAGCGCAAGACGGCAGGAGATCGCGCTGAGAATGACCTGGCGCGAGCGGTTGGCCACGGCACCCCGCCGCATGATGCGAGAACAGATTTCCAGAAGGCTGAGTAGGATGATGGCCGCCGACAGCATCAGGAGGGGCTGGGGAACCGAGTGCGTCAGCATTCCGATCAGCAGAACGGTAGCTGGCAGGAAGGAAAGGTTTACCCACGCGGTCAATTGCGAGCAGATTGCGATGCGCTGATGACCGCGCAACGGTCCGCCGGGCAGGCAAAGGTCCCGGGCATGGAGCATCAGCGTCGCGAGATTGCCGCTCGCCCAGCGGTAGCGTTGACTTTCCAGATCGTTCAGCGACAGGGGCAGCAGGCCCTGCCCCACCACCGTAGCAATGAAACGCCCGGTGTACCCGCTACGACACAGGCGCAGGCCAAGCTCGGCATCCTCGGTTGTGGTCGAACCCGACCAGCCGCCAGCCGCAATCAGCGCTTGCTTTGAGAGGACCGAGAGCGTTCCGGTCAACAGCATAGCTTCGGCGCAGTCTGCGGTGGTGATATTCGTGCGGAAGTATTCCTCGAGCTCTGCGTCGACGCCGACGGCATTCTTGGTCGACATCCGGTACGCCTGAGGAAACTGTATATAGTCCGCGCCCGAGGACGCGAGAGCCTCCCTCGCAAGGGTAAGAAATTCGGGGAAGACACAATAGTCGGCATCGACCGTGACGATGTGCGTGGCATCAGCCCTGCTGTGTTCAAGCGCGATGTTGAGCGCACCGGCCTTTGCGCCTGACACATTCTCGCGATGAAGAAAGGTGAACCCGTCGCCAAGCTTGGCGCAAAAGGTTTTGATCGGCTTCCAGAGCGCAGGATTTGAGGTGTTGTTGTCGATTACGATTACTTCGAACCGCTCACGGGGCCAGTTCTGCGCAGCGAGCGCTCTTAGGGTCTGGATAACCATGTCCGGCGGCTCGTTGTATGTGGCGACATGGACGGAAAAAATAGGATCCGCGCATTGGCCGAAGGTCGCGGCCGGGCGCTGACTCTGCCGCCACGCCGATATTCTTATTGTGATCAGCGCAACCTGAGCGAGCAACAGAAAAGAACAGGCCGCAATCCCGAAGAGCGGAAACCAAACGAAAATTACCGTCAGGGCAGAACTTGCAATCAGGCAGCGGATCATTGTTCACCCCCAAGGTGTTAAACCATCGCGGAAATTCCGCGGTGTACCGAAAATGTTGAAGACTTAAGGATCTGCTTCTTGATCCACGAATACAGAACAAAGTTGGGAGCTTTATAGTTCCCACAAATTTTAGTATTTATTTTAGTGACTTAAGGGAAAATCGCGCGAGTATAATTCAACTTTGAGAGCGCGGCATTAAACTGGTTATATCGACAGCGCGATTAAAGTTAATTTGGCGGAAACCAGCTTACGTCCATGTCGCAATAACGATCCTGAAAATCAGTCTGATCGATCAGGTCATCCTCTCGTAGCAGCCTGATCTCGTTCCCGTTTCTCTTGATGAGTGACTGGTCTTCCATCTTGAGAAGCGTTTTCGAGATATAGACGTTGGTCAACCCAAGGTAGTCAGCAATCTGGCTTTGGGTCAGCGGGAGACGGAATGTGTCCGTCATATCCTTGTTCGTGATCCGTAATCGCGCGGCCATGTCGAGCAACATGTACCCTACCCGTTCAACCGCGCTCATCCGACCCATCGCCCGAAGCAGATCGATAAAAACCACATGGTCCCGCAGCGCCAGGGTCAGTAGTAAAGCTGACAGTTTTGGCGACGTTCGAAGGATGACGTCTAGAGCGGACTTGGGAAACGGACAAAGCACAACATCTTCAGCCGTGCGCAGCGTTGTTGTAAGATGCTTGAGAGCGACGTCTGGAAATCCGATCACATCGCCGGGTTGATGAAGCTTGATGATCTGGCGTCGCCCGTCAGGAAGATCCGTGTAACTGAACAGCCAACCGGTCTTGACCACGAACAGTTCCTTGTTCCGGTCGCCGCCTCGATAGACATCCGTACCGTTCTCGTACGACCGCTCGGATTTTTCTATTTCGGCGAGCAGTTCCTTGTCGTGTTCATGAATGTCTACGTAATGGCTGAGCTTTTTTACCAGGCAACTTGCTTCTTTGACCATGACTTCCCTCTTGCCCCGCAACACACTTGAACAGTGCGCTCATACGCAGGCATGAGACTATTGTAGCCGTCGCTGCCCCAAAACCAAGTCGGGCTGCCGACGGGCGTTGTGCCGAGCGCCGAAATCAGAAGATCAAGAGCGTGAGAGAAAGCGCTGTAGCGGAAATGAAAATCCACGCCGCCGCGCCAAGCATCAGGGGACGTATCCCCTTGGCGCGGAGCTTGCGTATGTCAGTCTCGAGCCCCATTGCGGCCAGTGCCACGGTCAGCAAAAAGCCGGTCAGCGTGATCAACCCGTCATGAAGTGTGCCTGGCAGGGTGACGACGGAATTCAGCAGGACCATCGCGAGGAATCCGAAAACGAACCACGGGGTCGGCGCGCGGCCGGTGCCGCCTTCGCCTCCGCGAGACATGAACAGGCCGATGGCAAGGATCAACGGCGCGAGGAGAATGACGCGGCTCAGCTTGGCGACGGTGCCAGTCTGACCGGCGATTTCCCCACCCTGAAAGGCAGCCGCGACGGCCTGCGCGACTTCATGGATCGCAGCACCAGACCAGAGACCATAGGTGTCGCTGGAGAGTTGCAGGGAATTGCTGACAACCGGAAAAAGCAGCATCGAGAGCGAGCCAAAAACGGTCACGCAGGCAATTGCATAGGCAACGTCTTCGTCCGTGCCACGGGTAACGGTATTGGTCGCGATCACGGCGGACGCGCCACAGACCGAAGTACCGGCGGCGATCAGTTCGGTCAGTTTGCGTTCGACGCCAAGAACACGCCCCATCGCCTTGGTGAACAGAAACGTCCCAAGCAGCGTTGTCGCCACGATTGCAAAACCGCGCAGGCCGACCTCGCCCAGCTGGGCCAGCGTAAGCTGAAGGCCCAACAGGATAATCGCCCCGCGCAGCAGTTTTTTCAGCGAAAAGGTGATGCCTGGTGCAACCGCAGGAATGGCACCAAGCGTATTCCGCCACAGCATGCCAAGCACCATCGCCACGACGAGCGGGCTGAGACCAGGAATGTTAGAGACCCGTTGAACACTCGTAGCGATGGCCGCGATGGTCAGGGCAAGCGCCAGTCCCGGCGCAATGGCGCCTGCAGTTTTTACAATCGCACCCGCGCGTTTCGGTTCGTCGCCGGTTAGCCGGTCGAGGGTCTGGGTATTCATCTGCGTCTCCGTCTATTCGGAGCGGAATATCCACTTGACGCATCAATCAATCCAGCGAGTTATAATTGTCAAACCGTTCGATTTTACTTATCAATCACTTATGACCCTTGAACAGCTTCGCATCTTTTTGGCTGTGGCGGACCGGCTGCATGTGACCCGCGCGGCGGAGGCGTTGAACCTCACGCAATCGGCAGTCAGCGCTTCGATCTCGGCACTGGAAAATCGGCACGATATCAAGCTCTTTGACCGCGTGGGGCGGCGCATCATCCTGACTGAGGCAGGTGATGCGCTGGTGCCCGAGGCACGCAGGTTGCTGGCCCGCGCCGAGGCTGTCGAGATGGTTTTGGAGGATTTCGCCCAGAACACACGCGGCCGGTTGCGTCTATACGCGAGCCAGACGGTGGCCAATTACTGGCTGCCGCAACGTATGGTGACCCTGCACCGTCAGCATCCTGGGATCGAACTGGACTTGCGGGTGGGCAACACGGCGCAGGTCGCGCAATCGGTCGTGGATGGCGATGCCGATCTTGGGCTAATCGAAGGCGAGGTCACGCAAGGGGAGTTGCAGCGTCAGGTGGTGGCGCGAGATTCGCTAGTGCTTGTGATGGCGCGGAGTCACCCATGGTCCGCGCGCCGTGAGGTTCCGGTGACGGATTATGCCACGCAATCATGGGTGTTACGGGAATCCGGCTCTGGTACGCGGTCGGAATTCGAAAAGGTGCTGGTCAAGGCGGGGCTGACCCTTGCCGACCTGAAGGTCTCTCTCGAACTGCCGTCGAACGAGGCGGTACTCGCCGCTGTTGCGGCGGGGGAATCGCTTAGCGTGATGTCGCGCCGAGCCGCCGTGGCCTCGGGCAAGGCAACGCATATGGTTGATGTGCCGGGCGGCGAGCGGCCCTTTGCCGTGTTGACCCATCCGAAACGCTACCGGACGCGGGCGGTCAATGCGATGATCGAGATATTATCCGCGCCTTAGCGCCGCGCCAATTAGTTCGTCGGGCTAAGAAATTGAAATGCGTCCCCGGAGGTGTCCGGCAAAGACCGTCCATAAAAAGGGCGTTCCTGGTCGGGAAACTCTCAGAAATCAACTTTCTCTTGCTTAGCGGTTCACATTCCCCCCTGCCGCTGTAGGTTTATCTGCGCAACAGAATTCAAGGAATACAGATGACCCCAGTCACCAATGCCGACGAAATTTCCGAGATCGCTTTTGGGTTCATGGGATCAAAGGCTCTCTTTGCCGCGCTTGAGGTTGGTGTGTTCACGGCGTTGGAAAAATCGGGGGCTGCTACGGCTGAGGAATTGGCAAAAGATCTCGACGTGCACATTGACCGAATGACGACGCTGCTTACCTCGCTGGTCGGGATCGGACTCATCACGGTTGACGAGGGCAAGTTTTCCAATGCCCCCGCGAGTTCGGCCTTTCTGGTGAAGGGCGCCAAGTATGACTTTGGCGATTACCTGCGCCTGCAGGTAGGACGTCAGATGTATGGCCTGCTCGATCAGATCGAAGGCGTGATTTCCGGCGATATGGATGAGGACGACACCAAGTCCTATGCGCAGTGGTTCTCCGACCCGGAAGAGGCGCGGCTTTATTCCGAAAGCCAGCATGCGGGCTCGTTGGGCCCGGCGCGGCAGATGGCCAAGGCGCTGGATCTCACAAACGCCAAGTCGATGCTGGACGTGGGCGGCGGAACCGGAGCCTATTCGATCACCTTCTGCAAGAACGCGCCTCAACTATCGTCGACTGTGCTCGATTTCCCGAACGTGGCCAAGCTTGGTCGTGATTACGTGGAAAAGGCAGGGCTGTCCGACCAGGTTTCCTATGTCCAAGGCAATGCCCTTGAGGCCGAATGGCCAAAGGGGCAGGACATCGTACTGATGTCCTATCTGTTTTCCGGCGTGCCCGGCGATACGCACAAGCGCTTGCTCGAACAGGCTTTTGACGTGCTGAACCCGGGCGGCACGCTGCTGATCCATGATTTTGTGGTGAACGAGGACCGCACCGGTCCCAAGCTGGCCGCGCTCTGGCAGTTGCAGCACACGGCGTTTACTCCCGAGGCACGCTCGCTTGACGATGGCTGGTTGAGCGAGGCGCTGAGCGAGGCAGGGTTCGAGGATGTCTCGGTCAGCACGATGATCCCTGAGATGACGATGCTGGCGACCGGGCACAAACCCTGATCGCCAAGATATCGGCCCGTCTTACGGCGGGCCATTTCTTTATTCGGATTCAGCCAGCAGGCTGGCATTTCCCCCTGCCGCTGTCGTGTCGACGCATAGGTGGCGTTCGACCACGTAACGCTCCGGGCAAATGATCTGCGTTTCCAGCGGTATGATCGCCCCCGCCGGTCGCTCGGCGAGCGCGATGCGCAAGCCCCGCGACCACTCCGAGGCACCGGCAGCGGCCACCGCCGCGACCTCCTTGAGTTCAACCAGGTCCCCTGCCCCGACCGTGCCGTCGAATGCGACAATCGGCACGCCCGCGTCCTTGAGCGCACGCGTCGCCTCGAGCGCGCCCGGCGCGGCCACGATGACGCCACAGCCCGCGCCCAGCGCCTGCACGGCCTGCGCCACGGCGATTTCTGCAGTTGGGCCAAGGCAGAGCACCGTGCCCTTAGCATACATGCGCAGCCGGTTGGTTTCGCCGGTCGGCCCGGGCAGCGTCTGCGGGGTCGTGTCGAAAGCGGCGGTTTCCGAAAGCGCCTTGCGGATGATACCGCTGCGACCGCTTAGCGCGTGGCGCAGAACCGAGACCCGGTCGGGACGGGCCGCCCAGTTGCGCGCGTCGAGCCCGTTGATCGCCTTTTGCACATCAGAAGTTTTGACAGGATCGGTATCGGGCGCGGCTAGGTCCTCGACCTTTGCCGTCCGGCGAAAGCGGGTAAGGTAAAGCGGACCGCCCGCTTTGGGGCCGGTGCCCGAAAGGCCCTCGCCGCCGAAGGGTTGCGAGCCGACAATCGCGCCGATCTGGTTGCGGTTGACGTAGATGTTGCCAACGTTGAGCCGGTCGGTGATATGCTGCACCCGGTCGTCAATCCGCGTGTGCAAGCCAAAGGTCAGCCCGTAGCCGCGCCCATTGATCGCCGCGACGACATCGTCGATTTCACGCGATTTGAAGCTGGCGACATGCAATACCGGTCCGAAAATCTCACGCTCGAGATCGTCGATGCCCGTGACATCTACAACGGCGGGCGTGACGTAATTCCCCTTGGCGGGAATTTGTATTTTCTTCAGCACCTTGCCGGATTTCTCCTGTGCGGCGACATAGCCCGAAATATCCGCCTGCGCCTCGCCATCGATGACCGGAGAGACATCGACATCGGTGCGCCAGGGATCGCCAATATGCAGTGCGTCCATCGCGCCGTAGAGCATGTGCAGCAGCCTTTCGCGTGCGTCCTCCTGCACATAGAGCATACGCAGGGCGGAGCAGCGCTGACCCGCGGACTGGAAGGACGAGATCAGGATGTCGCGCACCGCCTGTTCGGTCAGCGCGGTGGAATCGACGATCATCGCGTTGAGACCGCCGGTTTCCGCGATCAGCACCGCATTGGGACCGGCATTTTCCGCCAGAACCTTGTGGATGATCTGCGCCACCTCGGTCGAGCCGGTAAAGCAGACACCGGCGATGTCGGGATCGCTCGTCAGCGGCGCGCCGACCGTCGGGCCATCCCCCGGCAAGAGCTGAAGCGCCGCATCCGGGAGCCCTGCCTCGCGCATCATCTGGACGGCGCGGGTGGCAATGATCGGTGTCTGCTCGGCGGGTTTGGCCAGCACCGCATTGCCTGCCGCAAGCGCCGCCGCGATCTGCCCGGTAAAGATCGCTAGCGGGAAGTTCCAAGGGCTGATGCAGACGAAGACACCACAGGCCTCGCCCGGTTCTTCCTGTTCCAGACGCTCGGCCTCATTCGCGTAATAGCGCAGGAAATCAACTGCTTCTCGGACTTCAGCGATACCATCGAGCAAGGTTTTGCCGGCTTCGCGGGTGGCGATTGCGCAAAGCTCGGCGATATTGTCCTCGTAGAGATCGGCGACCTTGCGCAGGATGTTTGCCCGCTCTTTCGCCGGACGCGCGGACCAATCGCGATACCCGTCATGGGCCGATTTCAAGGCAGCACTGACTTCCTCTCCCGTGGCCTCCTGCACCTTGCCAACCACACGGGCCGGATCGGCGGGAGAGACCGCATCGCGAGGCGTACCTTGCGGCGCGGGACTTCCAGCGAGCATCGGCGCCGCGTCCCATGTGGCGTCGGCCCATTTTTCCCGCTCTGCCAGAAGCGGCAGGATCGAGGCCGGTTCGTTGACCCGGTAGCCCCGCGAATTGGCGCGTTCCGGTGCAAAGAGGTCCCCCGGCAAGCGGATGTTCGGATTGGCGATCTTGCCGCCCAGCGCGAGAACGTCGCTGACCGGGTCCTGCGCGATTTCGCTGGCCGGAATGGTCGTATCGACGATCTGATTCACAAAGGAGGAGTTCGCGCCATTTTCAAGCAGCCGCCGGACGAGATAGGCCAGCAGGTCGCGATGCGCCCCGACCGGCGCGTAGATCCGGCAGCGGGTGCCTTCGGATTCCTTGACGATGCCGTGGAGGGATTCTCCCATGCCGTGAAGCCTTTGGAATTCAAAGCTTTGCTTGTCATTGCCCGCCATGGCCACGACCGCAGCGCAGGTATGGGCGTTATGCGTCGCGAACTGCGGGTAGATGCGGTCGCGCTTGTCCATCAAAAGCTGGGCGCAGGCCATGTAGCTCACATCGGTGTTGACCTTGCGGGTATAGACCGGAAAGCCATTCACGCCGAGTTCCTGCGCCAGCTTGATTTCCGTGTCCCAATAGGCGCCCTTGACCAGACGGACCATGATCTGGCGATCCAGCCGTTCCGCGAGGGCGTAGAGGGTTTCGATGACCGGCGCGGCGCGGCGGCCATAGGCCTGCACCACGACGCCGAACCCGTCCCAGCCTGTGAGTTCCGGGTCATCTATCAGCGCCTCTATCACGTCCAATGAGAGATCTAGACGGTCCTGTTCCTCAGCGTCGATGTTGAAACCTATATTGGCGCGGGCGGCCTGCCGGACGAGGTCGCGGGCGCGCGGCACCAGTTCTTCCATCACCTGCGTCTTGTGCGTGGTCTCATAGCGCGGATGCAGCGCCGAGAGCTTGACCGAGATGCCGGGGCTGGAGCGCACATCGCCGGTGGCCTGCTTGGCAATCGCCGCGATGGCCTTGGCATAGGCGGCGTGATAGCGCTGCGCATCCTCGTCGGTGCGCGCCGCTTCGCCGAGCATGTCATAGGAATAGGTATAGCCCTGCTTTTCCAGTTCGCGCGCGTTCTTCATCCCGGATTCGATGGTTTCGCCCAGCACGAACTGACGCCCGAGAATCTTCATTGACTGGCTGACAGCGGTACGCACCACCGGTTCACCCATCCGCTTGACCAGACCGCGCAGGGCGCGAGTCGGTCCCTTTGGGTCGTCCTCGAGCACCTTGCCGGTCAGCATCAGCGCCCATGTCGAGGCATTGACCAGCGATGACGACGAATGGCCAAGATGCGCCCCCCAGTTCGACGGTTCGATCTTGTCGTTGATCAGCTCGTCAATCGTATAGGCATCGGGCACGCGCAAGAGCGCTTCGGCCAGACACATGAGGCCTACGCCCTCTTCGGTCGAAAGACCGTATTCGGCGAGAAATGCTTCCATCATGGTGGGCGAGGTTTCGCGCCGCACCCGTTCGACATATTGCGCGCCTGCTTCCGCGATAGACTTGCGTTCTGCCTCGGAGAGGCGAATGCGCTGCAGCAGCCCCTCGATCGCGTCCGCTTCGCTGATCTTGTATTGCGCGCGGACGTTCTGGCGCGCGGCATCGGCACTGGTGGCAAGTTCGGCTTCAAATTTCGTCATATCTGTTCTCCTTCGGTCACGCGGGCGGCGCTTTGGCAGGGTCATGCCCACGTTCGACGGGGATCGGATCGATGTCCCACCCCTCAACAATGCGATTTTCGGCCTGTTTCAGAAAGAGGCCTGTTGACTATTGTCGGATCTGGAGGACCGTCGGCGGCCTGTGACGCTTGAGACCGGGCAAAAACAAGGCGCCGGAGGGCGGCAGGAAAGCGCCTTGCGTGGGCAGGACCGCGCCCACCTCGCGAACGGTATTGCCGTCTGATGCCGGAAGGAACATCTGCATGCCCATCTTAAATCCGAATGCCTCAAGCCTGATGCGCATTAGACATGAGACAGGCGTTACTGCAAGGAAAGCTTTCGACGCGCGTGCTGGCACATCCCGACAAAGGCGTCGTTTGCGCGTGCAACCGACTGAGAGGATTGAGAATTTGCATTGTAGCCGGTCTCGGGTAAGGTGGAGGCCGTATATTGAGCCCATGCGTACAGGTTTGTCAGGAATTTAGTCATGATCAGAGTTGGCAGTATTGGTCTGGCGTTCTTGTTGCTGTCCATCGGCAGCGTGGGCCCGGCTCAGGATATGTTCGATGGAGACACGCTGACTGGCGAGAGCGAGGACGCGGAAGAGCTGTTGCCGCGCCCCCTGCCCGAATTCGACGATCTTTTGACCGATGAGACAGAGTCCGGCTCTTACCCGCTGTTTCCCGTTCCGGAACCGGAAAGCGAAACCGTCGAAATGCCATCGTTCCCCGGCAACAGCTTTTCCAGCGGGCGGACCATTGTGACGGTCGCGCCGTCACACCCACCGATGATCATCGATCCGAAGCCCGCGCGCCCGCCGATCACCAATGCGCCGATGGTGCCGGGCAACCAGCTCTCCGAACGCCATATCGGCCCGAGGCTCTACGATTTCGAATTCCGGGATTACGGCATTCCGGTTATCCCTTACCTGTATCCGGGACCGATGTTCGGGCCGACACCGCTGCGCGTTCCCGGTGCGAGACTGATTGCGACGAACGATCTTTACGGCGCGCTGAGAGGCGGTCGTCCCGTTCTGCTCATCGACGTGCTGGGAGGCGACCGTATCATTCCGGGCGCGTTGCGCGCGCCGGGGCTGTCGGACTCTGGCGATTTCGACGACCGGGTGCAGCTTCGGGCGCGACGCTTGCTGGACAGGGTAACCGGCGGGCACCGCGATCTGCCCATCGTCGTCTATTGCACCGATCCGGAATGCTGGCATGGCTATAACGCGGCGCTGCGCGTGGCCGCCGCCGGGTATCGCAATGTTCACTGGTATCGCGGCGGGTTGCGGGCGTGGGAAATGGCAGGGTTCAACACGGTGCCCGCCGATTATCGCCCCCGCCAGAACTAGTAACCTAACCGCCGGTCATGTCGCGCAGGTAAAGCACGTCCCCGTGGCGCGGGACCTGAAAATACCTGTGCGAGGCCAGCCGGAATCCGTTCGCCACCATATGCGCGTCGATGTCTTCGAACTTTGCGCCACCGCCGTAGATTGGCACGCGCGAAACCTCGCATTTGCACATGTCGAAAGCCTGCAGCCCAGCGCCAAGCCCCTGTAGCACCTCGAATTCGTGCCCCTGTACATCGACGACAAGCATGGTTTTTTTGAACCCCGCAAGATCGATGCCGTGCGCCTTGAGGATCTGGGGCAGCGACTGGGAGGCGATTTCGAGGACTTCGCCGCTTTCACCGGCCTCTGGAAAGCGTTGCGACAGAAGGTCAGTCGCCCGGTGAACCGAGGAAGAGGCCCCATCGCCCTTGAAGCGATGAAACTGCATGGGCTTGCCCGGCTTCGCTGATACAAGCGCGCATTCGGTCAGGTGCCGGGTCGTTCCGTCGCGTTTGGCCATGACGGTCACGAGCCGCTTGTAGGTCTCGGGGTCCGCCTCGACCCAGAGTACGGTCCTGGCGCCGCAGCTTTCGTAAAAGCCTGCGTCTTCGCCCCAGTGCGCGCCCACGTGGACGATCAGATCGACCGGGGCGTTTCGCTGCATCAAAAGCTCGTATTTCGATGCACGTAAGTATTTACGCCAAGCATCCGGAACCGCACGCTTCGCGGCGCGCTCGATCTTTTTGAGCCCCTGCATCCGTATCTCCAACTTCCTCGCAACTTTCTTACCAGCCTGCTTGCATAGGGAAAAGCCATGCCATAAGCCTTCGGCAGACCGGAGGCTGTCATGACTTTTTCGCAACTCGAAGAGCTGAAATCGCTGGCAGATCCGGACAAGGCGGCCGGTATGGCGTCGTATCACAAGGCGCCCCGGACCTACCTTGGCATTTCCGTTCCCCAGATTGCCGATCTCTCGAAGAAATGGCGTGCCGAGCTGGATGTCGAGGCGCGCGTCGCGCTCGCCGATGCTCTCTGGCAAAGCGATATCCACGAAGCCCGCATCGCTGCGGCCAAGCTGCTGACACAGGCCCGGCTGCGCCCGGATGAAGGCGCATGGGCGCTGATATGTTCCTGGGTGCCGGATTTCGATGCTTGGGCGATTGCCGATCATGCCTGCGATGCCGGACAGCGTCGCCTGCTGGCCGATCCGTCCCGGATCGACACCGTCGAGACATGGACGACCTCGGAAGCCATGTGGACCCGCCGAGCGGCGCTTGTCATCACCCTGCCCTGGACCAAGCAGAACAACCCCAAGCCACAGGAGCTACAGGTGCGGGACCGGGTGCTGGGCTGGGCCGCTGCATATGTGGATGACCAGCAGTGGTTCATTCAGAAAGCAATCGCCTGGTGGCTGCGCGAACTGTCCAAACACGACACGCCAAGGGTCATGGCCTTTCTCGACGCCCATGGTGACCGGTTAAAACCCTTTGCCCGCAAGGAAGCCGGCAAATACTTGGCAAAACGATAACCTTTCGGCAGGCCATCCCGAACCTGCCGACCAAGACGGCACTTGCCCGGACCCGTCGCGGCGACTACCTATTGAAACATGAACGCTCCCTTGATTGATCCATTCGCTCGCGCGATCACCTATCTGCGCGTTTCGGTTACCGACCGATGTGATTTTCGCTGCGTCTATTGCATGTCCGAAAACATGACCTTCCTGCCCAAGAAAGAATTGCTGACGCTCGAAGAGCTGGACCGGATGTGTTCGACCTTCATCGGGCTCGGTGTCGAAAAGCTGAGGATCACGGGCGGCGAGCCTCTTGTGCGGCGCGGCATCATGACGTTTTTCGATTCCATGACGCGGCATCTGGAAAGCGGCGCGCTGAAAGAGTTGACGCTGACCACCAATGGCTCGCAGCTGGAACGATTTGCAGATGATTTATACGCCGCCGGTGTGCGCCGGGTGAATATCTCGCTCGACACGCTGGATGAGGACAAGTTCGCGGCGATCACCCGCTGGGGCCGCCTGCCCCAAGTCATGCGCGGGATCGACGCGGCGCAACGCGCTGGACTGCGGGTCAAGATCAATGCAGTGGCGCTCAAGGGATTCAACGAGCCGGAGCTGCCACAGATCACCGAATGGTGCGCCGAGCGCGATATGGACCTGACATGGATTGAGGTCATGCCGATGGGCGATATCGGCAACGAGGATCGGCTGGACCAGTACTGGTCGCTCAAGGACGTCCGCGCCACCTATGCCGAGAATTACACCGTGACAGATCTCGCCGAACGTTCGGGCGGTCCGGCCCGCTACGTTCGGCTTGAGGAAACCGGGCAGAAAATCGGCTTCATCACCCCGCTCAGCCATAATTTCTGCGAAAGCTGTAACCGGGTGCGCCTGACCTGCACCGGCGAATTGTTCATGTGCCTCGGCCAAGAAGACAATGCCGACCTGCGCGCGCCGCTCAGGGCGCATCCTGATGACGATTCCCCGCTTGAACAGGCGATCAGGACGGCGATTTCGCACAAGCCCAAGGGCCACGATTTCGACTATTCCCGTCAACGGCTCGACGGTCAGATGTCTCGCCACATGAGCCACACGGGCGGCTGATGACCGCGCCTGCCGCATCGACGGCACTGTTCCGCATCTACCGTGGGCTGACCCGCGCGGGATTGCCGCTTGCCTTTCGCAGCGTGGCACGCAAACTTCGCGGCTTCGGCGTCAGCGAAGATCGCATTGCCGAGCGGCTGGGCAAGCCAACTGAGCAGCGACCGGAAGGTCCGCTGGTCTGGATCCATGCGGCCAGCGTCGGCGAAAGCCTCGCCGTCCTGACCCTGATCACACGACTTGCCGATCGCCTGCCCGCGCATCATTTCCTGATCACCTCGGGCACCGCCACTTCGGCCGAGCTGATCGCCAAGCGGCTGCCCCCACGCACGCGACACCAGTTCGCCCCGCTGGATTCCGAAGCCCCGATCCGCCGGTTTCTCGGCCACTGGCGTCCCGACGCCGCGATCTTCGTCGAAAGTGAAATCTGGCCGCTGATGCTGGTGCGCACCCGCGAAAGCGGCGCCCGGCTTGCGCTTATCAACGCGCGGCTTTCCGAGAAATCCGTGCAGGGCTGGCAGAAGTTCCCCAAGACGGCAGCCTATGTGCTGGAACAGTTCGACCTGTTCCTGACGCAGAACCCCGAGAATTCAGCAAAACTGCGCGCGATGGGCGCCGCGCCTGACCGAATCGAAACCGGGTTCAACCTTAAATCGACCTCGGCCCCGCTGCCGGTCGACGATGAGACGGTTTCCACCTTCCGCGAGGCTCTGGGTCAAAGGCCCGCATGGATCGCAAGCTCCACCCACGCCGGTGAAGAAGAAATCGTGCTGGCGGCACATCGCAAGCTACTGGAGCGGCACCCGGATCTCTACCTGATCCTGATCCCCCGCCACCCGGAGCGCCGGGCAGAGGTCGGCCGGCTGGTCGACAAAGCCGGGATGTCATTTGCAAGCCGGTCGCGCGGGGAATGGCCGCAACCGGATCAACAGGTCTATCTTGCCGACAGTCTCGGTGAGATGGGAACGTGGTACGCGACGGCCCCGATCGTCTTTCTTGGCGGGTCGCTCCTGCCCATTGGCGGCCATAACCCCTTCGAACCGGCCGATGCAGGCGCTGCCATCCTGACCGGTCCGCATATCGCGAATTTCGCTGAATCCTACGCACCGCTTTTCTCGCTTGGCGCTGCGCGACAGGTCGCCGATGCGGATGAACTCTCTCACGCCGTAGACCGCCTAATCAGCAACGCCGGAGAACTGGACAAGACGCGAAAGGCCGCCGCCGGTTTCGCTAAGGGAAGGCAGTCGCGTCTCGACGAGGTTGCCGACACTGTTTGCACTGCCCTGAATCTGGCGCCCTGAGATGCCCGAACTCTTCGTCACCAATTTCAACCGTAACTTTACCGGTGTCTCGGCCACTGCGGCAAATGTGATCCGCCAGCAGATGAAGCATCGCGATCTCGCGCTCGTCGGCTATCCGCTGCCCGGCTGCCCGGCCCCCATATCGCTTACCGAGGCCCGTAAACTGTCGAGAAACACCGGCGACAAGCCCTTTGCGATATGGCATGTCCGGCGTAATCCCGAGATGCGCGCCGGGATCTGGGCGCGAGACGTGCTGCGCCTGCCGATCCGGCTGGTCTTTACCTCTGCCGCCCAGCGCCGCCACTCCGCCTATCCGCGCTGGCTGATCTCCCGCATGGATGCGGTGATCGCGACAACCCCGAAAGCGGCTGAATTTGTGCCACATGTGCGCGCCACTGTCCCGCATGGCGTTGATACGGACCTGTTCCACCCAAGCGAAGACCGAGAAGCTGACTGGCGAAAAACCGGCTTTGGCGGGCGCGCGGGCATAGCAACCATCGGTCGTATCCGGCCCGAAAAAGGCACTGACCGTTTTGTAGACGCGATGCTTCGCCTGCTGCCCGATCAGCCAGACCTCACCGCCCTCGTCCTAGGGCGGGCTACGCGCGAACATCAGACTTTCCTCGACAGGCTCAAGGAAAAGATCAACGCCGCGGGGCTCTCCGACCGCCTGTTATTCCCCGGCGAAATCGCGCCGGAAAACCTCCAGGCCCTGCTGCGCTCGCTCTCTCTTGTCATGCAACTACCGCGCTACGAAGGCTACGGCATGGCGCCGCTGGAAGGCATGGCAAGCGGCGTGCCCTTCATCGCAACCGACACCGGCTTCTACCGCCAGTTCTCAACAAATGAGACCACCGGCATCGTCGTGCCAGATGAGGTCTCAGAACGCGCGGCACAAACCGCAAGCACCCTCCTCAACAACGCCAGGCAGTTGGAAAGCATGGGCCGGATCGCACGACGAATCGCTGTGGAAAAATACAGCGCGCGAGCCGAGGCCGAGGGCATCGACGCCGTCTACAATACCCTCTGGCAGCAAGCCTGACACCAGACGCGACGCTCCCGCCCCGCGCCTGCTTTTCTTCTTGCCCAAAATACTCCCGCCGGAGGCATCGCGCGCCAGCGCGATCCCCCCGACAGAACGATCATGCCGCCGGCATGCGGTTTTCGACGATCTCCGCCCACCAGGAACATCCGGCCGGAATCGCTTCGTCGTTAAAGTTATACTCCGGGTGGTGCACCGAGGCGGAATCGCCGTTACCCACAAGGATATAGGCACCGGGGCGTTCCTCGAGCATAAAGGCGAAATCCTCGCCCCCCATCACAAGCGCAGCATCGTCGCAATTGCCCGAAACTTTCCGCGCCACGTCGGCGGCGAATTCGGTCTGTTCCTCGGAATTGACCATCACCGGGTAGCCACGGATGTAACGCACGTTGACCGTTCCGCCAAAGGTCGCCGCGATCCCCTCACAGATCTCCTTGATCCGGGTTTCGGCAATCTCGCGCATCTCCTTGCTCATGGTGCGCACGGTGCCTTTCAACTGCACCCGCTGAGGGATCACGTTGAATGCCTTGGATGAGGTCTCGAAAGACGTCACCGACACGACGACCTGATCCACCGGATCGGCATTGCGGCTGGCGATGGTCTGAAGCGCCAGAACCGCCTGCGCCGACATCACCGTGGTATCGACGGTCTCATGCGGCTTGGCCGCGTGACCACCGCGACCCTCGAATTGGATGTCGAACTGGTCGGTCGCCGCGAAAAACGCACCGGGACGGATGGCAAAGCTGCCGACCGGCAGGCCCGGCCAATTGTGCATGCCATAGACTTCCTGGATGCCCCAGCGCTCCATCATGCCATCTTCACACATTTCCCGGCCACCACCACCGCCTTCTTCGGCGGGCTGAAAGATCACCACCACGGTGCCGTCGAAATTGCGAGTCTCGCTCAGGTACTTGGCCGCGCCCAGCAGCATCGCGGTGTGCCCGTCATGGCCGCAGGCATGCATGGCATTGGGCGTTTTCGAGGCATATTCGACGCCCGTCTGCTCATTGATCGGCAAGGCATCCATATCCGCGCGCAGACCGATCACCTTGCCCGACCCGTTGCTCTTGCCCTTGATGACGCCGACAACGCCGGTGCGACCGATGCCGGTCACGACCTCGTCGCAGCCAAAAGCCTCGAGCCGCTCGGCAACCAGCGCGCTGGTGCGGTGGGTCTCGAACAGGATCTCGGGGTTTTCGTGCAGATCTCGTCGCCACGTTGTGATTTCATCCTGCAACTCGGCAAAACGGTTTTTGACTGGCATTTTTCAGCTCCTGGACTTTCGGGTGTTTCAGACGACAGGCAGGCGTTTTTCGACCAGTTCGGCGAACCAGCTGCACCCTGCGAGAATCGTCTCGTCGTTAAAATTGTATTCCGGATGGTGCAGCCCTGCACTATCCCCATTTCCCACGAAGATGAAGGCCCCCGGGCGGGCGTTCAGCATATAGGAAAAGTCTTCGCCGCCCATGATCAGGGGCGCCTCCTCGCATCCGCCCGA
This sequence comes from Paracoccaceae bacterium, assembly GCA_018223035.1. Taxonomy (GTDB): domain Bacteria; phylum Pseudomonadota; class Alphaproteobacteria; order Rhodobacterales; family Rhodobacteraceae; genus Heliomarina. The sequence continues at coordinate 46,578 of JAAEZD010000011.1, forward strand.
GACCGAGCGGGCGATCTCGGCGGCAAAGGCGGCCGGTTCATCCGCGTTGATCGTGATCGGCACGTGGCGCAGATATCGGGTTTCGACCATGCCGCCGAATGTCGTGGCGATACCACTGGCAACCTCGGCGATGCGCTTTTCGATCATGTCCTGCATCTCGGCGCTATGAGTACGCACGGTTCCGCGCAGCGCCACGGATTGCGGGATCACGTTGAAAGCATGGCTCGAAGTATCGAACGCCGTCACCGACAGAACACCCTGCGCGACCGGATCGGCATTGCGGCTGACGATGGTCTGCAGCGCCACGACGATCTGGCTCGCCATGATTACCGGGTCGATGGTCTCATCGGGATGGGCCGCGTGGCCGCCCCTGCCGATCACGTCGATAAAGAACTCGTCCGTCGCGGCCATCACCGGGCCCGGCCGGATCGCGAACTGGCCTACAGGCATACCGGGCATATTGTGCATCCCGTAAACCTCGTCGATGCCGAAACGGTCCATCATGCCGTCACCTATCATCGCCTTGGCACCGCTGCCCAGCTCTTCGGCAGGCTGGAAGATGACCGCGACAGTACCATCGAAATTCCGTGTCTCGGCCAGATAACGCGCAGCGCCCAGCAACATGGCCGTGTGCCCGTCATGGCCACAGGCATGCATGACGCCCTCGTTCTGCGACAGGTATTCGGCGCCGGATTGTTCAAGGATCGGTAGCGCATCCATGTCGCCGCGCAGTCCGATCACCTTGCCGCTGGTATCGCTGCGCCCCTTGATAAGCGCGACGACCCCGGTACCGCCCAGACCGGGAACGACCTCGTCGCAGCCGTACTCGGCCAGCTTTTCCGCCACCAGCGCGCTGGTGCGGTGGGTTTCAAAGCCAAGCTCGGGATAGGCGTGGATGTCACGGCGGATGGCCGTGATGTCGCCATGCATCTCGGCAAAGCGGTTCTTGATGGGCATTGTGTTACTCCGTTCTTCCGGCCACGGGCGATACGCCGGAATTTACTCCGGCGTTGCTGTCGTGACCGATCATGGCTGCTGCCTCAGGCCGCAGGCAGCCGGTCTTCGACCAGTTCAGCGAACCATGAACAGCCCACCGGAATGATCTCGTCATTGAAGTTGTAGGCCGGGTGATGCACGTGTGCGCCGCCGCCATTGCCAAGAAAGATATAGGCACCGGGGCGCTTTTCGAGCATGAAGGAGAAGTCTTCGCCCGCCATGATCGGCGAGGTTTCCCGCTCGACTTTGCCGGTCACCTTTTCTGCGATACTGGCGGCGATTTCGGTCTGGTCCTCGTGGTTCACCGTCACCGGATAGCCGCGCTTATAATCGATATCGGCGGTACAGCCATAAGCCTCGGCGGTCGTGGCGATTAGCTTGGTCACCCGTTCCTGAGCCAGATCCCGAACGCCGTTGTCGAGCGTCCGCACGGTGCCGCGCAGCAGCACCGTGTGGGGCAGCACGTTAAAGCTCTCGTTATCGCTGCGGAAGGTACAGACCGAAACCACGACCTGTTTCAGCGGATCGACATTACGCGAGGCGATGGACTGCAACGCGATCAGGCAATGCGCCGCGCCGAGATTTGCATCGATGGCTTCATGCGGGGCCGCCGCATGGCCGCCCTTGCCGGTGATGGTAACTTCGAATTCATCAGTCGAGGCCAGCAAGGGGCCGCTGCGGATATGAAACGTGCCTTCGGGGTTATTGGGCATGTTGTGCATGCCATAGACCTCCTGAATGCCCCATTTCTCCATCAACCCTTCGTCGCACATGATCTTGCCGCCGGCACCGCCCTCTTCGGCGGGTTGAAAGATCAGCACGACCTTGCCATCGAAATTCCGTGTCTCGCTCAGGTATTTGGCCGCACCCAGCAGCATCGCCGTGTGGCCGTCATGGCCGCAGGCATGCATCTTTCCCGGATGGGTCGAGGCATAGTCGAGGCCCGTCGCCTCCTCTATAGGCAGCGCATCCATGTCGGCACGCAGCCCGATGACCCGACCCGATGTGTCGGATTTGCCTTCGATCACTGCCACAATGCCCGTCTCGGCGACGCCGGTGGTGATGTCGGTGATCCCCATTTCTCGCAGCCGTTCCTCGACAAAGGCAGAGGTCTTGGGCAAGTCGAACATCAATTCGGGGATCGTGTGCAGATGCCGACGCCAGCCGGTGATTTCAGCGTGCATCTCGGCGAGACGGTTCTTGATAGGCATTCCCGTTATCCTTCCTGCAAGCGGGCCACCAGACGTTTCATAAAGTCGTAGCCCGCATTGAACTGCTCGATGGTGATGAATTCATTCGGCTGGTGCGCCTGCGCAATATCGCCCGGCCCGCAGATGACCGAGGAATAGCCCGCGTTCTGGAAATGCCCGGCCTCGGTGCCATAGCTGACCACATGGGTCGCATTGTCGCCTGTGATGGAGCGGACAAACTCTTCGGCCAAGCCATTTTCTTCTGGGCGCAGGCCCGGCACGTCGAACAGCGGCTTGAGCACGATCTCGGTTTCCGGCTGTTTCGCCTGCATCGCCGCTTCGATCTTACGCACGTGGTCGATGAAATGCTGTTTCCAGACCGCCTTGTCCTCGTTTGGCAGGACACGCATCTCGATGTCGAACCAGCAATCCTTGGCGGTGATATTGCGCGCGGTCCCGCCGGTGATATTGCCGACGTGAAGCGTGGTGAATGGCGGGTGGAACATCGCGGCCTGATCGGTCGGCGGCGCGTCCTGATTGGCGGTATTCGTGTCGTTCACCCAGTCGATGATCCGGGCGGCCTCCATGATCGCACTGACGCCATAGGGCAAAAGCGAGCTGTGCACTTCGAAGCCTTTGACATGGACGGTAAACCCCTGCCCGCCCTTGTGCCCTGTCACCGCCTGCATCATCGAAGGTTCCCCGACGATCACGGCGTTGCCGCGCGGCACAACGGGCTGCATCGCTTCGATCAGCGGGGTCGCACCAATGCAGCCGACCTCTTCGTCATAGGACAGCGCAATTTGCAGCGGACGTTTAACCCCCAGCCGATGCGCTTCGACCAGCGCCCAGATCGCCATTGCGTCAAAACCCTTCATGTCGCAGGTGCCGCGTCCGAAGTACTTGCCGTCCTTTTCGACCACCTCGAATGGATCGCTGTCCCAAGCCTGACCGTCGACGGGCACCACGTCGGTGTGGCCAGAGAGAATAACAGCCCCCTCTTCCCAAGGCCCCACCTGGGCAAAGAGCGCGGCCTTGGGCTCGTCAGGATGCGGAAAGCGGTGGGCTTCGATGCCGTGGCTCGCGAGGTATTCTTCCACCCAATCAATCAGCGGCAGGTTGCTGTCGCGGCTGATCGTCGGGAATGAGATCAGCTTTTGCATTAGCTCGAATGGCGTCAGATGTTCGGGCATTTCAGTGTCTTTACTATTACGATCCACTCCGGTGCGCGGGGAGGAAACGGGTTCAGTATCCGCTGTCTGTCGTCAGGACGAAATGCCCGGGTTCGACTTCGCGGTACTCGGACGGGGCCGGTACATAGTCAATCGGATGAATCGGCGACGGGATCGGTTTGAAATTCAGATCCTTTTCCGTCTTGCGGCGGCGCGGGTCCGCGATTGGCACGGCTTTCATCAGCGCCTGCGTATAGGCGTGCTGCGGGTTCTCGAAGACCCGCGCACGGGGACCGAGTTCAACGATCCGCCCAAGGTACATGACGCCAACGTGGTGGCTGACCCTTTCGACCACCGCCATGTCATGGCTGATGAACAGGAAGGACAGGCCCAGATCGGCCTGAAGCTCCATCATCAGGTTCAACACCTGCGCCTGAACGGACACGTCCAGCGCCGACACGGCCTCGTCCGCGATGATCAGCTTGGGGTTCAGGGCCAACGCGCGCGCGATGGCGATCCGCTGACGCTGACCGCCCGACATTTCGTGCGGGTAGCGGCGCATGAAACTGCGCGGCAGTTCGACCCGATCAAAGAGCTTGGCAACCCGGTCCTGAATCTCGGACCCGCTGGCGATGTTATAGTTGCGCATCGGCTCGGCGACCTGATCGATCAGCTGCATCTGAGGATTGAGCGAGGCAAAGGGATCCTGAAAGATCATCTGCATATCAAGCCGGGCGCGGCGCAACTTGCCCTGATCGAGCCCCAGCACGTCGACCCCGTCGATATTGATTTCGCCGCTCATCGGCTCGACAAGCCGCAAGATCGACCGGCCTGCCGTCGACTTGCCACAGCCGGATTCCCCCACGAGGCTCAGCGTCTGCCCCTTGTTGATCGTAAAGGACACGTCCTCGACCGCGTGCACGTTGGCCACCGTGCGCCGAAGGATCCCGCCCTTGACCGGGAATCGGGTGGTCAGGTTCTTGACCGTCAACAGCGTCTTTTCCGTGCCGGGGATCGATTCGATCTTTTGATCGGCAACGCCCATCAGCTTCATCGGCTCCGGCGCCGGTTTGCCGCGCATCTCGCCAAGCTTGGGAACAGCGGCTAGAAGCGCCTTGGTGTAATCGTGCTTGGGGTTTTCAAAGATTTCTTCGACGGTCCCCTCTTCGACTTTGTTGCCGCGGAACATAACGACGACGCGGTCGGCCATCTGGGCCACGACCGCCATGTCATGGGTGATGAACATCACCGCCGTACCGGTTTCCCGCTTGAGGCGGTCCATCAATGCGAGGATTTCCGCCTGAATCGTCACGTCGAGAGCGGTCGTTGGCTCATCGGCAATCAGCAGACGTGGACGGCAGGCCATTGCCATCGCAATCACCACACGCTGGCGCATGCCGCCGGAAAGTTCGTGCGGATATTGCTTGAGGCGGCGCTCCGGCTCGGGGATGCGGACTTCGCGCAGTAGTTCCAGCGCGCGGGCCTCAGCCTGTTTCTTGTCCATATCGCGGTGAACGCGCAGGCCTTCGGTCAGCTGCCGACCGACCGTGAAAACCGGGTTCAGCGCGGTCATCGGTTCCTGAAAGATCATGCCGATCTCATTGCCGCGAATATGCCGCATCAGATCCTGTTCGGTCTGTGCCAGATCGATGCTATCGCCTTCCTTACGATTAAAAATTAGGCGGCCGCCCGCAATTTTTCCGCCGCCAAATTCCACCAACCGCATCAGCGAAAGCGAGGAAACCGACTTGCCCGATCCCGATTCGCCAACGATGCAAACGGTTTCGCCTGGGTTTATCGAGAAAGAAACATTTTCAACGCCGACAACGGGACCATCCTTTGTCTGGAATTCCACCCTAAGCTCACTGATTTGCGCAATCGGCTGATCCAGCATCTTCGCCCCGTTGTTTTTGACCTTAGGAACGCTAAGGCGCGGGATTGCCAACTGTCAAACCCTCTCGCCGGGTGACCCAAGGCAAGGCTTGCAATTTTTTCAAACTCTGTTTCGATAGTTTGATATCCGAACGGGGGCCGGGTAAAATTAGCGATCAAAGGATTGTTTGGTCGTTTTTCAATGCATTAGGTCCCGATCGGAGCGTCTGTATCCGCAGGCTAAGCGGAAAAAACGAGGCACGTATGTGTCCAGCAAGGAGTGTAAAATGAAAAGAAAAGCCCTTTTGTTAGGAGCAATTGCAAGCATGGGCATGGCCCAGGGCGCAATTGCCGAACGGGGATCGGACGGCAACGTCAGCATCATCTATTGGCAGGCGCCGTCGATTTTGAACCCGTTCCTGTCGGGTGGCACCAAGGATGTCGAAGCTTCGAGCATCGTTATCGAACCGCTTGCGCGCTATGACGAAAAAGGCACGCTGACCCCTTGGCTGGTCGACGAGATTCCTACCGTTGAAAACGGCGGCGTGAGCGAAGACCTGACGACCATCACCTGGAAGATCACCCCTGGCATTACATGGTCCGACGGTACGCCCTTCACCTCGAAGGACGTAAAGTTCACCGCTGATTACTGCATGCACCCCGAAGGCGGCTGCGCGCAGGTCACGAAATTCGAGAACGTCGAATCCATCGAAGCCGTGGACGATCTGACCGTGAAAGTAACCTTCTCCGGTCCGACGCCATTCCCCTATGGCCCGTTCGTCGGCGGCGAAAGCCCGATCATTCAGGCGGCGCAATTCGCCGACTGCGTTGGCGCGAAAGCTCCCGAGTGCACCGAAGCGAACTTCAACCCAATCGGCACCGGCCCCTTCGTCGTCGACGAATTCCGGCCCAATGACGTGATCACGCTTTCGGCGAACCCGAATTTCCGTCATCCGGACAAGCCTGCCTTTGCGACCGTGACCTTCAAAGGTGGCGGCGATGCGACGGCAGCCGGTCGTGCGGTTATGGAAACCGGCGAATTCGACTATGCCTGGAACCTCCAGCTTGCGCCCGACGTCATCGCGCAGATGGAAGCAGGCGGTAAAGGCGTTCCGGTTGCAGGCTTTGGCCCGCTGATGGAACGGATCATGCTGAACAACACGAACCCCGACCCGTCGCTCGGGCCGGATGAGCGTTCGGTGATCCGCCCGCATCCGTTCCTGTCGGACCCCGCCGTCTACAAGGCAATGTCGCTGGCAATCGACCGTCCGCTGCTGGTCGAAGTCGGTTACGGTCAGGCAGGCAAGGTGACCTGCAACTGGGTACCGGCACCAGAAGTCTATGCATCGACCACCTTCGACTGCTCGACCCAGGACATCGAAGGCGCCAAGAAGATGCTGGATGATGCCGGAATCGTCGATACCGACGGCGACGGCGTTCGTGAAAAGGACGGTGTACCGCTCAAGATCCTCTACCAGACCTCGACCAACGCCGTCCGTCAGGACTTCCAGGCGCTGATCAAGCAGTGGTGGAGCGAGATCGGCATCGAATCCGAACTGCGCAACGTCAACTCCTCGGTCTTCTTCGGCGGTGACCCGGGTTCCCCGGATACCTTCCAGAAGTTCTATGCCGACGTTGAGATGTACGCCAACACCTTCAACGGCACCGACCCGCAGTCCTATCTGGGCAACGCGCTCTGCGACAAGGCGCCGACGCCTGCAAGTCAGTGGCAGGGCGAGAACATCTCGCGCTTCTGCAGCGAAGAGTATGACGCGCTGCACAAGGAACTGTCGCAGACGGCAGGCACCGAGGCACGCGCCGAGATTGCCAAGAAGCTCAACGACATCGTGATTGAACAAGGCGGCATGATCCCGCTGGTTCACCGCGGTCGTCTTTCCGCACATGCCAACACACTTGGCGGTGTTGTCCTGAACGTCTGGGACAGCGAGCTTTGGAACGTTGCAGACTGGTATCGCGCAGAAGGCTCCTGATCGCCTGACGCGGGGGCCCCGGCGTTTCATGCGCCGGGGCCACACCCAATATACCGCTCATTTCGGCCCCTGATTTTTCACAGCAGCGGAAAACAGGCTGAAAACCTTACTCTCTCATAGGCGCCGTTGATGCTGACTTTCACCATACGACGTTTGGTACTGGCGATTCCGACTCTGCTGTTCATCAGCCTTGTCATCTTTCTCCTTCTCGAACTTGCACCGGGCGATCCGATGGCCCAAGTGCCCCTGACCGTCCCCCCCGAAGTAAAACAACAGATGCGCGAGGCGCTTGGCCTCGGTGAGCCGATACCGGTGCGATACTGGAAATGGATCGTCCAGTTCTTCTGGATCGAACCGCAGGTTCTCTTCGACGATATCTTCGGCACCAACCTGACCGAAGGCAAACTCCGCGTGATCTCGTGGCAGACCCGCTCGCCGGTGATGGACATCGTGGTTCAGCGTATTCCCCAGACGCTCTGGGTCGTCGGCACCGCCTATGTGGTCGCCACGCTGATCGCCATTCCGATCGGCATCTATTCCGCCTACCGCCAGTATTCGTGGTTCGATCAGGCCGGGACTTTCGTGTCGATGATCGGCTTTTCCGTGCCGCCGTTCTTCTCGGGTGTTCTGGTGATCGTGATCTTCTCGGTCCAGCTTGGCTGGTTCCCTTCGATCTATGACACGACCCATGTGGTGAACAGCTGGGAAAGCTTTGTCGAACAGCTCCGCCAGATGATCATGCCGGTGATGGTACTGGCGCTTCAGATCACCGCCCAGACCAGCCGCTTCATGCGTGCCTCGATGCTCGACAACCTCAATCAGGATTACGTACGCACCGCCCGCGCCAAAGGGCTTGGCGAATACGCGGTGGTAATGGTGCATGTGCTGCGCAACTCGATGATCCCGGTTGTCACCGTCATCGCGCTTGGCGTGCCTGCTATCTTTGGCGGCGCGATCATCACCGAACAGGTGTTCAAGGTGAACGGGATTGGCCAGCTGCTGATCACCGCGATCCAGGCCAATGACCTGCCGATGGTGCAGACGCTGACCTTCATCTTTGCCGCGCTGATCGTGATCTTCAACCTGATTGCCGATGTACTCTACGGCATCCTTGATCCGAGGATCCGCTATGACTGATCGTGACCGTCTCGTACCCGACGAAGGCCTCACCCCGGCCTCCGAAGCCCTCCCCGGTGCTGCCGGTCCGCTCAAGATCGACAAGCCACCGCGCAGCCAGTGGGCCGATGTCTGGGACCAATTCAAGCATCACAAGGGCGCCATGGCGGGCGGGATCATCTTCCTTGTCATCGTGCTGACGGTGTTCCTCGGGCCGCTTTTCTGGACGCTTGATCCCACACTGCCAAATATACGGGACCGTAACCAGGGCATGAGTCTCGCGCATCCCTTTGGCACTGACCAGCTGGGCCGCGACATGTTTGCCCGCATGATGGCGGGAGGGCGGACCTCCGTGGCAGTGGGTATTGCCGCCATGCTGCTGGCGCTCTTCCTCGGGTCTTTCGTCGGCGTGGTGGCCGGGTTCTTCAGAAAGCTCGACAGCCCGCTGATGCGCCTGACCGACCTGTTCCTTGCCCTTCCGTTATTGCCACTGCTACTGGTCATGATGTTGCTGTTCCGCGAGCCGCTGAACGCGACCTTTGGAACAGAACAGGGGATATTCATCCTGATTGTCTGCGCCATCGGCGTGACAAGCTGGATGCCGACGGCGCGGATCGTGCGCGGCGATGTTCTGGCGTTGAAAGAGCGCGAGTTCGTGCTCGCAGCGCGCTCCATCGGGACGACCAATGCCAAGATGATCACGCGACATATCCTGCCGAACGTGCTGTCGCCGATCATGGTTTCCGCCACGCTCGGCATCGCCAACGCGATCATCACGGAATCGGCCCTGTCCTTCCTTGGTCTCGGTTTTCCGCCCGACTTCCCCACTTGGGGACGGCTGCTGTTCGATGCGACGGATTATCTGCAGCAATACCCCTCGCGGGTTTTCTGGCCGGGCATGGCGATCTCGCTCACCGTGCTGAGCGTCAACTATCTTGGCGACGGTTTGCGCGACGCGCTCGACCCGCGCATTCGCGGTCGCTGAAAACTGGCTGCGCCGCCGAATTCACCGGCGGCGCAGCCCCTCAATTGCCGTCGCGCCCTTGATCATTGCCGGGTTCTGCGCCATCTGAGTGGCCCAACCCCGGATGCGTGAGCTGGCCAATGTTTGAATCTCTTGGTTTCGTCGAAACAACCTCCCGCGAGGCAAGCGTCTGGCTTGGTCTCATGGTGGGCTTTCTCTTTGGTATCCTGGCCGAACGCACCAAGTTCTGCTTTCGCCGCTCTCTGGTCGGTGAAGACCGCCGCGAGGCGATGGGCGTCTGGCTGACGGCGCTGGCCGTCGCCGTGCTTGGCACGCAAGCAGCGGTTGCCCTTGGCTGGATCAGCTTTGCTGAACATCGGTTTCTCTCGCCTTCCCTGCCCGTTCTCGCCATTGCTCTGGGCGGGTTGTTTTTCGGTTCCGGCATGGTGCTGACGCGCGGCTGTATTTCGCGACTGACCGTTCTGACTGGCACGGGCAACCTGCGCGCCCTAACCGTGATCCTCGTATTTGCCATCACCGCCCATGCGACGCTCAAAGGCGTGCTGGCCCCGCTCCGCGTGGGTCTTGGCAGCATGACATTTGAGCTGGGCGAGATCACATCGCTGGCCGCTCTGCCCGGCGGCGGTCTGCTCTGGGCCGGGCTGATCGCTGTCGTCTGCCTTTTCGTGGCACTCCGATCCGGCAACAGCGCGGCGATGCTTGGCCTCGCCTCGCTGCTTGGCCTGCTGGTTCCGCTGGCATGGGTCGGCACAGGGTTCATCCTGTTCGACGAATTCGAACCCATCGCGATGGAAAGCCTCTCCTTCACCTTACCCTCGGCTGAAACGCTGTTCTATGTGGTAGCCTCCAGCGCCATTTCCGCCAGCTTTGGCCCCGGCCTTGTCGGCGGCGTCCTGATCGGGGCCATCCTGTCGTCGGTTACCTTTGGCAGCTTTCGCTGGCAGAGCTTTGCCACGCCGCGTCAGACAGGCCGCTACCTGACGGGCGGCGCGATGATGGGCTTTGGCGGGGTTCTCGCCGGTGGCTGCACCCTTGGCGCTGGCCTCTCGGGCGTTCCGACGCTCAGCTTTGCGGCGATCCTCGCCATTCTCTCGATCGCGTTTGGGGGCCTGGCAACCAATGCGCTGCTCAGTCGAGCCGCGCCCGCACCCGCCTGACCATCCACCAGACCAGCAATACGACCGGAATCGTCAGCAGTGCCGTCAGCATGGGCTTGCTGATCCCGGTCGCATTGCCGAGCGGATACAACAGATAGGACACCAGCGAGACGGCGTAATAGCTGATCGCCACCACCGACAGCCCTTCGACCGTATGCTGCAAGCGCAGCTGCAAATCGGCCCGCCTGTCCATGCTCGCCAAGAGAGCCTGGTTCTGGGCACTGCGCTCCACATCGACACGGGTCCGCAGCAAATCACCGGTGCGGATCGCCCGTTCTGACAGGGCCGAGATCCGGCGTTCGGTCGATTTTACCGTCCGCATGGCAGGCTCATACCGCCGCATCATGAATTCCTGAAAGGTCTGACGCCCGCGAAACCGGGTTTCGCGCAGCGACGCGATCCGCTGGTTCACTAGCGCCTCATAAGCCCCCGTCGCCCCGAACCGAAAAGAGGACGTGGCAGAAAGCGTTTCAACCTCGGCCGAGACCGACAATAGGCTGTGCAGGGTATTCTCCGGCTCGCTTCTTTCCTCTGTCATTGCCACCATAAGCTCCGTCAGGCGCTTTTCCATCTCGCCGATTTGCCCCGACAGGTGACGTGCCCGAGAAAACCCAAGCATCGACATCGACTTGTAGGTTTCGATCTCGCAAAGTCGCTGGACGATACGCCCGATGCGCCGGTCGCCCGTCTCCGGGTCGACGAACAGTGCAAACCGCATATGGCCCGACGGATCGATCCGGAAATCGCCCGCGATCATTGCCGCGCGTTCCAGCACATATGATGCGGCGAGGCTTTCGGGAACGAACCAGTTAGTCAGCGACGCCTCTATCGCCCGCTCCTCCATCATCGGCATGATATGCATGTTGATCGAGGTGATTCGCTCCCCCGGCGCATTGTCGAGCCAGTCCTTGGGAAAGACCGAGAAATCAACCGGATCAAAGGCCCGGTCGCGCGGCCCGTCGACCAGAACCGAATAGGTCACGAACTCGGTGTGCTGCTCCCACTTGAGCACGTGCCGCCCGATCTGGCCGGAATAATGGATCGCACCGGGCTGCGGATGCGCCACCCCGTGCCGGTCGAGGAGATCGGTCAGATGGGCGAGATCGGCCGCCCGGTCCCGCGCCACCGCATTTTCGCGCCGCTTGATCGCAAGAAACACCACCGAGGACGGCGCCGACATGATCGGAAAGGGCCGCGCGTGCAGCTCATTGGCCAGTTGATAGCGTAAAGGATGATCGTCGATGGGGGGCATCTTTGCGTCCTTTCCCTGCCACCTTATCCGAGGGTGATTAGAACGCAAACTTAATGTTTTATATCATGCAGTTAACGGGATACAACGGTATACATCGCCGGCGTGAGCGTTCCGCCCACTCAACCCCTGCGTGTGAGCCCCGCCCCAAACAAGGCTGCCAGATTGGCAATGCTCTGCTGGTACGCCGGGTAATCCATCGTCACCATCTTGAGCCCCTTGAGCGCGGCGGTGATTGTCGCGGCAACGCTTTCCGCTTCTGCGGACAGCTGTACCCGTCCGGCCCGGTCTTCCTTGCGCAGCCATTCGGCATAAATTGATTTCAGCCGCGCTTCTCCGGCAAGCGCGACTTCGTTCGAAATGGACTTGCCCGATTCCAGCAGCTCGCGCCCATGCGGCGAGGTCAGCATGTCCTTCATCAGCTGGCCGCCCTGCGCGGCAAAGGCGGCGCTGATCCGTTCGGCGACGCTACCACCTCCGGCCAGCGCCGCTTCCAGTTCCTGCGCCGTCACCTCATAGAAATGCTCGGTCAGCGACCGAAAGATGTCTTCCTTGTTGCGGTAATGCAGGTAAAGCGCGGGCCGCGACATGCCCGCCGCGCGCGCAATATCGTCCATTGAGGTCTTCTTGTACCCATAGGCGGCAAAGGTATTCCATGCGCCAAGCAGGATACTTGTTTGCCTGTGATCTGTACCCATGTCGTTCATGGGAGACTGCCTGACACTTTTATCCATTTTTGTCAATTGACACCCTGACACTTATAGTTCATTTTGTCACAAGCCAACGTATCAAAGCCAAAGCAAAGGATACAAGCAGCCATGTCCACTTCTCTCAAGATCAACGGTAAGACACATGATGTCGACCTGCCAGAGGATGTTCCCCTGCTCTGGGTCCTGCGCGACGAAATCGGCCTGACCGGCACGAAATACGGCTGCGGCGTCGCGGCTTGTGGCGCCTGCACCGTGCACATCGGCGACACCGCCGTACGCAGCTGTCAGGTCGCGCTCGGCGATGTCTGGGGCGATGTCACCACCATTGAAGGTCTGGGCACGCCCGAAACAATGGCCGTAATTCAGGCCGCGTGGGTCGAACATCAGGTCGCGCAATGCGGCTACTGCCAGTCGGGTCAGATCATGCAGGCCGCCGCGCTTCTGGCCGAGAATGACTCACCCTCGGATGAGGACATTGACCTTGCCATGCAGGGCAACCTCTGCCGCTGTGGCACCTATCCCCGCATCCGGGCCGCTATTCACGCCGCCTCAGCCAAGATGAAGGAGGTTTAGGCCCATGTCGCGCATCGGTAAAATCGCCCGCCGCTCCTTTCTCATCGGGTCTGCTGCCATCGTTGGCGGCGTCGCTTTCGGCGCCTACAAGATCAACCAGCCCGCCCCAAACCCGCTGAAGTCCTTAACCGGCCAGACCGCGCTGAACCCGTTCATCCTGATCGATGCCGAGGGCGTAACCCTGATCGCGCCCCGCGCCGAGATGGGCCAAGGCGTTCACACCACATGGGCGGCGCTCATTGCCGAGGAACTGGACGTGGCGCTGGAAGACGTGCGCGTGCTTCACGGCCCGGCGGGCAAGGCCTATTACAATTCGGCCATGCTGGGCGAAGCCCTTCCCGGCAAGGGCTATGACACCTCAGCCTTCCTCCACAGCGTGGGCGGCGCGCTAGGCCGTATCGGCCGTCTGGTCGATCTACAGCTGACCGGCGGGTCCAGTTCCATGAAGGATGGGTTCGTGCGGATGCGTGAAACCGGTGCCGCCGCTCGTGAAACCCTGAAACAGGCCGCCGCGAACCGGCTTGGCCTGTCCCGCGATGAACTGAAGACCGAGAACGGCATCGTGATCGCTCCCGACGGTAGCCGCTTTACCTATAGTGAGCTGGCCGAAGACGCCGCCGGAATTACGCCCCCGGACGTGACCCTGCGTGACCCCAGCGAGTGGCGTTATCTCGGCAAATCGACGCCTCGCATCGATGTGGTCGGCAAATCCACCGGCACGGCACAGTTCGGCATCGATACCCGCCTTCCGGGGATAAAATTCGCAGCCCTTCGCGCCAATCCACGCCTTGGCGGCGGCATGAAAGGCTTCGACGCCAGCGCGGCCGAAACCATGCCCGGTGTCGAAAAGGTGGTAGATCTTGGGAATGCCGTGGCCGTAGTCGCAAACAATACATGGCTCGCGCAGCAGGCGCTCGATATGGTTGAGATCGACTGGGAAGACGCGCCCTACCCGCCCGAGACGGACCAGCTCTTTGACGCCATCGCGCGCAGCTTTGACGAAAAACCCAACTCCGCGATGCGCGATGACGGGGATGCGGAAACCCTGCCCGATGGCGCCACCGAACTGACCGCCGAATACCGCGTGCCTTACCTTGCCCACGCCACGATGGAGCCGATGAACGCGACCGCGCTGCATGATGGTATCGCGCTTGACGTCTGGTGCGGCAATCAGGACCCGATTTTTCAACAGAAGAAATGCGCCGAACTGGCCGGGATCAAACAGGAAAACGTCCGGATCCACACCACGCTGATGGGCGGCGGTTTCGGACGCCGGGCTGAGCTTGATTTTGCCTCCTACGCCACACTCCTTGCCACCCACATGAAAGGCACGCCAGTTCAGCTTACATGGTCGCGCGAGGAAGACATGCGCCACGATTTCTATCGCCCCGGTGCCATCGGCCGTTTCCGCGGCGCTGTAAAGGATGGTCGCGCAGTGCTGCTTGACGGTCAGATCGCGGCGCAGTCGGTGATGGGCCAGTCGCTCAAGCGCTATGCGGGCATTTCGCCATTGGGGCCGGACAAGGTGCATGTCGAGGGTGCATTCAACCAGCCCTATGGCATCCCGAACTACCGCATTCGCGGCTATCTGACCGATCTCGCCGTACCGGTCGGATCCTGGCGCTCGGTCGGGAATTCGCACAACGCCTTCTTCCATGAAACCTTCATCGACGAACTGGCCCATGCCGCCGGTCGCGACCCGCTCGATTTCCGGATTGAGTTGGCACAGGACGTGCATGCGCCGTCCGTCGGCTGCCTCGAAGCGGTGCGCGAGATGTCGGGCTGGACTGGCAAGACACCCGATGGGGTCGGACGTGGCGTTGCCTTTACCTATAGTTTCGGCACCCCCGTCGCCGAGGTCATCGAAGTCGTGGACGAAGACGGCACCATCCGCATCCGCAAGGCCTGGATCGCTTGTGATGTTGGCACCGCGCTTGATCCGTCCATCATCAAAGCACAGATGGAAAGCGGGCTGATATACGGTCTCTCTGCCGCCTGCTTTGGTGAGATCACTTTTGCCGGTGGCGAGGTCGAACAGTTCAATTTTCCGGACTACGATGCGCTGCGCCTGCATAACACGCCGGAAATCGAAACCCGCATTCTGGAAACCAACCCCTATCTGGGCGGTGTCGGAGAACCGGGAACGCCCCCGTCGATGCCTGCGCTCGGGAATGCTTTGTTCGACCTGACCGGCAAACGGGCGCGCTCCCTGCCCCTGTCGAAGGAATTCGACCTTCTGGCCTGAAACTCGGGCTGGACTGAAGGTCAGCCCAGTTCCATTGTCGCAATGGCCTGCAGGCTGGCGCCGCTTTGTGGGGCCGTGCCGCGATACATGCGGGCCGTTTCGAATCCGGGTTCGAACCCCAGTTCGACAAGCAGGGCGGCGAATGCCTTGCTCTGGGCGGGCAGATCGATGATGACCCTTTCGCCGGGCACGGCCACCAACGCCGCGCGTGCAAGAGCAAGGCCGCGTGCCGCGTCAGGGGCGATGATCGGGCCAAGCTTGATCCCCTCCCGGCATCTTCTCGCGGTGATAAAGCCGATGAGGTTGGCGCCGTCGCACAGTACAAGCGTTTTCCGAGAGCTATCGGGCGCGCACCAGACCGTCAGAAACGTGTCTCTTGCGTACCCGTTCGCCGCCAGGTCGAGCGCGGCGATTGCTTCGGCATCGTCGGTCCGGGCCGAGCGCACCAGAGTCGAGGCTCTGGCCGTCAACCGCCCCTCGTAGCGCGTCGTTGCACCGCTGCGCTGAAACCCGGACCGGGCGTAATTCGCCTCTTGCGCCGCGACGCCATCAAGCCCGACCACACGCTCGCCTGCGTGTTTCAGGGCATGTTCCCAAAGCGCAAAGGCGATCCCCTTGCCGCGATGCTCGGGCAAGCAGAGGTACAACCCCAGAAAGGCGAAGTCTTCCGAATGGTTCACCACTGAAATCGCAGCGACGGGCCGCCCCTCTTTCTCGGCAACAAAGAACCCGTCAGGGTCGGTTGCGTAAAAAGCTGTCGCGTCACCAAGACCGGGATTCCACCCCTCCGCCGCCGCCCAATTCAATATCTCTGGCATTTCTTCGGCAAATGCGGTGCGCAGCAGGACACCACTCATTTCGCAAGCGCCTCTTTCAGCGTACCCGGTATGGAACTGCTGTTGCGAAGGTCCAGCGAAGTCACGAGATCGAGCAGGTGGTTCTTCATCAGTTCTTCGGCCAGTTCCGCGTCGCGATCCGCAAAGGCCGAGATCAGCGCATGATGCGCCTGACTTTCACACAGCGCGGCACGGCGCTGCCAGTAAAGCGCGATGATAAGCGAAGACCGCGACACCAGTTCCGAGATCATTGTTTCTATGGTGGACTGGTCCGCCATACGGGCGATCTCGATGTGAAACCGTCCCGACAGATAAAGCGCGCGCCCGCTCTCTCCGGCATCCAGCGCCGAATGTTCAGCGTCGATATGCGCCTGAAGCGCGCGGATATTGTCATCGGTCATCCGCTTGCAGGCAGAATGCGCCGTCCGGGGTTCCAAAAGCGAGCGCGCCTCAAAGACCTCCCGCGCTTCACGCACGGTTGGCTGCGCAACAAATGCGCCCCGGTTGCGCTTGTGCTGCACCAGATGGCGATGACCAAGGCTTTGCAGGGCGGCGCGTACAGTGGTCCGGCTGATGCCATAGACCTCGCCCAGTTCGTCCTCACCCAGTTTCGTACCTGGCGGCAGACGGTGTTCGTGGATCGCCCGTTCAAGATCTGCGGCCACCGCATCGGCTGTTCCCGGCTTTGATTGCAACTCGTTCATAACAGTCTCCAGTCACGGACGATTCTGCTCTCACGGCGAAATGAGGGCAACCGCAATAGCGGGAGCAGCCGTCGTCGCCATAATTGTATACAATAAAGTTGCAAATTTCGTGCACATGATAGGCGAGAACGGTGAATACTTGTGCAGGGGCAGATTCCGCCGCGGTTTCTGCGCGATTCTTCTGACCTCCCTGCCCGTGGCACGACAAGCTGAGCGCACATCGACCGATGGAGGCGAACATGCGCACGGGATACGATCTTGAACTGGTGCACCTGACCAAACGCTACGGCGACACCGTGGCCGTGCGCGACATCAACCATGTCTTTTCCCCGGGCAGCTATGTCTGTCTGCTGGGGCCTTCGGGCTGCGGCAAATCCTCGACGCTCCGCATGATCGCCGGACATGAAAGCGTGAGCGAGGGGTCCATCGTGCTGGACGGCTCCGACGTCTCCGGCCTGTCCCCCGCCCAGCGCGGCACGGCGATGATGTTCCAGAACTACGCGCTTTTCCCGCATCTGTCGGTGCGCGACAACGTGGCCTTTTCGCTGCGTATGAAAGGTGTCGACCGGGAAACCCGCCACAAAAAGGCCAACGACCTGCTGGATCTCGTGCAAATGTCGGCCTTTGGTGATCGACAGCCCGCGCAGCTTTCGGGCGGCCAGCAGCAGCGCGTGGCCCTTGCCCGCGCGCTGATCACCAAACCCAAGGTGCTGCTTCTGGACGAACCGCTTTCGGCGCTCGACCCATTCCTGCGCGTCCAGATGCGGACCGAGCTGAAAAAACTCCAGCGCGAGCTGGGCATCATCTTTATTCACGTCACCCACGGTCAGGATGAGGCGCTTGCGCTTGCCGACGAGGTCGTGGTGATGAACGACGCCGTCATCGAGCAGGCCGGCACTCCGCGCGGCGTTTTCAACGCCCCGCGCACCGAATTCGTGGCGCGTTTCATGGGCGGTCACAATGTCATCTCGCTGAACGGCGGCAAGGTCGCGCTGCGGGCCGACGATGTCCGTCTTGGCGAAACCGGTTTGCCGGCGACCGTCACCACGGTCGAATACCAGGGCGCGACGGTATCGCTTCTGGCCCGGACCGAGGCCGGAGAAGAGGTCTTTGCGATTCTGCCGGAAGAGTCCTTTTTCAAGGCACCAAAATCCCCCGGCGATGCGGTGACGCTTGCCTGGGACGAGGGGCGGCTGCACCGCCTCCAAGCATGATTGTCAATCCAACAAGGGAAGTATGAAAATGTCCAAGATGAGATACAGCCGTCGCACGATCCTGAAAGGCGGCGTCGCGACCGCTGCCGCAACAGCCTTTCCGGCCCCGATGGTCTGGGCACAGGAAATCAAGGACGTCACACTGCGCCAGTTCGGCACCGGCGTGTCGAACCTGAATGACGTGGCGCAAAAGGTGAAGGAAGACCTTGGTTTCACACTGGAAATGACCGCGCTCGATTCCGACAGCGTGACCCAGCGCGCGGCGACGCAGCCTGACAGTTTCGACATCGCCGACATCGAGTACTGGATCTGCAAGAAGGTCTGGCCGACCGGCAACCTGCAGGCGATGGATGTCAGCAAGATCAAGAACTACGACAAGATCGTCGGCATTTTCAAATCCGGCAAGCTAACGCCCGACAGCGAGATCGCCCAGGGCACCGCGCCGCACACCGTGGGCTTTATCCCGGAACCGGGCGCCAAGACCTTTGCGGATGAACAGACGAACTGGATGACCCTCATCCCGACGATCTACAACGCCGACACGCTTGGCATCCGCCCCGACCTGATCGGCCGCCCCATCGATACATGGGCGGAACTGCTGAACCCGGAATTCAAGGGCAAGGCCTCGATCCTCGACATTTCGTCGATCGGGATCATGGACATGGCGATGGTCTGCGAAGCCATGGGTGAAATCCAGTATGGCGATAAGGGCAACATGACCCGCGAAGAAATCGACAAGACCTTCGCGATCTTTACCGAGGCCAAGCAGAACGGTCAGTTCCGCGCCTTTTGGAAGACCTTCGACGAATCCGTGAACCTGATGGCTAGCGGCGAAGTCGTGATCCAGTCCATGTGGTCGCCCGCGATCACGGCGGTCAAATCACGTGGCATTCCCTGCGTCTACCAGCCGCTGAAAGAAGGCTACCGGAGCTGGGGCGGCGGTATCGGCCTGTCTTCGTCGCTGTCGGGCATCGAGCTGGACGCGGCCTATGAATACATCAACTGGTATCTCTCGGGCTGGGTCGGCGGCTACCTGATGCGCCAGGGCTATTACTCGGCCGTGCCGGAAACCTCGAAAGACTTCATGAGCGAGAATGAGTGGGGCTACTGGTTCGAAGGCAAGGAAGCCACCGATATCATCACCTCCCCCACCGGCGACAAGCTGGCGGAAGCCGGCGAGACCCGCGACGGCGGTTCCTTCGAGGAGCGCATGGGCGCCGTGGCCTGCTGGAACGCGGTGATGGACGAAAACCAGTACATGGTGCGAAAGTGGAACGAATTCATCGCGGCGTGATCGTTTCGTAGAAACAAGCGGGGGGCTGTCGGCCCCCCGCACCCCCCGAGAGTATTTCATGCAAGAGGAAAAGGAGGCCCGTCAGATGACGGAAGTCGCGCGCGAAGTGACTTTGCCGGTATCGGTTGACGCCCCGCGCCGCAAGAGCATAGGTGCCGGCCTTGTCGGCTGGCTACAGGCCATGCCGCTGGCGCTGGTGCTGGTTTTCTTCTTGCTGGCCCCCATCGTGATGATCGTGATCGTCAGCTTTTGGGGAGCAACTGAATTTTCGATCTACCCCGATTTCCAATTCGATAATTACGCATTCCTGTTCGGATCGGACGTGACCTACCGGGTGTTTTTCGCCACGTTCAAATATGCCGCAATCACATGGGCGCTGACGCTGGCAATCGGCTTCACCGTGGCCTATTTCCTTGCCTTTCACGTGCGCAGCCAGTCGATGCAGATCGCCCTGTTCCTGCTCTGCACGATCCCGTTCTGGACCTCGAATATCATCCGGATGATTTCATGGATTCCGTTTCTCGGGCGTAATGGCATCGCCAACTCGACGTTGATCGACTGGGGGCTGATCGACCAGCCGCTGGAATGGCTGCTTTATTCCGATTTCTCGGTGATCCTTGCCTTTGTGCATCTCTATACGCTGTTCATGGTGGTCCCGATCTTTAACACTATGATGCGGATCGACCCTGTCTTGCTGGAAGCGGCGCGCGACAACGGGGCGAGCGGGTTCCAGAGCCTCGTGCATGTGATCCTGCCACTGACCAAGCCCGGCATCATGATCGGCACGATTTTCGTGGTGACTCTGGTGATGGGCGATTTCATCACGGTGCGGTTCATGTCCGGTTCGCAGCGGGCCAATGTGGGCCGGTTGATTTCCAACGATATCAGCTTGCTGCAATACCCGTCGGCGGCGGCCACGGCAGTAATCCTGCTGATCACCGTGCTGATGGTGATCGGGATCCTGCTGCGCTTTGTGAATATCCGGAAGGAGCTTTAGGTCATGGAAAAGCGTCCGCTGAGTTTCTGGTTCCTTGCCGCGTTTTTCGTCCTTTTCGTCCTGTTTCTTTACGGGCCGACGATCACCATTGCGATCCTCAGCTTCCAGGGGCCGCAGGGCGGGCTGACATTCCCGATGCGCGGGGTGTCCTTCCACTGGTTCCGCGATCTGTTCCAGGAACAGGCGGTGGGCGATATATGGGGGGCGTTCCGGCGCAGTCTTCTGCTGGGGCTGATGGTCATGGTGACGACGGTGGTCGTATCGGTGATGGCGGGGCTGGCATTTCGCAAACGATTTTACGGCTCGGGGCTGCTGTTCTACGTCGCGATCACCTCGCTGGTGATCCCGTCGATCCTGATTTCACTCGGAATCGGGCTGATCTTCAACCAGCTAGGGTTACGCGTGCACTGGGCAACGAGCGGTTTCGGGGCCCAGCTGACATGGACCCTGCCCTTTGGGCTTTTGATCATGTTCGCGGTGTTCAACCGGTTCGACAAGAGTTTCGAGGAAGCGGCCCGGGATCAGGGCGCGACGGCCTGGCAGACGATCCGGCACGTGGTGCTGCCGATCATCGCGCCCTCACTGATCGGGGTGGCACTATTCGGGTTCACGCTGTCTTATGATGAATTCGCGCGGACGCTGCTGACCTCGGGGAGCTACAATACCCTGCCGCTGGAAGTGTTCGGCATGACCACAAACGTGACCTCACCGGTGATCTATGCGCTGGGGACGCTGACGACGCTGTTTTCCTTTGCCATCATCGGGATCTTTCTGATCAGCGCCTGGGTGGTGGGCAAGCGGCGGGCGCGGCTTGGGTCCGACGCGGGAAAGGGTGTCTGATGCGGCTGGTGTTCATCAACCCCAATTCGACACAGGCCATGACGGATGCGGTCACTGCCGTGGCGCGCCGAACTTTGCCGGAAGCGGAGATTACCGGGCTGACCAATTGCGGCGCGCCGGCGGCCATCGAGGGGGCGGCCGATGGCGTGCTTGCGCTGCCCGGGGTTCTGTCACTTGTCCGGCAAGCGCGAGAGGCCGATGCAATCGTGATCGCCTGTTTCGATGACACGGGGCTGAACGAGGCGCGGGATGAGGCGGACTGCCCGGTGCTCGGGATCGGACAGGCGAGTTACCTGATGGCCGAAATCATGGGGCGCCGGTTTTCCGTCGTCACGTCGGTGCCGGTGTCACTCCCTGTGATCCGCGAGAACATCGAGCGATCGGGGTTCTCGGGTGATTGCGCCTCGATCCGTGCCAGCGGGCTGCCGGTGCTTGAGATTGACCGGGGGAGCGAGGAGACCCGCGCGCGCCTTGCCGAGGAGATCCTGCGCGCCCGCGATGAGGATGGCGCCGAGGCGGTGATACTCGGCTGTGCCGGGATGGCCCCGCTGCGCGCGGAGCTCGCGGCGCGGACGGGCATGGTGTTGATCGAGGGGGTTACTGCGGCAGCGGTACTGGCGCAGGCGGCACATCTGGCGGGGTAGGCTTGCGGTCGCGCAGCCGAATAGGGGCGCTGCCCCCGACGCCCGGGCGGGCGTCTCCCCCGGAGTATTTGTCGCAAGAGGAAAAGGGGATTGAGCCAGCTCAAGCCGATTTCGGCAGGGGATGGCGGTGTTTGGAGTCCGCCCAGGCGCGGGCGGCGGCTCCGAAGGCCGTGAAGAGCGGGCGCGAGACCGGGTCATCCGCAGCATTCCATTCCGGGTGCCACTGCACGGCGAGGGTGAAGCCCGGCGCATCCCTGACGTAGATCGCTTCGGGAGTGCCGTCGGGCGCATGGCCATCGATCACGATACGGGAACCGGCGGTCTTGATCCCCTGCCCGTGGAGCGTGTTCGTCATCACCTTGGGCGCGCCGAACAGCTGGTGGAAGGGTCCGTTTTCGGTCAGTGTGACCTCGTGCCGGAGGGCAAATTTTTCCTCGAGCGTGCCATCGGGCGGCATGCGGTGATTGCTGCGGCCCGGGAGTTCGCGGATTTCCGGGTAGAGCGTGCCGCCCATCGCGACGTTCACCTCCTGAAAGCCCCGGCAGATGCCGAGGAAAGGCTGGCCGCGTTCGACGCAGGCGCGCACCAGCGGCAGCACGATCGCATCGCGGGCGCGGTCGAAAGCGCCGTGGGCCTCGGTAGGCGGTTCACCGTATTCCTCGGGGTGGACATTGGCCCGCCCCCCGGTCAGGACGAAGCCGTCGCAGCTCTCCATCAGGTCCTCGACCGATACGAGCGCCGGGTCGGCAGGGATAAGCAGTGGAAGTCCGTTTGCCACCCGTGCCACGGCGGTTGAGTTCATCTGGCCACCCGCGTGGACCGGGTACTGGTCGTTCAGGAGATGGACATTACCGATGATACCGATGACGGGACGGGACATAGCCTTGCCTGCTTGTGAGTTAGCCTTGCCTATGTATAGGGAGAGCACCGCCCTTGCAACAAGGGGGCGGTGACGGGATCATGCCTCGCCGGTGAGCCCGGCCGCCTCGATGCCTGCCAATCCGGCAGCCGCATCGTTTTCCGAAGTATCCCCGGTCACGCCCAGCGCGCCGACGACGGCCCCTTTGCGGTCGCGCACCAGAAGGCCCCCCGGCACTGGCACCAGCTGACCGCCGAAGAGCCCGTTTACCGCGCCCATGAAATAGGCCTGCTGCTCGGCCCGGTCCCGCTGAGCGTTGCCCGCCATGCCAAGCATCACCGAGCCATAGGCCTTGCCATGGGCGATGGCAAAGCGGCCCGGCGACGCGCCGTCTTCGCGCTCGAAAGCGATGACGTGGCCGCCCGCATCGAGAACCACCGCAGAGAGCGGTTTCATGTCATTGGCCTTTCCGTGCTCGAGAGCTTTGCGGATCATGGTACGCGCCTTGCGCAGAGAGATGGTCATATCTGGTTCCTTAGGAAATTCTGTCAGCGGGTTCAGGCAGACGCCTTGAGCTCAAGGCGTCGCGCATGCAGCACCGGTTCGGTATAGCCCGAGGGCTGGATTCGACCCTTGAAGACCAGATCGCAGGCAGCCTGAAAGGCAATCCCGTCGAAATCGGGCGCCATCGGCTGATAGGCGGGATCGTCCGCGTTCTGACGATCCACGACGGCCGCCATTTTCTGCATCGCTTCCATCACGCGGGTCTCTTCGACCACGCCGTGATGCAGCCAGTTCGCCAGCGCCTGGCTCGAGATACGGCAGGTGGCACGGTCTTCCATCAGGCCCACATCATGGATGTCGGGCACCTTGGAGCAGCCGATGCCCTGATCGACCCAGCGCACCACGTAGCCGAGGATACCTTGCGCGTTGTTCTCGATCTCCTGGCTGATCTGCTCATCCGACAGGTTGCGCCCGTGCATGACCGGGATGGTCAGCAGATCGGAAAGGCTGCCGCGTGCGCCACCCGCGCGCAGCTCATCCTGACGCGCCATCACATCCACCTTGTGGTAATGGGTGGCATGCAGGGTCGCCGCCGTTGGCGATGGCACCCATGCGCAGGTGGCACCGGATTTCGGATGGCCGATTTTGGCATCCAGCATCTCGGCCATGCGGTCGGGCATCGCCCACATCCCCTTGCCGATCTGGGCCTTGCCCTGCAAACCGCAGGCGAGACCGATATCGACGTTGCGATCCTCATAAGAGGCGATCCACGGGGTGGATTTCATCTCTCCCTTGGGAAGCATCGGTCCGGCTTCCATCGAGGTGTGGATCTCGTCCCCGGTACGGTCGAGGAAGCCGGTGTTGATAAAGGCAACCCGCTGGCGCGCCGCGCGGATACATTCCTTGAGGTTGACCGAGGTGCGGCGTTCCTCGTCCATGATACCGATCTTGACCGTATTGCGCGGCAGGCCGAGGATGTCCTCCACCATATCGAAAATCTCGACGGAGAAGGCGACCTCTTCCGGCCCGTGCATCTTGGGTTTGACAACATAGACCGACCCCTTGGTGGAATTGCCACCGTCGCGCCCGAGATCATGCATGGCGATCATCACGGTGCAGAGCGCATCCATCAGACCTTCGCCGATTTCGCGCCCTTCCCCGTCGATAACGGCCGGGTTGGTCATCAGGTGGCCGACATTGCGCACCAGCATCAGCGAACGTCCCTTGAGAGTCAGGCTGTCACCGGTCGGCGTGGTAAAGCTCTTGTCGTTGGCCAGCTTGCGGGTGACCGTCTTGCCGCCCTTGTCAAAGCTCTCTTCAAGGTCGCCTTTCATCAGGCCCAGCCAGTTGGCATAGGCCAGCACCTTGTCCTCGGCATCGACGCAGGCCACGGAATCTTCGCAGTCCATGATCGTCGAGACGGCGGATTCCAGAGAAATATCAGAGATATGCGCCTTGTCGGTCTTGCCGATCGGATGGTCGGCATCGATTTCGATGATGACATGCAGGCCGTTGTTGCTGAGCAGGACAGAGGTCGGCGCATTAGCGTCCCCCGTGTAGCCCGCGAATTGACCGGTATCCTTCAGCGTCTGCGTCTTGTCGCCGGATGCGACCTGCAACTGACCGTCGTCCACGGAGAGCGCGGTGACATCGGACCACGAACCGTCGGCCAGCGGCACCGCATCGTCAAGAAAGCTCCGCCCCCAGGCGATGACCCTCTCGCCGCGCTCGGCGTCGTATCCCCCCGCCTTGGGCAGATCGCCCAGCGCATCGGTGCCGTAGAGCGCATCATAGAGCGACCCCCAGCGTGCATTCGCCGCGTTCAGCGCGAAACGTGCGTTGGTGATCGGCACCACCAACTGCGGTCCGGGGGTCGTGGCGATTTCGGGATCGGTATTCGTCGTTTCGATGGTGAAATCTTCGCCCTCGGGCAGCAGGTAGCCGATATCTCGCAGAAATGCCTCGTAAGCCTCGGCATCATGTGGCGCGCCCTGACGTTCGACGTGCCAGGCGTCGATCTTTTGCTGGATCACCTCGCGGGTTTGAAGCAGCTCGCGGTTTTTCGGTCCAAGCTCTGCCACCATGCGGGCCAGCCCGGTCCAGAACTGCTCGGCGGAAACGTCGGTTCCCGGCAGCGCCTTGTTTTCGATGAAGTCGACCAGTTCAGCCGCGACAGTCATTCCCTGTCGGTTTTCACGTTGGGTCATATTCCTTGAATTCCTCTGGCGTTGTACGGGGCGGCGGGGCCGTGATGTCGCCAATTAACGCGATAAGTTTCCTATAGGCAACAAGCTCGACCTTTGTCTGGCCAAGCAGCTGTTACAAACGGAACAAGAAAAACCCGGCGTCAGCGCGTGGGCTGAGCCGGGTTTTCCATAATTTTGTTGTGTTAAATATCAGTCGTTTGCGGGTGCGGTTGTTGCATCGCCGGCCGGTGCGGTCTGCTCGACCGGTGCCGTCACCTGAGGGTTGGTATCGGTGCCGACATCGTCACCGGGTTCCTCATCCCCGTAAAACACTAGCCAACCCACGGTCAGCACGGCCACAAAGACAAAGCATAGCAGGATGCCCCAAAGAGGGCCCCGATGGTTGCGGGCTTGCTTTTCGACATTCGTATTGGGAGCGGTCATGATTGCCTCCTGTCACTTAAGCTGTCGCCGGGCAGATCAGCTGTTCCAGCGCGGCAGGGCGCATGCTTGCAGCACCTGCGTTACAGGAATAACTAACGGGACAGGAAACAGTTCCACCGATAACCCCAAAGGGAGTTGGATATGAAAGACGCCGCGCCGACCACAGTGTATCTCGAGGATTACAAGCCTTTTGGCTACGTGGTCGACTCCGTGCATCTCACCTTTGACCTCGCCCCCAATGCCACACGCGTCAAAAGCCGGATCGAATTTTCGCCCAACCCCGAGGCTGCCGACCGCCGGTTCTGGCTGGATGGCGAAAAGCTGAAGCTGATCAGTGCCAAGATCGACGGCAAGGACGTCAGCCCGGTTTGCACCGCCGAGGGGCTGAGCTGCGACGCGCCGAATGCGCCTTTTGTCTGGGAGGCCGAGGTCGAGATCGACCCCGAGGGCAATACCGCGCTGGAAGGGCTTTACATGTCCAACGGCATGTATTGCACCCAGTGCGAGGCACAGGGATTTCGCAAGATTACCTATTACCCAGACCGCCCCGACGTGATGAGCGTTTTCACCGTGCGCATCAACGGCGACCTGCCTGTACTGCTTTCGAACGGCAATCCCGGCAAATCCGGCGACGGCTGGGCGGAATGGCATGATCCCTGGCCCAAGCCCGCCTACCTCTTCGCGCTGGTCGCGGGCGATCTGGTGGCCCATTCCGACAGCTTCACCACCATCGGCGGGCGCGAAGTGGCGCTGAACCTCTATGTGCGTCCCGGGGACGAGGGAAAATGCGCCTTTGGTATGGAGGCTCTGAAGAAGTCGATGAAATGGGACGAGGATGTCTATGGCCGTGAATACGACCTCGATATTTTCAACATCGTCGCCGTGGATGATTTCAACATGGGCGCAATGGAAAACAAGGGGCTGAACATCTTCAACTCCTCTGCCGTGCTTGCCAGCCCGGAAACCTCGACCGACATGAACTTTGAGCGGATCGAGGCAATCATCGCGCATGAGTATTTCCACAACTGGACCGGCAACCGCATCACCTGCCGCGACTGGTTCCAGCTTTGTCTCAAGGAAGGTCTGACAGTCTATCGCGACAGCCAGTTTACCTCGGATATGCGCTCGGCCCCGGTCAAACGGATCAGCGATACGATCGACCTGCGCGCGCGCCAATTCCCCGAGGATAACGGCCCCCTCGCCCACCCGGTCCGGCCGGAGAGTTTTCAGGAAATCAATAACTTCTACACCGCGACCGTCTATGAGAAAGGCGCCGAAGTGATCGGCATGCTGAAACGGCTGGTGGGGGACGCCGCCTATGCCGAGGCGCTGGATCTCTACTTCGCGCGCCATGATGGACAGGCCTGCACCATCGAGGACTGGCTCAAGGTTTTCGAGGATGTGACCGGTCGCGACCTGACCCAGTTCAAGCGCTGGTATTCGCAGGCGGGCACGCCGCGCGTCAAGGTGACCGAGCATTGGGAGAACGGTACATACCGACTGACCTTCACGCAATCGACCCCGGCCAGCGTGGCCAGCCCTGCACCGCAACCGCAGGTCATTCCGATTGCCGTTGGCCTGATCGGGCCGAATGGAGACGAAGTCGTGGAAACGACGCTTTTGGAGCTGACCGAGGAAACGCAGGCTTTTGAATTCAGCGGCCTTTCCGCAAAGCCGGTGCCCTCGATCCTGCGCGGTTTTTCCGCGCCGGTGATCCTTGACCGCGAAACCACCACCGCCGAGCGCGCGTTTCTGCTGGCTCACGACACCGATCCGTTCAACCGCTGGGAAGCGGGCCGGACACTGGCGCTCGAGACCCTGAACGACATGACGCTTGGCGGGGCCGCGCCAAATGCGGCCTATCTTGACGGGATCGTCGCTGTGACGCGGGACAGCAGCCTTGACCCGGCCTATCGCGCGCTGATGCTGGGCCTGCCCAGCCAGTCCGAGCTTGCCGCCGCGCAGGCCGAATCCGGCCATACGCCCGACCCGATGGCGATCTGGAACGCCTGCGAAACATTGCGCCAGACTCTGGCAGAAAAGCTGCAGGACGATCTGCCGGGGCTGATGGAAGATATGCGCGTGGACGCCCCCTATCGCCCCGATGCCGAGCAATCCGGCAAGCGGTCGCTCGGCGGCGCGCTGCTGTCGCTGCTGACCCGGCTGAACGGGGGAGAGGAAGCCGCGCGTCAATATGCCGAAGCGGACAACATGACGCTGCAACTCTCCGCCCTCTCCTGCCTCGTGCGGGCGGGCAAGGGAGAGGATGCGCTGCGCCAATTCTACGAAGAATGGCAGGGCGACCGTTTGGTGATCGACAAATGGTTCATGCTGCAGGTGCTGAACGCCGCGCCGGACCGCGCGGTCGGTGCTGCCAAGGCATTGACGGAGCACAAGGATTTCAACTGGAAGAACCCCAACCGGTTCCGGGCGACGCTGGGTGCGCTGACCGGCAACCATGCGGGTTTCCACGCCGCAGACGGCTCGGGCTACGCGCTGCTGGCGGACTGGCTGATCAAGCTTGACCCGGTCAACCCGCAGACCACGGCGCGCATGTGCACCGCTTTCCAGACATGGAAACGCTATGACGCAGAGCGGCAGGCGCATATGCGCGCCGCGCTGGAACGTATCGCCGCCCAGCCAGACTTGTCGCGCGACACGACCGAGATGGTCTCGCGCATTCTGGGGGCCTGAGCCATGCGTAAAGTCTGTCTCATCACCGGGGCGAGCGGCGGGATCGGTGCCGCCACCGCGCGGCTGGCCGCCGAGCGCGGTTATGATCTGGCGCTCAGCTACAATGGCAACAAGGCCGCCGCCGAAGCGGTGTCTGCCGATGCCCGCAAAGCCGGGGCGCGGGCCGAGATCTACCGGGCCGATGTGGCGAAACCCGAGGACATCGAGGCGCTGTTCACGGCGGTCGACCGCGATTTCGGCCGCATCGACGCGCTGGTGAACAATGCGGGCGTGGTCGATATGGCTGCCCGCGTAACGGACTTTACCCATGACCGTCTGCACCGCATGTTCGACATCAACGTGATCGGCGCGATGCTCACCGCGAAAGAGGCAGTGCTGCGTATGCAGGCGCAGCGGTCCGGCGGGTCCATCGTCAATATCTCCTCTGTTGCCGCGCGGCTTGGCTCGGCCAATGAATTCGTTGATTACGCCGCTTCCAAGGCTGCCATCGACACTTTCACCAAGGGGCTGGCGAACGAGGTCGCGACCGACAATATCCGCGTGAACAGCCTGCGCCCCGGTCTGATCGAAACCGAAATCCACGCCAAGGGTGGCGAACCCGACCGGGCCGAGCGGCTGGCCGTGAATGTTCCGATGAAACGGGTCGGCAGGGCGGAAGAGGTTGCCGATGCCGTGCTTTACCTGCTTTCCGATCAGGCCAGCTACGTGACCGGCGCCTTTCTGGACGTCTCTGGCGGTCGGTGAACGCGCCCTATCGCTTTACCCGCCACGGTCGGTCGCACAGGGCGGTTCTGGCGCTGGTCGCCGTCTATGGCGTGCTTGGCCTGCTGCTCATCTTCTTTGACGCTGCGCCCTGGCTGATCGGTGCCGTCGCGCTGTTCACCCTGCCCGCGCTCTGGGATCTCTGGCGCAACCCCGCCGCCGGGATCATCCTGAGCGATGTAAATCTCGAATGGTTCACCGGCAGGCTGGACGGAAACGTGCCCCTTGCCGACATCGACCGAATCCGCATGGATACCCGCTGGGATCTGTCGGTGCGCGTCACAATTCTGACACGAGATGGCAAATCACTGCGGCTCCCGCAGGAGGCGTTGCCGCCTCATCGGCGGATGGCCGCCGAATTGACCTTGCGAAACATGCAGATCGAACGGCATCATTTTACCGTATTTTGACATCGAATTTTAGTTAACCCCTTTCTTTTCATAGCGTTAACCAACTTTTGGCCTGCCTTGCAAAAGGCCCAAAGGAACGCTGCAAACATCTTAGCTCTGCCATTTTTGCGCCTGAAATCACCTGCATAAACCGGACCAAGTGTCGTGTTACCTCGTGTTCGGATTACCCATGTTCAAGCTGTTACTGCCCTGGCTGGATCGCCTCTTTATCTCTGTCACCACGGCGTTGGAGTCGCTGTGGCTGGCCGCCAGATCCAAGCGATCCGCGAACATGGCGGACGATGAACCGGCGCCGATATATGCCCTGCCCTCGCCCCGTTACGAAGAACATCTGACTATTCCGGTTCGCGACAAGGCGCCGGATGACACCGCGTGGCGCGCGGCACAGGAGCGTGGTCAGTTCCTTGCCCGGCAGGAACGCTGGGAAGATCTGGCGCGGGAAATGCGTCAGGCAGATGAAAAACGCGAATGCACGCCCGGTGGTGTCCCGATTGCCGAGCTTCTCGCCTTTGGTGCGCGCAGCGACGTGGTGTTGGCTGCCGAACATGCGCTGCGCGAGGAACGCGCCCCGCGCGACGGCGCCCTGATCGAAGGAATTAAAGGCCTTGAGATCGCCCGCCGCGAACTGGGCAACGACCCGCACATGTCCGCGCTGGTGGCGCAGGCGCATCTGGACATTGGCTGGGCGTGGCGCGGCGAAACCGGTCAGGATGAAATCGCGCCGCTGAACCGCAAACGCTGCCTGGCGCATTTCGAACGTGCAACAAAGCTGATGGCCCCGTTCAACGGGCTTGAACTGGACAGCCCCATGGTTGCCTCGACGCAATGTGCCCTGCTGGTCGGTCAGGCCGATGCGGGCGCTCGGGTCAGCGACGATTACGAAGACCTGATCGATCTCGACCCGAACAACCACCGCCACATGCGCGCCCTTGGCTGCCACCTGCTGCCGCGCTGGTTCGGCACTTATGACGAGCTTGAGCTTCAGGCGCGCCGCACCGCGGCCCGGACGCAGGATATATGGGGGGCTGGCGGTTACACCTGGGTCTATTTCGATGCAATGGCGCTGGACGAGGTCGCCTGCGAGCAGGTCGATCTGGATTTCTTCATCGACGGGCTGCAGGACATCATCGCGACCCATCCCGAACAGGAAATGATCAATCTTCTGGCCGCCTTCTGCGCCGTGGCCATCCGGCAGGGTGAAGGCATCAGTGCCCCTGCCGACCAGAACCGCGCCGAAATTGCCGATTGCGCCAACTGGCTGATCCGCGACCACCTGACCGAAGTCCACCCGATGGTCTGGGCCCATGCGCTGACCGGGTTTGACAACAACCTGCGCGTCACCTCGGTCAACCGGTTTGCCGCGCGTGGCAAGCGGTTTGCGCTTCAAGCGATCGGCGAGCTTTTCTGCGAGGAAATCGGGCGCGGCGCGCATATCACCTTTACCCCGCAGGGCCCACGTTATGACGCGACCTGACGCCCCCTTGCTCTGACCCCGTGGCTGGCCTAGAACCCCTGCCAAGCAAGCGGACAAGAGGCCATTCAGATGCTGGACCTGACATACGAGACCCCCAAGCCCAAGGTAATCGCCGGGGCCAAGCACGACTGGGAGCTGGTGATCGGCATGGAAGTCCATGCGCAGGTATCCTCCAAGGCGAAACTTTTCTCGGCCGCCTCGACCCAGTTTGGCGCCGAACCGAATTCGAACGTGGCCTTTGTCGACGCGGCAATGCCGGGCATGCTGCCGGTCATCAACGAATTCTGCGTCGAGCAGGCCGTACGCACGGGTCTGGGCCTGAAAGCCGAGATCAACCTTGTAAGCGCCTTTGACCGCAAGAACTATTTCTACCCCGATCTGCCGCAGGGCTACCAGATTTCACAGCTTTACCATCCTATCGTCGGTGAAGGTGAAGTTCTGGTTGATATGGGGAACGGTATCGCACGCCTTGTGCGGATCGAACGGATCCACCTTGAGCAGGACGCCGGAAAATCGATTCATGACATGGATCCGAACATGTCCTTTGTCGACCTGAACCGCACCGGTGTCGCGCTGATGGAGATCGTGTCGCGGCCCGATATCCGTGGCCCCGAAGAAGCCGCCGCCTATATCACCAAGCTGCGCCAGATTCTGCGCTACCTCGGCACCTGCGATGGCAACATGCAGAACGGCAACCTGCGGGCTGACGTGAACGTGTCGATCTGCCGCCCGGGCCAGTACGAGAAGTATCAGGAAACGCAGGACTTTTCGCATCTCGGCACGCGCTGCGAGATCAAGAACATGAACTCCATGCGGTTCATTCAGGCGGCCATCGAATACGAGGCGCGCCGCCAGATCGCTATTGTCGAGGCCGGCGGCTCGGTCGATCAGGAAACCCGGCTCTACGACCCGGACAAAAACGAAACGCGGTCGATGCGTTCCAAGGAAGAAGCGCATGACTACCGCTATTTCCCCGATCCCGACCTGCTGCCGCTGGAAATCGAGCAGGCCTGGGTGGACGATATCGCCAACAACCTGCCGGAACTGCCCGATCAGAAAAAAGCACGCTTCATCAATGACTTCGGTCTGGCCGACTATGACGCCAGCGTGCTGACCGCCGATCTGGAATCAGCTGGTTATTTCGAAAAGGTCGCGCAGGGCGGCGACGGCAAGCTGGCCGCGAACTGGGTCATCAATGAGCTTTTCGGCCGTCTCAAGAAGGACGGGCATGACATCACGACAAGCCCCATCGCGCCCGAGCGTCTGGCCAAGATCGTTGCGCTGATCTCCAAGGGCGATATCAGCGGCAAGATCGCCAAGGATGTGTTTGATATCGCTTACACTTCTGACCGCGACCCGGAAGAGATCGTCGAGACCGAAGGCCTGAAACAGGTGACCGATACCGGCGCCATCGAGGCCGCCGTGGACGAGGTGATCGCCGCCAACCCGGCGCAGGTCGAAAAGGCCAAGGCCAACCCGAAACTGGCGGGCTGGTTCGTCGGTCAGGTGATGAAAGCCACCGGCGGCAAGGCCAACCCCAAGGCCGTCAACGATCTGGTTTCGGCCAAGCTGGGACTGTGATTTCCGGGGGGTGACATCTGTGCACCCCCTGTACACCCCCCGTACATCAGCCGTCTGACATTTTCGGGACTCCTGACATTCCCCCCTCTCCTGTTGTTAGGGGGTAGGAAAGGTGTGTGAACGGGGTGTTGCCCGGGCGACCGCTGCGCACTAGCGTCAGGGGTGGGAAAGATGGGGCGACTGGATGAGTCACGCAAAGGATATTGCGCAGCATTGCACGGCGATTTGCGTGGCAGCCATTGGGCTATCGGCGACGACCGGCGCCATCACGATTGGCGCGGTTGGGCTGGCCGCTGCCGGTTTCGAGATTTTCAAAAACAATCAGGCGAAATGTAGCAAGGCTGTCACCCGAATCCTGCGGGACATTGAAAACAGCGGCACCGAGAACGAAGCCGTTCTGGCCGAGGCGCGGGCGTTGATCTCCACCTCCGAAGGGACAGTGGTGGTCAACCGGCTGGATCTGCCCAGGGCAGCGGATAGCAAAGACTTTCGCGATGCCGTTATCGACCAATTGATGAAAACCTTTCCGGACTCGGCGAATTATGACGCCGTTCGCCTGCTGCGCCTCGCGATGGAGGCGGCGTTTGAGGCTTGCCGTTATGAGGATGAGTTCCACCGTCCGCTAACGCAGGACATGCTTGTCTATATCTCGGGCAATACGGATGACCTTCGCCGCGGGCAGGCCGCGATCCTCGCCGCCCTGGTAGAGATCAACGCGCAAGCCGACAGGGTAACGGCCGAGGAACGCGCGGAATGGGCGGCACGCGAAAAACGGCTGGTTGAGAAGGCCGAGGCCCACGCAAGGGAACTGCACGTCAACACCGGGCTGTTGCTGGCCTTGGCACGACGTTACGCCGAGGACGGCGCGAGCGATATTGACAGCGCCTTGCGCGGTCTGGAACGCGCGCTGGAGGTAGCTGCCCAAAGACCAGCGGGGACCAATCTTGGCGAAGAGGTCGATGCAATCATGGCAGAGGTCGACCGGCTGAACGATGCTGGTCAGGTTGCCGAAGGTGGCTTTGCCTTGAAACAAGCCATGGCCACCCAGCGCGACCGCAACGAACTGGGTAAGGCGGCGATGCTGTCCCTGCTCGACAAGGGGATCGCGCAGGCGGTAATGGAACGCTCAGCCGAAGACGCCGCCGCCTGCGAAGTCGAGAGAATCGAAATCGAAATGCTTGAACAAACGGCGCGGTTTGATGCCCTGCGATCCGTCTGGCAAGAATGGTACCAACGCGGGCGTGATAAAGGGTTGAATTTTGACCTCGAGGTTTCGATAGAACTTGCGCAGGCCAGCACGGAAAAGGCGAGGGACCCCGGCCAAACCGGAACGGCCTTGAACGATCTCGGAAATGCGCTGTGGACTCTCGGGGAGCGCGAAAGCGGCGCCGAGCGGTTGGAACAGGCCGCCACCGCCTATCGCGCCGCGCTGGAGGAATGGACCCGCGAGAAGATGCCGCTGGACTGGGCCATGGCGCAAAACAACCTCGGCAATGTGCTGCAAACCCTCGGGGAACGCGAAAGCGGCACCGAGCGGCTGGAACAGGCCGTCACCGCCTTTCGCGCCGCGCTAGAGGAAGGGACCCGCGAGAAGGTGCCGCTGAACTGGGCCACGACGCAGAACAACCTCGGCAATGTATTTGCGACCATTGGAGAGCGCGAAAATGACTCGCAGAGGCTAAGGCAGGCAGTGACCGCTTACCGTGCCGCGCTTGAGGAAAGGACACGCGACAGGGTCCCACTGGAATGGGCGGTAACGCAGAACAACCTTGGCACTGCTCTGAAAAGTCTAGGAGACATCGAAGGCAAAAGAATTTATGCGAAAAAAGCAGTGATCGCCTTTCGCGCCGCGGTGGAGGAACGCACGCGCGAGGCGGTGCCGATGGATTGGGCCATGACTCAGCTTAATCTCGGTGGAGCATTGCGAACCCTCGGGGAAAGCGAAAACGGTACCGACCGATTGGAGCAGGCCGTGACCGCATTTAAGGCGGCTTTGGAGGAATTGACGCGCGAGAGGATGGCGATCGGCTGGGCACAATCGCAGTTCAATCTGAGTTTTCTCGAGATCGCATTTTTCAGAAAAACGGGTGATGCAAATCACTTGAGCCGGGCTGAGTCGTATATCCCCGGCGCGCGCGAGGTGTTTGCCGAAACGGGGGCAACGCAGTATTTAGCGGAATTAGACGTCGTATACAACGAAATCAACCACCTGCGAAACGGACCCTCTGCATGACCCCATTCAAATCCAGCTTTCTCACCGTGAAACCGGAGTGGATCGATTATAACGGCCATCTCAACATGGCCTATTACTCGGTGCTGTTCGATCTGGGGGTGGATGATGTCTGGGCGGATTTCGGGCTGGGGCCGGGCTATCGCGAAGAGCGGGGGATGACGACCTTTCTGGCGGAGTTCCATATCCGCTATATCCGCGAGCTGCATGAGGGCGACCGGGTGTACAGCACGTTCCAGCTGCTCGCGCATGACGAAAAGCGCATCCATTCCTATCAGGAGCTGTTCCACGAGGACGGGTGGCTGGCGGCGAGCGGAGAGTCGCTGCACCTGTCGATCGACCAGTCGGGGCCGAAGGTCGCGCCCTTTCCCGGCGACGTGCAGGAAAAGATCGCAAAAATGGCGCGGGATCATGCGGGTCTGCCGATGCCCGAGGGCGCGGGGCGCAAGGTGCAGCTCCGGCAGCGTTAGGCTCTTTAGCCCGGTGAGATTTGCGGTTAGGTTGCGCGGGTTATCAGCGTCAGGACGATTTAATGCCCATATACGAATACAAGGTGGTGCCGGCCCCCGGCAAGGGAACCAAGGCGAAGGGGGTCAAGACAGCCGAGGGGCGGTTCGCGCTGTCGGTCGAGGCCGAGCTGAACCGGCTGGCGGCGGGCGGATGGGAATACCTGCGCGCGGAACTGCTTCCCAGCGAGGAACGCAGCGGGCTGACCGGATCGGTGATCAACTGGCGCAATGTGCTGGTGTTCCGCCGGGCCAAGGGCGGCGCGGCGGGCAATGCGTCGGGGGAAACGGTAGAGGCACGCGGGGCCTCCGCCTTTGCGGCGGCAGCGGCTCCGGTGCCTGAGGCAAGTGTGCCCGTGGGACCTGCAAAGCGTGGTGGGTCGGAGGAAGACGAGGTTCCCTCTGCACGGCCCGTACCCTTTGGCGCGCCCGAGACGCTGGCGGAGGTAGAGGAAGATGCGGCCAAGGAATCGCCGCTGACCAGCATAGAAAAGGTCGTTCGCCGCAGCACGCCCGACGTCAAGAAAGACAATTCGGAGTAAGCCCTTTAGCGTGCGGTGCCAGATCCGCCGCACGGGGTGTGGCGCAAGCTGCGTGCCCGCGACCGGTTTCGGGCACAACGAATGATCAGCCCCCGCCGATGACGACGAGGGCTGATTGATTTCTGGCTCTCTCCGGTGACCTTTAGTTCCCTGCGCGGCGCGCAGATGCGCGGGACGGTCGCAGCCGATAACGGGCTTAGGCGCCGATATCGAGCGACAGGGCGTGGATGCTGCTCACCAGTTCCGGACCAAGCGCCGCATGGACGGCGCGATGCCGCGCAATGCGGGACTGGCCCTTGAATGCCTCTGCCCGGATCATCACATTGAAGTGGCTCTCGCCCCCCTCACGAAAACCGGCATGCCCGCGATGACTCTCACTGTCATCGACCACTTCGAGAGCATCTGGTGAAAAGGCTGCCTCAAGACGGGTCCGGATTGTTTCAGTCACATTCATTTCACTCTTTTGCGGCAAAAAATTCGCCGCCCCCTCTTCTATCTGACGAGACATACTCTAAACTCCGGTCTCCGAGTCGAAAAGATGCGCCGGGAAGGAAAGCTCCATGACTAAACCTGATCCCTTCGGCTTCGACATGTCCGTGTCGTCGGCCAAGAAAAAGAACCCGCGTGGCCGTCGCGGCATGTCCGGCGCCTCCGAAACCTCGGTGCGCCAGTGCGAACATCCCGGATGTACCGAGGCCGGCAAGTTCCGCGCCCCCAAGGCGCCCGACGTTCTCGACGACTATTTCTGGTTTTGCCAACAGCACGTGCGCGAATATAACCTCAAATGGAATTTCTTTGACGGGACCACCGAGGCGGAGATCAACGCGCAACAGACCAAGGACAAGGTCTGGGAACGCGCGACCAAGCCGATCAGCGATCCGGAAGCCCGCGCCTGGGCGCGGTTGGGCATCGAGGACCCGCATCAGGTGCTTGGCGCGAATGCGACGCAGAACCCAGGCAAGCGCGGCGGAGTCACCCAGCGCCGCCTGCCCCCCACCGAACGCCGCGCGGTCGAGATCCTCGAGGCGGGCGACAACTGGACCAAGGCCGAGGTGCGCAAGGCCTACAAGTCGCTGATCAAGGTGCTGCACCCGGATATGAACGGCGGCGACCGGTCGCAGGAAGAACAGCTGCAGCAGGTGGTCTGGGCATGGGACCAGATCAAGGTGAGCCGCAACTTCAAAGACTGATCTTTGGGATCAGAATGTACTTCGGACAGGCGCGCGCAGGGGGCTGCGGGCGCCTTTTTTCTTCGACATTCGCTTGGTTAGAGCCCTTTATTCATTCGCCATTGTCTCGGGCCGGGTGGCTTCGGGGCCGAGCGGGCGCAAGAAGACCTGCATGCCGGGGCGTAGCGTATGCGTGGGGTTTGCCACGATGGCCCAAGCGGTCAGACTGCGCGTTTCGCGGGACACGTCGGCAGAGAGATGGGTAGGTTCGGCAAGCGCCGGATGATCCCAGCCGGGCGCCAATTGTACAACCAGATCCACGGTGTCGGCATAGGAATCGATGCTGCTCAGGTCGGTGACGCCAAGTTCCAGCAGTCGCTGGGGATATGGAATTTCGTAAGCGATGCGCACCGGATCAAGCTGGACAATGGTGGCCAGCACCCCTTTGCGCCCGGTTTCCACGAAGCTGCCACGGCTGAGGAAGGGCTTGCTGATGATCCCTGAGATCGGCGCGTGGACCTCGGTACGGCGCATGTCGATCTGGGCGGCTTCGAGCCGGCTGTTGGCCTCGGTCGCGGCCGCCGAGGCGACCGACAGGGCGACTTTGGATTTGAAATACCGCGTGTCGGATACGTTCCCACGTTCCTTGAGGATGAGGTTGCGGTCATGTTCATTTTCCGCGTCTTCAAGGAT
This sequence comes from Paracoccaceae bacterium, assembly GCA_018223035.1. Taxonomy (GTDB): domain Bacteria; phylum Pseudomonadota; class Alphaproteobacteria; order Rhodobacterales; family Rhodobacteraceae; genus Heliomarina. Next base: position 84,417 of record JAAEZD010000011.1, read on the forward strand.
GGCCTCGGCCTTTTGTGCAACGGCCCGGGCCGCGCGCAGACGCTGGGAGAATTCTGCCTTGTCGAAGGTGAACAGAAGCGCGCCTTCGGCGACTGTTTCGCCGGGGTCGAAATGTATCTCGGTCACGACGCCTTCGATCTGGGCGGACACATCCACCCGGTTCAGCGCCTCTACATAACCTGTGTAGAGGGGCTGCTCATCTGCCCATGCAGGAAGCGGGCATGCGAGCATGGCGAGGGAGACAAGGACACTAACAGCTCTTTTCATGCGAGCCTCCGCCGGGGGACGGGCGACGATGCTTTGCCAGCCGGACGGACAGGCCCCCGGGATCGGGCATGACCTGCCGGTGTTCCGGTTGGCGGTTGTGGACGCAGCCGGGGTTGCGTCAGTTGGTACGCTCGGCGTTGCTGTTTCGGGTCGCCCCGCCGACACCGGTGATGCGCAGGTTGCGACCATTTTCGAGCAGGACGAAATCCGCCTTGGAGAGAGAGCCTTTCCAGCCGTCGTTGGTTCTTTCCATCGCGGTGGTTTCGTCGCTGTCGGCGATCCGGCTCCAGACCAGTTCCGTGCAATCGGCGTTGACGACAAAATCGCCGTAGATGCCGTGATCGCGGAACGAGTATTCGCCGCCAGCCCAAGGGCAGGAATCCTGTGCGAAAGCGGGGGCGGTGGAAAGGCCGAGGAGGAGCGGTACGAAAGTCAGGTGTTTCATGAGATGTCCAGTGCAATCGATTCAAGAAAGGTATTGAAACGCTCTGACCATCATACTCACCTTAAGGTTGTGTCAAGACACCTTAAGTTGAGAAATGTATTTGCGCCAAGTTCTGCGCCGCCACCAAAGCAGGCAAAGCACATGTCATTCGAAAGGGTAATGAGCGGCTCAGACCGTGGCCGGTTCTTCCCAGTTCAGGTCCGGAGTCTCGCGAAAGGCGAAGCGCGACAGGTGGTCGTCGATGATGAACTTTGCCCGTTCGAGGCCCTCTTCATCCTGAGCCGTGACCGTCACCAAAAGCGCCGCGTCATCGGCCTGCATCATTGCAGGACCGGGCGGAAGGGCCGCTTTTCCGTTGGTATCATCGTAGTCCACGCTGACCTTATGCGCGAAGTGCTTGCAAAGCTGTTTGAGGTACTTGGACGCATTGGGCGTTTCAAAACGTGCTGACGCGGAAAGCATGGTCACTCCCTTGAAATCCGATTATTTCTGTAAGTTATTTTCTTGACCCTCCCGGCGCAAGCGCCTAACCGACAGTCAATCCGAACCCGGCGACGCTCTGCCGGTTCATGTTCCAGACCGGAGGCTGCCGATGATCCCTGCCCTGCTGCGTGACACTATGGTTACTCTGGCGCTTTGCGCCCCGGCCTGTCTGGCCGAGCCGATCACCGTGGAAACCGCCACCGGCCCCGTAGAACTGCCGCAGCGCCCCGAGCGTATCCTTGCGATGGATGTGCCTGCGATCGACACGTTGACGGCGCTGGGGGTTAAACCTGCCGGGATCGTCGCGCCGACACATATGGGCTACCTGTCGGATGTGGAAAATGAGCTGCCTGTGGTTGGGACGCTTTTCGAACCCGATTTCGAGAAGATCGCGGCGCTTGGCCCGGATGCGATCATCCTTGGGACGCGGTCCATCGCGCAGGGCGGGAACCTGAGCAACGTCGGGCCGGTTCTGGACATGAGCATCGGTCTGGATGCGGTCGGCGATGGGCTGCAGCGGCTTGAAACCTATGGCCGGCTGACCGGCACCGAGGAAAAAGCCGCCGAGATGGCCGAGGTCCTGCGCGACAAGACCGAAACCGCCCGCGCCCTTGTCAAAGGGCAAGGAACGGCGCTGATCGTCATGACCAACGGGCCGAAACTGTCGGTGTTCGGCGCCGAGAGCCGGTTCGGCTGGCTGCACAAGACGCTGGGCTGGCCAGAGGCTGCGGATGACATCGATACCTCGTCCCACGGCGAGGCGATCACCTTCGAATACATCGCCGACAAGAACCCCGATACGCTGATCGTGATCGACCGTGGGCAGGCCATCGGCGGCGCGGTCGAAGGCGCGCGGTCGACGCTGGACAATGCGCTGATCCACGGCACGAGTGCGTGGCAGAACGATCAGGTCATCTATCTCTCGCCGGGCGAGATTTATATCGCGGGTGGCGGATATACCGCGCTGAACCGCACGCTCGATCAGTTGATCGCCGCGCTGGGACCTGACTCCTGATCTGATATGCCTGTTCTTGTGATCCTGCTCGCGCTGGCTGCGCTGGCCAGTCTTTCGCTGTTCGTCGGCGCCATCGACATGGGTCCGGCCGATCTTTGGCGCGACCCCGAAGCACTGCGACTGATGCTGGTAAGCCGCCTGCCCCGGACGATGGCGGCGATGCTGGCGGGGGCCTCGCTGGCGGTGACAGGGCAGATCATGCAGGTGCTGGCGCGCAACCGTTTCGTCGAGCCGATGACCGCCGGGGCGGGACAGAGCGCGGCGCTTGGCATTCTTGCCGCGACGCTCTTTGTGCCGGGCGCGCCGGTCTGGATCAAGATGCTGATCGCCGCCGGAGCGACCCTGATCGGGAGCGTCGGCCTGTTGCTGATGATCCGCCGCCTGCCACCGACGCAACCATTGCTCGTGCCGCTGGTGGCGCTGGTTTACGGCGGGGTGATCGGCGCGGCGGTAACCTTTGTCGCCTACCAGGGCGAAATGCTGCAATTCGTACAGGTCTGGCTGACCGGAGAGCTTTCCGGCGTTCTGCAAGGCCGGTACGAACTGCTCTGGATTGCCGGCGGCGTGACGCTTGCGACGTGGTTCATCGCCGACCGGGTGACGGTGCTGGCGCTCGGAGACGCGGCGGGCCGCGCGCTGGGGGTGAACGTAGCTGCGGTGACGGCGGCGGGGCTTGCCGCGATATCGCTGGTCACCGCGCTGACGGTGGTGACGCTTGGCGCGATCCCGTTCATCGGGCTGGTGGTGCCGAACCTCGTGTCGAGGCTGATCGGGGATAACCTGCGTGCCGGGCTGCCGCTGACGGCGAGCCTTGGGGCGCTTTTGGTGCTGGGCGCAGATATGCTGGGCCGGGTGGTTCGGATGCCCTATGAAATCCCCGCCTCGGCCATGACGGGCGTGATCGGCGCTGCCTTGTTCCTTGCCCTGATCCTGCGGGAGCCGAAACATGGCTAGGGCGCATATCTGGTTGGGCTTGTGTTTGCTGGTCTCGATCCTTGGCTACCTTTTCCTCGACGCCGTCGGGTCATGGGCGTTCATCCTGACCTTTCGCGCCACCAAACTGGCGGCGATGCTGCTGGTTGGCGTGTCGCTGGCGGTGGCGACGGTGCTGTTCCAGACAATCACAGCGAACCGCATCCTGACGCCTTCGGTCATGGGGTTCGATGCTCTTTACGCCTTTGCGCTGAGCAGCATGGTCTTCACCTTGGGGGCAGCGGGTTATGACGCGATCCCGCAGCCGCTTTTGTTCGCCGCCAACCTGACGCTGATGTCGGGGCTTGGGCTTTTGCTGTTCATGGCGCTGCTGGCCGGGGGCCGTGGCGATATCCTCAAGATGGTGCTGACGGGCATCGTGCTGGGCATCCTGATCCGGTCGATCACCGGGTTCATCCAGCGGCTGATCGATCCGAGCGATTTCCAGACCGTACAGGTCGCGAGTTTTGCACGTTTCACCTTTGTTGAGCCGGTTCTGTTGGGCATGGCTGCGGCGGTAGTGATCCCGGCGCTGGTGCTGGCGTGGCGCATGCGGTTCCGGCTGGACGTACTGGCGCTGGGACCGGAGGCCGCCACCGGTCTGGGCGAGGCACCGAAGCGCGGGCAGAAACAGGCGCTGCTGCTGATTTGCCTGCTGGTCGGCGCGGCGACGGCGCTGTCGGGGCCGATGTCGTCGGGGTTTTCGGGGCCATCTAATTTCTTTGGCCTGATCGTCACCGCGCTTGCGCATCTTCTGATCAAGAGCGAGCGGCACGCGACCCTGTTGCCGGCGGCGGCGATGATCGCGGGGATCGTGCTGGTGGGTGGCCAGACGGTGATGGAGCGCGTGCTGCACCTTTCCACCCCCCTGCCCGTCGTGATCGAGTTGATCGGCGGCGCGCTGTTTCTTTTCCTGCTGTTACGGAGACGGGCCGTATGATTTCGATCCGCAATGTAAGCCATGCTATTCACGGCGGGCCGATCCTGTATGACATATCGCTTGAACTGCCGCGCGGCGGGGTGACAGCGCTGATCGGGCCGAACGGGGCCGGGAAATCGACTCTTTTGTCGCTGATCGCGCGGCTGGACAAATTGCAGGCGGGCGCGATCACTGTGGATGAGCTTGAAGTCGGCAAGGCCGCCGACCGGGTGCTCGCGCAGCATCTGGCAATCATGCCGCAAAGCCTGACGGTCTCGGCGCGGCTGCGGGTGGGCGAACTGGTGATGATGGGCCGCTACCCGTGGCACCAGGGACGGCCCGGGCCGGAAGACCGCGAGATCATTGCCGCCGCGCTGGAAAAATTCACGCTGGAGACTTTGCGGGATCGGTTTCTCGATGCGTTGTCGGGTGGGCAACGGCAGCGGGCGCTGGTGGCGATGGCCTATGCGCAGGGGACAGATTACCTGCTACTGGACGAACCGCTCAACAACCTCGATATCGCGGCATCGCGCCACCTGATGGGATTGCTGCGCGAGATGGCGGAACGCGAAGGCAAGAGCATCGTGATCGTGTTGCATGACATCAACTATGCTGCCGCCTTTGCCGATCGGATCGTGGTGATGAGTGGAGGGCGTATCGCGGCAGATGGCGCTCCGAACGAGATCGTGACCGATGGTCTGCTAAGGGAGGTCTTTGACACGAATGCCGAGGTGCGGCTGATCGACGGCAAGCCGGTGGTTCTGGTCTGAGGGATCGACAGGGCGAACGCGGACATTTCCGCGGACGAGACCGGGCTGTGTTGGTGCGGGGAATCGCGTTCATTGCGCTTGTTCCAGCCGCGCGGCGCAGAAAGCCGGCACCGATTTTCGACGATCTCGCAAACGGTTTCGCACCTTCCGGTACAGCCATTAACCACGATTTAAGGACAAAAACGGGAATCCTGTCCAACTGATCCGGCAGCGGAATTTAGCCATCAAATTTACCCTAAAGCGATCACAGTTTCGCCCTGATCCTTATGCAGTGGAGCGGGAAGAAGCCGTTAAGGTTAACTGTATAAGGGTATTTACATGCTTCTGTCCGGACTATTCGGATCGTCGAATTCGACGCCTCCTGCGTCGAACAACAATAATGCGAATAACAATTCTTCCCCCAACACCGCTGCCGAGACCGAGGAAACCTCGGCCACGTCGGGTAGCACCCAGAGCGGGTCAACAACGCAGACCAGCAACGCCAACAGCGCGCAGGCCGTATCCGAGACCTCTTTGGAGACCGAGACCGGCAACGGCGGATCAGCGCAGGCATCGTCCGGAAACGGGAAATCTGCTGCGGCAACGCCCACGTCGGCAAGCGGCAATGCACAAGCGAAAGCTGCCGAAGCCGCCAAGCCGGATGCGCTGGAGCTGGCCCGTCAGGCGGCGCAGCGCGTGGTGGACGAAGCCAGGACGCAGTCGCTGCTGAGCAATATCGCGCCCGTCGCTGCCTCGGCCGGAGAGTCGAGCAAGTCTTATGCCGTATCCCTGCTGAGCCCGAGCGGCGTGGCAGAAGCCCAGATCAACTCGCCGACACCAGCAAACGCCGAGCCCAAGTCGGCCAAGGCGAAATGATCTGAGATCCGTCAAGCAGATAAAGCCAGTGCCCCGGCTGCCTTTGCTGACGAAACTGACCGGCGACTGTCCCCTCGGCAGTCGCCGGTTTCTTTGTTTACAGCAGCACCAGCCTTATCGCGTAGGCGACGACCCCGACGCAGGCGACACCGCCAAGCCAGAGCAGCAGGAACCAGCCGGTCCGTTTCCACCACATCAGTGATAGCCCTGTTCCGGGTCAAGCTTGCCGCGAAACACCCAGTAGGCAAAGCCGGTATAGGCGAGGATCATCGGGATCAGGACAATCGCGCCGACCAGCATGAACCACTGGCTTTTCTCGGGGGCGGCGGCCTCCCACAGGGTGACGCTGGGCGGGATGATATGCGGCCAGATCGAGATACCGAGCCCGAGGAAGCAGAGACCGAACAGCGCCAGCGCCAGAACGAAAGGCAGCCAGTCGCGGCCATGGCCGATCAGGCTGCGCGCCAGCGCGATGGCGATGACGGCGACGGCGATGGGCACCGGCGCGGTAAAGATGATCTGCGGAAAGGTGAACCATTTAGCCCAGTAGATCCCGATCAGGAAAGGTGTCGCGAGGCTGACCAGCACGATGAAACCAACGGTGACCAGCCCGAGGATCCGCGCCATGTTGCGCACCCGGTGCTGGATCTCGCCTTCGAGCTTGAGGTTCAGCCAGCAGGCGCCAAGAAAGGCATAGCCTGCCACCACGGCCAGACCGGTCAGGATGGTGAAGGGGGTGAGCCAGTCCCACCAGCCGCCCGCATAGGCGCGGCCTTCGACCTCGATCCCCTGCAAAAGCGCGCCGAGAATGACGCCCTGCGCCATCGACGCGATGAAGGAACCGCCGATAAAGGCCCCGTCCCAGAGTTTGCGCGAGAGACGGGTTTCCGTCCGCCAGCGAAATTCGAATGCCACGCCCCGAAAGATCAGCGCCAGCAGCATCGCTATGATAGGCGGATAGAGCGCAGGCAGGATGATCGCATAGGCCAGCGGAAAGGCCGCCATCAGCCCGCCGCCGCCCATGACCAGCCATGTCTCGTTCCCGTCCCAGACCGGGGCGACCGAGTTCATCATCAGGTCGCGCTCCTTTTTCTCGCGAAAGAGCGGGTAGAGGATGCCAAGCCCGAGGTCGAAGCCGTCCAGCACCACGTAGATGTAGATCGCCAGCGCAAGGATCAGCGCCCAGACCACGGTGAGATCGAAACTGATACCGAGGTTTTCCATCATTTCGCTCCTGTCCGGGGATCAGCGGTACCGGGCACGGTGCCGGCGGCGCGCATGGGGCCGACTTCCTGTTCGACGCCGGTTTCGCCCTGATGCGGCGGATGGGCCATGAGGCGCAGCAGGAAATAGACGCCCGAACCGAAGACCGCAAAATAGACCAGGATAAAGGCGACCAGCGAGGTTGCGACGGCGGGCGCATCAAGCGGCGCTACGGAATCGGCCGTGCGCAGGATGTTGTAGACAGTGAAGGGCTGGCGGCCGACCTCGGTCGTGATCCAGCCAGCGGTGACGGCGATAAAGCCGGTCGGCCCCATCACCAGTGCCGCGCGGTGCAGCCATGTATCGGTATGCAGGATGCCCCGCCAGCGCGAGACCAGCGACCAGACGCCGAGGCCTAGCATCGCAAAACCCAGCGCCACCATCACGCGGAAAGACCAGAAGACTACCGCGACGGGAGGCTGGTTTTCGCGCGGGATCGTATCGAGACCGGCGAGCGGCGCGTTCAGGTCGTGCTTGAGGATCAGCGAGGATGCCTTTGGGATTTCGATGCTATAGCGCATTTCCTGCGCGTCCTGGTCGGGGATGCCGAAAAGGATCAGCGGAGCGCCATCCGGGTGGCTCTCAAAGTGCCCCTCCATCGCCATGACCTTGGCGGGCTGGTGTTCCAGCGTGTTCAACCCGTGCTGGTCACCGATAAAGATTTGTACAGGCGCGACCACCGCGACCATCCACATCGCCATGGAGAACATGATCCGCACGCCCCGGTTATGGCCGTGGCCGCGCAGGTAGTGCCAGCCCGCAACGCCGCCGACCACCAGCGCGGTGGTCAGGTAGGCGGCGGTCAGCGCGTGCGCCAGACGATAGGGGAAGGACGGATTGAAGATGATCGCCCACCAGTCCTCGGGCAGGAACTGGCCGTTTTCACCGATGATATGGCCTTGCGGTGTCTGCATCCACGAGTTCACGGAAAGGATCCACGTGGCCGATATCGCCGTGCCGACGGCGACCATGAGGCAGGCGAACATGTGCAGGCCCGGCCCCACCCGGTCGCGGCCAAAGAGCATGATGCCGAGGAAACCCGCCTCGAGGAAAAACGCGGTCAGCACCTCGTAGGCCATGAGCGGGCCGATCACCGGCCCGGCCTTGTCCGAGAAGACCGACCAGTTGGTGCCGAACTGGTAGGACATCACGATGCCCGAGACGACGCCCATGGCAAAGGTGATGGCGAAGATCTTGATCCAGTAGCGGAAGAGCCTGAGGAACCGCTCGTTCCCGGTTTTGAGCCAGAGGGCGTTCAGTACCGCGAGGTACGAGGCAAGTCCGATCGTGAAGGCGGGAAAGATGAAATGAAACGCGACCGTAAAGCCGAATTGAATGCGCGCGAGCAAAAGCGCGTCGAAGCCCAGAACATGCTCCATAAGGTACCCCTTTTTCCACCGCCTCCCTCTTAGATGAGAGTATAGGCCGAAAGGGATGCGACCCAAGCGCATGCGACAATGCGCGCGGCAACCGGCGCTTGTCGGTTGACCGGCGAGGCCGACAAAGCGAAAGGCCGCCTGTCAAAGGCGACCTTTCTGTGCTGTCCGGATTCAGAGCTAAGGGGTACTTTCGCGATCCACCGGACAACAATACCGTCAAATGTCGTGCTTATTCCGCAGGCAAAAGCACCCGGTCGATCACGTGGATGACGCCGTTGGACTGGTCGACATCGGCAATCGTCACATTGGCCATGCGGCCCCGTTCGTCCTCGATCATGATCTTGTCGCCCTCATAGCGGGCCTGGAGGGTGCAGCCGCCGACGGTCGGGACCGGGTGGACGCCGCCATCATCGTCGATCATGCCCTTGATGGCGGTCGACATGGCATCGGCGGAAACCACGTGGCAGGCAAGGATCTTGGCAAGCTGGTCCTTGTGCTGCGGTTCAAGCAGGGTTTCGACAGTGCCGGCCTTGAGCATCGCAAAAGCGTCATCGGTCGGGGCGAAAACGGTAAAAGGACCGGGACCGGACAGGGTTTCGACCAAACCGGCTGCCTTGACCGCCGCGACCAGCGTTTCGTGATCCGCAGAGTTCACGGCGTTTTCGACGATGTTCTTGTCCGCGTACATGGGCGCGCCGCCGACCATCGGATTTTCAGCGGCCTGGGCCGAGAGGCCAAGGATGGATACACCGGATACCAGCGCGGCGGTTGCAAGAGTTTTAATCGGTTTCATGAATTCCTCCAATGTTTGATCATGCGGCTTTTGCCGGAGATGCTGCTGATACGGAGGAATTCGGCGGAAAGTTTCAGGCGGCTGAAAATTCTTTGCAAAAAGAGAAAAATATCGTGCCATAGCCGCCTCACGACGGTCGAACCCGGCCACCGAGGCCCGTAAAAAGGCGCATTTCCGCAGGCCTGCCCCCCCTTGCCCTTGCTGTTGATATGGTGCACGAACGCTTCGTTCGGCTTGGGTTGCCGGACAGATGAGACAAGGACTGATTTCATGGCCGACGGTGCAATCGATATCAATGCAAAGCCAACCGAGGATATTTCGGTAAAGGAAGTGTTCGGGATCGACACGAACATGATCGTCAAGGGCTTTGCCGATCGTACCGACCGCGTGCCGGAAATCGACTCGACCTATAAATTCGACCCCGAGACCACGCTGGCGATTTTGGCCGGGTTTTCCCATAACCGCCGCGTGATGGTTCAGGGATATCACGGTACGGGTAAATCGACCCATATCGAACAGGTTGCCTCGCGTCTGAACTGGCCGACGGTTCGTGTGAACCTCGACAGCCACATCAGCCGGATCGACCTGATCGGCAAGGACGCGATCAAGCTGCGCGACGGCAAGCAGGTGACGGAGTTCCACGAGGGCATCCTGCCGTGGGCGCTGCGCAACCCGACTGCCATCGTCTTTGACGAATACGACGCGGGCCGCGCCGACGTGATGTTCGTGATCCAGCGCGTGTTGGAACATGACGGCAAGCTGACCCTGCTGGATCAGAACGAGATCATTACCCCGAACAAGTATTTCCGCCTCTTCGCCACCTCGAACACGGTGGGTCTGGGCGATACGACGGGCCTGTACCACGGGACCCAGCAGATCAACCAGGCGCAGATGGACCGCTGGTCGCTTGTTGCGACGCTGAACTACCTGAGCCACGATGCCGAAGTCGCCATCGTTCTCAGCAAGGCGCCGCATTACAACAACGAGAAGGGCCGCAAGACGGTAAGCCAGATGGTGCATCTTGCCGACCTGACACGCGTGGCCTTTATGAACGGTGACCTGTCGACCGTGATGAGCCCGCGAACCGTGATTACATGGGCGCAGAACGCCGAGATCTTTCGCGATGTCGGCTATTCCTTCCGCCTATCCTTCCTCAACAAATGCGACGAGCTGGAGCGCCAGACAGTGGCCGAGTTCTACCAACGCTGCTTTGACGAGGAACTGCCGGAAAGCGCGGCAAGCGTCAGCCTGGGTTAAGTTTCAGGGCCGGTTTCGACCGGCCCTTTTCTTTTGTACCTGCCGGGTCGGTCCATTCAATTTGAGCCGATCTTGAGGAAATTGCGCCCTACTTGCCGTTTGACCCAACGCGTTTTCGCGCGCAGTCTTTCGGTATGGGCTATATTTCGTTTTCGCGGGCCTTGGTTCTTGCGCTTGGCCTGCCTGTCGTTGGTATCTGTGGCGCCCCGCCCGAACGGGACACGTCCCCTGACCTGCAATTCGCGTTCGCAACCTGCGTCGGGCGTTTCACCGCGCTGATGCAGCATCAGTGGCTGACCGGCCCGCAGCGCTCGGATGAAACCAAGCGGCAGCAACGTCAGATGATCGCCTTGCTCGATGCGGTTACCCCGCCAGAAGACAAACGGCGCGCCATGTCGCAAAGAATCCAGTCCAAGCACGCCTTTATCAGCCTGTTGACCCGGATCAGGGTCAGCCGGGACCCGGCCTATAAGAGATGGGCGCAGAACCGGGTGGAACGAGATATCAATGCCTGCCGGGGGCTGTTGCTTGGGCCTTCCTCCCTGTCACAATCCGGCTGATCACTTGCGCGGCAGGAATATATCTACAAGAGATATTTTTGATATCTTTTGTATATACTTCATTGACCGGTAGGGTTTTTGTCATAGGCTTGTTACATGAACAGGCTTGCAACGTATCTCACTTACGGGTTGGCCCTTGCCGCGTTCACGGTTTCCGTGGCCAAGGCCCTCCCCTCTCAATCTGTCGAAAGAGCAGAGATTTTTGCGACGTGCTCGGGCCGCCTGTCGGCCCTTGCGACCAGACAACGGGCGATGAACGACCCTTCGGCACCGGAGATCGAGCGGCTTAGCGACCAGTTCAGCATGCTGCTTGACGCGACGCTGCCGGATGCGATCCAGCAGGGCGTCGAGGCCACGCAATCGGATCGCTGGCGCAACTCGGGCTGGAGCGAAATGGCGAACCTGCTGGCCGATGTGGACTATAGCGTCGACCAGCGCCGGGTGGACCGGGCCCGCAGCGTTCTGGAAACGCGGCTGGCCACCTGCCGGGCGCTTTTGCTTTAGGCAGGGTGCAGAATTTTCCCGCGGTCTCTATGGTCAAGGGCGGGGAATGGTCTTAGGTTGTTGCCCTGAAGAGCAGCGACCGAAGGCCCCGACATGGCGCAGAATTCCGACAACCCCGCCGATCCGTTCAAGAAGGCGCTGGCCGAGGCCACCAAGGTCATGGCCAACGATCCCGAGCTGAACGTCAGCTATTCCGTCGATCCATCGGGTCTGTCGGGCGATGCGATGCGCCTGCCGCAGGTCAGCCGCCGGATGACCCGCGACGAGGTGCTGCTGGCGCGGGGCACGGCGGATTCGCTGGCGATGAACCGCAAGTATCATAACGGCCAGACCCATGCGCGCTATGCACCCCCGGGCGACATGGCACGCGAGCTTTACGAGGCAATGGAGACTGCCCGCTGCGAGGCGATGGGCGCGCGGGACATGCCCGGCACCGCAGGCAATATCGACGTCAAGATCGGCCATGACGCGATGCGGCGCGGGTACGATCAGGTGACCTCGACCGCCGAGGCGCCGCTGGCGGCTGCTGCCGGTTACCTTGTGCGCAACCTCGCCACCGGTCGCGATCTGCCCAAGGGCGCGGATAATGTGATGGAGCTGTGGCGCGATCACATCGAAAAGCAGGTCGGCGGGCGTCTTGACGTCATCAACGAGGTTCTCAACGACCAGTCCGCTTTCGCCAAGTTCACCCGCGCGGTGATCAAGGATCTGGGTTATGGCGACCAGCTGGGCGACGACCCGGACGAGCTGGACGACAACCAGGAAGACCAGGCCGAAGAGGATCAGGAAGACGATCAGGAGCCGGAAAGCACCGGCGAGGACGAGAGCGACGATCAGGAAACCGCCGCCGATCCGGAACGCTCGCAGGACGAACAGCAGGACCAGGCCGATGCGCAGGTCAGCATGGACGACCTTGCTGATGAGGAAATGGGCGAGGATGCGGAAATGCCCGAGGGCGATGCGCCCTTTGAGCCGCCTGCCCCGCCGCCGGTCAGCGATGCCGATCCGAATTACAAGGTGTACCTGTCGACCCATGATGAAGAGGTCAACGCCGAGGACCTTGCCGAACCGGCCGAGCTGGAGCGGCTGCGCGCCTATCTCGACCAGCAGCTCGACCCGCTGAAAGGCGCGGTGTCACGGCTGGCGAACAAGCTGCAGCGCCGTTTGCAGGCACAGCAGAACCGGAGCTGGGAGTTCGACCGCGAGGAAGGTATCCTTGACGCGGGGCGTCTGGCGCGGGTGGTGGCGAACCCGACGACTCCGCTGTCGTTCAAGGTCGAGAAGGACACCGAGTTCCGCGATACGGTGGTGACGCTGCTTTTGGATAATTCCGGTTCGATGCGCGGCCGGCCTATTTCCATCGCCGCGATCTGTGCCGACGTGCTGGCGCGGACGCTGGAACGCTGCAACGTAAAGGTCGAGATCCTTGGCTTTACCACGCGGGCGTGGAAGGGCGGACAGGCGCGTGAGGCATGGCTGAACGATGGCCGTCCGCAGCAACCGGGCCGTCTGAACGATCTGCGCCATATCGTCTACAAAGGAGCGGACTCGCCCTGGCGTCGCGCGCGCCCGAATCTTGGGTTGATGATGAAGGAAGGTCTGCTCAAGGAGAACATCGACGGGGAGGCGCTGGAATGGGCGCATCGCCGGATGCTGGCGCGGCGCGAGCAGCGCAAGATCCTGATGGTGATTTCCGACGGTGCGCCGGTCGATGATTCGACGCTTTCGGTGAACCCGGCGAATTACCTCGAGAAACACCTGCGCGACGTGATCGCCATGGTCGAGAAACGCAAGATGGTAGAACTGTTGGCGATCGGCATTGGCCATGACGTGACGCGCTATTACGACCGGGCCGTGACGATCACGGATGTGGAGCAGCTGGCCGGCGCAATGACCGAGCAGCTGGCCGCGCTTTTCGACAGCGACCCGCGCGCGCGGGCGCGGGTGATGGGGATCAAGAAGGCGAGCTAGCGCTCGCCTTGCCTTCGGCGACCGTATTTGTACCGAGAAGAAGCGCCGGGCGTTTTGCCCGCGCAGCGTTTTGCGCGGTTTGAGGGCATAGGTGCGTTGGCGTTTCCGGCATCATGGATGCGGTGAAATCGCGCCTTGCGTCCCGGGCGGGTTCGCGATTGGGTACGGGCGAATGACCCAAAGAAAGATCGGCCCATGTTTCAGACATTCGAGGTAACCGCACGACCCGAACAGGGGCCCCCGCGACTGGCTGCGCTGCGGGAGGTGATGGAGAGCGAGGGTCTCGACGGGTTCCTCGTGCCGCGAGCGGATGCGCATCAGGGTGAATATGTCGCTGCGCGCGATGCCCGTCTGGCCTGGCTTTCGGGCTTCACCGGCTCGGCCGGGTTCTGCGCGGCGTTGCGCGACGTCGCCGGGGTGTTTATCGATGGGCGCTATCGCACGCAGGTCAAGGCGCAGGTGGCGGATGTGTTCACCCCGGTACCCTGGCCCGACGTGTCGCTGGTCGACTGGCTGAAAGAACAACTGCCCGAGGGTGGCAAGGTCGGCTTTGACCCCTGGCTGCATACTGTGGCGCAGGTCGAGGGCTGGCAGTCCGGGCTGAAGGGCAGCGGCATCGAGATGGTGCAGAGTGCCAACCTCGTCGACCGGATCTGGGAAGACCAGCCTGACCCGCCGATGAACCCGGTCAAGCTGCACCCGCTGGAATTTGCCGGGGAGAGCGCGGCGCGCAAATGTGACCGACTGGGCAAGGATCTGGCGGAGGCCGGGCAGGATGCGGCGGCGATCACCTTGCCGGATTCGATCATGTGGCTGTTGAACATCCGCGGCTCGGACGTGGAGCGCAATCCGCTGGCGCATGGGTTCGCGGTGCTGCATGCGGATGGCATGGTCGACCTTTACATGGCCTCGGCCAAGCTGGGCGATGTGCGCGAGGAACTGGGCGATCGCGTGCGGCAACACGAGCCGGAGGCGTTTCTGGACGATCTGTCCCGGCTTGAGGGCAAGGTGCGGATCGACAAGGGCACGGCGCCGCAGATCGTCGCTGATGCGCTTGGCGACAGGGCGGTGGCCGGGGACGACCCTTGCGCCCTGCCCAAGGCGCGTAAGAACGAGGCCGAGATCGAGGGATCGGCGGCCGCGCATCTGCGCGATGCGGTGGCGATGGTCGAACTGCTGAGCTGGCTCGATGCGCAGGCGCCGGGCACTTTGACAGAGACCGAAGTCGTGACGCAGCTTGAGACCTGCCGCCGCCGGGACAATGCGCTTCAGGACATCAGTTTCGAGACGATTTCCGGCACCGGTCCGAACGGCGCGATCATGCATTACCGCGTGACCGAAGAAACCGATGCGCGGCTTGAGGACGGGCATCTGCTGGTGCTGGACAGCGGCGGGCAATATCTGGACGGCACCACCGATATCACGCGCACCATCGCAATCGGCGAGCCGGGCGAGGAGGAACGCGCCGCCTTTACCCGGGTGTTGCAGGGGATGATCGGCATGTCGCGGCTGCGCTGGCCCAAGGGGCTGGCCGGGCGCGATATCGAAGCGATCGGACGCCTGCCGCTCTGGCTCGCGGGACAGGATTTCAACCACGGGCTTGGCCATGGAGTCGGCGCTTACCTGAGCGTTCACGAGGGCCCGCAACGGCTGAGCCGCGCCAGCACCATAACGCTTGAGCCGGGGATGATCCTGTCGAACGAGCCGGGCTATTACCGTGAGGGGGCCTTTGGCATAAGGATCGAGAACCTCCTCGTGGTACAGGAGGCCGAACCGCTGCCCGACGGCGATCCGGAACGGGAATTCCTTGACTGGCGGACCCTGACCTTTGTGCCCATCGATCGCCGCCTGATTGTCATCGACATGCTGACGGCGGAAGAGCGGGCCTGGATCAACGCCTATCACCGGGAGGTGGCCGAAAAGATCGGCTCGCGTCTGGGCAAGGAGGCAAAACTGTGGTTGGATGCTGCGGTTGCCCCGATCTGACACCTTGGTGTTACGTTCGGCGGGCAGGACGGACGGGCATTCGAGGAGGTATATCATGGCGGATCACATCACGATCGAAAAGGCAGCAGGCAAGTGGAGCGTGCGTTCGGGCGGGGCCGTGCTTGGTGAATCCGTGAATGCCCTGCGGTTGATCGAGAACGGGTATGACCCGGTGATCTATTTCCCGCGCGAAGATATCGCGATGGCATTCCTTGATCCGTCGGACAAGACCACACATTGCCCGCACAAGGGCGATGCGACCTATTTTTCCATCGTGAACAAATCCTCGACGGTGCCGGACGCGGTCTGGAGCTATGAGACGCCAAAGGATGCCGTGTCGGACATCGGGGGCTATTTGGCCTTTTACGAGAGCGACATGGTGAAGGTCGAACAGCTCTGAGACCCGTTAGCTGTGTTCCTCGGCGGCGGTGGCCGCGAGGGCGCGGTTATAGGCCTTGAGCGCGTCGATATGGAACAGCGCGCCGATCTGTTCCAGCTCTCCTTCCCTGTTGCGGGTCACGACGGGGAGAAAGGCGACTTCGGCACTGTCAAAAATCGGCATGGCAGCTTCGAGCGAGGCTGACCCTTCGACATAGAGATGCTCCTCGATCATCCGGCCGCAGGTGTCCGGATCGGGAGAGCGCCGGTCGCCTGTCGGGCGCATCACCGAACCGGCGCGCAGCTGCGCCAGCAGGTAGGCTTGCGGGCCGGCTGCAAGGTGGATGCCGCGCCGTTCGAGCTGGGTAAGAAAAAAAGACCTGTCGACGATGCGCGAGGCCAGCGCGGTCGACATGGAGACCGACACCATCACCGCCAGACCGATCTGCCAGTCGCCGGTCAGTTCAAACACGATGAGCGTGGTCGAGATGGGGGCGCCTAACACGGCAGCGGCCACCGCACCCATCCCGGCGAAGGCATAGAGCGTATGCGTGCCGGAGACATCCGGCAGGGTCGCCGTGGCGATCAGGCCAAAAGCGAGGCCGGTCAGCGCGCCGATCATCAGCGAGGGCGAGAAAATACCGCCGCCCATGCGCCCGCCGAATGTGATGGCAAGCGCCGCCGCCTTGAGCATCGCGTAGATGATGGCCTGATCCAGCAGCAGGCTGCCGGAGAGCGCCCGGTAGGTGGTTTCATAGCCGACGCCGATGATATGCGGGAACCAGATCGCCATGACGCCCAGAAGCGCGCCAGAGGCCGCCGGGCGGAGCCAGCGCGGCAGGCTGATGGCGGTCTGGATGCGGGTGCCCACGTCTTCGGCCCAGAACACGGAATGCATCACGAGAACAGCGACAAGGCCGCAGATCAGCCCGAGGATCAGGAAGGCGGGCAGTTCCACATAGAATTGCAGCGCCCCGGGGGTGTTGAGTACGAATTCGGTCACATCGCCGAATTCGATCCGGTTGATGACCGTCCCGGCGACCGAGGCGATCACGATGGGCGCAAAGGCATGGACCGCGAAATGGCGCAGCACGACCTCGAGAGCGAAGAGCGCCCCGGCGATGGGGGCGTTGAAGCTGGCTGAAACGGCGGCGGCTACCGCGCAGCCCAAAAGGTCACGCCCGGTAATGCCGTCGGCATGAATGTAGCGGCAGACATTCGTCGAGATCACGCCCGCCATGTGCACGACCGGCCCTTCGCGGCCCGAGGAGCCGCCGGAACTGAGGGTGATGAGCGAGGCGAACATCGAGGCGACCCCTGCCCTGCGTTCCACCCGCCCATCGCTAAGCGCGGCACCTTCGATCACGTCGGCCACGCTGCGCACCCGCCCGTCGGGGGTGAAAAAGTGCAGGATCAGCCCAACGATCAGCCCGCCCGTGATGGGCAGGCAGAGGATCCAGTACCACGGCAGGGAGGCGGCAAAGCTGTGCAGGAAGTGCACGTCTTCGGTTCCGTAAAGAGCCGCCTGCAAGCTGTTGATGCCCTTGCGGAAAAAAACGGCGGCGATACCGGCGGCGATACCGATGGCAAGGGCGATGAACCAGAACTGGATCTGGCTTGGGCCGCGCCGTCTGAGAACCGTCCAGCCTGCCTGGCAGGTCTTGATGACCTGTAAGACCTGCTCGGATACGGGGTTGGGCTTGGGTGCTGCCATTACTGACTCTGGGACGGGTTACCCCTCTCTAGAATACCCGCAGAGTGTGGGGAACCCGTTATTCCGGCTTGGCCGCGCCCCTGTTACCTGAAAGCTCGACCCCGAGGCGACGAACCTCACGGATCAGCAGGTCGAGATCGGCCCGGGTGGTGCGATGGTTGGTGATATTCACCCGGATCGCGCGCTTGCCATCAAGCGTCGTGGTCGAGGGCGCGGCGATGCCCTGAAGCTGAAGCTGGATCACGATTTCGTCCGTTAGCGCGTTCTGTTCGGACAGATCGCCCTTACCCGTGTACCTGAAACAGCAAATGTTCATCATGACCGGGGCGAGCAGTTCGAGGTCGGATGCGCCTGTAACCAGATCGCCGAGATACGCCGCCTGCGCGCAGTTCTGCGAGATCATCTGGCCAAGTTTCTCGGTGCCATGCTCGGCCAGTTGCGCCCAGATTTTGAGCGCGCGGAAGCCGCGCGACAGTTCGGGACCGTATTCCACCGGCCACGGGTTGCCAGCGGCCAGCCCGCGCTTGGCCCCGACCAGATAGGCGGGGCGGTCGGAAAAGGCGCGGCGATGCGCTTCTTCCGAGCGGAGGAGGACGAAACCGGCGTCATAAGTCACGTGCAGCCATTTGTGAAAATCAAAGGCAAGGCTGTCGGCGCGGGAAAGCCCCGCAAGACGGGGCCGCACCGTGTCGGACAGGATGCCCGTCGCCCCGAAGGCGCCGTCCACGTGGAACCAGATGTCCTCGGTGGCGGCGATATCGGAGAGGGCGTCAAGATCGTCCGTCGCACCGAGATCGACGCTCCCGGCGGTGCCGATCAGCGCGAAAGGGGTCAGACCGGCGGCACGGTCTTCGGCGATGGCTTCGCGCAGGGCGTCGAGGTCAATCTGGTAATTCTTGGTGATAGGGATCTTGCGGAGGGCGTCGCTGCCCAGCCCAAGCACATCAAAGGCCCGCGCGACGCAGGCGTGGGTCTGGGTCGAGGTATAACCAACCAGTCGGGCCGCGCCGATGCCCTGCGTCCGGCTGGCGAAATCGAGCGCTCGGTCGCGGGCGGCCTTAATCGCGATGATCGTCGCGACCGAGGTGCCCGACACGATCAGGCCACTGGAATCGGCGGGGAAGTCAAAAAGGCCGCGCACCCAGTCGACCACCTGTTTTTCCACATACATCGCGCCGTGGTCGCGCCCGCCGAGGTTGGCGTTCATCGCCACCGCCGCCATTTCCGCGATCATCTGCGATGGTGTGCCCGATCCGTGGACCCAACCGAAAAAGCGGGGATGTGTGTTGCCGACCCCGTAGGGTAGCAGATCGGTCATCTGACCGGCAACCGCGTCGCCTCCCCTGCCCTTCGTCGGCAGTTCGGCCTGAAAAGCAGCCTTCAGCGCGTCATCGGGGGCGCGCCAGACCGGGCCGTCGCGGGTGGTCTGCATGCGATCCAGCGCCGCGTCGAGCATGCCATGGGCCCGCTTGCGAAACGCCTCCCAGTCTTCGGGATCAAGCGACGTTTCATGCGGGTCGTTCATGCGGTCCTATCCTTGCAGCAATGCCTTGGCGGCGGCGCGGGCTTCCTTGGTGATGGTATCGCCCGCCAGCATGCGCGCGATTTCATCGACGCGGTCGGCTTTCGCGACGGGGATGACGGTGGAGAGGGTCATATCCTCGGCCACCTGTTTCATGACGCGCCAGTGATGCGCACCGCGCGCGGCGACCTGCGGCGAGTGGGTCACGACCAGCACCTGCCCCTTGTCGGCCAGCGCGGCGAGACGGCGGCCCACCGCGTCGGCTGTCGCGCCCCCGACACCCCGGTCGATTTCGTCGAAGATCATCGTGACGCCCGCATTGGTGCCTGTCAGGCAGACCTTGAGCGCCAGCAGGAAGCGGCTGAGTTCGCCGCCCGATGCGATCTTATTGAGCGGACCGGAGGGCGCCCCGGGGTTGGTGGCGACGGTAAAGGCCACCGCGTCGGTCCCGTCTGGCCCGGCTTCACCCGGGGTAATTTCGGTGGCAAAGACTGCGCGTTCCATCTTGAGCGGGGCAAGCTCGGCCATGATCGCTGTATCGAGCCGACCGGCTGCTTCGCGCCGCGCGTCGGAAAGTTTCTGCGCGGCCTGTTCGTAATCGGCCTCGGCCTGTTTCAGCGCTTTCTTCTGCGTGGCGAGATCGGCATCGCCCGCATCGAGCGCGGCCAGTTTGGCCCGCAGCTTGTCGCCAAAGTCGGCGAGGTCATCCGGTGCTTCGTTATGTTTGCGGGCAAGGGCGCGGATTGCGAAGAGACGTTCTTCGACCTGTTCCAGTTCGGTCGGGTCGAAATCGAGCGTTTCGAGACTGACCTCGACACCCGACTGCGCCTCGGACAGTTCGATCATCGCGCGGTTCAGCGCGGCAAGTGGGGCGTCCAGCGTGCCATTGGCATGTTCGGCCACCGCATCGAGCCAGCGCAGCGCCTCGGAGAGCGCGGCTTCGGCCCCCTGTTCGCCCATCAGGGCATTGGCGCGGGTGATGTCGGTGCGGATCTTCTCGGCCGCCTGCATCTGACGGCGGCGCGTGTCGAGATCACCGTCTTCGCCCGCCTCGGGCGAAAGCGCGTCCAGTTCCGCCACCGCGTGACGGAGGAACTCCTCCTCTTCGCGCACGGCCTGAAGCGCGGCCTCGGTTTCGGCCACGACACGGCGGGCTTCGCGTGCGGCGGACCACGCCTGGCGGGTGACGCGGCGTTCGTCTTCGACACCGGCGAATTCATCCAGCAGGTCACGGTGGCCACGCGGGTTCAGCAGGCCACGGTCGTCATGCTGACCATGGAGTTCGACCAGCGTATCGGACAGACGCCGCAGAACCTCGCCCGAGACACGGCGGTCGTTGATCCACGCAGTCTTGCGCCCCTCTGAGGTGTTGACCCGGCGCAGGATCAACTCGTCCTCGACCGGCAGGCCGACATCATGCAGCACATGGCGTGCGGGATGCACCTTGGGCAGTTCGAAGACGGCGGTCACCTCGCCCTGCTCCGCCCCTTGCCGGACAAGCTCGGCCCGGCCGCGCCAGCCCAGCACAAAGCCGAGACTGTCGAGCAGAATCGATTTACCCGCGCCGGTTTCCCCGGTCAGGACGTTGAGGCCCGGCTGGAAAGCGATTTCCAGATGGTCGATGATAAGGATGTCGCGGATATCAAGGGCGCGGAGCATGTAAGAGATCCATCGGGAGGGTGACGTTCCCCCGGTTCAGAGCCATTCGCCCTTGATCGACTGGCGATAGATACTGGCCAGCCAGTTGTCGCCACGCGCTGTCATCTCAAGCCCTCTGCCGGTCAGCAGACGATAGCTTGCCTCATACCATTCCGTCGACTTGTAGTTATAGCCAAGAATGGCACCGGCGGTCTGCGCCTCGGCATCAAGACCGAGCGAGAGATAAGCCTCGACCAGACGGTGCAGCGCCTCGGCGGTATGCGTCGTGGTCTGGAAATCCTCGACAACCACGCGGAAACGGGTGATCGCAGCCGCATAGTGTTTACGCTTGAGATAGTAACGACCGACTTCCATTTCCTTGCCCGCGAGATGGTCGAAAGCGAGGTCGAATTTCAGTACGGCGGCCGTGGCGTATTCGCTGTCGGGGTATTGCTCGATCACGCCGCGCAGGGCCTGCAGCGCCTGAAAGGTCAGGCCTTGGTCACGGCCGACTTCGTCGATCTGATCGTAATAGCTGAGCGCAAGAAGATATTGCGCATAGGCGGCGTCTTCCTCGGCGGGGTAGAAATCGAGGTAGCGCTGCGCGGCGGCGCGGCTTTCAGCATAGTTACGGCCTTGATGCAGGGCATAGGCCTGCATGATCAGCGCGCGTTCCGCCCAGCTTGAATAGGGATAAAGACGTTCGATTTCCGAGAAGTAATAGGCCGCGTCACCGGTCCGGTTCTGCGAAAGTTCGTATTCGCCGCGTTCGTAGATCTGATCCGGCGTGAAGGCTTCCAGCGACCGTGTCCGGTCTGCCGCCCCTCCGCCGCCGCATCCGGCCAGAAGCAGCGCCATGAGAACCGCGCCTGCTATTCCGGCCCGTGACCTGCCATACTTCATGCAAAACCACCCTTGTACTCACGACCGGCCCACCCGGTGCGGGTTGGGTCTAGCACATTAATTTCCCGTTCAAAACGGGTTATGGTCATCCTGCAGGGAGAGGTCAACACCATCTGCGCGACGGGGCGGCTTCAGGCGACGTTCGGGATCTCTGCCAGAACAAGCCCCTGCCCCGGCAAACGGGCAGATTGTTCTTCATCACAGAGAACCGTGCGGACAGCGCCGGGCGTCTGGAAAAGCGCGCGCAGCAGCGTGTTGGTCAGCGAGTGACCGGCACGTTCGCCGACATAGCGGCCAAAGATCGGACCGCCCGCGAGAGAGAGATCCCCGAGCGCGTCGAGCATCTTGTGACGCACGGCTTCGTCCTCGTAGCGGAACCCGCCCGGGCTGAGCACATCTTCGCCATCGACGACGACAGCGTTGTCGAGCGTGCCGCCGAGGGCCAGACCGTTCGCGTGCATCGCGTCCACATCGGCCTGGCGGCAGAAGGTGCGGCTGTCGCAGAGTTCACGGGCAAAGGTGCCGTTGTGCATGTCGAGCGTCTTGCTCTGACGGCCGATCGCGGCATCGGCAAAATCGATATGGAATTCGATTTCGAAATTGTCGCAAGGCAGCAACGTCGCCTTGGCGCCATCTTTTTCGACGGTGACTTCCTTGAGGACCTGGAATGCCAGAACCGGCGCGGCTAGTCGGCGGACACCGCGGGCCATGATGCCGCGCACGAAGGGAGCGGAGGAGCCATCTAGGATCGGCACTTCGGGGCCATCGATTTCGATCAGGGCATTGTGGATACCGCAGCCAGCGAGTGCGGCCATCACGTGTTCTACGGTGGAAACCGAAACACCGGATTCGTTGACCAGCTTGGTACATAGGGGAGACCGTTCGACCATGTCCCATAGGGCCGGGATCATGCCGTTGCCTAGCTGGATGTCGGTGCGGCGGAACCAGATGCCGTGACCTGCGGATGCCGGACGCAGAACCATGCGAATGGTTTCACCGGTGTGGAGTCCCACACCTTCGAAGACTATCGATGTTTTCAACGTATTCTGCACAACAGACCTCGTTAGTGCTTTTTCTTGCCGGACCTGCTGTCCGGGGTTGTACAATCAACTAAGTGCAGGGCCTGTTGGTCTCAACTCAATCTTTGCAACCGATTGAAACATCTCTGTAACAAACAGGCAAAACACCGCCATAAGTCCGCCAAGTCACTGATTAAAAAAGAAAAAGGCCGCCACATGGGCGACCTTTGATTTATTATATGTTACGAAATTAATTTGCCTGGCGACGCAGGAAAGCCGGAATTTCGATCCGTTCCTGATCATTGTCAGGCTCTTGTTCAGCCCGTGCGGCGGTTTCTCTCGTGTTCATCGACGGCTGCTGACGCACCGGTTTGATGTTGCGCTCCGGCTGTTGCGGCGTGTCCCCGGCGTGACCGGTCATCCGGTTGATCAGGGAGTTGATGCCAAAGCCCTTGCGCTCGGCAGCGGCGGCGACGCGCTCGTTCAGATCGGGTGTGCGCTGCGGCGCCTGCTGGTCTGCGGCCGGGCGTTGCGCGGCGGCTGCGGCCTGAAGGCGCTGCAGCGCTTCGGGCGACGGGGTACCGGGGGCCGGTGCGCGGGGCGCGACGAACGTATCCGGCGTGCTGTCGTCTTCGTCCATCATGTCATTGCGCGGCTGGAACGCCGGCATGGTGGGGCGATAGGCCGGCGGCGGCAGACCGTCGTCTTCCTGAGCGGCGACTTCCTGATGCACAGGCTCGGGTGCTTCGACCGGCGCGGGCGCTTCCACGGCGCGGGGTGCTTCGAAGAGGGTCGGCTCTTCGACGACCTCGGCTGCAACCTGCGGCTCGGCTTCGACGGGCTCTTCGGTGCTGACGGTCTTTTTCAGCGGCTGCGACATGGAACGGCGCGGTACCGGAACCTCGGAAACCTCGGTCGCGTCGATGCCGGTGGCCACAACGCTGACGCGCATGATGCCTTCCATCGCCGTGTCCAGCGTGGAGCCGACGATGATGTTTGCGTCCGGGTCGACCTCTTCGCGGATGCGGTTGGCCGCTTCGTCCAGTTCGAACAGGGTCAGGTCGTGGCTACCGGTGATGTTGATCAGCACGCCCTTGGCGCCGCGTAGCGAGATTTCGTCGAGCAGCGGGTTCGCGATGGCCTTTTCTGCGGCCTGAATGGCGCGATCTTCGCCCTCGGCTTCGCCCGTACCCATCATCGCCTTGCCCATTTCGTCCATTACGGCGCGGACGTCGGCAAAGTCGAGGTTGATGAGACCCGGACGGACCATCAGGTCGGTCACGCCCTTAACGCCTTGGTAGAGCACGTCATCGGCCATCGAGAAGGCCTCGGTGAAGGTGGTCTTTTCGTTGGCAAGGCGGAACAGGTTCTGGTTCGGGATGATGATCAGCGTGTCGACCATCTTTTGCAGCGCTTCGACGCCGTCTTCGGCCTGACGCATCCGCTTGGCACCTTCGAACTGGAAGGGCTTGGTCACGACACCGACGGTCAGCACGCCCAGTTCGCGGGCGGCCTGCGCGATGATCGGCGCTGCCCCCGTCCCGGTGCCGCCGCCCATCCCCGCCGTGATAAAGCACATATGCGCCCCTGCAAGGTGGTCGACGATTTCCTCGATACTTTCTTCGGCAGCAGCCGCACCAACCGTGGCACGTGCGCCTGCCCCCAGACCTTCGGTGACTTTCACGCCCATCTGGATACGGGCGGTCGCGGCGCTTTGCTGAAGCGCCTGCGCGTCGGTGTTGGCGACCACGAACTCGACCCCGTCGAGCTGCTTTTCGATCATGTTGTTGACGGCATTGCCTCCCGCGCCGCCCACACCAAAGACGGTAATACGGGGTTTCAGATCTTCCTGTCCGGGCATCGAGAGATTCAAAGTCATATCCTGTTTTCCGCCTGTCATTATCGGTTCAAATTGCGTGCCGCCTCTGCCGGACAGCTATATTTAGAAGAACAATATCGCGAAGCACCCCCGACGTCACCTCAAAAACGGAGAATCATACAAAATATGGGTTACCAGCCGGTTGAGCAGGCGGTATTTTGCCAACACTCCAAGATGTTGCGGGCTGTTACGCAAGCGCCACAACAGGATCAGCGACCCAGCGGGTGCAGATGAAGAATCGGGGCACCGTCGCAACGGCGCAACCTATGGATGTCAGGATGACTGCTCGGCCAACCTATTGGTCTCTTTGGACCTTTCCTCAAGACTAGCAGATCCCGCCGGGTCGGTCACTGTGATTCGACGAAAAACCTGGCTGTCAGGATGAAAAATTCCGCTTTTCCGCCCAAGGCTTAACCCGGCTTTTACCAGTTGTCGCGGAACCATTTCACGGCGCGCTTGATAGATCGCCCGGCATAGCGGTCGACAGGAATCTCGAAATCCCACCATTCGTCCTGCGGATGGGCCGCAAAGAGCGCGAGCCCGACCGCCGAGGCGAACCCCGGCCCGGTGGCCGATTGCGGCAGGCCATGAACGCGAAGCGGACGTCCAAGCCGCACCTGCTGGCCAAGGATGCGGGTCGCCAGTCCGTCCAGACCCGGTGTCTGGCTGCCGCCCCCGGTCAGGACGATCTGCTGGCTTGGCAGATGGCTGAACCCGGCCGCATCAAGACGTGCGCGGACTTCTTCGAGGATCTCTTCGACGCGGGGGCGCATGATGCCGATCAGTTCGGCACGGCTGACGCGGCGCCGGTCGTGTTCGTAATCGCCGGTATCGCCACCGATCTCGATCATCTCGCGGTCATCCATGCCGGTTGCGTGGACACCGCCGTAAAAGGTCTTGATGCGCTCGGCATTCGCCATCGGCACGCCCAGCCCCATCGAGATGTCCTGCGTGACGTGATCGCCGCCCATACGCACGCAATCGGCGTAGATCATATGTTTCTTGAGGAAAATCGACACCGAGGTGGACCCGCCGCCCATATCGACACAGGCCGCACCCAGTTCCTGTTCGTCCTCGACCAGCGCCGAAATCCCCGCGACATAGGCAGAGTTGGCAATTCCCGCCAGTTCGAGATCGCAGCGCTTGATGCAATGGACGAGGTTCTGGATCGCATCGCCATCCACCGTCAGCATATGCATGTCCACGGTCAGCGACTGGCCAAGCTGGCCGCGCGGGTCGTTCAGGCCGGTCCGGTTGTCGAGCGCGAAATTCACCGGCTGGGCGTGCAGCACTTCCCGCCCTGCCCCGTATTCCGGCACGTCGCAGGCGGCGAGTACGCGGGCGACCTCGTTCTCGGTAACCACGTTTCCTTCGAGTTCGACCTCGGCATCCAGACCGTAGGATCGCGGGTTGGCGCCCGAGAAACAGGCGATGACGTGATCGACGCGCAGCTCAGCCATTTTCTGGGCAGCCTGAAGCGCCGTACGAATGGCGCGTTCGGTTTCCTGCATCGCGGTGATTTCGCCGAACTGCACCCCGCGCGAGCGTGTGGTCGCTGCGCCGACCACGCGGAAGCCCGATTGCCCTGCGAGAGCGCCGATGGAGTTGTCATCCGACAGCTTGCTCGTCCCGTCGAACCGCAGGACCAGGCAGGCGATCTTGGAACTTCCGACGTCGAGAATCGCAATGACACCGCGTTGCAGCGCCTGCTGGCGCATCTGCCGCATCGCCCGTTGGGATTGGTAAAGATCTATCATCGAATACTGCCCGTTTCTTTTATTGGGGTCTTAGTGCCCACTTGTCTCTGCGATCCGCCGTTCGCGTTCGCGCCCGTTGATTTCCCTGATATGCCACCAGTCCTTGACCGCCTCGGGGGTCATACGAAGCGTGGGACGCGCCCCTATGCGCATGTCGACCACGGCCACGTCACGCGACAGCATGTCCTGTGCCTCGCTCAGCGCGATGACCCGTTGCAGGGCCGAAACCGGCTGTTGCGCGGGCAACATGATGGCCTGATCGCGGTCAAGCGCGACATCCCAGCGTCTTTCCCCTATCCGCACGATCCCGCGCATCCGGTCACCCAGCGGCTTTGCCGCCTGGAACAGAGCGAGCGCCTCGGCCACGTTCTGGTTGGCACCTTTGCCAAGGATCAGCGGCAGGTCGGGCCGTTCGGTACGGCTTGTCAGCGTGTTGATGAAGGTGCCGGTTTCATCCAGCAGCGCCAGCCCCTTGCGCGACCGCCAGATCACCACCGGCTGGCGTTCCACCACATCCACCTGCAGCACGCCACCCGGACGGATACGCACGATGGCGGATTTCACCGGGTCCAGCCCGGCAATCGTGTCGCGCATGGTTTCGATGTCGAGATCGAAGGAAGAGATCGGAAAGTCGATGGGGAACACGGCGCGGATATCGTCGGCCAGCGCCGGCCCTGCCCCGTCGATGGCCATCAGCGAGACCATGAATTCGGGACGTTCCTCGATGCTGGTCCGGATATCGGCGATGGTGGTCTGGATCGCGGCGCGCCGGTCCGCATCGGCCAGATAAGCGGAAACGACAGCAAAGACGAGCACGAAGGGGATGCCAACCCGCAGCGCCATGCGGATACCGGGTGTCAGCATCCAGCGCTGAATACGGTAGCTTAACCGCGAGGGTGCCGGGTCGCTGCGCTGGCGGCGAACCTGTTTCGGACGCATTATCTGTCGCATGAGGCATCCTCGACCAGCCAGCGGCAGAGCGCTCCGAAGGAATGGCCCGCGATTTCGGCCTGTTCGGGGCTGAGCGATGTCGGCGTCATGCCCGGCTGGGTATTCACCTCGAGCAGGATGAGACCATCGGTGCCCCGTGTTTCATCCCAGCGGAAATCGGTTCTTGAAACGCCCCGGCATCCCAGCGCCTGATGCGCGCGCAGGGCATAGTCGAGGCAAAGGTCAAAGATTTCCTGCGGGATCTCGGCAGGCACCACATGGCGCGACCCGCCCGGCTTGTACTTGGCGTCGTAATCGTACCAGCCGTCGGTCAGGATATCGGTGACGGTCAGAGCCTGATCGCCCATCACCGTCGTCGTCATCTCGCGCCCCGGCGCATAGGTTTCGACCATCACCTGATCGGGGATGTGATCGTCGAGCTGCGGCGGACCGTTGGCGGCTTCGTGCACGAAATAGATCCCGACCGAGGAGCCTTCGCTGTTCGGCTTCACCACGTAAGGCGGTTCGATCACGTGGCGTTGCATCACAGTGGCCTTGTCCTCGAGCACCGAATGGACGACCGGCAGGCCTGCATTGGCGAAAGCCGCCTTTGAGCGCTGCTTGTCCATCGCCAGCGCCGAAGCCAGCACACCGGAATGGGTATAGGGGATGCGGAGCCATTCGAGCATGCCCTGCACGCAGCCGTCCTCGCCCCACCGCCCGTGCAGCGCGTTGAAGACGACATCGGGGGCGACCTCGATCAGTCGCGCGGCCAGATCTGCAGCCGCGTCGATCTCGACGACCTCGTATCCTTCGCCCCTAAGTGCGGTAGCGCATTCGCGCCCCGAGGACAGGGACACCTCGCGCTCGGCCGAGAGTCCGCCCATCAATACCGCCACTTTCCGGGGTGTCCTGCTCGACTGACCCAACGTGAAGTGCCTCAATGTTCCGCGGGCCTATATTGACCCTTTCGGTTGATTTCCTGCTGTGACGCGCCCGGATTTCTGCCTGATTTTATGGACGCGCCGAGGAAGGGAATGCTTACGGATCACCGACCCGCATGATTTCCCACTCTAGCGTTATGCCACTGGACTCGTAAACCTTTTTTCGCACGTCTTCGCCAAGTGATTCGAGATCCGCGGCTGTCGCGTTACCCGTGTTGATCAGGAAATTCGGGTGTTTTTCGCTCATCTGCGCCCCGCCAAGCCGCGCGCCGCGCAGACCGGCGTCGTCGATGACCTTCCACGCCTTGAGTTCATGGCTGTCATCCGCGCGGCCCGTCGAGGAAAAACCGGCCGGGTTGCGAAAGGTGGACCCGGCGGAGCGATCCTTGGTGGGTTGCGAGGCATCACGGCGGTCAAGCTGCTCCTGCATCAGCCCGTGCAGCTTTTCGGGATCACCCGCCTCGCCCCTCAGCCTGGCCGAGATCAGTACCGCGCCAGCCGGAAGGGTGGAATGGCGATAGCCAAAGGAGAAGTCGTCGGGCGTCAGGGTCACGATTTGCCCCTCACGAGTAATGGCCGTGGCCGAGACCAGAACATCCGCCATGTAGCGCCCGTAGCAGCCCGCGTTCATGCGCATCGCGCCGCCGATGGAGCCGGGAATGGTGCGCAGAAAGGTAAGATCCACGCCCTGATCCGCCGCCTTGCGCGCCACATGCGCATCGAGCGCCGCCGCGCCTGCGGTGACGGTCTGCCCGTCGATCTCGATCCCGTTGAAGCCACGCCCCAGCCGTATCACCACTCCCCGCAAACCACCGTCCCTCACGATCAGATTGGACCCGACGCCCATCGGGAAGACCGGGATGGCGGGGTCGAGCTGCGCGAGGAAGTCTGCCAGATCCTCGGTGTCGGCGGGCTGGAAAAGCCAGTCGACCGGTCCGCCGACGCGCAACCATGTCAGGTCGGAGAGCGAACGGTTCGAGGTTAGGGTTCCTCGGGGAGTGGGCAGGTCGGGAGCGGACAAGGCGGATCTTTCATTTCGGATCGGTTGGGCCTTCCCTACAACAGATGGGCGCGGAATTGCCAGTGGGAGCTGTGCCATGTCTTGCCTTTGAGGCTGGTGTCGGAAGGGGCTTTGCCCCGCCGCCCTGCGGGCGACTCCCCGGGATATTTTGAACCCAAAGAAGTGCGGGTTGATGGATCTGGCACTTGCACGCTGTAGGGTGTGTCGCGAAAGCATGCCTTATAGCAGCGAGAGCAAATAGTTCACTGCAGCCTGTATCGCCACTGACGACGATACGATAATGCCCACATTCTTTGATAGTCCAGCGACATCCTTGCTGACATCGTGAACCTCGGACAAGGCCTGACGCGCGCCGCGATACACCCGCAATGTTCTGCTGGCGACCTTGTACAACGCCGTTCGGCGCGCTTCTTCCGGTTGATTTTCATCCGTTGCGATACGGGCGTCTTCGGGCAGTTCTTCTGCCAGATCGCCCTCGGATAGTTCAGCAATCTTATCCGCAGCAACGGTGAGAAGCCCGGATGCATCTGATGGCTCTTCACGCATTTTCATCTGAGCGCGGAGGGCCACCGTTTCACGCACATCATCGTTTGCGCCCGCAACGTCGAACGCTGCTTCCTGCAATTGCTCGAGAAAGTCTTCGATCAGCGGATCTCTATCCGGGCATTCCCCTATTGAAACCCGTTTGTGCGTCCGCCGTTCCGCCCGGCGACAGGTATCATATAATTGCATGGGGCGGGGATTGCTGAGTCTCGCGACTTTCAACAGCAATTCGATCTCGGGCATCAATGCTGCATAGGGGCCGTTGTCTCCGCCCTGGCCCGCGAATGTATCAGCGGCATCCGTCATCTTGGCCTGAATATCGGCCGCCGTGCCTTGCCCCAAATCCGATACAGCTTCGAGCTTCAGCTTATGGGTCTGCGGATCTTCGACTATGCGTTCCGCATTCCGGGTTGATCCGACAGCTAGATCCAGTTGAATTTCTTTTATCGCTTCGGCAGCCGCCTCTGGCCCGGCCTTCCAAACCTCGTCCTCGATCAGCGCGATTTTTTGTTCCAGTGGCCAGTTCGGCGTTTTTCCGGCAAGGATGTCCTCGTACCATTTGACCCAATAGGCCCAGATTTCCGGTTGCTCGGACGCCCCTGTCTTAACGGCCTGCCAAATGGACTGAAGGGGGTTTTCAAGCTCATGCCATAAGGGAAGACCTTTGAGCCAAGTTTCCGAGTCAATCAGAGCCTTACAGTCCGATTTAGTTAATCCGATAATGTTGGCATCTTTTCCTGCAGCTCTTGCAGCGACGATGACAGCGGTCGCGGCCTGCTTAGCAGTATCAACAGCGTACAGAGTGATTCTTGCCGAGGTGTATGCAGCTATAGCAGCTAAGTGAGCGATCTCTTCATACACAACTGAAGGATCAGCAACTGCGCCGGCAGCGACGTTAGCATCAGCCTGCGTTTCGTCTATGCCCTTTCCAGCCAACCGCGATATAACCAAACACCTCAACACCGGAAGTGCCGTTATTCTATGCTTCTGCGCAGGCTCTGTCAGGCTCCACTCCCAGAACAGAGGTAACACCCTTAGAGCTGCGCGCGTGGCGATCTGGATACATTCCTCTTTGGAACGGTCTTCCAGCCATTCTTTCAGGCTGTCATTGTCCTTGATATCCGCGATTTCCACCATTCCGGCCAGTCTTGACTGGCAGGGTCTTGATTTCAATCTTTATTCCGGCGGCCCAAACGGGATCTAAACATCCGGCGTCCCGTTTGCGCGGCTCCTGATCCAGCGGGTCAGGTAGATGACGGGCCAGCGCAGGACGCTCATCCCCATAACGAGGATCAGGAGGCCGATGAGGGGGCCGTTCTGCCAGGTGACATAGCCGAGGATCGGGATGCCGATGGCGATGAGCACATAGGCCGCGCGCCAGTGGTAGTCGCGGCTGGGCAGCATGGCGATCAGGTTTGCCGCGAGTGCCCAGAGTGCGGCGAGGATGAGGGAAAGGCTCATTCCGGCACCCCAGTTTCCTGTCGGCGCCATTTGCGCCAGAAATAGCGCAGCGGGTGGCGGAACATCGAGAGAAAGCCGGCCAAGGCGGCGATGCCCGCGAGCCATCCGAATTCGAGTGTGATTGCCCCGATCAGGACCGGGGCGGCGATCAGCAGCGCCAGACCGGGGATCATCTGGAGCCGCATCGGCAGGAGGGCAACGGCGGTGGCGGCAAAAACCCAGAGGGCGGCAAGCAGGATGACGGGGTTCACCGGTCACACTCCCGCTGCTGCGGCCGGAACACTTCGCCGGGTTCGCGGGTCGCACAGCGCAAGGCCTGGCGCTCGGGGGTGACCGCCCCCGGCACTAGGCTTCTTTCAGCCGCGCGGGGAGCGCGTTGGCCCAGGTGCTGATGGTCCCCGCCCCGAGGCAGACCACCATGTCGCCGGGTTTCGCCTGTTCGCGGACCAGTCGCGTCAGGTCTTCCTCGGAGACGATGGCGCGGGCGTGGCGGTGGCCGTGGCGGATCAGGCCAGCCACGAGGTCGTCGCGCGAGGCGCCGGGGATCGGATCTTCGCCTGCCGCGTAGACCTCGGCGATGGCGACCACATCCGCCTCGTTGAAGCAGCTGCAGAAATCGTCGAAGAGCGAGGAAAGGCGGGAGTAGCGGTGCGGCTGGTGCACGGCAATAACGCGGCCCTCAGTGGCCTGGCGCGCGGCTTTCAGCACGGCGGCGATTTCCACCGGGTGGTGGCCATAGTCGTCGATGATGGTAACGCCCTCGACCTCGCCCACACGGGTAAAGCGGCGATTGACGCCTGAGAAAGCGGCCAGAGCGGCGCGGATTTCCTCGGCCTTCATGCCGAGATGGCGTGCCACGGCCACGGCTGAAAGCGCGTTGGAGACGTTGTGATCGCCGGGCATCGGCAGGGAGCAACCCTCGATCACCATTTCATCGGCCTGGAGCGCGATGTCGAAATGGGCGACGCCGTTTTCATATTTCAGGTTCACCGCGCGCACATCGGCCTGCGCATTGAAACCGTAGGTGACGACGCGGCGGTCGGTGATCCGGCCGACGAGACGCTGAACCTCTTCGTGATCGGTGCAGCAGACCGCCAGACCGTAGAAGGGGATGTTCGAGACGAAATCGTAGAATCCGTCGCGCAGGGCATCGAAACTGCGCCAGTGCTCCATATGTTCGGGGTCGATATTGGTGACGATAGCGATGGTGGCGGGCAGACGGTTGAAGGTGCCGTCGGATTCATCGGCTTCGACGACCATCCATTCGCCCTCGCCCAGCCGCGCGTTCGACCCGTAGGCATGGATGATGCCGCCGTTGACCACGGTCGGGTCGAAATTGCCCGCGTCGAGAAGGGTCGCCACCATGGTTGTTGTGGTGGTCTTGCCGTGGGTTCCGGCCACGGCCACGTTGGACTTGAGCCGCATCAGCTCGGCCAGCATTTCGGCGCGACGCACGACAGGCAGACCACGGCGGCGGGCCTCGTCCAGCTCGGCATTGCCGGTCTTGATCGCCGAAGAGATCACGACGACCTCGGCGTTTTCAAGGTTCTCGGCATTCTGGCCTTCGAATACGGTGGCGCCAAGCTGTTCCAGACGCTGGGTGATTCTCGAGGCCTTAAGGTCAGAGCCCTGCACCGTGTAGCCGTGATCCAGCAGCACTTCGGCGATGCCGGACATGCCGATGCCGCCGATGCCGACGAAATGAATCGGGCCGATATCGAGAGGGAGTTTGGTTGCAGCTTGCATGATCAGGCTTCCATCCATCATTTCAAAACCTTCCTTCCGGGCTCAGCGTTCGTAGCAAGGGCGTCGACAAGGGCGACAAGACGTTCCGTTGCATCCGGCGCGCCGACGGAAAGGGCGGCGTTGGCCATCTGCAACGAGGCGGCGGGGTTTTCAAGCAGACTCGTGATCTGCGCGGTAAGGGATTCCGCGTTGAGCAGGCGTTCGGGGATCAGGATCGCGGCGCCCGCATCCACCAGCCCGCGCGCATTGGCGGTCTGGTGATCGCCGGCGGCAGCGGCAAAGGGGATCAGGATCGAGGGCCGCCCGATCACCGTCAGATCGGCGATCGAAGACGCCCCCGCGCGCGAGATCACCAGCTGCGCCTCGGCCATGCGG
The DNA here is from genome assembly GCA_018223035.1 of Paracoccaceae bacterium. Taxonomy (GTDB): domain Bacteria; phylum Pseudomonadota; class Alphaproteobacteria; order Rhodobacterales; family Rhodobacteraceae; genus Heliomarina. The sequence goes on from JAAEZD010000011.1 coordinate 117,686, forward strand.
CTGGGAATATCGTTGAAGAAAGTTTTGACGTCGGCGCGGATGTCGGCCTCGGCATAGGCCTCGGTGACCCGATCCACGTCTTCGGCGCGGGCCTGATGGCTGACGCGCAGGTTGCTGCGTATCGGCTCTGGCAGGCGGGTGATCGCCTCGGGCACCACGTCGGAGAGGATGCGTGCGCCCTGCGATCCGCCCATGACCAGCAGTGACATCGGATAGTCGCCGGGCGGGATATAGCTGGCCCCTGCCCGGTCGAGCACGGCGCCGCGCACGGGGTTGCCGGTATGCACACCATGAGCCGTCGGTGGCAGCTTGGTCGGTTTGACGCCACAGGCCACATGGGCCACGCGCGAGGCGAAGACTTCGTTCACGCGGCCAAGCACGCCATTCTGTTCATGGATCATGCGGGGCAGTTTCAACAGGGTCGCGGCGGCAAGCGCCGGGATCGACGGATAGCCGCCAAAGCCTACGACAACCGCAGGCTTGTCACGGAACATCCGCCATGCCGAGGCGATGACGCCCGCCGCGATGCGCGGCGCGACCATCGCGCGTTGCATTGCACCGCCACGCGCGAAAGTGGCGCTGGCGACCTCGACGATCTCGGTCTCTTCGGGGAAGGCACCCGTGTAGCGCGCGCCACGTGCATCCGTCGACAGGCGCACGCGCCAGCCGCGTTTCAGCATGGCTTCGGCCAGCGCCTGCGCCGGGAACATGTGCCCGCCGGTGCCGCCTGCGGCGATAATCAGCAAGGGTTGGCTCATCTGCCGCGACCACGCAGGATATCGGCGATTTCGCCCTGCGGGCGCGAGCGGGTAAAGGCGAGCAGCATGCCGAGCGCGATGCCCCCGGCAATCAGGGATGAGCCGCCGTAGCTGACGAAAGGAAGGGTCATCCCCTTTGCGGGCAAAAGACGGACGGCAACGCCCATGTTGATCATCGCCTGCACGCCAAAGATGCAGGCCAGCCCGGTGCCGGCCAGCCGGATGAACGGGTCACGCTCGCGCATCAACCGGAACAGCGAGCGGGTGACGATCAGCGCGTAGAGCGAAATGATCACCAGCACGAGGATCAGGCCGTATTCCTCGGCAGCCACGGCAATGATGAAATCGGTATGCGCATCGGGCAGCGACCATTTCACCTGCCCCTCGCCCACGCCTACGCCAAAGAGACCGCCTTCGCGGATCGCGTTGGTCGCATAGCCAAGCTGGGTGGTCGGGTCGAGATCGGGGGAAAGGAACCCGTCGATCCGGCGGGCAAAGTGTTCGGAATTGGAATAGGCGATGGTGCCGCCCAGCACCACGAGCCCAGCCATGCCAACCAGCAGGACCATCGGCGCGCCGGCCACGAAATACATCACACCCCAGCCGAACATCACAAGGCAGGCCTGTCCGAAATCGGGCTGCATCGCCAGCATCAGCACGATGGCCACGCAGAGCGAAAAAGACCAGAGCTTGCCCGGAGGACCGTTGATTTCCTGGCTGGCGGCCAGCATCCATGCGGCGGCCACGATGAACCCGGGCTTAAGGAATTCCGACGGCTGGACGCTTGCAAATCCAAGGCTGTACCAGCGCATCGCGCCCTTGCCGAAATCGGTACCCAGAAACGGCAGCAGTGCGACCGCGACAAACGCGCCGAGGAAGCCGACCACAGCAAGGCGGCGCACCATCACCGGCGACATCATCGAGGTGAGCAGCATGACAATCAGCGCAAGGCCGCCAAAGAACGCCTGACGCTGAACGTAATGGAAAGGTTCAAGCCCGTTGCGCGCAGCAAGCGGCGGAGAGGAGGCGAGACCAAGGAGAAGCCCGATGACAAACAGTCCCAGCACGCAGGACATCGACCATTTATCGAGCGTCCGCCACCATTTTGGAACAATTGGTTCGCCGCCCCGTTCAGGGACAGCGCCATACACCATCTCAGTCATGGTTCCCGCCGTTTATATCTGCCTCAATCCGCCCCTTTTCGGGGTCTCAACCTTAAGGCTACATCGAAAATTCCGATGCCGCCAGCCTCTTCCTCTTGCCATGCCCATGAAATCGCGCGACAGCGCGGACAGATGAGACGTGAAACGATCATAATCGGTGCCGGTGCCGCCGGGATGATGTGTGCCGCCCATGGCGGGCCGGACACGCTGGTCATCGACCATGCCCGCAATCCGGGCGAAAAGATCCGTATTTCGGGCGGCGGGCGCTGCAATTTCACCAATATGTACGCCGCGCCGGAAAACTTTCTGTCGCAGAACCCGCATTTCGCCAAATCTGCGCTGGCGCGCTATACCCAGTGGGATTTCATCGATCTTGTTACGCGCCACGGGATCGCGTGGCATGAAAAGACGCTGGGGCAGTTGTTTTGCGACGGCAAGGCGACCCAGATCATCCGGATGCTGAGGGATGAGATGGAAAAGACCGGGGCCGAGCTGTGGCTGCACACGGCGGTGATCTCGGTTCGTCATGGCACCGAGGGGTTCACACTTGACCTCGACCGAGATGGCAAGCGCGTTTCAGTGTCGTGCCGCAACCTTGTTCTGGCCACCGGCGGCAAGTCGATCCCCAAGATGGGCGCGACTGGCCTTGCCTATGATATTGCGCGACAATTCGGGCTAGACGTGACCGAGACCCGGCCGGGGCTTGTGCCGTTCACCTTTCCGCCGGAACGGTTCAGCGGCCTTGCCGGCGTCGCCCTGCCCGCGCGGCTATCCAACGACCGCGCCGGGTTTGACGAAGCGCTTCTGTTCACCCATCGCGGGCTTTCCGGGCCATCGGTTCTGCAGATTTCGTCCTATTGGCGCGAGGGCGAAGAGATCCGCGTGGATCTCGACCCCGAGGGAAATCTTTTCGACAGCCTGCGCGACACGCGCCAGATTTCCGGGCGCAAGGCGCTGACGACTGAACTTGCCCGCGCCCTGCCCGCCCGGCTTGTCGATCACCTTGCCGGGCTACTGGACTTGTCGGGAAACCTTGCCGACCAGTCCGACGCGGCGCTGCGCGGCATCTGCGATGCCCTGCGCGACTGGCACCTGACCCCGTCGGGCAGCGAAGGGTATCGCACCGCGGAGGTTACGCTGGGCGGCATCGACACGGATGGGCTTTCGTCAAAGACGATGGAGGCCAAATCCGTGCCTGGCCTTTACGCCATAGGTGAAGCGGTGGACGTAACCGGCTGGCTCGGCGGATATAATTTTCAGTGGGCGTGGTCCTCGGGCTATGCGGCGGGCACGGCGATCCGCGCCCGCGCTACAGCGTCCTGACCAGCCGCAGCGCGTCGTAGATGGCCGCGTGGGTGTTGCGGGCTGCCACCGCATCCCCGATCCGGAAGAGCTGGAAAGCCGCGTCCGGCTGGCGCGACACTTCCTGAGGGGCTCCGGCGATCAGCGCGTCGTAATCCACCTCGCCCAGGTTGCGCGAGGACTCGCGCAGGTCGAAGTAAAGGTCTTCGAGCGGCGCGGTTCCATGGTTGACCACCACCTGATCCACCAGCCTGTCACGGGTCACGCCGCTGTAATCCGTGCCGATCGTGGCCTTTAACCCGTTGCCCTCACGCGTCACCGACTCGAGCTTCCACGTCACGGTAAAGGTCACGTCGAGCGGTTGCAGCGCCCGCATTGCCGGCGTCAGGGTCATGCCCATGACCTCGGGCGAAAACACCCGGTCGCGCGTCATGATCTCGACCTTGGCACCGGTCGAGGCGATTTTTTCTGCCGCCTGCAAAGCCGCCTGATCGCCCGCGTCGTCATAGATCAGCACGTTCGAGCCGGGCTGCACGTCACCCGAAAGAATGTCCCATGCAGAAACGACAAGGTCGTTGCCCTGCGGAAGGATCTCGGTGTGGGCGATGCCACCGGTCGCGGCGATCACCACGTCGGGATTTTCATCTATTACCGTGGCCGCATCCGCGAAACTGTTGAAACGAAAGGTGACGCCCAACTTTTTGCATTCCTCGAAACGCCACTGGATCAGCTGGATCATCTCGGCCCGGCGAGGCGTCTGGGCGGTCAGGCGCACCTGCCCGCCGGGATCGTTGGCTGCCTCATGCAAGATCACCTCATGCCCGCGCAAGGCCGCCACGCGGGCGGCTTCCAGCCCGGCCGGACCTGCCCCGACAATCACGAAACGGCGGGGGGTATCCGCCTTTGCGATTTCATGCGGCTGTTCCAGCTCACGCCCTGTCGACGGGTTGTGAAGGCAAAGCGCCAAGCCGCCCTGGTAAATCCGGTCGAGGCAGTAATTCGCGCCGACGCAGGGGCGAATGCGGTCTTCCTCGCCGCGCATGATCTTGGCAACGATATGTGGGTCGGCCATATGGGCGCGGGTCATGCCGACCATGTCGAGCTTGCCGCTGGCCACCGCGTGCCGCGCCGTCGCCACGTCCTGAATCTTGGCCGCGTGGAAGGTCGGAAACTTGGTTTCCGCGCGGATTTCCCCTGCGAAATCAAGGTGAGGCGCGCTGGCCATGCCCTGCACCGGGATCACGTTGGTCAGGGCCGCGTCAGTTTCGATATGGCCCCGGATCACGTTCAGGAAATCCACCAGCCCGCTGTCCTTGAGACGCCGCGAAATCTCCATCCCCTCGGCCTTCGCAATCCCGCCTGCGAGCATCTCATCCCCGACGTAGCGAATGCCGACGATGAATTCATCGCCCACCCGCTTGCGGATTGCGCGCAGCACCTCAAAGGAGAACCGCATCCGGTTATCAAGACTATCCGCGCCATAAGGCCCGTCGAGATCGTTGGTCAGCGGCGACCAGAATGAATCCATTAGGTGGCCATAGGATTCCAGCTCGATCCCGTCGAGACCTGCCGCCTGCATACGCTCGGCAGCATCGGCATAATCCTCGATGATCCGGGCGATGTCCCAGTCCTCGATCCGCTTGGGAAAGGCGCGGTGGGCCGGTTCACGCTCGGGACTGGCCGAAACCACGGGCAACCAGTCGCCCACGTCCCATCGGGTGCGCCGCCCCAGATGGGTTAGCTGGATCATCACCGCCGAGCCGTGATCGTGGCATTCATCGACCAGCTTTTTCATCCAGCCGACGACCTCATCCTTCCACGCGAGGATGTTGTTAAAGGCGGGCGGGCTGTCCCGCGCGACCGAGGCCGATCCGGCGGTCATCGTAAGCGCGACGCCTGCCTTTGCCCGCTCTGCGTGATAAGCGCGATAGCGATCCTTGGGCATGCCATCCTCGGGATAGGCGGGCTCGTGGCTCGTAATCATCAGCCGGTTTCTGAGGGTTAGGTGTTTCAGCTGAAACGGCTGTAGGAGCGGATCGGCAGACATGGGCATCTCCTGTGGCGTTGCGCCGACGATTCCGAAAATGTTCATATATGTCAAGTTTAAGTTCATCAGTGTTCATTTCTCTTGTCGCCGTCAGACGCGCTGGCTATGACTTGCCCATGCAGGATGCGGTTTCATCAGAGGATGCCAACAGCGGCTGGCGCGGTTCGCGCGAGGTCTGGATGGCAGCCGCCAAGTCGGCTCTGCTGGAAAACGGGCTGGATGCGGTCAAGATCCAGCCGCTGGCGAGCACGCTGAAACTGTCGCGCACCAGCTTTTATTGGTTCTTCAAGGATCGCGCAGCCCTGCTCGACGCGCTGCTCGACGACTGGGACAGTTCGAACACCGGCGCTCTAACCGATGCCTGCGAGGCTTATGCCGAAACCATTGCCGAGGCAGTCCTGAACGTCACAGCCGCATTTATCGACGAAAACGCCTTTGACCCCCGGTTCGATTTCGCGATCCGCGGCTGGGCGCATCGTTCGGACAGGGTCAAGCACCGGGTCGCAACGGCGGATGAGGTGCGGCTTGCCGCCCTGCGGGCGATGTTCGCGCGCTTTGGATTTTCCGACGCCGAGGCGGATGTGCGTGCGCGAACGATCTACCTCGTCCAGATCGGGTATATCTCGCTGCAGACCCGCGAGGATCTGGCGACCCGGCTGGCGCGGGTGCCCGCCTATGTCAAAACCTTCTGCGGAGAAGACCCCTCCCCCGGCGAAATGGCGCGGTTCAGCGCAAGGCTGGGCGCGGCGATACGGTCCTGACACGCTCACGTTCACGTGGCCTCAGGGAACCCGGAATAAACTCCATACGTTCAGCGAGACATGGACAAAGGGGAGTTTGCCACCATGGGTTTCAAGGTCGACGACAAGGTTGAATGGGACTGGGGCCAAGGCACGGCCGAGGGTCGGGTCAAGGAAACCCACGAGAAAAAGATCACGCGCAAGATCAAGGGCAGCGAGGTCACCCGCAATGGTTCTTCCGACGATCCAGCCATCGTGATCGAGCAGGAGGATGGCGACGAGGTCCTGAAACTGGCCTCGGAACTGCGCCACAAATAAAATGAGCACCGAGCAAGCTGTCATTCCCAAGGGGCTGGTCTGGTATCCGGACAACCGCCCCGGCATCACCCGCAAGCGGCACGGGAGCGGGTTCACCTACAAAGCCGCCGACGGCACGACCATCGCGCGCGGGGCGGAACGTGACAGGATATGCGCCCTCGCGGTGCCGCCTGCTTATGAAGACGTCTGGATTTCGCCACGCGTGAACGGGCACCTTCAGGCAACCGGTTACGACGCGCGCACCCGCAAGCAGTATCGCTACCACCCCAAATGGGGCGAGGCCCGGTCAGCTGAGAAATACGACTACCTGCCGCGTTTCGGCCGCGCCCTGCCTGCAATCCGCCGCCGCGTCAGCCGCGATCTGGCGCTTGAGGCAGGCGACGAGAGATTCGCGCTGGCAGCCGCCGTTCTCCTGATCGACCGGCTGTCGATGCGCGTCGGTAACGAAACCTACGCGCGCGAGAATGGTTCATACGGGGCGCTGACATTGAAGCGTCAACATCTCAAACTGACCGACGGCGGGCTGAACCTTGTTTACACGGCCAAGGGCGGCAAGAAGGTGCGGCGCCGCCTGTCTGACCGCAAACTGTTGCGTGTCCTGAACGAGATCCGCGATCTGCCCGGTGCGGAATTACTGAGCTGGACCGAAGAAGACGGCACCGTACGGACCTTGTCGTCGGGGGCGCTGAACGCCTATCTGGCCGAGGCGACGGAAGAACCTTTTACTGCCAAGACATTCCGCACGTGGGCCGGCACACTGGCCGCCTTTGAGGCTGCCGAATCCGGATCATCGACGATCAAAGCGCTGAGCGAGGCGGCGGCAGAGCGGCTTGCCAATACACCGACGGTCGCGCGGAACAGCTATATCCACCCGACGGTCATCGACCTTGCCGGGAAAGACATGCCAAAGCTGAAAAGCGCGGGTGTGCCGGGTCTGCGTGCCGCCGAGAACCGGTTGCTAAGCCTGATCGAGCGCTGAGACGCAGGCGGCGAAATCGTTGCCGCGCTGCTCGAAATTATCGTATTGGTCAAAGCTCGCAGCTGCCGGGGCGAGCAATACCGTGTCACCCTCCTGGGCATCGGCGGCGGCGCGGGCGACCGCCGTTGCCATATCAGTGCAGATCTCGGTCGGACAGGTCAGTTGCAAAGCGAAGCCCTCGGCATCGCGCCCGATCACATAGGCCTTGCTGACAGACCCGACGGAATCCTTGAGCGCGCCGAGACCGCCCTCTTTTTCCAGGCCCCCGCAAATCCAGCGGATGCTCTTAAAGGCCGCAAGCGCCTTGGCTGCGCTGTCAAGGTTCGTCGCCTTGCTGTCGTTGACAAAAGTGACGCCGTTGCGCGTGGCAATGACCTGGCTGCGATGGGGCAGCCCGGGATAGCTGTGCAGCGCGGTTTCAATGACACGGGGCGCCAGACCAAGCGTGCGCGCCACCGCATAGGCGGCGCAGGCGTTCTGGTGGTTATGCGCGCCGGGAAGCCCCTTGATCTCGCGCAGGTCGATGGAAGCGATCTGCTTGCCCTTGCGGTATTCGGACAGGAAGCCCTTGCGCGAAAACACCTGCCAGCCCGGCCCGGTCAGCTTTGAGGCGACCGAGATGCGGATAACACGGTCATCCGATGGGGCTTCCGCCAATTGCCCGGCAAGGAAAAGGCCCTCGGGTTCATCGACACCGATCACCGCGCGATCCGGGCCGCCCTCGGCAAAAAGGCGGCGCTTGGCCGCGAAATAACCGCCCATGCCTGCGTGGCGATCAAGGTGATCGGGCGAGAGATTGGTGAAAACCGCCACATCTGGCGTAAGCGCCCGAGCCAGATCGGTCTGGTAGCTGGACAGCTCGAGCACCACGACTTCGCCATCGATCGCCGGATCGAGATCGAGCACACCGCGCCCGATATTGCCCGCAAGCTGGGTCGGACGGTTCACCGACGTCAGGATGTGATGGATCAGCGCAGACGTGGTGGATTTACCGTTGGATCCGGTTACCGCCACCACACGGGGCGGCGTGTCGAAGCTTTCCCAGTCCTTGGTGGCAAAGGAGCGGAAGAACAGGCCGACGTCATTGTCGACGGGCACGCCCGAGGTCAGCGCCGCCGCGACCACCGGATTCAGAGCGGGGTAGAGATGCGGGATGCCGGGCGAGACGATCAGGGCGGCGACGTCATCGAAGGCCCCCGTCCTGGAAAGATCGGTGCAAGTGAACGCTTCCTCCTCGGCACGGGTCCGCGCGGCGGGATTGTCATCCCAGCAAACCGGCGTGGCGCCACCGGCGCGCAGAGCCCGCGCGGCAGAAAGTCCCGAACGGCCGAGGCCGAGCACCGCGATTTTCTGATTCTGGACACCTGTGACGGGGATCAAGACGCGTTCCTTTCCGGTCAGCGGGGCAATTGGGGCTCTGCCCCGCCGCGCAATGCGCGGCCCCCCGGGATATTTTCGACCCAAAGAAGCAGGGGCCGGGTCATGGCATCAGCGGACCTTGAGCGTGGCGAGGCCGATCATGGCAAGGATCAGGGCGATGATCCAGAAGCGGATGACAATGGTAGGCTCGGCCCAGCCCTTTTTTTCATAGTGGTGATGGATCGGCGCCATCAGGAAGACGCGCTTGCCGGTACGTTTGAAATAGAGCACCTGGATGATCACCGATAGTGCCTCTACCACGAAGAGGCCGCCGACGATGGCAAGCACCAGTTCATGCTTGGTCGCCACTGCGATGGCCCCCAGCGCCCCGCCAAGGGCGAGGCTGCCGGTGTCGCCCATGAAGACGGCCGCCGGTGGCGCGTTGTACCAGAGGAAGCCGAGCCCGCCGCCGAACAGCGCGGCGGTGAAGATCAGCAGCTCACCCGTGCCCGGCACGTAATGCACGTCGAGATAGTCGGTGAAGTCGACCCGGCCAACCGCGTAGGCGATCACTCCGAGGGTTGAGGCGGCGATCATCACCGGCATGATCGCAAGCCCGTCGAGCCCGTCGGTCAGATTGACCGCATTGGCGGATCCGACGACGACGCAGACACAGAAAGGGATATAGAGATAGCCGAGGTTGATCAGCGTGTTCTTGAAGACCGGCAGGGCGAGCTGGCCCTGCAATTCAACCGGATGGTTCTGCGCCGCCCACCATGAGGCAGCAATCGCGATCAGCATGCCCAGAGCGAGGCGCAGCTTGCCCGGGACGCCGGAAGTATTCTGCTTGGAGACCTTGGCATAGTCATCGGCGAACCCGATGGCCGCATAGGCCAGCGTCACGAAGAGCACCAGCTGGACGAAGGCGTTGTCGAGCCTTGCCCAGAGCAGCGTCGATGTCGCCAGCGCGCCGACAATCAGCAGACCGCCCATGGTCGGCGTGCCGGCCTTGACGAAATGACCCTCGGGTCCATCATCGCGGATCGGCTGGCCCTTGCCTTGCGTGCGGCGCAGGACGGCGATCAGCGGGCGGCCAAAGATGAATCCGAAAATCAGCGCGGTGAGGAATGCGCCGCCGGCCCGGAAGGTTATGTACCGGAAGAGGTTGAAGAAATCGCCCCCGTCCGACAATGCGGTCAGCCAATACAGCATTCAGACTGTTCCACCCATGATCATTCTTCCCTGTCGGATATCGGCTGCGCATGACCCATTTTGCGGATCGCGTCAACAATCACCGAGAGCTTCATCGACAGGGAGCCTTTAGCCAGCACGACATCGCCACTGTCGATCCTGTGGCGCAGCCCCGGCTCCATCTCCGCGCTTGTTTCTGCCCAGGCGCCGCGCTTGTTTTCGGGCAGCGCCGCGTGAAGGTTCTGCATCAGTGGCCCGATGCAATGGACGCAGTCGATGTGGTCCATCGCGGCAAGGTTGGCCAGCCCGGCATGGAGCGAGGCGGCATCCTCGCCCAGTTCCTTCATGTCACCGAGGAAGGCGATGCGCCGCCCGATCTGGACCCGGCCTGTACCGTCGCGTACCGGCGACGCCGCCAGCACGTCGAGCGCGGCGGCCATCGAGGTCGGGTTCGCGTTATAGGCATCGTCGAGCAGATCGATGGAAAGATCGGCTTCGATCGCGTCGAGATGGATGGTTTCGCGGGTGCCTCTGCCGCGATAAGGCTGCCAGCGCCCCAAGCTGAGCGTCGCCAGCGCGAGATCTGCACCAAGCGCTTCGCAGGACGCCAGCGCCCCGAGGGCGTTCATTGCAAAGTGTTTGCCCGGGGTGTTCAGCTTGAACAGGATCGCGTCACCCCGGTTCTGGGCCTGAATGACGGTGGCATCGCCCGAAATCCGCACCTCTTTCAGGATAAAGTTCTGCGCGTTCCGACCAAAGGTCACGACACCTGCGCCGCATTGCGCCGCCTTGTCGGTGAGGATTGCAGCCGTGTCGATATCCGCGTTCAGGATCGCGACACCCTCGGGTTCAAGACCCTCGAGGATAGCGGCTTTTTCCCGAGCTATCCCCTCGACATTGTCGAATGCTTCCAGATGGGCGGCGGCGACGGTGGTGATCATTGCCACATGCGGGCGCGCCATGCGGGCCAGCGGCGCGATCTCGCCGGGGTGGTTCATGCCGATCTCGATCACCGCATATTCGGTGTCGGACGGCATCCGGGCCAGAGTCAACGGCACGCCCCAATGGTTGTTGTAACTCGCGACCGAGGCGTGTGTGCGGCCCTGATCCGAGAGCATTTCAAAGAGCATTTCCTTGGTCGAGGTCTTGCCCACGCTGCCGGTGACTGCAATTACGCGCGCCCCGGTACGCGCGCGGCCCGCGCGGCCCAGTGCCTCGAGCCCGGCCTGCACGTCATCGACGATGAGGAGCGGTGCGTCGTCGGGCAGGCCGTAGGGCACATGGCTGACCAGCGCGGCCCCTGCCCCCTTTTCCAGCGCCTGCGCCACGAATTCGTGGCCGTCCCGCGCGGCGCTGAGCGCGACGAAGAGATCGCCGGGCGCAAGCGTTCGGGTGTCGATGGAGACACCACTGACTTGCCAGTCGCCCCGCGCCTTTCCGCCGGTGGCGGCGGCGGCCTCGGCTGCTTTCCAGAGGCTCATACCGGGCGCCCGTCCAGCGCGGCCACCGCGACGCTGGCCTGTTCTGTATCGTCAAAGGGCAAGATGTCGTCTCCTACGATCTGGCCGGTTTCATGTCCCTTGCCCGCGATCAGCAGCGCATCGCCCGGTTCGAGCATATCGACGCCGCGCAGAATCGCCTCGGCCCGGTCTGCGACCTCGGTCGCCTGCGGCGCACCATTAAGAACAGCGGCGCGGATCAGCGAGGGGTCTTCGCTGCGCGGGTTGTCATCCGTGACGATGACGAGATCGGCATTTTCCGCCGCCGCGCGTCCCATCAGCGGGCGCTTTGCCGTGTCGCGGTCGCCGCCCGCGCCGATGATCGCAATGAGCCGCCCCATCACGTGCGGGCGCATCGCGGAGAGTGCCGTGGCAATGGCATCCGGCGTATGAGCGAAATCGACAAAGACAGCCGCTCCATTTTCACGGGTCGCGGCAAGCTGCATGCGCCCCCGCACGGTGCGCAAGAAGGGCAGCGTTTCAAACACTTCTTCCGGGTCGTCGCCCGCCGCGATAGCCAGCCCGCAGGCGAGCAGCACGTTTTCCGCCTGAAAGCCGCCGATCAGACCAAGACGAACCTGATGCGGCCTCCCTTCCCAGGTAAAGCGGATGTTCTGCCCGGTGGCATCGAACTGCTGGTTCAAGAGGCTCAGATCGCCAATCGCGTGCCCTGTGGTGATGACCCGTTGGCCACGCGCGGCGGCGATAGCGCGCAATTCCACCCCGCGCGCATCGTCAAGGTTGATTACCGCGGTGCCGTCCTCGGGCAGGACTCGGCGGAACAATCCCGCCTTGGCGGCGAAATAGTCGTCAAAGCTCGCGTGGTAATCGAGGTGATCCTGAGAGAAATTGGTGAAGCCCGCCGCGACAAGGCTGACCCCGTCAAGGCGACGCTGCTCGAGCCCGTGGCTCGACGCCTCCATCGCCGCATGGGTCACGCCATGCGCGGCTGCCTCGGCCAGCGCGCGGTGAAGCGTGATCGGCTCGGGCGTGGTATGGGCCAGCGGCGCGCTCCATGCGCCCTCGACGCCGGTGGTGCCAAGGTTGATCGCGCTGTGACCAAGTTCGGTCCAGATCTGACGCAGGAAATTGGTGACAGAAGTCTTGCCGTTGGTGCCCGTCACGGCGACCGTCGTGGCCGGTTGCGCCCCGAACCAAAGCGCCGATGTGTAGGCCAGCGTCTGGCGTGGATCCTCGGCCACAATCAATGCTGCCTCCGATGCGGCCAGTTCCTCGGCGGCGATCCGCGCGCCCGCCGCGTCGGTCAGAATCGCGTGCGCGCCCATGCGCAGGGCGAACTGGATGAATTCGCCCCCATGCACCTTGGTGCCCGGCAGCGCGGCAAAGAGATGGCCATCTTTGACATCGCGGCTGTCGACGGAAAGTCCGGTGATTTCAGGGTCTCGCCCGCCACGTGCCGCAAGGGCAAGCTGGCTCAGGCGCTTGGCAGGCCTTTGGTCCGTTTTGCCCATGTTCCTGCCCTCTCTGCCTAGTTCGAGGTCAGGGTTATACCAGCCGCTGCGCGGGGTTCAATATCCGGTCTGAGGCCAAGGAGCGGTGCCACGCGGGCGATCATCTCGGCCGCCACCGGAACCGCCGTCCAGCCTGCCGTGCGGCGCGGTTCGGACCCCGAATTTTCCGACGGTTCGTCCAGCGTCACGATCAGCACGTAACGCGGATCGTGCGCCGGGAACATGCTGGCAAAGGTCGCGATCACCTTGTCGTCGTAATAGCCGCCGCGCGGCTTGGGCTTGTCTGCCGTGCCGGTCTTGCCCGCCACGGCATAGCCCGGCACATCGCCAAAGCTTGCCGTGCCTTCGGAAACCACCAGCCTCAGCATGTTGCGCGAGGCGGCGGCGGTCTGGGGCGACATCACCTGCGGCCCCTCCTGTGGCATATCCTGACGCAGCAGCGTGGGCGCGACATAGCGGCCGCCATTCGCAATCGCCGCATAGGCCGAGGCAAGGTGCATCGGGCTGGCCGAAAGGCCGTGACCATAGGAAATCGTCATCGCGGAAAGCTCGGACCAGTTCTTGGGCAAGAGCGGGCTGGCCCCCGAAGCCTCGACAATCTCGAGCGGCGTCGGATCGAGGAAGCCGAGATGCGACAGGAACTCTCTCTGCCGATCCGCACCGATCTGCTGCGCGATGCGCGCCGTGCCGATATTCGAAGATTTCACGATGATCTTTGTTACCGACAACTCCTTGCCGTAGTTATGAAAATCGCGAATGCGGAACTTACCCCAGCGCAGCGGGCCACGGGTGTCGATCACCGTTTCGGGGCCGACCAGCCCCAGGTCCATCGCTTGTGCAACGGCAAAGATCTTGAAGGTCGAACCCAGTTCATACACCCCCTGAACCGCGCGGTTGAACAGCGGGCTGACCGACGGGTCAAAGCCCGAAGTGGGCGGCGCGGGACGATCGTTGGGGTCGAAATCCGGCAGACTCACCAGCGAGATCACCTCGCCCGTATGCACGTCCATAAGGATCGAGGTCGCGCCACGCGCGTTCATCAGCTTCATGCCGCCATAAAGAACACGCTCGGCCGCCGCCTGTACGGTGAGGTCTAGCGACAGCGTCAGCGGCTTCCCGCCATTGGCCGGATCGCGGAGGTAATTGTCGAATTGCTTCTCGACCCCGGCCACGCCGATCACCTCGGCCGCGTCGACGCCTTCCTTGCCGAATGATGCCCCGCCCAGCACATGGGCCGCGAGCGAACCATTGGGATAAAGACGCATTTCGCGCGGGCCGAACAACAGCCCCGGATCGCCGATATCATGCACTGCCTGCTTTTGTTCGGGGCTGATTTTCTTCTTGATCCACACGAACTTGCGCTTGCCGGTGAAATCCTTGATCAGCCGGTCGCGATCCAGATCGGGAAAGATTTTGACCAGCCCTTCGGCCGCCGCGAGCGGATCGACCATAAAGGGCGGCTGGGCGTAAAGCGAATGTGTTTCGAAATTGGTTGCGAGGATGCGGCCTTCGCGGTCGACGATGTCGCCCCGTTGCGCCGCGATGGGCGTGCCGATGGCACTTGCCAGCGGTTCCTCGGCCTCGGAGACCGAAAGCAGACCCATCCGTCCGCCGATGACAGTGAAAGCGCAGAAAAAGAACATACCAAGGACAAGCAGACGCCCCTCGGCCCGGCTGCGCGCCTTGTCCTGCATTTCGGCATGACGGTGACGCAGGTTCTCACGCATGATCGCGTCCGGGTTTTCACCGTTGGCGCGGGCGGAAAGGATGCGTGCAAGCGGGCGTAGGGGGGTGCGGATCATGGCTCCTGCTCTCCTGCCATGGTGGAGACATCAATCGGGTTGGTGATCGGCAACAGCGGCTCGGGCGGATAGCTGACCTCGTCCACGCGGCCGAACTGGTCGGGGCGCAGGGGCAGCAGGCCGAGACGGTCGAAATTCAATTCTGCCAGTTCCAACAAGCGGTTCGGACGGTTGAGATAGGCCCACTCCGCGCGCAGCACGCTCAGGCGCACCTGCGCGGCACCGATCTGGTGCTGAAGCCGCTGCGTATCCTTTAGGACCTGCTGTGTGGCGTAGTTCTCCCGGTAGGCCCAGAATGCCAGCGCAAAAACCAGCAGCACGGTAAAGACGTAGATCAGGCTTTTCATCTGCGGGCCTCCCTGAGTTGCGGCATCCCAAGTTCATTCGCGTCTATTTCCCCCGCCGGCGCATCGGTGCGCACCGCGACCCGCAGCTTCGCAGAGCGGGAGCGCGGATTTTCGGCCAGTTCCAGATCATCGGCGGCGATGGCCTTGCGGCTGGTGAGCGTGAATTGCGGGGCATCTTCCTCGGCGGCGGGTGCATAGCGGTTGGCATTGCCGGTCTTGCCCGCGCGCGCGGTCAGAAAGCGTTTCACCATCCGATCCTCGACCGAATGAAAGGACACGACGGCCAGTTTGCCGCCCGGTTTCAAAGCCCGCTCGGCGGCCATAAGGCCCTGATATAATTCACCATATTCGTCATTCACCGCGATACGAAGCGCCTGAAAGCTGCGCGTTGCCGGGTGCGACTGGCCGGGCTTGGCGCGCGGCAGGCAGGATTCGATGAGCTTTGCAAGGCGAAGCGTCGTCGTGATCGGCTCTTCCTCGCGCGCCTTCACGATGGCGCGGGCAATGCGGCGGCTTGCGCGTTCCTCGCCGTAGCGAAACAGGATGTCGGCGATATCCTCTTCGGCCGCGCCGTTCACCAGATCGGCAGCGCTTGGCCCGTCCTGCGACATGCGCATGTCGAGCGGGCCGTCCTTCATGAACGAGAACCCGCGTTCCGCCTGATCGAGCTGCATCGAAGAGACGCCGAGATCGAGCACGATACCGTCAAGGTCGCTGGCATATTCATCCATGCGCGAAAACACACCGGGCTGCATCACCAGCCGGTCGCCATACGTCCCGGCCCAGCCCTGCGCCATTTCAAAGGCCAGCGGATCGCGGTCGACGCCGATCACCTTGTCGGCCCCGGCCTCGAGCAATCCGCGCGTATAGCCACCCGCCCCGAACGTGCCATCCAGCCAGACGCCTGTCACCGGCGCCACCGCCGCCAGCAAGGGGCGCAGCAGCACGGGAACATGGGGTTTGTCAGGATCGTGAGCGTCGTCCTGAGTCATGGCGTCACCCTGCCTCTGGCGCGGCGGGGGCGGCGTCAAGATACATCATGATATCAAAGTCTTCGGGCATCTCGTCGAGAACCGCCTCGGTCTTGGCCTTGTCGGCCTCGTAATCCTCGGGCTTCCAGATCTGAAAGGTGTCGCCCGCGCCCGCAAAGACCGCCATGTCATCAAGACCGATCTTGTTGCGCAGCTTGGCGGGCAGCACCAGACGGCCGGTTTCGTCTACCGTCATCGGGTGGCTCTGGCGATGAAACAGGGTCTCCATCATCCGCCGGGGCACAGAGCCGCGCGGCAGGGCGTCGATCTTGGCATCGACTTCTTCGATGGCTTCCATCGTATAGCATTCAAGATAATTGCGGCGGTGATCGCCATAGACCACGACAAGCTGCGGGTTCTGACCCGACTGCCAGTCAGGATCACCGGCTTCGAGCACACGACGAAACAGGGCGGGGATGGACACCCTACCCTTCGTATCGACCTTGTGCTCGCTTTCGCCTCTGAACCTGCGGCTCACCTGCCCTGTCCTTTACACACGCTCCCGCGTCACATTCCGTTCCCCAGAAATGAGAAACGGCGGGTTGATCCGCTGCCACCGATCAACCCGCCGCCCTCGTCCCGCCTAGCGGGGGGTGTCCAGCTGCGCGCGCCACCTGGGGGGATGTCTGCTCGCCCGCGCGCCGGATCCTTTGGTCTGATGAAGGCGTATGGCCTGTATGAAACCTGCTTGTTTTTAGCTTCGGGGTCGTTTGGTGCCCCTATGGGTGTTCGTCTTCATCCGATGACAAAGGGATGCCATGGGAATTCATGGAAATCAACAGTTTTGTTTGGGAAGTGAGACGCAAACAGCACCAACGAAGGGCAAAATTTGCCCTTGAAAACAAGTGATGCTGCTCTTTTGGCACAACATATAGTGTCGACGGAGGAGCGGTACGGACTATTGTGTGGAAGAGAGAGAAGTGAAAATTTATCCCGTAATTTCCCAGATTTTTTCAGCTCTCACGTCGAAACGCCCGATGTTCGCAAATTGTTCCTGACTTGCAGAGAAATTTTCCAAAGAAAGGCCACGAAAACTCCGGGGTGAAGAGAGCGGCATTCGACTTTACCCAAGCGTGTCCCATGGTTTCCCACGGTTCCGTTCCAGAGAGAGATCTTTTTCGTCCGCGCGAGCCGTGATCGTTTCCCACCACATGCGATCCATACGAAGACACTTCCGGGAATCATCCCTAAAGAAAATAAAAGTGATTCCCCTTTTCGAAGAATTCGAATCGTTTCGACGATCCCGCCAGATCGCCAGCTCAGAACCTTACCAAATGACTGACGTCACTCAACGCTACGTAAAGATGACTAATCTGCACAATTTTTACGCGCGTAAAGCCCCTTTGACCGGAATATCGGCACCTTCGAAACAGCGCTAACAGTGTTGACCGGTCAACACTTAGCCTATCCATGCATTTGCTGCATGGCAGCATTGAAAAAGGGTGCGGTTGTGCAGGCGCAGCAATTTGCTAAATTGGTTTCAAGTTAAGGCGCTGGCAACAACGGCACCTTACAAAGGAACAACGGATCAGGTCCTCCTCTCCTCCTCCCTGGAGGGTCTGTATTTAGCGGCGGCATCACTCTCCTCCCCGATGTCGCCGCCTTTTATAACCGGCCTTACGGCCAAAAGATGCACCTGCGACCGCTCCTCCCTGTGTCGTAGGTGATGCAAGAGAGCGGCGACATCATCCTCCTCCCCGATGTCGCCGCCTTTTGACCCCAGGTCTCCGGACCTGACCGGAATTCGTCTGTGGCCGCTCCTCCCTGTGCCGCAGATGATGCAAGAGCGCGGCGACATCATCCTCCTCCCCGATGTCGCCGCCTTTTGATCCCCCGGCAAACCCGGACCGAAATTAGGAATTCGTCTGTGACCGCTCCTCCCTGTGTCGCAGATGATGCAAGAGCGCGGCGACATCATCCTCCTCCCGATGTCGCCGCCTTTTTTTGCTTCCAAGAATATACTTAGCCTTACATGGTCAATCGTTGGTTAGCATGCCGTTTCGGGGGTGACCTTCGCTAACAAACTGCCTGCTCCCTGCCCTTCCCGGCGGCAAGATTGCAGGATCGTGGTAACGCGAAACGGGCCGAAAACACCGGGCACCTCCTGTGCACCATCTGTACACCCCCTGTACATCGCGGGTGCAGCCGCGAGCATGTTTCCCATAGCGTCCCGTTACCGGACATGCCTTATGAAAAGCCGGTCCGTCGGTCCTGCGTGCTTTCAAGCCGCAATAAACTGGATGTTGAACGCGTTTCACGCTAGAGTTGTTAACACCACACTCGCGGCACTTGTTCAGACCGATCAAGGATCGAAACAACATGAAGCGAAAGACCTTATTGGCCGTGGCGGCGATCATGGCCCTGCATTCAACCCTGACCATGCCGCGTGCGGCGCTTGCGCAAGAGGCAAATGCCTGCCCGGTGGATGGCTGCCTTGTCCAGATCACCTCGGTATCTGCGGAAGGCGACGAACTGGCGCTGACCTTTGAGGCGAATTTCGCCCCGGACATGTCGAAGAACCATATTCACGTCTGGTGGGGCGACCGTTTCACCGTGCGTCAGGTCAGCAATAACGCCGAAACCGAATATGATCAGAAGCAGGGCGACTGGCACCCGACCGACGCCTATCCGGAATATGTGACGACCGGGGCCGCCTCGGTCAGCCAACGTGCCGAGACCACGATGCTCTGCGTGTCGGCGGCGGATCGAAACCACGATATTCTCGACCCCGAAGCCTTTATGTGTGTCGACACCGCTGCCTTGTTCTGATCGCCCCTCGGAATGGAACTTCCGGAATACATCGGCAGGTATGTCGTCCGCCGACAGATCGCGCGCGGCGGGTTTGCCGTGGTGGCGCTTGCCTGGGACGAAGAACTGGCGGCGGAAGTTGCGATCAAGATCCTTCATTACGATGACGAAGACCATGATGGGCTGAAGCAGCGTTTTGTCGAAGAAGCGCGGCTGTTGCGGCGCATCAAGTCTTACAGCCTTGTCAATGTTCACGACGTTGGACGGCTTGGCGACGGACGGCCCTATTTCGTGATGGATTATGCGGACCGTGGAACGCTGACCAATCGGGTTTCAGCCCGTCGGTTGGGCCATGAGGAGGCGACGCGCGGTCTGCCCCCGGATCAGGTGTTGCAGCTAGTCGATGCGCTGAGCGCGGGGCTGGCGGCGATCCACCGCGCCGGGGTGGTGCATCGCGATATCAAGCCGGACAACATCCTTTACCAGTCGATCGGTCCAAGGCCGCGCCCCTCGCCCGTCGGCTCCGAGGCGGAAACCATGGTTTTCTCCGAGCCACCGCCCCCTGCCTTTCAGGGTCAGGGCGAACGGGTAATCATCGGCGATCTCGGGATTGCGACCGACCTTCTGGGCCATGCGCCATCTTCTCTTATCATGGCGGGCACGCCGGCCTACATGGCGCCCGAACAATACGAGGCCGACGGCGGTGCGACCCCTGCAGCGGATGTCTATTCCGCGACGGCCGTGCTTTGGCATGCGATATGCGGGGATCGGCCGCCGGAACGATTGGATGGCGGGGACGAGCTGGCGGTGCTGTCCCCGGCCTGGCACGATTTTGTTCAGCGCGGCATGGCGGTGAACCCACAGGACAGGTTCGAGGATATCGACAGCTGGGGGCGCGCCGCGCATGACGCGCTGGCGCTGGTCGCTGCGCATAACCCGGTGGACCGGGGCGATGCGCGCACCGGTCACGCCGATCCGGCCACCAGCGCGGAATGCCCCTACCGGGGGCTCAGCGCCTTTCAGCCGGAGGATGCGAACCGGTTCTTTGGCCGTGAGGAGATCGTCGCCGACCTGATCGCGCGATTGCAGGCGCAGCCCGTTCTGGTGGTTGGCGGACCATCCGGCAGCGGCAAGAGCTCGCTGGTGCGGGCGGGGTTGATATCCTCGCTCCGACAGGGGGCCATTCCGGGGAGCGAGAACTGGCGGATCGAGCTGTTCACCCCGGGGCGGGATGCGCTGTCGGGCCTGTATTTCCGGCTGCGCGGTGACGATGGCACGACGCGGGTGCGGCTGGAGGAATTCATCGCGCACCCGGGGCTTGCCCGCGAGGTGCTGACGGCCACAGCAAGCGAGCCGCTTTTGCTGGTCATCGACCAGTTCGAGGAGCTGTTCACGCTGAATACGCCAGAACAGGCTGCCGCCCTTGTCACGGCGCTGGCCGCGATCACCGAGCCGGTCGAGAACCCGGTGCGGGTGGTCATCACGATCCGGGCAGATTTTTATGAAATGTGCGCCACGATCCCCTGGCTGGCCGAGGCGGTGAGCCGCAATCAGGTGCTGGTCGGGCCGATGACCCCTGCCGATCTGCGCCGTGCGGTGCTCGAACCAGCGCGGCGGGCGGGCTATTATATAGAGCAGCATCTGGTTGATGCGATCGTAAATGACGCGGGCAGCGATGCGGGCGCCCTGCCCCTGCTGTCCCATGCGCTGGTCGAGACATGGATGCGGCGCATGGGATCGACGCTCACGCTGGAAGGGTATCAGGCCAGCGGTGGCATGGCGGGCGCGGTGCGGCAGACGGCGGATGCAGTTTTCGACACGGTGTTCACGGATGAGGAACGGCGGGTGGCGAAACGGCTGCTGCTTGGGCTGGTAAGTCCCGGCGAAGGCGGGGCGGACACGCGGCGCATCGTGGCGCGGTCCGAACTGGATAACGACCCCGACGCCGAGGTGCTTTACCGGGTGATCCGCCGCCTGACCGAAGCCCGTCTGCTGACGGTTGATGACGAGACGGTGCAAATCTCGCATGAGGCACTGCTCCGGTCATGGCCAACGCTGCGGCGCTGGATCGAGACCTCGCGCGCGGATCTGCGCACCCGGCTGCGGATCATCCAGTTGGCCGAGGACTGGATCGAGGGGGAGCGTGACCCGGAGCTGCTGCTACGGGGTGCGCGGCTTGACTATCTGCACGAATGGTTCGTGAAGAATCGCGACAAGACCGGCGCGCTGGAGAGCGAGTTCATCGGCGCGTCAGTCGCTCGGCGCGATGCGGAACAGGCAGCGCAGGCCCAGCGGCGGGCACGGCGCAGACGCTGGCAGGTTGCGTCGGTCAGCGGGCTGGCGCTGCTGGCGATCGGGGCGACGCTGGCCTCGATCATGGCCTATCAGCAATCGCTGCAGGCCCGGCATAACGCCGAACTGGCCGAGGCGGCGAGCGAACAGGCGCAGGAAAGTTTCGCCAGCGCGCTTGGCGCGGCGGCGGCGGGCTATACGCAGGACGACCCGTTGCTGGCGCTGAATCTTGCGGCGCAGTCGATCACCCGCTCGACCTCTCCCCGGACGACGTTTGACGCGCGGGTGGCCTTGCTTCAGGCGCGGCAGGTGCTGGCCAAGGGCCCGCCGGTGCCGCTGGGCGCGCCTGTCGCGGCGGGGGATGCGCTGGCCTTGTCGATGTCGCCGGACGGGCGGTTCGTGGTGACCGGTGGGCGCGACGGGACGATCCGGATCGTAGATACACGCAGCCGCCGCCGCATCGGAACCATGTATGACGCGAGCATCGGCGGGATACAGGACATCCATTTCGCGCCGGACGGGCATTCGTTTGGCGCGGTCGGAGACCGGGGAAAGCTGATGGTCTGGCCCTTTGACGTGGGACTGGCAGGAACGCCCATCACCGTCGGGGAAACCAGCGACGTGCTTTGGCGGCTGGCTTTCGATCCGGTGTCAAAGGTGGTGGCGACCTCGGGCGAGGATGGCAATGTGCGGATCTGGCCGCTGGAAGGCGAAACGCTGGGCCAGAGCCGGGTGCTGGCGCGGCGCAGCGGCGGCGATTTCACCTCGGTCGCCTTTGGGCCACGCGGCGATATGGTGGCCGCCGGAAACGGTCTTGGCGAAATCCGCGCATGGTCGTATCCGTCAGGAAAGGAACTGTTTGCGCCGCTTGCCAGCCTGCATTCGAGCGATATCTGGGAGCTGGCCTTTAGCAGCGACGGCAACCTGCTGGCCACGGCAAGCAGCGACGGCAGCGCCTCGGTCGTTTTGCCCGATACCGGCAAACCCTGGGGTCATGCCTTTGAAAGCGAGGACAAGATCGGCGCGGTTGCCTTTCTGCCCGATCATCGCGCGCTGGTGGCGGGCGGGCCGGATGGCAAGCTGTATTTGCGCGACCTTGGATCGGGCGGGACGGAACTGCGCTCGCCCCCCGGGCATACGCGGCCGATCATCGATATCGCCATTTCACCCAAGGTGCCGCTGGCGGCGACGCTGGGCATGGATCAGCAGATCCGCCTGTGGCGGCTGGGGCCGGTGCCGGAATTATCAAGAGATTTCACCGTGGCTTCGGGCGCTAAGGCGCGCGGCGTTGCGCTTGGCGCGGAGCGGCTTGCCTATGCGGATACCGCCGGGATCGTAACGACCGTTGGTCTGGACCGGAGAGCTTCTCCGATCGCCCGGCCCGTTCATGATAATCAGGTCTGGGCGCTGGCCTATGCGCCGGATGGCACGCGGATTGCCAGTGCGGACCGGAATGGGCGGGTGGAGATTTGGGATGCCAATGTGGAGGCGGCGCGGATCAGCCTGCCCGCGCGGGAGATCCCCGTCTGGTCGCTGACCTTTGATGCGGCAGGCGAGCGTCTGGCAGTGGCTTACGAGGACTCCGTTCGGATCTATGATGTCACCACCGGCGAGGTCACCGCCACATTCGAGCCGCCCGAAGGGGATGTAACCCGCGCGGCGCTTGATCGAGGCTTTCACCGGCTGGCGATGGCCACGACGAGCGGCAAGGCCTTTGTCTGGGAGTTGGGCAGTGACAAACGGCCCTTGGCACTGGACGTGACGCCGAACATCGTCTGGTCGATTTCATTCAGCGCGGACGGGGCGACGCTGGCGACCGCCGACAGCGACGAAGTGATCGCGATCTGGTCGATGCCCGAGGGCATCCGCCGCGCGAATTTCAGCGGCCATGTGCGCGGGGCGACGGATGTGCTGCTGCTGGGCGACGGCTCGACGGTGGTGGCCAGCGACCGTGGCGGCGGGTTGCATTTCTGGGACCTGACCTATGACAAGGGGATCGGTCAGATCGCGGCAGCCCATGACGGAGCCATCTGGCGGCTTGCGGCCCATCCGGACGGGCGGCGGTTTGCCAGCGCGGGGGATGACGGGGTGGTGCGGCTTTGGGACCTTTTCAGCCTGCAAACGGCCTGCGATCTGAGCCGCGAGGCGCTTGGGTCGCAGCGGCGCGCGCAATATCTTGGCGGGCCGGATGCGCCGGACATGTGCCGTGACGACCACGGCAACAATCGCTGAGGCGTCTGGTCAGAGGTATTTCGTCGGGATCGCGGTGGTGAATTTAAGCTCTTCCATCGAAATCATCGAATTTATTTTGCTAAACTCCAGCCGTTCGATCATCTTTTTATATACCATGTCATAGGTTGCGATGTCGGGAACCACCACCTTGAGAATGTAATCGACCGAACCGCTGAGCCGGTAGGCTTCGACAACCTCGGGGATTTCGTCCACGAGGTCGCAAAATTTCTTGAGCCATGACATTTCATGGCGCGGGGTGCTGACGCCAATGAATACGGTCATCGGCACGTTGGCACGCTCCTGATCGACGAGAACCACGCGGCCCTTGATCAGACCCGCTTCCTCCATCCGCTTGATGCGACGCCAGCAAGGCGTCGCGGAAAGACCGACAGACTCGGCGATCGCGCTGATCACCGTGTCGCTGTCGTTCTGGAGGATGTCGAGAATCTGCTGGTCGATCTCGTCAAAGCTGAGACTCTCGACGGGTTTGCTCCCGGTTTTCCTGAGCTTGCCGTTGCTCATGCGGGGATGAACTCGAGGATGACGCCCGAGGTATGTTCCGGCGCGACGGCAAAGCCCGCATCCGTCGTTGAAACGGGAATCGAGGCGCTGGCCATGCAGGCACGGGCCGCGGCCATGTCCGATACCTTGACGCGCAAGCCGGTGAATGCGCCACGGGGCGTCTGGGCAAGATCGATGGAAGGGTAGAGTTCGGACATCTTCGCCTCGCTCATCACCATGAGCGGTGCTGAATCGCTGCCGGTGTCGACCGTATATATGTCGTCCTCTTCGGAGACGCTGCCTTCGGCCCAGAGCTTGGCGAAGCCATCGGCATCCTTTTTCGCGTCGTCCGAGATCGCGAGTATCGCGCCTAGGCCGCAGGCGGTGTTGGGATGCACGAGCAGTTCGGGAATCCAAACGGTTTCGGGCGTCTTGTGCTGGCACATGAAGACCGAGCCGAGCGGCACGATATCAGCGTCGAACATGACGGTAGAGAAAGCCGCCGTGCCGGTGCCGCCATCGGGGAGCGGTACGGGGCGTTCAAAACTGCCGAGACCATGGGTGCCAAGACCAAGCTCGGCCAGATCGCTGGCCGCGCCTTCGGCGGTGTCGATACGGCAGGCGACGGCGTGCAGCCCCTGCCCCTGTTCGGCCAGCGCCTTGCCGCGTTCCGCATTTCCGGGCGTGGGCCGCAGAAGGCCGAGCAGTTCAAAGTAATCCTCGGGGAACATGATGGTGTAGTTTGCCGAGCCCTTGGCCTCGGAGTGCAGGCCGCGCGGCGAGAGGTTGAAACCAAGCGCCTCGTATTGCTCGGCGGCCTGATCGAGATCGTTCACCAGGACAAAGCAGTGATCGACGCCTTTGACGGGGTGGGACATGTAGGGCTCCTTGTTGCCGGTTCGTCCGGGTTAATGTGGGGTCAGCGGCGCACCGGCGCCAGTACGATTTCGTGAACGGCGACCGAAGGGTTCATCCGGGCCACGTAGAGCGCGGTTTCGGCCATATCCTCGGGCTGGATCATCGCCTTCATGGTCGAGACGTCAAACCCGGGGCGGCGGGTGAGCAGCGGCGTCGCGACCTCTGCCGGGCAGAGTGCGGTGGAGCGGATGCCGTTCACGCCCTCCTGATCGTTGAGGCTGGCGGAGATATCCGAGAGCGCGTGTTTCGACGCGCCATAAGCAACGCCGCCATTGGCCGAGTGAAAGCGGCCAGCCCAGCTTGAGGTGTGGATCATGATGCCGTCCTTTTGGGCGCGCATGATCGGCAGGCAGGCGGCAATGACATTGAGCGCGCCGGTCACGTTCACGTCGAGCAGACGATCCCAACTTTCCCAGTCGAGATCCGCCCAGCGCCGTTTGGGAATGTTCATACCGGCGTTATTGCACAGGATCTGGATGCCCTCGCCCCACTCAGCGACCTGCTGTGCGGCGGCGGCCATGCCGGCCCGGTCGGTCACATCGCCGGGTACAATCAGAGACGGTGCCTTGTCCGGCAGAGAGGCGGCGACCTCTTCAAGAGATTCCCGGTTGCGTGCGGTCATGGCAACGCGGTACCCGGCTCCTGCAAAGCCGCGCGCCAGCGCCGCGCCGATTCCGGAACCTGCACCCGTGATCCAAACAGTTTGCAGCATCAGCGTGCCTTTCATATTGTCATTTGCTGAACATCTATACTATGTTTGATGAATATCATAGTATCACATTCTTATCTGGACTAAAAAGTTAGAATGTGAGTTGACGTAGTTGATGAGCTTCCACAAATTAGGCTTACCCCAGCGGAACCTTGCGATTCCGCAGGTAAGCAACCAACAGGGAACTTGGACATGAAGAAGCGACTATCACGTCTCGGCCTCGCCTTTGTTGGCGCTGCGGCGCTTGGAGCGCCCATCGCGACAAATGCGCAGGAGGTAAAAACCGGTGGCACCGCCATCATTCACATGATCTCGGAACAGCGCACGCTTAACCCCGCGCTGCGCGCGTCGACCGGCGTGTACAACATTTCGGGCAAGATCGTCGAACCGCTGATCGACAAGAGCTATGACGGCTATGAGCCTGTTTTGGCGACGGACTGGTCGAGCTCGGAAGACGGGCTGGCGATCACCGTCAACCTGCGCGAGGGCGTGAAATGGCACGACGGTGAGGATTTCACCTGCGAAGACGTGTCTTTCACCGCTATGAACATGTGGAAGGAACTGCTGAACTATTCCTCGGCGCTTCAGGCCAACCTTGAGTCGGTAGACTGCCCCGATCCGCATACGGCCGTTTTCAACTATTCCAAGCCGATGCCGCTTGAGCTGTTCGTCGCGGCGATGCCTGACCTTGGCCACCCGATGCCCAAGCACCTTTATGAAGGCACCGATATCCTCAAGAACGAGCTGAACACCGCGCCCATCGGTACCGGCCCGTTCAAGTTCGTCGAATACGAGCGCGGTCAATACGTGATGGCGGTCAAGAACGAGGATTACTGGCGCGAGGGCTATCCCTATCTGGATCGCATCGTCTGGCGGTTCATCAAGGACAAATCCGCCGCTGCTGCCGCGCTGGAAGCGGGTGAAGTGCATGAATCCGGGTTCATCGGCGTGTCGATGGCGGATGTTGAGCGTCTGTCGGAAGATGACCGTTTCGACGTCGGCACCAAGGGCTATGAGAATAACGTCGCCCACTCGACCGTCGAGTTCAACCACCGCAACCCGATCCTTGCCGATCTGAAGGTACGTCAGGCGATCTATCACGGGCTGGATATCGATTACGCGATCGACACCATTATGCGCGGCTTTGCCAAGCCCGGCCGTGGTCCGGTGCCGTCGGCGGGTGGTGCGAACTATACCGATGACGTCAAGACCTATGACTACGATCCTGAGCTGGCCAAGCAGATGCTGGACGAAGCCGGTTATCCGGTGAAGGATGACGGATTCCGTTTCAAGCTGCGCCACCGTCCGGCACCCTGGGGCGAGTACACCCAGCTCTGGGCCGAGTATTTCGCGCAGGCGATGAAGGAAATCGACATCGACGTGGAGATCCTGACCAATGACGCGCCGGGCTTCCTCAACGGCGTCTATCGTGACCACGATTTCGACACGGCGAACGGCTGGCACCAGTTCCGTTCGGACCCTGCGGTTTCGACGATGGTCTGGCTGCGGTCGGGTCAGCCCAACGGTACGCCTTGGACCAACCAGTTTGGCTGGCAGAGCGACGAAATGGACCAGATGATCGACGATGCGGCCTCGGAGCTTGACCCGGAGAAGCGCGCCGAAATGTATCACGAGATCCAGAAGAAGGCGATGGAAGAGCTGCCGGTGATCTTTGCCATCGAGCATCCCTTTATCTCGGTCACGTCCAAGAAGCTGAAGAACCACCACAACACCCCGCGGTGGAATTCCTCGAGCTGGTACGACCTGTGGCTCGACGAGTGATCTGACAACCGGGCGGGCCGGACACGGCCTGCCCACCTCTCTTTCGCGAAAGAACCTTGATGAAATTGGCTCTCCCCCCGATCCTGATCTATTCGCTGCGCCGACTGGTGCAGGCCGTGCCGGTGGTCATCCTGATCATGATCGGCACCTTCCTTTTGCTTAAACTCGCGCCCGGCGACACGGTCGATGCGCTTGTCGGCGATATGGGCGGGGCCGATGCCCAGTTCATCGAACGGCTACGCGTGGAATACGGGCTGGATCAGCCGGTCTGGGTGCAGCTCTGGCGCTATATGGAAAAGCTGGCGACCTTTGATCTGGGCTGGTCTTTCGTTTACGAACAGCCGGTTGCCACCGTTCTGATGGACCGTCTGGGCACTACGCTGCTGCTCATGGCGACCTCGCTCAGCATCGCGTTCACCGTGGGTGTGGCGCTTGGCGCGATTGCCGCGCGGCGGGCCTATTCGCTGACCGACAACGTGATTTCGACGCTTGGCCTGATCTTTTACGCGACTCCGAGCTTTTTCCTGTCGCTGATGATGATGCTGTTGTTCTCGGTAAAGCTCGGCTGGCTGCCGGTGGGCGGGATCAAGACCATCGCCGGGTTCTACACCGGATGGGACCATGTCTGGGACGTGGCGCTGCACCTGATCATGCCGACCGCCGCGCTGTCGCTGATCTACCTCTCCTTTTACCTGCGCCTGATGCGCTCTTCTGTTCTGCAGGTGGCCGATCTTGATTTCGTGCGCACCGCGCGGGCCAAGGGCGCGGGCGAGACGCGGCTGATGTTCCACCACATCATGCGCAATGCGCTGCTGCCGGTAGTCACCCTGTTTGGCCTGCAATTTTCGACGGTGCTGGGCGGTTCGGTGGTGGTTGAGACCATCTTTACCCTGCCCGGGCTTGGCCAGCTGGCCTATCAGTCCGTCATCCAACGCGACATGAACACGCTGATGGGGATCATCTTCCTCTGCTCGATTATCGTGGTCGTCGTGAATTTCCTGACCGACCTGCTTTACGCACGTCTCGACAGCCGGATCGAACTCGCATGACTGTTCTCGATACAGAACTCCGCCCGCCGGAACCCTCGCGCGGCATCGTCTTCTGGCGGCGCTACCGGCGCAACCGCGCGGCGCTGCTGGGGCTTTTCATCTTTGCCGTCGTTGTGCTGATGGCGCTGACCGCCGGGTTTGTCGATCCGGGCGATCCGCTGCGCCGGGCGGGCGATCCGCTGACCGCGCCTTTCGTGGACATGGCGACGCCGCTGGGGACCGATCAGCTTGGCCGCGATATCCTTTCGGGCCTGTTTTACGGCGCGCGGATCTCGCTTTTGGTGGGCGTGGTTGCGACACTGGTGGCGATTGCCATCGGGGTGATCATCGGGGCGCTTGCCGGGTACTTTGGCGGCTGGGTCGATGACGTGCTGATGCGCGTGACCGAGGCGTTCCAGACCATCCCCAGCTTTGTGCTGCTACTGACGCTGGTCGCGATCCTTGGCTCCAAGATCGAGTGGATCACGCTGGCCATCGGGATCGTGAGCTGGACGGCCCCTGCGCGCATGGTCCGGGCCGAATTCATGTCGCTGAGAAACCGCGAGTTCGTGGATGCGGCGCGAAACCTTGGCGTGTCGAGTACCTCGCTGATCTTTCGCGAGATCCTGCCCAACGCACTGCCGCCGATCATCGTTTACGCGTCGGTCATCATGGCGCTCTCGATCCTGCTGGAAAGCGCGCTGGCCTTTCTTGGCCTTGGCGACCCGAATTATGCAAGCTGGGGCAACATGATCGGACAGGGCCGCGCCGTGCTGCGCACCGCGTGGTACTGCGCTGCCATTCCCGGGATCGCCATCGTTTTGACCGTACTGTCTTTCTCACTCCTCGGCGAAGGCCTGAACGACGCGCTTAACCCAAGGCAGAAGCAATGAGCGAGCAATCCCCTATCCTCGAAATCCACGACCTGAAGATCGCCCTGCCCGAAGGCTCGGACCGTCCCTTTGCGCTGGACGGGCTGAACCTGACCGTGAAACCGGGCGAGATCGTCTGCATGGTCGGTGAATCCGGGTCGGGTAAATCCCTGTCGGCCGGGGCGATCATGCGCCTGCTGCCGGAGCCGCATGTGCATGTGGCGGGCGGGTCGATCAACTTTCTGGGCGAGGATATCCTTGCCAAGACCGACCGCGAGATGAAGCAGATCCGGGGCAACCGGATTTCGATGATCTTTCAGGAACCTATGACGGCGCTGAACCCGCAGAAGACCGTGGGCTGGCAGATCGACGAGGTGCTGAAGCTGCATATGGAAGGCAACCGGGCCGCGCGGCGCAAGCATGCCATCGAGATGCTGAACCGGGTGCATATTCCCGATCCGGATTCGGCCTATAACGCGTATCCGCACCAGATTTCCGGTGGCCAGCGGCAGCGGGTGATGATCGCGATGGCGCTGTCGCTTTCGCCCAAGCTGGTGATCGCGGACGAGCCGACCACCGCGCTGGACGTGACGACGCAGTTGCAGATCCTCAAGCTGATCCGCGAGTTGCAGCAAGAGGACGGCGCGGGCGTGCTGTTCATCACCCATGACTTCGGCGTCGTGGCCGAGATCGCCGATCATGTGATCGTGCTGAGGCAGGGCGAGGTTGTCGAACAGGGCGCGGCGGATCAGGTGCTGAACCATCCGCAGCACCCTTATACCCAGGCGCTGATCGCCTCCGTTCCCGATCTGGCGCCGCCACCGCCGAAACCGGTGAGCACCCTTCCCGTCGTGCTGAAGGGTACCGGGCTGAAAAAGACCTTTGCCGCCAAGGGTGGATTGCTTTCGGGCAAGCGCAAGGCGGTGATCGCGGTGAAGGACCTGAGCTTTGAGCTGCATCAGGGCGAAACGCTGGGTGTCGTCGGTGAATCCGGGTCGGGCAAGACCACGGTGTCACGTCTGGTGACACGCCTGCTTGAGGCCGACGCGGGGGCTGTCGATGTGGACGGCAAGGACCTGCTGGCCTGTTCGCCCTCGGAACTGCGGGGGATGCGCAAGCATATCCAGATGGTGTTTCAGGACCCGATGGCCTCGCTCAACCCGCGCAAACGGGTGGTCGACCTGATCGCGCAGGGCCCCATCGTGCATGGTGAGGACCCGGAAAAGGCGCGTGCCCGGGCGCGCGAATTGCTTGAGCTTGTGGAACTCTCCCCTGCCGCCGCAAACCGGTTTCCACATGAATTCTCGGGCGGTCAGCGCCAGCGGATCGGGATTGCCCGCGCGCTTGCGATGGAGCCCAAGGTAATTGTCGCGGATGAACCGGTTTCGGCGCTGGACGTAAGCGTGCAGGCGCAGGTTCTCAAACTGCTGGCCGATCTGCGCGACCGGATGAACCTGTCGCTGTTGTTCGTGACCCATGACCTGCGGGTCGCGGCGCAGCTTTGCGACTGTATCATTGTCATGCAGAAAGGCGAGATCGTCGAGGCGGGCGTGACCGCCGAGGTCTTCGCCGATCCGAAACACCCCTATACCCGCAACCTGCTTTCTTCGATTCCGGGGCGTCACTGGACGCCGCCGGTCCGCAACACCGATGCTGCCTGAGGTTTGAAAATGTCTATCCAGTTCAACGATATCCGCAGCGCCATCATTGGCGAGGGTTCGGTGATCCCCGGCCCCTTCGGGCCACGCGCGCTACTTTATGCAGATTATGTCGCCTCGGGACGGTCGCTGTCCTTTATCGAGGATGCGATCCGCCGCCACGTGCTGCCCTATTACGGGAACACCCATACCGAGACCTCCTTTACAGGGCGGCGTTCGACGCAATTGCGAGAGTTGGCGCGGGAAAGTGTGCGAAAGGCAGTGGATGCCGATGAAGATCACGCGGTTATATTTGTCGGCTCGGGCGCGACCGGTGCCTCGGACAAGCTGATGCGGGCGCTTTCGTTGCGCGGTCTGGGGGCCGAAGCGGTGATATTTGTCGGTCCGTACGAGCATCATTCCAACGATCTGCCGTGGCGCGAAAGCGGGGCGAAAGTGGTGCGCGTGCCGCTGAATGCAAAGGGCAGCATTTGCCTTGAGACGCTTGAGGCGGAACTGGCCGCGCATGAGGATGCGCCGGTCAAGGTTGGTGCCTTTTCGGCCGCGTCCAATGTGACGGGGGTGCGCACCGATCTGCGCGCCATCGCCAAGCTGCTGCATCGGCACGGTGCCTATTGCGTGGCGGATTTTGCCGCTGCCGCCCCCTATCTGCCTGTGCGGCTGGCAGAAACCGCGCCCGGTGCGGGCGACCGGATCGACGCCGCGTTTATCTCGCCGCACAAATATCCCGGCGGTCCGGGGGCCTCGGGCATCCTGATCGCGGACCGGACCCTGCTGGACACCACGCGCCCCACGGTTTCAGGCGGCGGCACGGTGTCTTACGTAACGGCGACGGATCATAACTATGTCACCAACCCCGAGCGGCGCGAAGAAGCGGGCACCCCCTCTATCGTCGAAAATATCCGCGCGGGGATGGTGTTGCAGCTCAAGCGCGACATGGATGAGGCCGAGGTCGAAAAGCGCGAAATGGCGCGGACGGCGCAGCTGAACAAAGCGCTGCGGGCGATACCGGGTGTCGAATTGCTTGGTCCCGAGGACGTGCCGCGGATCGGGATTTTTTCCTTCAACATCCGCGTGCGCGGCAAGCTCTTGCATCACAACTATGTGGTGGCCCTGCTGAACGATCTGTTTGGCATTCAGGCGCGCGGCGGCTGTTCCTGCGCGGGACCGTATGGGCACGAGTTGCTGCATATCGACGAGATGACGACGCGGCGACACGAAGAGGCGGTGAGCCTTGGCCATTCCGCCTTTCGCCCCGGTTGGGCGCGACTTGGGGTCAACTGGTTCTTTGCCGAGGAAGACGTGGACCGGATCGCCGCCGCGATTGGCTTTGTCGCGGAACACGGGCTGGCGATGCTGCCGTATTACCGGCTGGATGTGGGCAATGGTGTCTGGCGGGCGCAGCGCCCGATCGACGACGAAGGTCCGGCTTCACTGAGCGAATTGTGGTCCGGCCCCTGCCCGGAGGAGGCCGAGGCGCCGGACTTCGAGACCTGTCTCGCCGAGGCCAAGGCGCTGGCCGCAAAGGGCTGCGAATTGTCCCTGCCCGGCTGCCCGGAACTGCTGGCCGATGAAGAAGCGCTGCGCTGGTTCTGGCTGCCGCATGAGATCGACCGCAAAGCGGTTGCGCCGGGAAAGGTCGCGTAATGGAAGCCGTGGATTTTCCCCCGTCGCTTTGGGCGGCAACCGCGCCCGAGCGGAAACTGGCAGCACCCCTGACCGGCAGTGCCGAGACCGACATCGCCATTATCGGCGGCGGTTTCACCGGGTTGTCGGCGGCCATCGAAGCCGCGCGTCAGGGCAAGAGCGTTACCGTGCTTGAAGGTAAGGCCGTCGGCTGGGGCGCGTCAGGCCGCAACAACGGTCAGGTGATCCCGATCCTGACCTCGGCCGAGCCGGATGCGTGGGTCAAACGCTATGGCGCGGCGGGCGAGCGGATGGTCAACCTGATAGGCAATTCGGCCAATATCCTCTTTGACCTCGTGCGTGAATTCGACATGCAGGCCGAGGCGGAACAGAGCGGCTGGTTCCAGCCTGCGCACAGCCCCGGTCGGGTCAAACTTTCGCAGATGCGGGTGGATGCATGGCGACGCTTCGGGTTTCCGGCCGAGCTGAAATCGGCGGAGGAAACCCGCGAGATACTGGGGACCGATTTCTGGTATGGCGGGATGTATAACCCGACCGGCGGACATATAAATCCGCTGGCGCTGGCGCGCGGCATGGCCAAGGCGGCCGAGGGACTGGGCGCGGTGATCCATGAATTGTCGCCCGTCACCAGCTACAAACGTGAAGGCGCACAGTGGGTGATCCGCACGCCAGAAGGCACGCTGAAGGCGCGCGCGCTGATCCTGGCCACCAATGCCTATACCGGAGAGCTGATCCCGTCGCTTGCGCCGAGGCTGGCGAAATCGATCGTGCCGGTGCTAAGCTGGCAGATGTCGACGGAACCTCTTGGCGATAACCTGCGATCCAAGATTCTGCCGGGCCGGCAGGCGGTGTCGGACACGCGCGGCGATCTGCGGTTTTTTCGCTATGACGCGCGCAACCGGCTGATCACCGGCGGGGCGGTGATGGGCAGCTATGACATCGCCAACCGCGTTCGCCGCAAGGCCGCGCAGAGCCTTGCCGAAGCCTTTCCCGATCTGGGCGTGCCGGAGATGACCCATGTGTGGTCGGGCTATATCGGCATGAACTGGGACCGCTTCCCCCGCGTGCACCGGCTTGGCCCGGATGGCTGGGCGTGGATCGGCTGCAACGGGCGCGGCGTCGCGCTTGGCACCGCGCTGGGGCGGGAACTTGCCCGCGCAGCGAGCGGCATCGACGAGAACGAACTGGCCCTGCCCGTGAGCGAGCCGAAACCCTTTCCGGTCCATGCTGCCGTGCGGCGGCTGGCCCCAACCTATCTGGCCTGGCTGAAACGCAAGGACCTGAGCGAACCGAAATTGTGAGGACATGACCCAATGAGCGCGACAGACACGATTCCCGAAGGCATGGAGATCAACGATATTCCGATCCTGCTGCGCCGCAAGATCGAGGCGATGATCCTGAAACACGTGCTGGATGTCATCACCGAGCGCACCAGCCGCGAAGAAGGCGAAGCGGTGATCGGCGAGACTTGTTCTCGTTCGGCCATCGAGCAGGGGCAGCAACTGGCCGAGGCTTTGGGCCACGCGCCCGACCTGACCGATTTTGCCGAGATTCAGCCGAACTGGACCCGTGAAGACGCGCTGCGGATCGATATGCTGGAAGCCACCGAAGAAAAGATGGATTTCAACGTCACCCGCTGCCGGTATTCGGAAATGTACAAGGAGATGGGGCTGGGCGATATCGGCCACCTGCTGTCGTG
Organism: Paracoccaceae bacterium; assembly: GCA_018223035.1. Classification (GTDB taxonomy): domain Bacteria; phylum Pseudomonadota; class Alphaproteobacteria; order Rhodobacterales; family Rhodobacteraceae; genus Heliomarina. The sequence goes on from JAAEZD010000011.1 coordinate 151,780, forward strand.
CAACCGCGATGGCGATTTCTGCATCGGCTACAACCCGGACATCGAGCTGACGCGCACGCAGACCATCATGAAGGGCGCGAGCCACTGCGATTTCCGTTACCGCATGAAAAAGAAGGAAGCCTGAGGCATGGCCGTTGAAAACTGGGTTGCGAAAGAACTGGAATCCCTCACCGAATTCCGCCGTGACCTGCACCAGAACCCGGAACTTCTCTATGATGTGACGCGCACCGCCGCGACCGTGGCCGAAGCCCTGCGTGCGGCTGGCGTGGACGAGGTGGTCGAAGGGATCGGGCGCACCGGCGTAGTGGGCGTGATCCACGGTCAGAGCAATAACTCGGGCCGCACCATTGGCCTGCGCGCCGACATGGATGCGCTACCGATCCACGAGGATACCGGCAAGCCATGGGCGTCGAAGGTCGACGGCAAGATGCATGCCTGCGGTCACGACGGGCATACGACTATGCTGCTGGGCGCGGCCCGACAGCTGGTCGAAAGCCGCGCCTTTGACGGGACGGTCATCGTGATCTTCCAGCCCGCCGAAGAAGGTGGCGCGGGGGCCAAGGCGATGATCGATGACGGGCTGTTCACCCGCTGGCCTTGCAACGAGGTCTACGGGATGCACAACCGCCCCAACCTGCCGGTGGGTGAGTTCACCATCGCCTCGGGGCCGATCATGGGGTCGGTGGACGAGGTGCGGATTTCCATCGAAGGGCGTGGCGGCCATGCGGCGCGGCCTGACGAGACAATCGACCCGCTGCCGATTGCCTCGGCGATCATTCAGGCCGTGCAGACGATCACCTCGCGCACGGTCGATCCGATGGACAATGCGGTGGTGTCGCTCTGCACGATCCATGCGGGCAATGCGTTCAACGTGATCCCGCAGACGCTTGAGATTACCGGCACCGTGCGCACCCTGCGCGAAGAGGTCCGCAGCCATATCGAGGCGCAGCTTTCGGCGATTATCCCGAACATCGCCGCAGGCTACGGTGCGACGGGCACGCTGGAGTATATCCGCATGTACCCGGTGACCGTGAACCACGAGCGCGAAACCATGCTGGCCGCTGCCGCCGCGCAGGAAGTGGCGGGCGAAAGCAAGGTCTCGCTCGACATGCCGCCGGTCTTGGGGGGCGAGGATTTCTCCTTCATGCTCAACGAAGTGCCGGGCGCGATGATCAATGTCGGCAATGGCCCTTCGGCGGGGCTGCACCACCCGAAATACGATTTCAACGACGACGTGATTTCGTGGGGATGTTCCTACTGGACGACGCTTGTGCGGCAGCGCCTGCCGCTGGGCTGAGAATGGCTAAGGCCGGTCCTTGTCCTTGGGGGCCGGCCTTTTTTCTTTGCAGGCCTTTTGCGGGTTTCCCCGATCTATCGACTAGACCTTGCTGATGGAATTACCGCCATCGGCCAGCATGGCGCTGCCGGTGACGAAAGAGGCGTGATCCGAAAGCAGGAACATGGCGGCCCGCGCGATTACCACCGGCTTTGCCATGCGTTGCAGCGCGTGGAGGCCATTCACGAGATCATGAATCGCCTCGTCGTCGCTAGCCATAGGCGTGTGGGTGCCGCCCGGCAGCAGGGCGTTGACGCGGATGTTCTCGGCGCCGTGTTCGGCGGCGAGCACTTGCGTCAGGCCGATCAACCCGGCCTTGGCGGCGGCATAGGCGGCCATGCCCGGCAGGCCAACCGTGTGCCCGACGAAGGACGAGGTAAAGACGATGGCGCCGCCGCCCCGCGCCTGCAGCGCCGGGATCTGGGCCTTTGCGGCGTGAAAGGCGCTGGTCAGGTTGACCTCGATCGCCTCGTTCCATGTCTCTTCGGTCATCGCGGGGACCGGCCCCATCTCGCCGACGACACCGGCGTTGTTGAAGGCCCCGTCGAGCCCGCCGAAATGCGACTGGGCGAGGTCGACGAGATCGGCCGCGTAGCCCGCCTTGCGGACATCGCCGGGAAAATATGCCGCCCTGCCGCCTGAGGCGCGAATTTCCCCGGTCAGGGTTTCGAGCAGGTCGCCACGACGGGCTGCGAGGACCAGCGAGGCGCCGCTGGCCGCGAATAGCTTTGCCGCCGCTGCGCCGATGCCGCTGCTGGCGCCGGTGATGATGATGGTCTTGTCCGAGAGCATATGCCGTTCTCCAGTTGTGCTGAACTGGCGGCATTCTGCGTCGCGGGTGTGAGGGCGGCGACCCGATCCTTGCGGAAAGCGGGGCTAGGCGGACGCGGGCATCGCCTTGCTATTGCTGCGGATGAAACGGGCGAGCGTTTCCAGATCGTTCGGCAATTTCGTGACCTGTTCGGGGAGCGTTTCGCGATCCTGCTGGCCGGGCGGGAGTTCGGCCACCCTGCCCGTCGCCTGCTGCACCGTTTCCGAGAACTTGATCGGATGAGCGGTGGACAGGGTGATCATCGGGGTTTGCCCGTCGTTGAACTGCTCGGCGACATGCAGGGCGACGGCGGTATGCGGGTCGCAGAGATAACCGGTTTCCGCATAGCAGGAGAGGATACGCGCCGATGCCTCGGCCTGCGTGGCGCGGCCTGCGTCGAAGATTTCGCCGATGGTGTCGCGCAGCGCTTGCGGCAGTTGGTAGGCGTGGCCGGCGGCGAGATCCGCCATCAGGCGCGCAACAAGCGTGGCGTCGCGCCGGGAGGCATCAAACAACAGACGCTCGAAATTCGAGGAAATCTGGATATCCATCGAGGGCGTATTGGGCGCGACCACGTCGCGCAGCGCGTGATCGCCGGTGCTGAGCGTGCGGGTCAGGATATCGTTTTCGTTGTTTGCGATGACGAGCCGGTCAATCGGCAGGCCCATCAGATGCGCGACGTAACCTGCGTAGATATCGCCGAAATTCCCGGTGGGCACGCAGAAGCTGACCTTGCGATCCGGCGCGCCGAGGGCCGTTGCAGTGGTGAAGTAATAGACCACCTGCGCCATGACGCGGCTCCAGTTGATCGAGTTCACCGCAGAGAGGTTGAACCCTTCGCGCAGGTCGGGGCGGGCAAAGAGCGCTTTCACGAGGTTCTGACAATCGTCAAAGCTCCCATTTAGCGCGATGGCGTGGCAGTTGGCGGCGTTCAGCGTGGTCATCTGGCGGCGCTGAAATTCTGAGACCTTGCCATCGGGATACATGAAGAACACATCGACCCGCTTGCTTTCAAGGAAGGCAGCAAGCGCGGCGCCGCCGGTATCGCCGGAGGTTGCACCGACGATGGTCAGACGCTCTCCCCTTTCCGCGAGAACGTGGTCGATGAAGCGTGCGAGGATCTGCATGGCGAGATCCTTGAAAGCCAGCGTCGGGCCGTGGAAAAGTTCAAGCAGCCAATCGTTCGGGCCAAGCTGCACCAGCGGGGTCACCGCCGGATGGGTGAACCCGGTATAGGCGTCTTCGATCATCAGTTTCAGGTCGTCCCGCGCGATTTCATCGCCGGTGAATTTTTCCATCACCGCAAGAGCGACCTCAGCATAGGGACGACCGCGAAAACCGGCGATTTCTTCGGGAGTGAAGCGCGGCCAGATGTCGGGGACGTAGAGACCGCCATCGCTGGCCAACCCGGTCAAAAGGGCCTCTTTGAAGGTGAGATCGCAGGCTTTGCCACGGGTCGAGACATATTTCATCGGGTTTCCCAATCGGGGTGAGAGGTCATGCCTGCCGGGCCATGTCCAGCGAGCGGGCGTGTTCGAGGAAGGCAAAGAGCGCCAGGTCGAACTTGTCCGGTTGGTTGAAGAATGGAGCGTGACGGCCGTTCGGGATGTCCTGCGGCGCGCCGCGCCAGATGTTCCCGTATTTCAGCCGCGCGATGTAGTCGTGGTTGAGGAAGGGATCATCGCTGCCGTTCAGAATGGCGAAAGGGATTTTGCCTTCGGACAGGATCCGCATCTGCCGTGGCCAGTCGATCACGCCCAGACGCGACAGGGCGTAGACCCGGGCGCGGCCATCGGTGCGGCGCAGGTTGCGGTGGAGAAAGGCGGATTCCTCGGAGATCGGGGCGGTCGCGCTATTGGCGTAGTTCGTGGCCTCGGTGCGCGAGAAATACTGCTTGCCCGAGAGAACGAGGTGCGAGTCCGGGTTGTAGCCGCGGCCGAAGTCATCCGGCACCATGTTGAGCGGTGGCGTGCCGGAAATGGCAAGCGCCATGACCGTGACATTGCCCCGCGCGGTCAGTTCCATCGCGACATAGCCGCCAAGCGACCAGCCGAACACCGAGACCTCGGTGACACCGCAATCGGCAAGGACCTCTTCGGCGATCTCGGCATAGGCAGAGATGTTGTAGCTTTGCTCGGGGTCGGCATTGGCTGAAACGCCGTGGCCCGGATAGTCAAAAGAGATGACGCGATAGCTGTCGGCAAAGCTGCGGAACTGCTTGTGAAACGCTTCTTTGCAGGCGGAGTTTCCGTGTAGCAGAAGCAGGGCCGGTTTGTCGGTATCCCCGGTGTCGGCGACAGAGATCAGACCGTGGGACGTTTGCAACATGCGTTCCTTCGCGCCGGTCATCGCCTCGCGCGTGGCGGTTTCGCGGCGGCGCAGGCGGGCGATGGTCGAGGAACGCAGGTTGTCCGCAACTTCGCGCAATTCCTGCAAGGCCGCCCAGAGTCCGCCGGGGTAGAAGACCACGACAAGCACGATGGCAAGCGCGATCACGATGTTCTGCCAAGCGCCGAACCCGGCCAGCCATTCCGAGAGGATCGAAACCGCAAAGGCGGCGACGACCGGTCCCCATATCGTGCCGGTGCCGCCGACAAGCAGGATCGACAGCAGGAGCGTCAGGAAGCCCATGCCGAAGGCATCGGGCGAGGCAACGCGCAGGTAGGCGGCATAGAACGCCCCGGCGATGCCGGTGAAGACGGCGCTGGCCATGAGGGTGAGCGCGCGGGTGCGGGCCTCGGATATGCCGCGGGCGATGGCGTAATACTTGTTGTCGCGCAGCGCGACGGCGGCGCGGCCCAGGCGCGAACGGGTGACGTAGTAGAGAAAGGCCAGATTGGCGGCGAGCAGGCCCAGACCGAGGAAGTAATACCCGATGCGCCCGTCTTTGGAGAGGCGATAGTCGCCGATCTGAAGGGTCGGCAGCGTGACCATGCCCGAGGTGCCGCCGGTCACGTCAGACCATGACACCACGACCAGATAGATCAGCTGACCGAAGGCGATGGTGACGAGGATGACGTAAACACCGTCGAGCCGCAGCACCGGGAGCGAGATCAGCAGCGCGACGAAGGCCGCTGTGCCCCCGCCCGCAAGGATCGACAGCCAGGGCGAAAAACCGAGCGTCTTGGCAAGGATCGCGTAGGTATAGATCCCCACCGCGAAGAGCGCCACATGGGCAAAGTTGAAAAGCCCGCCATAGCCGAGGCTGAGATCCCAGCTTGTCGCAACGATGGCAAAGACAAAGGCGAGGATGAGCACGTGGCGGAAATAGGTGGCCTCGAAGACAAAGGGGAAGAGGACCAGGACCGCAAAGGCGAGGATCAGCGGCAAGAGGCCTTGGGTCTTGTGAATTGGGGGATCGTAGCGCATGTCAGAGGGTCCTTTGGTATTTGCCGAACAGCCCTTCGGGCTTGATCAGCAAGACCACGATCATCGTGAAGAACAGAACGGCGGGCGCCCAGTAGAGGCCGACGAAATAGATCGAAAAGGCCTCGAGCAGACCGATGATGAAGGCGGCGTAGATCGGGCTGGAGAAGCGTGCGACGCCGCCGAAGATCACCACGATCAGGGCCTTCATCAGGGGTTCGCTGCCCATGGCCGGGTTCATGAAGCGGATCGTTCCGATGAAGACGCCCGCCAGACCGGCGGTCACGGCAGAGAGGCCAAGGACCAGCGCGAAATACATCGGCACGTTCAGCCCGAGCAATTGCGCGGCTTCGCGGTTCTGCGAGACAGCGCGCATCGCACGGCCCGGACGGGAATAGCGCAGGAAGGCCCCTACCCCGACAAGGATCGCCAGCACCAGCACCAGCAGGATGATTTCGCTGAACGCGAGGTGAAAGCCGCCGATGGCCACTTCGCCCTCGGCCATTTTCGGGATCTGCTTTGAGCGAGGGCCCCAGATCAGCAGAAGCAGGTTTTCGAGGATGGCGGAGCCTGCGAGCGTGGTGATCACGGTGATCAGCACCACGTCGGAGCGGCGTTCGAACGGTTTAACGAGGGTGAGGTGGAGAAAGGCACCGATGGCGAACATCACCAGAGACGTGGCGATGATACTGAGCGCCAGCGGCCAGCCAAAGGCGTCAGTTGCCGAGAATTGCCATGCCACATAGGCCCCGAGCGCAATAAAGGCGCCGTGGGCGAAATTGAAGATGCCGAGGGTGGTCCAGACCAGCGACAGCCCGGTTGCCATCAGGGCATATAGAGCCCCGAGCACGATGCCGCCTTTGATGATCGAGAAGAGGGTTACAGGATCCATCAGTGTTGATCTCCGAAAAGGATGGCCATCAGACCGTCGTGGTCGGGCATTTCCTCGCGGCTCATGCGGCCAGAGATGCGGCCGTGATCGAAGAGGTAAAGCGTGTCGATGATCTGCCCGAGGAAGGCGACGTCCTGATCGATCAGGATGATCGGCAAGCCGGTTTCCTTGACCGTGAGGATGGCCGCGGAAAGTTCGGCGCGGATTTTCGGCGAAAGGCCAAGGGTCGGCTCATCGAGGATCAGCAGGCGCGGTGCGGACATCAGCCCGGCGGCGACCGATACCATCTGGCGTTCGCCGCCCGACAGAAAGCGGATCTTGTGATCATTACGTTCAGCGAGGCGTGGAAAGAGCGACTGCACCTCGGTCAGTGACCAGCCCTTGCGGGCCCGCGCGGCGGTGGTCGAGATCGACAGGGTTTCGGCGACGGTCAGTTCGGGAAACAGCAGGTTGCCCTGCTGGACGTGGATCAGACCGGCGCGCGCCACCTGTTTCGGGTCCATCCGGCGGCGGGTGACGGCGTCGTAATTGAAATTGCGCCATTTCCGGCTGCCGCGTTCGCCTGGGCGGTTAAGACGCTGGCCGTCAAAGATGATCTCGCCGCTCCACGGATCGATGAGACCGCTGAGCGTCTTGAGAAAGGTGGTCTTGCCGTGGCCGTTCGGCCCGAAAATACCGATGCTTTCGCCCTTGGCCACGGTGAGGTCGATGTTGCGGAAAATCTTGATCGGGTCATAGCCCGAGGAAAGACCGCGAACGGACAGGATAGGATCACTCATGGCTGGCTCCGAGATAGGCGTCGACCACTTCTGCCTGTTTGATCACCTCGGCAGGCAGGCCGTTGGCTATCACCCTGCCCTGATCCAGCACGAGGAGCCGATCTGAGACCTCCATCAGCAGGGAGAGGACATGTTCGATGAGAACGACAGTGATGCCGGTGCCGCGAATGGTCAGGATGATCTCTTTCATGCGTTCGATTTCGGGGCCGGTGAGGCTTGACGCGGGTTCGTCCATCAGGAGCACGCGGGGTCGAAGCGCGAGTGCGCTCGCGATCATGAGCTGCTTGCGGTAGAAGATTGGCACGGAATCCGCCGCCATGTTCTGCATGGTCGAGGGAAAACCGACGAGGGCGAGGACCTCATTGGCGCGGGCGAGCTGCTGTTCAAAGCTGAGTTTCGGCGCCTGACTTTCCACCGCCACCAGCACGTTGTCGATGGCGCTGAGCGATCCGAACACGTTTTCCCGCTGAAAAGTGCGTGCGATATCGGACAGCGAGATCTCGTGGGCGCGGCGGTCATGCGCGGGTTTGCCATCGAGTTCGAGGGTACCCGCGGTCGGGCCGAAGGGGACCTTGGTGATGATATTGAAGAGCGTGCTCTTGCCGCTGCCGTTGGGTCCGGCGACACCGAAGATCTGGCCCTGCATGACGTCAAAACTGACATCGTCGACCGCTTTGAGACCGCCAAAGCTTTTGGAGAGGCCGCGCGCCGACAGGATAGGTGTGTTCATGGGATTTTCCAGGCGAAATGACCTGCCGCGCGAATGGGACACGCGCGACAGACCCGGGGTCACGGAGGGTGTTATTCGGCGCTCATCCAGGGCGGCAGGCGGAATTCGCCATTCGCATAAGCGTCGGGTTTGATCATCGTCCGTTCGCCATCCCAGAGCTGCCAGAAGGTGACCGGGACGTGATCATCGTCCTGAAGCGCAACATGGGTTTCTGGGTCGAATTCGATGTTGCCCGAGGCGGTCATCTTGTTCGTTTCGCCCAGCGCCTTGCCGATCGCGTCGTGGTCGGTCGGATCGCCGACCTTTTCAAGCGCGTCGAAATAGATGTTGGTCATCTCGTAGAGGCCAACCCCGTAGGTGCCGGTCTCCATACCGAAGCGTGCCTTGTAGGCCGATACCATTTCCTGACCGTGGGGCCATTTCGGCGTGTCGAGATTGCCGCCGATCAGATTGTAGATGACACCGTTGGCCTTGTCGCCGGTCAGTTCGAGGAATTCCGGAACCGACGGGGCGTATTGCAGGAAGACAAGGCTGTCGCTGGGGTTTTCGAGAAACTGGTTCAGGAACAGCGCCGAGTTGCCCGGAAGATAGTCCGTGTTCACCACGAGATCGGGATTGGTTTCGTTGACCTTGGCGAGGATGACCTTCCAGTCGTTGACTTCGCCAAAGGGTACGAGCTCGTCCACGACGATGTCCCATCCGCCCTCTTCAAAGCTGGTTTTCATGCCTTCGGAGATGGTCTTGGAATAGGGGTTGTCGGAGGAGATGATTGCGACGGTCTTGTCGTCGATAGTGATCTCGCCATCTTCGCCCAGCGCTTCGACCATCGGCAGAACGTCGGTTTCATACCCGGTAAAGGACGCGGTGAAGGACCAGCAGCAATTGTAATATTCCGGGTCCTGCGAGGTGATCGCCATGAACCCCGGGCTGGGGCCAGCCGCGATATAGGGCATGTTTTCTTCGGCCATCAGTTCGACTTCAAACATCGAGAGGCTTGCATAGCCGGTCACGATGACCTCGACCCCGTCCGTACCCAGAAGACGTTCAACCGCGGAGGAGACGTTTGCAGCCGAGTGATCCTTGACGTCTGCGACTTCGATTTCAAAGGTATGCCCGGCGACGCCGCCCTTGGCATTCGCTTCTTCGACGGCCCAGGTCACCCCCCGGACGAATTCCTCGCCATCCGAGGCAGTGGCACCGGTCAGCGGGGCGAGAACGCCGATTTTCACCACATCTGCCATGGCCGCACCGGCCAGCAGAGAGACGGTGCTTGCGCTTGCAAGCAGCTGTACAATTCTTGTCATGTTTTTGTGCATCATTGCCTTTTCCCTGTAATTCAGTGCAGGCTGACGCAGGGCAGCACGCTTCTCAACTGGCAGATCTTGCAAAAACAGGGGGTGTTCTGTTCGCTTTTTGACGGGCGCAGCAGCATTCACGGGCAAGACTCCGATGGCCGCGACATTGGGACAGATCGAATTCTTCGACCGGGCGCAGGCAATGCTCTGGAGTGAGATGGCGCGGGAAATCGACGCTTTCCTGGCGCGGGTCGGGCTTGATTTCTACAGCTTCCTGCCGATCCGAAAAGGCGAATTCCCGAAAGGCGATGTGCTGCGCGCGTTGAAGACGAACTATGAGGACGACTGGGTGCAGCGCTATTGCGAGCGCAGCTATAACCAGGTCGATCCGGTCTGCGAGATGGCTGGTTCGGCCCGCAGCCCCTATCACTGGGGAACGGAGAGTTTCCTCGGCAATTTCGAGAAACGTCAGCGCCGCGTGTTCTACGAGGCGCGGGAATATGGCATCCGTTATGGGTTTTCGCTGCCGATCATAAGCGCCGATGGTGGCGTGGCGCTGGTGTCGTTCAGTTCGGACAACCGCAGCACCCTGCGCGACGTGATCAAGACGGAAGGAGCGATGCTGCACATGGCGTCGCACCAGATCTGCGACAACCTCGTGCGTCCGCGCGAGCCGCGCGAGAGCGAGGCCAACCCGCTGTCGTCGCGCGAACGCGAGGCGCTCGCATGGGTGGCGCGGGGGATGACCAGCGACGAACTGGCCGATCGCATGTTCCTGTCCGTGTCGGCGGTGAATTACCACCTTGGCAACGCGAGCCGCAAACTGAACGCGCGCAACCGGCATCATGCCGCGCTGCTGGCGCTTGCGGGCGGTTACATCTGAAGTTTCGCCAGATCGGAGGGAAGCCGAAGAGACCCTGCGGTTCTGTCACTTGCGCTTTGTGCCGGGTCATCCAGCCAGTCGAGAACCGTGTCGAGCAACTGACCGTTGTCGGGGAATTCGGTGTCATGCCCGCCCGTGTCGCAGACCGGTGGCGGACTTTGACCGGAGGGGCATAGGGGATGCACATTGCAGCCAATCCGCGCCGCCAACCCACTGATCTTGGCCCCTCGAGGGTGACTGGCTCCAATCTTTGTAGCGCCATTAGTCGCCGCCGACGCCGCCGCTCGTTTAACCCTTAGCATCTGGTAAGATGGGCTGGTTCCCGACTTTCACTGTCGCGCGCCTGAGCAACGGTGCTGTCTGAGTTCGCTGTCAGGGAAAAGGGCTATCGTTAAACTATTGCCCAAACCCTCGCATTTCGATCTGAGGGCGGTCTTGGCCGCTGGACATCAGACCATCCAAGTTGCCGCATTCCTCACAGCGAAGCTTTTAAATGAGCCGGCCGCAGATCCGGTCAGCTGCAATGCGCCCTCCGTCGTGCGATCTTCGACACCTGTGCGGTTCGTTTCGTCCAGAGACGCAAGCATGCGGGCGTAATCGTCCGGCAGACCCTGTGCCTCGAAACGGTCAGACAGCTCCGCGGCGGAGAACGCGATGTGACGGATCGTCCGGCCCGTCACGTCTGACAGTATCCGGGCGGTATCCTCATAGCTCAGCGCCTCTGGGCCTGTAAGGATACGGTCATTGTTGAGCGGCTCGGTGGAGGTCAGGCAGGCGACGGCGGCGGCCGCGATGTCTTCGGCATCGATGAAGCCTACGCGAGCCGTGCCCGTGGCGCTGTAGATCGCATTTTCCTCTCGGACCGTGTGGGCGCTAGGCCCATCTGAGAAATTCTGCATGAACCAGGATGGGCGCAACACAGCCCATTCCGGGACGGTATCGGCCAGCCAGTCATGAACGCCACCAATCATCGGGCCGCCACGATCCAGCAGGGACGAACTTAGAAGCACGAAACGGCGCACCCTACGCTCGACCGCTCTTTTGAGGAAAGGACGCATGACATCGAGGTGGTCGGTGCGATCCGTCGGTGCCACGAGATAGACTGCAGAGCAGCCTTCGAACGCAGCCACGGAGGCCGCATCCGCCCAGTCGAAGAAGCAGTCCCGCGACCCTGTGGGTGTGCGGGTACCAACGGCGAGTTCGGCTCCTATGGCCGTAAGACGCTCCACTACCCGCTGGCCTGTCTTACCCTTGCCGCCGATGACGAGAATGCGTTCACCCATTTGCCGTCTCCCCGGCATAGGCCATCGCCGCTGCCTGCGCGCCGCCGAGGGCGGACAGTGCAACCAGCGGGTTCCAGTAATCGCGATAGTGGCTGAAGCGCCCGTTACGGAGGGTTACGACAGAAATATAGTCCTGGTCATAGGGCAGTCCGGTGGCAATGCCGGAACCGTCGCAAGAGAATTCGATAATCACGGTGTCGTCCGACGGGTGAACCGCATGCAGCGTAAACTCGCCCAGTTTCAGCATCGGCTCAAGCCGCGTCAGGTGATCGGCAAGGGCGTCATACCGTCCAGTCGTCGGGGAAGCCCCTCTGGGGCGTAGGGGAATTCAAAGACAACGTCCGGCGTAAGCGGTGCTTCGACACCCTCTGGTTCGCAGGATCCTGCCGGATCTGCATGCCGAAGCCGCGCGATCGACCGAGATGCGCGCAATCAATGACCGGGTTGCGCAAGCAAGGCGGGAGCGGGCAGAGGATCTTCTGGACCGGTGGACGCACCGAGGCGAACTACCGAAAGACCTTGACCGAAACCTCGCGCTCGATCTGCTTGTCGCGCCGCTGTACTGGAGGATGGTGGTTTGTGACGTTATACCGACCTACGCGGAACTGGAGAGGCAGAGCCGTGCAATCGTCGCTGGCCTCACCGCCTAAGGAATGACAGCCACAAAAAACGGAGGGGCGACGAACTTCAGCTTGCAGGTAAGTTGGCTCAACATGGATTTGCAGCGGTAAGGTGTGGCGCCCGTTCGCTTGGCCAAGCTGCCCGGCGCGCCTAGCCAAGATGGACATTGGTCCAATGTCCACATTCAGTTTTTTGGAACCTGTTTCGCCTCTCACCAATCACGAATTCAACTGCAACAATGCAGAAAGATCCCGTTGCTCAGCGCCATCAAAAACAATCGATGTCTCAATTCGGTGGACCTCTTCACGTGACGAGAACTTCTCGACGACAACCCGGTGCAAATGCTTCGTATTCTGCGTAACCAGTTCGACAATTGCATCGTATCTTCCGCTGATCATCCATGCTGAACGGACCTCGGGGAACTTCAGCACGTCCTGAAGGAAACTATCGAGGTTCGACTTCTCATGTTCTGACAACTGGATGAACAAGAACGCCTTCATGGAAAAGCCGAGGTGGCCCAGATCGACGTCAAGATGTGCGCCCGCGATAACTCCACTGTTAAAGAGCCGCTTGGTTCGTTCGTGGACGCTGGATGGCGACAAGTCGACCGCATCAGCCAGCTCTTTGTTTGTTATCCGAGCATTCTTCGACAGAAGCGCGAGGATGTGTCGATCCGTTCGGTCAAATTCCAACTTCACCCCTTTACACCGTAAATGCTTCGTTTGCAGGCAGGTTAACCTAACAGTATCCTGATGCCCAAGCCATTAGCCAGATATAATTCGGCAAAGGCGTGAAGTATAAGAATAATGCAAGGAACCAAAATGTTTGAAACGAAGATTGCGATAGTCGTGCGTGATGATTTGCTGGACTGGCAGAAACTGAATGTCACCGCATTTCTGACGAGTGGCGTTCTTGGCGCGGACTCCGATCTTCTCGGCGAGCGTTATGAGGATGCGGATGGGCAGACGTATCGATCCTTGATCGTTCAGCCAATGATCGTGCTCGTGGCGGACGGAGCGGGGCTGAAAAAGATCCATTCGCGCGCACTGACCCGAGGTGTCGATATGTCGATCTATATCGAGGACATGTTCAAGACCGGCCATGACGCCGCCAATCGCGCCGCAGTTCGAGAATACGGAACGGATGAACTGAACCTCGTCGGGCTTGCCGTCCGGGAGGAGAGAAAGACAGTAGACAAGATAACCAAGGGTGCAAAGATGCACCCATGAAGATCCGCACGACGCGGTTTCAATCTGTTATTCGCGCCTCGTTGACGAATGAGACATTTGGGTTCGGATAGGATTTGCAGCGGCTCAGCGCGGCGGGCGCCAAGCAGGTCAGGTTGGATGTCGCTTGCGTCCTGAAACGGGCGGTCCGTGTTTGCACCGGCGCTTTGGCGCGGCGTTTCGTAGTCGTTTCGCCATCGAATACGTTTGACGTCAGGTGGAACGGCTTTGCAAGCTCGCCCCTGCCGCCGTGACAATGAACGACTTCGGAGCCTTTATTCGCACCGCGAACCTCAATTACCTTGAACATGCTGTGGATCGTCCGGTTGGCGCATCGGGTCATCATCAACCGCCGGGGCGTCGCCGCAAGATTCGATCTGACATGCGCGACCGCCCGCTCGTCGATGATAGACATGCCGCACAGCTCATTGGGCTATCGTCCGCCCGCGCCCGAAAGCATCGTGCTAATGGACCAGAGGCCGACGATGCACTAACAATCAAACCGGACCACCCGATGGGGGCATGCCAGGTTCGTAACTTTCTTGACGCCTAACGTGACGCTCGAAGCTTCTATGCGGCTTGAACGACGAGGCAATCTCGCCAAGGTGTCATTTGCTGCCAAGGTGCCTGTGATCGCGGCAATACCCGCTCACCTGCGTATTGGAATCCCACGTTCCAATTCAAGTGTGATCGGAATGAATTCGTCCTCGTCACCTGGCGGCAGATGGAATGGGCCGTTTTGCCAATCCCCTGCCTTCCATGCTTCTTTGGCCGTCTCGATGCGATCTTTCGAGGAAGAGACGAAGTTCCACCAGATGTAGCGTCCTTCATTCATCGTGGCGCCTCCAAGCGCCATAAGGCGGGCGCCGCGTTCTCCTGCCTTCACGGCGATTGAATCGCCCGGACGGAAGACCATCATGCGGCCAGCCTCGAATACGTCCCCGGCAACCTCCACAGATCCTTCGGTTACATAAATCCCGCGATCTTCATGGTTCTCCGGCAAGGGTAAATGCGCGCCTGGCTGTAACGTCACATCAAGGTAAAACGTCTCGGAAGGAAGTGTGACCGGGCTTTGCGCGCCATAGGCGTCGCCAAGGATTAGTCGCGCTTCTGTTCCGCCATCGCGGATCGTCGGCAGCGCCTCTTTTCCATGATGCTCGAAAGCAGGCGCCATCTCCTCACGCTCTTCAGGAAGCGCAATCCACGTCTGGATCCCGAACAGGCTGTGGCGGGTCTCGCGCGTTTCGGCGCTGGTTCGTTCGGAATGTGTCACGCCGCGCCCGGCGATCATCCAGTTGACCTCACCCGGATAGATCATCTGATGCGTACCCAAGCTATCGCGATGCTCGAATTCGCCCTGATAAAGGTACGTGACGGTGCCCAGACCGATATGCGGATGGGGTCGTACATCAATCCCGCCCTGAGTGATAAACTCGGCGGGGCCCATCTGGTCGAAAAAGATGAAAGGGCCGACCATCTGCCGCTTTGGCGACGGCAAGGCGCGACGAACCTCAAAGCCCCCAATGTCACGGGCGCGGGGAATAATAAGCGTTTCAAGCGCATCCGGACCTGCGTTTGGGCATTCCGGACTCTGGGTGGGGTTCCAGCTCATGATGATCTCCTGTCGAATTTGGCGGTTCTTGGATGGCGACGCCCTGCGTTCACCACTGAATCATGTCAGACAGATCTTCGCGGTGCTTTTCCGCATAGGCCCGAAAGAAAGGGCAAAGCGGAATAATCTTCTGGCCACCGGCACGGGCATCCTCGATCACCCGCCGGGCAAGGGCCGCGGCGATGCCCTGCCCCCGCAACTGGTCCGGTACACCGGTATGATCGACAATGATCGTGCGGGCCGACACCTTGGACAAAGTCAGTTCCCCTTCGGCCTCGATACCGTCGATCCGCGCGACGTAGCGTCCCTTGGTTTCGGTGTCTGAGTAGGTGATCGTTGGGTTGGACATTTCCGGATCCTTTTCTGGAATTCAGTCAGCGAAAAGCCTGGACAGCGCCGCGATCTCCTGCGGTCGAAGTTCGTGACCGCCATCGTGGATTTCGGTGGTCACACTCGCGGCCTGGGCCTGCGCCCAGTCGATAAGCGCGCTGGTCATGGGCCAGGGACATATCGGATCGCTCCGACCGGCAGTAATCAGCATGTGCTGACCGGCAAGCTGCGGCACCGGTGCCGGGCTCCATGGAATCAACGGGTGCAGCAAACCCAAACGGTCAAACAAGTCGGGCCGAGCCATTGCAACCGACGCAAGAATATTTGCGCCGTTCGAATAGCCAAAACCATAGACTGGCGCATCGGGATGGCGGGCACGATGGGCGTCTATGAAACCCGACATGCGCTGCGTTCGGATTGCCAGGTCGTCCATATCGTACACGCCTTCGCCGGTGCGCCGGAAAAACCGGGCGGCCCCGTGTTCGGACACGTCCCCGCGGGGCGAGATGATCCCGGCGCCCGGAACAAGATCCCGGGCAAGATCGAAGAACTGCGTCTCATCCCCGCCGGTGCCATGAAAGGCAAAGAGCAGGGGCGCGCCCGGTGCCGGATCCGTCGTCAGCGCCGTATAAATATCCGTCGACATGGTGCAGTCTCCTCAGGCCTGTATCTCGGGAAGGATTGCCTCGATCTTGCCGCGCAGCGGTTCATAGCGGTCGGGCAGTTTCAGCGCTTCGCCAAGGTGGGCGGTGTCTTCGTCACGGTCAAAGCCGGGCTCGTTGGTTGCGATTTCGAACAGCACCCCGCCGGGCGTGCGGAAATAGATCGCATAGAAATAGTCGCGATCAATCACCGGCGTGACCTGATAGCCCGTATCGAGCAGGGCGCGGCGGACTTCGGCCTGTGCTGCACGGTCTTCGACAGCGAATGCGATGTGGTGCACCGAACCCGCGCCCTGATCGGCAACGGAAGCCTCGGGCAGTTCCTCGATGTCGATGCTGTTAGCCGCATTGCCGCCCTCGATCACAAAGCGGGTCACCGGGCCGGTTTTCTCGGCCTCCTGATACCCCATGAATCGCAGCAGTTCCGCCGTGCCGCCGGCATCGCGCAGGCGCAAGCGGGCGCCGTGGAAACCAAGCACGGCGGCGTCCTCGGGCACATCCGCACCATTCCAGCCCGAGCGTCCCTGCGGATCATCCTCGACGAGCGCAAAAGAGTCGCCGTCGGGACCGTCGAAGGTCAGGCGACGCTGGCCAAGAAAACTATCGCTTTGCAGGCCTTTCACGCTCACCGCGGCCAAGCGTTCCGACCAGTAATCCATTGCACCCTCGGGCACGGCAAATTCCGTAACGCCCACTTCTCCGGTGCCCCGCCGCCCGCGCGGCATCCGGCCGAATGGAAAGCTAGTCATCACCGAACCGGGTGTTCCGACTTCATCCCCATAATAGAGATGATATACTTCGGGCGCGTCGAAATTGACGGTTTTTTTGACACGCCGCAGGCCAAGCGTGCCGGTAAAAAACCGATTGTTGGCCGACGCATCCCCAGCCATCGACGTTACGTGGTGGAGGCCTTTGATCTGGTTGAGCATCTGGAATCTCCAATTCTGTCACTTTTGAACTTGGCACGAAGATAGGGATGGTTCGTGATTTCGAGAATGATAATGTATAGCCATCTATCATTGTCAGGAATGCAACGATGCTCGATCTTAAATCCGTTCGTGTCTTTCTCGAGGTGGTGTCCCAGAAAAGTTTCGCCCGAGCGGCGCGCAACTTTTCGATGACGCCCGCAACGGTTACGCGGATCGTGGCACGGCTCGAGGCTGATCTTGGTCAACAACTCCTCGTACGAACCTCGAGGCAGGTTGCAATGACCGCAGCGGGTGCGCAGGTCGCCTCTCGTTTTCGCCCAATCGTGGATGAGTTTGATCGGGCCGCATCTGACCTCGACCGCGCGCTTCGGCCCGATCAGGGCGCCTTGTCGATCAGCGTGCCGATGTCTTTCGGTCAGCGAACGATGCCGGGCTTGATGGCCGCGTTCAGACTGGCATACCAGAATGTCCGCCTGCACGTGAATCTTTCGGACCAGTTGATCGACATCCTTCAGGACGGCGTCGACCTCGCGATCCGGATTTCAGCTCCGCCCACCGACAAGTCAACGATCTGGCGCAGGATCTGCTCTATCCCGCGGCACGTCATTGCCGCGCCTGACCTTTTTGAACGGGTTCCGCAGCTCGACGACCCCATTGCCCTGGATCAAAGATACTGCATGTCCTACAGCGCCAGTGGCAGGCCCGAGCGCTGGCATTTCACCAAAGAAAGCCAGACACGAACGGTTGCCGCAGGATCCGGGATCGTCTGCAACAATGGGGACGTCCTCCTGAAGCTGGCCTGTGATGGCGCGGGAGTGACACTTCTTCCGGATTTTCTGTTCAATCAGGCCGAGAGGTCCGGCGCTATAGTGAAGGTTCTTCCAGAGTGGCGAGTCCAACCGCTTTCGCTTGGCATATTCTACCCGCCGTACGACACTCTTCCACCTCTTGTCGCGACGTTCACCGATTTTTTTGAGGCATATCTGCGAGACAAAGCAGGATTCGAGTTTTCGGTATGAACCTTTAAAGAGTTTCTTGAGACGCCGGCTGTCAATGCTCGCCATACCCTTCAGCGGCATTGCCAAGTTGTTTGAAGTGGACAGCAAGAGGGGCTGTGCACGGTAATCAGGCGGTCATTTCGAGCGCGTAGTTGGACCACAGATGGAAAGCATCTGATCTGGAATGGCAGTATGAGATGGTAGAAATTCGGTAGCGGCGGGGTCTGAAGATTGTGTAGATCTGGTCGTGGGTAGCGAGAAATCTCTGCGCCTGGCGTGGCGATTTAAACCGTCCCATGAGTTTCTCCCGCTTTCGGGTCGGTCGATGTGCCCCTCTATCCGATTATTCAGCCCCTTGTGTGCCCGATGATCCGCGTTCGGAGCTAGGGTCTTGATCGGCCCAGTGTAGCTGCGCAGCTTATCGGTGACGACAACGCGAGGAACGCCGAACTGAGCGATCAGACGCTTCAGGAATCGCTTCGCCGCCTTCGCGTTCCGGCGCGGCTGGACGAGAATGTCCAGAACGTCGCCATTTGCATCAACGGCGCGCCAGAGCCAGTATTTTGTGCCATTGATCGGGATCACAACCTCGTCGAGATGCCACTTGTCCGCGGCAGTTGGTCGATCGCGACGAATACAGTCGGCGAAATGCTCGCCGAAACGATTAACCCAAAGCCGGATTGTTTCCCGGCTGACAATCACGCCGCGTTCGGCAAGCAAATCCTCGATATCTGCCGTGCTCAGCGCGAACCGGTGATAAGCCCAGACCGCGTAGGCGATGATCTCGCGAGGATGGTGAAAGCCCTTCAGGCGCGGCATTGACGCTGGTATTTTC
>JAAEZD010000092.1:0-2452 GCA_018223035.1 Paracoccaceae bacterium
TCAGGCTTTTTCATAAAGCGTGGTGACGCAGGCCCCGCCGAGGCCCAGATTGTGCTGAAGCGCCAGACGTGCGCCATCAACCTGGCGCGCATCTGCCTGGCCGCGAAGCTGCTGAACGAGCTCGGTACATTGCGCTAGGCCGGTCGCCCCAAGCGGATGGCCTTTGGACAAAAGACCGCCCGACGGGTTGGTCACGTATTTTCCGCCGTAGGTGTTGTCGCCATCATCAACGAATTTCGCCGCTTCGCCGCGACTGCAAAGGCCAAGCGCCTCATAGGTGATAAGCTCGTTGTGGGCGAAACAGTCGTGCAGTTCGACCACATCCACGTCCTCGGGCCCGATGCCCGCGTCCTCGTAAACCTGATCGGCGGCGCGCTTGGCCATCGAAAAGCCGACCACTTCGCGCATGTCATGGGCTTCGAAAGTTTCCGGGCCGTCCGTCGTCATGGCCTGCGCCGCGATCCGAACCGAACTGTCCAGTCCGTGCTTGTCGGCGAATTCCTTGGAACAAATGATCGCGGCGGCCGCGCCACAGGTTGGCGGACAGGCCATGAGCTTGGTCATGACGCCGGGCCAGACGACCTGGGCGGCCATGACGTCTTCCGCCGTCACCTCCTGCCGGAACAGGGCAACCGGATTCTTCGCAGCATGTCGGCTGGCCTTGGCGCGGATTTTTGCGAAGGTTTCCAGGGGGGTGCCGAACTCGTCCATATGCGCCTTGCCCGCACCGCCGAAGTACCGCAGCGCCAGCGGGATCTCGGCACTGCCAACCAGTTCGTCGGTTTCTCTGTCGAATGCCGCAAACGGGCTGACCCGGTCATGGAACATCGCACCGATTGCGCCGGGCTGCATCTGTTCGAACCCAAGTGCCAGAGCACATTCGACCGCGCCGCTTTCAACTGCCTGCCTGGCCAGGAACAGGGCGGACGATCCGGTCGAGCAGTTGTTGTTCACATTCAGAACCGGGATGCCTGTCATTCCGACATGGTACAGGGCGCGCTGACCGCAGGTGCTGTCGCCATAGACATAGCCAACATAGGCCTGTTGGACTTTATCATAATCCAACCCTGCGTCTGCCAGAGCGGACCGGGTCGCAGCGGTCGCCATCACATCGTAGCTTTCGGATTTTCCCGGCTTCTGGAACGGGACCATCCCAACGCCTGCAACATAGGCTTTGTCTGTCATTTCTCTCTCTCCCAAGTTCGGTCAGGCCACCCTAATCGGTCCGCCAGCCTATTTTCTACCATTTGTTAGATTTTAAATCCCAACCTTGGGAAGTGTCAATATTGCCAAGCTGTGACGTAGGGAGCT
Organism: Paracoccaceae bacterium; assembly: GCA_018223035.1. GTDB lineage: Bacteria > Pseudomonadota > Alphaproteobacteria > Rhodobacterales > Rhodobacteraceae > Heliomarina. Next base: position 1,312 of record JAAEZD010000092.1, read on the forward strand.
TGCGCTATTTTCTAACTTGTGTTTGTTTTCGGGCCACACGCCCTGATCGGCGGCACAATTGAGGGATTCTGGTCCCGGCGCAACCGCTGACAAGCGTTTAGCACTCAGCTTACGAAAGGTGGTCGGAATGGCATACTGTTATGAGTTCAAGGGTTTTATACCCGTCGTGCCCGAGGATACATATGTCCACCCCCAGGCCGTTCTGATCGGAAATGTCATCTTGGGTCATGGATGCTACATCGGCCCCGGAGCAAGCTTGCGGGGCGATTTCGGCAGGATCGTGATCGGGGATGGAGCCAATGTTCAGGACAATTGCATCATCCATTCCTTTCCCGGCCGCGACGCCGTGGTGGAAAGCGACGGCCACATCGGCCATGGCGCGATCCTGCACGGTTGCACAGTGGGCCGGAACGCTCTGGTCGGAATGAATTCCGTCATTATGGATGGTGTAGAGCTTGGGGCGGAATCGATTGTCGGCGCGCAGGCGTTTGTGCGTGGCGAAACCGTGATTCCGCCGCGTTCGATGGTGGTGGGATCGCCGGCAAAGGTGATCCGCGAGGTCAGCGAGAAAGAAGTCGCGTGGAAAACGCGCGGCACCGCGGAATACCAGCAACTTGCGCGCGACTGTCTGGCCGGATTGACGCCGGTCGAACCGCTGAAGGCGGTCGAGGCAGACCGGCCCGGCATGGCGGCCTCTGACGTCGTCTCCATTCAGGAGGCGCGGCGGACATCGTCCTGACCTGTCCGGGAACCGGACCGGTCAGGACTACTTCAGATTCCGAAAGCGCCAGATGGAAGCGCCTTGACGCGGAACGGCACTCCCCGACCCGGTGTGCCGTCCCTCAAGCCTTTACAGACGGAAGATCCCGTAGTGCGGATCGTCGATCGGTGCATTGAGCGAGGCAGAAATCGACATGCCAAGCGCGTTGCGTGTGTCCGCCGGATCGAGGATGCCGTCATCCCACAGTTCCGAGGTGGAGGTATAGGCTTCGACATCGCGCTTGTATTTTTCCAGCACCGGTTCGCGGATCGCGGCGATTTCTTCTTCGGTCAGCTCTTTGCCTTCGCGCTGAAGCTGCCGAATCTTGACGTCCGCCATGGTATTAGCGGCCTGATCCGCCCCCATCACGCCGATCTCGGC
>JAAEZD010000012.1:0-168854 GCA_018223035.1 Paracoccaceae bacterium
GCGTAGAGACAAAACTCACAGGATGCGCCCTAAACTTATCGGCGCGCCCCGCCTGCAATACCTCAGATGTTCTTCTTTGCGTCTCGCTACCGGCCCGTTCGTTTCCGTCCGTACCGCCCGTCTGGCGCCCCGTCAGCGCCTCAGCGCCGCCGGTGAAGGGGGTTCTAGTGTTACTACGCAGAACCCGCAAGCGGTTTTTTCAGGTTTTCATACTTTTTCTCAAAAAATCTGTTTTCCTATTTAAAAACAGCCACTTAATTCGTCACATTTTTTGGCGTGAAATGCTTTTTGGTTCTTTGACCAAATGAAATCCCAGCGGCGCGGCGACTCGAAACCACCACATATTGGGTTACCCACAGGCTTATCCCCAAGAGTCCGGCAAATCAGGCCGAGTCACCCGGGTGAATCGGCGCCGATTCACCTCCAATCCGCGACTCGCGCTCCCCTGCCCTGCGGAATCAGAACCGGGGCGCGATGTGAATCGGCGCCCCGGCTCAGATGTTCAGAGGATTTCGCCCGGCACAGGCGGTACACAAACCGTACACCCCCTGTCGGACATCCGTCATACCTATCAGGCGAAGTCGAACCAGCCGCCTCGCAGGTCGGATAGGGTCAGCCCTTCGATGAGCAGCGTGTTCTGTCCGTCATCGCCCATGTCATAGAGAACGCCATCGGCGGTGTCGGTGCTGTGGTTGCTGAACGCCTTGAATGAACCGGCCTCGCCGCCCCCGGCCTTGAACAGGATACTGTCGCCATTCTTGCCGCCGCCGGAAAAGTCCGTGATGCGATCCGAGCCAAATCCCTTGCCAAAGATAAAGACGTCGCCACCCTTGCCGCCGGTCAGAACGTCATCGCCCTTGCCCCCGTCCAGCTTGTCATTGCCGCCGCCGCCGTTCAGCGTATCGCGCCCGCCGCCGCCCTTGAGCGTATCCGCACCCTTGTCGCCGCGGATATCATCATGGCCACCGCCGGCGAGTATCTTGTCCTTGCCCCCACCGCCGCTGATCTCGTCATCGCCGCCCCGGCCCTTGATGACGTCGGAGCCGCCCTTGCCGACGATCACGTCATCCTTGCCGGTGCCCACCAGCTTATCGGCCTTGCCGGTGCCGGTGATGGTCTTGGACCCGCCGGTCGACCCGCCACCGCTTGCGGCCTCGAGCCCGTTCTTGGTGACATTGAACAGCGCACCGACCAGCGAGCTGCCGTTTTCAGTTGAGTCCGAATAGGCAAGAAAGATCTGGCCGTTTTCCGTCAGTGTGGCATCACTCAGCGCTTGCGAACCGTCCAGCGATTGGTGAACGACCACATTTCCGCCCACGGGATCGAAATCGGAATCATAGACCTGCGCCATGACGTTGTTTCCGGTGCCATAACGTTCATCTTCGGTGTCATAGATATTGCCCGTGGCATCGGTCCAGAACACGACCACCCCGCCTTCGGGCAAAGCAACCATCGCGGGCTGGGCGCCATAATAGAAGTAGGTCGCCTCGGACACGGTGATCTCGCCGGTGATCTTGACATCACGATTGGGGTTTTCAGGGTTCGGCTGCAAAACATGCAGAACGATAGGCTCGGCTGAGCCTTCTTCCTGAATACCGGCCATAGCATAGTAGTTGTCAGCAAGCGGAATGATTTCCCGCGGATCGCGTCCAGACAGGCCGGGATACTGCGTGGCGCGCTGAGAACCATCCGTATAGGTGTAGCCATCCACGTTGTAGGCATGCGGGTCAGTGCCGACAAAACGGATCTGCCCGTCAGTCAGCCGCATCAGAACGTTCGCGTCGTCGCGGTATGCCGTCACCGCATCTAGCGTCACGGGTTCGTTCAGCGCGTTTCCGTTGGCGTCGAACGTTTGCTGCTCCCAGCGTCCGTATAGAACGCTGGTGTCGTTCTCCATGAAGATCGTGAAACCGCCGTGGTCCTCGGCAATGATATGGGTTTCGTCGTCGAAATCCGTCTCTTCCTCACCAAGAACAATTTCCTTGGTCCTGGCCTTGCCGTTTTCCTCGAAAATCCGAACCCGTGCGTTCTCGTCGCCCAGGAAATCCCATGTGACCGCAAAACCGCCATCCTTCAGCACGGCGACCTGATGATCGGCCGGGGTGAAACCGGCAGTCTTCTGGATCGAGAAAGCGTCGCCCATGGGCTTGCCATTCGCATCAAGGATCTGCCCCGCGAGGTGATTGTAGCCATCGCTTGCCGGAAAGTCTGCCTGATCATATTCAAACGCTGACATTATGTAGGTCTGGAGAATAGTGCCGTTAGAGAGCGGCGTCAGTTTGTATTCGGCAAAACTGAACGTGGGGTTGTCGAGAGAAAATACGGCTGTCTTGATCGTATCGAACATATGCTACTCTTTCGAAATTCGAGATCTTTGAAATTGCGGCTCTAGGAAAACGGGCCGGGGTATGAAACGATCAGCCATCGAAATTCTTCACAAGTCAACAAACACTTGTCGGCCGCCTGCGCTTTGCAGCTTGGGGGTGCCATTGGCGAAACACCGTCAACTTATTTGGTTAACGCTCTGCCGCCCTCCAGTTAGTCCGGCAGCGCCGCCTGCCCCTTTGGCGTCAGCTGGTAAATCCCCTTAGCGACCCTTTCGAACCAGCCATAGTGGTCATCGCGCATGATCCTTGTCGCCCGCGTCACACCGGTGGCACTTGCCACGACCGCGCCCTTGCACGGCCCCGCATCGGCCAGATGCTTGGCGCAGCGCATCGCATCCTGACGATAAGCAGTAATAAGCGTCACCCGGTTCGAGCCGCCTATATTGGGATCACCGAGGCGACGCGAGAACTCACGCAGCAGTCTGTCGCGCCGGGCCTTTATCTTGCGCGGCGCAAACGGTGCGGGATCACAATGAACCTCGACATGCCCATCCTTGGTCCGGACCGTGATCAGGCCAAGCCCTAGTCGACGACAAAGGCCCAGATGTCGGGCGAGCGTCTTGCGCCCCTTGATGGTTGGCACAGCGAGGTAGACCCAGTCGCTAATCGACTGCCGCACAATCCCCTGCTGCACTAGCGACAATGAGAACGCCGTTTTCATCTCAACAATAACCGGATCGGGATCGTCGGCGCGCAAGCCCACCACATCGGCACCGGCCACCTCGGATTTGACCGAATAGCCCTGAGCCTCAAGGTGGCGCTTGATCGGCGCGTATAGAGCGGTTTCCTGCAACGAAGCCTGCTTTTTCCGTTTTCAGCCCTTTTAGCCCAGAACCACCCGGACGCCAATTGCATCAAAAGCAACCGCCTCCCCCCTGAAACCGAGAGGCCCGCAAAGGAAACCAAGATTTCTAAACAGTTTGTACGCTTTGAGCTTGCGATCTCTGGCGAGTGCTGCAAAATTAACTGACAGAAATATTCAGGTATGCGAGTTTTCGAATGTCATTCCGGCCCAGCATAAAGTCCGTGCTGTCCAATATCCGCCCGATCGCGCCGCTGATCTACGCGGCGACGCAAGGACTGGTGGCCGATCTCTGGACGGTAGAAGCTCACGCGGGCGCGCGCGGTCAGCATATCGCCCGGGACCCGCGTTTCGTGATCGTGCTGGGCAGTGAACCCTCGCCCCTGTCGCTTCACGACAGGCCGGGCGAAGAGGCGCAAACGGTGCGCGCCGTCTATATACCTGGCTCGGTCCCGATAACGTCGCAGATCGCGGGGCCAACCAAGTTCGAACATCTCGATCTGCATTTCAATGCGCGTTATCTCGCCTCGTGCCTGACTGAGATGGGCGAGCCGTCGCACCTGCTGGATCAGCCGGTCTATCTCCCCGAGGACAGCGGCGTTCTCGCCATCGCCGAAACACTTGCCGAAGATATCCGCCGGGGCACCGCCGGAACCGTCCTTCTGGACTGTCTCGCGCTAGGCATCGTTGCCAAGATGCTCGCCTCCCGAACCATCGCCCAGAGCGATGAACCGCTGCGCGGCGGGCTGACACGGGACCAGTTGACACAGGTCGACCGGTTGATGCGCACCGAGATGCACCGCCGCCTGCCGGTTTCCGAAATGGCAGAGCGGGCGGGACTGTCGGAAAGCTGGTTTGCCCATGCCTACCGCAAAACGCGCGGAGAAACCCCGCACCGCGCCCTTCAGGCGATCCGTGTCGACACCGCGCAGCGGCTGCTGGAAGAAAACCGCTATTCCATCGCCGATGTAGCCGTGATGGTTGGCTTTGCCGATCAGGCTCATCTGACCCGCGCTTTCCGCACTGTCACCGGCGAAACCCCCGGACAATGGCGCAGAAAATCGATCTCGGAAACGGATCGCACAATATCCGACAGTTTCAGTCAAGACAGCGTCGGGTGAGTGCCCTAGGAAGCGCCAGATCCCCGCCCGAGCCCTGCTTTCGGAGGCGATACCCCTTACGCCAAGGGCACCGATTACATAAAGACACGCCTGACGCGGGCCGCGCTGCTGGCGGGTACCAACCTGCTTGCCGGTGACTTTGACCTGCAAGCCACCGCCCAGAACGATTTTATCGAAGTCGATCCGATCACCTTCGACCTCGGAGGCGCCGGACCGGTCAACGGCTGGCTGAACACCGCCACCCTGTCGGGCATGAAGACCGCCACCACCATCACCGAAGTGCCCCAGTCGGTCAGCGTCATTCCCCGGGAAACTTTTGAACAGAAATCGCCCAGCAAGGTCGACAAACCGCTGCGCAATATCACAGGGGTACAAATCCAGCTCTACGGCCATGACAGCGACACCAACTGGTTCTACATCCGCGGCTTCAACGCCTCCGACACCGGCGCCTTTTTGGACAGGCTGTCGCTCTTCTCTTACGGGTTCGGCTCTTTCTATATCGATCCCTTCCTGTTGGAACGCACCAAAGTACTGAAAGGCCCTTCATCGATGCTCTACGGCGCAATCGAGCCCCGGCGACATCGTCAACTATGTCTCGAAACTTCCCGAAGGCACCGTTGGCACAAGGCTCAGGTTTGGCGCCGACCGCGAGGGCCGCACCTGGACCAACGGAGAGCAGTCCGGCGTGATCGGTAATGACCTGTCCTATCGTTACGGGCTGAAAGCGCCCCGGCAGGACGGGCATGGCATGTTCGAGGACGGGTTCGAAGGCATCGCCTATGGCGCTGCGACCAAGGTCTTCGCCGATGGCGGCCTGCTGACCCTGCACCTCTCCTACACATATATGGACGAAGACCATGTTGGCGGTTAGTTCCTGCCCTATTTCGGCACCGAACAGGCGGCGTCGTTCGGGTTCTTCGACGATTACTATGACGGCGGCAACCCGGATGCGGATGACTACGAACGAGAACAGCTGATCGCCACCGGCATCTACAGCCGCGACATCGGTGCTTGGGAGATGACCGATACTTTCCGCGTCGGACAGGCGAACCTGAAAGAGCTCTACGTCTACCCCAATGGGTTCACGACCGGTCAGATCCCTACCGCAGGCTCGCAAGTCAACCGCTTTGTCTTCGCCCATGACAGCGAGGCGACCATCATCCAGAACGACCCGCGCTTGACCCGACGCTTCGCGACCGGCGCGGCCTCCACGCCCGCCGATACCGGCTCGATGAAAAGCAATCCTTTGCCCTCGGCACCCCGCTCGATCCGGTGAACTCCGATTACAGCACTCCCCAGCCCACTGTCGGCGCGCCCTATATCGACGGTATCCGCGTGCAGGCACAGATCGGCATCTACGCGCAGGACCAGATCAGTTTCGGCGATGGATGAATCGCAACCCTGAAAGGACGCTATGATAAGGTCTCGTCATCCTTCGACAACCGTATCGGCGCCAATCTCGACCGCGAGGACGATGCCTTCTCCTGGCGTCTCGTCCTGATGCGTCAGATCGGCGATTTCACTCCCTACGTGACCGTCGGGACGTATTTCAACCCGCAGGCGCTCGATGCCTCGACCCTCACCTCGCAAGCGGAGACCGGCCAGCAGATCGAGATGGGTCTGAAATGGCAGCCCAACAACGCAACGCTGATCGCCGTCTCGGCCTTCGACATCCGGCGTCAGGACGTGGCCCAGTCCTTCGTCAACGGCGGCACCTCCGACAGCCGCACCCTCGGCGAGGTCCGCTCGCGTGGCTTCGAACTCGAAGCCGACATGCGCCTGACCGACAGCCTCGCCCTGCGCGCCGCCTTCACCGATCTCGATGTGGAAATCACCGAATTAGCCTCGGATCGCGGCTTTGTCGGCAAGACCCCGCAATCGGTGGTTGAACGCTTCGCCTGCTGGAACTCACCTATATACTGATCGCCATGCCGGAGTTGGAGCTGGGTCTAGGCGCTCGCTATCAGGGCCACAGCTGGGCCGACAACGCCAATACCTGCCGGTGCAAAGCGCCTGGCTGATGGATGCGGGCGCAGCTGGTATTTCGCCCCGAACTGGACGGCGAACCTCAACGTCACCAACCTGACGGACGAAGCCTATACGGCAAGCTGCCAGACCTCATTCGGCACCTCCGCCTGCTGGCAGGGCGAAGGCCGGATAATCACCCTCAACCTGAGCACGTCCTTCCAGCAAATTCACAAAACCTCAAAGCAAAAGGCGCGCCCCCCCCTAACGCGCCTTTTTTGATGCCAGTCAGGCCTCCAGGCAAACAAGGCCCAATTGCCGCCGCTGCCCCCTGAACATCCTCGGCACCGCGATCCGGGACGCGCAGAAATCAAAGCTCCCGCTGCTTCTTTGGGTCATAAAATATCCCCGCCGGAGGCGGCGCAGGTCCCCTGCGCCTCACTGCCCGTCCACCTGCCACAAGACCGGACGTCGGGCATGCCACGCCCGGAACTCACGCCGCGTTCAGCCGCGCGTAGCGCCCGCCAAGGCGGACAAGCTCCTCGTGATCACCCATCTCGACGATCTGCCCCGCGTCCATCACCACGATCCGGTCCGCATCGCGGACGGTGCCAAGCCGGTGGGCAATGACAAGGGTCGTGCGTCCTTGCGAAAGGTCGTGCAACGCCCGCTGCACCTGCCGTTCGGTCTCCGTATCTAGCGCCGAGGTCGCCTCGTCGAGGATCAGGACCGGCGGGTTGCGCAGGAAGATCCGGGCGATGGCCACCCGTTGCTTCTGCCCGCCGGAAAGCGTCACGCCGCGTTCGCCGACGACGGTATCCAGCCCGAGCGGCAGCGCTTCGATCATGTCGCTCAGCCGCGCCTGTTCTGCCGCCTGCAGGATCTCGTCCTCGCTCGCGTCCAGCCGCCCGTAGGCGATATTTTCCCGCAGGGACCCGCCGAACAGGAACACATCCTGGCTGACGATGCCGATCTGGCGACGCAACGACTGCAGGGTCAGGTCCTTCACGTCGATCCCGTCGATGGTGATCCGGCCAGCGTCCGGCTCATAGAACCGAGGCACCAGCGCCAAAAGCGAGGTCTTGCCCGCTCCCGACGGCCCGACAAAGGCCACCGTCTGCCCGGCCCCGACCTCAAGTGAAATGTCGCGCAGGATCGCGCGGTTCTCGGCATAGCCAAAGGTCACGCCTTCGAAACGCACTTCACCGCGCAGCGCCGGCGCGGGGCGTGCATCGGGCTTGTCGATCACATCAGGTTCGATCTCGAGCAGTTCGAGGTAACGACGGAAACCGGCGATGCCACGGGGGTACAGTTCGATAACCGCCGCGATCTTTTCCAGCGGTCGGAAAAACAGGCCGATTAGCAAAAGGAAGGCCACGTATCCGCCAGTGGTGAGCGATCCGTTCAGCACAAAGACCGCGCCGACCACCATGACCACCACCTGCACGAAACGCATGCCCATGTAGTTCAGCGTCGAAGAGGCCGCCATGACCCTGTAGGCCGACAGCTTGGTATCGCGATACCGGGCGTTGTCCTTTGAAAACAGGCGTTTTTCATGGTCTTCATTGGCAAAGGCCTGTACCACGCGGATACCGCCGACATTCTCTTCGAGACGGACATTGAAATCGGCCACCCGGGCGTAGATCTCACGCCATGTCTTGGTCATGCGCCCGCCAAAGACCATCACGATGGCCATGCAGGCGGGCACAATCGTCGCGGTGATCAGCGCCAGTTTCACATCTATGGCCAGCATCATCACAAAGGCGCCGACAAAGGTCATCACCGCCACGAAAAGGTCCTCGGGCCCGTGATGCGCCACCTCGCCGATCTCTTCCAGATCGCGCGTCACCCGCGCGACAAGCTTGCCGGTGCGCACCTTGTCGAAATAGGAAAATGACAGCCGCTGCAGCTGGTCAAAGGCCTTGCGGCGCATCTCCGTTTCGATATTGATGCCCAGCTTGTGCCCCCAGTAGATCACGATCGCCATCAGGCCGGAGTTGATCGCGTAGATCACTGTGAGCCCAACAGCGGCAAGGATGGTGAGCAGAACATCACCCTGCGGTAGCAGCACGTCGATGAAGAGCTTGATCGCCAGCGGAAAGCCAAGTTCGAGCAGGCCCGACAATACGGCACTGCCGAAATCGAGCCAGAAAAGCGCTTTCCACGGGCGGTAATATTCGGCGAATTCACGTATCATTTCGAGGTCAGCCGTTAGCATGGGACCGGAACATTCGCCAGCGCGCAAATGCCCCGTCGGGACGGGTGACGGCACAATCGCGAGAGGCCGACAGCCGCACCGGATATTTGCCCCAAGATGCGGCGCCAAGGGCCAAAAACAGCTGGCACCACCTGTACACCCTCTGTACACCCCCTGTGCATCGGAAGGGTGCCTTTGGCCGGTTCCGAGCCTTATTCGCGGCTCAGGGGCGGGCGGCAAGGGCCAGACCGTCGACCACGGCGGTGAAGGCCTCAGACCGCAGGACCTGCGCGTTCGGACAGAGCGCGCTCGCCTCTTCCGAGACAAAGCGCATCAGGCTCGAGCCGCCGACCAGCACGATACGGCCGATCTCATCCGGGCCGACTCCGGCCATGCGCAGGGTCTCGGCGGCGGCGTCGCGCAGCAGCGCACGGTTGCCACTCAGCGCGGAATCGAGGCTTTGCGGCGTGATCTCCTGCGCCAGATTGGGCGTGATGAAACCCATGCCGATCTGCGCCGCACCATTGCCGCCATTCGCGGCGATCTTGCCGCGCTCGACGGCAAAGGCCAGCTCATGACCCAGTTCTTCTTCCAGCACCGTCAGCAGCCGCGCCATGCGCTCGGTATCGACCGCCAGCCGAACCATGTCGGCGACCATGCGCCGGGTCTCGGGCGTGTAGAGAAACGGGATCTTGGCCCATGTCGCAAGGTCCACATAAGGCGCACGCGGCACCGGCAAGAGCCCCTGCCCCATCTCGCGGCGCAGCTCGCCGCCCAGGCCCAGCGCAGGCATCGCGTGCAGCAGGGAAACCGCGTGGTCGAAATCGGTCCCGCCCAGCCGGATGCCGTGGTTGGCGAGGACTTCGGGGCCGCCGTCCTCGCTGCGGAACACCGAGAAATCCGAGGTACCGCCGCCGATATCCACGATCAGCCCCGTCTGTTCCGCCTCACCCAGCCCGTGGCTGGCAATCGCCGCCGCCTCGGGTTCGGCCAGAAAGCTGACCTCGCTGAATCCGGCGGCAAGGTAGCATGCGCGCAGATCGGTCTCGGCCTGCGCGTCCTTGGCGGGATCGTTGCTGTGGAAATGCACCGGTCGGCCCGAGAGCGCCTTGGTAAAGGTCAGCCCCGTCGCGGTCTCAGAGCGCTGGCGCAGCTCGGACAGGAATTCGGTGATGATGCCCGACAGCGTACGCCGCTTGCCGCCGATCAGGCGCTTTTCATGCAAGAGCGGCAGGCCAAGCACCGATTTCAGCGCCCGCATGTAGCGCCCGTCCTCGCCCGCGATCAGCGCATCCGCCGCCGAGGCGCCAATGCGCATCCGGCCTGCATCACTCGGAAAGAAGACGGCCGTGGGCAGGGTTTCGGCGCCGCGCTCGATGGGAATGCGAAAGATACCGCCCTCATAGGCCACGGCGGCCGCGGAATTCGAGGTTCCGAAATCGATGGCAAGGGTATCTGTCTGCATGGCGTCACCTCTGGAAGGCCGCGATCGCTAATGGATGTCGCCTGCGGGGGCAAGGTGGTTTTTCATGCGAGGGGTTGCGTCATGTGCCGGGAATGCGCGGCCACGCAGGACGAGCCATGCCTTGGATATTTTGCTTGGGCCGCGCGGCCGCGTTCTTACGCGAAGCGATGCGGGTCGTAGGGCTTTACATCCAGATCGCTGGGCTGATTGGTCACCATATCCGCGATAATTTCACCGGTGGCGGGGGCCATCATCAGCCCGTAATGCGAATGGCCGAAAGCTGCGATCAGGCCGGGCGGCACGCCTTGCAGCGGTCCCAGCGCCGGAAGGCTGTCGGGCAGCGAGGGGCGGCGGCCCATCCAGAGTTCGCCCTTGCTGTCATCGAGCGAGGGGCAGATGCGACGGGCCTGGCCGCGCAGCAGGGCTTCGCGTTTTGGATCGGGGGGCGCGTCGAGGCTGCCGAATTCGGCCCCGCCCGCGACCCGCATCCCGTCTGTCATGGAGCTTGCGACGATCTTGGCGTCGACATCCATGATGGAATTGTTGAGCCGGATGCCGGGGTCGCGGAACTGCATGTGATAGCCGCGCTCGGCCATCAGGGGAATGTCGATGCCCAGCGGACGCAAGAGCCCCGCCGACCAAGCGCCTGCCGAGAGGATGACCTTTTTGGCGGTAAAGCTTTGTCCTTTGGTCTGCACGGTCCAGCCGTTATCGCCGGGGGCCAGCGCCTTGACGGCGGCCGTTTCGATGGCGACTCCGCGCTGGCGCAGGTTTTCGGCCAGCGCCGCGCCAAGCCGTCCGGGTGACAGGGCGCGGGCTTGGTCGTGGATCATCACCGCCGAGCGGAAGGCTGGGCCGAGATCGGGCTCAAGCTCGTGCAGCTCCTCCGCGTTCAGCCGTTCAAGACGCGCGCCAGCCTCGGCCCGGACGCGGTATTCGAGTCCGCTCAGATCGGCACCGTCATCGCGGCGGTAGGCGTGGATATAGCAGCTATCCTCGACCAGCGCCTCGTTGATGCCGGCCTCTTGCAGATGACGGCGGTAGAGGGTGATCGACGGGCCGCAAAGCGGGATCATCGCGCGCGAGCCTGCGCGGAACTTGTCCTCTCCGCTGTGGGACAAGAGCCGCATTCCCCAGCGGATCATCTGCGGCCATGTCTCGGGTCGGACACGAAGCGGACGTTCGCGCGAGGTCAGCAACCCGGGGATGGATTTCCACAACCCGGGCGAGGCCTGTGGCGCGATGGACCAGGGCGAGATCACCCCGGCATTGCCATAAGAGGTCGCCTGCCCCGGCGCGTCCCGGTCGATGAGCCGCACGGTCTTGCCGCGCCGGGCCAACGACACGGCACAGCAGATTCCGACAAGGCCTCCGCCCACGATGATCACGTCGTCTGTCATATCTCAGGCTCCGGCCAGTTTTTCCTGTCGCGCCCCGGTGATCTGCAACAGCAGGACCGGCGCACAGATCGCAAGCGCCACCAGATCGGCCATCGGGGATGGCGCGATGAACACGATCCCCGCGAGGGCCAGCAGCCACCGGCCCCATGCCGGGACACGCACGATGAAGGTGCCGACCACGGCGGTTGATAGCGCAACGACACCCGCGATGGCGGAACTGGCGGTGTAGAGGAATTCACCAAAGTTGAACCCGCCCTCGGAAACGAAGAGGAGGACAGGCGCGTAGACAAAAGCCATCGGCGCGACGACCTTGCCAAGCCCCAGCGTGAAGGCCGAGACGCCGGTGCGGAACGGATTGGAATTGGCAATCGCCGAGGCCGCATAGGCGGAGGTACAGACCGGAGGTGTGATCTCGGCCACGACACCGTAGTAGAGCACGAACATGTGGCTTGCGATGGGCGGGATGCCAAGCTGCGCCAGCGCGGGCTGGGCGACCGAGACCAGCATGATGTAAAGCGCCGTGGTCGGGATGCCCGCGCCCATCAGGATACAGGCAAGCGCAATCAGCACCAGCGAGAGGAACAGGGTAAGATCGGCGGTGGAGAGCAGTTCGAGCGTGCCGAAACTGAGGAGGTCATGCAGCCCCTGCGCCATCGTCGCCGCGCCCGAGGTGACCATGAACCCGAGCCGGAAACCGATGCCCGTGGTGTTGATGACCCCCACGACGATGCCGACCGCCGCCGAGGCCGCGCCCACGGCGAGCGCGTATTTCACGCCGGTTTCCAGCGTGCGCGACATCTCGGGCAGGCGAATGCGTTCCTGCGGGTTCAGGACAGAGAGCGCCGTCGAGACCAGCAGGATCGCGGTCACATCCGTGCCGAACCCGTCGCCCATGTATTTCCAGATGGTAAAGGCTGCGAAGGCGATCGGGTAGATCAACGTATGGGGCGCGTGGAGGCGTGCCATGCCAGCGATCAACGCGAGGGATATGCCGCAGAAAGCCGCCATATAGGGCGTATAGCCTGAGAAGAGCACGTAGAGCATCCCGATCAGCGGCAGGATATTGGCCCAGCCGTCCTTCCAGACCTCGACGAAGCGGGGCAGCGCGTCCTTGGCCATACCTTCGAGACCCAGCTTGCGGGCCATCAGATGCACGACGGTAAAGACTCCCACGTAATGCAGCAGCGCGGGGAAGATCGCGGCGATAACAATGGTGGTATAAGGGAGCTCGAGAAACTCGGCCATGATAAAGGCGGCGGCGCCCATGATCGGCGGGGTGATCTGGCCCCCGGCGCTGGCGGCGGCCTCGACCCCGCCCGCGAAATGGCCGGGATAGCCCAGACGTTTCATGTTGGGGATGGTGAGCGAGCCGGTGGAGACCGTGTTGGCCACGGAGGACCCCGAAATCGTGCCGAAAAACGCCGAGGAGACGACCGAGACCTTGGCCGGACCGCCGCGATAGCGCCCGGCGAGGATGGTGGCGTTGTCGATGAACAGCGCGCCAAGGCCGGTGCGTTGGGCGACGACTCCGAAGAGGACGAAGTGAAAGACGATGGTGGAGGTGACCCAGAGGGTGACGCCAAAGATGCCCTCTTGCGGGAAGTACATGGACGACACGAAAGTGCGGAATTTTACACCTGGATGTTGCAGGATACCGGGGAAATAGGGACCGAAGAGCGCGTAGCTCATGAAGACGCAGATGATGAGAGGCAGCACCCAGCCCAGTGTGCGCCGCGCGATGTCGAGCACCAGCAGGATCAGGATGCATCCAAAGACCATGTCATAGGTGTTGGGATTGCCCATGCGGAACATCTGTTCCTCGATCCCGAGCGCAGGCACGCCGCGCCATGCAAAACCGAGGTAGAGGGCGCTGGCGACGCCGAGCACCATCAGCACCAGATCGAAGATCGGCACGTTGCCGATGCGCCAGCGCGAGACCTGCATCTCATAGGCGCCCTTGCTGCCGCGCAGGGGGTAGAAGGCGTAGATCAGGATGAACAGCCCGGCGAGGTGCCAGCCCATGTGCCAGTGATCGGCGGGCAAGCCGAAACCTGCGGTAATGAAGTGATAGACCGCAAAGGCAAGGGCGACGGCCCGCAGGAGCAGGGCCATGACCCCGCCGACGGGGCGGGTCGCGGCGCCTTCATCATATTTGCGTTCGATCTCGGCCAGTTCTTCGGCGCTCAGCACGTCATTGTCGGTGCTGTCATGAGAGGTCTGGGTCATGGGATGCCTTTACTACGCGCCGGGTCGCAGGGCCTGCGATCACCCGGGTAGAAATGTATCAGGCGGCGCGGGGCCGCCCGATACCTGTTTGAAGGGGTGCTTAGTCGAGCATACCGATTTCGCGGTAGAACTTCTCGGCACCGGGGTGCAGCGGCACGTCCAGCGAGTCGATCCCGTCCAGCGCGGTTTCAACCGTCACCTGCTTGCCCTTGGCATGGCCGTTGTCGAGCAGCTTGCGGCTGTTTTCGTTCCACATCGCCTTGGTGATGCCATAGACGAGTTCTTCGTCCAGATCTGCGGACATCACCAGCAGCGCGGACACGGCAGGTGTCTTGATTTCCGTATCGATGCCTTCATAGACGCCGGCGGGGATGGTCGAGGGGATATAGGCCGGGACCAGTTCGTTGATCTTTTTCAGATCCTCATCGGTGAAGGAATGCAGCGCCATGCCCTTGGTCGAGGCAAGCTGGACCATCGCGGCAACCGGCCAGCCCGCAGCGTAGAAATAGGCGTCGAGCTGACCGTCGGCGAGCCGTTCGGCAGATTGCGAATTGTTCAGCTCGGCCTCTTCGATGTTGTCGCGGGTGATCCCCCAGCCTTCCATCATCGTCAGCACGGCAACCTGCGTGCCCGAACCGGCCTGCGCGATGCCGACACGTTTGCCTTCGAGATCGGCAAAGGACTCGATGGTCGTGCCTGCGGGCATCACCAGATGCAGGTCCTCGGGGTAGAGGTTGGCGACGACGCGCAGTTTCTCATGCGCTTTGCCTTCGAATTTGCCGGTGCCGTGGTAGCTGTCATGCACGATGTCGGCGGCGGCAAGACCGGCTTCAAGCTCGCCGTTCTGGACGGCGGCCACGTTGAAGACCGAAGCGGTGGTGGATTGCGCGATGGCGATCAGGTTGGGCACGCCGCACTGGCCGCCTTCGTCGCACGGGCGCGAGCCGGGAGGGGCCGAGATGGCATTGGCGATGGTGCCACCGATCGGAAAATAGGTGCCCCCTGCCCCGCCGGTGCCAATGCGGAAAAAGGTGGGCGTCTGCGCGGCGAGAGCGCCGCCAAGCAGGGCAAGGGTCGCGGCCCCTGCAAGGGTTCTGAGAATCGTCATCGAAAGCTCCCTGAATTGGTTCTTGTTGTTTACGATGTCGGGAAGCTTGCAAATCTCGAGATATAAAAACAAATTTGAAATTGTTTTAGTTCGATAAGTTCAGCAAATGTGAAGCCATGAATATTTCCCAGTTGATCGCCTTTCGCGAGGTGATGAAATCGGCCTCGCTTAGCCAGGCGGCGCGCAATCTGAACCGGACCCAGCCAGCGGTTTCGCTGGCGATCAAGGCGCTGGAGGAGAGCCTTGGGATCGAGTTGTTCCGGCGCGAAGGGCGGCAGATGGTGCCGGTGCCCGAGGCGCATTATCTCTTTGATGAATCAGAAGAAATCATCAGTCGGCTGAACCGGCTCAACGGCACGATGAAACGCCTTTCAAAGGCCGAGGTGGGGCAGTTGACGCTGGCGACCATGCCGGGGCCCGCGACCTATCTGATGCCGAATTTTCTGAGCCGGGTGATCGCGCCGGACCATGATATCACCCTGTCGCTGCTCACCCGGACCACGCCGCAGATTCGCCAGTTGGCCGGGAGCCAGTCGATCGATTTCGGGTTCGGCGATCATCTGCCCGGCGATGCGAATGCTCAAATTGTGCGCGAAGAGATCATCGAGACCCGCTGTCTTTGCGCAATTCCGACGCGGCACCGGCTGGCGGAACGGTCCATCATTTCAATTGCCGATCTGGATTCGGAGCCGATGGGCGGGCTGACCCGCGATCATCCCCATAACCATAGCGTGCAGGCCGCGTTCGGTCAGGCGGGCGCCCGGTTCCGGCTGGAGGTGCAGTGCCAGTTTTTTCTGCCGCTGATGCATTTCATCGCGGCGGGAC
The DNA here is from genome assembly GCA_018223035.1 of Paracoccaceae bacterium. GTDB lineage: Bacteria > Pseudomonadota > Alphaproteobacteria > Rhodobacterales > Rhodobacteraceae > Heliomarina. Next base: position 15,497 of record JAAEZD010000012.1, read on the forward strand.
GTTGCTGTGCGATTGTCGATCCGCTGTCTGCGGTGTCCGAGCAACTTGTGGGCATCGCGGGGGATGGGGTCACCTTTCGTCCGATGGCCGAGACGGTGCCCTATGCCTATACGCTTTACACGCCGGTGCACCGGCCGCTCTCGCGGCTTGCCGAGCGGGTGAAATCCGGCTGGCGGGATGAGCTTGCGCGCCTGCTGGAGACGGTCGAGGGGCCTGCGGCTGTCTCAAACGGTTGACGGGTTGAGCGGCGGCAGGGCGGTTGGCCTTTGCTGGTCCCTGCCCTTTCCGGCCTGAGTCACGGCCTTTTTGAGGGTGGACCAGTCGCTGTCGGGCACCGGTTGCGGATCGGTGCCGTAGAGCTTGCCAGCGATGGTAGTGAGCGCCGCGCGGATAGGGCGCATATCAGTCGCGGTCGTGCGCGGCGTGCGGTTTTGCCATTCGTCAAGGGCGCGGCGGGTGGCGGGATAATCCTGCCGGTCGATGGCTTGGATCAGCAGCTTTTCAGCGTGGGCCTTGCTGGCAAGACGCGCGGCGCGGTGGCTGGCGGCGCGGGCCGAGGCGCGGGGCCATGCCCAGCGCAGCATGAGGGCGCAGACAAGGGCCACCGCCAAGCCCAGTGCGGCCATGCGCCAGATCGGGCCGGTATCGCGCAAAGGCTCGGCCACCGGCGCATCGACGGAGATATCCGCGCCCGGAAGGCTGGCCGTTTCGACCGCGCCGGTCGAGAGGTTGTACCAGCGCAGCGTGACCTCGGGCAGCGCGCCGCTGCCGCCGGATTGCGCCATGTAGGTCACGCTTTCGATGCGCGTACCGGACAGGTCGCCCCCGTCGGCAACCTCCGCCACCTGCGGCGCATCCGGGTAGGTTCGGATGCCGGGGATCTCGACCGGGGACAACATCGGTGGCAGGACGATGGGCGATGCGCCTTCGATGCTTGCGGTGACCACGCGTTTGACCGCCTCGCCCGGTTGCAGATCGGTGGTCTTGCCGGGCATCTCCTGAGACAGCGTCAGCCCAGAGGCGGCGATGAACGGGTCGAGATCCTCGGCTCCATTTGGCAGGATGCCGGTGAGCAGGAAGGCGGGCGTGGACAGCGTGGCCTCGAGCGGGTCGGTCTGGCCCGGCTGCGCGTAGCGGACCACCAGTGTCTGGGGGGGAATTGCGAATTGCCCCGGCACCATTGGCGACAAGAGATAGCGCCGCGCCACGCCGGACCATGTTTCGCCGTTTACGCGGCGGCTGATCGGGCCAGTGGATTCCGGTGGCAGGCGCACCCGAAGGTTGGGCATCTCGAAGGAGGGAAAGTCCACCGGACCTGCCATCCATGTGGGCACGAGCACCTCGATGCGCAGGGTCGTGTACTGGCCGGGGATCACCTCGTTCGCTTCGAGTTCGGCACTGGCGGTGGGCTGTGCCTCCTGCGCCGAGAGGGGCGCGGCCATCAAGAGAAACAGGACGGCGATGGCGGCTAGGAGTTTCATTGCGGCACCTCACCGGTCTGCTGCGCCGCCTCGATGGCGAAACGCTGGCGCAGGAAATCGCCCGTGTTGGTATCGACCGTGTTCATCCACTGATCCGTGGTGAGCAGTGCATCGCCCGACTCCTCACCGGCTTCGATCTCGGTATCCGCGCCGCGTTCGTCTTCGTTGTCAAAGACCACCTCATCCGCGCCGATGCCCCTGTCTTCGCCGGTATCCGACTGTTCGCGCGCGGATTCCACGTATTCGAGGATTTCGCGCGCGAGGGCGAGATTTTCGGCGGCACCGGGATAGTCCGGGTCGCGTTCCAGCGTGGTTTCATAGGCTTTGATGCCATCGCGATAGGCGCGGTTGCGGATATGGGCGAGACCTTCGGCAAAGGAGGCCTCGGGCGTTTCGACGCGGTGAAAAACGGTTGCTGCCTCATCGTACTGGCCGTCGCGCATGAGCGCCCAGCCGCGCCACATGGGGTCCTGAAACAGTTCGGCAGCCTGTTCGTAATCCTTGCGGTCATAGGCAAGGCGGCCCTGCTGATCGGGGGTAAAGAACCAGTCGGTGATACCGTCGGCGCGCGCCTGCGGGACCGGCGCCAGAAGGAAAGCGGCGAACCAGAGATGCGCCCAGCGCATGGTCCAGCCGCGCCGGAACCAGAGCAGCGCCAGCAGCATCGCGGGCCATGCCAGCATCCAGCCCCGGTCGTCCCATGGCTGGTTGCCGCTTTCCGTGAGGGCGCGCTGGTAGGCGGCGTTGAGCTGCCGGTCGAGTTGCCGGATGTCGCTGTCATCCACGCTGGCTTCGATCACCGGGATATCGACCGCGTCGAGCCCGGGATCGTTGGTGCCGGGGGGCAGCATGGAGTGCACCGCAAGGCTTGTTCCCTCGGCCCCGATGACCGATCCCGCCTGTTTCCTGTCGAGCGCATCGGCGACAAGGAGAATGCCGCCGGGGGTCGGTTCTTTTGCGAGGATCGTTTCGGCTAGCGCAATGGCGGCGAGCGCATCGGCCCCTTCGGACGGCATCACATCGGGGGCCAGCCCGTCGAGATAGGGGTGGATGACATTGGCGTCCTCGGTCATCGGCACGACCGCATGGGCTGACCCGGCATAGGCGACAAGGGCGGTGCGGGCCCCGGCGCGCAGATCGAGCAGGTCGCGGATCTTTTGCTTGGCGCGTTCGAGGCGCGAGGGCGCGAGATCGTCGGTCTCCATCGAAGGGGTGACCTTGAGCGCGATGACGATAGGGGCGGTCTGGGCGACGAAAGGGTCCGGTACGCGCGACCATGTCGGACCGGCAGCGCCAAGGCAGGCCAGTGCCAGCAGAAGCGCGACTCCGTCGATGGGTTCGATTCGGCGATGGCCACGGTCCCCCACGGTGAGCGCCTTGTGCAGATGCGGCGCGATCCTATCGAGAAGCTGGGCGGGCTTGCGGTTCTGACGCCGTGCCATCCACCAGGCGATGGCGATCAGCGGCAGAAGCAAAAGCCAGAGCGGGCGCAGGAAATGAAACATCTCGATGGCGAGGGAGAGGTTCATGAATGCGCCCTCTGCCGTGTGGTCAGGACCAGATAGGCGGTCACCCCAAGGCCAAGGCCTGCAATCAGTGCAAGCGGTATCCATGCCAGCGACCGTCGTGGCCGGTAGGAAAGCGTTTCGGTTTCGCGCGGGGCCAGCGCGTCGATCCGGTCATAGACCTGTTGCAGCCCGTCCTGATCCTGCGCAAAGAAATATTGCCCGCGGGTGCGTGCGGCGATCTGTTTCAGGGTCTCGAGATCGACCTTGTCCTCACCCGAGGCCTTTGGGTTGCCGACGCCGATGGTATAGATCTCGATCCCCTTGTTGCGAGCGATTTCGGCGGCGTTCACCGGGCTCATCCGGCTGACCGTATCGGTGCCGTCCGAGAGCAGGATCAGCAGGCGCTGGTCGATGTCGCTGGCTTCAAAGGTGCGGATCGCCAGCCCGATGGAATCGCCCAACGCGGTATGCGGGCCGGCCATGCCGACGGTGGTCCGGTCGAGCAGGTCGCCGATGGTTTGCAGATCCTGCGTGAGCGGCGATTGCACATAGGCCTTTGAGCCAAAGACGATCAGCGCCATGCGGTCGCCTTCGCGCCCCTCAATAAAGCTGCCGACCACGTTCTTGACCCCTTGCAGCCGTTGCAGGGTTTCGCCCGCCGGGGTCTGGAAATCGCGCGCGTCCATCGACCCGGAGATGTCGATCGCCAGCACCACGTCGCGGGCGGATTTGCTGAGTTCGATGGGCTGGCCGAATTTTTCTGGCCGGGCCAGCGCGAGGACCAGCAAGCCCCAGATCAGGATGCCGGTGGCGGTTTGCAGTAAACTGCGGCCCAGCACCACCGATCCCGGTCCCGGTTCGCTGCCGACCGTTTCGACCACGCGGCGAAAGAACGGGATGCGCAGGGCGGGCACCCGTTCGCGATGGGGCGGAACGAGGTAATGCACGAGGAACGGCAGCGGCAAAAGCAACAGCGCCCAGGGAAAGCCGAGGGAGATCACGAGACCTCTCCGGGCCATGCCATGTGGCGGCGTCTGCGCGTGCCGCGGTGCGGCTGATGGGTGCGGACCCACTGGATGGCGATGGGTGCCAGATCGGGCACCGGCTCGGACGGGCGATAGGGGGCACCGGCAACGCAGCGCCCGACGCCCTTGGAAAACAGGGTGGTTTCGGAGGTCGCATCGAGAAACGCCAGCCAGTCCTCGCCCGAGAGGGCGGCGACCTCGGTCCGGGGATAGGCGGCCAGAGCGGTCTGCCGCAGGATCAGCGCGATTTCTGCCGGGTCGCCCCCGGCGCGTTCGATGGCCTGTTCCGCTTCGCGGCGGTAGGCGTTGGCACGGTGACGGCGCCGCCAGACCCAGATGCCCCATCCAAGCAGCAGGAGGAGCAGAATGGCCAATGCGGCCCAGCCCCATGTTTCGGGGCGCATGGAAACCGGCACCGGTTCTTCGGGCCGGATCAGCTGATCGAGCATGTCGACAAGGTTCGTAGAGGTGGTTTCGGGTTCCATCAGCGCGCCTGCCCCGCAAGCCCCATGAGGCGTCGCATCTGGCGCAGGCTGTCCTCGGCCGAGCTGACCGGAAGGACCGGGATGCCGAAACGGCGCTGCCAGTCGAGCACCTGCGCGAGCCGCCCTTTGGCCATTTCATCGAGACGCCGGTGCGCGGCGCGGTCGGCGGTGTCGATTTCCGCCTGCAACTCGCCATCGGAGACCACGATTTTCAGTCCCGACGGCATGTCATCGGCGAAAGGATCCGAGACCAGCCCCAGCACCAGATCGTTCTTTCGCGCCAGCCCGGCGACGAGTTTCTCGGTGGTGGCGTCGACCTCGTCGAAATCGCTGAAGACGAGGATGAGGTGGTTGCGCGGGGCGATGCGGGCGACCGATTGCAGCACACGGTTCATCGGCATCGGGGTCACCGGCGGGGTTTCCGCGTGCAAAAGCCCGTTGGCCGCGGCGAGCGAAGACAGGAAGGCCATGAGCGACGACCGCGAGCGCGCGGGTCGAATTTCGGCGATATCGGCATCGCCAAAGACGATGCCACCGACGCGGTCGCCCTGATCGGCGATGCGAAAGGCGGCCAGCGCCGCGCATTCCGCTGCCGTCACCGATTTCATGTTGAGCACAGAACCGAAGAACATCGACATGCGCTGGTCGACGACGATGAGCGCGGGGCGGTCGCGTTCCTCGGTATAGACGCGCACATGGGGTTTGCCGGTACGGGCGGTCACTTTCCAGTCGATGGTGCGCACGTCATCCGACGGCAGGTAGTCGCGCAGTTCTTCGAAATTCAGCCCGCGTCCGCGCAGGCGCGAGGCATGGCGGCCGTTCAGCACGCTGCGCGCGGGCTGGCGCGGCAGGAAGCTGATCCGCCTTGCCTGCGCCTCGAGACGGCGCAGATGCGCGAGATCGACCGAAATGCGCGTATCCGTCCCGGGACGTGGCGCGGGCGGAGTGAGTCCGGTTCTTATGCGGGCGGCGCGATCCTGCATGGCGTCAGGTCAACGCGACCTGTTTGAGGATCTCGGACACCACCCGGTCGGGGGTAACGCCCTCGCCCTGCGCCTCGAAGGTCAGGCCAAGACGGTGACGCAGCACGTCCGGCGCGATGGCGCGGATATCCTCGGGGTCGACATAGTCACGGCCCGCGAGCCATGCATGGGTGCGGCCGCATTTGTCGAGAGCGAGCGATGCGCGGGGCGAGGCGCCGATCTCGATCCAGCGCGGCAGGTCATCGCCGAATTCGGACGGGATACGCGTCGCGTTCACCAGATCGGCCATATAGCGTTCGATGGCATCCGAGACATGGATCGCGCCGATTTCAGCCCGGGCATCGAAGACCGCCTGCTGTGGGATAGCGGCGGGTTTTTCAGCGGGCGCGGTGCCCCTGCCCTGCCCTGCCATCGCGGCAATTTCCTCGCCCCGTACAAGGCGGATCACCTCGACCTCGTCCTCGACCGGCGGATAGGTGATGAGCACATGCATGAGGAAACGGTCCATCTGGGCCTCGGGGAGCGGATAGGTGCCCTCTTGCTCGACCGGGTTCTGGGTGGCCATCACCATAAATAGCGGCTCCATCGGGTGGGTGGTGCCAGCCACCGTCACTTGCCGTTCCTCCATCGCTTCGAGCAGGGCCGCCTGCACCTTGGCCGGGGCGCGGTTGATTTCATCGGCCAGCACGATATTGGCAAAGATCGGCCCCGGCTCGAACCGGAATTCGGACTTGTCACCGGACTGGTAATAAACCTCGGTCCCGGTCACGTCCGAAGGGAGCAGGTCGGGCGTGAACTGGATGCGGCTGAAATCGGTCTCGAGGTTCTTGGCCAGCGCCTTGATCGCGCGGGTCTTGGCGAGGCCGGGCAGGCCCTCGACCAGCAGGTTGCCATTGGCGAGAAGCCCGATCAAAAGCCGTTCGATCACGTCGCGCTGTCCGATTATCGACTGGCCCATGCGGCTGCGCAGGTCGTCGATTTGATCGCGTGCCGTCATCTGGAGCCGGTCCATATCCTTGACCAGTCCTCTGCCATGTCGATGATCGTCCAGCCGCGCTCGGCGGCTTCGTCCAGACCGCGATTCAGAACGCCGATATGGCCCTCGCGGTCATAGGCGAATTCGCGGTCGCCGTCGGTGTGGTGTAGCAGCATCCCGAAACGCGGCCCTTCCCCGGCGGTGGTCCATTCCAGCATGGCGAAATCGCCGTCCGAATTGCCCGAGGCAAAGATCGGGCGCTTGCCGATATGGCGCATGATGCCAACGGGTTTGCCCTCTTTATCGTCGATGAAGGTGACGCCGCCGTCCTTCATGATCGTGGGTGTGCCGCTTTCGGCGGAGTAAGACGTATTGCCCTCGGTCCCGACCACCTGCCAGGGCGGGATGCCATAGGCCTCATCCGCGAAGGAGCGGATGAAATCGATGCCCCCGCCCGAGACGATATAAGTGGCAAAGCCTTCGTCGCGCAGGTAGCGCAGCAGTTCGACCATCGGCTGGTAGGTCATCTCGGCATAGGCCATGCCCGTGGTCGGATGCTTGGCGGTGGCGAGCCATTCGGAGGCGGAGGTTTCGAAATCGGCCGGGGTAATCGCGGCGTGGGAGACGTTGATGATCTCAATCAGACCATCGATACCACCAGCCATCACGCCCTCCATGTCGCCGTCATTGGCGGCCTTGAGCACATCAGAGCTGAGGATACCCGGATCGGCCTGAGCCTTTTCCCGCAGGATGTCGAGCGCGAAGAGCGCCTGGAAATAGAGGGGCTGTTCCGCCCAGAGCGTGCCGTCATTGTCGAAAACGGCGATCCGGTCTTCGGGGGTGACGTAGCTCTCGAGCCCCGGCGTGGTGACGTTATCGACGAATTCGATGATCGCGCTCTTGGTCTCGGTGTCGTTCCAAGAGGGCAGCGGATCGGCTTGGGCAGCGCTGCAGGCTATGACAAGTGCGGCGGCGCAGGCGAGCTTTGTCATTGTGGAAGCTCCTGTATTCTTGGCGGCGTAATGATCGGCGGCGGCAAACCGGCGCCACAGGAAATTGCATGTCAGCTGAATACGAGAGGGTCAGCCGCATGCAGGAAAGGAAGGCCGGGATTCCGGCCTTCCATGTTCGCGAATGCGAGATCAGTTGCTTCCCATGTTTTCGAGGCTTGCGTTCAATGCCTCTTGAATTTGATCAATGGAGAAACTGTCCGGGCGTTGCGATGGCGGATATTCCTCGAAGGTCGCGAAGAATTTCGCAACTTCCTGCGATGCGGGAGCCACGAGATAGGCGTGATCGCTCACCCAGTCCCAGTAGGTGTTCGAGGTAATATCTGCGCGTTCGTAGGGATCGGCGCGAAGGTCGAACAGTTTCGGCACGCGGAGTTCTGTGAAGGGTTCGGCCCAGACCGCCATTGTCCCCTGTCTACGCTGCTCCTTGAAGACGACCTTCCAGTTCTCGTAACGCAGACCAACAATTTCCCCGTCATCGTTGATGTAGAAGAACTCGGTACGCGCACCGTCGTCGGTTTCGCCGGTCAGGTAGGGCAGCTGATTGTAACCATCGAGGTAGTTCTTGTATTCCTTACCGTTGATGGTCGTGCCTTCAAGCAGGCGCTCCTTGATGTCCGTGTCGCCCACGGCTGCCATGATCGTTGGGAACCAGTCGAGGCCAGAGAACATTTCGGTGAAAACCGATCCGGGTTCGATGTGGCCGGGCCAGCGGATCAGTGCGGGAACACGATAAGCGCCTTCCCAGTTCGTGTTCTTTTCGGAACGGAAGGGCGTGGTGCCGGCATCTGGCCAGGTGTTCTGGTGCGGCCCGTTATCGGTGGTGTAGATCACGAGAGTGTTGTCGGCGACGCCCAATTCTTCCAGCGCGTCCAGTACCGTCCCGATGACGCCGTCATGTTCGACCATGCCGTCGGCATATTCAGTCGGTGCGGTCAGCCCCGGCTCGCTTCGGTTTTCGTCACTGACGTGGGTTTTGTAATGCATCCGCGTGGTGTTGTACCATGTAAAGAACGGCGTACCCGACTCGACCGCGCGTGTCATGAAGTCGATGGCACCGGCGGCTGTTTCTTCATCAACCGTTTCCATCCGCTTTCTGGTCAGCGGACCGGTATCCTGAATTTCGCCATCCGCGAAAGAATGCAGCACGCCGCGAGGGCCGAATTGCTCGCGAAATTCCGGGTCTCTCGGGTAGTTGAACTGTTCCGGTTCCTCTTCGGCGTTGAGGTGGTAGAGGTTGCCGAAGAACTCATCGAAACCATGTTCGGTGGGCAGATGTTCATCACGGTCGCCAAGGTGATTTTTGCCGAATTGTCCGGTGGCATAGCCTTGGTCCTTGAGCGCGGAAGCAAGCGTAACGTCGACCGGCTGCATACCTGCTCTGGCCCCCGGCAGACCGACTTTGGACAGGCCGGTGCGCAGTGTCGACTGACCGGTAAGAAACGTCGAACGCCCGGCCGTACAGCTTTGCTCGGCATAGTAATCGGTGAATTTACCGCCCTCTTCCGCGATCCGGTCGATATTGGGTGTGCGGTAGCCCATGAGACCGAAACTGAAGGTGGACAGGTTGGTCTGACCGATATCGTCCCCGAAGATGACGAGGATATTCGGTTTGTCTGCTTCGGCGCTCTCCTGCGCCGTGGCCGTGCTGACGGCCAACACGGCAGCGAGTACGACAAGTGGTTTCAAGAAGGTCACTTTGGGACTCCCCCTAAATTAAATGCAAATTGGTCGTCGAGCCTTTGAATTCGGAAATACGAGTTCTTATTGCCCCTTGTCCGGGGTACTGCTGGTCGGCCTGCCTAATTCACGGGTTGTCGCCTGTGGCGCTCCTTGGTTCCGAAATCACACTGATAACAAGAATCAATCACTGGTCACTCTACCTAAGAGGTTGCACCGTCTGGGCTTCTCCGATCAACTAAAAATTAATTTTTTTGTGACTCACGCACGTTTTAGCTGTATTCAACCTGAGTCCAGCGAATTGTTCTACAGGCATATGAAACCTGTGTGACGGGGCGCGCATTGGCTTTATCGGATACCGCCCTGCTTGACTTGCGATGACACATGCGTCCCCATGCGGGCAAAGGTCCGGGCAGTCAGAGATATGCGAGACCCGGCGATCTTGCGTGATTACCCGAAATAGGTGTGAATAATAGAGGACAGGTTCGACAGCGCCGAAGGGGCCGGTATGCAGGTGCCGAAAATCCGCGTTGAGCGCGACATTGCCGTGCCGGACGGGTTGCGCGTTTCACGGGCATTGAGCGCGCCGCATCTGGGGCCGCAGATCCTGTTCTTCAGCGGCGGCAGTGCATTGAACGATATCTCGCGCCAGCTGAAACGCTATACGTACAATTCGATCCACCTGATCACGCCCTTTGACAGCGGTGGGAGTTCGCAAGTGCTGCGCCGGGCCTTTGACATGCCCGCCGTCGGCGATTTGCGCAGCAGGCTGATGGCACTCGCGGATGAGACCGTGCTGGGCCAGCCGGATATCTATGCGTTGTTCTCGCGCCGTCTGGACAAGGACGGGTCGCAGAAAGAGCTGCGCGCCGAGGTCGCGGCGATGAGCGCGGGAAAACATCCGCTGATCCGGGCGATTGCACGCCCCATGCGCAGCCTGATCCAGACGTTCCTGCAAGGCTTTGAAACCCATGCGCCCGAGGATTTCGACTACCGCAATGCAAGCATTGGCAACCTGATCATCGCAGGCGGCTATCTGGGCCATGACCGCGCGCTGGAACCGGTCCTGTTCCTGATGTCCAAAATGGTCGATGTGCGTGGCACGGTGCGTTCAGTCGTGGATGTCAACCTGCATCTGGGGGCGGAACTGGCAGATGGCCGGCGCCTGACCGGGCAGCGCGAGATCACCGGCAAGGAGGTCGCGCCGCCGGAGAGCCGGATCAAGCGACTGTTTTTGAGTGACGGGCAAAAGGAGTACAAAACGGGAGAGATCGCCCTGCCCAAGCGCAATCGCAGGCTCATCGGTCAGGCGGAGGTAATCTGCTACCCGCCCGGCAGTCTTTATTCCAGCGTGGTCGTCAACCTGATGCCTGGCGGGGTGGGCAAGGCGATTGCCGCGCGCCATGTGCCCAAGATCTACCTCCCGAGCCTTGGCCCCGACCCCGAGGCGCTTGGCCATGATCTGGCCGATCAGGTGGAGGCGATATTGGCGCCGCTGCGGGCGGATGCCGGGGGCGATGTACCGACCGAAGCGCTGATGACCCATGTGGTCTGCGACCTGTCCCATGACATGGCGGCCTGCGCCGACGTCACCAACCGGTTCGGCATTCCCTGCGTCCGCCTGCCGCTGAGCGGTGATGACCCGCAAAGGTACGATCCGCGGAAGGTCTGCGAGATGCTTGTCTCGACCGGATAGCTTCGGCCCGGAAAAATCGCAAAGCGACATTTGCATGGGCGTATATGCTTTAACTTTATGTCACTTAGGGGAAATATGCGGTTAAAGAGGCGTTTGACCGCCCGCAGGTGGTGCTTGAGGCGACATCTGTTATAGGGGTCGCTTGGCGATCCGACGGCACGAGAATTCAGAAAGGCTTGGGTTATATTGCTCGCAACACTCGGACATCTTCGGCCAGCGCTTGTATCCACGGCGCTTTACAAGAAGCTTGTCGGCGCAAAGATCGGCGATACGCGGCTTGTCCGCGAAGGGGAAGACGATCAGGAAGCGTTTACGCTGATCGATAGCTTTGACAACCAGATCGGCGCGGCGGATATGGCGCTGATCGCGACAGAAAACGATCTTGTACTGATTGCTCCGGATACCGCCGTTGCAAGACAGGACTTTGCCGCGCCCGATTTCGTCGACCACATGCCGGAGGGTCCGGTCACGGCCAAGCTGGGCAAGATCGTCAATCCGCTGCGGCGTTTGCTGGTGAGGGCGGAGGGGACGGTTTCCTGCCAGATGTTGAAGATGGTCGATGACCTCGACAAGACGGTGGCGCGCTGCCGGGTGCACAGCTTTGCGCCCGAGAATGGCACGGCTGCCTGCATGATCGAATTCATGCCGCTGCGCGGGTATGACGAGAATATGGCTCAGCTCACCGCGTTTGTAGCATCGCTGAGCGAGCCGCTGGGCACGGTCGGCGATATTGCCGGCGCGCTTCGTGGGCCGGGGGCGGATTACACCAGCAAGCCGGCGATCTCGATGACGCCGGAAGAAACATCGTTTCAGGCGGCGACCGATATCATTCGGGCGCAAATTGCCGTGGCACGCGCGAATGAACCCGGAGTCATCGAGGATATCGACAGCGAATTCCTGCATGACTACCGCGTCGCGCTGCGCCGGACCCGGTCGGTGGTTTCGCTGTTCAAAGGCGTCTTCATTGATCAACAGACGCAGCAGTTCAAGGACCGGTTCGGCAGCCTGATGGCAAGGACCGGCGAGCTTCGCGATCTTGATGTGCATCTGCTTGACCGGCAGGCCTATCTGGAGTTGGTGCCGCCTGCCCTGCAGCCCGGCATCGACAAGCTTTTCGACAGTCTTGCGGCGGATCGCGGGGCGGCGCATGCCAAGCTGGCCCGGTTCTTTAACGGGCAAGCCTATCTGCGCGAGATGGACAAGCTTGAAAAACTCTTTGCCGCGCCGAAGCGGATTGCCAAGGGCCCCGAGGCTGAACGCCCGGCGCTGGCATTTGCACAAGCGCTGATATGGAAACGATACGTGAAGGTCTGCAAGATCGCCGGTTCGATCGACGACGCGACGCCCGATGAACAGGTTCACCACCTGCGCATTCACTGCAAGAAACTGCGCTACCTGATCGAATTCTTCGCGCCGCTGTTCGGCAAAGAAGACACCAAGGTTATGCTCAAGTCGCTGAAAAAGCTTCAGGATAATCTTGGGGCGTTCAATGACTACTCCGTGCAGCAGGAGGCGCTGGCCGGGATGCTGGACGGGTTGAGCGCCGCGAACTCCAAAGATGCCATCGAAATCGCAACGAGCATTGGCGCGCTTGTGACCGTGCTTCACCAGAAACAGACAGAGGAACGGGCCAGGGTCGTCGCCAGTTTCGCCGCCTTTAACTCCGACAAGACCCGCGCCCGGTTCCGTAAAAGCTTTAAGCCCGGAAAGACAGCAGCATGAAGATCATCGCGAGCTATTCGAACAAGGGCGGGGTCGGGAAAACCGCGAGCGCGGTCAACATCGCCTATTGTCTGGCCAAGGAAGGTCACCGGGTGCTGCTGTGCGATCTCGATCCGCAGGGGGCGTCGAGCTTTTACTTTCGCGTCAAACCGTCGAAAAAACTGAAGGGCGACCGGTTCTTTACCGATGTGAAACGGTTCACCGATGCGATCCGGGGCAGCGATTTCGACAACCTCGACATTCTGCCTGCCAATACCGAGTTCCGCGATTTCGACGTGTTTCTCGCGCGGATGAAACGCAGCCAGTCGCGGCTGAAAAAGGCGTTGAAGAGCGTGGGTAACGATTATGAGTTTATCGTGCTGGACTGCCCACCGAATATCTCGACCCTGTCCGAGAACGTGTTCAAGGCGTCGGATGCGATAGTTGTGCCGGTGATCCCGACCACGCTGTCAGAACGGACGTTCGAGCAGCTCGTCGACTTCTTCAAAGAGCACAAGCTGGAGCGCAAGAAGATACTCGCCTTCTTTTCGATGGCCCAGGCAACCAAGAAACTGCATGGCGAGACCATGCGGCGCATGCGCAAACAACATGCCAAGCGCTTTCTGGACGTCACCATTCCCTTTTCGACCGATGTGGAGAAAATGGGCATACACCGCGCGCCGGTTGGCAGTTTCTCGGCCTCGCACGAGGCGGCGTCGGCCTATCGGAAGCTCAGCAAGGAAGTGGCGAAGAAAGCGTGATGGCGACAGCAACCGAAATCGAGCGCAAGTTTTTAGTGGCGGAGATGCCCAATCTGGCGGCCGCAAAGGCGGTCGAGATCAGGCAGGGCTATGTCACCCGGCCCGAGGATTCCATCGAGGTGCGCCTGCGCCAGAAGGGCGAGAACTATTTTCTGACGATCAAATCCGGGTCGGGCATGGTGCGCGGCGAGCATGAAAGCGAGATTTCGCGGGACACGTTCGAGACGCTCTGGCCCGCGGCATCGGGCACTGTGGACAAGGTGCGATGGACCGGAAAGCTGGACGATGGTTCGGTCTTTGAACTGGATGTGTTTTCCGGCGATCTTGCGCCGCTGGTGATCGTCGAGGTTGAGTTCGACAGTGTCGAAGCGGCACATGCCTTTGTTCCGCCCGCGTGGTTCGGCCCCGAAGTGAGCGGCGACAAGGCCTATAGTAACAAGGTCATGGCCTTTCGCGATCGCCCGGTAGGATAGATAGGCGCGGCCCGACGGGCGTTAGAGTTCCATCACGATACGACCGTCGATGGCGCCTTTCTTCATCCGGTCAAAGATGCTGTTCACATCGTCCAGAGACTCGGTCGAGTAATGCGCCGCGACCTTGCCTTCGGCAGCGAATTGGAGCGCTTCGGCCAGATCGTTGCGGGTGCCGACAATAGAGCCACGGATCGTCTTGGCGTTCAGAACCGTGTCGAAGATTTCCAGCGGAAAGCTTTCGGGCGGCAGGCCCACAAGGCTCATCGTGCCGCCACGAGCCAGCATGCCGACACCCTGTTCAAAGGACTTGCCCGCCACGGCCGTGACCAGCACGCCCTCGGCCCCGCCGCCGGCCTGCACTTCGGCGACCGGATCGGTTTCGAGCGCGTTGATGGTCTGGTCGGCACCGAGGTTTTTCGCCAGATCCAGCTTGTCCTTGGCGATATCCACCGCGATCACGTGCAGGCCCATCGCCTTGGCATATTGCACCGCCATATGGCCAAGACCGCCGATACCCGAAATCACCACGGTCTGGCCGGGCCGAGTGTCGGTTTCCTTCAGCCCCTTATAGACGGTGACACCGGCGCAGAGTACCGGCGCGGCTGGGGCAAATTCCACCGCGTCCGGCAGGTGGCCGACATAGTTCGGATCGGCAAGCACGTAGTCCGCGAAACCGCCATTCACGCTATAGCCGGTATTCTGCTGTTCGGTGCAGAGCGTTTCCCATCCGCCCATGCAGTGACGGCAGTGGCCGCAGGCAGTATAAAGCCACGGGATGCCGACGCGGTCGCCTTCCTTTACGCCTTTGACGTTGCGCCCCACCTCGGCAACGGTGCCGACACCTTCATGGCCGGGAATGAAGGGCGGGCTTGGTTTGACCGGCCAGTCGCCTTGCGCCGCGTGCAGATCGGTGTGGCAAACGCCGCTTGCTGCGACCTTGACGATGATGCCGGAGTCGGTGAGCGACGGGCGTTCGACCTCGCATATATCAAGCGGCTTTCCGAATTCCCGAACGACGGCTGCTTTCATCATGGGTCTCTCCTTTTCGTCTCGGACATCGGGGGCATGGCTGCGTCCCCGCCGACAGGGTAAGCGAGAATCACGAAAACCATGCGAAACGGATTGGCGGCGTCCGTTTGCGGGCAAAATTTTGCTGCACGGGCGGGCACGATTGCCTGAAAACATGCTCCTTTGGGAAGGGGCGCGGCTTCGACGAGCAGGGTATTTCGCCAGGCACCTCCAATCTGCGTTTGACCGGCGAATGGGGGTTTACGACTCTGCCGATCGCTGCTGTCTTGACGCCGAGAAAAGCCATCTGGCCGCCCTATCGCCCGGGAGCATCGACATGACCGACGCATCGCTCGACAGGCCTAGGGGCCGGAACGAGGGCGACTGGCCGACGCTGGCCGAGGCGACGCGTGTCTGGGCGCGGGTGGCGATCCTGTCCTTTGGCGGACCCGCCGGGCAGATCGCGGTGATGCATCGGATCACCGTGGAGGAGAAACGCTGGATCGGGGACGATCGCTTCCTTCATGCACTGAACTTTTGCATGTTGCTGCCCGGGCCCGAGGCGCAGCAGCTTGCCACCTATATCGGCTGGCTCATGCATGGAACGCGCGGCGCGATCATCGCGGGCGGGCTGTTCATCCTGCCCGGCTTGCTGTCGATCATGGCGCTGAGCTGGATCTACGTGATCTTTGGCGAGGTCGACCTTGTTTCTGGCCTGTTCTTCGGGCTCAAGGCGGCGGTGCTTGCCATTGTTCTGCAAGCGCTGGTCCGGATTGCGGGAAAGGCGCTGAAGAACAATGCGATGCGGGCCATCGCGCTGGGGTCGTTCCTTGCGATTTTTGCCTTTCAGGTGGCGTTTCCGCTGATCATCGCGGCGGCGGCGCTGATCGGGTACGCGGGCGCGCGGGGCGGGCTGGCCGCTTTTGCTCCCGGTGGCGGACACGGTGCGCCGGGCGGCGCCCTTGTCGCTGAGGCCGAGACACTGCTTGGCGATGAAACCATCGAGATGCCGGCTGCCGCACGTCGCAAAGCGCTGATGGCGGGGATGGCTGCCCTTGTCCTCTGGCTGGTGCCGGTCGGCTTGTTTTTTGTCACGTTGGGGCCGGAAAATGTATTCACCGACATAGCGCTTTTCTTTTCCAAGATGGCTGTTGTCACTTTTGGCGGGGCCTATGCGGTGCTGGCGTATGTGGCGCAGGAGGCGGTTGGCACCTATGGCTGGCTGACGGCGGGGCAGATGCTGGACGGGCTTGGCATGGCCGAAACGACGCCGGGGCCGCTGATCATGGTGTTGCAATTCGTCGGTTTCCTTGGCGCGTGGAGCGCGGAAGGCACGCTGTGGGCGGCGACGTTGGGCGCGCTGCTGGCGACATATGTGACCTTTGCGCCCTGTTTCGCATGGATCCTGCTGGGCGCGCCTTGGATGGAGCGCCTTCGCCGCAACCGCGCACTTGGTGCTGCGCTGACAGCGGTGACGGCGGCGGTGGTCGGCGTGATCCTGAACCTTGCGATCTGGTTCGCCATCCACGTGATCTTTGACGCGGTCGCTGTCTGGCGCGTCGGACCGCTGACGGTCGAGCTTCCCCGGCTGGCATCGGTTGATTGGGCAGCGGCGCTCTTGACGGCGCTGGCGGTATTAGCGGTGTTCCGGCTGAAGCTCGGGATGATGACGGTGCTGGCAGGGGCCGCGATCGCCGGGGCGGCCCTGACCATCCTGGGCTGATCGGGCAAAGCTCAGAAATGCTTTGCCCATCTGGGGTGGCGGTCGTCGATCACCAGCGGATGGCTGTGGCGTCCTTTGCCTCTGAGATGCGGGTCGTCCGGCGGGAGGTTGTCATGGATATGTTCGACCTCTGCCGTTTCGCCAGCGGGCCAGAGGCGCAGGGCAGCAACGATGCCGATGAGCCCCGCTCCAGCCAGAACGACCAGCGCCGGAATGGCACCAAAGCGTGTCATCAGCCAGCCGGACAACGGGTAGCAGACCAGCCAGCAGGCATGGGACAGGGCGAACTGCGCCGCGAATATGGCGGGCCGGTCCTCGGGATGGGCCGAGCGCCGCAGCAGCCGCCCGGAGGGTGTCAGAACGGCGGAAAAACCGACCCCGGTCAGGAACCAGGCGCAGAGCAACATACCCCAGTTCAGGCCGGTCAGGCCGATGCCACCGGCAAGGCAGACCAGTGTCGCCACCGTAAGCCCTGCCCCCGCCAGCATGACCGGTCGATCCGGCAGCCGGTCCAGCAGTCGCGGCAACAACAACGCCGCGCTCATCGAGCCAGACCCGAAGGCGAACATCGTCCAGCCAAGCGCACTGTCGGAGAGGCCCAGCGTTCCGCGCACGAGAACGACGGAATTCACCAGCACCATGGCGCCTGACGCCGCGACCGAGACGTTGAGCGCGAGAAGCCCGCGCAGCCGGGGCGTGGCAAGGTAAATGCGGATGCCACGGGTGGTGCGATCATAGATCCCGCGCGTGGCGGGTGCGGCGGGGCTTGGCAGCATCACCGACACCACCAGAAGGGCCGAGCCAATGAACCCGGCGACCGTGCCGAGGAAAAGCGTGTTGTAGCCCATCACCGTCAACAGCAAGGCGGCGAGCATCGGGCTGACGATGTTTTCAAGATCATAGGCAAGACGCGAGAGTGACAGGGCGCGGGTGTACCGATCTTCCTCGGGCAACACGTCGGGGATGGTCGCCTGAAAGGTCGGCGTAAATCCGGCCGAGGCCGATTGCAGCAGGAAGATCAGCACGTAGACCTGCCAGACCTCGGTCACGAAGGGCAGCGCCAGCGCACATAAGCCCCGGACGAGATCGAGCGCCACCAGCAGCACCCGCCTGTTCACGCGATCCGCAAAGGCGCCAGCGACCGGGGCCACGCCGACATAGGCCACCATCTTGATCGTGAAAACCGTGCCCAGCACCATCGCAGCTTCGTCCCCGGCCAGATCATAAGCCAGCAGCCCGAGCGCCACGGTCGCAAGGCCGGTGCCCAGAAGCGCAACGACCTGCGCCAGAAAGAGGTGGCGATAGGTGCGGTCGGCGAGAACGTTCAACATCGCGGCCTCGACCGGGAAATGATTATGGGTAGCTCGATCATAACAATGAAAGCGCCGGCAGCATCAGATCTTTGGCTGGCAGCAACCGTTTGTACGAACGGCTGCTGCGGTTGTTTGCATTGTTGCCTCTGTTTGAGGGCGCTGCGGTCAGTGGCAGACGGTGCAGCCACCGGGCGGCGCCCTTCGCTCGGGCGCGTTTTCTGAAGCGCCTCGATTATCAAAGTGCGCCTCAGTAGCGACGCCGTCGCCGGGCACAATTCTTTTGCTGGATTTGGCGAACAATACGCAATCACATCACCCCGAACATTTCGAGTAACCGCAATTGGCGCAGGTGGCACAGCCCTCGATCATGTGCATGTCATACTGACCGCAAGAGGGGCAGGCAGGGCCGCGCGGTTTGGCTGAGTTGCCGTTGGCGGCGTGAGGATCGGCTTTCAGGCCCAGCCCTTCTCCGTCGATGAAACCGATCGCGATCAGATGCTTTTCAATCACCCCGCCAATGGCGGCAAGGATCGAAGGCACGTATTTGCCCTGCATCCATGCGCCCCCCCTCGGATCGAAAACGGCTTTCAGCTCTTCAACGACAAAGGACACGTCACCGCCGCGACGGAACACCGCCGAGATCATGCGGGTCAGGGCGACGGTCCAGGCGAAATGCTCCATGTTCTTGGAATTGATGAAGACTTCGAAAGGCCGTCGGCGCCCGTCGATCTCGATATCGTTGATCGTGATATAGATTGCGTGCTCGCTGTCGGGCCATTTCAGCTTGTAGGTGTTGCCTTCAAGCTCGGGCGGGCGGTTGAGCGGTTCAGCCAGGTAAGAGGTTTCGGGCGCACTGTCGGATACAGCCGGAAACGCCGAGGTCGTGAGGGCCGTATTGCCAGACACCAGCCAGTCGGCCGTGACGTTCAACGCGCTGGCCAGCTTTTTGGCGGCAGAGCGGGACAGCTCCTTGCTGCCGGCCGCTATATTATCGAGGAGCGAAAGCGAAAGCCCGGATTTCTCGGACAGCGTCTCGCGATCTTCAAGGCCCGCATCGCTCATCGCACGGGCAATGCGTTTCGCTGCGGTGTCTTCCTCGGTTGGCTGCGTTACCGCCAGGACAGACCCGCTCACCTCGTTTGGCCGATAGGTCGTGCAGCCCTTGCAGCCGGTATCCCAGGCCAGCATGTAGACGTCCTTGAACGCCTCGAAGGATATGTCCTCGGGGCAGTTGATGGTCTTGGAAATAGAGGAATCCACCCATCGCTGCGCGGCGGCTTGCATGCGGACGTGATCCTCGGGGGCAAGGGTCTGCGCGGTCACGAAACTTTCCGGCAGTTCCGCCTCGCCGAACCGTTCGCGCCACATCTGCACGGCGTAATCCACCACCTCTTCGGCGCGTCGCGACCCGTCGCGTTGCAGGACCTGCCTTGTGTAGGAAAAGGCGAATATCGGCTCGATCCCGGAACTGACGTTGCCAGCATAAAGCGAGATCGTCCCCGTCGGCGCGATCGACGTCAGAAGCGCGTTGCGGATGCCATGTTCGGCGATGGCGGCGCGCACATCCTCATCCATCGCGCGCATGTTGCCCGAGTTCAGGTAGCCATCCGCGTCGAACAGCGGAAAGCTCCCCTTCTCCCTCGCCAGATCCACCGAGGCCAGATACGCGGCGCGGGCGATCCGGTGCATCCAGCGCTCGGTCAGACGCGCCGCCTCCTCTGCGCCATAGCTCACCCCCATCATCGCCAGCGCATCGGCCAGACCGGTAACACCCAGCCCGATGCGCCGCTTGGCGCGGGCTTCCTCGGCCTGCGCGATCAGTGGGAATTTCGAGGCGTCGACCACGTTGTCCATCATCCGGACGGCAGTGGTGACCAGATCGTCCAGTTGCACCTCATCAAGACCGGCATCGTCGTCGAACGGGCTGGCGATCAGCCGCGCAAGGTTGATCGAGCCAAGCAGGCAGGCGCCATAGGGCGGCAGGGGCTGCTCGCCACAGGGGTTCGTGGCGGCAATCGTCTCGCAGTAGTTAAGGTTATTGGCCGCGTTGATCCGGTCGATAAAGATCACGCCCGGCTCGGCGTAATCATAGGTGGATTGCATGATCTGGTTCCAGAGCGCGCGGGCGGGCAAGCGGCTGTAAACCCGATCTCCGAAAACAAGTTTCCATTCGGTGTCGTCCTTGACCGCCTGCATGAAGGCATCGGTGACCAGCACCGACAGGTTGAACATGCGCAGGCGCGCCGGGTCTGCCTTGGCCGAGATGAAGTCCTGAATATCCGGATGGTCGCAACGCATCGTGGCCATCATCGCACCGCGCCGCGCCCCCGCGGACATGATCGTCCGGCACATCGCGTCCCAGACATCCATGAAGGTCAGCGGCCCGGAGGCATCGGCAGAGACGCCGGACACGGCCGCGCCCTTGGGGCGGATGGTCGAGAAATCATATCCGATTCCCCCACCCTGCTGCATGGTCAGGGCGGCCTCTTTCAGCATGTCGAAAATACCGTCGATGCTGTCTGGGACCGTCCCCATGACGAAACAGTTGAACAGCGTGACCTGCCGCCCCGTCCCGGCGCCTGCCACGATCCGACCGGCGGGCAGGAACTTGAACCCGTCGAGCGCATCATAGAACCGGTCTTCCCAGACCTGCGGCTCACTCTCGCGGCTGGCCAGATCCTTGGCGATTCTGCGCCAGGTGTCCTCGACGGTTTCGTCGATGGCCGTTCCGTCCGCCTCTTTCAGGCGGTATTTCATATCCCAGATCTGTTCGGCGATCGGCGTCGTGAATTGCGTCATCTGAAACCGGCCCTCAGGTTGCTGCCTTCAGTTCAGGATATATGGCCCGTTCAGGCAAGGACCAATCGAGCGCCCCTGCAGGAACGCAGGGGCATTTTCGTGCCGCCCAGTAAAGGAATTCTGATCGAGGCGCAGAAATCACCCCCCATAATTTGCAGTCATCCTTGATGATGCTACTATATGGATGGTGGAATGGGGACGACTCTGTGGATAAATATACGCATCTCATCAAACTCTCTGTCGGCACGGAAACAGTCGATGACCTGCTGCGCTGGCAGAAACTGCGCCGCGTTCAAACGTCGGACGGGTTGCCGCGGCATGTCACGCGCATGTGGCCCAAGCGCGAGGCCGAGATCCTTGAAGGCGGATCGATCTACTGGGTGATCAAGGGGCTGATCCAGTGCCGTCAGCGCATTCTTCGGCTTGACGAAGTCAACAGCGGCGACGGAAACCGGCGCTGCGCCATCGTGCTTGAACCCGAGGTTCACCGGACCCAGAGCGTTCAGAAAAGACCGTTTCAGGGCTGGCGTTACCTTGCGCCTGCGGATGCGCCGCCGGACCTGCCCGCAAGCCGCCAGAATGATGAAGCATTGCCGGTCGAACTCAACCAGGCGCTGGCGGAAATCGGTGTTCTCTGACTCTTTGACTATCTGACCGGAAAATAAAAACGGCGGCGCATTCCTGCACCGCCGTTTTCTTTTTAGCACCTGACGACGTTAGTCTATCATCGGCAGCAGCTTGTCGAGCGACGCTTTGGCGTCGCCGTAGAACATCCGCGTGTTGTCCTTGAAGAACAGGGGGTTCTCGATGCCCGAGTAACCGGTGCCCTGCCCGCGCTTGGACACGAACACCTGCTTGGCTTTCCAGCATTCCAGAACCGGCATCCCCGCGATGGGGGAGTTCGGATCTTCCTGCGCCGCCGGGTTCACGATGTCGTTCGACCCGATGACGATGGCCACATCCGTGTCCGGGAAGTCCTCGTTGATCTCGTCCATTTCCAGCACGATGTCGTAAGGCACCTTGGCCTCGGCCAGCAGCACGTTCATGTGGCCGGGCAGACGACCGGCAACAGGGTGGATGGCGAAACGGACGTTCTTGCCCGCCGCGCGCAGTTTCTTGGTCAGGTCGCTGACCGCGTTCTGCGCCTGTGCCACCGCCATGCCGTAGCCGGGGATGATGATGATGCTGTCGGCTTCGTTCAGCGCCGCGGCCACACCGTCGGCCTCGATGGCGACCTGTTCGCCTTCGACTTCCATCGCCGGACCGGCAGAGCCGCCAAAGCCGCCAAGGATCACCGAGACAAACGACCGGTTCATCGCCTTGCACATGATGTAGGACAGGATCGCACCCGAGGAGCCGACCAGCGCGCCGACCACGATCAGCAGGTCGTTGCCAAGGCTGAAGCCGATGGCCGCCGCCGCCCAGCCGGAATAGCTGTTCAGCATCGAGACCACGACAGGCATATCCGCGCCGCCGATACCCATGATCAGGTGGTAACCGATAAACAGCGCCGCCAGCGTCATGATCAGCAGCGGCAGGAAGCCACCCGAAGCCATGTACCAGAACAGGCAGAGCAGCGAGATGATGGCTGCCGCGAGGTTGAGCATATGCCCGCCCGGCAGTTTCGTGGCCGCCGAGCTGACCTTGCCCGCCAGCTTGCCAAAGGCAATGACCGAGCCCGTAGAGGTGATCGCACCGATAAAGACGCCTAGGAACAGTTCAACCCGCAGGATGCTTTGCTCGACGCTGGTCTTATGGGCCAGAACGGCCGCGAACCCTTCGAGCGACAGGCGCTGTTCGGGGGTCATGGCGAGCACGTTGTTCAGCTCAATATGGGCGTTATAGCCGACGAAAACCGCCGCGAGACCGACGAGAGAGTGCATCGCCGCAACAAGCTGCGGCATCTCGGTCATCTGGACCCGCTTGGCCACGATCACGCCGATGACGCCACCGGCCGCGATCAGCAGAACCGACAAAAGCCACAGGCCCGAGCCCGGTCCGATCAGCGTGGCGAATACCGCCAGCGCCATACCGGCGATGCCATACCAGACGGCGCGCTTGGCGCTTTCCTGGCCGGAAAGACCGCCAAGGCTCAGGATGAAGAGGACGGCTGCAACGACATATGCCGCCGTGGTAAATCCGAATTCCATAATCCTCTACTCCTTACGATTTCTGGAACATGGCGAGCATGCGCCGGGTCACGAGGAAGCCACCAAAGATGTTGATGCCGGCCATAAAGACCGACAGGGCGGCAAGCAGGATCACGAGGAAAGACCCCGAGCCGATCTGCATCAGGGCACCAAGGATGATGATGGACGAAATCGCATTGGTCACGGCCATCAGCGGTGTGTGCAACGAATGCGCCACGCCCCAGATCACCTGGAAGCCGACAAAAACGGCCAGAACGAACACGATGAAGTGCTGCATGAAGCTTGCCGGGGCTACGAGCCCGAGCAGAAGCAGAAGCACAGCACCCACGGCGATCAGAGTCACCTGGCTCTTGGTCTGTTTCTTGAACGCTTCGATTTCCTGTTCGCGCTTTTCCGCCGGGGTCAGTTCTTTGACCTTTTCCTTGGGCTTTTGCGCGGCAATCGCCTTCACCTTGGGCGGCGGTGGCGGGAAAGTGACTTCTTTCGCGTGGGTGATCGTCGCCCCACGGATCACGTCATCGTCCATGTTGTGATTGACCATGCCGTCCTTTTCGGGCGTCAGGTCCGTCATCATGTGGCGCACGTTGGTGGCGTAGAGCGTCGAGGACTGGGTGGCCATGCGCGACGGGAAGTCGGTGTAACCGATGATGGTGACACCGTTATCCGTGACGATCTTTTCGTCCGGTACGGTCAGTTTGCAGTTGCCGCCACGCTCGGCGGCGAGGTCGACGATGACCGAGCCCGGTTTCATCGCCTTGACCATATCCTCGGTCCAGAGCTCGGGCGCTTCGCGGTTCGGGATCAGCGCCGTGGTGATGACGATGTCCATTTCCGGGGCCAGTTCACGGAACTTGGCCAGCTGTGCCTCGCGGAATTCCGGAGAAGAAACAGAGGCATAGCCGCCGGTCGCGGCGCCATCGGTCTGCTCTTCCTCGAAATCGAGATAGACGAATTCGGCCCCCATGGATTCGACCTGTTCGGCCACTTCGGGGCGCACGTCAAAGGCATAGGTCATCGCGCCAAGCGAGGTCGAGGTGCCGATCGCCGCAAGACCGGCAACACCGGCACCGACGATCAGAACCTTGGCCGGGGGCACCTTGCCCGCCGCCGTCACCTGACCGGTAAAGAAACGGCCAAAGTTGTTGCCTGCCTCGATGACAGCGCGATAGCCGGCGATATTGGCCATCGAACTCAGCGCGTCCATCTTCTGGGCGCGGCTGATCCGTGGCACCATGTCCATCGCGATGACAGAGGCACCAGTTTCGGCGGCCTTTTGCATCAGTTCTTCGTTGGAGCCGGGATAAAAGAACGAAATCAGCGTCTTGTTGGAATTGAGACGTTTGATTTCAGTCTCGCTGGGCGGACGCACCTTGGCGATGATGTCCGCCGCCTTGTAAAGAGCGGCCCCGGTTTTGGCGATCTCGACCCCGGCCTCGGCATAGGCCTCATCGTTGAAACCGGCCCGGGCGCCTGCCCCGGCCTCGATCACGCATTCATATCCGAGTTTCTGCAAGGCGCGCGCGCTGTCCGGCGTCATCGCGACCCTGTTTTCACCGTCGAAAACTTCTTTGGGCGTCCCTATCTTCACCGATTACTCCCTCATCTCTGTGCCGATATAGCCCCGGCATGATAGTTCCGAGATTCACTACCCTGCGTGTCATGGATGCGCAAGCAAAGCCCGTGTCTCGCTCCGCAATTATCGCAAAAAATACCTTCGTCACGCGCATCTTTTGTTCGTGAACGCTAACATGACGGTCTGACGTGGCGCTCCACAACATTTCGTTCCAAATTGATAGCTGAAACTGAGAAATCATTCTTTCGAAGGTGATCATTTTAAGGGCACAAAGGCACGATCAGCCCTGAGGCGGGGGCGGAAATAGCCACCCCGAGCAGACGGGCACAAGCCGCTGGACAGAACCAAAGGAAGCGGATACGACCGAATTACTTCAAGCATAAAACAACTGCGAGTGTCGGGAACATGACGGATTTTGCGGCGACCAAAGCGCGTTTTCACCTGCCAGAGGGTCTTCTCTACCTAGATGGCAATTCGCTCGGCCCCCTGCCGAAAGCAGCCCCGGAGCGCATTGCCGCCATGATGCGCGACGAATGGGGCGACATGCTGATCACCGGCTGGAACAAAGCCGGCTGGATGGCGCAGCCCATGGCCATCGGCGACCGCATCGCACGTCTGATCGGCGCAGAGGCGGGCAGCGTCGCAACCGGCGACACCCTGTCGATCAAGGTCTATCAGGCGCTGGCTTCGGCGCTGGCGATGCGGCCCGAGCGCAAGGTTATCCTGTCCGACAACGGCAACTTCCCCTCGGATCTCTACATCGCCCAAGGCCTGCTCAAGACATTGGGGCCGGCGTACGAGCTGCGCGTCGTGAATCCGGAAGACGTCGAATCCGAGCTCTCGGAGGAGATCGCCGTGATGATGCTGACCGAGGTCGATTACCGGACCGGTCGGTTGCATGACATGAAGGCGCTGACGGAAAAAGCGCATGCGGTCGGTTCTCTGGCCGTCTGGGACCTTGCGCATACGGCAGGCGCCCTGCCCGTCCGGCTGGCGGAAGCAGACGCCGATTTCGCGGTCGGCTGCAGCTACAAGTATCTGAACGGCGGACCCGGCGCCCCGGCCTTTATCTATGTCGCGCCGAAACATGCGGATCAGGCCCTGCCTGCCCTGTCCGGCTGGCTTGGTCATGACGCGCCTTTCGATTTCGATCTCGATTACCGGGCCGGTGCGGGGGTATCGCGGATGCGCGTGGGAACGCCGCCGGTCATCCAGATGACATCGCTCGAGTGCGCTCTCGACATCTGGGACATGGTCGACATGGACGACCTGCGCGCCCGCTCCATCGAACTCAGCGAGCTGTTCATCGCCGAAGTCGAAGCCGCCTGCCCGATGCTTTCGCTTGCCAGCCCGCGCAATCCACAGGAACGCGGCAGCCAGGTTTCGTTCAGGTTCGAGCAGGGGTATGCCGCGATGCAGGCGCTGATCGCCAACGGGGTGATCGGCGATTTCCGGGCGCCCGACATCATGCGGTTCGGCATCACGCCGCTCTATCTCGACGAGGACGACATTCGCAACGCGGCAAAAGTGATCTCGGATGTCATGAACAAGAAACTGTGGGACAACGATGCCTACAAGACGCGGAACGCGGTGACCTGACCCATGAGTGAACCATACAATCCGGAAACCGAAGGCGCGCAGATGTCTTTTGACGGACGCATGTCCTACGGCGACTACCTGCAGCTTTCCAAGATCCTGAGCGCACAGGCACCGCTGTCCGATGCGCATGACGAAATGCTGTTTATCGTTCAGCACCAGACTTCGGAACTTTGGATGCGGCTGGCGATACACGAACTGACGGCTGCGCGAGAGGCGCTTGGCCAACCGGACATGCGCCCGGCTTTCAAGATGCTGAGCCGCGTGAGCCGGATATTCGAACAGCTCAACAGCGCATGGGACGTGCTGCGTACTATGACGCCTTCGGATTACACGAGCTTTCGCGAAACGCTTGGCCAGAGTTCTGGATTTCAGTCGCACCAGTACCGGCAGATCGAGTTCATCCTCGGCAACCGGAACCCGGCCATGCTGCGCCCGCATGAGCACCGCCCCGAAGTGCTGCGTCTCCTCACGGAAGAACTGGAACGGCCCTCTCTCTACGATGTGGCGCTGCGCGCCCTCTCCGAGGCGTTCCCTCTGCCCGAAGGGGTTACCGGGCGCGATACCACACAGAAACACGCGCCGGACCCGGCTGTCGCCGCCGCATGGAGCAACGTGTACAAGCAGCCGGAAACCTACTGGGCGCTTTATGAGTTGGCGGAAAAGCTTGTGGACCTTGAAGACTACTTCCGTCGCTGGCGGTTCAACCATGTCACCACGGTCGAACGGGTCATCGGATTCAAGCGGGGAACAGGTGGCACCGGTGGGGTGAGCTACCTTAAGCGGATGCTGGAAACGGAGCTGTTCCCGGAACTCTGGCATCTGCGCACGGACCTCTGATCACGTCGCAGCCAAATTTCTGAAAGAAATTTACCAAGAATTTTCAAAAATTCTTGGTGCAAACGGGAGGGCGGTTCCGGCAGGAGCCGCCGCTACCCCAGCCGGTCAAGCATTTCCTGCATTGCCTGCTGATCCGCGTTATCGCACTCCGCGACACGGCTGCGCCAGAGTGTTGCCTGGCTCTTCAGGACCAGACCGTCAGACAACAGTTTCAGATGGTTGGCCCGCAGGGTATCGCCTGTCGAGGTGATATCAGCCACGGCCTCTGCGGTTTCGTTCTTGACGGTGCCTTCGGTCGCGCCCTGACTATCGACAAGCGCGTAATCGGCCACACCGGCCTCGCGCAGGAAGTCCCGCACCAGCCGGTGATACTTGGTGGCGATCCGCATCCGGTACCCGTGGCGCCCCCGGAAGGCCGCCGCTGCCGCATCGAGGTCTTCGAGCGTATCCACATCCACCCAGCATTGCGGAACGGCCAGAACCAGATCCGCATGGCCAAAGCCGAGCGGCTCGATCTCCTGCACCTGGCTTTCCCATCTCGCCAGTTTCTCGTGGACGAGATCCGTGCCCGTCACGCCAAGATGGATCCGTCCTGCCGCGAGTTCGCGCGGGATCTCACCGGCAGAGAGCAGCACGAGCCCCACCCCGTCGATGCCATCGACCGTGCCCGCATATTCACGGTCGGACCCCGTGCGGGACAGACGAATACCGTGCTTTTCGAACCAGCCAAAGGTCTTCTCCATCAACCGCCCCTTGGAGGGCACACCCAGTTTCAGCATCACATGCGCTCCAGTTGCAGGATCAGACCGGGGCGCAGAACGCCGCCCACCGCCGGGATCTCGGTGCCGCGCCCAAGATGCCGGGTCAGCGCGTCATAGCGCCCGCCGGTTGCGATGGGCGGCAGATCAGGTGCCTGCTCTGCGTAGAAACCAAAGACGAAGCCGTCGTAATATTCCATCGAGGTCCGCCCGAAACTCGCCTCGAAATCAAGGTTGGCCACATCCACGTTACGGGCCGCCAGCGCCTCGGTCCGGGCTTCCAGCCGGTCGAGTGCCGGGGTGATCGACGGCAGATCCACCGCGATATCGCGCAGTTGCTCAAGCGCGAAGGGAAGCGTTTCTCGCACTTTCAGAAGCGCTTCGATTCCGGCCATCTCCTGTGACGCAATGGGCGCCGCTGCCGCGTCTTCGCGGAGCGCGTCGATCCGTGCGGCGATCTCTGCCTTGTCGCGCACACCGTTGAACGGCCCTGCCCCTTCGAAGGGATCGCTTGCCGCGAGCAGGGCCTGCCTCCGCGGGCTGGGAGCTACGCGCCCGGCATAGCGGTTCAAAAGGCTGCGAAAACGGCGCGGCCGCCAGATATGGCGCATCAGCGCGGCTCGGCGTGCCTCGGTCGTGGACAGCCCGCGCACGGCAGCCATGAGAATGCCGATATCCCCAGTCGCCGCGCGAAGCCGCAATCCGGCCACTGCTTCCTTGATCTGGGCAAACACCTCGGCATCCGCAGCCGCGACGTCGTTCCGGTCGAAGACTTCGTAGCCCACCTGAAGGTATTCGTTCGCCCGGTCCTCGTCGAGTTCCTGACGGCGGAACACCTCGCCCGAATAGGTATAGCGCGCCGGTTCCGCCCCTTGGGTCATGTGCATCTGCACCACCGGAACGGTGAAATCCGGGCGCAGCATCTGCTCGCCCCGAAGTGCATCCGAGGTGACATAGGCACGGGCACGGATGTCCTCGCCGTAGAGGTCCAGCAGAACCTCGGCCGGTTGCAGGATCGGGGTTTCCACGACCTGCGCGCCGAGATCCTCGAAACGCTTGCGCAGCGCGGCGGCCCGCGCCAGTGCATCCGCCCGGTCGGGCATCACGCCTGCTCTCCGGCCTGATCGGCCAGAATTTCGCGGACTTTGGCCACGAGATCCGAACGGGAAATCTCGTACTGGCTGGGCCGTTCCTTCCATTCCTCAAGCGTCGCGTTTTCGGCGATCTTCGCACCAAGGACCAGATCCTTGATCTGCACCACGCCGCGCTCTTTCTCTTCGCCGCCTTCGATGACGGCGACCGGGCTGCCGCGGCGGTCCGCGTATTTAAGCTGATTGCCAAAGTTCTTCGGATTGCCAAGATAGACCTCGGCCCGGATACCGGCCCCGCGCAGCTCGGAAACCATGGCCTGGTAATCCGCCATCCTGTCGCGATCCATGACCGTCACGATGACCGGACCGGCCGCGTCCTTGCTGACACGCCCCTTGGCATGCAGCGCCGCCAGCAACCGGTCGACCCCGATCGAAACACCCGTGGCCGGGACCGACTGGCCGGTGAACCGCTTGACGAGATCGTCATAGCGCCCACCGCCCGCGACCGACCCGAACTGCCGCTTACGGCCCTTTTCGTCGAGAATGTCAAAGGTCAACTCGGCCTCGTAGACCGGGCCGGTATAATACCCCAGACCGCGCACGACCGAAGGATCGATGACGATCCGGTCCGGCCCATAGCCTTGCGCATTCAGAATGGCGGCGATTTCCTCAAGCTCATCCACGCCTTCGGCACCGCTAGCGCTTTCACCGACGGCCGAGCGCAGGTTGGCAAGCGTTTCGCCCGCATCCGCTCCTTTCGACGTCAGGAAGGCCAGCACCGGTGCGGCCTGCGCCTCGGTCAGGCCGACGCCATCGATGAAGGCCCCGGAATCGTCAAGCCGTCCCTTGCCCAGAAGCTCGCGCACCCCGGCCTCGCCCACCTTATCAAACTTGTCGATGGTGCGCAGAACCGCGTCGCGCATCATTATGTGATCAAAGGCTTCGGACAGCTCCCATTCTTCTTCGTCGGCAGGTTCGAACGCGCCGAAGACAGCCTCCAGCACGCCGTTCAGAACCTTGCGATTGTTCACCCGGATCAGGTAATCGCCCCGCGCGATCCCGACCGCTTCCAGCGTGTCGGCAAGCAGCGCGCAGATCTCGGCGTCGGAGGCCATCGAGCCCGATCCTACCGTATCCGCATCGCATTGATAGAACTGCCGGAAACGACCCAGGCCCGGCTTTTCATTGCGCCAGACCGGTCCCATCGCATAGCGGCGATAGGGCACCGGCAGGTCGTTGCGATGCTGCGCAAAGACCCGCGCAAGCGGCGCCGTCATGTCATAGCGCAGCGCCAGCCAGTCGCCCTTGTCCGCATCATCCGCTTCCTGCCAGGCGAAAACGCCCTCATTGGGACGATCAACGTCGGGAAGAAACTTGCCAAGCGCCTCGACCGTCTCAACCGCGCTGGTTTCAAGGGCATCGAAACCATAGAGATGATACACTTGGGCGATCTTGCGCAGCATTTCGCTGCGCTGAGTGACCTCGGCACCAAAGTAATCTCTAAACCCCTTCGGCGTCTCCGCCTTCGGGCGCGGCTGTTTCTTGACCTTGGCCATGTCGATGTCCTTCAAGGATCCATTCGCGGCGCGGTCTATCCCAAGCCCCCGACGGGGGCAAGCAGCCCCGCCACCGGCTGTCCAGCCGACGTTCGGGCAGGCGACAGCAGCGACCGGGCATAAAGACCGCCCCTTGGCCCCGGCTGACCCGCCTTCTATGGTTGCCCAAGCCGGAAAGGATCTCACATGCAAAAGATCGAAGAACACCTCGCCCATCTCGATCGCACGGTCGAAGAGCTGAACGCGATCGTCACCGCCCAGCAAAAGGACATCGACCGCCTGACCCGGCACGTGCGCATGCTGATGGAACGCGAGGCGCAGCGCGAGGCCGAAAGCTCGGGCGGCGTGGTCCTCGGTGACGAACGCCCGCCGCACTACTAGGTGACCGCGCCCGGTTCCGATGCTAGGCAGGTCGCCATGAACAAATACCAGGAAGTCATATGAAACTCGTCAGATACGGTGCCCCCGGGCAGGAAAAACCCGGCATCATCGATGCCCAGGGACAACTTCGCGATCTTTCCGGCCATATGGATGACATCACCGGCGCAACCCTTTCCGGCCCCGCGCTTACCCGTTTGCAGGCGCTTGACCCAGAGAGCTTGCCACCGGTCTCGGACAACCCGCGGATAGGCCCCTGCGTCGGCAATATCGGCAAGTTCATGTGCATCGGCCTCAACTACTCCGATCACGCAGCGGAAACCGGCGCCGACATCCCCGAACATCCGATCCTCTTTCTCAAAGCCAACTCGGCGATTTCCGGACCCGATGACGCGGTGATCATCCCGCGCAACGCCACCACCGTCGATTACGAAGTCGAACTTGGCGTGGTCATCGGTACGAGCGCCAAATATGTCTCAGAAGCCGAGGCCCTGAAACACGTGGCGGGCTACTGCGTCGTCAACGATGTCTCGGAACGGACCTTCCAGTCAAAACTGACCGGCCAGTGGACCAAAGGCAAATCCTGCGACACTTTCGGCCCTGTCGGCCCCTGGCTGGTCACCGCCGATGAAATCCCCGATCCGCAAAAGCTCGACATGACGCTCGACGTGAATGGCGAACGACGCCAGACCGGCAATACCGCGACCATGATCTTCACCGTCGCGCAGATCATCTCCCATCTCAGCCAGCTCTTCACGCTGCACCCGGGCGATGTGATCGCCACCGGCACACCGCCGGGCGTCGCCCTCGGCATGAAGCCGGAACCGGTCTTCCTGCAGCCCGGCGACCGCATGACCCTCGCCATCGAAGGTCTCGGCCGGCAAACCCAAGTCCTGGAGGCAGACACATGAGCAAACCCGCCCTTCTCCTGATCGGTGAAATCACGCCCCGCATGCGCGAGCGGATCGAGAGCGACTTCGAGGTCATTCCCCTGCCGCGCGATGAAACCGACACGCTGGCCGATGACACCGCAAAGAAAATCACGGCGGCCATCACCTTTGGCGGCGCGGGTCTGACGCCGGAGCTGATGGACCGGCTGCCTAACCTGAAAATCGTTTCGAATTACGGGGTCGGCTATGACGGCATCGACATGGCGCGCGCGGTCGAGCGTGGCATTCTCGTGTCCCACACCCCTGACGTGCTGAACGACGAAGTGGCGAATACCGCGATCCTGCTCTGGCTGGCGACCGCCCGCAAACTGCCCGCCTATGACACCTATGTGCGCGCAGGCCGGTGGGAGCGGGACGGCAACCCGCCCCTCACGCGCGGCACCCAGGATCGCACCGTCGGCATTCTCGGCCTCGGCCGGATCGGCCTTGCCATCGCCGACCGCCTGCCCCCGTTCGGCGCAAGAATCGTCTACCATTCGCGCAGCAGGAAAGACGTGCCCCACGAATATTTCGACAACCTGACCGATATGGCCCGCGCCTGCGACGTGCTGATCTGCATCACCCCCGGCGGCGCGGAGACCCATCACATCGTCAATGCCGAGGTGATCGAGGCGCTCGGCCCCGACGGAATCCTCGTGAATGTCGCGCGCGGTCCGGTGGTCGATGAAACCGCGCTGATCGAGGCGCTCGAACACAAACGGCTCGGCGGGGCGGGTCTCGATGTTTTCGAAAACGAACCCCACGTCCCGACCGCCCTGCGCGCGATGGAGAACGTGACCCTGCAACCGCATGTGGGCAGCGCCACTGTCGAAACCCGTGCCGCGATGGGCGATCTGACCTGCGACAACCTTAGCCAGTGGCTGAAGGACGGAACGGTGCTCACGCCAGTTCCGGAATGCGCAAACATGCAATAACGGCTACCAAAAACGGGACGGTCTCGGAATTTACCGCGACCGCCTCTTCTTTGGGTCTCAAAATATCCCCGCCGGAGGCTGCGATGTCTCTGCAACAGGCGCGACGCCTCGGATCGGGCGGCTAGAGCTCCTCGACGTCCATCACCCCTTCAAGGCTCTTCAACGCGCCTTTGATCTCGGGGTTGATCGCGAAATCCTGACCGAGGTCCATCTCGACCTCGCCCGGCAGCCCGGGATCCATCAGGTAGAGCTGCACAGGTCCTTTCGCCGCTGTCTTCACGACTTTCTGCGCGTCTTCCAGAACCGTAGCGACCGTATTGATCGCAATCGCGTTTTCAACGAACACCCGCAGCCCGGCGCTACCAGCCTGCGCCACGGCGACATCGATGGGCGCGACACCGCGGCCCAAAAGCTTCAGCTGATCGCTCTCCATCGTAGCTTCGACCGTCACCACGACCTTCGCGCCGGTTTCGAGAAACTCGCGCGATTTTTCCAGCGTTTCGGAAAACAGCGTCACCTCGTAGGCGCCGGTCGTGTCGCTCATCTGTGCAAAGGCAAACCGGTTGCCGCGCGCGGATTTCCGTTCCTGCCTCCCAGCGACGACACCGGCCAGCTTGGCAACCATCGGCGATTTCGCCGCTTTCGCCCGAACTTCATCGAGCGTCATCACGCCCTTGCGCTTGAGCGGTGCCATGTAATCGTCCAGCGGATGGCCCGAAAGATAGAAACCGACCGCCTTGAATTCCTCGCTCAATCGCTCCGCAGGCATCCAGTCCGGCGCGCTTGAAAGCCGCGGTTCCGGGAGGTCGTCACCCGCCTCACCGAATAGCGACACCTGATTCGAGGCCTTCTGTTCGTGGATCGCACCGGAATAGGCAACCAGCGCGTCGAGACTGTCGAACACCCTACGCCGGTTGGAATCGAGCTCGTCAAAGGCACCGGCCCGCGCCAGCATTTCCATCGGGCGCTTACCCACCCGTTTCAGATCGGCCCGGCGGGCAAGGTCGAACAGGGTCTTGAAGGGCTTGTCGACCCCCTCCTTGCAGCGCGCCTCGGTGATGATTTTCATCGCCTCGACCCCAACGTTCTTGAGCGCGCCCAGCGCATAGACAAGTTGGCCATCCTGCACATCGAACAGTGCCTGGGACCGGTTGACGCAAGGCGGCACCCAGGGCAGGCCCAGCCCCTTGCGCACTTCCTCGAAATAGACCGCGAGCTTGTCGGTAAGGTGGATATCGCAGTTCATCACCCCCGCCATGAACTCGACCGGATGGTTCGCCTTTAGCCACGCGGTCTGGTAGGACACCACCGCATAGGCGGCCGCGTGCGACTTGTTGAACCCGTAGTTGGCGAATTTTTCCAGAAGGTCGAAAACCTCAGTCGCCTTTTTCTTGTCGACCCCGTTTTCCGCCGCGCCCTTTTCGAACTTGGGTCGCTCGGCGTCCATTGCCTCCTTGATCTTCTTACCCATCGCGCGGCGCAGCAGGTCAGCGCCGCCAAGCGAATAGCCCGCCATGACCTGTGCGATCTGCATCACCTGTTCCTGATAAACGATGATACCCTGCGTTTCGGCAAGGATATGGTCGATCGAGGGATGGACCGAGGTGATCTCTTTCACCCCGTTCTTGACCTCACAATAAACGGGGATGTTCTCCATCGGGCCGGGACGATACAGTGCCACGAGCGCGACGATATCCTCGATACATGTCGGCTTCATGCGCTTGAGCGCATCCATCATGCCCGAGCTTTCAACCTGGAACACGGCAACCGTCTTGGCCGCGGAATACAGCTTGTAGGTTTTCTCGTCATCCAGCGGGATGAGGTTCATCTGGTTCTCACCGCCCTCCGCTGGCTGGTAAAGTTCATGTCCATCGGCGGTGACATGGATAGGCCGTCCGGATTTCAGGATCAGATCCACAGCGTTCTGGATGACGGTCAGGGTTTTCAGCCCCAGAAAATCGAACTTCACCAGCCCCGCCTGTTCGACCCATTTCATGTTGAACTGGGTCGCGGGCATGTCGGAACGCGGATCCTGATAAAGCGGCACCAGCGCATCCAGCGGCCGATCCCCGATCACCACACCCGCCGCGTGGGTCGAGGCATTCCGCAGCAGACCTTCGACCTGCTGACCATATGTCAGCAGACGGGCCACCACTTCCTCGTTGCGCGCTTCCTCGGCCAGACGCGGTTCGTCTTTCAGCGCCTTTTCGATGGACACCGGTTTCACGCCTTCGACCGGGATCATTTTCGAGAGCCGGTCTACCTGCCCGTAGGGCATCTGCAGAACACGACCGACGTCGCGCACTGCCGCCTTGGACAAGAGCGCCCCAAAGGTGATGATCTGCCCCACCTTGTCGCGCCCGTATTTCTCTTGCACGTATCGGATCACCTCTTCGCGGCGGTCCATGCAAAAGTCGATGTCAAAGTCGGGCATCGACACACGTTCCGGGTTGAGGAAGCGTTCGAAAAGCAGCGAATAGCGCAACGGATCGAGGTCGGTGATCGTCAGCGCATAGGCGACAAGCGACCCGGCCCCAGAACCCCGCCCCGGCCCGACCGGGATGTCGTGATCCTTGGCCCACTGGATAAAGTCCGCAACGATCAGGAAGTAGCCCGGAAAGCCCATCCCCTCGATAATCCCAAGCTCAAAATCCAGCCGTTTCTGGTATTCCTCGACGCTGACCGCATGGGGGATGACCGCCAGCCGCGCCTGCAAGCCTTCATTCGCCATGCGCCGCAGTTCGGCGACCTCGTCATCGGCGAATTTTGGCAGGATCGGATCACGACGATAGGCCATGAAGGCGCAGCGTTGTGCGATCTCGACCGTGTTTTCCAGCGCTTCGGGCAGGTCCGCGAAGAGAACCGCCATTTCCTGCGGGGACTTGAAGTAATGCTGCGGGGTCAGCCGCCGCCGCGCCTGCTGTTGGTCGACATAGGCCCCTTCGGATATGCAGATCAGCGCGTCATGCGCCTCATACATGTCGGATTTCGGGAAATAGACATCGTTAGTCGCAACCAAGGGGATGTGGCGCGCATAGGCCATTTCCACGTGGCCGCGTTCGCTCAGCCGTTCCGCCTCGGGCTGGCTGCCATCCTCTCCCGGGTGCCGCTGAAGTTCGATGTAGAACCGGTCGGCAAAGGCTTCGTGCAGGCGCTGCACCAGTTCGTCGGCCGCGGGCCGTTGTCCCGCGCGCAGCAACCGTCCGACTGGCCCGTCGGGGCCGCCACTCAGACAGATCACGCCCTCGGAATGTGCCACCAGTTCGTCCAGCGATACCTGCGGTTCCTGCCCGCCCTTGTCTATGTAGAGACAAGAGTTCAGCTTCATCAGGTTTTCATAGCCGCGTTCATTCTGAGCCAGCAGAACCACGCCCGCCGGGTCCTTTGGCTTTTCACCGGGCTGGCTTTCCAGATAGGTCAGATCGACCTGACAGCCAATGATCGGCTGCACGCCCGCGCCCGCCGCCGTGACGGAAAACTCCAGCGCGGAGAACATGTTATTGGTGTCGGTCACGGCAACGGCAGGCATGCCTGCCGCCTCACAAAGACCGGGCAGTTTCTTGAGACGCACCGCCCCCTCTAGCAGGGAGTATTCGGTGTGCACGCGCAGATGGATGAATCGGGGGGAATTGCTCATGCCGCGATCCTATGGCGCGCCGCATTGGGGGGCAATCCTAACCCGGATCGCAAGGGCAGTTTTCCGGCAGCCCTTCGGAGCGAAGTCAAGCAAGGGCACAATCTTCAGAACCTTGGGCGGCCTTGGACCCGCCGCCTCAACAGCCCCCAAGCGAGTTCAGTGAAGATGGCAAACCCAGCCAAGCATGCAGATTTGCCTGAAAATAGAGCATCATTATCTTGGATTTCTACAAACTGTTTCAATCGCGCACGGCCCGATGACCGAAGGTCAGCGCCAGTTCCGCTGCATATATTAGCGGCCCCAGCGCCTTAACTGCCGATTTTCCAAGATCCCGCGGCGCATTGCCTTCAAGCTTTTGCTTGCCAGAGCGGGCCGCACCTTTCTAACCTCTGAGCTAACAATCAAAGGGCCAACGCTATTTCTACGTCGCATCGGAATCGCGTGCCATTGGTCAAAACAGGGTAAGGCGACGGGTTTAACATATGGACATCACGTTTCTTCTGAACGGAGAGACTGTTGAACTGGCAGGCGCGGACGCGACGACCACCTTGCTTGACTGGCTGCGAGAGGAACGCGGCCTCAAAGGCACCAAGGAAGGTTGCAACGAAGGCGATTGCGGCGCCTGCACGGTGATGGTGAGCGACGAAAACGGGTCGCGCGCGCTCAACGCCTGCATCCTGTTCCTGCCCCAGCTGAACGGCAAGTCCCTGCGCACTGTCGAAGGCATCGCCGCCCCCGATGGCAGGCTGCACCCGGTGCAACAGGCGATGATCGACGATCACGGCAGCCAGTGCGGTTTCTGCACACCCGGTTTCATTGTGTCGATGGCGACGGCCCATCGCAACGGGGCCCGCGATTTTGATGACCAGCTTGCGGGCAACCTTTGCCGCTGCACGGGTTATGCGCCGATCATCCGGGCCGCCCGGTCTGCAGCCGATCAACCGGTTCCCGACTGGATCGCCGATGCGCCGGTGACCGCGACGGCGAACCGGTTCATGCCGGACAGTTCCGACGCACTGGCGAAACTCTACGAAGCCAACCCCGACGCGACCCTTGTCGCCGGGGCTACAGATGTCGGGCTTTGGGTCACAAAAGGACTTCGCGATATTGACCCGGTCATCTTTCTGGCCGGCTGCTCGGATCTGAAACAGGTATCCATCGACGATAAAACCCTGCGTTTCGGAGCGATGGCGGACATGAATACCGTGCGGGCGGCAATTGCTGACCTGCACCCCTCATACGCGGAAATGATCCGGCGCTACGGTTCCGTTCAGGTCCGCAACGCGGCGACCATCGGTGGCAATATCGCCAATGGCTCCCCCATCGGGGACAACCCGCCCGCGCTGATCGCGCTTGGCGCGACCCTGCACTTGCGCAAGGGCGATCAACGGCGCGATCTGCCGCTTGAGGCGTTTTTCCTCGACTATGGCAAGCAGGACAGGCAGCCCGGCGAATTCGTCGAGGCGGTGAGCTTTTCCCGGCAACCAGACCGGTTGAAATGCTACAAGATTTCCAAACGCTTCGATCAGGATATTTCGGCGGTCTGCGGCTGTTTCAACATCACGGTGTCGGATGGTGTCGTGAGCGAGGCACGGATTGCCTTCGGCGGCATGGCCGGGACCCCCAAACGGGCCACAACGGTTGAAAAAGCCCTGATCGGAAAGCCGTGGTCCGACGACACGTTGGATGCTGCACGCGCGGGTTTTGACGAGGATTTCGCGCCGCTCAGCGACATGCGCGCCTCGGCCACCTATCGTCTGGAAACGGCACGGGCTCTTCTCTCGCGCTATTTCGCCGAGGATCAGGGCGTGGCGAGTTCGGTGCTTGAGGTGCAACCATGAGCGTCGCAAAGCCCCTGCCCCATGACGCGGCGCATCTGCATGTGACCGGCGCGGCGCGTTACGTGGATGATATTCCGACCCCCGCCGACTGCCTCTACCTTGCCTTTGGCCTGAGCGAAATCGCCTATGGCACGATCACCGACATGAATCTGGATGACGTCCGATCCGCGCCGGGCGTGGTGACGGTGATTACCGCAGATGACATGCCCTTCGAGAATGACGTGTCGCCGTCGAACCATGACGAACCGCTGCTGACGTCGAGCGAGGTCAATTATGTCGGGCAGCCGCTTTTTTGTGTTGTCGCCACCTCCCACAAGGCGGCGCGGAAAGCCGCGCGCAGGGCCCGGATTACCTATGACGAAAAGCAGGCGATCCTGAGCATCGAGGATGCGCTGGCGGCGGACAGCCGTTTCGAGGAAGGCCCGCGGGTCTACAAGAAAGGCGATGCGGCATCGGCGATTGGGTCAGCCACGCATGTGATCGAAGGCGCTATCGATATCGGCGGGCAGGAGCATTTCTATCTCGAAGGCCAAGCCGCGCTGGCGCAGCCGCAGGAAAACGGGGACATGGTCGTAATGTCGTCGACCCAGCACCCGACCGAAATCCAGCACAAGGTTGCCGAAGCACTTGGCGTGCCGATGCACGCGGTCAGGGTCGAAACCCGGCGCATGGGCGGCGGTTTCGGCGGAAAAGAGAGCCAGGGCAACCACCTCGCGGTGGCCTGCGCTCTTGCCGCCCGCGCCACGGGGCGCACTTGCAAGATGCGCTATGACCGGGACGACGATATGGTCATCACCGGCAAGCGGCATGATTTCCGCATCACCTACCGTGCAGGGTTCGATGACACGGGCCGGATCAAGGGCGTGGAATTCGTGCAATACGCGCGCTGCGGCTGGTCTCAGGACTTGTCGATCCCGGTCGCGGACCGGGCCATGCTGCATGCGGACAATGCCTATGACCTGACGGCCGCACGGATCGAAAGCCATCGCCTGAAGACCAACACCCAGAGCGCCACCGCGTTTCGCGGTTTCGGTGGCCCACAAGGGATGGTCGGCATCGAACGGGTGATGGATCATGCCGCGCATGTTCTGGGCATGGACCCGGTCGCGATCCGGCAATGCAATTACTATGCCGATGCCGAGGACGGGGGGCTGTCTGCCCCCCGGAAGCCGGCGGCTTCTCCCCCCGAGGATATTTTGGACCCAAAGAAGGGCGAGGATCTTGCCTCGCGCGGGGCCGCGACGGAAGTCCGGCAGAAGGCAGGCGACAGCGGCGCTGAGGGCCAAGTCACGCCCTATGGCATGCCGGTGACGGATTTCATCCTTGGGCGGATGACCGGGACACTGCTGGAGACCAGCGGGTATGCCGCGAGGCGCGACGAGATTGCCGCGTGGAATGCCGAGAACCCGGTGATCCGGCGCGGGATCGCCTTTTCGCCGGTCAAGTTCGGGATCTCTTTCACGCTGACGCATCTCAACCAGGCCGGTGCGCTGGTGCATGTCTACCAGGACGGGTCGATCCATCTGAACCATGGCGGCACGGAGATGGGACAGGGGCTGTTCCAGAAGGTTGCGCAAGTGGCGGCGGCGCGTTTCGGCGTCGGGCTGGAGGCGGTGCGTATCACGGCGACGGACACCGGCAAAGTGCCCAACACCTCGGCGACAGCGGCATCTTCGGGCAGTGATCTGAACGGCATGGCGGTGAAGGCGGCCTGCGACACGATCCGCGACCGGATGGCGGCGCATCTCGCCGAGCGGCATCAAGCCGACCCAGCCACCGTGCGCTTTGCCGATGGCCGGGTGCACGTGGGCGAGGAGAGCTATTCCTTCGCCGAAGCGGCCGAATACGCCTATGTCGGACGGGTGAGCCTGTCGGCGACGGGTTATTACCGCACGCCGGATCTGTCGTGGGACCGGATCCGCGGGGCAGGTCGACCGTTTTTCTATTTCGCCTACGGGGCGGCGGTGACCGAGGTGGCCGTGGATACGCTGACTGGCGAGAACCGGATCCTGCGGGCAGATATCCTGCATGACGCAGGCGCTTCGTTGAACCCGGCACTGGATATCGGGCAGATCGAAGGCGGCTATGTCCAGGGGGCGGGCTGGCTGACTACCGAGGAGCTGGTCTGGGACGATAGCGGGCGGCTGCGGACCCATGCGCCCTCGACCTACAAGATTCCTGCCTGTTCCGACCGTCCGGATGTTTTCAACGTGGCGCTCTGGGAGGGGGAGAATCCGGCGGAGACGATCTATCGCTCCAAGGCCGTGGGTGAGCCGCCCTTCATGCTGGGAATCTCGGCCTTTCTTGCCCTGTCGGATGCGGTAGCGGGATGCGGGGCCCAGTACCCGGCGCTGAATGCGCCAGCCACGGCCGAAGAGGTCTGGCGCGCGATTGGCCGGGCACGGGGGCAGGTCCGGTCATGAGTTTCGATCTGGAGGATCTGCGCCGGGCGGTGGCGGCACATGGAACAGTGGTGCGCGTGGTGATTGCGGCGACGCGGGGGTCGACTCCCCGCGAAACCGGGGCGGCGATGCTGGTCTGGCCGGGCGGGCAATCGGGTACCATTGGTGGCGGCGCGCTTGAGTTCGAGGCAGCGAAAACCGCGCTGGGGCTGGAGACAGACCGGCTGAGTCAGCATCCGCTGGGACCGGGTCTTGGCCAGTGCTGCGGCGGCATGGTGACGTTATTCTTTGAAATCTTCGAGAGTGCGAAGGTAGCAGAGCTGGACGAGAACGTGATCGCTCGACCCGCCGGTTCCACCGGGCCGATGCCGCTCGGCGTGCGCAACCTGCTGAAACGCGCGCGGGGCGAAGGCACCCGGCCCGTGCCGCAGCTTTGCGATGGATGGATGATCGAACCGGTGCGAAAGCCTTCGCGGGACCTCTGGATCTGGGGCGCCGGGCATGTGGGCCGGGCGCTTGTGCAGGTTCTGGCGCCGCTGCCCGAGTTCGAGATCACCTGGATCGATACGGATTTGAGCCGGTATCCGGAGGTGCGGCCGGAGGCTGTGCGGATTTTGCCCGCGACACGTCCCGCCGATCTGGTCCGGCATGCGCCATTACACGCGGAGCACCTGATCCTGACCTATTCGCACAGTCTCGACCTTGAGCTGTGCCACGGTCTGCTGAACCACGGGTTCGGCTTTGCCGGTCTGATCGGGTCGGACACCAAATGGGCGCGCTTTCGCAGCAGGCTGGCCGATCTCGGACATGCGCCAGAGAAGATTGCAACACTCACCTGTCCTATTGGCGACCCCTCTCTTGGCAAACACCCCCAGGCTATCGCATTGGGTGTCGGGACGGCGCTGCTGCGGCACGGTCAGGGTGCAATGGCGGGCAAGCTAAAGGGGAAACGCGCATGAGCGACATACTTCTCAGCCTCAGGGGCCTGACCAAGGCCTATCCCGGCGTGGTCGCCAATGACAATGTTTCCTTCGATATCGGGACCGGTGAAGTCCATGCGCTGCTGGGCGAGAACGGGGCCGGGAAATCGACGCTGGTCAAGATGATCTACGGTCTGGTCAAGCCCGACAGCGGCACGATGACCCTGCGCGGCAAAGCCTTTACACCGGCTGAACCACGGGCGGCGCGCGCCGACGGGATTGCCATGGTGTTCCAGCATTTCTCGCTTTTCGACGCGCTGAACGTGGCGGAGAACATCGCGCTTGGCATGGAGAACCCACCGCCGATGCGAGATTTGGCCGCGCGTATCCGCGAGGTCAGCGAAACCTATGGTCTGCCGCTTGATCCCTATCGCACGGTGGGCGACCTTTCCGCCGGTGAACGCCAGCGGGTCGAGATCATCCGCTGCCTCTTGCAGGACCCCAAGTTGCTGATCATGGATGAGCCGACCAGCGTGCTGACCCCGCAGGAGGTGGAGATCCTGTTCAAGACGCTGCGCAAGCTGAGCGAAGAAGGCACGGCGATTCTTTATATTTCGCACAAGCTCGAAGAGATCCGCGCTCTGTGCGATCACGCGACGGTTCTGCGGCTTGGCAAGAATGTCGGTGAATGCGTCCCGTCAGAGACCTCTGCACGGGACATGGCGGAATTGATGGTCGGGACTGCGCTGAAGACCCCCACCCGCGCCGGGCGCGACATGGGCGATGTGGCGTTGGAGATCGTTGCGCTGGACGCGAAATCGCCCTCGGCCTTTGGCACCTCGCTGAAATCGGTCAGCCTCTCGGTGCGAAAGGGCGAAGTACTCGGCATCGGCGGCGTCGCCGGGAATGGACAGGACGAATTGCTGGCGGTGCTGTCGGGAGAGATCCTGACGGCACCCGGATCGGTCAAGCTGCATGGTCGCCCGATCGGCCAGACCGGGCCGACGGCGCGGCGCGCCATCGGGCTTTTGACCGCGCCGGAAGAGCGGCTTGGTCATGCGGCCGCCCCGGACATGAGCCTGACCGAGAACGCGATGCTGACGGGCTCGGTCCGGGAAAACCTCGAATCGCGGGGGTTTCTGAAATGGCGCGCGGCACAGGGATTCGCCGAAAAGATCATCGAGGCTTTCGATGTGCGCACGCCGGGACCAAATAACGCGGCACGCTCGC
The DNA here is from genome assembly GCA_018223035.1 of Paracoccaceae bacterium. Lineage (GTDB taxonomy): Bacteria > Pseudomonadota > Alphaproteobacteria > Rhodobacterales > Rhodobacteraceae > Heliomarina. The sequence continues at coordinate 57,955 of JAAEZD010000012.1, forward strand.
TTTCCGGCGGGAACCTGCAGAAATTCGTGATCGGCCGGGAAGTTCTGCAACGTCCCGAAGTGCTTGTGGTGAACCAGCCCACATGGGGCGTCGATGCCTCGGCGGCGGCGGCGATCCGTCAGGCGATCCTTGATCTTGTCGCCAAGGGGGCGGCGGTGATCTGCATCAGTCAGGACCTTGATGAGCTGATGGAAATTTCCGACCGTTTTGCCGCCCTGAACGAAGGGCGGCTTTCGGAGCCGCGGCCGACCACCGGGCTGACCGTGGAGGAAATCGGGCTGATGATGGGTGGCGCGCATGGCATGGAGGTTGCGCATGTCTGATATGCCGTGCAGGAATTTTCCGCCTCCGGCGGCCGTATTTGACACGAAAAGAAGCAAAGGGGCGCGTTCATGATCGTGCTGGAGAAACGGCCACAGGCCTCGCAGCTCTGGTCGCTTGCGACGCCCGTCGTGGCAGTGCTGGCCACGATGGTGTTTGGCGGGTTGCTTTTCGCGCTTTTGGGCACGCAGCCGGTCGAGGCAATCCGTACGATCTTTTGGGATCCGCTCTTCGGGGAGTTCGCGTTCTATTACCGGCCCCAGCTGCTGGTGAAGGGCGCGCCGCTGGTGCTGATCGCCATCGGTCTGTCGCTCGGGTTCAAAGCCGGGATCTGGAACATCGGCGCCGAGGGGCAGTATATCATCGGGGCGCTGACGGGGGCCGGTGTTGGGCTTGCCTTTTACCCGCTGGAAGCCTGGTACATTTTTCCGCTGATGGTGATCGCCGGGGCGCTTGGCGGATGGGCCTGGGCGATGATCCCGGGGGTTCTGAAAGTCCGTTTCGGCACCAACGAGATCCTCGTTTCGCTGATGCTGGTCTATGTGGCCGAGCAATTACTGGCCTCGATGTCGCTGGGTCTTTTGAAGAACCCGCAAGGGTTCGGATTTCCGGGGAGCCGGAATCTGAACGAGTATGAATCGGCCAACAGCTGGATCAATCAGAATGCGGGTCTGCACTGGGGCGTGGTTGCCGCAACCATCGCGGTGATCTTTGCCTATGTGCTGCTGAACCGGCATATGCTTGGCTTTCACATCCGCCTGACCGGGGATGCGCCCCGGGCGGCCCGGTTCGCCGGTGTTTCGCCGGGACGGCTTGTGTTGTTCTGTCTCGGGACTTCCGGCATGCTCGCCGGTCTTGCCGGGCTGTTCGAAGTCGCCGGCCCCGCCGGGCAGGTGAGTATCGATTTCAACACCGGTTACGGCTTTACCGCGATCATCGTGGCCTTTCTGGGACGGTTGCACCCGATCGGGATCCTGCTGGCCGGGCTGCTGATGGCGCTGACCTATATTGGCGGGGAAATCGCGCAGAGCCAGATGGGCCTGCCCGCCGCCGCGATTCAGGTTTTCCAGGGGATGCTTCTGTTCTTCCTGCTGGCGCTGGACCTGCTGACCAATTACCGCATCCGACTGAAAAGCCGCGAGGTCGCCTGATGGATCTGTCCCAGATCAACCCGATACTGCTTGTCGCCTCGCTGATGGTGGCGGCGACACCGATCCTTCTGGCCGCCATCGGAGAACTGGTCGTCGAACGTGCCGGGGTGCTGAACCTTGGCGTCGAGGGCATGATGATCACCGGCGCCATCTGCGGCTTTGCCGTCGCGGTGGAAACCGGCTCGCCCTGGCTTGGATTTCTGGCCGCGGCAATTGGCGGGGCGGCGCTGTCGTTTCTCTTTGTTATCCTGACCCAGTTCGCGCTGGCCAATCAGGTGGCTTCGGGTCTGGCGCTGACGCTTTTCGGGCTTGGGCTGTCGTCGCTGCTGGGACAGTCCTACGTAGGGATCAAACCGCCGCCGATGCCGGATCTGCATATTCCCCTGCTCAGCGATATTCCGATCCTGGGGCCGGTGGTGTTCAGCCATGACCTGATCCTTTATCTTGGCATCGCCATCGTGGCCGGTGTCTGGGCGCTTTTGAAGTTCACCCGGGCCGGGCTGATCCTGCGCGCCGTCGGCGAAAACCACGATGCGGCCCATGCGCTTGGCTACAAGGTGGTGCGCATCCGCGTGATGGCCATCCTGTTCGGCGGCGCCTGCGCCGGTCTGGGCGGCGCCTATATCAGCCTTGTACGGGTGCCGCAGTGGACGGAAGGCATGACCGCCGGTGTCGGCTGGATCGCGCTGGCGCTGGTTGTCTTTGCAAGCTGGAAGCCGTGGCGTGTTCTGCTGGGGGCTTATCTTTTTGGTGGCATTACCGTGTTGCAGCTGAACCTGCAGGCGGCGGGTGTCGCCATCCCGGTCGAGTACCTCGCCATGTCGCCCTATGTGATCACCATCGTCGTGCTGGTCATACTGTCAGCGGACAAAAGCCGGGCACCGGGGTCATTGGGGCGGATTTTCCATGCGACCAGTTAAGGCGGCCTACAAAAACACTGTCTTGCCCGGCGTGAACTGCCACGCAGTCGGCGCACGTGAAAGCCTAAATTTTAGGCTTTCCGGGCGATCCACCTCTTTCCGTGACTACGGAGAACGGGGCCTGCCCTTGGGGCGGCCCTTGAACAGCGGGAGGCGATCATGGATGGTCTCCCTGACAGAAAAACACCACCAATAGGGGATTACCTGTAATGACGATACTTCGCAGAACGCTGCTGGCCGGAGCGGCGGCCGTGACGGCACTGGGCATGGCCACCGCGGCCGGCGCACAGGATGACAAGACCAAGGTCGGCTTTGTCTTTGTTGGGCCGGTCGGCGATGGCGGCTGGACCTATGAACACAACCAGGGCCGTCTGGCCGTCGAGGAAGAATTCGGCGATCAGGTCGAGACCGTGTTCGTCGAGAACGTGGCTGAAGGTCCGGATTCCGAACGTGTGATGACGCAGATGGCGCTGAACGGCGCAGACCTGATCTTTACCACGTCCTTCGGTTACATGGATCCGACGATCAACGTCGCCAAGAAATTCCCGAACGTAAAGTTCGAACATGCAACGGGTTACAAAACCGCCGAGAATGTGTCGACCTATTCCGCGCGTTTCTACGAAGGCCGCGCCATTCAGGGTCTGATCGCGGGCAGCATGACCGAAAGCAACATCATCGGCTACATCGGGTCCTTCCCGATCCCCGAGGTGATCCGTGGCATCAACTCGGCCTATATCCAGGCCAAGAAGGTCAACCCGGATGTGCAGTTCAAAATCGTCTGGGTCTACACCTGGTTTGACCCGGCGAAAGAGGCCGATGCGGCCAAGGTGCTGATCGAACAGGGCGCTGACGTCGTGCTTCAGCACACCGATTCTACCGCGCCTCAGGCCGCGGCTCAGAACGCCGGTGGCGTCTATACCTTTGGTCAGGCTTCGGACATGTACGAATACGCGCCCGAGCCGCGCATTTCCTCGATCATCGACAACTGGGCGCCCTATTACATCGAGCGCACCAAGGCTGTCATGGACGGAACATGGGAATCGGTCAGCCGCTGGGACGGTATCGGCGCGGGCATGGTCGGCATCGGCGAGATCACCTCGGCCGTTCCGGATGACGTGAAAGCCGCCGCGCTAGAAATGAAGGAAAAGATCGCGTCGGGCGAGATGCATCCCTTTACCGGCCCGCTCAAGAAGCAGGATGGTTCCGACTGGCTGGCCGAGGGCGAGACCGCCGATGACGGCACGCTGGCGGGCATGAATTTCTACGTCGAAGGCATCGAAGGCGAGATTCCGCAGTAAGCCAAACGGACCGTTTGTGTCTGACGACCCGCGCCCTTGTCGGCGCGGGTTTTTCTTTTTGCGGGACTCGTATGGCGTGGCAATTGGCGCATTTGCCTCCGGCGGGGATATTTTAAGACCCAAAGAAGCAAGGGATTCTTGAGGGAGGCCGGTGTGGCGTCCTGTCGATACGGGGCTTTCCCTGTACCCGAAGCCGTGCCAGAACGCAGGGCATGACAGAGCTTAAAACACTTGCCGGGCAGCCGGTTTCCCGATTTGCCTTTGGCACCATGCAGTTTGGCGGGCGGGCCGATGCGTCGCAGAGCCGCGCCATGTTCGACGCCTGCCGCGCAGCCGGTATCACGCATTTCGATACGGCTTTTGCCTATACGGATGGTAACTCCGAGACCCTGCTGGGCGAGATGGTCCGGAATGAGCGCGACAGGCTGCTGGTCGCTACAAAGGTCGGCTATATCGGCGGTGCCAGTGCGCAGAATATCCGCGAACAGTTCGATAAATCGCGTCAGCGACTGGATCTGGACATGGTGGATCTGCTGTACCTGCACCGGTTCGATCCGGACACCGATCTGTCGGAAACGATGGATGCTTTTGCCCGGCTGCGCGAAGCGGGACAGATCAGGTATATTGGCCTGTCGAATTTCGCGGCGTGGCAGGTGATGAAGGCACAGGCTGTCGCTGCGCGTTTTGGCATCCGGGTCGATGCCTTGCAGCCGATGTACAATCTGGCCAAGCGGCAGGCCGAAGTCGAGATCTTGCCCATGTGCGCTGACCAGCAGATCGCGGTCTGTGCCTATTCGCCTCTGGGCGGCGGGTTGCTGACCGGCAAATATCTTACCGGTGGCAGCGGCCGGTTGAGCGAGGACGACCGCTATGGTGCCCGCTACGGACAGGGCTGGATGCAGGAAACCGCCGCCGGTCTGGTCGAGATCGCGGGGGAACTGGCGGTGGATCCGGCTGTTCTGGCCGTGGCCTGGGTCGCTGCCCATCGGGACCGGCCTATGCCGATCATCTCGGCGCGTAGTACGGCGCAGCTTGAACCGTCGCTTGCCGCGATGGATTTTGAAATGGATGAGGCGCTTTACACACGGCTTGCAGCGCTTAGCCCTGCCCCGCCGCCGGCCACGGACCGGCTTGAGGAACAGACGCTTGGGGCGCCCGGGACATGAGGGAATTGGCTGTGGTTGGTACCGTCAATCCTGCTGAAATTTCGACGGTAAGTTTAATGTCCGCTCGAATCGGCTCTGCCCCCATGAATACTTTCGACCGCGCCCCTGTGATTGAGGTTTGTCCACCATGCCCAAACGCCTGATCCCCTCTGCCGAAGGCTATGCGGAACCGGACACCGACGGTTTTCTCCATGCCCCCGCCGCCGCTCGAAACGCCGAGGCGATCCGGAACCTGTTGAAGTCACATGCCAGCTCTCCGGGTCATGCGCTTGAGCTGGCGAGCGGTACGGGCCAGCATGTGGTCGAACTTGCCCGTGCCCTGCCGCATCTTCACTGGCAACCCTCCGAAGTTGACGAAAAAAGGGCCGCCGCCATCGACGCGCGCGTTGTGCAGGCAGATCTTCCCAATCTCTCAAAGGTCTGCCGTGTGGATGCGACGGCGCCCGGATGGGGGAAGGAAAACACAGGTCAGACCCTGATTCTTCTGGTGAATCTGCTGCATCTGGTCAGCGATGAGGAAGCGAAAGTGCTGGTCGCCGAAGCGGCACTCGCCTTGGAACAGGGGGGGCTCTTCGTGATCTACGGCCCCTTCAAACGCGCTGGTAAACTGACGAGCGAGGGCGACGCGGATTTCCATGCGATGCTGCAGGCGCAGGACAGCGCCGTGGGGTACAAGGACGATACCTGGATCGTGGACTTGTTGCAGAGCGCAGGTCTCGAGCTAGTCGATACCGTCGAGATGCCCGCCAACAACCTTGCCCTGATTGCACGCCAGCCTTAGCCGCAAAAACCTCAGGCGTAGAACGGCAGGTAGTCCACGTCGGTCATGATCGGGAAGCTTGCAGACGGAAAGCTGTCGGGCGCAGCGCGCAATCCGGGGAAGCATTCATCCAGCTCTTCGCGGATTTCACCGGCGAGCGCGGCAATCGCGGCGGCATCCGGCAGAAAGCTTTCGACCGGCAAGCCATTTGCGGCCAGCACCTGATGTTCTTCGAAAACAAGCTGGTAATAGGTGATGCTCTCCATCGAGTTATCGGCAAAGATCGCATCGCTTGAACCGGCGATCTTGCGGGCCTCGGTCAGGACGGATTTGTCATCGGCGACACCGCCCAGCCGGAAACCGGGAATCAACAGGCGGTGATCGGGAGCCACGAGCAGATCGCGCTGCGGCATCATCGGGCCGATCGCGCGCGGACGTAGTCGGATAGGCGCCAGTGCAGGCTGCGCCAGCATCTGTTCTTTCGTCACGCGGCGTTTCCAGACCATCTGAACCGGCTTTAGCCCGTTCCGCGTCACGATCAGGTCACCGGCACGCACGATTTCGATTCGACGCAAACCGCAGGGGGTGCGCAGGTTCGCCCCCTCCGCGATACCTCCGGTAAAGCGATGCGGGACAAGCTCCGGGACGGCGATTTTGGCTTGAAAGCTCACGATGATCTTTTCCTGACTGCCTGCAATTGATTTAACCATTTTACACCGAACTAAGGCGGAAATTGGGACGCGCTATGCCGGTTCCCGGACAAAACCGGGGCAGCAACCTGTCCCGTTTCTGAAACCGCATCAAAACTGTGCACCAAACGGATTGCCAATTTTCCTGCCGCGACCCGGCATATTGTCCGGATTTTTCCGAAAATGAAAAATGGGCCGCCTCTGCCGTTTGCCAAGAAAAAGGCCCGGCGCAAATGGCCGGGCCTTGTCTTGTTGCATCGCGGAACTGATCGGGCGCGCTTGTGACCGTTGTCGTCACCCGACTTTGCCAGCCCTGTTCGGCAATAAGTGACGACAGGAGGGTGGTTTGCGGTAAACTCTTTGAATTGCGGCGATTGCTGCGCGCCTCCCCGTTTCGGCATATGACGGTGAGACGCAGAATCCAGCCGATGCAGATCGCCCGGATGGCCATATCGGACATGCCTCCCTTACCTCCGACCCGGATGAACGACGCCAAAAGGCGCCACGAATACCGGTTGCGCTTTCATTAAAAGAATAGCCGGGTCGCGGCAAAACGGATGAAGGTGTTAACCTATCGCCGACAGCTTATCGCAAACTGGCAAAAGATTTCTGACGCAAACAAGCATTGGCCCCGGCTTCTGGCTTGTTCAGAGTGTCCGGGGCCAGTCTTTCACGCGGTCTTAGGCGTCTTTGCGGATGACGGCATTCGACGGATCATAGGGGCTGTCCTCGACGATTTCCGCGTCCCAGAGCTTATCGAACATCTTGACCTTCAGCTTGGTGCCGACAGTCGCCAGATCGGGCTTTACATAACCCATGCCGATAGACTTGCCGAAGGCCACGGAATACCCGCCCGAGGTCAGGCGCCCAACCTTGGTGTCGCCATCATAAAGCGCCTCGCGACCCCATGGATCGGCATCTTCGGGTCCGTCGATCAGCAGGGTGACGCATTTCGACCGGACGCCCAGCGCCTGCATCGCTTCCTTGCCACGGAAGTCCTTGGAGAGATCCACAAAGCGCGGCAGGTCGGCCTCAAGCGGGGTCGCGTCGCGGCCAAGTTCGTTGCCGAAGGCACGATAGGATTTTTCCTGCCGCAGCCAGTTCTGCGCCCGTGCACCGACAAGTTTCATCCCGTGCTTTTCGCCAGCCGCCATCAGCTGATCCCAGAGATAGTTCTGCATCTCGATCGGATGGTGCAATTCCCAGCCAAGCTCGCCCGTGTAGGCCACGCGGATCGCGCGGACCGGGCACATGCCCAACTCGATATTGCGGCAGGACAGCCACGGGAAACGCTTGTTCGACAAGACAGTCGCCGGATCGGCGTCCTTGATGATCTCGTTCAGCACATCACGGGATTTCGGCCCGGCGATGGCAAAGACACCCCATTGCGTGGTCACGTCCTGAATTTCGATATAACCGAACTCTCCCGCCTTATCCTCGGCCGATTTGCGCAGGTAATCGGCGTCATAGGCTGTCCAGGCACCGGCAGAGACAAGGTAGTAGGCATCCTCGGCGATCCGCACGATGGTATATTCTGTCCGGGTCGTGCCCGCCTCGGTCAGCGCATAGGTCAGGTTGATACGGCCTACCTTGGGCAGCTTGTTACAGGTGAACCAATCAAGGAACTGGGTCGCGCCCGGTCCTTTGACGACGTGCTTGGTAAAGGCAGTGGCATCGACAAGGCCGACGCCTTCGCGGATCGCCTTGGCCTCTTCCACCGCATGTTCCCACCAGCCACCACGACGGAAGCTGCGCGAGGCATGATCGTCGAAACCGACCGGCGCGTAATAGTTCGGGCGCTCCCAGCCGTTCACATGGCCAAACTGCGCGCCCAGCGCCTTTTGCCGGTCATAGGCAGGGGCGGTGCGGAACGGACGCGCCGCTTCGCGCTCTTCATCCGGGTGGTGCAGGATGAAGACATGGGCGTAGCTTTCCTCGTTCTTCTGCACCGCGTACTCGGTTGTCATCCACGAGCCGTAGCGTTTGGGGTCAAGCGAGGCCATGTCGATCTCGGCCTCTCCCTCGACCATCATCTGGGCAAGGTAATAGCCGGTGCCGCCCGCTGCGGTGATCCCGAAGGAAAACCCTTCGGCAAGCCACATGTTGCGCAGGCCCGGTGCGGGGCCGACCAACGGGTTGCCGTCGGGCGTATAGCAGATTGGGCCGTTGAAATCGTCCTTGAGTCCCACGGTTTCCGAGGTCGGGATCCGATGGATCATCGACATGTATTCCTCTTCGATCCGGTCCAGATCGAGCGGGAAGAGATCGGCGCGGAAGGTTTCCGGCACTTCGTACTTGAATCGCGCGGGCGCGCCTTCCTCATAGGGTCCAAGAATCCAGCCGCCGCGCTCCTCGCGCACGTACCACTTGGCATCCGCATCACGCAGAACCGGATGTTCGCCGTGGGTCTTGCGATATTCAACCAGCGCGGGATCGGGTTCGGTCACGACGAACTGGTGCTCGACCGGGATCGCCGGGATCTTGATGCCCAGCAGCTTGGCGGTGCGCTGCGCATGGTTGCCGGTCGCGGTGACCACATGCTCGGCCTGAATGACGATCTGCTCGTCCGAGGTGACAAGGTTGCCGCCTTTTTCGACCACCTTGGTGCAGGTCACGTTCCAGTGGCTACCCGTCCATTCATAGCCGTCGACCTGCCATTTGCGCTCGATCATCACGCCGCGCTGCCGCGCGCCCTTGGCCATCGCCATGGTCACGTCTGCCGGGTTGATATAGCCATCGGTCGGGTGGAAAATCGCGCCCTTCAGGTCTTCGGTGCGCACCAGCGGCCAGCGTTCCTTGATCTGGTCGGGGGTCATCCACTCATAGGGCACACCGGCTGTTTCGGCGGTCGACGCATAGAGCATGTATTCGTCCATACGGTCCTGCGTCTGCGCCATGCGCAGGTTGCCCACCACGGAAAAGCCCGCGTTCAGACCGGTCTCGGCTTCGAGCGACTTGTAGAAATCGACCGAGTACTTGTGGATATGCGTCGTCGCGTAAGACATGTTGAACAGCGGCAAAAGCCCTGCCGCGTGCCAGGTCGAACCGGACGTCAGCTCGTCCCGTTCCAGCAGCATGACATCCGTCCAGCCGGCTCGGGCAAGATGATAGGCGATCGAGGTACCGACGGCACCACCGCCGACGACAAGGGCTTTGACCTGGGTTTTCATGGAAGGCGACTCCGTTCGATTTCGCCTCCTCAATAGCGTCAAATGAATCGGGCGTAGAAGCGCCCCCGACACGTCACGGCTGGAATGCGACATGTGCAATCTAATGCAGCTATCCCAGCCGTCAGAATTCTTCGATTTGGACGCGAATACGTTTCAATTCCGCCTGTTTTACAGGCGGATGCGGTTGCTTTTGGGCGCGACCATCCATGTCGCAAATCGCAACTCAGAGCGCGGCAAAGCGTCTAGGGATTGACCTTGCAGAAGGTGCCCGCACCGCAGTTCTGGTTCAGCCGCTGGCTCAGCGACGGGCGTTTCGATGTGGGGGGCTCATCCACCATCTGCTGCACAGCGACATCTCTCTGCCAGGTCAGAGAGGTCACCCCGCTGCCGCCGATCAGCGATTTTTCAAGCTGGCTCGGCTGAAACGCCTTGTCCATCGCCAGCTGCGCCGCCTTGCGCTGACCCGGTGCCGCCCGTTTCAGCGCCTCGGCATGTTGCGCCGAGATGAACTGCGCCTGCGCCGCGCTCAGCGGCACGGCATCGGATCCGACCCCGACCAGCGGCGTATCCAGCATTGCGTTCAGCGCGTCGTAATCGATGGCCTCAAGCACCGCGCGGACCGAGTCATCCTGCGCCCGGGCCAAGACTTTCAGCGTGATGAAATCACCCATCTTCGCCTCGAACACCGACCGCTCGGGACCGTCGTCCTTTTCTTGCATCCACGACGTCCGACGCAGGAATGTAACGCCCTGAATCACGTCAAAGCCGCTGAACGATGACATGCTCTGCATGTTCGCCGCCATCAGGTTGATTGCCGCATTGGTGCGATGGTTCGCCTGGGCGGGTTGCGTATATTGCGCCGAAACAAAGATCAGCTCATCGCCCCGCGCATAAATCCGCATGGACTCGCGTTTTTTCTTGGCACGCGCCTCTTCATTCGCGCCAAGCAGGGTCTTGATCTTGGGATCGTCAAGAAATTCCTTTTCGAACTCCTGCATCTCGCGCGGCAGCTTCATTCGAGCCTCAAGCTCTTCGCTCCACGCCAGCATTTCCCAACCCTTCGGCGCGGCGCCCAGATGATCGGCGGGGTTGGCCCGCTGACGGGCGCCCTGTTTTGCATCGGGCAGGATCCTTTCCTTGAAATGGGCCATCTTTCCGGCAATCTCGCCGGTGTCGAGATCGGCAGCCGCCATCCATTTTCCCAGATAGGCACCCGGCGTGTAATCGCCCCCGTGCTTCTTTTGCTCGGCAAGGTAGTCCGTTCCCATGAACGCCAGCCCTGCGAGGGCCCCGAAGACAATAAGATATCCCTTGCTCATTTCCGGCAATTCCTCGGCTCAAATGCTATGGTTAATTTAGCCGTCGAATGCGGGCAGGAATGCGGCACATTCCGCTCGATTGAATGAAACCTCCCCGGCTTTCGGGAAATACGCGCGGAGAGCCTGTAAGCCGGATTTTGTTCCGGGGTTGCCCCCTTCGATGACCATTCATCTACGGTACATGTTGCCATGCACCTTTAGCTGCCAACCCGACCCCTCTCGGCAAAAGCGAGCCTAGCGGCGGTATCCCCAAGGGGACCAGCCCGCGCGGGGGTCCTATTTGGCATTGCTCCCGGTGGGGCTTGCCATGCCGCCCCTGTTGCCAGCGGCGCGGTGGGCTCTTACCCCACCGTTTCACCCTGACCCCGACCTGCGGGGCCGTCTGTTCTCTGTGGCGCTATCCGTCGGGTTACCCCGCCCGGGCGTTACCCGGCACCGTTGCTTCTTGGAGTCCGGACTTTCCTCGGAGCTTGACACCCCGCAGCCATCCGGCTCTCCGCGCAAGGCGCATGTGGCAGCAAGCGTCGCGCCGGTCAAGCCCCAAGCCCACCGGGCGCAGGCCCGCGCAGGGCGTCCAGATCCGCCTCGCAAAGCGCTCCATGTCCCCATGGCCGGAACCGCAGGCGCACGGCCTCAAGCAGGTCCGCGTCGCTGACCTCCGCCGTGAACCCCGCCGCCCGCGCGAGATCGTGGAACGTCTCCCCTGCTGCACAGGGCGGTCCCAGCGCCAATCCCTGTTGCGCCAGCCGCGCCCAGTCAAACTTTGGCCCGGGATCGGATTTGCGCCCCGGCGCCATGCAGGAATGCCCGATCACCCCCTCTGGGCCAATCGACCATCGCTCCATGATCCCGGCCAAAAGCTCTTCAAGCACCGCCATCTGCGGCTCGGCAAAAGGATGCGTCCCGCGATTATCAAGTTCGATCCCGATCGAGCGCGAATTGATATCGCTCAGACCGGCCCATTCCCCCGCCCCGGCATGCCATGCCCGCTGGGATTCCTCGACCATCTGCCAAAGCTGGCCATCTCCGCCGATCAGGTAATGCGCAGAAACCTCGGCCTCGGGGTCGCAGAGCCGTTCAAGCGCCGCCTCGGCGCTCTCCATGGCGGTGTAATGGATCACCACCAGCGACGGCACCAGCCCGTCGCGCCGTGCCGTGAAATTCGGCGAAGGCTGCCAGATCGGCGAAATCAGTTCTGGACCGCCGCGCGGAACGGCGCCGGGTTCCATGCGCACGCATACCCGTCGCCATCCGGGTCAAGCCCCCGGCGGTCGCGCTCGGGTCCGCCACTGGCAAGAAATTCGATCTGCGCTTGATCGGGCGAGGCAAACCCCGCGCAGGCCCGCTGCGCCCGCGCGGCAAGGTTGATTCCGCTGCGTGAATAAAGCCGGGTGCCCCGGGGGTGGCTGGTCTGCAGCGCGTAATTCACGATATTCGGATCCGCCGAAGCGCTGCGGCTCGGCAGCGCCGTCGGCTCGATCACCTGATAATTCTCGCGCAGCGCCTGTGTCCGCGCCGCGTCGCTCTGGATCGTACGCTCGGCGGACACCGCCGAAAAATCGTTCTCATCCGAAATGCCCGGATTATCGAGACCGATCTGGGGCGTGGCGGCCGGTGGCTGCGCCGTCGCCCCGGCGACAGGAGCAGCGGAGGCATTCGGCGAGGTCGCCTGAAGCGCTGCCGCCGCCTCGGCCGCGATATCCGCCGAATTCGCGCTGCTCGACGACCCGGGCGTCGCATACGGCGCCACTGGCTCAAAGCCAGTGTTCGTCGTCGCCGACAGAGGCTCGTCGGAAATCGCCACCGGCGGCACGAACCCGCCACCGGCGCCGGTCAGCGCCAGATCCCGCGCCCGCTGCGCCTCTTCCGAATTGTCGAAACCCGTCCCACCGCTGTCGGGAATCTGCGGCGCGCAGGCGCCAAGAAAACCGGTGACGGCAAGGGTAAGAACAATGGGGAATACACGCATACTACTGCCTCATGGCGTTGTTTACAGGGCTAACCGCCTACCACCATTTCGCCGGCTTGGCCACAAAACCCGCCGCGGATTCCAGCGCATAGGCCGTGTTCAGCAGCTCGCCTTCTTCCCATGGCCGACCGATAAGCTGCAAGCCAAGCGGCAGACCCTGGCGATCGGTCCCGGTCGGCACCGCGATGCCGGGCAGCCCGGCGAGGTTTACCGTCACGGTGAAGATATCGTTCAGGTACATCTGAACCGGATCGGCATCCGCCATCTCGCCCAATCCAAAAGCCGCCGACGGTGTCGCCGGGGTCAGGATCGCATCGATCCCATCTGCGAAAACCTGTTCGAAATCGCGCTTGATCAGCGTCCGTACCCGGCGAGCCCGATTGTAATACGCATCGTAGAAACCCGCCGACAGCACATAGGTCCCGATCATGATCCGGCGCTGCACCTCGTCGCCAAAGCCTTCGGCGCGGGTCTTCTCATACATCTCGGTGACCCCGTCGCCCTGGCTCAGCTTGGCACGATGGCCATAGCGCACGCCGTCATACCGGGCGAGGTTCGACGACGCCTCGGCTGGCGCGATCACGTAATAGGCGGGCAGCGCGTATTTCGTATGCGGCAAAGAGATATCGACAATCTCCGCCCCGGCATCGCGCAACATGGCGGTGCCATCGGACCAGAGCGTCTCGATCTCCTCGGGCATGCCTTCCATGCGGTATTCGGTCGGGATACCGATCTTCTTGCCCTTGATATCCCCGGTCAGCATCGCTTCGAAATTCGGCACCGGCAGATCGATCGAGGTGGAATCCTTGGGATCGGTGGAACACATGGCTTCCAGCATGATCGCCGCATCGCGGACCGACTTGGTCATCGGACCGGCCTGATCCAGCGAGGAGGCGAATGCGATGATCCCCCAGCGCGAGCAGCGCCCGTAGGTCGGCTTGATCCCTACCGTGCCGGTAAAGGCGGCCGGCTGGCGGATCGACCCGCCCGTATCGGTGCCGGTCGCGGCAAGGCAAAGGTCCGCCGCCACGGCCGAGGCCGACCCGCCCGAGGACCCGCCCGGCGTCAGGGCCGCTTCGTCATTGCCGCGCCGCCAGGGGTTGATCGCATTGCCATAGGTCGAGGTCTCGTTGCTCGAGCCCATGGCGAATTCATCCATGTTCAGCTTGCCCAGCATCACCGCCCCGGCATCGCGCAGGTTCTGGCTCACGGTGGATTCGTACTGCGGATTGAACCCTTTGAGAATCCGGCTCGCCGCCTGGCTCGGCACACCCTCGGTGCAGAACAGATCCTTGATCCCGATCGGCAAGCCGCACATGGCCGGCGCATCGCCATCCGCAAGACGTGCGTCGGCCGCTTTGGCCCGCTCCAGCGCAATCTCCGGTGTCTTGTGTACGAAAGCATTCAGCGCCTCCGCCGCGTCGATCGCACCCAGACAGGCTTCGGTCAGCTCGACAGAGGTGGTCTCGCCCTTGCGCAGCAGGTCACGGGCCTCGGCCAGCCCCAGCGTGTTCAGATCAGTCATTATTCCACCACCTTCGGCACGGCAAAAAAGCCTTCGCGGGCATCCGGCGCATTGGCCAGAACCTTTTGCTGCTGGTTGCCGTCCGTCACCACGTCGTCGCGACGCTTCAACCGCACCGGCGTGACCGAGGTCATCGGCTCGACGCCCTCCACATCCACCTCGTTCAATTGCTCGATGAACCCGAGAATCCGGTTAAAATCGCTTGCCAGCGCCGGCAACGCCTCGTCCTCGACCTTGATACGGGCCAGCTTTGCCACGCGGGCAGCGGTATTTTCGTCAATCGACATCAGAACCCTCTTTCTCCGTCATCCGCGCATTTACCCCTCCTGTGCCCCGCTCGCAAGTCCGCGCCTCTTTGTAAAGGTTTTCCAACCCCTCCCTTCGCGCAGAAGACCTGTTTTTCCTCTTGCACGAAATACTCCAGGGGCCGCGCAGCGCGCGGCGGGGCAGAGCCCTTCCTGAACCATCGGCAAAACTCGGGGCTTGGAAAACGCGGCTTCCACACTAGGCTCGACAGAAGCAGTGAAACCCAACGGAGCGATACATGAAACTCACCTGGCTCGGACACGGCAGCTTCCGCCTTGAAAGCAATGAAACCATCATCCTCATCGACCCGTGGCTCAACGGCAATCCGATGCTCCCCGAGGATCAGCATGAAGCGGCCACCAAGGGCGCGACCCATATCCTGCTCACGCATGCGCATTTCGACCATGCGTCAGACGTGGTGGATCTTGCGCGGAAAATGGACCTCCCCATCGTCGGACAGTTCGACCTGATGTCCTACTGGGCCGACAGCGAAAAGATCGAAACCGTGGGCTTCAACAAGGGCGGGACGGTCGATGTCGGCGGCATCTCCGTTTCGATGGTGCGCGCGGAGCATTCCTCCACCTTAGCCTCCGACGATGGCCCCAAGGCGGCCGGTTCCGAGGTCGGCTACATGATTCGCGCAGAAGGCCGCGTGATCTATTTCAGCGGCGACACGGATATCATGGCGGATATGGAGTGGTTCGGCGAATATTACCAGCCCGACATCGGCATCCTGAGTGCCGGGGGGCATTTCACCATGGACATGAAGGCCGCCGCCTGGGCCGCAAAGAAATACTTTGATTTCAAAACGGTCATCCCGATGCATTACCGCACTTTCCCGCTTCTTGCACAGGATGCGAAAGACTTGCGTGCGGGTCTGCCCGGGGTCGACTTGATCGAGCCAGAAGTGATGTCCGCCATCGAACTATAGCGGCGTCGTTCTTTCGCGCCGGTGTCTCGACGGGGGCTCTGCCCCCGCCGGACAAAATCGATGATTTTGCCCGCCCCCGGGATATTTGAAACCCAAAGAAGGGCGGAGCGGTTCAACCGGTGCGGCGCGCCGCGAAAAAGGTTTTGAGAAGTTCTTCGGAGTCGGCGGCGGCGAGACCGTCGTAGACGTCGGGGATGTGATGCGTCTGTGCGCGGGTAAAGACTTTAGCGCCATGCGCGACGCCCCCGGATTTCGGATCCGCCGCGCCGTAGTAGAGCCGTTCGATACGGGCTGCGGCGATGGCGGCAGCGCACATGGCGCAGGGCTCAAGTGTCACGTAGAGACGGTGGCCGGTCAGCCGCTCCGACCCGGCGGCGGCGCAGGCCTGCCGAATCGCGAGGATTTCCGCATGGGCCGTCGGGTCGCTCAGCTCTCGGGTTCGGTTCCCAGCCGCGCTGAGCACCGCACCGCCGGGCGAGACCAAAACCGCACCGACCGGCACTTCGCCGCGTTCACCGGCGGCACGGGCCTCGGCAAGGGCCTGATCCATATGCGACGTGAAGCTCATATGCCTTACTGGACCGCAACTACGTCTTTCGCAAGCGCACGATATGGTCTAACGCTCGGGCATGAGTAACTCTGCCCCTCCCCCCGGCGACCGGATCGCCAAGGTTCTGGCGCGTGCCGGTCTCGCCTCTCGCCGCGAGGCTGAACGGATGATCGAAGCCGGACTGGTACAGGTGAACGGCAAGAAGATCGACAGCCCGGCACTGAACGTCACCGCCTCTGACCGCATCCTCGTGGACGGACAACCGCTGAAAGAACCGGAACCGGCGCGGCTCTGGCTCTACCACAAGCCGCCGGGACTGGTGACCAGCAACCGCGACGAACAGGGGCGGCAGACGATTTTCGACGCTCTGCCCGAGGACATGCCGCGGGTCATGAGCATCGGCAGGCTCGACCTCAATTCCGAGGGGCTGCTGTTGCTGACCAATGACGGCGGGATCAAGCGTCAGCTCGAACTGCCGAGCACCGGCTGGCTGCGCCGATATCGCGTGCGCATCAACGGCCGCCCCAAGGACGAGGATTTCGAACCGCTGCGCAAGGGGCTCACCGTCGAGGGAGAGCGATTCCTGCCGATGGTGGTGACGCTCGATCGCCAGCAGGGCGCGAACGCCTGGGTGACCGTGGGGCTGCGCGAAGGCAAGAATCGCGAGATTCGCCGGGCAATGGAAGACCTTGGCTTTGCGGTGAACCGGCTGATCCGGATTTCTTACGGGCCGTTCCAGCTGGGTCAGATCAAGGCGGGCGAGGTCGAAGAGATACGCCGGCGCGTGATGCGCGAACAACTGGGCCTCGAAGCAGAGGCGCCAGAGGGCACGGCCAAGCGAAAAACCCCGGCCCGGCGCCGCAGCACCGCGGGCAAACCCGGCCCCGGCCGACCGGGCCTGCCGAAAGCTGCCCCCGAGAAACCATCCGGCACCGGGCGCAAACCGGGTGGCCGCCCGTCCCCGGCCCGGGGTGGCGGAAAGCCGGACCGGCCGCGGCGCAAGTAACGGCGACCGGTAAACCGCCCTGCCACAAGCGTGAGATGTCCCCGCTTCGGCAGGCTTCAACGCAAGGGGTGGATCGCCCCTTTTATGCGCGCCTCGAATGGCTTATCTGTAGCTAAAGATTTCGGGAGACTTATCATGTTGCGGCTCCTCATGGTGGCTGCGGCGATCACCGTGTTCATTTTTGCCGTTGTCCTGCTGACGTCGGCGTTGACTAGAACCGCAGGGCGCGCCGTTGAAAGGGCCGATATGGGCGGCAATACGTTCAGCAAACTGGCTTATGTCGCGTTGATCCTGCTTTTGTTCGGGGTTGGCACCGGCTGGCTTGGGGGACTCTAGCCCATGGCCCAGCGTTTCGGCGGCAAGTACAGCCCAAAAGGTGATCGCGGCAAGGATCCGGATGACTTCAGGAATGCCGATGTTGAACCGGCGGCCTTTCGTGTCAACCTGCTCTTCGTGCCGCCTGCCATTCTTCTGATCCTGTCGCTCGGCAAGGGCGCGCTGGCGCTTACGGCCGGGGCGGCCGGGGCGGCGGTGCTGCTTCTGGCGGCGTGGCTGCTGCGCGAAGGTCTCCGGGCGCAAGCAGCCTATGAGGCGCGCAAAGTGGCCCGGCGTCCCGCATTCCCGCGCAAACTGGCGGCAAGCGTTCTGACCGGCGTGGGCGTTGCGCTGGCGGCATGGTCGAACGAGCCGGGGTTTCTTGCGCCGGTGCTTTACGGTGTGGTGGCTGGCGGTCTGCACATCGGTGCCTTTGGTCTAGATCCTTTCAAGAACAAGGGGATGGAAGGGATCGACACCTTTCAACGAGACCGGGTTGCCCGCGCGGTGGGCGAGGCCGAGGCCTATCTTGGCGACATGACCTCAACGATCCGGCGCACCAAGGACCGTCAGCTTGAAAACCGCGTGGCGCGGTTCCAGGCCACCGCCCGTGACCTGTTCCGCACGGTCGAGGAAGATCCGCGTGACCTCACCGCTGCACGGAAATACCTGACCGTCTACCTGATGGGCGCGCGCGACGCGACGGTCAAGTTCGCCGATATCTACGCGCGCAATCCCGATACCGAGGCGCGCGCCGATTACCTCTCGCTGCTCGATGATCTCGAACAGAACTTCGATGCCCGAACCCAGAAGATGCTGCTCGACGAGCGCAGCGACCTTACCGTTGAAATCGACGTGCTGCGCGACAGGTTGCAGCGCGAAGGGGTGCGCCCGGAATGAGCCGGTCCGCCAGAGTGTCCACTGCCGTTAAGGAACTTGCCCATGTCTGAAATGCTGCGCCAAAAGGCCGAGGATTCCCAAGAGCTTGTCAAGGAAGCGACGGCGGTGACCCTTCCCGAGCCCCGCGCCGAGATCACCCCCCTCGAAAAGGCCGACGCCCCGATGAGCGAGGCGATCCGCACCCGCATGGCCGAAATCGATATTGACGACACCAATTCCATCGTTTCTTTCGGGTCGCGGGCGCAGGCGGAACTTCAGGAAATCAGCCAAGCGATGTTGCAGGACGTCCGCAACAAGGATGTCGGCCCCGCCGGCGATTCCCTGCGCGACATCGTCACCACCATCCGCGGCTTTTCGGTGAACGAGCTGGACGTACGCCGCAAGCGCAGCTGGTGGGAAAAGCTCCTGGGCCGCGCGGCGCCCTTTGCCAAGTTCACCGCCCAGTTCGAAGAGGTGCAGGGCCAGATCGACCGGATCACCGATCAGCTGCTGGGTCATGAGCATACGCTGCTCAAGGACATCAAGTCGCTCGACTTGCTCTATGAGAAAACGCTCGATTTCTATGACGAGCTGGCCCTATACATCGCGGCGGGTGAGGCCAAGCTCAAGGAACTCGACGACACTAAGATCCCCGCCAAGGCTGCCGAGGTCGATGCCGCGCCCGAGGATGCGCAGGTGATGAAGGCGCAGGAGCTGCGCGACATGCGCGCCGCGCGCGACGATCTGGAGCGCCGGGTGCACGATCTCAAGCTGACGCGGCAGGTCACGATGCAATCCCTGCCCTCGATCCGGCTTGTGCAGGAAAACGACAAGTCGCTGGTGACCAAGATCAACTCGACGCTGGTCAACACCGTGCCGCTCTGGGAAACCCAGCTGGCGCAGGCGGTCACCATCCAGCGCAGTTCCGAGGCGGCAGGCGCGGTGCGCGAGGCCAATGACCTCACCAACGAGCTGCTGACCTCGAACGCCAAGAACCTGCGCGACAGCAACAAGGCGATCCGGACCGAGATGGAACGCGGCGTGTTTGACATCGAGGCGGTCAAGGCCGCCAATGCCGACCTGATCGGCACCATTCAGGAAAGCCTCCAGATCGCGGATGAAGGCAAGGCGCGCCGCGCAGCCGCCGAGGAAGAGCTGCAAAAGATGGAAGCCGAACTGCGCGAAACGCTGGCCGCCGCCCGCGCGCGCAAGGATGGCATGGGCGATACCGCGTCGGGCGCGGTACCGGTCTGAGATACAAGTCAACGGTGCCGGGCCATCCGGCGCCGGGGTCGAAAGAGTTCCAAGGGTTCAGGGATACGGACAGCAATATGATCGGTCGTTTGCAACTGGCGCTGATTCTTGGCGCGGCTTTGGCCTTGTCCGCCTGCGAACAGGGCGGGCCGCGCACCTCCCTGCCGCCACAGGCCCGGCCCGAACGCGTCGCCGTTCAGGCCAAACCCTATGAGCCATCGCAGCGCAGCATCGACCTCGCCCGCTATTACGTGGCGGTGCAGAACGATCTGCTGACCCAAGGCCTTTTGCGCACCGATGGCGGCGGACCGGACACGCCCTTTAGCGTCGACGACCTGATCGAGGATTTCGAGACTATCGTCTTTTATCAGGAATACAGCCGCTCCGGCGGCGTCAACTATCGCAGCGACGGCACCAGTGTTGCCCTCAGCCGCTGGACGGTGCCGGTGCGCCTTGGCGTCGAATTCGGCGACAGCGTTCCCGAGGACAAGCGCAAGATCGATCAGGCGGGCATCGACAATTACGCCCAGCGCCTTTCCCGGATCACCGGACATTCGATCTTTACCACGCGGACCAACCCGAATTTCCACGTCTTCGTCGCCGGGGAGGACGACCGGACCTTCGTGCAGGACCGTCTGCGCAGCCTGATCCCTTCGATCAGCCAGAGCGAGCTTGAGCTTTTCGGCAACCTGCCGCGGTCTTTCTACTGTCTCGTGGTTTCCGTGGCGGGCCGGTCGCAGCCCTACAACTACGCCCATGCGGTCGCGCTGATCCGCGCCGAACACCCAGACCTCGTCCGGCTCAGCTGTATTCACGAGGAAATCGCCCAAGGCCTCGGCATGCCGAATGACAGCCCGCACGCGCGCCCCTCGATCTTTAACGACGATGACGAATTCGCGCTGCTCACCAGCCACGACGAGCTGCTGCTCAGGATGCTCTACGACCCAAGACTGCAACCCGGCATGTCACTGGAAGAAGCCCGCCCCATCATCCGCACCATCGCGACCGAGCTGATGGGCGAGGAACTGTAATTACGGCAGGATCGCAACAAAGGATTTGAGCCATGAGTATTTTCGATTTTCTTTCCGGACAGTTCATCGACGTCATTCACTGGACCGATGACACCCGCGACACGATGGTCTGGCGGTTCGAACGCCACGGCCATGAAATCAAATACGGCGCCAAGCTGACGGTACGCGAAGGTCAGGCGGCGGTCTTTGTCCACGAAGGCCAGCTTGCCGATGTCTTCACCCCCGGTCTCTACATGCTCGAGACCAACAACATGCCGATCATGACAACGCTCCAGCACTGGGATCACGGGTTCCAGTCGCCCTTCAAATCCGAGATCTATTTCGTCAACACGACCCGTTTCAACGATCTGAAATGGGGCACGAAAAACCCGATCATCGCCCGCGACCCCGAATTCGGCCCGGTGCGGCTGCGCGCCTATGGCACCTATTCCGTCCGCGTGACCGACCCGGCGCGCTTCCTGCAGGAAATCGTCGGCACCGACGGTGAATTCACCATGGATGAGATCTCGTTCCAGATCCGCAACACCATCGTGCAGGAATTCTCGCGCGTGCTGGCCAGCTCCGGCATCCCTGTTCTGGACATGGCCGCGAACACCGCCGACCTGGGCAAGCTGGTCGCCTCCGCCATTGCCGAGCCGGTCGCCGCCTATGGCCTCGCGATCCCCGAGCTTTACATCGAGAACATCTCGCTGCCGCCCGCGGTCGAGGCCGCGCTCGACAAGCGCACGTCGCTGGGGCTGGCGGGCGATCTGGGCAAGTTCACCCAGTATTCCGCCGCCGAGGCGATGACCGCCGCCGCCAACAACCCCGCCGGGGGTGGCATGGCCGCCGGTCTGGGCGCGGGCATGGGCATGGCGATGGCCAACCAGATGGCGCAACAGGGTCGCAGCGGACCCTGGGGCGCGGCCCCCTCTGCCCCGGCTGCACCTCCGCCGCCGCCCAGCCCCGAAAAGGTCTGGCACCTTGCCGAGAACGGCGAAACCTCCGGTCCCTTCTCGCGGGCCTCTCTGGGCCGCATGGTCTCGCAAGGGACGCTGACACGCGAAACCTATGTCTGGACCGAAGGACAAGACGGCTGGTCCCGCGCCGGCGACGTGACCGAACTGGCGCGGCTCTTCACGGTGATGCCGCCGCCGCCGCCCGGTGCGTGATCGCGCGCCAAGACAAGACAGCAAGATGACCCAAGCGCCCGCCCCCGCCGCCTCGGCCGAACACCGCTTTCCCTGCGATCAATGCGGGGCCGATCTCCGTTTTGATCCGGCGGCCAATGCCCTGGTCTGCGCCCATTGCGGGCACAGACAAGACATCGGCGCGGGTCCTTGGGGCGGCACCGCGCTGAAAGAGCTCGACTTTCGCACCGCCATCGCGAAACAGCTCCCACAGGCCGAGATGGAGGAAACCCGCACGGTTTCCTGCACCAATTGCGGTGCGACCATAGAATTCGACCCCGACACCCACGCGACCGAATGCCCGTTCTGCGCCAGCCCCGTCGTCGCCGACACCGGCACGAACCGGCATATCAAGCCCCGGGGCGTGCTGCCCTTTGCCTATGACGAGAAAAGCGCCCATGACGCGATGAACACCTGGCTGGGCCGTCTCTGGTTCGCGCCCAACGGGCTCAGGCAATACGCGCGCAAGGGACGCCGGATGGAGGGCATCTATGTCCCCTACTGGACTTTTGATGCCAAAACCGCCTCAAGCTACACGGGCGAACGGGGCACGGTCTATTACGTCACCCAGACCGTCGTTCAGAATGGCAAACGGGTCCAGCGACAGGTGCCCAAGGTCCGCTGGAACCCCGCCCGGGGCCGGGTCGCGCGGTTTTTCGACGATGTGCTCGTGCTCGCCTCCACGGGCTTGCCGAAATCCTACACCGACGCCCTGCAACCCTGGGACCTGTCGCGGCTTGAAACCTACCAGCCGCAATACCTCGCCGGTTTCCGGGCCGAGGCATACTCCGTTGAACTCGAAAGCGGCTTTACCGAGGCACGCCAGTATATGGACCGCGTGATCGAGCGCGATGTGCGTTTCGACATCGGCGGCGACCAGCAGCGCGTGCACAGTATCGACACCTCTCTTTCGGACGTGACCTTCAAGCATATCCTGCTGCCGGTCTGGCTTGCCGCCTACAAGTACCGGGGCGAGACCTACCGTTTCGTCGTCAACGGCCAGACGGGCCGAGTGCAGGGCGAACGCCCCTATTCCGCCGTCAAGATCGCCATCGCCGTGATCTTTGGCCTGATCCTCGCCGCCGCCTTCGGCTATATTGCCAACCAGTCCGGCTGATCCAGAAAGGACACCCCATGCGCCGCGTTCACTACCTCGAAGATTCCCGCGCCCACCGCATCCTCTGGCTGCTCGAGGAACTCGGGCTCGACTATGACATCAAAACCTACAAGCGCGGCCCCGACATGCGCGCCCCGCGTGAGCTGAAGAACATCCACCCCCTCGGCAAATCCCCCGTGCTGGAAGAGGACAACGCGGTCTATGCGGAAAGCGGCGCGATCACCGGCTACCTGATCGACCGCTACGACACCTCGGGCGCATTCAAACCCGCCCCCGGCACGGAAAACGGTGAGCGTTATCGCTACTGGATGCACTATGCCGAAGGCTCTGCGATGCCGCTCCTGCTGCAAAAGCTGCTCTTTACCATGCTGCCGAAGCGCGCCCCCGCCCTGATCCGCCCCGTCGCACGCAAAATCTCGGACACGGCGCTCGACAAGATGGTCGACCCGCAACTGGCCGATCACCTCGCCTTTTGGGAATCGGAACTGGCCCGCGACGGGTACTTTGCCGGGCCGGAATTTACCGCCGCCGACATCATGATGAGCTTCCCGGTAGAGGCCGCCGCCGACCGCGCTATGGAAAACGGCCCCGGCCCCGCCACCGCCGCCTATCTCAAGGCAATCCGCGCGCGCCCGGCCTATCAGAAAGCCGTCGAAAAAGGGGCCTATCGCTACTCTGGCAGTTGATCCTTGCCCTTGACCCGGGGTCACTCCATGCTGCGCCAAAATGAAGGCACGCAAGGAAAGATCATGACAGTCGACCCCGGTTCCCTCGATACGCTGATGGCAAACCGCTACTCCTGCCGAGGCTTCCTGCCAGATCCGGTGCCGCGCGAAACAATCGAACAGATCGTCGCCACCGCGCGCCGCGTGCCCTCATGGTGCAACGCCCAGCCGTGGCAGGTCGCGATCACCAGCGGTGAAGAAACCGACCGCTTTCGCGAGGCGCTGAAACAAGAGGTCATGCAGGCCAAGCACAGCAGCGACCTGCCATTCCCCGACAGCTATTCCGGCGTCTATCAGGACCGCCGCCGCACCTGCGGCTGGGCGCTTTACGATGCGGTCGGGGTGACCAAGGGCGACCGCGAAGGCTCGCGCCAGCAGATGCTGCGCAATTTCGATCTCTTCGATGCGCCCCATTGTGCTATCGTGTCCTCGCCGGTCGAACTCGGAGCCTATGGCGCGCTCGACAGCGGCGGTTTCGTCACCGCCTTTACCCTTGCCGCGCAGGCAGCCAAAGTCGCGACCATCGCGCAGGCCGCGCTGGCGGGCTACAGCCCCTTCCTGCACCGTTATTTCGACATTCCCGAAGACCGGCTGGTGCTCTGCGCGATTTCCTTCGGCTATGCCGATCCCGATCACCCGGCCAACCAGTTCCGGACCGAACGGGCCAATCTCGACCAGATCATCGACTGGCGAGGCTGACATGCGGGTTCTGATCCAGCGCGTGACCGAGGCGTCGGTTGCCGTCAACAACACCGTCATCGGCGAAATCGGTCCCGGATTGATGCTGCTGGTCTGCGCCATGCAGGGCGATGGCGAGGCCGAGGCCGACAAGCTGGCCGCCAAGATCGCCAAGCTGCGCATCTTCCGCGATGAGGAGGGACGCATGAACCGCTCCCTCCTCGACGTGAAAGGCAGCGCGCTGGTGGTCAGCCAGTTCACCCTTGCCGCCGATACCTCGCGCGGCAACCGACCCGGCTTTTCCACCGCCGCCCCGCCGGACGTGGGCGAAAGGCTGTATGAATACTTCGCCCGCGCTTTGATGGAACAGGGCATCCCCGTGGCCACAGGCCGGTTCGGCGCGGATATGGCCGTGTCGCTGGTCAATGACGGGCCGGTCACGATCTGGATGGAATCATGAACGAACGGCAGCAGACCCGCGAAGACGCTCGCGCCATCTGGCAGGCCGGTGTCGATGCGGTCGGCGGCTATAACGCCGTGACCCACGCGCTGAAAGAAGGCCCCACACAGAGGCCCGACCAAATCGTCGCCGTGGGCAAAGCCGCCGCCGCCATGACCCGCGCCGCGCTTGACCATTTCGGCCCCCTCCCCGCGCTGGTCGTGACCAAGGACGGGCACGGCGACGGTCTCCCGACCGAAGTCACCCTGATCGAATCCGCCCATCCCGTCCCCGACGAACGCAGCCTCAAGGCGGGCCGCGCCCTGCGTGAATGCGTCGCCGGAATGACTGCGAACAGTCACCTGCTGTTGCTTGTCTCCGGCGGGGCCTCCTCCCTTGCCGAGGATCTGACCAAGGGCCATGATCTTACAGACCTCGCCGCACTCAACCGCTCGCTCCTCGCCAGCGGCAAGGACATCACCGAGATGAATGTCCAACGCCGCAAGATCAGCCGGATCAAGGGCGGCGGGCTGCTCTCGGCCTTTGCCGGTGCCACGGCGCAGGTGCTCGCGATCTCCGACGTGCCGGGCGACGACATCGCCGTGATCGGCTCGGGCATCGGCGCACTTCCCCCGGCATCGGGTTTCGCCGGCACCATCCGCATCATCGCCTCCAACACCCACGCCCGCGACGCCGCGCTGGCCGAGGCGGAACGCCGGGGCTACTCGATCCTGACAACGGGCGAAGAGCTGCACGACGATCTCGACGCGCTGGCCAGCGATTGGGGTCCGCGCCTCAGCCACATGGAAAAAGGCGCGATCATCCTTGGCGGCGAACCCACCGTTCGCCTACCCGACACCCCCGGTCGAGGCGGGCGCAATCAGGCCCTCGCGCTTGCCCTGTCGCGCCATATCAAGGGGCGCGACGATATTGCCCTGATCGTCGGCGGCACCGATGGAAACGACGGCCCGACCGACGCGGCAGGCGGCATTGTCGATGGTTCAACCTGGACCGACAGCGCGCAGGACGCGCTCAACCGGGCGGACAGTGGCACCTATCTTGCTGACAACAAAGCCCTTCTCACCACCGGTCCGACCGGTACAAATGTCATGGACTTATTGATCGCTCTACGCTGTTGACATAAGGTCAGCATTGCGTTGAAAGCATGCCCATGTCCACAAATACTCTCCGCGAGATCGAAGAGCTGCCCGATCTGGGCATCACTCTCTCCGACGGCTGCCGTCTCTCCGCCCGCGTCTGGCGTCCTCTCGATGCTGCTGACGACCCGGTGCCGGTCATCCTCGAATATCTGCCCTACCGCAAACGCGACGGCACCTGCGCCCGCGATGCGCTGACCCATCCCTATTTCGCCAAGCGCGGCTATGCCTGCCTGCGCGTCGACATGCGCGGCAATGGCGACAGCGAAGGTCTGATGGAGGATGAATACACCGCGCAGGAACAGGCCGATGCGGTCGAGGTCATCAACTGGGTCGCCGCGCAGGACTGGTGCAACGGCAATGTCGGCATGATGGGCATCAGCTGGGGCGGCTTCAACTCGCTTCAGGTCGCCGCCCTGCAACCCGATCCGCTCAAGGCGATCATCACGCTCTGCTCGACCGTGGACCGCTTTGCCGATGACATTCACTACAAGGGCGGGTGCCTGTTGAACGAAAACCTTGGCTGGGGGGCGACCATGTGGGCCTATTCCAGCCGCTCGCCCGACCCGGCCCTGCGCGACGACTGGCGTGAACTCTGGCTCAACCGGCTTGAAAACGAACCCTTCCTCGCGACCCGCTGGCTCTCGCACCAGCGCCGCGACGCCTATTGGCAGCACGGCTCTGTCTGCGAGGACTATTCAGCGCTCAAGGCCAAGGTACTGGCGGTCGGCGGCTGGGGCGACAGCTACAAGAACGCGGTGCCGCAGCTTGTGGAAAACCTGCCCGGTGCCAAGGGCATCGTTGGCCCATGGGTCCATAAATATCCGCATTTCGCCGTCCCCGAACCGCGCATCGGTTTTCTGCAAGAGGCGCTGCGCTGGTGGGATCACTGGCTCAAAGGCATCGACACCGGAGTCGAGGATGACCCCGATTACCGCGCCTACCTGATGGACGGGGTCCGCCCGGCCACTTGGTATACTGAACGCGACGGGCGTTGGATCACCGAAGCCGAAGGTGCCTCAAGCCACCTGCCCGTCGAAACATGGCACCTGACCGATGACGGTCTTTCCCCCGATAGCGGACCGCTCAGGCAATCCGTCACCTCCCCCGCCCATTGCGGCGCGGCCTCGGGCGAATATTGCGCGATCTGGCTGGGGCCGGAAATGCCCGGCGACCAGCGCGGCGACGATGCGTTCTCCGCCTGTTTCGACAGCGCCCCCGCAAGCGAGGACATGGATATCGTCGGCGCGCCCCGCGTCACGCTGACCCTTTCCGCGGACAAGTCGCAGGCGCAGATGGCGGTGCGGCTCTGCCATATCCACCCGGATGGTGCCTCCACCCGGATCACCTATGGCGTGCTGAACCTCAGCCACCGCAACAGCGCCGCCAGCCCCGAACCGATGACCCCCGGCGAGGCTGAACAGATCACGCTCGATCTCGACCACATCGCCTATCGTCTGCCCAAGGGCCACCGCCTGCGGGTTGCGATCTCCTCTGCCTACTGGCCGCTGATCTGGCCCGCGCCGGAAACGGCGACGCTCTCGCTCAGCGATGGCCAACTCGCCCTGCCGGTGCGCAAGACGGCGGACAAGGACGAATGGACCTTCCCGCCCCCCGACGCCGAAACCCCGTGGCAGATCACCACCCTGCGCGAAGGCTCCAACACCCGCGTGAGCGAAACCGACCATAATAGCGGCGATATCCACCTCGTGATCACCGACGATTTCGGCAAGGTTCAGGACGATGTTCACGGGCTGATCTCGGGCGGCATTGCCCGCGAACGCTGGTCGATTCATCCCGACGATCCGCTTTCTGCGCGTGGCACCTGCCACTGGACGACCGAATTGGAGCGCGATGATATAATTCTGCGCACAGAGACATTTAGCGAAATGTGGTCTGACCAGACCCGGTTCTATCTCAAGGGCCGGATCGAAGCGTATGAAAACGACGTGCTGATTTACGCGCGTGATGAAAACGACGCCATCGAAAGGGATCACCTTTAACGCCACCGTTACATCAGCCCCCAATAAGACTTGCGGGAGGCAGGTAAATACGCAACCATTGACTCATCAATCAAGAAAAACTGCACAACAGATGCAGCGTTCTCAAACGGGAGATTCCTATGAACGACGACCAACTCAAGTATTACGCAAGCCGTGTGACGGCCCTCAAGATGGGCCGACGTGAATTCATCGGCCGCGCCACCGCGCTTGGCCTGACCACGACACTCGCAAGCGGCCTCTACACCACGTCGGCCCGCGCCGCAGGCCCGCAGACCGGCGGCACAATCCGCGTCGGCATCCAGGGCGGCGCCTCTTCCGACAGCCTCGACCCGGCAGTGGCCGCCAACGCCACCGCAACCTCCGTCTCCCGTCTCTGGGGCGAGCCGCTGCTGGAACTGCACCCCGAGGGCGGTCTCGAAATGAAAGTCGCCGAGAGCTATGAAAGCTCGCCGGACGCCAAGGTCTGGATGTTCAAGATCCGCCCCGGTGTCACCTTCTCGAACGGCAAGACCGTCACCGCCGAAGACGTGCTGGCCACGATGGAACGCCACTCGGGCGAAGACACCAAGTCGGGCGCGCTCGGCATCATGCGCGGCATTGCCAACATGCGCACCGAAGGCGACACCTTCATCGTCGAGCTGGAACAGCCCAACGCCGACCTTCCCTACCTGTTGACCGACTATCACCTGATCATCCAGCCCAACGGCGGCAAGGACGATCCGACCGCCGCCATCGGCACCGGTCCCTATGTCCTGCAGGAAGTCGACATGGGCGTGCGCTTTGTCGCGACCAAGCGTGACGACTACTGGGGCGACCTCGGCTATGCCGATACGATCGAATACGTGGTCATCAACGACGACACCGCCCGTATGGCGGCGCTGCAGTCCGGCCAGGTCGACATGGTCAACCGCGTTCCCCCGCGTACCGCCGCGCTGGTCGGCCGCGCGCCGAACATCGACGTGCGCACCACCTCCGGTCCGGGCCATTATGTGTTCATCATGCACTGCAACACGTCGCCGTTTGACAACAACGACCTGCGTCTGGCGCTGAAATACGCGATCAACCGCGAGGAAATGGTCGAAAAGATCCTCTTCGGTTACGGTTCGGTCGGCAACGACACCCCGATCAACTCGTCCTACCCGCTCTACACTGAGCTGGAACAGCGCAGCTACGATCCGGACAAGGCCCGTTTCCACTACGAGAAATCCGGTCATGACGGCCCGATCATCCTGCGCACCTCGGACAACTCCTTCCCGGGCGCGCCCGACGCCTCCGCGCTGTACCAGCAATCCGCTGCCGCAGCCGGTATCCCGCTGGAAATCAAGCGTGAACCCAACGACGGTTACTGGTCCGAAGTCTGGAACGCCCAGCCCTTCTGCACCAGCTACTGGGGTGGTCGTCCGACTCAGGACGCGATGTTCTCCACGGCCTATCTCTCGAGCGCGGACTGGAACGACACCCGTTTCAACAACGAGCGTTTCGACGAGCTGCTGTTCAAGGCCCGCGCCGAACTGGACGAAGCCAAGCGCAAAGAGATGTATCACGAGATGTCGCTGCTCGTGCATGACGAAGGCGGCCTGATCTGCCCGATGTTCAACGACTTTGTCGACGGCGTCTCGCAGCGCGTGACCGGATGGGAAGAACCCAAGGTCGGCTTCGAGCTGATGAACTTCTACGCACCGCAGAAGATGTGGGTCGCCGCCTGATATGGGGCCCATCGCAAAACTGCTGGCCCAGCGCATCGCGCTGGGCCTGCTTCTCCTCTTTCTCGTGTCGATCCTGATCTTCGCGGGAACCCAGATCCTGCCCGGCGACGTCGCGCAGTCGATCCTCGGCCAGTCGGCCACGCCCGAAGCACTTGCCAACCTTCGCGCCGAACTGGGCCTCAACGAACCTGCCGTCAGCCGCTATTTCGCTTGGCTGGGAGGCGCCATCACCGGAGACCTGGGCACCGCGCTCACGTCCGGTCAGGACATCGCCAGCCAGCTCGGCTCGCGTATGGCCAATACGCTGCTTCTCGCCTTCTGGGCCGCCGTCATCTCGGTGCCGCTAGCGATCTTTCTCGGCCTCCTCGCGGTCCGCTACCGCGACCGCTGGCCCGACAAGCTAATCTCGGCCGTGACGCTGGCCTCGATCTCGGTGCCCGAATTCCTGATCGGTTACGTGCTGATGTATATCATCGGCGTGAAACTCGGCTGGGCGCCTTCCGTATCCACGATCTACCCCGGCATGAGCCTCGGCGCCAAGCTGAACGCCATTGCCCTGCCCGTCACCGTTCTGACGCTGGTGGTGCTCGCGCATATGATGCGCATGACCCGCGCCGCGATCCTGAACGTGATGCAGTCGGCCTATATCGAAACGGCCGAACTCAAGGGCCTCACGATGTTCAAGATCATCTGGAGACACGCCTTCCCGAACTCGATCGCCCCGATCGTAAACGTGGTCATGCTGAACCTTGCATACCTCGTGGTGGGCGTCGTCGTGATCGAGGTGGTATTCACCTATCCCGGCATGGGCCAGTACCTTGTCGATCACGTCTCCAAGCGCGACGTTCCCGTCGTACAGGCCTGCGGCCTTGTCTTTGCCGCCGTCTATATCGGCCTGAACATGGTCGCGGATATCGTTTCGATCATTTCCAATCCCCGGTTGAGGCACCCGAAATGAGCGTCGTCACGACGCTCGTTTCGCCCGCGGCAGCCGCCGCGACCTCTCTGCAACCGGCAACAATAAATAAGACCGCCCCCCGACAGGAGGCACGAAAATGAAAAACATACCCTTATCGGCCCTGATCGGGCTGGCGCTTACAGGCGCCTATTTTCTTGCCGCGATCTTCGCGCCACTGATCGCACCTTACGGCATGGCGCAGATCGTCGGCGGCGTGTGGGAGCCGTCCTCATCCGAGTTCCTGCTCGGCACCGACAACATCGGCCGCGACCTGCTCAGCCGCATGATCTACGGCGGGCGCACCACGATCTTCATCGCCACCGCCGCGACACTGCTCAGCTTCATCACGGGCTCGGTGCTCGGCTTTCTCGCCGCTGTGCTCGGCGGCATCTGGGATCACATCCTCGCCCGTTTCGTCGACCTGATCATGTCGGTGCCGACGCTGATCTTTGCGCTGGTCGTGCTTTCGGTCATGCCCGTCACCATCCCGGTCCTGATCCTCGTCATGGGGCTGCTCGACGCCACCCGCGTCTTCCGCCTTGCGCGCGCGGTCGCCGTGGACATCAACGTGATGGAATTCGTCGAAGCTGCCCGCCTGCGCGGCGAAGGCAACATCTGGGTAATCTTCCGGGAAATCCTGCCCAACGCCCTGTCGCCGCTTGTCGCGGAAATGGGCATGCGCTTCATCTTCATGGTTCTCTTCGTCTCGACCCTCTCTTTCCTCGGCCTCGGCGTTCAGCCGCCCGCCGCTGACTGGGGCGGCATCGTGAAAGAAAACAAGGACGGGATCGTCTACGGCATCCCGGCGGCACTGGTCCCGGCCATCGCCATCGCGACGCTGGCCATCTCGGTCAATCTCGTCGCCGACTGGATCCTGAACCGAACCACCAGCCTCAAGGGAGGGCGCGGATAATGAGCGATCCCCTCGTTAAAGTACGCGATCTGAAAATCGGCGCCACGGTCTACCCGCCGGGCGAAAAACCCCGCGACATCGAAATCGTGCACGGAGTCTCCTTCGATCTGGAAAAGGGCAAGGTGCTGGGCCTCATCGGGGAATCCGGCGCCGGCAAATCCACCATCGGCCTGTCCACCCTCGGCTATGGCCGGGGTGGCGTCGAACTCACCGGCGGTGAGGTCTGGGTCAACGGACGAGAAATCCTCAAGATGAAGCTCAAGGGCCTGCGCGGCCTGCGCGGGGCCGAGGTCACCTATGTCTCGCAATCCGCCGCAGCTTCGTTCAACCCGGCCAAGAAGATCATGGAACAGGTGATCGAAGCCGCCATCGCCCACGGTCGCTGCACCAAGGCCGAGGCGGAATCCCGCGCCATAGACCTGTTCCACAAGCTGGGCCTGCCCAATCCCGACACCATCGGCAACCGCTACCCGCACCAGGTTTCGGGCGGTCAGCTTCAGCGCTGCATGACCGTGCTGGCGCTTTGCCCGCAGCCCGATCTGGTGGTGTTCGACGAACCCACGACCGCGCTGGACGTGACCACCCAGATCGACGTTCTCGCGGCGATCAAGGATGCCATCGAACTGACCGGCGTGGCCGCGCTCTATATCACCCACGACCTTGCCGTGGTGGCGCAGGTTTCCGACCACATCATGGTGCTGCGACAGGGCGAGATGGTCGAATACGGCGAAACAGACCAGATCATCAACAACCCGCAGGAAGACTACACCAAGGCACTGGTCTCGGTCCGTTCCATCGAACACGAGGAAAAGATCCCGTCCGACAAACCTGTCCTCAGCGTCAAGAACATCACGGCCCGCTATCGCGGCACAAACTTCGACGTGCTGAAAAAGGTCAAGGTCGACATGCACCCCGGCCAAACCCTCGCTGTCGTGGGTGAATCCGGGTCCGGCAAATCGACGCTGGCGCGAGTTATCACCGGGCTCTTGCCGCCGACCAGCGGCACGATTGAATTTGCCGGGCGCACGCTTAGCCCCGATCTCAAAAGCCGCAGCAAGGAAGACCTGCGCGAGTTGCAGATGATCTACCAGATGGCCGACACCGCGATGAACCCGCGCCAGACCGTCGGCACCATCATCGGGCGTCCGCTGGAATTCTACTTTGGCCTCAAGGGCAAGGCCAAGCGCGACCGCATTCAGGAGTTGCTGGACGAGATCGAGCTTGGCACCGGTTTCATCGACCGCTACCCGGCCGAACTTTCGGGCGGGCAAAAACAGCGTGTCTGCATCGCGCGTGCGCTTGCCGCGAAACCCAAGCTGATCATCTGCGACGAGGTCACCTCGGCGCTCGACCCGCTGGTGGCGGACGGTATTCTCAAGCTCTTGCTGAACCTGCAGAAAATCGAGGACGTAGCCTATCTCTTCATCACCCACGACATCGCCACGGTCCGCGCCATCGCGGATTCCATCGCGGTGATGTACCAGGGCAAGGTGGTGCGCTACGGGCCGAAATCGCAGGTGCTCTCTCCGCCCTTCGACGACTACACCGACCTGCTGCTCTCCTCGGTTCCCGAGATGAAGCTCGGCTGGCTCGAAGAGGTCATCGAACACCGCAAGATGGAAAGCGCCGGGAACTGATCCCTGCCCCGCCGATCATTTGAAACGCGCCGCCTCACCCGCGGCGCGTTTTTCATTTCGGGGATGTTCGCATACTGTTTTGGTCAGCTACGCGGACTTATCGGACGCTCTCGATAATAGGTATTTCTGTAACCGAACTCATTCTCGAGAGAGACGCTCTGCCGCAGTCCCGAAGTTGCCAAGTTGGTATACCGCGATGCCCTCGGCGCCAAATGTGAACGGCTCGAATGGTTCGGTCTCTCGCGCCTCGACCCAAGCGATCGGACCTACACCCGTGGTGACGTGCGGGTTAAACTTCTCGCCTGACTGGCCGGCAACAAATGTATCTACGTAGGTGAAAAGCAGGGGATCGAAGGGCGACCCCGATGGGTCAGGTACAAACGCTTCTTCTCCGGCCGCTGGCTTGCGATATGGCTCGATCGCTTCGATAATCGCATCTTGAAGCGCATGCAGGTCTTGCGAAGGCTCGATCACGATTCCCTGCAAGCCGATGTCACCGGAAGGAACGTGATACAGGCCGGTCGCTGTCATCTGGAGTGCCTCAAGATCGAACTGGCTGCTGACATCCGCGACAGTTGCGAGAATTGCGTCCAACTCATCCCGCAATACGAAGGTCTGTAACAGTGTGACGTGAGGCGCATGTGCCTCATCGAGTTCGAAGCCTTGCGGAAACTCGTCGCGCAGTCGCGCGTTCCACTCTTCCGCTTGTTCCATCATCGTCTCGTCGGGTTCGATCAGAACGTCAATCGCAATGACGCCCGACTGGGCAAAGACAGATAACGGCATGATCGCAAAGGCAAGAATGTATTTTAGCATGATAATGTGCTCTCCGAATATGCGATGTCGTAACTCGAAAGGTGCTCTAGATCATACCCTTCTCAGCGCAATCAAGCTATGTTTTTTGTCCAACCGAGAAGAGCTTTCGAATGTCTTGGAAGGGCAAAAAGCCGACGTGTAATGCTCGTGGCCCAAGACGACTTTCGGACATCGCCCTTTCTTACTTCACGAAGTCACGCCGGTATCTTGAATTGGCAGGACCCGCAGGCGCCCAGCGGCGACTGTCCCAGCAGCTGGCTCAGCACCGCGTTCAGCGCTGCCATCGCCTCGAGCAGTTGCAGGGCAGCAAGGTTCGGCGGTTTCATCGACATCGACGCTGACATCACCGGCGCCGCCGCTTTGGCCGTCGCCGCGCCCAGACGCACATTTTCAAGAACCGGCAAGTCGCCAAGCTGCGACATCAAAAGGGTCGCCGGGTTCGGCAGCGCAATCCGCAGGCTTGCCACATAGGCCAGCATCGCGTTGACCCGCGCCACGCCCGCAGGGGTCAGCGCATCCATGCCGAAGGCTTCTTGTATCACGCCGATACTGTCCAGCTTGGCCGCCGCATCCAGAAGCCCCATCGCATCGAGCGCCATCATCGGCAGGGCCGCGACCGCCTTGATCATATTCACGGCCATCTTCATGAAATCGGGCGATGTAACGGGCGGCAGCCCCATCGCCGCCGGGGCCGAGGCCAGCGGCGCAAAGGCTGCCATGCTCATCGCAAGGTTCAGCTTTGCGGGCGGCAGCGCAAAGGGCTGCACCTTGAGCGAGGCCGAGAACCGCGCCGCCTGCTGCAAGCGCACCCCCGGATCGCCGAGGCTCAACGCAGCGGAAAAGCTCGGATCGACCTTTGCCAGCGCCATCAGGCACAGGCCTTGCGCGCGCAGCTTCAGCGTCAGCCGCGCCGCCAGCGTCATGTTCTGCAACTGCATCGGCGGGATCGCCTGAAACGGCGCCAGCGCCTGCATCGCCTCTGCCATCAGACTGGCCACCGCCTGTTTGATCTGGAGGATCAGCTTTTTCGGGTCAAGCAACGGAAAGATCATCCCCGCCGCCGCCAACCGCATCACGAGGCTCAGCACCGGCCCGCCCGAGAGCGGCAGCGGCGCGCCCAGCGTCGCGTTCATCCATGCGGCACCGGTCATATCCGGCAAGGCCGCGTTCATCTTCATATCCGCCCGCATCGCCACGGGGCCGCTGGCCGCCATCGATTCCAGCCCCAGCAGATCCGCCAGCATCGCCAGCTGCGGCGGCACCGGGGCCACGGCGCTGAGGCTGACCTTGGGCGCCATTGCTGGCAGCCGCATCATGTTTGTGGCACAGAAACAGGGCATCGCGTTACCTATTAAACCGGATCAGCCGCCGATCATCACCGTCGGCGCGCCCGCAACGATTGAACCACCATGCGCGGTCATGTCACCGATCCGGACGGCGGGCTTTTTGCAGACCATCACCGTCATCGATCCCTTGACGATCAAATCGGGCGGCCCGACGCAGACGCAGTTATCGGTCACCACCGATTGCGGCAGCTTGCAGGTCAGCACGGTCGGCGCGGAAACCCCGATGATCGGGCCGCCCACATGCGGCACCGGCACCGGCGCGGGCGTGACCATCGGACAGACATGCATATCGGTGATACGAGAGGCGAGCATTGGCAAAATCCTCAAACGGGATGAAAACAACTCTGCTCAATAGACACCCCGCCCCCCGGTCTGACAAGCAATCTGGATCACACATGCCCGAATAAGTTTCGGGGCTTGCGCGAGATACACGCCCGAAAGGTGCCTCTCTGATGTACAGGGGGTGTACAGAAGGTGCACAGATGTCACCCCCGGATTTGCCGCCTCAAACCCGGTTGCAACCGGGGCTCAAGCGTCCTTAGATGCGCGCCAGAAAGCCTACCCATCGGCACGAAAAAACGGAGCGCGCCCATGCAGAACAAACTTCTTTTGATCATTCTCGACGGCGTTCCGTGGCG
This sequence comes from Paracoccaceae bacterium, assembly GCA_018223035.1. Lineage (GTDB taxonomy): Bacteria > Pseudomonadota > Alphaproteobacteria > Rhodobacterales > Rhodobacteraceae > Heliomarina. The sequence continues at coordinate 93,817 of JAAEZD010000012.1, forward strand.
CAACTGGCGTCGGCTCTTCGGCAATCTCGAAGGCTGGGTCACCGCCGGAGAGGCCCGGGTCTGGAAGCACCGCGCTGTGCTCCCCTCGATCTCGGCAAGCTGTTATGCCTCGATCCATACGGGCGTCACGCCGCAGGAACATGGCTGTACCGGCAACGGCAATGTCTTCCGCCTCAGCCAGCCCGACGTCTTCAGCCAGGTCCGCGCGGCGGGCGGTGTCACCGGAGCCGTCGCCCATTCCTTCTGGTCGTCCTTCTTCAACCGTCACCCCTTCGATCTGGTGCGGGATACCGAGTATGACGAACCCGAGAGCGACACCATCAACCACGGCCGCTTCCACACGATGACGGGCTATGGTCTGGTCAACCAGATGACGCCCTCCGACGTCGATCTCTTTGCGTCGCTGACCAATCTCTGTCTGCGTTTTGGCTTGAATTACGGGATGTTACATACCTGCACGCTCGACAGCATGGGGCACCGTTTCTTCCACGATTGTCAGGAGATGGACCACGCCTGCGCGGTCATGGACGAAATGCTCGCCCCGTTCATCCACAAATGGCGCGCCGCCGGGTACGAAATCATCGTGACCGCGGATCACGGTCAGGACGAACGCGGTCATCACGGCGGCCACAGCGCCCTGCAACAGGAATCCGCGCTCTATTATTTTGGCCCCGCCGAAGGCCCAGACGCCGGTGCGGTGATCGATCAGCTACAGCTCGCGCCGACCATCCTGTCGCGCCTTGGTGCCCCCGTGCCGGACACGATGAAGGCTGGCAGCTTTCTGATGTGATCCGCGATTCTGTTCCACCGCAACCCGGATCGTACGCCGGGTAAAGCACCGGTTTACCTGACACGGGTAAACCACCTCCACGCCACGCTGTCTCATCAAAAAGACCCTATTCCCATGCCGCAGCTTAGAAACGGGTCAGGGGCAGCGTGACGGTCCCTACCGTCCCGTTGCGCGGCGCTTTTCCTTGCCAAGGTCGATCTGAGTGGGCTTGTCGCATTTGATGGCCTGCGCTGGAAACAGGCTGATCGCGCCCTCGGTCCGGCGCGCGACGACCGGAGCTTCCTCGGCCTCATATCCAACTTCGATGTTCGCGCCATCGCACGAAAAGACCGCCTTCAGCCGCATAGTCCCCCCATTCTGCAACCGGCCCCATGCGCGGTATGCAGGGGCTCGAAAGCAGGACTATGCGACAGAACAATGAATAGTGGGGGAAAAACTTTTGATTATTCCTGTTTTTCCAGCATTTCTTGCTTTCTTTCCACAGCAGCATCGAACTCGCGCTGCTGCGCTTCGCCCCATGCGGCAACGGTAAATCTCTTTACAACCGATCGCAGAGTTTTCATCCGGTGACGGCGCTCTTCCTCGGGCATATCCAGCGCCGAAAGAATCGCACTGTCCATAGAGCGATGCGAAAACGGGTTGGTGATGACGGCAGAATGCAATTCTACCGCGGCACCGGCGAACTCGGACAGGACCAGAACCCCGTCGCCATCCACGCGGGCGGCGCAGAATTCCTTGCAGACAAGGTTCATGCCATCAACCAGCGGCGTGATCCAGGCCACGTCAGCAGCGAGGTAATACTTGATCAGATCGTCAAACGGGATCGCCCGCGAGATCAGCGCAATCGGTTGCCAGCGCAGCGTCCCGTAGCGGCCATTGATCCGCCCTGCGGTTTCCTCGATACCGGTCTGCACCGGGGCATAGGCCGACATGTTGCGATCTGCGCTGACCGAAACGTGCATCAGCTTGACCTTGCCGCGCAATTCCGGGTGTTCGGCGAGCACACGTTCGAAACTCTCAAGCTGGTCAACCCCGCCTTTGGTGTAGTCGGTGCGTCCGACAGACAGGATCAACTTGCAATCGCCCATGTCCTCGCGGATTTCGCGGGCGTTTTTCTGAACCTCCGGGTCGTTGGCGCGGGCTTCGATGAAGTCCGGATTCACCCCCACATTCGCCGAGCTGATCGCCACCTTGCGCCCCTCATAGGACAAAAGCTTTGGATAGCTGCGCTCGCTAAGCGCGGTCCCGTCCGAGACCATCTCGGGGTCGACCTTGTGCCGTTCCAACACATCCACGTCGAAAAGGCTCTGCGCGACCGAAACGAAGTTCGACGCATAGCGCGCGATGTGGAAACCGACGATATCACAGGCCAGCAGGCTGCCGACGATCTCGCGCCGCCACGGCAGCACGTTGAACATATCTGCCGCCGGGAAAGGTGTGTGGTGAAAGAAGGAGATCGTCACATCCGAACGCAGGGTGCGCAGATAGCCGGGCACCAGCCAGAGATTATAGTCATGAATCCAGACCCTTGCGCCCTGCGCGGCCTCGCGGGCGGCGGCCTCGGCAAAGGCCCAGTTCACCTCGCGAAAGGTCGGCCAGTCGACCGGATCGTAGTTGAACTTTTCCTTGAAGCTGTGAAGGATCGGCCAGAAGGCCTCTTTCGAGGAAACGTGGTAAAAGCTGCTCACCTGCTCATAGGTCAGCGGCAGGCGCGACACGTTGTATTTGCCGTACTGGTCGTCAATTTCCACGACCTTCTCGAAATCCGGATTGGCCGGATCATCGGCCAGCTTCCACGCGATCCAGGATGCTTTTTCGGCGGTTGCAAAAAAGCTCTTTAGCGTCGGAACAATGCCGTTCGGGCTCTTGTTCTCGCGAAACTTTACGACGCCGTTTTCTTCAACCTCTTCATAGGGTTGACGGTGATAGACGATGACCAGATCAGACGACATTTTTCAAAATTTCTTTGCTGCCGGGATGAAGGTTGAACTGGGTCATGGCCTCGGCGATTCCGGCGGCGCCGATGGCTTTCGCCCGGTGAATTTTTTCGTCCTGCGGCAGCGCCTGCAACAGCGGCTGCTCGGACCCGCCGACCGCCACCGCATAGGTGCCCGCGATCAGCATCGAAAGGTCGTTCAGCGTATCGCCCGACGCCAGCACCCGCCCCTGCGGCACCCCGAGGTGGTCAAGCAGGCGCAAAAGCGATGGCCCCTTGCTGACCCCCGGCGGCAGGACATCGAAAAAGCGGTTGTCCGAGATCAGGACATCCAGTCCCATGTCGCCGATCAAATCGGCAGCGGCAGGGTCATAGCTTTCAGGGTCATAGTGATAGCTGACCCTATAGCGAAACGGGGTGTCCTGCAAACGCAGCCCGGCTGCATCGGCCAGCGCCGTGCGCACCCTATCGCCGCTGTCGCTCCACCGGCCCGAGATATCCAGTTCCAGCGCTTCGATTGGGCGAATATCGCCGTCTTCTACCTTAGCGATGGTCGTACCCACATCTCCGATCACGTATTCGGGCCAAGGCAGATCGCCGCTCGAACAGGTTTCAACCATGAACTCCGGGTCCCGTCCGCTGACAAAGATCAAACCCACCGTATCGCGGTTATCCTCGATCCAGTCGTAAAGCTGGCGCCGGTCCTCATCGGTGCCGCCAAGGAACGTGCCGTCAAGGTCAGTGGCCAGAACGAACTGGCGCTCGTGAAAATCGGGCAGGCTCATGCCGCACCTCCGTCAAGGCGCGTACCGCTGGTCATCGCCGGGTTGTTCATTTCAATCGCCAGCGCGCGCGGTTCGGATTCGATGGGCCGCGTCCAGAGATCGGCAAAGGCACGCGACATGCCCACCTCGCCGGTCAGAATGCTGTGCACGGTTTCGCAGATCGGCATGGTGACATTCACGCGCCGCGCCAGATCGACGACCGAGGCGGCGTTGGCCTCACCCTCGACCACAACGGGTTTGCCGTCAAAGCATTCTTCGCGCGGGATACCCTGCCCCAGTTGCACGCCAAGCGACATGTTCCGCGAGGTCTGGCTGGAACAGGTGAGCGTCAGGTCCCCTGCCCCGGCCAGCCCGGTCACGGTTTCACGCCGCCCGCCCAGCGCCTCGGCAAGCTGCTTCATCTCGTCCATGCCACGGGTGATCAGCGCCGCGCGGGTGTTTTCCGCATAGCCCGCCCCGGTCATCATCCCGCATCCGATGGCGATCACGTTCTTGATCGCACCACCGATTTCGACGCCCACCAGATCGTCCGAGATATAGGTCCGGAAGAACCCGGTGCTCATCGACAGGGCAAGACGCGCCGCCGGGCTCGCATAGGGATCAAGCCGGTCCTGATGCGTGAAATCAAAGGCCACGGTCGCTGCCGTGGGATGCCCCAGCGCGGTTTCGCGGGCAAAGGTCGGCCCCGAGATTGTGCCGACCGGAACATGCCGGATTTCCTCGGCCACCACCTGCGACATGAGCGCGCCGCTCGCGGGTTCGATCCCTTTGGTGCAGACCGCCACCGGCGTGCCGTCCATGATCAGGTCACGCAGCTGCGCCGCCGTCTGCCGCACCGCGCCCGATGGCACGACGAGCAACACGGCATCCGCACCGGTCAGCGCTTCGGCCAGATGATGCGTGGCCTTCAGCGTCTCGGGCAATGCGGTATCGCCCAGGTAACGGGGATTGCGGTGCTCGTTATTGATGGCGTTAACGGTGGCCTCATCCCGCGCATAGATCCGCACCTGCCGGCCGGCCCTTGCCGCGACGCTTGCAAGGGCAGTGCCCCAGGCGCCGCCGCCGACCACGGCGATACGTGAATACGGGACGCTTTGCGAAGTCGGGGATATGGGCGTTGATGTCATTTCTCTGGTTTGCGATCTGCACGTTTATTTTGGGTTCGAAGGGCATTTCAGCCCGCGTGATCCCGGCGCGGCCATTCAGTTTTATCGAAACATGGCGCGCCGCTTCTGTTGCTTAACGAGCTATACTGTGCATCTGCGGTATCAAGGCGGTACAGTCCAAAAAAGGCATCCAGCCCCCCAACCGTTTCCAAATCGCCTAGCTTTTAAGCAGAATTGACCTGCGCAAAATCTGGCCTTCCGGCGGCAAAAATCCCCGGTTCGTCACATTTCCGCCCTCTAGGTCTTTGATTTCACTAATTTTCCGAAAATTCGCCGTTTTGCAGCCCGAGACTCATCCGATCTTGCGCATCAGAAAACTGATCCGGCGAACGCAATTTTAGCGGTGTCGTTTTTTGACATTCCGGGTGTGAAACCTACAGTAAAACCATTCGCTGCAATGCGGCATGACGACCAGAGGATTAACAATGACCAAAACTGTAAGAACTGCGATTTTCCCAGTTGCCGGGATGGGTACCCGCTTTCTGCCTGCCACCAAGGCCATCCCGAAAGAGTTACTTCCGGTTCTTGATACGCCCCTGATCCAGTATGCCATCGACGAGGCGCGCGAGGCCGGTGTCGAGAAGATGATCTTTGTAAACCACCCGTCGAAATCCGCCATAGAACAGCATGTGCTGCACGACGCCAAGCTGAACGCGACGCTGTGCGAGCGCGGCAAGGGCAAGCTGGCGGCTGAACTCGAAGCTGCCGCGCTGAACGAAAAAGACATCGAGGTCGTGTTCACCCATCAGGAGGAACCGCTTGGCCTTGGCCACGCGATCCTCTGCGCCCGGGAAGAGGCGCTGCCCGGTGCGGTGGCGGTGCTTTTGCCCGACGACCTGATCCTTGGTCGCCCCGGTGCGCTTGGCCAGATGATCTCGGCCTACGAGAACGGCGACGTCGACCACATGCTCGCCACGATGGAAGTGCCGCGTGAAAACGTGTCGTCCTATGGCGTGCTTTCGGTATCCCGCCGCGACGGCCCCTTTGCGATCTGTGACGGTCTGGTCGAAAAGCCGGATGCGGATGTTGCGCCCTCAACCACGGCCGTGGTCGGCCGTTACGTGCTGGACAACTCCATCTTCGAGGCCCTGGCCACACAGGAACCCGGCGCGGGTGGTGAAATCCAGCTGACCGACGCGATTGCCAGCGCCATCGGTGACAAGACCGTCGCGGGTTACCGCTTTGCCGGGAACCGTTTCGACTGTGGGTCGAAAGAAGGAATGCTAAGCGCCCAGCTTTTCCTTGCCGCGCAGAACCCCGCCTATGACGCGGTGATCTCGGAATTCCTCGGCACAAACGCACAAGCCGAGGTGGCCTGAGCAAGCTTTCTCTGACATAGAGACACGAACACGCGTTGCCCCCGACGGGGCACGCGATCCGAAGACCAGGACGCAGCCATGAGCGATTTTGCACAAACCGCCACCGAAACCGACAAGGACTGGTGGCGCGGCTGCACGATTTACCAGATCTACCCTCGCAGCTTTCAGGACAGTAACGACGACGGGATCGGCGACCTGATCGGCATCGTCGAGAGGATGCCCTATATCGCCAGCCTTGGCGTTGACGCGATCTGGATCTCCCCCTTCTTTACCTCGCCGATGAAGGATTTCGGCTATGACGTCAGCGATTACTGTGACGTCGATCCGATCTTTGGCACGCTGGCCGATTTCGACATGCTTATCGACGCGGCGCATGGCCATGGCCTCAAGGTCATCATCGACCTCGTGCTGTCGCATACCTCCGACCAGCATCCGTGGTTCCAGAAAAGCCGTGTTTCGCGCGAAGGCCCGATGGCCGACTGGTATGTCTGGTCCGATGCGAAACCCGACGGCACGCCGCCCAACAACTGGCTCTCCTTCTTTGGCGGCAGCGCATGGCACTGGGATCCCCGGCGAGAGCAGTATTACCTGCACAACTTTCTCGCCTCCCAGCCCGATCTTAACCTGCATAGCGAGGCAGTGCAAAGCGCCCTGCTGGGCGTCAACCGGTTCTGGCTGGATCGCGGCGTCGATGGCTTCCGGCTTGATACGGTGAACTTCTACTTTGCCGACAAAGAGCTGCGCGACAACCCGGCGCTGCCGCCCGAAGGCCGTAATGCCATCCACGCCCCGCGCGTGAATCCCTATAACTATCAGGAACATCTCTACTCCAAGAACCGGCCCGAGAATTTCGACTTTCTCCGCCGGATGCGCGTGCTGCTCGATGAATACCCTGCCGCGACAACTTTGGGCGAGGTCGGCGATGCCCAGCACGGGCTCGAGTTGCTGGGCCAGTATACGTCTGGCGATGACTATCTGCACATGTGCTACGCCTTTGAATTCCTCGCACAGGAACCGATGACCGCCGCCCGCATTGCCGAGGTGCTCTACAAGGTGCATCAGGTCGCGAATGACGGCTGGGCCGCATGGGCGTTTTCGAACCATGACGTGATGCGCCATACCTCGCGCTGGGAGCTTTCGCCCGCCGCGCAGCGCCTTTATGCGACGCTCCTGTTGTGCCTGCCCGGATCGGCCTGCCTGTATCAGGGTGAGGAACTTGGACTCGAAGAGGCCGACGTGCCCCTTGAGGACATACAGGACCCCTACGGCGTTGAATTCTGGCCGGAATACAAGGGCCGCGATGGTGCACGCACGCCGATGGTCTGGGAAACCCATGAACGCAACGCCGGTTTCAGCGAGGGCGAACCGTGGTTACCTATTAGCCACGAACATGCCCGTCGCGCTGTGGACGTGCAGGAACATGAACCCGGCGCGATCCTACATCACTATCGCCGCGCGCTGGCCTTTCGCAAACTGCACCCCGCATTGGTTTCAGGGATGCAGGACGGCGTCTACGCCTTTGGCGACGTGCTGCATTTCCGCTGTGTCCATGACGATGAGACGCTGTTCTGCGCCTTCAACATGTCGGACACACCTTCGGTCCATGCCCTGCCCGGTGGCGACTGGGAAACCATCGGGCAGGAGGTCGGCGGCGCGAACAAGAGCCCCGACGGCAGGCTCCACATGGGGCCGTGGCAGGTCTGTATCGCGCGCCTGCTCGACTAGACCGACATCGTCGCCTTGACCGCGCGTTTCCACGCCGCGTATTTGCGGTCACGCTCTTCGTCCGACATCTGCGGCTCAAAGGTCTGGTCCAGCGCCCATGTCTCGGCAAAGCCCTGCATGTCCGGGTAAACCCCGCCCCGCTGGCCCGCCAGCCATGCAGCACCCAAGGCCGTTGTCTCGAGCACCTTTGGCCGGTCCACCGCCGCACCAAGGATGTCCGACAGGAACTGCATCGACCAATCGCTCGCGCTCATCCCGCCATCGACGCGCAGGGTCGCGTCGGCGGCATCGCTCTGCCAGTCCGCATGCATCGCCTCAAGCAGATCGCGGGTCTGGTAGCCCACGGATTCCAGCGCCGCCTTGGCAAATTCCGCCGGTCCCGAATTGCGGGTAAGTCCATAGACCGCGCCCCGGCAATCCGCATCCCAATAGGGCGCACCAAGCCCGACAAAGGCCGGCACAAGGATCACGTCCTGATTCTCATCGGCCTTTTCCGCAAGCGGCTGGGTTTCGGGCGCGTCGCGGATCATCTTGAGCCCGTCGCGCAACCACTGCACCACCGCGCCGGCGACAAAGATCGACCCCTCCAGCGCATAGGTCGGCTTGCCATCGAACTGGTAGGCGATGGTCGTCAGAAGCCGGTTCTTCGACGTCACCGCCTCGGACCCGGTGTTCAGGAGGGCAAAACAGCCGGTGCCATAGGTCGATTTCAGCATCCCCGGTTTGAAACAGGCCTGACCGATGGTCGCCGCCTGCTGATCGCCCGCCACGCCGAGAATAGGCAGCGGCGAGCCAAAGAGATCGGCGCGGGTCATGCCAAAATCGGCGGCGCTGTCCTTGACCTCGGGCAGCATCTCCATCGGAATGTCGAAGAGGTCGCAGATCGTGCTGCTCCACCGCCCCTTATGGATGTCGTAAAGCATCGTGCGCGCGGCGTTGGTTGCGTCGGTGACATGGGATTCACCACCCGTGAGCTTCCAGATCAGGTAACTGTCGACGGTTCCGAACAGCAGCTCCCCTTTGGCCGCCCGCTCGCGCGATCCATCAACATGGTCGAGGATCCATTTCAGCTTGGTCCCCGAGAAATAGGGATCAGCCAACAGACCGGTGCGTTTGGTTATCTGCGTATCCTTGCCCGACTTGCGCAGGCCTCGGCAGAATTCGGCGGTGCGCCGGTCCTGCCAGACAATCGCGTTATAGATCGGCTTGCCGGTGCTCTTGTCCCAGACAAGCGTCGTTTCGCGCTGGTTGGTGATCCCGATGGCCGCAATGTCACCGGGGCGCAGCCCGGCGCGTTCGATCACCGCGCGGCAGGTGCCGGCGGTCGTCGACCAGAGATCGTCTGGATCATGCTCGACCCAGCCGCTGTCGGGAAAGTGCTGCGGGAATTCCTCCTGCGACACGGCCTTTACCTGCATATCGGCATCGAAAATGATAGCCCGCGACGACGTGGTGCCCTGATCGATTGCAAGAATATGGCTCATCTGCCCCCTCCCCATGAGATGCGTTTCTGGTTATCCCACCTTGTGCCAAGAATTTTTGCGCAGGTCACGGGGGTTTGCGGCAACCGGCCGCGGAAAGCGGAGGTTACGCGGCGCTGGAAGACTTGTCGCTGCGCTGAGAGGCCATCCATTTATCGAGACGCGCGACATCATCGGGTTTCATGCGCAGGCCCAGCTTGCTGCGCCGCCAGATTACGTCCTCGGCGGTCCGCGCAAATTCCCGGTCCATCAACCATTTGACCTCGCGCTCGGTCAGGGTAGCGCCAAAGAGCTGCCCCAGATCCTCTTCGCTCTCGGCCTCGCCGATGATTTCGAAAGTGTCGGTGCCATAGGCCCGCGCCATGCGACGCGCCCAGAAATCGCTGAGATAGGGATAGGTCCGGATCACCCGGTTTACCAGCTGCTCGGCCTTGTCGACGTCGAACTTGCCACCCGGCAGAGGCGCGTCGGCGGTCCAGCTCTCTCCGACGCCGGAGAAGTAAGGCGATATCTTTGCCAGCGAATCCTCAGCCAGTTTGCGATAGGTCGTGATTTTGCCGCCAAAGATGTTCAGGATCGGCGCGCCGCCCGTATCGTCGACCTTGAGCGTGTAGTCCCGCGTCGCCGCCGTGGCACTACTGGCCCCGTCATCATAAAGCGGGCGCACACCCGAATAGGTCCAGACGATATCCTTGGCCGTGATCTGTTTCTTGAAATACTGGTTCGCGAAGTCGATCAGGTAATCGCGTTCGACCGGCGTGCATTCCGGTTTTTGATCCGGGTCTTCCTGCTCGGCATCCGTGGTGCCGATCAGCGTGAAATCGGATTCGTAAGGAATGGCAAAGATGATCCGCCCGTCCGTACCTTGGAAGAAATAGCACTTGTTGTGATCGTAAAGCCGCTTGGTCACGATATGGCTGCCTCGCACAAGGCGGACACCTTCCGTCGAGTCGACCTCTACCTTGTCATGAATGATATCGCCGACCCAAGGGCCACCGGCATTGACCAGCATCCGGGCGGTCGCCTCGAACTCCCGTTCGGTTTCCTCGTCGCGCAGGGTGATCAGCCAGTGATCCGTGACCCGCTCGGCCCGGATCATCTTGGTCCGGGTCATGATCCGCGCGCCCCGGTCCTCGGCATCGCGGGCATTCAGCACCACAAGCCGGGAATCCTCGACCCAGCAATCGGAATATTCAAACGCCTTCTCGAACTTGTCCTTGAGGGGCGCACCCTCGGGCGTGTCGCGCAAATCGAGGTTCTTGCTGGGCGGCAATATCTCGCGCCCGCCAAGGCTGTCGTACAGCGACAGGCCCAGCCGGATCATCCATGACGGTCGGCGTCCGCGTGTCCATGGCATGAAGATACCCAGCAGGCGCGACACCGGCGTGTCCGTCTCGAACCGCATCTCTTCGTGATAGGGCAGCACGAAACGCATCGGCCAGCTGATATGAGGCATATTGCGCAGCAGGACTTCACGCTCGGCCAGCGCATGTTTGACCAGCCGGATCTCGAAATATTCGAGATAGCGCAGCCCGCCATGAAAAAGCTTGGTCGAGGCCGAAGAGGTTGCTGAGGCAAGGTCGTTCATCTCTGCCAGCCCGACGCGAAGCCCGCGTCCGGCGGCATCCCGCGCGATGCCGCAGCCGTTGATACCGCCCCCGATGACAAAGAGATCGTAATGTTCGGGGGTGGTCGTGGCCTCTGGCACCTGGCTTTCCTCGTCCCGTGTCCTTGGTTGAGACCGACGGATAGGGGGCGGATGTGGCGCAGGCAAGGCAATTCTTGGACCTGTCGCGATCTACGCCACCCTATGCCTGCCAACAGGCGAAACGGCCTGAAAACAAGGCGAATTGCGCCGATTGATCCAGCCCTATCCGGCGAATTTCCGCCCAGCGTTCTTGGCGAATGTGGCAGACCGGCCCGTCCCCGCCCTGCGGCCACAGGGCGCAAAGGTTGACACGAATTAGGCATGTACTTTCCCAATCCAGAGCGTTAGGGAGGCTCTTCTTCGGCGCGCCGAAACCCTATCGGGCGCGCCCGCCACCTCTTTCACGAAACGACACTTCCATGATCCAGACGATTGCCGATGCGTTGGCCGAACGCGGCTATGACACCCTCACCTCGGTTCAAGAGGCCGTCACCGCCCCCGAATTGCAGGACCGCGACCTGCTGGTTTCGGCGCAGACCGGATCGGGCAAGACCGTCGGGTTCGGCCTTGCCATCGCGCGGACGCTGATGGGCGATGCCGAAACGCTTGGCCCCGCCGCCGCGCCGCTGGCGCTGATCGTCGCGCCGACCCGCGAACTGGCGCTGCAGGTGATGCGCGAACTCGGCTGGCTGTACGCCAAGGTCGGGGCGCGGGTTGTGTCCTGCGTCGGCGGCATGGACATGCGCGATGAGCGCCGCGCGCTGGAACGCGGTGCGCATATCGTTGTCGGCACGCCGGGCCGTCTGCGCGACCATATCCAGCGCGGCTCTTTCGACATGTCCGCCCTGCGCGCCATCGTTCTGGACGAAGCGGACGAGATGCTTGATCTCGGCTTCCGCGAAGATCTCGAATTCATGCTGGCCGAAGCGCCAGAAGACCGCCGCACCCTGCTGTTCTCGGCGACCGTTTCGCCAATGATCGCCAAGCTGGCCGAGCAGTACCAGCGCGATGCCGAACGTGTCAGCACCATAAGCAGTGCCAGCCAGCACGCCGACATCACGTATCAGGCGCTGCGCGTGGCGCAGAACGACGCGGAAAACGCGATCATCAACGTGTTGCGGTATCACGATGCCCAGAACGCGCTGGTCTTTGCCAACACCCGCGCGGCGGTGAACCGCCTTGCCGCCCGTTTCGCCAACCGGGGCTTCTCGGTGGTGAGCCTTTCGGGCGAACTCAGCCAGGCCGAACGCACCCATGCGCTTCAGGCGATGCGCGACGGGCGCGCCCGCGTCTGCGTGGCCACCGACGTGGCCGCACGCGGCATCGACCTGCCCAATCTCGAACTGGTCATCCATGCCGACCTGCCCTCGAACACCGAGGCGCTGCTGCACCGCTCGGGCCGTACGGGCCGCGCCGGTCGCAAGGGGATCTCGGCGCTGATCGTCACGCCCAAGATCGTCAAGAAAGCCGAACGTCTTCTGAAATTCGCCAAGATCCAGGCCGAATGGACAGTACCGCCTTCGGCGGATGACATTCGCCGCAGCGACGAGGAACGCCTGCTGGCGGATCCGGTCTGGAGCGACGAAAACACCGCCTTTGAACAGGAATTCGCGGCAAAACTGTTGGCCCTGCACGCGCCGGAGAAAATCGCCGCCGCCTATTTCCGTCTGTACCAGACACGCCAGTCCGCGCCCGAGGATCTGTCGCCGCCCGATGCCGCCCCGCCCCCGCGCGAACGCAAGCCCTTTGGTCCGAGCACATGGATCAGCCTGTCCGTCGGCCGCGACGACCGGGCCGAGGCGCGCTGGCTTCTACCGCTGCTGCTGCGGGCGGGCGATCTGCAAAAAGACGACATCGGCGCGATCCGCGTTCAACAGAACGAAACGCTGGTCGAACTGACCGAAACCAGCGCCGCGCCCTTTATCGAGCGCATCGGCGAAGGCGGCGAGCTTGAGGCAGGCGTCAAGATGCGCCGCGCCGATGGTCCGCCCCCGGCGCAGGGCAAACCCGGCAATGACCGCACGCCGCAACGCAAGGGTCCGCCGGACAAGCCGCGCCGCAGCTTTGACAAGGCCCCGAGAGATCGTGCCCCGGCCGAAGAAAAGCCGATCAACCACACGATTTCGAAACCCTCCAAGCGCAAGCCCGATGCCGACCGGCACGACGCGCCGGCAGGCAGGCCGGATAACAAGCACAAGGGCAAACCAGCCGGAAAGCCCGGTGGCAAGCCCGGCGGAAAATCCGGTGGCAAGCCCGGATTCGGGAAACCGGCAGGCAAACCCGGCGGCAAGTTCACCGCCCGCCCTGCGCGCGACAAGGCCGATCAGGGCGATGGCAAGAGCGCCGAGCGCAAACCGCGCTTTGATGCCTCGGATACCTCGAAACGCATGCCCCGTCCGGATGGCAAACCCGGCCGCGCCCGGCCCGGTGCCGGAAAGCCCGGTGGCTCCAAACCCGGCAAGCGGGCGCGTCCGAACGACAGGGGCAGCAACCCGCCGCGCCGGCCCTGACCGGACGGGCCGCATACGGCCGGGAACCAGTCGCGCCCATAACAAGTTGACTCTCCGTTACAAAGGAGAGTCAAAATGCATAACATCATTTATCTGGTTGGTCTCGTGGTCGTCGTTCTGGCAATTGTCGGCTTTGTATTCTGATCAGCGCCAATCCGTACGGGCAACGCTCGGACCGCTGGCTAGCAAGGAGATGATATGTCCCATCCGTCAAATGCAGGCTTTCCTATCCGTCTGAGTTTCAAGGAGTGGAAAAGCCTTGGATGGCGGGTGAAAGACGCAATCATTGACGAGCGGATTGGACTCGTGGCGGCTGGGGTCGCCTTCTACGCCCTTCTTGCCCTGTTTCCCGCGATCACAGCGATGATGGCAATAAGCGGTTTAGTTGTCGACCCGAACGAGATCGTATCTCAGATTGACGAGCTGCAGGGTATTATGCCCGACCAAGCCGTGGAAATCATCACTGATCAGGCGACTGCTGTTGCGGGAACTCGGCAAGGCGGCCTCGGCCTGACCGCAATACTCGGCATACTGCTCGCGATTTACTCCGCATCGCGCGGTACGGCCAGTCTCATCCAGGGGATGAATGTCGCGTACAATGAGCGCGAGAAGCGAGGTTTTATCGCTCTGACCTTGACCACCTTGATTCTGACGCTTTTCGTTATTGTCGGAGTGCTTCTGGGCTTGCTTGCGAGTACGGCTATACCCGCTCTCCTGTCCTTCATGGACTTTGGCCCGGGCTGGTCATTCCTGATATCCATGCTGACGCTCGTTGCGGTGTTCTTCATGACGATTTTCGGGCTGTCCCTGCTCTATCGTTTCGGACCGTCCCGACGTCGCCCTGAATGGTCATGGGCTTCTGTCGGTGCAGTTGTAGGGTGTTCCCTGTGGATCATTGCGTCGGCCGGGTTCGCTTTCTACGTCAGCAATTTTGGTTCTTACAACGAAAGCTTCGGCGCATTGGGCGGCATTGTGGTACTGCTGATGTGGCTCTGGATTTCAGCGTTCATCGTGCTGCTCGGGGCCGAACTGAACGCCGAGATCGAAACCGTCCGGGAGCAGAAACAGGCCGACGCCACGGAACCGGAACCCGAAGGGTCCCCAGCGCGTAAGGTCACCACAGGTGAGACGGCCTGAACCGATCCCCGGACCGGGAGACATAGCCAAACGGAAGGCACTAAATGGAAAGCAAGCCACCGAGCCAGCCTTCCCCCGAGTTTCAGGGACCAGTGCGTCCCTCAACTCATGGTTTGAAATGGCCCGTCAGGGGCATTTTCCTCATACTGCTTCTGCACACGCTGGTCTGGGCCAGCGATTTCCTCATCCCCGTCACCGCAGCCTTTCTTGGCTATCTGGTTCTGAACCGACCCCGCCGCCTGCTTGCGCGGATCGGTGTTCCCTCTCCCATTTCAGCCGCGCTTTTTACCGGGCTGATGGGGGTCGGCCTGGCCGTGGTGGCGTTCCAGCTCAGCACGCCCGCTGCCGAGATGATGCGCGATCTGCCGGAGATGGTGAAACAGATCAACGAAAAGGTTAACGCCACGGGCGGACCGATCGAAGCGCTGAACGAGGCAACCAAGGCTGCGAAGGATATCGTCGACGAGGACGAGGAAAAGCCGGTGGAGGTCACCGTCGTCTCCGACGCTGGTGTTGTTGGCACAATCATGAGCATGGCACCGTCCTTCGCCAGTCAGGTGCTGATGGCGCTGATCCTGCTGTTCTTTCTTGTCGCCTCTGGCGATCTCTTTCTGACGAAGACGGTGCAAAGCCTTCGTCGCTTTCGCGACAAGCGAAAGGCCGTTGCCGTGCTCCATACGATCGAAGACCGGCTTGGACATTACCTCGGGGGTATCGCGTTGATAAACGCCGGGCTTGGCGTCTCCATCGGCATCGCCATGATGCTGTGGAACATGCCCGGCGCGATCCTTTTCGGGCTGATGGGGTTCGCGCTGAACTTCGTACCTTACCTTGGCGGTCTGCTCGGCGCCTGTATCGCCGCCGCGGTCGCATTCATAAGCCTTGATGGACTCTGGCCCACGGCGGGCGTATTCATCACCTACATCCTTCTGACCTCGATCGAGGGCCAGTTCGTGACGCCAATGGTGATCTCGCGCCGGATGCGGCTCAACACCACCGTCGTGTTCCTTACGGTGGCCTTTTTCGCGTGGATCTGGTCGGTGATTGGCATGATCGTGGCCCTGCCGGTTCTGATCGTGATAAAGATCGCCTGCGACGAAATGGAAAACATGCAGACGCTCGCGCGTTTCCTGGGTGATTTCGACTCCGAACCCGTGCATGACGAAAGCGAAAAGCAACCGCGTGAATCCACACCGACCTGACGCCTCGTGGTGTCCGTTCACTTCAGCCCCGACAGGAGCATCCATGTCACCCACCTCAGAGCATTCCGATACGTCGAGCGACGCCAGCGGTCCCGCCCGACGGCTATCGGTGAGTGTGGACCTCGCATATGACGTGGCACAGGCAGCGGATATCTTGTTGCAAATCGGCATCGGCGATTTCGACCGCCAGACGATGATTGATCATGCCTATTACTCCGACACGCAGCTTACGATCCGAGACGCGCCGTCGAACCTTGTCTGGGCGCATGTGGCGCAAAACTTTTCCTGCCGCTATACGGCACTGATCGATGTGACACGGCCCAATACCGATATACGGGCTTTTCCAACCATGTTGCTGCGCAATCTGCCCGAGGAAGTGATGCCCTACCTCGTACCGTCCCGCTATTGCCCGTCAGATCTTTTCCAGAAATTCGCCGAGGACAATTTCGGGGCGAGCAGTGGCGGTCAGCGCGTTCTCGATATCCTGGACTGGGTGCGCAATAACCTGACCTACGTTATCGGCACCAGCGATGCACAGACCACCGCGCTGGAGACTTTTGTCGCCCGGCAGGGGGTCTGCCGTGATTTTGCCCATCTTGTCATCACGCTGGTGCGGGCCTCAACGATTCCCGCACGCATGGTATCGGGCTATGGACTGGGTGTTAAACCGCAGGATTTTCACGCGCTGGCAGAAGTTTACCTTGGCGGCGCATGGCATCTGATCGACGCCACCGGCATGACCGAGCCGAACGGAATTGCCAAGATATCGGTGGGCCGCGACGCGGCAGACATCGCCTTCATGACGATCTACGGCGGTGCTGCAAGCCTGGTGAACCAATCGGTACTGGTGACCGAGGTATAGGACCAAAAAGCAGGAACGTACAAAAAATATCTTTTCTGCCGTTTACGAATCCTCGACAAGCTCTAGTTTCCCACGGATTGGGTTGAGATGACCTGCGCTTCGCAGGTAGTGTAACCTATTGCGAATGAAATCAGATGCCTCAACCGTCAGGCACCCAGAGCGGGAAAACCAGTACGAATGACCTCCGATATCTCTGAGCTTCCCAAGAGCCTGAGCGAATACTTTGAAAAGTCCCGCGTAGCACTCGCCCTGTCCCGGCAGAATGACGATGTCCCGCTTGTATTGGTGAACAAGGCGTTCTGCGACCTGACCGGTTACGAACCGGATGATGTCATCGGCAAGAACTGCCGTCTTCTTCAGGGTCCCGACACCAAAGCCAGCTCTATCGACGCGTTGCATGAATTCGTTCACGACGACAGCATCGACGGCGGCAGATTCCCGATCCTCAATTACCGCAAGGACGGCTCGACCTTTCACAATTTCGTGTTCATGAGCCGGCTGCGTGACCGCCGCGGCCAGACCCAGTTCATCCTCGCCTCGCAGTTCAATCTGGGATCGGCGATGATGCGAGCGGAAATCGAAAGAAACGACCGGAGTCTGCGCAAGAGCATTACCGATGTGGAATCCGTGGGCCGCGACTTTGGCCTTGCAATGATGGGCTCTGCTGAAATCCTCGCGGATTCTATTGCCACGGTTGCAAAACTTTCGCTGAACGAAGAAAACTAATAAGAAACCAAAGTTGAACAAGAGACCCGCTGAGAATGAGTGACCCAGTCGACGAGGATGATCGTCGCCTTTGTATCGTCGGAATCGGGGCATCTGCGGGCGGGCTTGAAGCAATCCGCGAGATGCTGGCATCCGCCAATCCTGAAACCAACCTCGCATATGTCGTGATCCAGCATCTCGACCCTAACCACGAAAGCCTCCTGGCCGAGCTTCTCGGCCGGCAGACGGCGCTTGACGCGCAACAGGTATCTGGCGGTGAAAAGGTAGAGGCTGGCAAGGTCTATATCATTCCGCCGGGGCACGGGCTTTCGATCCATGAGGGCGTGCTGGAGCTGACGGAATTCGCCCAGCCGCGCGGGCTGCGCCGTCCGATAGACGACTTTTTCGAAAGCCTCGCGCTGGATCAGGGGCGCTATGCAGCCTGCGTGATCCTGTCCGGCACCGGCGCCGACGGCAGTTCGGGCCTGCGCGCAATCAAGGAACACGGCGGGCTGTGCATTGCCCAGACGCCGGAAACGGCCCGCTATGACGGCATGCCCAACGCGGCCAAGGCGACACGCATGGTAGATTTCGTGCGCCGTCCCGATCAGATCGTCGATACGATCACGCAGTTCTATGCTCACAAATCGCTGGCGCAGGGCGACCCTGTCCTGTCGCGCACGGTGGCGGAATGTATCAGCGATATCTGCGATCAGCTCTACAAGGTCGTCGGCCACGATTTCACCGATTACAAGCCCTCAACCCTTGTGCGCCGGATCGAACGGCGCATCCAGGTACTCAACCTTAAGGATGGCAACGAATATCTCGAACGCCTGAAAACGGATCAGGAAGAATGTGAGACGTTGTTCCGCGAACTCCTGATCAACGTCACCCGCTTTTTCCGCGATAGCGAACATTTCGAAGTCCTGAGAAACGAGGTGATTGAACCTCTGGTCCGCGACAACAAGGGCGAGGAAATCCGCGTCTGGGTGCCCGGCTGTTCCAGCGGCGAGGAAGCCTATTCCATCGCGATGCTGTTCTCCGAGGAAGTCCGGCTCCAGCAAAAGTCCATCTCGATCCAGATTTTCGCCACCGACATTGACGAACAGATGCTGACAATTGCGCGGCAGGGACTTTACCCAATCGCTGCACTTGCGGATATTCCGGAGGAGATGCGAGAACTCTACACGATTGCCCGCGAGGGCAAGTTCCAGATCAATTCGCGCATCCGAGACATGATCCGCTTTTCGCTGCACTCGGTTGTGCGCGACCCACCGCTTTCGAACATCGACCTGCTTTCGTGTCGCAACCTGCTGATCTATTTCGGTGACAAGCTGCAATCCAATGCGTTGCCCGTCTTTCACTACGCGATCCGACCCGGCGGCACCCTGTTCCTTGGCCCGTCCGAAACCATCGGCCGGTTCGAATCTGCCTTTGCAACGCTCGATCAGAGCGCACGGCTCTTCCGACGCAAGGATGGCGATTCCGATTATCCGCTGCATCTGCGTGGCAAGCGTAATTCAGGCTACGATAACCGCGACTCCACGCGCGAAGACCGGGAAGCGACCCGCGTGACATGGCAACGCGGTCTCGCTGCGGACCGCATCCTGCAGGCCTATGCACCGGCGACCGTGCATGTGACAGCCGCAGGCAAGATACTTGGTTCTACCGGCCGTCTCAGCAAGTATCTCGCGCTGGAACCGGGTTCGGAATCCGCCCAGCACATCCAGACGCTTGCCCGCCCCGGCCTGCGCGAGGCCGTCTCGGCCCTGATCCGGCGCGGCCCGGAACCCGGCAAGCGCATTGTCACCCGCGATCTCAGCTCCCGGTCCGAATTCGGCCAGCAGAAGCTTGACCTGATTGCCGAGGGCCTGAGCGATGGCACCACGCTGCTGATCTTTCAGGACCGCGAGAAATTCGAAGCGATCGACGATGCCGATATCGAGGAACTGAACCCTTCGGACAGCCATGTTCAGAGCCTCGAGGAAGACCTGCGCTCGACCCGCGCCCGCCTGCATATCACGGTCGAGGAACTCGAGACCGCGAATGAAGAGCTGAAAAGCTCGAACGAAGAAATGATGTCGATGAACGAAGAGCTTCAGTCGACAAACGAGGAATTGGCGACCGTCAACGAC
The DNA here is from genome assembly GCA_018223035.1 of Paracoccaceae bacterium. GTDB lineage: Bacteria > Pseudomonadota > Alphaproteobacteria > Rhodobacterales > Rhodobacteraceae > Heliomarina. The sequence goes on from JAAEZD010000012.1 coordinate 113,218, forward strand.
GAGTTGAAATCAAAAGTCGATCAGCTTTCTGTCGCCAATGCCGACCTGCACAACTTCTTTTCCTCTACGGCGCTGCCACTGGTGGTGGTGGACTGCAACCTGCACATCCGCAATTACACCGAGGCGATCCTTGAAATTTATCCGTTCCGCCGCGGCGACCGCGGGCGGCCGCTGAACGAAGTCAGCAGCGTTGTTCTGGAAAACGGCGAAATCATTCAGGCCACGACCGACGTGATCAACGGCGGCGAGGCCAAAACCCTGCACGTCCGCGACATGACCGGCGGCACCACATGGTCATTGCTGGTCACACCCTACAAGGGCTCTGACGATAGTGTCGACGGTGCCACTCTGGTGTTCACGAACCTGACGCAGGAACTCCGGCTCGAACAGGCCCTTGCCGAGGAAGGCGACCGTTTGCGGCTTGCGCTCGAAGTCACCGAGCTTGGCGTCTGGGAGTTCATACCCGCGACGCAGACGCTGCGCCTTGACGACACCAGCAAAGCCCTGCTGGGCCTGCCTGAAAAATCGCCAGATGACCTTCCGCTGGAAGAGGCGGCCAAGTCGCTCGACAAGGAAAATCAGAAGATTTTGTTCGACGCCTTCGAGGATATCTCGCAGCACGACGAACTCGATGTCACTGTCACCCTGCAGGAAGCCGAAGGCCAAAGCCGCGAAATCCGGCTATACGGGCGCGCCGACGGACCGCGCCGGGTGTTCCGTTTACTTGGGGTGATCTCGGATGTCACCGCACAGAACGAAGCGGCACGTATTCGCGAGCTGATGCTGCGCGAGATGAACCATCGCGTGAAGAACATGTTCTCGATCATTTCGGGCATGCTGCGGCTTGTGGGCCGGTCGGCGACCACGGTGCGTGAAGTTGTCGAAGGCGTGGAAACCCGCGTAGCCGCGCTTGCACGTTCGCACAACCTCAGCCAGCAGCACAGCGGTGCCAACATCAGCCTTGCGGCCGTGATCGAGGCAACATTGTCACCCTATGCTGGGGAAGACCGGTACGCCATGAAGGGTCCGAATGTCACAGTAGAGAGCGGCGATTTGTCACCCCTATCGCTTATTTTGCATGAATGGGCTACGAATGCTGCGAAATATGGCGTCCTTGGGCCGATTGAAGGCGTTCTTCATGTGTCCTGGGAAGCACCCGTTAACGGGAAATTAGAAATATTATGGAACGAATCCTATTCCGACGAATTTGAACATGGAGAGCAAAAAGCAGGGTTCGGTTCAATGCTGGTCCAGATTGCTGCGGATCAACTTGACGGAAGCGTCTCGGTAGACGCCTCGCCGAACGGAAGAGAAATGAGATTGACTTATGGCACATGACATTCAGATGGCAAAAGAAGACAAGATAAAAGTTCTCATCTGCGAAGACGAGATCATCGTCTCGATGGATATCATGTTCATGATGGAGGATCTTGGCTACGACGTCGTCGGCCAGTGCGCGAGCGTGCGCGACGGTCTCAAAATCCTTGAAAACGAACAGCCCGATGCGGCGATACTGGATGTGCGCGTAAAGGACGGTGAGGTTTTCCCGCTAGCCCGCGAACTCGAGAAGCGCGGCACGCAGATCATCTTCCACTCGGGCCACGCACTTGAAGACCAGATTTCGGCCTCCTTCCCGGAAGCAGCCTTTTGCCCGAAACCGACCAATGGGCGTCAGCTTGGCAACTGCCTCATGGAACTGCTCGCAAAGAACGCGGACGAAAACGCCGAGCGTTCTTACTAGCTCTCAAGGTCCATTATTCATCGGATCGCGATGGAAACGAAAAGCTCAGGAAAACTCCTGAGCTTTTCGTTTTTTAAGCTACCGTTTGCCGTCCGGCGTCCATCGAACCGCCGCGTCACGCATCCCGCTCTAATTAGGCTGCCCTGTCAGATCGGCGATGGTCCGTGCCAGATCTTCCTGCGCCATCGGCTTTTGGACGATCCGGGCGGCTTCCGGCATGCCGGGCAAACCGTCCACCACCTCGTAACCGGTGGAATAGATGATCGGGACGCCGTTGCGCGCCAGCTTCTCGGCCAGGGGGAGCGAGGATTCACCGCTTAGGTTAAGGTCAAGTATGGCTATGTCCGGGCGCCCCTGCGAAATTTTCGCAAGCGCCCCGTCCAGCGAAGACGCGACGCCGAACACGCGATGGCCCATCTCGCCCACCATCTCTTCGAGATCGAAGGCGACGATGATTTCATCCTCGACGATCAGCACCGATTTCTCCCCGCCATATCCCTTTTGCTTGGGCTCGCCGCTCGACATCGTCGCGCCCAGCCGCAAGGCGCTGTCTGCCGGGATCGACAAGCGATAGCGTAATACGCCGGGCGCCGCGCGGCGGTCGAGCTTTCCGCCCATCTGCCGCTCGGCGACCCGGTTCAACAGGACCGATCCGAAACCCGGCGCGCTGTCCAAGACGGCGCTGGGGTCAAAGCCCGGGCAATTCTCTTCCCACGAAAACATCAGCGACCCTTCGGCATCGATTTCCCAGCCGATGGTCAATTGCCCGTCCAGCCGCGACAGCGCGCCATACTTGGCTGCGTTGGTCGTAAGTTCATGCACCATCAGCGAAATGGTCTGCGCATCCTGCGCGTTCAGCCGGATACTGGGTCCCTTGACGCAGATGCGTTTCGCCTTGTCCGCGCCATAGGGCGCCAGCTCTTGCGAGATCAGATCCATAAGTTCGATCTCGGTCCAGTTCGATGCCGCCAGCATCGAATGCACCCGCGCCAACGCCGTCAGCCGGTCGTTGACCTGCGCCCGGAACGTCGGCACATCCTTGGCCGTGGTCTGGCGCACGACGGAACGGACGATCGCCAGCAAATTCTTGGCCCGGTGATCCACTTCGCGCTTGATGGTTTCTTCGCGCTCGATTGCCATCGCGAGTTCGACGAATTTGTCAGACACCTCGAGGCACTTTTCCAGCGCCGCCTCGTCGAAGGCGTTCCAGTGGCACGTAGTCGAACAATGCGCGAAAAGAACTGCCCGCACGATTCCCCCTCGAACAATCGGCACAGCCAGAAAGCCGCCTGTCCGAAACCGCTCGGGCATGTCAAAACCCGCGAACGCGCTCTCGCTGGCAACGTCATGCAGCACCAGAGCCCGACCATCCAGGAAGTCGCGTTTCGCCCAAGCCCAGAGTTCGTCGGGCATCGCGTATTCGTCCCCCGGCTCTGCCGTCAGAACCTCGCCCTGCCCCTTGCTGTCGAACAGGCAAAGCCCAACCTCGACCGGCGCCAGCATCTTCTGAAGCATCCGCATCATGTGCCGGCGGATCTCGACCGGCTCGGAAAGCGTTGCAAGCTGTTCCTCAAGATGCAGCACGAATTGCATCTGCCGCTGGATCAGAACGTCGCGCGTCGTTTCCATGCCCGAGTTAAAGACCCCGCCAATGCCGCCATCCTCTTCGTGAATCGGAGTGAAATTGTAGCTCCAGTAGGTCTCTTCGGGATAACCGAATCTTTCCATCGGCAGCAACTGATCGGAAAGCGAGAGTCCGGCGCCTTTCTCAATGACCTGCGAGAATTGTGGCTCGATGATATGCCAGATATCCGACCAGACTTCCTTGGCCGGTTGCCCCAAGGCCGCCGGATGGCGTGGACCCGGAATATGCGACCAGGCATCGTTATAGATCAGCCTAAGCTCTGATCCCCAGTAGATTGCCGTGGGAAAAGCCGAGTGCAGACAGATCCCGACGGCCGAGCGCAGGGATTGCGGCCAGGTTTCAGGCCGTCCGAAGGGATGGTCCGCCCAGTTGAATTCGCGAATGCGGCGGGCCATTTCACCGGACCCCGCAAGAAAACTAAGTGGATCCCTGTGATCCGGTTGACGCCTTAACATCTACGTCGCGACTTCCCCACGCAAGCTAAAGGAAACTTTCACGCTCCCAGGAATGGAAACCGAAATCCGATGTCAGGTGATACAGCGCAATCGATACAAAAATAAAGCAACTTTATTCTTGCCGCTGGATTATCCCGTGCTCTCCGGTCTCCGGACCCGATGAACCGCCAGATAAAGGGCCGGAACAAAGACAAGCGTAACGATTGTCCCCGCGATGATCCCTCCCATCATGGCATAGGCCATCGGTCCCCAGAATATTTGCCGGGATATGGGGATCAGCGCAAGGCTTGCCGCTGCGGCAGTCAGCAAGATAGGCCGCGCGCGGCTGTCTGAGGCATTGAACACCGCATCCCAGGCCGACAGCCCGTGTTCGCGCTGGATGTCGATTTCATGCACGAGGATGATGGAATTCCGGATCAGGATGCCGATCAGCGCCAGGACGCCAAGGATCGCGACAAAGCCTAGCGGCGCGCCCGATGGCAAAAGCGCGGCAACAACGCCGATCAGCCCAAGCGGCGCGGCGGCGAAAACCACCAGCGCGTTGCGAAAGCTCTGCATCTGCATCATCACCAGCGCCGCCATGATCAGCAGCATCAGCGGCACCACCGCGGCAATCGGGGCCTGACTTTCGGCGCTGGATTCAACCGTCCCGCCAACCGTGACCTCGTAGCGGAAGGGCAGACCCTCGTTGAACTCTGCCACCTTGGGGGCCAGCGCATCGACGATGGTCGCGGGCTGGTCCTTGGTCGAAATGGCCGCCTGCACGATGATCGTTGGCATCCGGTTTTCCTGCCGGATCACCGGCTGCTCCGTGTCATACCGGAACACCGCGACCGACGAGAGCGGGATCGCCACGCCATTGCTGGCGCCAAGCTGAAGGTTCGTCAGCGCATCGATAGAGGAGCGCGTCTCGGGTCCCCCCCGCGCGATCAGATCGACAAGATAGGTGCCATCCCGGATCTCGGTGACACCGATCCCGTCATAGATCGCACTAAGCGACGTCGCCACATCCTGCGAGGTCAGCCCCAGCAGGCGCAGCCGGTCCTGAAGGATATCGACCCGGACCACCCGTGACGGTTCGTTCCAGTCCATCACCACGTTCGCCGTCCGTGCATCCGACGCCACAAGCGCCGCCAGATCGCGCGCATGGTCGCGCAGCACATCGATCTCAGGGCCGGTGATGCGGAACTGAACCGGACGTCCGACGGGCGGGCCGATCTCCAGCAGCTTCACGAATATGTCGACGCCGGGAAATTGCGTCTCAGACAGTTCAACCAGTTCCGCGCGCAAACGGTCGCGCGCTTCGACGCCCGGTGTCTGGATCACGATCTGCCCAATATTCGGACCTGCTGTCAGAACCTCGTAAGACAGGATGAAACGCGGAGCGCTGCGCCCCACGTAAGAAGACCAGAACAGCACGTCCTCATGCCCCTTCAGCGCCTCTTCGAACCGGTCCATCTCGGCCCTCGTTTCGGTGATCGACGCATTCTGCGGCAGGGTGAAATCGACCAGCAGTTCGGGCCGGTCAGAGGATGGGAAAAACTGGTTCTCGACGAATTGCATCGCCCAGACCGATGCGCCGAACGCGGCCAGCGTGATGGCGATAGTCACCCAGCGGAACCGCATCGCTGTACGCAGCACCCGGTGGAACAGGCGCCTCACCCGCCCCGGCCCTGCCTCTTGATGTTTCATCTTCGACGGCAACAGCGTCACGCCAAGCAGCGGCGCGAACAAAACCGCCACGATCCAGCTCACCAGCAGCGACACGGCAATCACCACGAAAAGCGAAAAGGTGAATTCCCCCGCCGCCGAATTGTTCAATCCGATCGGGATGAAACCGGCCACCGTTACCAGCGTGCCCGAGAGCATCGGGAAGGCAATCGAGGTCCATGCGAAACTCGCCGCCTTGGTGAGCGACTCGCCGATCTCGAGCCGTGAGATCATCGTCTCAATCGCGATCATCGCGTCATCCACCAGCAAGCCCAGCGCGATTATCAGCGCCCCGAGCGAAATCCGCTGCAGGGTGAAGCCGGCGTAATGCATCACTACAAAGGTAATCGCGAGCACAAGGGGGATCGTCAGAGTCACCACCAGACCGGCCCGCAGGCCAAGGCTCACGAAACTGACAGCCAGCACGATCACAACCGCCTCGACCAGCGCCTGAATGAAATGGCCGACCGCCTCGTCCACTACTTCGGGCTGATCCGCGATATGGTCGATCTGGATACCGATGGGCAGATTGGCCTCGACCTCTTCCATCACCACGCTCAGTTCCTCGCCGAAATCGACGATATTGGCGCCTTCGCGCATGCCGATAGCCAGACCTATGGCCTCCTTGCCGTTGAAACGGAACAGTTCGGCGGGCGGGTCTTCGTAATCGAGCCGGATATCGGCCACGTCTGTCAGGCGAAAGAACTGGTCATCGACACGCAGGTTAACGTCCAGCACGCTTTGTGCCGAATTGAACGCGCCGCCGACCCGCACCATGATCCGTTCCGATCCGGCGTCGATCTCGCCGGAGGGCAAAATCGCGTTCTGCGCGGCAAGCGTCTGCTGCACCTGCGCCTGGCTCAACCCCAGAGCCGCCAGCCGCTCGGGCGAGAATTCGAGGTAGACCACCTGATCGCGCGTGCCATAGATTTCGACCTTGCCGGAATCCGGCAGCGCCTGCACCGCGCGGCGTACTTCCTCGACGTAGTCGCGCACCTCGCGCGGGGTGAACCCGTCCGAGGTAAAGGCGTAAAGATTGCCGAACACGTCGCCGAACCGGTCGTTGAACTGGAAGCCCGCGAATTCGGCCGGAAATTCTCCCCGGATATCGGCCATCATGTTGCGCACGCGTTGCCAGATTTCCGGAAGGTCTTTGGCCCGGGTTGTGTCGAGCAGTTCGACATAGACCACCGCTTGTCCGGGCCGGGTGATCGACCGCGTCTTGTCCAGTTCGTCCAGATCCTCGAGCTTTTTCTCGATCCGGTCCGTGACCTGGTTCAGCGTCTCAACCACCGAGGCCCCCGGCAACGCCGCCGATACGACCATCGTCTTGATCGCGAAGTTCGGGTCTTCCTCACGACCGATCTGCACATAGGCCATGGCCCCGGCGACAAGGCTCACGATCATCAGGAACCACACGAATGACCGGTGCTTGAGCGCCCAGTCCGACAGGTTGAAACCGCTCATTGTGTCCCTCCGGGAATGGTCCGTGGCGCGATGCGCCGCCCCGCTACCTGTCCGGGTTCAAGCAGGTTCACCCCCCGGATCACGATTTCATCGCCCGTCTCCACGCCAGAGAGGATCACGACGCGCCCGCCCGCCACCGGGCCGGTTTCGACGCTCACCTGTTCGACCTCGCGGCTGTCCGGATGGACGCGCCAGACCGTTGCCGGTTCGCTTCCCGCGATCAGCGCGCGCGTCGGCAGGGTGGTGACCGCCGCCTGATGCGTCGACAGGGTCACCGTCGCCAGCGTACCCAGCCGGAACGCCTCGGGCGCTTCGGGCTCAAGCGTGAGATGGGCGCTGCGGGTACGGCTGGCGCGTTGGGTGACCGGGTCGATCCGATCCAGCACTGCCGTGGACCGCACGTCCGGATTGGCCAAAAGCCGCACGGAAAAGGCCGCACTCTCCGCCATGCCCGCCGCATCCTCTTCGCTGAGAGAAATCACTACTTCGCGCCCGCCCGTGGCGGCAATCGTCATCAGCGCCTGCCCCGCATCCAGCGTCGCCCCCGGTTCGGCCCTGACCGTTGTCACCACACCATCAATCGGCGCGCGCAGGTTGGCATAGTCGCGCGCGTCCTCGGCGCGGGCCGCTTCGGCGCGGGCCTGATCCAGCGCCGCGCGCGCGGCAGACAGATCGTTCTGCGTATCCTCCAGCGCCGAGGCGCTTGTCACGCCCCGGTCCGCCAATGTCTTGACCCGCTCATAGGCGTCCGTGGCGGTGTGGAGATTGGCCTCGGCGATGCTTACCCCGGCCTGCGCCGCCTGAAGCTGCGCCTGCAGGTCGCTCGCGTCGAGCCGGGCAAGCACGTCGCCCTTAGAAACCGTGTCGCCCACATCAACCACGCGTTCGGCCAGCGTGCCAAGCCGCAGGAAACCAAGATCTATCTCGCTTGGCGCGGTGACCGTCCCCACCCAGTTCGAGGCCAGCCCCGACTGCGGCGAAACGATTTCCGTGACAACCGGGCGGGGGGCGTGCGCCTCCTGTGCCACAGCCGCGCCGGACAGCAGCAACAGGAGCAGTGAAAGAAACCGCATCAGAGATCCTCCTGCAGGGCGACGATCCGGCCCGGATACAGCAGTTGCGCGCCCTTGCTCACCACCAGTTCGCCCTCTTCGACACCGCTTTCCAGCAGGACGGAATCGCTGGTGTAGCGTTTCACCTCGATCCCGCGCAGCGAAACGGCGCTGGTCGCCGGGTCGATCACCCAGACTGCGGTCCCTTCGTCATTCGCGGTCACGGTAGACCACGGCAAGACGACGCTGCGGCCTTCCAGCGGCTGGCTCGTCCCGCGCACGGTGTCGCCATAGCTCAGACCCGGCAGCGGTTCCTCCAGCCCGACGGTCACCTCAACCGTGCCCGTCGCCGGATCGACCAGAGGGGAGATTTCACGCACAATACCAAGCACTTGCACATCGGGCCGGTCGATCGGCGACAGGATTATGGTCGGCTTCTCCGCTTCCGCTGTGCCAAGCATCTTTTGCTCGGGAACATTAAAGATTGCATCAAGCCCCTCCCCCAGCGCCAGTTCAAGCACCGGCTGCGCTGCGCCGACAACCTGTCCCGGCTCGGCCAGTTTGCGGATAACGGTGGCATCGTTCTGCGCGTGGATGACAGTGTCCTCAAGCGCATCGCGGGCCAGCTGCAATTCGGCCTCGGCCTGCGCCCGTCGCGCCACCGCCGCCGCAAAGCGGTCTGCAGCCGCGTTGCGTGCCGCCCGGGTCGTCGCGCCGCGTTCCAGCAGCGCGGTCTGGCGGCGATCCGCATCCTGAGCCGCGTCATACTCGGCACGCGTTGCCGCCAGCTGGGCCTCGGCGGCACGCAGCGATTGCTCCTGCTGCACCTTCTCGATCCGCGCCAGCACCTCTCCCGCCTTCACCCGATCGCCATCTTCCACGGCAATCTCGGCGATACGGCCACCGGTCGGAAAGGCCGTCTGCACCATCTCACGCGCTGAAATCTCCCCCGTAAGGGACAGGTGCTGCCTGGTCTCGACCTGCTCAGCGCGCACCGCCCGCACAACCAGAGGGTCCTCGGACAGCGCCATGCAGGGCGAAAGACTCACAAGCGCAAGCGCAAGTGCCCCGGTTCGAAATCGATGCGGAATGCGTGACATAACGGGAAACCTCTGTATCCGACCCGGCCAGCTTGACCCGGAAGAGGTTTCGCCGCCAAGCATGAAACAAGTACTGATCGTCAACTTCGGCTACTAAACAGAACCGTTCAGTTCGATCAAGACCTGATTTGCCGCCCACAACTATCGCGAGCACCTTCGTTTTCAAAGACCTTCGGTCTCACCAAGTATGTCGCAGCAATGCAAAAAGCCCGGCGCAGCGCACCGGGCTTTCCTTTATTCATACTGTCGCACTGAACTCAAAGGCCCAGATCACCCGCAGCAAGGTCGATGGCCTTGGCCGTGCCGTCTACCATCTCGTCGACCTGCTCCTTGGTGATGATCAGCGGCGGGCAGAAGGCGACCGCATCCATGATCGGACGGGAAATCACGCCGGTTTCCAGCATGCGCGCGGCAACCGCCGCCCCCATCGCACCGGGTTTTTCCAGCGCGACCTTGGCGTCCTTGTCGGTTACCAGCTCCAGCGCGGCGATCAGACCGATGCCGCGATGCTCGCCCACCAGACGGTGCTCGCCCAGTTCGGCGAGTCGTTTCTGCATATGCGCGCCCACCTCGGCCGCGTTCTCGACGAGGTTACGCTCTTCGATGATCTTGATGTTTTCCAGCGCAACCGCCGCCGCGACAGGGTGACCGCCACCGGTATACCCATGACCAAAGGCGCCGATCTTGTTGCTCTCATCGGCGATGGGCCCAAACATCTTTTCGCTGATCATCAGGGCAGAGATCGGCTGGTAAGAAGACGACAGCTGCTTGGACATCACGAGGATATCCGGCTTGAGATCATAGGTTTCGGTCGCGAACATCTTGCCGGTCCGGCCAAAGCCGCAGATCACTTCGTCTGCGATCATCATGATGTCGTACTTCTCAAGCACTGCCTTGATCGCGGGCCAGTAGCCTTTAGGCGGCACGATCACGCCCCCTGCCCCCATCACCGGCTCGGCGATAAAAGCTGCGATGGTTTCCGGACCTTCCTCAAGGATCATCGCCTCGAGTTCCGCCGCCCGGCGGGCCGAGAAATCCTCTTCGCTTTCGCCCGGCTGGGCCTCGCGCCAGAAATGCGGGTTCCCGGTGTGCAGGAAGCCCGGCAGCGGCAGGCCAAAGGACATGTGGTTCATCGGCAGGCCGGTCATGCTGGCGGCCACGGCGGTGATCCCATGGTAGCCACGTACGCGGCTGATAATCTTGCGTTTTTCCGGCTGGCCGATGGCGTTGGCGCGATACCAGAGCATCTTGACGGCGGTGTCGTTCGCCTCGGAGCCAGAGTTGGTAAAGAACACCTTGCTCATCGGCACCGGCGACATCTCGATCAGCTTCTCCGCCAGCTCGACGGCGGGCTGGTGCGAACGCATCGAAAAGACGTGGTAATAAGGCAGCTTGAGCATCTGCTCATGAGCGACCTTGGCCAGACGTTTTTCCGAGAATCCGACGGCAACGCTCCAGAGACCAGCCATTGCCTCGATGTACTTCTTGCCGCTCGTGTCAAAGACATGGATGCCTTCGCCGTGATCCATCACCAGCGGGCCGGATTCCTGCAGGGCGCGGGCGTTTGTATAGGGGTGCATGTGAACGCGCGCATCCCGCGCTTCGATCGAGTTGGGGATATCGTCCATCATGGGGCACCTCTTGCTATTCAGGAAATCATGAGCAACTCGTTGCACCAGCCCGCAGGGGCAGTCAATTCCGCAACCAATAATTTGATCATTTTTTCCCGCGCCTGCCAGATTAAAGGCAAAACTTGGCTTTCGGCCCCGGTGCACAGGGGGTGTACAGGTGCTGCACGGCTTGTGTACGGGTTGTGCCCCGCCTTTTCGGCCCTAGCGGACCCCCCGAAGATCACCAGAATCCAGCACTGGCGAGGCATCGATATCAGAGGCGTCAAGCATGCCCGCGACCCGCTCCAGCACCGCGTTCACCATCAACTGTTCCCAAGGCTCCATCGACTCGAAGGCGCGAACGTATCGCTGTTGCAGCGGGTCGGGCGCATCATTGACCTTGTCACGCCCCAGATCGGTGATCAGCAGATCCATCTGCCGCTTGTCGACTTCGGATCTGTGCCGGGTCAGAAGCTGTTTCTTCTCCAGCTTGTCGATGAGCGCGGTCATCGTCGCCTGCGTCACCCCCATGCGGGTCGCAAGATGCTTGGCCGTACTCGACCCGGTTTCAGCAATGATCTGAAGCACGCGCAACTGAACCGCCGTCAGGCCTGCCTCTGCGGCGAGTTTGCGCCCGTAAAGCTCGGTTGATCGAAGAATACGACGGAGTGAAATCAGGCTTTCATCGGTGCGGCTCATCGGTGTCTCGTTCGAAATTACCAGCATACGCTAAAGTTCAGTGGCACTTTTGCAACCCAATAATACAAGTCGATACTAAGCCTTGCGCAGTAAGTTTAAGGCCAAAATCGCCAGAAAACAAAAGGGTTCTCCCTATGGGAGGAACCTTTTCGCCGGTTTATAGTTTATTTAACGATGGTGTTGATTATTTCAGCGCCGCACATATACTAAGCCTTGCGAAATAAATGTAACAACGGATAATGACGGACATGGCTGCAAAAGATGAAATCACACTTCGCGAACCTGTAGGCGAAGATGGATCGGCAGTGTGGGAACTGGTCAAGGATTGCAAACCGCTGGATGAAAACTCCATGTACTGCAACCTGATCCAATGCGATCACTTCGCCGAAACCTGCGTGCTTGCCGAGATCGATGGCGAAGCCGTGGGCTGGATTTCGGCCTATATCCGTCCCGATGACCCGGACACCCTGTTTGTCTGGCAAGTCGCCGTTTCCGCAAAAGCGCGCGGTGCCGGGCTTGGCACACGCATGCTTGAACATATCCTCGACCGCGAGGTCTGCGCAGATGTGACCCAGATGCAAACGACCATCACCAAGGACAACGATGCATCTTGGGCGCTGTTCTCCCGATTTGCCGACCGTCAGGACGGCGACATGGATAGCGAACCGCATTTCAAGCGCGAAGAACACTTCGATGGCGCGCACGCGACCGAACATATGGTCACCATCGAATTCCCCGTCGAGGAATTCAAGAAAGCGGCCTGAACCGCGCCGCACATCCCCTTTTAGCTATAGACCTGGAGGTCTCCTATGCCGACTGAAAATTCAGCCGATAAACAAGTTTTTGCCCGACGTGAGTCGGAGGTGCGCAGCTACTGCCGCAGCTTCGATACCGTTTTCACCTCTGCCAGCGGGTCGGAAATGACCGACACCAATGGCAAGACCTACATCGACTTTCTGGCCGGTTGTTCCTCGCTGAACTACGGCCATAACGACGCCGACATGACGGCCGCGCTTATCGAGCATATCCAGAACGATGGCATTGCCCACGGTCTGGACATGTATACGGACGCCAAGGCGGCCTTTCTTGAGAGCTTCGAGAAGCACATTCTTGAGCCGCGCGGCATGGACCACAAGGTCATGATGGTCGGCCCGACCGGCACGAACGCCGTCGAAGCTGCCCTGAAGCTGGCCCGTAAGGTCACCGGCCGCACGAACGTCATCGCTTTTACCAACGGTTTCCACGGCATGACGCTGGGTTCCCTATCGCTGACCGGTAATGCTGGCAAGCGTGATGGTGGCGGTGTCAGCCTCGGCGACGTGACCCACCTGCCCTATGAGGGGTCGATGGGTGACGTGGATACGCTGAAGTTGGCCGAAGAAATGCTCGACAACCCGTCGAGCGGCATCGACGCCCCGGCTGCATTCATCTTTGAGCCCGTGCAGGGCGAAGGCGGGCTGAATGCGGCGTCTAAGGAATGGATGCAAGGCATCGCCAAGCTCGCGAAAAAGCATGGCGCCAAGCTGATCTTGGATGACATTCAGGCCGGACTTGGTCGCACAGGCACCTTCTTTTCCTTTGAGGAATACGATGTCGAACCCGATATGATCCCGCTGGCTAAATCGCTGTCGGGCATGGGGCTGCCGTTCGCGGCGCTGCTCCTCAAACCGGAGCTCGACGTATGGAGCCCTGCCGAGCATAACGGCACCTTCCGTGGCAACACCCACGCCTTTGTCACCGCGCGGGTCGCTATCGAGAAGTTCTGGACCGACGATGCGTTCAAGAACGAGATCGCTGAAAAGGCGCAGATCCTCGAAGATCACCTGACGACGCTGGCGGGTATGGTCCCCGGCGCTAGACTCAAGGGTCGCGGCATGATGCGAGGCGTCGATGTGGGCACCGGTGAACTGGCTGGCGATATCTGCGCCCGCGCCTTTGAAAAGGGCCTGATCATCGAAACATCCGGCGCCAATGACGAAGTCGTCAAGGTGCTCGCCCCCCTCACCACGCCCAAGCAAACCTTTGTGAAGGGCCTCAACATCCTGCTGGATGCTGCACAGGACGTGCTTGGCGCCACCAACAAAATCGCAGCGGAGTAAAACAATGATTGTACGCGACCTTAACAAGCTGAAAGACACCGACCGTTCCGTATCCGACGCTCAGTGGACATCCGTCCGGATGCTGCTTGCTGATGACGGCATGGGCTTCAGCTTTCACATCACCTATCTGCAAGCCGGTTCCGAACACACGTTCGAATACAAGAACCACTTTGAGTCGGTTTTCTGCATGCAGGGCAAAGGCTCGATCACGGATATCGCCACCGGCGAGACCCATGCGATCACGCCCGGCGTCATGTACGCGCTGAACAAGCATGACCGGCACATCCTGCGCGCCGAAGAAGAGCTGGTCATGGCCTGCTGCTTCAATCCGCCGGTCACCGGCAACGAAGTGCACCGCGAAGACGGCTCTTACGCATTGGCAGATGCCTGACAAAAGGAGAGCCCGGGGCAACCCGGGCTGATACACATGAACTTTCCCGAGCATACAGTCGAAAAGATCGGCGGCACGTCGATGTCCCGCGCGCGTGAACTGGTGGACACCCTGTTCATTGGCGACCGCAAGGACGTCTACAACCGCATCTTTGTCGTTTCCGCCTTTGGCGGCATCACCAACCTGCTGCTGGAAGACAAGAAAACCGGCGAGCCGGGCGTTTATGGCCTGTTTGCCAGCGGCGACCAAAGCCATGCTTGGCTCGACAAGCTGACCGAGGTTGCGAACGCGATGCGCAAAGCGCATCGGGCTTTGCTTGACCATCCGGGCGACCTGAAGGAAGCGGATGATTTCGTTCGCGACCGGATCGAAGGCGCACGCAGTTGTCTTCTCGACCTGCAACGCCTGTGTTCCTATGGCCACTTCCGGCTGTCCGAGCATATGCGTATCATTCGCGAGCTGCTATCCGGTCTGGGTGAGGCGCATTCCGCGCTAGCTTCGGCCCTGATGCTGCGCCGCGCGGGTGTCGAGGCGCGGACCATCGACCTGTCGGGCTGGCGCGACGAACGCGAGATGTCTCTGAAAGAGCGCATCGAATCGGGCCTTCAGGACGCCGACCCTTCACGCGAAATCCTGATCGTGACCGGCTACGCGCAGTGCCGCGAAGGTCTGATGAAGGAATACGATCGTGGCTATTCCGAGGTCACTTTCTCGCGGATTGCGGCTATGACCGGAGCGCGCGAGGCGATCATCCACAAGGAGTTCCACCTGTCCTCCGCCGACCCGAAACTGGTTGGCATGGAGAACGTGCGAAAGCTGGGGCACACCAACTATGACGTGGCCGACCAGCTATCGAACATGGGCATGGAAGCGATCCACCCGAAAGCGGCCCGAACCCTGCGCCAGGCGCAGGTACCGCTTCGCGTCACCAATGCGTTCGAGCCAAAAGATCCCGGCACGCTGATCGACGACCAGCCGACCGACACGCCGGCAGCGGAGATCGTTTGCGGTCTGGATATATACGCGCTGGACCTTTTCGAGCAGGACATGCTTGGGGTCAAAGGATATGACAGCACGATCCTTGAAATCCTGCGCCGTCACAATGTGAACATCGTTTCGAAGACGTCGAACGCGAATACGATCACGCATTTCCTCGACGCGTCTTTCAAGGCGATCCGCCGGGTGGAACGCGACCTGATCGAGACCTATCCCAATGCGGACGTGTCGGTGCGGGCGCTGTCGCTGGCCTCGGTGATCGGGCGCGACTTGTCGGGTCTGGGCGTACTGGGTCGCGGAATGACCGCGCTCGACGAAAAGGGCATTGAGGTTGTGGCCGCACAGCAGCCGCCGCGATTGGTGGACGTGCAGTTCATTGTCCCGAGAGATCAGCTCGACGATACGATCTGCACGATGCACGATCTGTTCTTTGGCAAGGCCAGCAAGGCCGTTGAGAAAAAAGCCGCCTGATCGGTCGACATTTTATCGCAATATTAGGGGCGTGCCGCTGGCGCGCCCCTAATATTGCTTGGGAGCAGCCGCTGATGACGCCTTAGTGGAATTCATTTCGCGTAAGCTGCCGAATTTCAAAAACCATTTCTCAATACAGGCCACCTACATTTGATTGACGAAAGCATCCTTTTGCCAGCCGTGTTTGCGTCAAAATTTCGCCTAATCATCATTTTAGATCGATTTACCAACATCGGGAAAAGCCTCCGCCGGGGCACAATTATCAGGGCGGCTGAAAAATGAAGAAAAACATCTGGGGCGGCGTCTCGAGAAGCTATCTGCTTCTGGCATTTTGCACGGCAGTGCTATGCCTCGGGGCGGGTTATGCGATCATCAAGAAAGATCAGTCGATCTACCTGAACGAAAAACACGCGGAGCTTCAAAGAGACCTGAGTCACGTGGCCGATTCCCTCGCAGCCAAGCTGTTCGGCATGGAACTTGTGGCCAACCGTCTGGCAAGCTTCGTTTCCCTCTCCCCGGATCTAACAGACGAGGCTGTCGCACAGGCCGCCGATCAGTTGCTGGACAGGTATCCCGGTATCCTCAACGTCGCCATCGCGCCCGATCTGAAAGTGACGCATGTGTCGCCACTTAAGGGCAACGAATCCGTCATCGGGCTTGAATACGCCTATGTGCCGACGCAACTGGCAAGCGTCGCACGCGCCTATCGCCAGAGCGCGGCGGTATTCGACGGGCCTATCAACCTTGTTCAGGGCGGACGCGGTTACGTCCTGCGCTACCCGGTCATCACCCCGCATCTGAATGGAAGAACGGAAAGCTTTTGGGGCGTCATTTCGATCGTTATTTCCGAGGAGGGGCTGTTTCGTGGCGACGAAGGGCTGGCCCATATCATCGACAGCCTTCAGCTATCTCTCCGGGAAGTGTCGCCAGCGGGAAAACTCATCAAACATCTCTACGGCGCGCCCGAACTGTTCAGCTCGGATCATTCCACCAAGGCCCTGACTGCCTTTGGTCGCAGTTGGGAACTCGCCGCGGCGCCGCATGAAGACTGGGCACCGTATTCCCCGAACATGTGGAAATTCCTCGCGACGACTATTCTATCGCTGTTGACCCTCGTCGGGTCCATCCTGCTGATCCGCCGCTTTGCAATGCGCAGCCAGAACGCGCACAGCATCCTTGAACATGCGGTAGAATCGCTCGACGCGGGATTTGCGCTGTTCGACCATAACGGCAGGCTTCTCATGGCAAACGACGCCTATGCCGATATCCTGCATCTGGACAGGGACGAGCTGAAACCGGGCCTTTCAATCGCGAGCATCTTTTACATGTCGATCCGTCAGGGCCACGTGCCCGAGGCCGTAGGCCGCGAAGACGCATGGGTCAAATCCCAGCTCAAGAACTATGACCGCAACGCGACGAGAGTCGAACACCTGCCCGACGGGCGCTGGCTCAGCATTTCGCTGTCGAAAACGCCCGAAGAGTACACGGTTGTCATCTGCGCGGATGTCACGGCCCAGAAAGAGGCGCAGATTGCCGCCGAGGCCGCGAACAAGCAAAAATCGGAATTCCTTGGTAATGTCACGCATGAGCTGCGCACACCGTTGACAGTGATTTCGGGCTACGCCTCTTTCCTGCGCCAAAGCCAGAGCATGCCAGCGGCACGGGAAATCAACAACCTGCTGGATCAGCCCGACAATGACGACAAGGTGGACAGTGCCAAGATGCGCGGCCTGATTACAAAGCAGGCGGATGCCATCTCGGCCCAGAGCGAAAAGATCCTTGGCGCGTCGAAACATATGCTGAACATGGTTAATGACTTGCTCGACTGGGCCAAGGCGGAAGGTGGCGACCTCAAGATCGCGCCGGAAACCGTCTCTGTTGCGAACTCGGTCCAGACGATCATTGACGATCTGAACCCGCAGGCCGAAAAGAAAGGCATCAAGCTGGTCGGCCAGATCGAGGATGTCATGATCGAGGCGGACACGCTGCGGCTCAAGCAGGTGCTGTACAACCTTGTCGGCAACGCGCTGAAGTTTACCAACGAAGGCTCGATCACCATTTCCGTGCATCCCGACGGTACCCGTACGCGCATCGCGGTCGAGGACACCGGCTGCGGCATCCCCGCCAAGGACCACGGGCTGATCTTCCAGCGGTTCCAGCAGGCGGACGGGTCGGACACCCGCGCGCACGGTGGGTTTGGGCTTGGTCTCACCATCGCTCGACAGATCGTGAAACTGCATGGCGGCGATCTGGGTGTGACCAGCGAACCGGGCGTCGGCAGCCGTTTCGAGTTTGATATGCCCAGCGCAAATGTCACGCCTATATCGCAAACGCACAAATCCCGGCGCGCATCGACCACACAACGGGCACAACTGCGTTCGGCCGGATAATCCGGCCGCCAACGGGCAGCAATTCGCTTGCCGCGACCAAACCGAGACGATAAACGACACCTGTGATGTGGGAGAACCGGCAAAAGCCGGTGCCGAAGGAGCAACCGCCCCGGAAACTCTCAGGCGCAAGGACCGCATCCGCCAAGACGACTCTGGAGAGAACCCGGCCACGACCGGGACGCCGAAGGGATAACGATCTCAGGCAAAAGGACAGAGGGGGCATCACACTTGCAGGCAATCGCCTGCGAAATTTGGGATGCCGCATGATTTCCTTGAGAATCACGCTGGTCTTGGACTTGGATCGGGTATGACGGATTTACTGAGAACCCCTTTGCACGCGCTGCACCTTGAGTTGGGCGGCAAGATGGTCGGCTTTGCAGGCTATGACATGCCCGTGCAGTTTCGCGCCGGCATCATGGCCGAACACACCCATACACGCAAAAAGGCGGGGCTTTTCGATGTCAGCCACATGGGTCAGGTCGTGATCTCGGGCGCGGACTGGGAGGCGCTGGCAACTGCCTTTGAAACTCTCGTGCCGATGGATGTGCTCGGGCTCAAGGAAGGTCGGCAACGCTATGGTCTTTTCACGGATGAAACCGGCGGAATCACCGACGACCTGATGTTCGCCAACCGGGGCGACCACCTGTTTGTCGTGGTCAACGCAGCTTGCAAGGATCAGGATATCGCCCATATGAAATCGGCGCTGGAACCGGCGCTGGATGTGGCCCCCGTGACCGACCGCGCGCTGCTGGCGCTTCAGGGCCCCGCTGCCGAAAACGTGTTGTCTGAACTGGCAGCCGAAGCGGCCGGGATGAAGTTTATGGACGTGAAAACTCTGATGCTCGACGGCGCGGAATGCTGGGTTTCACGCTCGGGGTATACGGGCGAAGACGGATATGAAATCTCGGTCCCGTCGGAACATGCCGAGTCGCTGGCGCGTCGTCTGCTGGATCATGACGATGTCCTGCCCGTTGGGCTTGGCGCGCGGGATTCCCTGCGGCTCGAAGCGGGGCTTTGTCTGTATGGGCAAGATATCGACACCACCACCCTGCCCGCCGAAGCATCGCTGACATGGGCAATCCAGAAGGCCCGGCGGCAGGGCGGCGCGCGCGAGGGCGGTTTCCCCGGTGCCGAAGCGGTCCTGAGCCAGATGCAGGACGGACCGACACGCAAGCGCGTTGGGTTGCGCCCCGAGGGTCGTGCGCCCATGCGCGAAGGCGTCGAACTCTTCGCCGAGGACGCGGGCGGTGAACCTGTCGGCACCATCACCTCGGGCGGATTTGGCCCCACGGTCGGCGGCCCCGTCGCGATGGGCTATGTCCCGGCCGACAAGGCCGGACCGGGCACCGTTCTTTATGGCGAGCTGCGCGGCAAGCGCCTGCCCGTCACCGTTTCCGCGATGCCCTTTGTCGCGGCCAATTTCAAACGATAGTCAACAGGGAAGAGACCTCCATGAAATACACCGAAGAGCATGAATGGCTGCTGGAAGAAGACGGCCTGATCGTGGTCGGCATCACCGCCTATGCGGCGGAGCAGATGGGCGACGTGGTCTTTGTCGAACTGCCCGAAGAAGGCACCGAAATCACCAAGGACGACGAAGTCGTGGTGATCGAAAGCGTCAAGGCCGCCTCGGACATCCTCGCGCCGCTGGATGGCGAAATCGTCGAAGTAAACTCGACCCTTGCCGACAACCCCGCGCTGGTCAACGACGACCCCACCGGCGATGCATGGTTCTTTAAGATGAAGCCGTCGGATCTTTCGCCGATGGACGATTACATGGACGAAGCCGCCTACAAGGAATTCATCGGAGACTGATCCTTGGCCGTCAGACGTATCGTCAGCAATATCCGCACGAATGATCCGACGGCGCTGGCAGCCTTTTACAGCGAGGTCTTCGACCTTGATATCTTGATGGACATGGGCTGGATCACGACGCTTGCCGCGCCGGACAGCCCTGCGACGCAGCTCTCGTTCGCGCGGCACGGCGGATCCGACACCGAGCTGCCCGCGCTGTCCATCGAGGTCGATGATCTGAACGACATACTGGATCGCCTGAGTACTCGGGGGATCCGGCCCGAATACGGACCGACAAACGAAGACTGGGGTGTGCGGCGTTTCTACTTTCGCGACCCCGCCGGGACATTGATCAATGTCCTGACCCATATTGCGCCTTAACCCGAGGAGCCTTTCCCATGGCCTACGCGCCTATCGACTACCTGCCCTACGATTTCGCCAACCGCCGTCACATCGGCCCTTCCCCGACCGAGATGAGCGATATGCTCGAAACCCTTGGTGTGGCGTCGCTTGAGCAGCTGATCGATGAAACCGTTCCCAAGGCGATCCGACAGGAAAAGCCGCTGGATTTCGGCAAGCCGAAATCGGAACGCGAGCTGCTGCATCACATGCGCCAGACCGCCAAAAAGAACAAGGTGATGACCTCGCTGATCGGTCAGGGGTATCACGGCACCGTCACCCCGCCCGCGATCCAGCGCAATATCCTTGAGAACCCGGCGTGGTACACAGCCTATACCCCCTATCAGCCGGAAATTTCGCAGGGGCGGCTTGAGGCGCTGCTGAACTTTCAGACCATGGTCAGCGACCTGACCGGGCTTGAAATCGCCAATGCCTCGCTGCTGGACGAAGCAACCGCCTGCGCCGAGGCGATGACGATGGCGCAGCGGGTGGCCAAGTCGAAATCAAAGGCGTTCTTCGTGGATGAGAACTGCCATCCGCAGAATATCGCGGTGATCCAGACCCGCGCCGCGCCGCTGGGGATCGAGGTCATCGTGGGTGCGCCCGAGGATATGGACGCAACCGCCGTTTTTGGCGCGATCTTCCAGTATCCCGGCACCTATGGCGATCTGCGCGACTTTTCGGCCCCGATTGCCGCGCTGCACGAAAACAACGCCGTGGCGATCATGTCCGCCGATATCCTTGCCCTGACGCTACTAAAAGAGCCGGGCGCGATGGGAGCGGACATTGCCGTTGGCAATACGCAGCGTTTCGGCGTGCCGCTGGGCTATGGCGGTCCGCACGCGGCCTATATGGCCACCAAACAGCAATACGCGCGCAACATGCCTGGGCGGCTGGTCGGGGTCAGCGTCGACAGCCATGGCAACCGTGCCTATCGCCTGTCGCTGCAAACGCGCGAGCAGCATATCCGCCGCGAAAAGGCGACGTCCAACGTCTGCACCGCACAGGCGCTTCTTGCGGTGATGGCCGGTTTCTACGCGGTCTTCCACGGCCCAGACGGATTGCGTGCGATTGCCCAGCGCGTGCACCGCAAGACGGTTCGGCTGGTGCGAGGTCTGGAAGAGGCCGGTTTCAGCGTTGAACCCAAGACCTATTTCGACACGATCACCGTGGATGTCGGCCTGCTTCAGCGTGGCGTCTTGCAAGCCGCCGAGCGCGAGGGCGTAAACCTCCGCCGGGTCGGCAAGACACGTGTCGGCATCACGCTTGACGAATGCACCCGCCCCGCAACCATCGAGAAAGTCTGGCGCGCTTTCGGTATCATCCGGGAAGACGCTGACCTCAGCCCGGAATACCGCCTGCCCGAAGATCTGATCCGTCAATCCGGTTACCTTGAACATCCGATTTTCCACATGAACCGGGCCGAGACCGAGATGATGCGTTATATGCGTCGTCTTGCGGATCGAGATCTCGCGCTCGACCGCGCGATGATCCCGCTGGGGTCCTGCACGATGAAGCTGAACTCGGCTGCCGAGATGATGCCGATCAGCTGGGCCGAGTTTGCCCATCTACACCCTTTTGCCCCGGCCGATCAGGCGCAGGGCTACCGGATGATGATCGATGACCTGTCGGCCAAGCTCTGCGATATTACAGGTTACGCCGCGATTTCGATGCAGCCGAACTCGGGCGCGCAAGGCGAATATGCGGGGCTTCTGACCATTGCGGCATGGCACCGGGCGCAAGGGAACGACAACCGCAACGTCTGCCTGATCCCGACGAGCGCGCACGGCACCAACCCGGCCAGCGCTCAGATGGTGGGCTGGAAGGTCGTGCCGGTGAAATCCTCGGAAAACGGCGACATCGACCTCGACGATTTCCGCGCCAAGGCCGAGAAATACGCCGATCAGCTTGCCGCCTGCATGATCACCTACCCCTCGACCCATGGCGTGTTCGAGGAAACCGTGCGCGATGTCTGCCAGATCACCCATGAGCATGGTGGTCAGGTCTATATCGACGGTGCCAACATGAATGCGATGGTCGGCCTGTCGCGTCCCGGCGATCTGGGCGGCGACGTGAGCCACCTGAACCTGCACAAGACCTTCTGCATTCCGCATGGCGGCGGCGGACCCGGCATGGGACCGATCGGCGTCAAGGAACATCTGGTGCAACACCTGCCCGGTCATCCCTCGACCGGCGGGGTCGAAGGCCCGGTCTCTGCCGCGCCCTATGGTTCGCCCTCGCTCCTGCCGATTTCATGGGCCTACACGCTGATGATGGGGGGCGAAGGGCTGACACAGGCAACCCGCGTCGCGATCCTGAACGCCAACTACATCGCGCAGCGGCTCGAAGGCGCTTACAAGGTGCTTTATCGCGGCAAGCAGGGGCGCGTGGCGCATGAGTGCATCATCGACACCCGACCCTTTGTCGATAGCGCCGGGGTCACGGTGGATGACATCGCGAAACGTCTGGTCGACAGCGGGTTCCACGCCCCGACAATGAGCTGGCCCGTCGCGGGCACGCTGATGATCGAACCGACCGAGAGCGAAACCAAGGCCGAGCTTGACCGGTTCTGCGATGCGATGCTGGCGATCCGCGAGGAAATCCGTGCCATCGAGGAAGAAAAGATCGATCGCGAGAACAACCCGCTCAAGAACGCGCCGCACACGATGGAAGACCTCGTGCGCGACTGGGACCGGCCTTATAGCCGCGAACAGGGCTGTTTCCCACCCGGTGCCTTCCGTGTCGATAAATATTGGCCGCCGGTCAATCGCGTCGACAACGTCTATGGCGACCGTAACCTCGTCTGCTCTTGCCCGCCGATGGAGGATTATGCCGAGGCGGCCGAGTAATCCGCGCCTTCTGGACCTTGATGCGAGGCGCCCTGCGCGCCTCGCCATTCCTATTATCAGCGGCGTTATTGATCTGGTCGCTGAACCAGTCGCCGTTCACCCGGCCCTTTGTCGAAGCCGCCCCGGCTCAGATCGAACGCAGTCTGCAACGGGCGATGGAACGGCAGGTTTCAGCGGACTGGCTTGCAGCTGAACTTGGCCACGCGATCGAGGCGCGCGATCTTGACCGGATCGAAACGCTGGTTCTGGTGGCAGAGGATCACGGGCTGTCCCCCCTCCCCGAACAGCAGGAGGAAATCGAGGCGCTGCGTGCGGACTCCTCGGGTTTCTGGGCGACCACACAGAATTGTGCGCTCTGCATGGCCGATATAGAAAGCTGCCCTTCGCTGGCCCTGATGGGTAGCTGTTCCATTCCCTTTGAACTGACCCCGCTGGGCGATGCCAATGCGCTGCGCCGTGCCGGTCTGGCCGCCTGGGAAGGCGAACCGGTAGACAAGCTTGATGTGTCGCTCGCCTTGGTGGGCTTGGGCGCGACAACGGCAGTCGTCGTCACCGGAGGCAGCAGCGTAACCGTCAAGGCCGGTGCGACGGTCCTGCGGCTTGCCCGGCGCATGGGGACACTGACGCCCTCTTTCATGCGCACCCTCGCCCGTCTTAGCGACATCAGCCTGCGCGGTGACCTTATTCTGCCTTACATGCGCGGCAGCGTCCCTGCCTCGCGCGTCGTAGATACCGCGCGGCTAGGTGGCCTTGGCGAGGTCGCCACCGACCTCTCGCGGGTTGCCGCGAACACGTCCCTTACCGATACAGTCCGGCTTATGCGGCATGTGGATGACGCTGCGGACGCGCGCCGTCTTGCAAGGGTTTCCGACGTGACCGGCTCGCGCACGGCGGCGGTGTTCGACGTGCTTGGCAAGCAACGCGTATTCCGCGCCCTTGTACGCCTTTCGGATGCCACCATTGCCGCCGCTGCCCTGATCTATTTGACATTGCTACAGATTTTCCTGTACATCGCGGGCCGTGCCGGACTGGCCCTGTATCGTGTGGCGATCCGAAGATTGCCGCGCTGACGGCTTCTGCCACAGCACTCTATTGCGCGCGCCCGACCCTTGGGTCATGATCCGCACCTGTAAGGGAGACCTGAAATGCGCAAGTTCCTTGTGGTTCTCGATGACAGCCGCGAATGCCTGAACGCGATGCGTTTTGCCGCCATGCGGGCGGCCCATACCGGGGGCGGCGTCAGTGTGCTCTCGGTCATTCCGCCTGACGAGTTCAACCACTGGATCGGCGTGGGCGAGGTCATGCGCGAAGAGGCGCGCGAACGCATCCATGCCCATTTCGAAGTTTTTGCGAAATGGATGCGCGACCGGCAGGGTGTGGACCCCGAACTGGTAATCCGCGAAGGCGATCCGGTGCAGCAGATTATCGAGCATATCGGGGAAGACCCGGAAATCGGCGTTGTCGTGCTCGGTGCGGGCACCGACAAGAAAGGCCCCGGGCCGCTGGTGACTCATATGTCGCGCTCAGCCGGGTCGCTGCCTGTTCCGATCACGATTGTTCCCGGCGACCTTTCCAAGGAAAAGCTTGAAGCGATTACCTGACGTTCCCTTTCAGAGCGAAATTAGAATCGTTCCAATTCTTGACGATCCGCCCGCGGAAGCGCATATATGAAGCAACCGAGAAAAGGTGCACATCAGATGTTTATTCAGACCGAATCCACGCCGAACCCGGCAACGCTGAAGTTTCTCCCCGGCCAGTCCGTTCTGGAAATGGGCACTGCCGATTTTCCAAGCGCCGAGTCTGCGGGCAAGTCGCCGCTGGCCAGCCGCATTTTCGCGGTCGACGGGGTCGAGGGTGTCTTTTTCGGCAATGATTTCGTGACGGTCACCAAGGCCGACAGCGTCGACTGGGACCATATCAAACCCGCCATCCTTGGCGCGGTGATGGAGCATTACCAGTCCGGCCAGCCGGTCATGAACGAAGGTCAGACGACGGCGTCGGGCCATGCGGAACACTCCGGCGACGATTCGGAAGTCGTGGGCCAGATCAAGGAACTGCTCGACAGCCGCGTGCGCCCTGCCGTTGCTCAGGACGGTGGCGACATCACCTTTCATGGCTTTGAGCGCGGCGTTGTCTACCTCCATATGCAGGGGGCCTGCGCCGGTTGCCCTTCCTCGACGCTGACACTCAAGATGGGGATCGAGAACCTGCTGCGTCACTATATACCCGAAGTGACCGAAGTCCGCCCCGTCGCGGTCTGATCCCGCAGCTTCACTCGCAACATTGAAAAGGCATCCGGACGGGCGCCTTTTTCTTTATCATAACGGTACTGGTGACACCGGGCGATTGCATCCCCGGTCCAAGCCCGGCATAGCTGAACGAACCTGAAACGCAGCAGATGCCCGACCCGATGACCTCAGCCCCCCAGTACGCGGGAACGACACTCGCCTTTGACACCTCGGCCGGTCATTGCGCAGCGGCGGTTTTGCGCGATGGGGAAATCGTGATCGCAAAGGGCGAAGACATGACGCGCGGGCAGGCGGAACGTCTGGTGCCGCTGCTCGAAGAGGTTCTGGCCGAAGCCGGGTTGGCATGGTCAGACATCGACAGGATCGGCGTCGGCGTCGGTCCCGGCAATTTCACCGGCATCCGCATATCCGTTGCAACGGCGCGTGGGCTGGCGCTTGGACTGGGCGTCCCGGCGATTGGCGTCACGACATTCGACGCTATCGCGAGCATCACGCCCGGCGATACAGCGGTTCCCGCGCCACGCGACCAGGTTTATCTGAGCCGCGCAGGTCATGCACCGGAACTGGTGCCAAAAGATCTGGCGGGCCCAGCCACGCTGCCCCCGCCCCCGCCAGAGCTTGCCGCAGCCATCGCGCGCTGCGCCGCTGCGGCTGATCCAACCGAATGTCCGGCTCCCGCCCCCTTTTATCTGCGACCGGCAGATGCGGCCCCGTCCCGCGATCTGCCACCCGCGCTGCTCGATTGATGACCCCGGAAACGCTCGCCCTTGTCCACAAGGCGGCTTATGCACCGGACAGGCCGTGGTCGGTCGAGGAATTCGCCGTGCTGCTTGACCAGCCCGGCACCGTGGTCACAGGGGACGAACGCGGTTTTGCCCTTGCCCGGGTGCTTTTCGACGAGGCGGAGTTGCTGACCATCGCAACCCATCCTGATCACCGCAGGCAAGGGATTGGCTACCAGCTGATGCAGGCATGGCAAAGCATCAGCGCCGAAAAAGGAGCGACGCGCGCGTTTCTTGAAGTCGCCGCCGACAACACCCCCGCGCGCGCACTTTATGCGTGCTGCGGATACGAGCAGATTGGCCAGCGCAAGGGCTATTACGCGCGATCAGATGCACCGGCTGTCGATGCAATAGTCATGTCCCTGCCCCTGACCTGACGGCAGATTGCCGAATCCGGCTGGAGCGGACAAAAAGCGGTTGACCGTCGCCGCGCCTGCGTCCTTATTTGAACTATCTCAGCATGACCGCATGTTGGATCGGGCGGAGAGACAAAACCCTGCCGCCCCAAACACATAAACCGGGAGAACAACTATGACCCTCATGAAATCCCTGATGGGCGCCGCTGCAGGCCTCGCGCTTTGTGCCGGGGCGGCTATGGCCGAGCCCGCGGTGATCTACGATCTGGGTGGGAAATTCGACAAGTCCTTCAACGAAGCCGCCTTTGCCGGTGCCCAGCGCTGGGCAGATGAAACCGGCGAGAGCTTTCGCGACATCGAACTGCAATCCGAAGCCCAGCGTGAACAGGCGCTGCGTCGCTTTGCCGAAAGCGGCTCCAATCCCATCGTGATGGTTGGCTTTGCCTTTGCAGATGCGCTGGGTCAGGTTGCCGCCGATTATCCGGATACGAAATTCGTCATCATCGACATGGTCGTCGAGGCACCGAACGTGCGTTCCGTCGTCTTCAACGAACACGAAGGTTCGTATCTTGTCGGCATGATGGCCGCGATGGCATCTGAATCGGACACGGTCGGCTTTATCGGCGGTATGGACATTCCGCTGATCCGCAAATTCGCCTGCGGCTATGCGCAGGGCGTCAAGGCTGCCAAGCCGGATGCCACCGTAATCTCGAACATGACCGGCACGACCCCTGCCGCCTGGAATGACCCGGTCAAAGGGTCCGAGCTGACCAAGGCGCAGATCAGCCAGGGCGCTGACGTGGTCTATGCCGCCGCTGGCGGCACCGGCGTTGGCGTGCTGCAAACCGCGGCCGACGAAGACATCCTGTCGATCGGCGTGGACAGCAACCAGAACTACCTGCACCCGGGCAAGGTCCTGACCTCGATGACTAAACGTGTCGACAACGCGGTCTACGACGCGCTGACGGACGGAGCTGACATGGAAACCGGTTTCGAAGTCATGGGGCTGGCTAATGGTGGCGTCGGCTATGCAATGGACGAATACAACAAGGATCTCGTCAGCGCTGACATGCAGTCCGCCATCGACGAAGCCGCTGAAAAGATCGCCAGCGGCGAGATCGAAGTTCACGACTATATGTCCGACGACAGCTGCCCGGCTCTGAGCTTCTGAGCATGGCAATGAACGACCAGACGGAGCGGCAGGACACTGCCGCTCCGGCGATTGAACTGAAGGGTATTTCCAAGTCCTTTGGCCCGGTGCAGGCCAACAAGGACATCTCCATTTCGGTGCGGCCCGGCACCATTCACGGCATCATCGGCGAAAATGGCGCCGGAAAATCGACCCTGATGAGCATTCTCTACGGCTTTTACAAAGCCGACCGGGGCGAGATCTTTATCAACGGAAAAAAGACTGAAATTCCCGACAGCCAGGCGGCGATTGCGGCCGGTATCGGCATGGTCTTTCAGCATTTCAAACTGGTGGAAAATTTCACCGTCCTCGAAAACATTATTCTTGGTGCCGAAGACGGCGGCCTGTTGAAACCCTCGCTTGCCAAGGCGCGCAAATCGCTGATCGAGCTTGAGCGGGAATACGGGCTGAACGTGGACCCGGATGCGGTTATTCAGGATATCGGCGTCGGCAAGCAGCAGCGGGTCGAAATCCTCAAGGCGCTCTACCGTCAGGCCGAGGTTCTGATCCTCGACGAACCGACAGGCGTGCTGACACCGGCCGAGGCCGATCAGCTTTTCCGCATTCTCGGGCGGCTGCGCGACGAAGGAAAGACCATCATCCTGATTACCCACAAGCTGCGCGAGATCATGGATATCACCGATACGGTCAGCGTGATGCGACGGGGCGAGATGACCGCGACGGTCAAGACCTCGGAAA
Source organism: Paracoccaceae bacterium (assembly GCA_018223035.1). Classification (GTDB taxonomy): domain Bacteria; phylum Pseudomonadota; class Alphaproteobacteria; order Rhodobacterales; family Rhodobacteraceae; genus Heliomarina. The sequence continues at coordinate 141,361 of JAAEZD010000012.1, forward strand.
CCAGCCCCGAGCAACTGGCCGAGCTGATGGTCGGACGCAAGGTCCTGCTCCGCGTGGACAAGGTGCCGGCCAAACCCGGCAAGCCGGTGCTCGAAATCGAAAACCTCAAGGTGACCGACGAAAAGGGTGTCGCGCGGCTCAAGGGCATCGACCTGACAGTGCGCGCGGGAGAGATACTTGGCATTGCCGGCGTGGCTGGGAACGGCCAGTCGGAACTGCTCGAGGTGCTGGGCGGCATGCGGCGGGGCGAAGGCACGATCCGGCTGAACGGGGAACCGCTTGCGCTGGACGGGCCAAATTCCGACGGTCGCGCGCGGCGGGCGCAGGGCGTTGCCCATGTGCCCGAGGACCGCCAGCGCGAAGGTCTGATCATGGATTTCCACGCGTGGGAAAACGTGGCCTTTGGCTATCATCTGGATGCGAGCTATCGCCGGGGGCCGTTCATGGACAATACCGCTCTGCGCCGCGACACCGAAGCGAAAATGAAGAAGTTCGACGTCCGCCCGCCCAACCCGTGGCTCACGGCCAAGAATTTCTCGGGCGGGAACCAGCAGAAAATCGTGGTCGCGCGTGAGATCGAACGCAACCCCGACCTGCTGCTCGTTGGGCAACCGACGCGCGGCGTCGACATCGGCGCAATCGAGTTCATCCATAACGAGATCGTCGCCCTGCGCGATCAGGGCAAGGCGATCCTGCTGGTCTCGGTCGAGCTGGAAGAGATCTTTTCCCTTGCGGACCGGATCGCCGTGATGTTCGACGGGCGTATCATGGGCGAACGCTTGCCAAATGAAACAGACGAAAAAGAACTGGGCATGCTGATGGCCGGCATGTCAGGAGAAGCGGCGTGAATACCTACCTGCCAAACGTGAAACGGGGGCCTTTCTGACATGGATGTCATGCCGAAATGGGCCGAAGTCGTCCTTGTCCCTCTCATATCGCTCCTTCTGGCGGCGATCCTGTCGGCACTGGTCATCCTTGCCATTGGCGAGGACCCGATCGCGGCGGTCCAACTCATGGTGCAGGGCGCGCTGGGGTCGACCTATGGCTGGGGTTATACGCTTTATTACGCGACGAATTTCATGTTCACCGGGCTCGCTGTTGCGGTCGCTTTTCATGCCAAGATGTTCAACATCGGCGGTGAAGGTCAGGCGATGCTGGGCGGGCTTGGTGTCGCGCTCGCCTGCCTCTACTTTCCATGGCCACACTGGTCGCTGGCGCTGATTGCGGCCACTGTGGGCGCCGCACTGTTCGGCGCGGCTTGGGCGGCGATCCCGGCCTATCTGCAGGCGAAACGCGGCAGCCATATCGTGATCACCACGATCATGTTCAATTTCATCGCGGCTGCCGTGCTGAACTACATGCTGGTCAACGTGTTGCGTCCCGAAGGGTCGATGGACCCGGCGACCGAGCGGTTCTCTCCCACTGTACATCTCCCGACCCTGCATGAGATCCTCGCTCCCTTTGGCATCGAGTTTTCCAAAGCCGCCCCTGCCAATTTCTCGCTGCTCGTGGCGATTGCGGCCTGCATTCTGGTCTGGGCACTGATCTGGCGCACGCGGCTTGGATATGAGATCCGCGCCTATGGTTTCTCCGAACCGGGCGCGCGGTATGCCGGTATCTCGCCCACACGTATCATCATGATTTCCATGTTGATTTCCGGCGGTCTTGCCGGTCTGATGGCGATAAACAACGTGATGGGCGAGGCCGAGCGGCTGGTGCTCAACGCGACCGAGGGTGCGGGCTTTATCGGAATTGCTGTGGCGCTGATGGGCCGGTCGCACCCGCTGGGCGTTTTCCTTGCCGCGATCCTGTTCGGGTTCCTCTACCAGGGCGGCGCCGAGCTTGCGCTGTGGACATCGATCCCGCGCGAGTTGATCGTCGTCATTCAGGCGCTGGTCATCCTCTTTACCGGCGCGCTGGACAACATGGTGCGAATTCCGCTTGAGAGCCTCTTCCTGCGCTATCGGAAAGGTCGGTCGTGATGGATTTCCTGACGATCATCCAGATCCTAGATTCGACGATCCGGCTGGCGACACCGCTGCTGCTGGCATGCCTCGCCGGGCTCTTTTCGGAACGGGCCGGCATCTTCGACATCGGGCTTGAAGGCAAGATGCTCGCGGCGGCCTTTTTCTCGGCGGCCACGGCGGCCATCACCGGGTCGGTCTGGCTTGGCCTGCTGGCAGGGACGCTCGCCTCGATGGTGCTTTCGGCGCTGCACGGGCTGGCCTCGATCACTTTTCGGGGCAACCAGCTTATCTCGGGAGTGGCGATCAACTTCCTTGCCGCCGGGATGACGGTGCTGATCGCGCAGGACTGGTTCCAGCAAGGCGGTCGGACACCGTCGCTGATCGGACAGGGCCGCTTCAACGCCGTCACTCTGCCCTTTGCCGACGCGCTGGCAGATGTCCCGGTTCTTGGCCCCATCTACAGCGAATTGATCTCGGGCCATTCGATCCTTGTCTACCTCGCCTTCCTTTGCGTTCCGGCAACCTGGTGGCTTTTGTTCAGAACCCGGTTCGGTCTGCGCCTGCGCGCGGTGGGCGAAAACCCGGCAGCCGTCGATACGGCGGGCATTTCGGTAATCGGCATGCGCTACGCGGCGGTTGCGATCTGCGGTCTGCTCTGCGGTATCGCTGGCGCCTACCTCGCGACGGCCTTGCAGGCCGGTTTCGTCAAGGACATGACTGCCGGACGCGGCTATATCGCGCTGGCAGCCCTGATCTTTGCCAAATGGCGCCCTTGGCATGCGATGTTCTCCTGCCTGCTGTTCGGTTTCCTGCAAGCCGTCGCCCTACGCTATCAGAACATCCATATCGGTGACTTCGTCATCCCGGTTCAGGCGATGGACGCGCTGCCCTATATCCTCACCGTAGTGATTCTCGCCGGCTTCGTCGGCAAGGCGATCCCACCCCGCGCGGGCGGCGAACCCTACGTGAAAGAACGATAAAAACCTGCCCGTTTCCAACGGGCGGGATTGCGAGTATGCCCGATCAAGCGCGGCGGCGATCAATTTCAAGCCAGCCGGATTGATTTGTCAGTCGGGGACGGTTTAGGAAACGCCATGCAAATCTACCTCCCCATCGCCGAGGTATCGGTAAACGCTTTCCTGCTTCTGGGCCTTGGGGGTCTTGTAGGCATCCTTTCAGGCATGTTCGGCGTCGGGGGCGGGTTCCTGATCACGCCGCTCTTGTTCTTTGTCGGCATTCCCCCTGCGGTGGCCGTTGCAACATCCGCCAACCAGATCGTCGCCTCATCTTTCTCTGGCGTGCTTGCGCATTTCCAGCGAAAGACGGTCGATCTCAAGATGGGGACGGTGACCTTATGCGGCGGCCTTGTTGGTGCTGCGCTTGGCGTGCTCGCGTTCAACTACCTGAAATCCATCGGTCAGGTCGATCTCATGGTCAGGCTCTGCTATGTCCTGTTCCTTGGGATCGTCGGCGCACTGATGTTCGTCGAAAGCCTGAACGCCCTGCGCAAGACGCGCAAGGCCGCCACTTCGGGCCGACCGACCCCGACCAAACGCAACAAACACAACTGGGTACACGCCCTGCCCTTCAAGATGCGATTCCGCACCTCGGGCCTCTACATCTCGGTCATTCCGCCGCTTCTCGTAGGCCTGACCGTCGGGGTACTGGCCGCTGTCATGGGTGTGGGCGGCGGGTTCATCATGGTGCCCGCGATGATCTATATCCTTGGCATGCCCACCAAGGTCGTGATCGGCACCTCGCTGTTCCAGATCATTTTTGTCGCGGCCTTTACCACGATGCTGCATGCCACCACGAACTACACGGTAGACGTGGTTCTGGCGCTTTTGCTGCTGATCGGCGGGGTGATCGGTGCCCAGTTCGGCACCCAGATCGGGCTGCGCATGAAGGCGGAGCAACTGCGCGTTCTGCTGGCGCTCTTGGTGCTGCTGGTGTGTTTCAAGCTTGCGCTTGATCTGCTGATCGAACCGCATGAGCTTTATTCGCTCACGCCGCTGGAGCCTCGCTGAGCAATGCGGTTTCTTCTCCTCCTCCTGCTGATCCTTCCGCTAAGTGCTGCCGCGGAAAGTGTCGTCCTCGGTCTGTCGCGCGACCGGATCAACATCACGGCGAATTTCGATGGCTCCGAAATCCTTGTTTTTGGCGCAGTGAAACGCGAAGTGCCGATCTCGGACGAGGAACCGCTGGAAGTCATCGTGACCGTCGCAGGCCCGTCGACGCCCGTCGTGGTGCGCCGAAAGGACAAGCGATATGGCATCTGGGTCAACAATGCAGCCGTCGAAGTCGATGCCGCGCCCAGCTTTTACGCCGTGGCCACCTCTGGCCCGCTTGAGGACGTGCTGCTGCGGGTCGAGGACCTGCGCCACAAGATCACGACCACCCGCGCGATCAGGTCGGTCGGCGCACCGGACAACATCCGCGATTCAAGCAAGTTCACCGATGCGCTGATCCGTGTCCGGCAACAGAACGGGCTGTATCAACTGCTGGAAGGCGTCGTGTCTTTCGACCAGCAGACGCTTTTTAACACCTCGATCCGCCTGCCCGCCAACCTGACCGAAGGCGGATACACCACCCGGATTTTCCTGACCCGCGGCGGCGCTGTCGTTTCGAATTACGAAGCGACGATCTTTGTCGGCAAGGTCGGGCTGGAACGCTGGCTCTACGCCCTCTCGCGCGCCCAGCCGATGGTGTATGGGATCATGTCGATCACCATTGCGGTGCTGGCCGGATGGGGCGCTTCGGCCGCCTTCAGACTGCTGCGCAACTCCTGAGCCTTGGGTTATCCCCGCCCGATATAGGGCATTTTGGTCGCCATCACCGTCATGAACTGAACGTTCGCGCTGAGCGGAAGATCTGCCATGTGAAGCACCGAACGGGCTGCATCATTGACTTCCATCGTTGGCGGCACATCGATCCCTTCGGCCAGCGCCCTGGACTTGAGGTTTGCCACCATCGGAGTTTCGGCATTGCCAATATCGATCTGACCGCAGGCGATGTCATAGGGGCGGCCGTCCAGCGACAGCGATTTGGTGAGACCGGTGATTGCGTGCTTGGTGGTCGTGTATGTAACCGATCCGGGACGGGGCACATGGGCAGAAATCGATCCGTTGTTGATGATCCGCCCGCCCTGCGGGTTTTGTCCACGCATGATCGAAAAGGCGAACCGGGCCGCAAGGAACATGCCGTTCAGGTTCACCGCCACGGAATCGAACCAATGCTCGATCGGGATTTCATCGATCGGACCGGCGGGCGTAAACATTCCCGCGTTGTTGAACAGGACATCAAGCCTTCCGGCCTTGCCGACAAAGCTGTCGAAGGCAGCCTGCAGGGCGTCCATATCGGTCACATCCGCGATCAGGGGCACAGCGTTCTCATGTTGCGCCGCGATCTCTTCCAATAGGTCGCCGCGCCTCGCCAGAACGCCAACGCGCCATCCTTGGCTGAGGAAAAGCTCTGCGGTGGCCCGGCCAATCCCCGAACTCGCCCCGGTGATCAGGATGGATTTCATGTTTCTTCTCCTTCAAGCGTCAGCGCCACGGCGGGCGCGCGCAAGTCATCGACCCTCAATTCATGCTGCGGTTTGGACAGGCGATTGCGCACGACCCAGATCAGCCTTTCCTGCGCCCGCGTGATCGCGACATAGGCGAGCCTTTTCCACAATGGCTGGCCCGCTTCCATTCGGCCCATACGGGCGGCGACGAAAAGGTCCGGCGCAAAGACCTGCACCGTATCCCATTGCGACCCCTGCGCCTTGTGAATCGTGCAGGCCGCGCCATGCAGGAAAGTCGCGCCCATCCCCGCGGCAAAGGGAATAAAGGGCTCCTCCTCGTCCGGCTTTTCAATCTTCACGATCGAGGCCGCGCTGATCTGCGGATCTTCGGCCCCCATCACGTGCAGCCGCGAAAATCCGGGTTTGCGGCCGGGCCCCAGATATACAACCTGCGCGCCCTTGATGAGACCCCGCGCCTCGAGGTCGAGGCGCTTCTTGCGGTGTTTCAAAGGCAATTCCAGCCCGTCGCAAATCAGCGGTTCGCCCGCCAAAAGCGCGTCTTCCGGTGCCTGGTACACGGTACGAAATGCATTGATCAGCCGGATCCGCGTGGCATTTCGCCAGACCAGAACAGGGCTGCGCGCCATAAGGTCGACCTCGACCCGCTGGCCCCACACGACCCGATCATCGTGCTTTGCCAGATCCTCGACCATGCGTTCGAAATCGTGAAATTCCATCTGCGGGTCGGCCAGAGCATGGGCCAGATCAAGGATCGGGTTGTCGGCTTCTTGCCGATGCACGCGGCTCAGTTCAAGCTTGCGTGGCTCGGGCAACCCGTCAAAAACCATCGCGCCCGACTGGTTCACCGGCGCCAGCTGGGCCGGGTCGCCAAAGAGCAGAAGGTTGGGGAATATCTCCTGAAGGTCTGTGAATTGCCGGTCGTCCAACATCGAAGCTTCATCGACGAACCCGATATCAAGCGGTTCTTCCCGCCGTTTCCAGCCCGTGATGAAATCCGATCCGCGCAGACCGGCAGCGGCCAGCGCCCCGGGGATCGATTTGTTGTTGGCATAGAATGCAGCCGCGCGATCCAACGCCTCTTGGCTCATGCCGTCGATGTCGGGGCGCTCACCTTCGCCCGCCAGCCATTCGGCGATGCGCTCATATTCCGGATCGTAGACCGGCGTATAAAGAATGCGGTGGATCGTGGTGGCAGGAACCCCTCGCAGCCGCAAAACACTGGCCGCCTTGTTGGTCGGGGCAAGGATGGCCAGTGACCGTTTGTCTTTGCGCTTACGGCTTTCGTAATCGCCGGAAACGATCTCCACCCCCGCCTGTTCAAGCGCTTTGTACAGCTCTGCCAGCAAAAGCGTTTTGCCCGATCCGGCCTTGCCGATCACGGCAAGCACGCCCTTGCCCGAACCGACGGGCGGTTTCAGCAGGTTGTCGTCGAGATCGACCCCCGCTTCGCGCAGCATGGCGGCAACACTGTCAAAGGCACTTGCCTGATCTTCGGAAAATTGTACGGGCGTCAGAGTCATGGCGCGACCCTACAGTCGCGCCTGACCAATGCCCAGATGCCAAAATGATTAAGCCGTCATGCGAATTTGATCCGTATGCGCCATGCCGAACGACCGGTCGAACCAAAGCCGCGAGAGATCGCAGGATATGCCCGCACGACGGGCGACGCGTAATTTTGCATCCTGACTGAAAGACCAGAGGCCAAGGCTTACCTTGTTGCGGCCAGCGCCCTCGGACCCGAGAATTTCAGGCGATGCCCCGATCACCCTATAGATCCGCTGCATCCGCAGATCGAAAACGCCGAGGAAATGCTTGATCCCAAAGCGGCTCATGATCTCGCCGCCGGCAAGCATCAGGGCTGCCGCAACCCGCGGTTCGGCGTCACGGGACAGGCAAAATCGCGTGCATTCCCATATCAACGGGCTCGAAATCGGGCTACCGCCTGTCAGGTGTCCGAAAACTTCATTGGCCATCACCCGGCCGGTTGTTGGCAGAAAGCGCATTGATCCACCGTGACGACCGTTTGCGTTTTCCCAGATAACATAAAGCGGGTTCAGCTCATCATAACCGTCGCGTTCCTCACCCTGCTCATCCACATCCACATCCCATTCAAGGCGCGTGCGAAACTGGTCCGCACGGTCCTGAAACATGCTGTGAGCAAGTTTCTGGTACTTGTGAAGATCATGTCCGTAAACATAGCGCAGCATTGTTAGTCCCCTGTCTGGCTGTCCGATGCCGAAAGGGTAACGAAACCTTGGTTAATGCCCGCTGGCCGAAACGTGCGTTTTGTTAATCATGCGCCTTTTCAAATCCGCCGACGTATAACATCGGCGGATCCGGTTGATGAACTAGCCAAAGAATTCAGACGACAATAAGTCCGCAACCAATGGCCCTTGCTACGGCGTGAGTGGTGTTCATTGCCCCAAGTTTGAAACGGGCGCTTTCGATGTAGACCCGCAGCGTGTGTTCCGAAATCGAGAGCGCATGCGCCACCTGCGGTCGGCTGTACCCCATGGCCAGCAATGTCATCGCGTCGATTTCCCGCGGAGACAAGGCACGTGACTGCTCCAACCTCCTGTCCGCTTCGAATTCAAGCGCCTTCCTGTTAAAGTAATGCGCGATCAGAATAAGATCTCGCCCGTTCTGCTCGATAAATTCCGCCCAGGTCCCGTCATCGCAGGTATGGCTTGCCGTAAAGAGCGCAAATTGCCCCTGTGGCCCCCTTACCGGTATCGAGTACCCCTGATTGCCTACTCCGAAAGTTTGCGCGTCCGCGAAAAATTGCCTTGCCTGTTTTGAAGTCCAGTCGAGCCTCTTCCAGTCGACCGGGTGAAAGCGCTGGTAACACCCGATGATAACCGGATCGACCCTGAGATAGTTTTTCTCCGCGTAGTGGTCGATCCATTTGAGTGGATAGGTCCCGCACCCATACTGCTCTCCGGCGCTGTCGACCCAGTGATAAACCATATGATCGATGCCAAAGACCCGTCGGAGCGAGACGATGGCTTTCTGCAGCCCCTCAAGCTCTTCTGTTTTCTCCAGACCGGCGAGAATCTGGTCCAATTCGGCTCGGTTCACCATTTTTGTGTACGCGCGTCTCTTTTTCCTTCGACGCCAGTTCGGACGCGGCAATCATTGTCGTGTCGTCAAGCTGTTCGGCCAGCGCCGCCAATTCGTTCGCTACCGCAAATGTTTTGAGGTCCGCCAGTACGTCGAGTATCCATTCATTCTGCATCTTCAACCTCGCCTTTGGGGAGTTAACAAAAGATTAAACTGAATATAGCACTTCCAAATTTCTCAGAAAATTCGCCGATTCCAGTTCCCCATAAATAGCGAGGTCCGGATTTATAAACCGTTGATGCAACTTGTGCGTGTTCTCTTGACAAAGTTGCGCCCGCGAATCACGGGGATCCGGCGGGCGCATGGATTGTTCTTTGTCAGGCAGGAATCAGGCCTTGTGGTCAAGAACCTCTTCCAAAGTGCGCAGACCTGTCCTTGGTGACTGGACCAGAACAGACATGTTCCCCGGTTTATGCTCGTTGCGCATCATCTTCATATGCGCCTGCGGCAGGTCCGCCCAGGTAAAGACTTCGGACATACAGGGATCTAGGCGACGCTCGAGCATCAGCTTGTTGGCTGCGCTGGCCTGCTTGAGATGCGCAAAATGGCTGCCCTGCAGACGCTTCTGGTGCATCCACATGTAGCGCACGTCAAATGTCAGGTTGAACCCCGAGGTGCCGGCGCAGATCACGACCATACCGCCTTTTTTCACAACAAAGGTGGACACGGGGAAGGTCGCTTCGCCCGGATGCTCGAACACCATGTCGACATTGATGCCCTTGCCGGTGATGTCCCAGATCGCCTTTCCGAAACGGCGCGCTTCCTTGAACCACTCCGCGTATTCGGGCGTGTTCACCGTGGGAAGCTGACCCCAGCAGTTGAAATCCTTGCGGTTGATGACACCCTTGGCACCGATATCCAAAACGAACTGGCGCTTGGATTCATCCGAGATCACGCCAATGGCGTTGGCACCCGCCGTGTTAATCAGCTGGATGGCGTAAGAGCCAAGACCCCCCGACGCGCCCCAGACCAGAACATTCTGACCGGGCTTGAGATCATGCGGCTCGTGACCAAAGAGCATGCGATAGGCGGTGGCCAAGGTCAGCGTGTAGCAGGCCGACTCTTCCCATGTCAGATGCTTGGGACGTGGCATAAGCTGCTGTGACTGCACACGGGTGAACTGGGCAAAGGAACCGTCCGGTGTTTCATAGCCCCAGATCCGCTGGCTGGGCGAATACATCGGATCGCCGCCGTTGCATTCCTCGTCATCGCCGTCGTCCTGATTGCAATGGATGACAACCTCGTCGCCAACCTTCCAGCGCGTAACCTTGTCGCCCACGGCCCAGACGATGCCCGAGGCATCGGAACCCGCGATATGAAAGGGCTGCTTGTGGCCGTCAAAGGGGCTGATCGGCTTGCCGAGCGCCGCCCAGACGCCGTTATAGTTCACGCCCGCGGCCATCACGAGCACAAGCACATCGTGGCTATCGAGCTGCGGGACGTCCACGACTTCTTCCAGCATGGCCGTATCCGGCTCGCCGTGCCGCTCTTTGCGGATCGCCCAAGCGTACATTTGCTTGGGGACATAGCCGAGCGGAGGGATTTCACCCATTTCGTACAGGTCTTTTTCTGGCGCTTCATAGGGCGCGATATCGGCGTGGGTATCCAATGCCATGTCGTCCTCCGTACATATCGAGCTTGCCGCGATGCGGAATCGGCGGCGTCTCACAGTCGAATATGATCAACCGCGCAATATTGCAATATGTTTGCGCCAGATATTGAAACTTTATTACCCAGCAGATGCAGAAATTTACTTTGCGCCCGCAGAATAGTCGAGAGCTTCCAAAGGCATGAGATGACCGATGGAATTCGCGTAAAACTGCAACAGATCCTCTTGTCCGGCGCGCACACTGTACTTCCCGTTATCGTCCAGGGTCAGAATTTTGCGCCGGGTTAGGTTGTCGAGGCCGGCTTCGGCCGCGTAGCCGCGACTGTCCCGGGGCAGATGAAGGTTCGACCGCCCGAGAACGCGCGCGACATCACCCATTGCGATTTCGATCCCGGGGCGGGTGATGCTGCCCTTTTCCCGGATGATCCAGCAGATCAACGGCACCGGTAGAACCGGGACGATGGCACCGATCCTTTGCATCAACTCCTCGGCCAGCGTTTCAAGGCCGATCAATTCCGCCTCGCCTGCAAAACTCCGCAAGGACAGAGGCTCCCCGAAACTGACCGCCGCCGAACCGAAACGGCGATACCGCCCGGTCAATCGCAGCCAGACTTGCCTCAGCACGTTCCGCATCGCCACCCAAAGACCGGCGCGGAACCGGTGCCCCTTGCGATTTGCCGCCGCGATAAGGGTCCGGTCTTCCAGAACACGGTCGTAGTTCAGCGAGACGGGGACAAAAACCACGTCCCTGCTCTCGGGTCCGAAGCCATCGGTGATATACTTGAGCAACCCAAGCTTTGGCTCGGACAGCGCACCGGTTCGCGAAAGCCCGCCCTCCGGGAACATCGCCTGAGTCACGCCCGCCGACGTTGCAAGCTGTACATAGCGGGCCAGAACCGTCCGATAGAGATCATTGCTGGAAGCGCGGCGAATAAAATACGCCCCCATCGCCCGGATAAGCCAGGAAAGCGGCCAGATCCGCGCCCATTCCCCGACCGCGTAGGACAGCGCCGACCGCTCGGCCGCAAGGTAGGTAACCAGCACATAATCCATGTTCGAGCGATGGTTCATCACAAAAACCACCGTCGCAGCCGGGTCGATATCCCGAAGAGGGCCGGCTTTGTAATGGCCCAGGCGGACGTGAAACAGAGCGTTGCTCAGCCAGCGCGCCGCGCGGATCGCAAAGCCGAAATAGGCTGTTGCTGAAAAGGCTGGCACGATTTCACGCGCATATCTGCGGGCCTTTTCAGCGGCGACATTCTCGGGAATGCCCTCTTCTGCCGCATGGGCCGTGACCGCCCGCAATACATCGGGATCGTAAGTCAGGCGCTGAATCATGTCATAGCGGCGCGCGAGCTTGAATGGCTGGATCGGTCTTTCCAGCCGTTGGTTCAAACGCGCCACCGCTCTTTCCAGTCGCAACCGGAAAAACCATCGCACCGAGGGAAACAGAAAATGCGATGCAAACGTCACCGCCGCAAAGAGCAGGATCAGGATGAACAGCCAAAGCGGCAAGCTGACGGTGGTAGACATAGGAAACTCTTGCCGTTCCCCTTCGCATCGGTAAACAGATTTTAGTTTTAGGAACCGGATTAGCCGGGCGTCAGATGCCGTTGCGACACGCGCCCAAGGGTTAAAGCGCAGGTCATCAGGAATTTCGGCGAGCCGGTGCGAGGAAATTCAACTAACGCAGGAATACACTTGCCAATTTCAATCGATACTGCGGATTCATTTTTGCAGTCTCCACCCGGCGCCCTATCTTCCAGCACAGCTTTTGAAGTCGAACCAATCGACGGAATGCCGCAGCGCGGCGAATTGACATAAGTCGAAGATTTCTGTTTAGACGGTTTTGACGCAACATTATTACCCACCCGACTCGCGAGGCACTTCATGACCCAGACTGAAAAAGACCGTCCTTGGCTGATCCGGACTTATGCGGGCCACTCCACCGCCAAAGCATCGAACGCCCTTTACCGCGGCAATCTCGCAAAGGGACAGACCGGCCTGTCAGTTGCTTTCGACCTTCCGACGCAGACGGGCTATGACAGCGATCATGTTCTTGCCCGAGGCGAAGTGGGTAAAGTTGGCGTTCCCGTTGCTCATCTAGGCGACATGCGCACGCTTTTCGATTCCATTCCTCTGGAACAAATGAACACCTCCATGACAATCAATGCCACCGCCCCGTGGCTGCTGGCGCTTTACATTGCCGTGGCAGAGGAACAAGGCGCGGATATCTCCAAGCTGCAGGGAACCGTGCAGAACGATATCATCAAGGAATATCTGTCGCGCGGCACTTACATATGCCCGCCGAAACCGTCGCTGAAACTGATCACCGATGTCGCGGCCTATTGTTATCGGAATGTTCCGAAATGGAATCCGATGAACGTTTGTTCTTATCATCTGCAAGAGGCGGGCGCGACGCCGGAGCAGGAATTGGCCTTTGCGCTGGCCACCGCACAGGCCGTTCTTGACGGAATGAGGGAAATCGTTCCCGAAGAAGATTTCCCTACGGTTGTCGGCCGCATTTCGTTTTTCGTGAATGCCGGGATTCGGTTCGTCACCGAAATGTGCAAGATGCGAGCTTTCGTGGAACTCTGGGATGAAATCTGCCTGACGCGATATGGCGTCACGAATCCCAAACTGCGGCGCTTCCGATATGGGGTTCAAGTTAATTCGCTTGGGTTGACGGAACAACAACCAGAAAACAACGTCTATCGAATACTGATCGAAATGCTTGCGGTGACATTGTCCAAAAACGCGCGTGCGCGCGCGGTGCAATTGCCAGCGTGGAACGAAGCATTAGGTCTGCCGCGTCCTTGGGACCAGCAGTGGTCTATGCGAATGCAGCAAATTCTCGCCTATGAGACAGATCTTCTCGAATACGACGATTTATTCGACAATAACCCCGCAATTGACGCGAAAGTTGCCGAATTGAAGAAGAACGCTCGTGCTGAATTGGACAATCTCGAAGGCATGGGCGGCGCGATCTCCTCGATCGAATACATGAAATCGCGTCTCGTTGACTCAAACTCGGACCGGCTGAACCAGATCGAATCCGGCATGACAACGGTCGTTGGCGTCAACAAGTTCACCACAAGCGAGCCTTCCCCGCTCATGAGCGAGGACGGCGGGATCATGACCGTCGATCCAGCCACCGAACAGGACCAGATCGATCGCCTGAATGATTGGCGTGAAACCCGTGACGAGAACGCCGTGGAGAGCGCTCTGGAAGGGCTCAGGGCAGCTGCGACATCAGGCGCGAATATCATGGAACCCTCTATTATTGCAGCCAAAGCTGGCGTTACCACTGGCGAATGGGCGGAAGAGATGCGTCGGGCCTTCGGCACCTACCGCGGACCCACTGGGGTCTCTGCCTCGCCCTCCAACAAGACCGAAGGGCTGGATGAAATCCGCGCGGCCGTCGACGCGATCAGCGACACGCTCGGGCGCCGCCTCAAATTTCTTGTGGGTAAACCCGGCCTCGACGGACATTCAAACGGCGCCGAGCAAATCGCCGTGCGAGCCCGCGACAGTGGCATGGATATCACCTATGACGGCATCAGAATGACGCCGGAGGAAATAGTTGACGCCGCGTCAAGGCAGGATGCGCATGTAATTGGCTTATCTATTCTGTCAGGAAGCCATCTTCCTTTGGTTGAGGATGTAATTGAGCGGCTCAAAGCCAAACAAATGAGCCACATTCCTGTGATCGTGGGCGGCATTATCCCCGATGAGGACGCCGAGAAACTTATCAAAATGGGAGTTTCAAAAGTTTATACGCCCAAGAATTTCGAGCTGAATACAATCATGATGGATATTGTTGGCTTGGTTAACCATTCGTTAATTGCGGCATAATATTTCTTAGATCATAAAAAAAGACGTGTATCCCGCGATTGAACGTTATATTAACGTCATATGTGTCAAGTATTGACGCCAATTAGCGTCAATACAGAGTTAAGGATGGTTACATGGCTATTGATCTAACGACGATGTCGCGCAAGGAACTTTTGAAATTGCGCGATGATGTCGAGAAGGAATTGACGCTTGTTGAAGAGCGCGAACGCAAAGAGGCACTGAAAGCAGCCCAGGATGTGGCAGCTCAATACGGCTATTCCCTTTCGGAACTCGCCGAAGCGGCTGGCAAAAAAGGCCGCGGCAAAGGCAAACGTTCCAAGACCGGGCCGAAATACCGCAACCCGGATGATGCCGAACAGACATGGTCGGGACTAGGCCGGAAACCGCAATGGTTCCATGATGCGCTTGCAAATGGTGTCGACATGAAAGACCTTGAAATCTGATAATAATATTCGGATTTCGAAATGACGATACACATCGGCGCTCAACCGGGCGATATTGCACAGACAGTGCTGTTGCCCGGCGATCCTTACAGGGCCAAATGGGCAGCCAGCACGTTTCTTGACGATGCGCGCCTTGTAAATGATGTGCGGGGTATGCTGGGTTATACCGGCACCTGGAAAGGGAACCCCGTCACCATACAGGGAAGCGGCATGGGCATGCCTTCCCTGTCAATCTACGTAAATGAACTGATCCGCGACTATGACGCTAAGACCCTGATCAGGATCGGGTCCTGCGGCGCTATGCAGAATTCAGTGAAGGTTCGCGATGTCATTATCGCAATGACGGCCAGCACGATAAGCACGCCGTCACGCGGAATCTTCCGCGAATTGCAGTTCGCACCCTGTGCTGACTGGTCCCTGCTGTCAGCCGCAGCCAAGGCCGCCGAGGCCAAGGGTACCCGCACCCATGTAGGCGGCATTTATTCTTCTGACACGTTCTACGACGAGAGACCGGACCTGAATGAGGAAATGACCCGCCACGGTATTCTCGGCGTCGAAATGGAAGCGGCGGAGCTGTACACGCTCGCAGCGCGCTACGGACGGCGCGCCTTGGCGGTGCTTACCGTTTCTGACCATCTTCTGACCGGTGACGCGCTGCCCTCGGATCAGCGTGAGACCAGCTTTGGCGATATGGTCGAGATCGCCCTGCAATCAGCGTTTGAATAGAAAACAGCGACCCAAATGGGTCGCTGTCATCACGAGCATTTATTGCCGATCAGGATTTCGACTTGCGGCGTCGCATCGCTGCCAACCCGCCGAAACCAGCCAGCATCAGCCAACCTGCCGCCGGAAGAGGCACTTGAGCACCCGGGTTGGGGTTGCCCGGGCTTTCGCCCGCTGTCGTAATCACCGACTTGGCGAGGGTCACGATCCAGCCAGCGGTCAGCACGTCGATGTCCATCCAGAGTTTCAGACCGGTCTCGACATCGTCGTAAAGAGCCGTATCAAGGGTAAACTCGGTGAAAGAATAGGCGTTATCCTGACCGGTCAGCGCCCCGATCAGCAGCCACTCACCAGCTCCGCCATTGCCCGCAGCGTCATACCCGAAGATATTGTCGACTTCACAGGGACCACTGCCGCAAGCGTCATCAACGTCGTAATTCGAGACGTTCAGTTTGATTTCGCTCGAGGAACTCGCCCCTGGAATGGCATCATGCATCCAGCCCCAGTCCTCACCTGAGCCCCGGTAATACGGGCTATCGGTTGGCGAATTGCCGGGCGGGATGAAATAGTTGGAGTTCGAACTCGACCCACCGAAGTCGACCAGAGCGGCCGCGTCCGTGTAGTCGTAAGTATCGACTGCGGCGCTTGCCATGCCTGCCGACAATGTCGTGGCCAGGAGGGCAGCTAGAGTTACTTTGAACTTCATCATATTAAAACTCCGAAAACGTACAATATTAGGTCACAAGCACGCGCAGCTTGCCTTATTTTTGCCTGAATTCAAAATAGTTTCCCGCATTCGAACATGGCACAGAGCGTTCACACAACCCTGAGGGAAAAATAAAAACAATGATTTCAAGCTGTTGACGAAAAATAGGGTAATAAGTTTTTTCTTGCCCCCGCTTACCCCTGCCCTCGCGAAGCTAACAATTCAAAGCAAATTTGCATCAAAACCGGATTTTAAGACCAAATGTGGGCGCTAACTGATTCCGTGACCGCCCTCATAGGCTCTTGGCGCAGGTTGCTCCCAACCAGCCAAGGCATTGGCAGCCGGAGCAAATATCTCGACATGCAGAGGATGGCACGCTGCGGTGTCGCTTGAATGTTCCGCGCTGCAATCTCCGCCGGGACAGGCGCTGAGCGATCCGATCAGATCGATCTCGGCAAAGAATTCCAGGTAATCGCCGGGCCGCACCGGGCTGGCTTTCATGAAGTACTGGCCAGTATCCCGCGTAAACCCCGTACACATGAAAACGTTCAGCACATCGTGCACGTGAGTCTCTGCGACCTCCGGGGGCATATCCAGAAAGGCCGACAGACTGCGCGTCAGGTTCGAATGGCAGCAATGATGATAAGAGTTCCCGAACAGCAGAACGCCGGTATAGGGGTCGCAACGCGTTCCGATCACATCATGAACAGAACCACCGAACTGATCGATGCCGTACCAGGCCAGTGTGTCCTCGACGATCGTCGCCATCGGTCGCATATGCGGAAAGCTCGACCAAAGACGATCCCCGGTGCTGACATGCGTGCCGTGCAGCGCGCGGGTCTTGCCGGAATAGAACCTTTCCGAAAGGTCATTCGCGTTCCAGAGGTTGAGATCGCCGACCTGCGGCCCCTCCACCGAAGAGATCCGAAAGAAGTGCCCAGCAGGAACCCGAAAGCAGCGCGCATCCCGGGGCGGCACCAGAACCTCAACCGTCGACACGGCCCCTGCCCTCGCTCCACGGTAGAGCGCGAGGTCAGGTTTCGGCAGGGTCTCGGTCGGGTAACAGATCACCGGCGCAATCGCGCGGCGGGCCTCTGCATCATCAGGTATATCATTCATGCCAGCAGGTTGCGTCGAAACAGCCGGCACCGCAAGCCGGTCACGTTTTCAGACAGGTTTGCGGCGGTTTGCCTGTTTCGCTCATGACTTCGGCACCGCAGGCCACGCAGCGGAAAAAGCTTTGCTCTTCCGTGTCGCGCCGCTTGTCCATGCGCCACCGGCAACCGCGGGTTTCGGGGCGCGAATAGATCATGATCAAAACAAGGGCGACAATAAAGATGATGGGATAGATCATGTCCCTTCCCTATCCCCTTTCCTGCCCGAATTGCAAAACCCGGATCAGGCAACTTCGGCGTAATCGAAAAGGTCGGGCTCGCGTGTTTCAGCCTCGGCTTTCTCGACCGGGGTGAAATAGCCCCAGGCGTCTTCAAGCAATGCGAGCGCACGTTGGGCGGGGGTTTGGTTCTGATGGTCTTCCAGCATGGGAGTCTCTCCTGGACGTATTTTCCTCCCTGCCCCCGATGTAATCCTACAGCGTGCGAATGACCTCCGATGATACCGAAAACACGCCATGCAATTGGCGCAAAGCTTACCCGAGGTTAGTTCAGCCGCCAGACCTGCAAGGTGTCTGTATCGACCACCCAATCCACTATTAGCGTCGGGCAGCAGCGCGGATCATTTGGCCCCGGCATCGTCGTCTTGAGCCGCACCTGACCGGGGTAGAAATTCGCCTCGCGCGGGCTGGTGCCGAAAACCTCGACAGGGCCGGTAAAATGCCATCCATCAGGTTTACGCCGGAAAAGCCCGACATTCAGCATTGTCGCGTTGCCGCCGTCGCGGTTGTCAAAGTAATGAAAGATCAGTGCGGTTTCCGCGACCCCGGGATCGGGATTATCCGAAAACAGGATCGGGGCGCTATCGCCGGGCCGAACATCCAGCACCTGTGCGGTCAGCGGAGAGATAAAGCTCCAGTCCTGCGCGAGAGCAGGACCGGAAAAAACGGAAAACGCCAGCAAAAGCCCTGCCAGCGTTCCCCGGGTCAACATCAGACGGCACGCTCCACCATCATCTTCTTGATCTCTGCAATTGCCTTGGCCGGGTTCAGGCCCTTGGGGCAGGTCTTGGTGCAGTTCATGATCGTGTGGCAGCGATACAGCTTGAACGGGTCTTCCAACCCGTCCAGACGCTCACCCGTGGCCTCATCGCGGCTGTCAATGATCCAGCGATAGGCATGAAGCAGCGCGGCCGGCCCAAGGTAACGGTCACCGTTCCACCAGTAGCTCGGGCAGGATGTCGAGCACGACGCGCACATCACGCATTCATACAAACCGTCGAGCTTTTTACGGTCTTCGATGGACTGCCGCCACTCTTTTGCGGGGCGGTTCGTCTTGGTTTCGAGCCACGGCATGATGCTCGCGTGCTGCGCATAGAAATGCGTCAGGTCCGGGATCAGGTCGCGCACCACCGGCATATGCGGCAGCGGATAGATCTTTACGTCACCCTTTACCTCGTCCAGCCCGTAGATACAGGCCAGCGTGTTGATCCCGTCGATGTTCATCGCGCAGGAGCCGCAGATCCCTTCGCGGCAGGACCGGCGGAAGGTCAGCGTCGGGTCGATTTCGTTCTTGATCTTGATGAGCGCGTCCAGAACCATCGGGCCGCACTTGTCCATATCAAGGAAATAGGTATCGACGCGCGGGTTTTCCCCGTCATCGGGCGACCAGCGATAGATGTCGAACTTGCGCACGTTCGTCGCGCCCTGAGGCTTGGGCCAGGTCTTGCCCTTTTTCATGCGCGAATTCTTGGGAAGTGTCAGTTGTACCATGTCCTACAAACCTTTCGCACGTACGCAGGCGTTGGCTTTATCCGCCTGAGCCTGTGTCACCGTGTCCGACGCTTCGACCTCTGCAGAGAGGGCGCCAGCGCTGTTTCTCACCAGATTGGTGCTAACCGGGCCGCTGATGCCAGCCTCAGCAACGCAGGTACGGAATGCAGCAGCTTTCGCGTCGTTTTCGGGCGAAGAGCCGCAGGCCGAAACCATACCAGCCACAACGAATGCGCCAAGAAGAGAAACTCGTTTTGCGTCAAGAACCAGAGTTTGGATCTTCATCAGAATGTCCTTTCTTTCGGCGCGATCTTTTTCAGCGAGATGCCACCTTCGGCCTCGGTGCTGAGCGGGTCCTTGATCACGTCGCGATAGGTCAGCTTGACGTTTTTGCCGTCGAGATGCGCAATCGTGTGCACCCGCCAGTTTTCGTCGTCGCGGGCTGAGAAATCCTCATGCGCATGGGCGCCACGGCTTTCCTTGCGGGCCTCGGCCCCGGCGATGGTCGCCAGCGCGTTTGGCATCAGGTTGGTCAGCTCCAGCGTTTCCATCAGGTCCGAGTTCCAGACAAGGCTACGGTCCGTGACCTTGATATCGTTCAGCTTCGCCGCGATGGCATCCATCTTCTCGACGCCTTCGGACAGCGTTTTCGACGTCCGGAACACCGCCGCATCCGCCTGCATCGTCCGCTGCATCTCAAGCCGCAGCTCTGCCGTCGGCACGGCGCCATCGGCGTTGCGGAAATGATCGAACCGATCAAAGGCCGCATCCACGCTCGCTTGGTTCAGCACCGGGTTCTTGCTTGACGGATCGACAACCTTACCGGCCCGGATCGCAGCCGCACGACCGAACACCACAAGGTCGATCAGCGAGTTCGAGCCCAGACGGTTCGCGCCATGCACGCTGGCACATCCCGCCTCACCTACGGCCATCAGACCCGGCACAATGGCGTTCTTGTCACTTTCGGTCGGATTCAGCACTTCGCCCCAGTAGTTGGTTGGAATACCGCCCATGTTATAGTGCACGGTGGGCAGAACCGGGATCGGTTCCTTGGTCACATCGACACCCGCAAAGATCTTGGCCGATTCCGAGATACCCGGCAGCCGTTCCGCCAGCGCTTCGGCAGGCAGGTGGCTCAGGTTCAGGTGGATGTGGTCGCCATGTTCGCCAACGCCACGGCCTTCGCGGATCTCCATCGTCATCGAACGCGAGACGTAGTCGCGCGGCGCAAGATCCTTGTAGGTCGGCGCATAGCGTTCCATGAAACGCTCGCCTTCCGAGTTGGTGAGATAGCCGCCTTCGCCACGAGCGCCCTCAGTAATCAGGCAGCCCGAACCGTAAATGCCGGTCGGGTGGAACTGCACGAACTCCATGTCCTGCAGCGCAAGACCGGCGCGCGCCACCATGCCGCCACCGTCACCGGTGCAGGTATGGGCCGAGGTCGCGCTGAAATAAGCACGACCGTAACCGCCCGTCGCCAGCACCACCATCTTGGCGTTGAAGACGTGCATCGTGCCATCGTCGAGCTTCCAGCAGACAACGCCCTGACACTGCCCGTCCTCGGACATGATCAAGTCGATGGCGAAATATTCGACGTAGAATTCCGCCTTTTGCTTCAGGCTCTGGCCGTAAAGCGTGTGCAGGATCGCGTGGCCGGTCCGGTCTGCCGCCGCACAGGTCCGTTGCACCGGGGGGCCTTCGCCGAATTCGGTGGTGTGGCCGCCGAACGGGCGCTGGTAGATCTTGCCTTCTTCGGTACGCGAGAACGGCACACCGTAATGTTCCAGTTCATACACCGCCTTGGGCGCTTCGCGGGCGAGGTATTCCATCGCATCCGTGTCGCCCAGCCAGTCCGAGCCCTTGACGGTGTCATACATGTGCCACTGCCAGTTGTCCGGACCCATGTTGGACAGCGAAGCGGCGATCCCGCCCTGCGCCGCAACAGTGTGCGAACGCGTCGGGAAAACCTTGGTCACGCAGGCAGTGCGCAGCCCCTGCTCGGCCATGCCGAGCGTCGCACGCAAGCCCGCGCCACCGGCGCCGACAACTACGACGTCATATTCATGCGTCTCGTATTCGTATGCGGCCATTTTAGTCTCCTTACAGGGCGAGCTTGATCAGCGCATAGACGGACACTGCGATGATGGCATAGGCCACGCAGGTAACGGCGATGATCGTAATGCGGCCCGTGAAGCCGTGAACATAGTCCTCGATCGCCATCTGGGCGCCGGACTTAAAGTGAAGCATCCCGACCCAGATCGTCAGCGCGGCGACGATGGCGGGGAACGGACGGCTGTAATAGGCAGTGACCTCTTCATAGGTGCCGCCAAGCGCCGAGCCAAAGGTAAAGACGAACAGCGGTACCAGAACGATCAGCGCAATCGAGCTGATCTGCATATGCCAGTGATGGCTGGTGCCGGATTTGGCCGAACCAAGGCCAACGGCGCGCTTGCGGTCGGTAAGATAACGCATCTGGGCCTCCTTAAACGATGATGACGGTCAAGAGCGTGAGAACAACGGATCCGCCAATGACCACCCAGCCCAGCTTGTCGGCGGTCTCCATCTCAAGGCACAGCCCCTGATCCCAGATCAGGTGCCGGAGACCCGCCAGCGAATGGTACCAAAGCCCCAGCACCGAGAAGAACATGATGACATCGCCGATAAACGACGTGACGAACCAGTCAGCCCGATTAAAAGCGGTCTCGGACGTGGCGGCGGCGATCAGCCACCAGGCGATCATCAGCGCGGCTACGATCATCGCATTTCCGGTGATACGGGTCAGGATGGAAGTGACAGAGTTGAGCTGAGGCCTGTAGTATTTCCCCAACATAAAGGGTGACAGCGGGCGATTGCCCCGATTGACATCGGCCATCTTGGCTCCTTTCAGGTTGGCTGCCCCCGTTAATAATGGATTTTTGCGCCGTGTCACGCGGCTGCATCCATAAAAGGCGCGGTTTTTTGGCGCGGCTGGCAATGTTTCCACAGTTTGTGATCACGAAGTTTTCCGCTGTGATCACACTAGAGCGAATTGCGCCGGTTTCGAGGCGACTCGCTAAATTCTTACTGAAAATCTGAGAATTACGCAGGATGACGGAACATGTTCAGTTTCAAACCTCGCCTGTCCTTTCCCCGAAACCACCACCGATCAGAGCGCATCCATCTGCTCCATCGGCGCCCATCCAGCCCTTATCGCGCGGTTTTCGGGATCGAACCTGTACCAGTTGCCGCCACCCTGCTGATCGTGGCCCCGGCTGATCGGTTTCCCGGCCAGCGCGCACCATAAAAGTGTCCCCACCGCCCCATGTCCGACAAAGACAAGCGGCCCCTCCGGGACCACGCGCACGACCTCATCCACTTCGCGCAGAATACGTTGCTGCGCCGCCTCGGCGGTTTCCCAGCCGCGCACAGACTCTCCGGGCCGGGCAAAGAATTGATCCGCAACCTGCTCGAATTCCTCGCGCGGGAGGTACCCTGTCGACGAGCGGTCGTTTTCGTGCATGTCCGGGCGCGTGATAACAGGCTTACCGCTCCGAACAGCCAGCGGTGCTGCGGTTTCCAGCGCCTTTCGCTCGGCGCTCGAAACCACCTGCGCACCACAGAGGCCCTGCAATCGGGTAGCAAGCGCCTCGGCCCGCGCCAGACCAACGGCGGAAAGAGACCAGTCAGTCACCTCTCGCCCCGGGTCGATTTCGACTTCCGGGTGGCTCAGATAGATCGCCCGGAACCCTTTGCTCACAGCGGCATCAACGCCCAGTAATCGAGATCAAGCAGCACCTCGGGCAGGTACTTGCCATCCTCGCCTTTCAGCTTGAACGGCTCTCCGCCTTTGGTCGCGACCAGCCGCAACCGGATCGCACCGACACCCGGCGCGCTTGTCTCGGCCTTGTCCAGCACCTCGGACCACGCCTTGACCGTATCGCCCGCGAAACAGGGATTGGCATGGGCGCCGCCGTTCAGCCCTACGATCATCTGCGCATTGGCCAGACCGTTAAAGGACAGCGCCCGCGCCATCGAAATCACATGCCCGCCATAGATCAGGCGTTGCCCGTCCGGCCGGAAGGTCGCGTCAAAATGCACCTTGGCCGTGTTCTGCCACAGCCGTGTGGCGATCATGTGCTCGGCTTCCTCGATGGTCACCCCGTCCACATGATCGATTTGCTCGCCGATCTCGTAATCGCCCCAACGGTGCGGTTCACCCGCCAGCGCAAAATCATAGCCGCTGAAATCCAGCCCCTCGGGAATCACCAGATCCTCCGGCGCCACCACCTTGCTCAATTCCGGCACGACCGCCTCCGGCGCGGGCGCGTCGAGATCGTTCTTGCGCACCATCACCCAGCGAACATATTCCATGACGGTCTCGTCCCGCTGGTTCACACCGCGAGAGTGCACGTAAACCACCCCGGTCTTGCCGTTCGAGTTCTGCTTGAGCCCGATCACCTCGGATTCCGAACGCAGTGTATCCCCCGCCCAGACCGGTTTCAGCCATCGCCCCTCGGCATAGCCCAAGTTCGCCACCGCGTTCAGCGACACATCCGGCACGGTCTTGCCGAACACGACGTGAAACGCGGCCAGATCGTCGATGGGGCTTGCCGCCAAACCACTGGCGCGGGCGAACTCATCCGAAGAATAAAGCGCATGCCGCGCCGGATAGAGCGCATGATAAAAAGCGCGCTCCCCTCCCGAAACAGTACGCGGCACCGCGTGGGTCAGCACCTGACCAAGCTGGTAATCCTCAAAGAAACGGCCCGGATTGGTCTTGGCCATCACTGCTCTCCCAGCTTGATGTCCGGCGTATAGGTCCCGTCCACGTCTTTCGTCACCGCCTGACCGCAACGCATCGACCCTGTCGCCGCGTCATGCGCATAGGTCGGAGAGCCGTAGAGCTCCCACCCCTTGTTCAAGGCGTCAGTAACCTTGTGGCAAAAGGCCGACGTGTCGTTTTCGCTGAGAAAGCGGTAAAGTTTCATTCAGATCTCCTGATTTCGGGTCACCCGAAAGGGTTATAGCCAAGCAGCATGTGGATCACGGCGACGACGGCAAAGACCACCACACCGCCCACGACGGCCATGATTTCCTTGCGGACCGGTGCGGGTGCCGGCGGTGTCCACGCTGGTTCGGTGCGATTGATAAGGACCATCGTCACAATAGCCCATACGAGCAGCCCACCCCAGAGAACGAAGGACGGCGTATCCCCGTTGACCAGCAAATGCCCCACGCACCAGAGAGAAAAGCCGATGAGCTGCGGATGCCGCGTCAGGCGCGTAACGCCCGTTTTCATGCCCGAGGCCGCGAAAAGGTAGAACGCCACCAGAACCAGCAGGTTGTTGATGCCGGTCATCGCCGGGCTGCGCCCCCAATAGAACGCGCCATCCGCGGCGCGATACCCAATCACCATCAGCACGACCGACAGGAGCAGCGCGATTGCAATCGGACCCTTGCCCTTTTCCCCCATGCGCGCCCGCGCCTCAGGCGCGATGAACTTGAACAGATGTGCTAGCGCCCAGAGAAGGACACCGAGAATGAGGATGAGCATGGCTTACTCCGTAAAACGGCTGGGAAAATGTGAATCTATTTCACATAGCCCTTATTGCGCCATCGCCGCAATAGCCTCGGCTTTGGCCAGTGTCTTTTGAGCGGTTTCCACGTGCAGATTCTCGACAATTCTTCCGTCGACCACGGCAACGCCCTGCCCCGATTTATGCGTTTCCTCATAGGCCGAGATCTGACGCCGAGCGAGGTCGACCTCTTCTTCCGAAGGCGCAAAGGTCCGGTTGGTCACATCGACCTGCGCCGGATGGATCAGGGTCTTGCCGTCAAAGCCCATGTCACGGCCTTGGATACATTCTTCTTCCAGCCCGTTTTCGTCGAGATAGGCGTTGAACACGCCATCCACGATGATCAGCCCTTCGGCCTTGGCCGCCAGCAGGCAAAGCCCCAGCGCCGTAATCATCGGTTCACGGTCGGCCCGGAACCGCGTCTGCAATTCCTTTGCAAGGTCATTGGTGCCCATCACCATGCCCTGCAATTTCGGATGCGCGGCGATTTCGGCTGCACGCAGCATCCCGCGCGGCGTCTCCATCATTGCCCAGATCGGCAGATCGCCGGTGATCTCCGCCAAAGCGTCCAGATCGGCAGCGCTGTTCACCTTGGGCAACAAAACCGCGTCGACATCCATTTTACGTACGGCTTCCGCATCTGCCTTGCCCCAGGGCGTGTCGAGCCCGTTGATCCGCACGATCCGCGCCCGGTTCCCGTACCCGCCGTCCGCAATCGCCTTGGCCAGAACCGCGCGCGAGGCGTCTTTTTCCTCGGGTGTCACCGCGTCCTCAAGATCGAAGATGATCGCATCCACCGCCAGACCCCGCGCCTTGTCCAGCGCGCGTTCTTTCGACGCCGGAATATAAAGAACGGAACGATAGGGGCGGTTCATCGGGTCCATGCTGGCCTCCAAAGGTCATAATATTGCGTGGAAAGGGACATTTTTTTACGGAAAGTTCAAGGTGAAATGCGCCGCGACGCAGCAATTGAACCAAATTCTTCCTATTTGAATGCGTCCGACCGGCCGGAATTCAAAAGAACGGGCGCTCGATTAACCATTTCTCAGCCCGACTCGCCCTAGATTTTCTTATCGGATCCGGGAACTCGGCATCGGCTGACCTGCCCCCGTTGAACAGGCAACGGATTCAAAATCATACAAACTGGGCTTTTCCGCCCGGCACACCGGGCGACCGGCGTGCCAGTCCGGATCGGCACGACTCATGGATAGGTATAGAAGATGAAAAACGCATTCTTCCCGCTGGCGATCACCGCCATCACCTTGGCGTCGGCGGCCGAAACCGCCCAGGCGCAACAAACCCGTAATTGCGCGCCGCGTGAGGTAGTCGTAGGCCGCCTTGCAGGTGGGTATGGCGAAACCCGCCAAAGCATGGGACTCGCCGCGCGCGGTTCCGTGGTCGAAGTTTTTGCCTCAGACGAAACCGGCACGTGGACGATTACCGTGACCAACCCGGCCGGCGTGACCTGCCTCGTCGCCTCCGGCCAGTCATTCGAGGCTTTGGCCGAGGCGCTGCCCCCGAAAGGCAATGATGCCTGAAACAGGCTTTCCTTCCGGCTGGCGCGGCTCTGGCGCGCCGCCAGCGGAACTCCACACGACACCCCACGCTGAAAGTTCAGTCCACACAGGCTTTCCCAAAGATGGCCTTCAGGTAAGCCCCTCCCAGATCAGCTTTGCACCGGTCACGACCAGCAGCACATAGGTCAGACCGAAAAAGAGCCGTTCAGGCACGATCCGGTGCGCCTTTACCCCGATCAGAGCCCCCACTATCGCGACCGGCGCAAGCGCCAGATTGGCAAGCGCGGTTTCGGCCGTGAACAGGCCCAGATACGCGTAGGGCACGAACTTCACGATATTGATGACCCAGAAGACCAGCACTGTCGTGCCCTGAAAGCTTGTCTTGTCGAGCTTCCGAGACAACAGGTAGACGGCGGCAGGCGGGCCGCCCGCATGGCTCACGAAACTGGTGAACCCCGCGACTAGACCGGCAAGCCCCCCAACCCAGGCTGACAGACGCGTGCCCCCGGCCCGGATCAGCCCCATGCGCCGCCCCGCCTGCCAGAAGACAAAGGCAAGCGAAATGCCCCCGATCAGCACCCGGAACACGTCCGGCTCGGCAACCTTGTACAGCAACGCGCCCAGAACCACCCCGGGCACGGCACCAAGGATTAACAGCCGCGCATCCGGCCAGCTCCATGTCTTCCAATAGGGCCGCAGCGTCGTCGCATCGATCAGCATCAGCAGCGGCAGCATGACCCCAAGCGCCTGTCCCGGCGTCAGAAAAAGCGCCAGAATCGTCGAAGAGGCAAAGGCTGCCCCGGACCCGAATCCGCCCTTGGAGATGCCCGCAAACAAGACCGCGGGCACCGCCACCGCGAAAAAAGCGCCGTTCAACTCAAGCATTGGCCACCCCCTAAGCACCTCGTTTGCCTAGGGATTAACCGATCGTCAATCTTTCCGGCAGACCGTCGCGCGACGTTTGGAGTTGCACTGAACACGTGCAGGACTCTTGCACAAGCGCGTGTTACGCACTACGCAACCCGCAAATTCACAAGGACCGGAGAACTTTCCAATGGCCAGACCCAAAATCGCCCTGATCGGGGCAGGTCAGATCGGCGGCACGCTCGCCCATCTCGCCGCGATCAAAGAACTTGGCGACGTCATCCTTTTCGATATCGCCGAAGGCACGCCCGAAGGCAAAGCGCTCGACATCGCGGAATCCGGCCCGTCCGAAGGGTTCGACGCATCGCTTAAGGGCACGCAGTCCTACGCCGATATCGCGGGCGCCGACGTCTGCATCGTCACCGCCGGTGTGCCGCGCAAGCCGGGCATGAGCCGCGACGACCTGCTGGGCATCAACCTCAAGGTCATGAAATCCGTGGGCGAAGGCATCCGCGACCACGCGCCCGACGCCTTTGTCATCTGCATCACCAACCCGCTCGACGCGATGGTCTGGGCGCTGCGCGAATTCTCCGGCCTTCCGCATGAGAAAGTCTGCGGCATGGCAGGCGTGCTCGACTCGGCCCGCTTCCGTCACTTCCTCAGCCTCGAATTCGGCGTGTCGATGAAAGACGTCACCGCTTTCGTTCTCGGCGGTCACGGCG
>JAAEZD010000013.1:0-164233 GCA_018223035.1 Paracoccaceae bacterium
ACCGGCCTGTCACGCCGGGGGTCGCGGGTTCGAGCCCCGTCAACCGCGCCACTTTCTCCCATATCTCTTTTAACGAAGTATGCCTTTGGCAAGGCGCGTTCTGCCGTTTTCCGGCGATCTGAAATCAGCGCAGAAAAACCTGTCACAAACTCGACGAAAGTCGCTTGACGGTCTCTGCCGCTTACCCTATCCCCCGACCTCACGCGCGGTTGTAGCTCAGTTGGTTAGAGTACCGGCCTGTCACGCCGGGGGTCGCGGGTTCGAGCCCCGTCAACCGCGCCACTTTTCCCCTCAGTCATTCATTTGACTTTTGATCAGTAGCAATAGCCAAGTGCGGCTTCCTGATCGGGATCGATGGCATTCAGCAGAAAAGTACGGTCACCCTCGGAAAATGTGTCGGGGGTCTTTGGTCGATCATCCATGGCTGATTTGAACTTCGACCCGAGTCGTTTGTTAACCGGCCGGAACGCAGCATCGCTGGTGGGGAGAGCCAGCCGTTCGAAGATTTGCTTCAGAGCGGCTTGCGGATTTTCCTGAACCTCTTCCATGCGAAGAAAAACGCATGTGCAGTCCCTGCTGAGGTAACTCATCAACGCCTGAAGCTTTGCCTGTCGCAGGGCGAATAGGTTCTCGAACACACCGCCGGTAAGCGGATGTCGATCCGCCTGAAGCGGCTGGCCAATGAAGGTCTCGCTGTCTTTAAAATATTTTGCCCGATCAACCACCGATAGCCACGGGCTGCGGATGAAGTCCGAAAACCCGAGCGCTTGCAGGGCAGGGGTGGCGTGCCAAGGTTTGGCATGCATCGATCTTGCCCAATCGTCGGCACTTCGAACAACGCAGATGACGACCAGTTCCAAGGGGATTGCCAATGCCGAGGGAAACCCGTGCTTCCAACCGAGTTCTTCGCTTGGCGTAAGCGACGTATTCCGCCCCAGCAACCTTTTGACGAAATTTGTGCCCGAGGACCGTTCTCCCAGAACCTGAAAGCGTGATGGAACGACGCCTGAGTGTTCCACGTAAATGCCGGTCCGGGTAAATTCAGAAGGAAGCAACTGACTTTCCTTTTCCTGCAGTGCCTGCGTTTAAATACTGGATTCTCTTATAACTTTAACTTCGATAAGAGTAAGGTATAACTCGGCAAGGACAGGGCACGACATGCAGACAGCGGCGGCGCTTACTATGGTGCGTGACGATGCGTTCTTTCTGAGCGCGTGGCTGCGCCACTATGGCACCCTGTTTGGGCGTGAAAACTGTTACGTCGTCAATCATGGCCGGGGCGAAGAAGTGGCCTCACTGGCCGAGGGGTGCAACATCATCGGCATACCTGGTGACGCTCACAAGAACTTCGATATGAAACGCTGGCGCATGCTCAACAATTTTGTCATGGGACTGCGCTGCTATTACGATCACGTGATCGTCGGGGATGTAGACGAACTGGTGGTGCTTGATCCGGCTTCGGGCTTAAGCCTGCCTCAGTTCCTGCGCAATGTGCCAGCCAATCGGGTGCTGACACCTATCGGGCTCGAAGTTGTCCATGACATCGAAACCGAAGCTGAACCGATCAAAGATCATGTAATAGGCCCTAGAAGGCAAGTCCGGCCCGCGCCCCATTATTCTAAACCCTGCGTTATCTCGACCGGTACAAAGATCGCTCGCGGTGGGCATTTCACGCAGTATCCCAAGCTACATCTGCCCGAACACCTCTACCTGTTGCATCTTAAATTCTGTGACATCGACACCTATTCCGAAGCCACGGATCGCCGCAACGCGGTTACGGTAGAAACGGGTGCCTCAATGAAAGAAGCCTCAATCGGGCGTCATTGGTTCCCGCAGGCCCGCGGCGAAGATCGCGCCCAGTTTGAAAGCTTTGCCAAACTGCCCTTGCAGGAAGAGTTCGACATGTCGCCCTATCGGCAATCCATGCGCGAGACATGGAAACCGAGAGGGGATACCGGCTATTACGAATTTGACCGAACGGAACCAAAGCAGCGCTATATTCTGCCAGATCGGTTCATCGGATTGGTCTAGGACGGCTCAGTTTGGTAATGATGCAGGCATGAAGCAGAATGAAGGCCTGATCGCTTTGCAAACTGTCGTCGTCATCTACGATATGGCAGCTAGGAAAAAACGATGCGGCCAGCATTCAGGCTGACCGCACCACCTGTTTTCAATTCGACTTGGTCAATGCCGCGAGCACACGCGCCCAGCTTCTGATGCCCTTGTGGAAGCTTTCCATGTCGTATTTCTCATTGGGCGAATGAATTTGGTCGTCGTCCTTGCCAAACCCGATCAACATCGGCGTTGTGCCAAGAATGCGGTCGAAATGTCCCGCAATCGGAATCGACCCGCCGCAGCCGATCAATGCGGCCTCATCCGGCCATTCGTCGGAGAGCGCCTGACGGGCCTGCTCGAACACCGGATCCGACGTGTCGAACGCACCTGCCTGAGACGCGCCATGTGCCTTGAACTCGACCGAGCAATCGGGCGGCAGCATATCCTGCACCATCTTGCGAAAACTTTCGCGGATCTTAAGCGGGTCCTGCGTGCCGACAAGTCGGAAGCTGATCTTGGCATGGGCTTCCGATGGCAGCACGGTCTTGAACCCGGCACCGGTATAGCCGCCCCAAATTCCGTTCACTTCGCAGGTCGGACGTGCCCAGATCATTTCCAGCGGTGTCCTGTCCTGTTCGCCCGCCGGCTCGGAAAGGCCGACATCGCCAAGGAAAGACTGGTGATCGAACGCGAGCCCCTGCCACTGCTGGCGCATCTCATCCGGAAGTTCCGGTACGCCATCATAGAAGCCGGGCACAGTGATCCGGCCGGTGTCGTCATGCAGGGATGCGATGACGCGCGACAATACGCGGATGGGATTCATCGAAACACCGCCGTACATGCCGGAATGCAGGTCGCGTGAGGGTCCGGTGATCGTCAGCTCTTCACCCAAAAGGCCGCGCAGCATCGTGGTGATGGCCGGAACCCGGCTCTCAAAAAGACCGGTGTCACAGATCAGCGCAATGTCCGATTTCAACTCATCTGCGTTCTCTTTCATGAACGGCACAAGCGACGGTGAGCCAGACTCTTCCTCGCCTTCGAGAAAGAACGTCAGCTTGCAGGGCAGGGAGCCGTTGATTTCTTTCCACGCACGGCAGGCCTCGATAAAGGTCATGAGCTGACCCTTGTCATCCGCCGCACCCCGCGCCCGGATGACCTTGCCTTTTGGGGTATCCTGCACTTCGGGATCAAAGGGATCGCGGTCCCAGAGCTCCAGCGGATCGACGGGCTGCACGTCGTAATGTCCATAGAACAACAGGTGAGGACCTTCACCGTCCAGATGTCCGACAACCATCGGATGCCCGGGCGTCTGGCGTTTTTCGGTTGCGATTCCGAGGCTGTTGAGATCCGCGACCAGCCAGTCTGCCGCCCGGTCACAGTCTGCCTTGAACGCGGGATCGGTTGAAATCGAAGGAATTCGCAGCAGTTCCAGCAATCGGTCGGTCGCGGCGGGCAGATCCGCATCGATACGGGAGAGAACATCGTCAAGAGACATGAGACGCAGCCTTTTCATCAGTTTCTGGCGCCAACCTACCAGTCGCAAATCCGGTGTCCAGAGCCCCGGCTTTGCAGTTCGGGCGCGAGAAAGAGAACCACCGCAGTCCAGGCGTGCCGAGGGGAGGAGGGCAGCGTGGCGACAACGATGGTTCTCCGCAGCACGAAACAGCGTGCAGCAACTGCAATCAGTACTTAAGAAGCAATGTTCCTAACGAATTTAACAAATATAATGTTACCTACTAAGAACTTGATCGTGAAATACACTACTCGCTAACAAGGAGCAGAATGCCTTATTCGAAAGACTTGGCACAGTCTGGAATTCAATACTTGGCGAAATGGGTCCGGCATGGCGAAATCAGTTGATCCATATCAAGGCTGCGACATGCTGCCCGGGCGTATTTGGTTGATCGAGAAACATAGGTCCTCTAAGTACACCGCGATGCGAATGCGTGGCGATGATCTGAATACTGCCGACGGGATCAGCCAGAAGTGAAGGAGCAGCCGGTTGGATTACACCGCTAAACTAGATGACGCGATCCAGCGTTTGCATGATGAAGGCCGTTACCGGACATTCATCGACATCGAACGCCGTAACGGCAATTTCCCGCATGCGGTATGGACGCGCCCCGATGGCGGTGAAAGCGATATCACGGTATGGTGCGGCAACGATTACCTTGGCATGGGGCAGAACCCGGTCGTTCTGGCTGCAATGCACGAGGCGCTTAAAGCAACCGGCGCCGGTTCCGGCGGAACGCGGAACATTTCAGGTACGACGGTTTATCACAAGCGACTAGAGGCGGAGCTGGCCGATTTGCACGGCAAGGAATCGGCCCTGCTCTTTACCTCTGCCTATATCGCGAATGATGCGACACTTTCGACACTCCCCAAACTTTTCCCCGGCCTGATCATTTATTCAGACGCGTTAAATCACGCGTCAATGATCGAAGGCGTGCGCCGCAATGGTGGGGCCAAGCGGATCTTCCGGCATAACGATTTGGATCACCTGCGCGAACTGCTCGAAGCCGACGATCCGGACGCCCCTAAACTCATCGCGTTCGAATCCATTTATTCGATGGATGGCGACTTTGGTCCGATCGAGGCGATCTGCGATCTAGCCGATGAATTCGGCGCGCTTACCTATATTGATGAGGTTCACGCGGTCGGCATGTACGGGCCTCGCGGTGGTGGCGTGGCCGAGCGTGATCGGCTGATGCATCGCCTCGATATCATCAACGGAACCCTTGCCAAAGCCTATGGCGTGATGGGCGGCTATATCGCAGCGAGCGCAAAAATGTGTGATGCCATAAGGTCTTATGCGCCAGGATTCATCTTTACCACTTCGCTTCCGCCGGCGGTTGCAGCCGGCGCGGCAGCCTCGGTCGCCTATCTCAAGAAAACGCCCGAGATCCGCGAACAGCACCAGACACAGGCGCGCATCCTCAAGACGCGGCTCAAGGCAATGGGTCTTCCGATCATCGACCACGGGTCGCATATCGTGCCTGTCATGGTCGGCAATCCGGTCCACACCAAGATACTGAGCGACATGCTGTTGCAGGACCACGGCATCTATGTGCAGCCGATCAATTTCCCGACTGTTCCGCGCGGCACAGAGCGGCTTCGTTTCACGCCCTCTCCAGTGCACGGACCCAAGGAAATGGATCGCCTTGTGCGCGCAATGGATGCGCTTTGGTCTCATTGTGCGCTTAATCGCGCCGATCTTGCCGGATAATTGCCGCCTTTTGTATCCAAGCTAAAGGCCGTGTGTTAAAGTCTTAGCAACAAAAAGCGTAGACGAATCGATGGGACGATTCCAAAACGCTGCGACTAGGGCATTAAGAGCAGATGGGGCGGCAGGCATGATTGGGCGCAAAGTACAGCGCAAATCAGAAGATGACCTGAGTGTCGTCAAGCCCAAAGGGTTTGACGACTTTGAATTGCGTCTTGGTGACACGATGCGCGGTGAACGCGCAACGATGGGCAAAAGCCTTCTGGATGTGCAGAGAGAATTGCGCATCAAGGCATCCTATATAGCTGCCATTGAAAATTCCGATCCTTCTGCTTTTGACACGCCCGGTTTCATTGCCGGTTACGTGCGGTCTTATGCGCGCTATCTGGGCATGAACCCGGACGAGGCCTTCCATAACTTCTGTCAGGAAAGCGGGTTCGCGGTTGCGCATGGCATGTCCGCCGAGGCTTCTGTCGTCAAGAAAAGCGGCAAGGAAGAAGGCATCAAGTCTGTCGCGGCCCCGCGTGATCCTTTCACCGCGCCGAATACGCCCTTTGTGCCGGGTGCTGATTCTTTTTTCAGCCAGATTGAACCGCGCGCTATAGGGTCGACACTGGTGCTTTTGGCGCTGATCGGCGGCATCGGTTATGGTGGATGGGCGGTGCTGAAAGAAGTCCAGCAGGTTCAGTTCGCTCCCGTTGAACAGGCGCCTGTCGTTCTGGCCGATCTCGATCCGCTTGCCGAAGCAACGCGCCCGGCGCTTTCGGAAAGTGAAACCGATTCTACAGCCATCAACGTGCCCGACGCAGACGCGTTTGACCGGCTGTATCGCCCGCAGGCGCTGGATGTTCCGGTGCTTGTGGCGCGCGACGGTCCGATCTCTACGCTCGATCCGCGCAACGTGGGGATGCTAAACCAGCCCAGCCTGCCTGAGGTTGTCGATCTTTCGGAAAACGTCGACATGATCATCGCGAGCCTTGAGCCGCAGCAAGCTCGGAACGTGACTGAGAATGTCCCGCAAGTGGTTGAACCTGTTGCGCCGGCCTTGCAGGTCGTCGCGGTACGCCCGTCTTGGGTGCGCGTAAGATCGGCTGACGGCACCGTTATCTTCGAAAAGACGATGCAGCCCGGCGAAACCTGGGAAGCACCTCTGACAGAGGAACCTCCGACACTTCGGACCGGTGAAAGCGGCGCGATCTACTTTGCGATGGGCGAGAAGTTCTACGGGCCGGTTGGTGAGGCGGGCGCTGTCACATCAAATCTGCCGCTGTCGATCGCTAGTTTGCAGGAAACCTATCTCCCTGCCGATATGCAGCGGGACGAAGGTTTGATCCGCTATGCCGAGGCTCTTGGTCTGGCTGCGACGCCGGTAAGCGACTGACGAATCCACCTGCCTGAAACAAGCTGCCGTTGCAGCCAGAGGCTGAGAGAGTTATCTCTACGCCAAGTAGGAACGGTGCGCCGCATCGCTATTGCAAAGGCCCAGATCCCATGTCGTTGAACAGTATCCGCCCATGGCGGGACATTTACCGCCGCAAATCCCGTCAGATCATGGTTGGCGATGTACCAGTTGGCGGTGACGCGCCGATTGCCGTGCAAACCATGACGAACACGCTGACGACGGATGTCGCGGCAACAATCGCTCAGGTTCAGGCCGCGGCCGAGGCTGGCGCTGACATCGTACGGGTCTCTGTACCGGATCAGGCCTCGTCCAAGGCGCTCAAGGAAATCGTGACGGAAAGCCCCGTACCGATCGTGGCCGATATTCATTTCCATTACAAACGCGGGATCGAGGCTGCCGAGGCGGGCGCAGCCTGCCTGCGGATCAACCCCGGTAACATTGGTGACAAGACCCGCGTGGCCGAAGTCGTCTCTGCCGCGCGGGACCATGGCTGTTCCATCCGCATCGGTGTGAATGCCGGAAGCCTCGAAAAACACCTGCTCGAAAAATATGGAGAGCCATGCCCGGACGCGATGGTCGAATCCGGTCTCGAGCATATCCGGATCTTGCAAGATCACGATTTCCACGAATTCAAGATCAGCGTCAAAGCCTCCGATGTCTTCATGTCGGCAGCCGCTTACCAGCAGCTAGCCGAAGCGACGGACGCGCCTTTGCATTTGGGCATTACCGAAGCCGGTGGATTGATGTCTGGCACCATCAAATCTGCAATAGGTTTGGGGAATCTGCTGTGGATGGGCATCGGCGATACCATTCGGGTCAGTCTTTCCGCTGATCCGGTCGAAGAGGTCAAGGTCGGTTTCGAAATTCTGAAATCGCTCGGACTTCGTCATCGCGGGGTGAACATCATCTCGTGCCCCTCCTGCGCGAGACAGGGGTTCGACGTTATCAAGACCGTCGAGGCGCTTGAGAAACGACTTGAGCATATCAAGACGCCGATGAGCCTTTCCATCATTGGCTGCGTCGTAAACGGGCCGGGCGAGGCATTGATGACGGATGTCGGTTTTACCGGCGGTGGTGCGGGGTCGGGCATGGTCTATCTGGCGGGCAAGCAAAGCCACAAGATGGGCAATGATGCGATGATCGATCACATCGTTGAACAGGTCGAAAAAAAGGCCGCCGAGCTTGACGGGATGGCCGAGGCTGCCGAGTAACACTTGAAATGTCTACATTTGGACGCTATGTTTCTTTGCAGACATGGAGTCTTTGATATGGCCGAAACCGCAATCAAGAAACACGATCATCCCGTCGATGTACTTTCGCCGCAGGATATGGGACCGGCTCACCGAAAACGGCTGAGCGGTCCGGGACTGCGCAGCTTTCTTGCGATCGCCGATCAATGGAAACTGAACGAAAAGGATCGGCTTGCCGTTCTGGGCCATCCGTCGCGATCTGCCTATTACAACTGGGTTCGCAAGGCGCAGGATGGAGACGATATTTCGCTGAGCCTCGACATGCTGCTGCGGATTTCAGCCGTGCTGGGAATTCACAAGGCCTTGAGCATTCTGTTTCAGAAACAGGATCAGGCGCTCGTTTGGCTCAGTAGCCCTCATCGTGGGCTACCTTTTTCGGGGCAGGCGCCGGTCGACCTCATGACGTCAGGAACGCAGGACGGGCTTATGCTGGTGCGCCGCTACCTTGATGCATGGCGCGGCGGAAGCGCGAGCATGCCGGTAGAAGGTGAGGTCATCGAACCTGTGACCCGTGATACCGTCGTCTTTGGTTAATCCGTTGGTTGAAAACACTGACTTTCCAGAAGTTTCCGCGCCGGACCTCACCTATCGCGTGATCCCCAGCCGGTTTCCGCCGATCAACGCATTTGATACCGTGACGCAAGCAGGAGACCTTGAATCGGTCATGGAGCTGGAAGGATGGACCAACGACCGGATCGTCTCTCACAGGCTGCGTCGTTTGGATCCTTCCGAGTGGGTCTATGGGCGCCCAAATGCGAGCGTCGTGATGGCGGCTTTTCTGCATGGCAGCCCGTCCGGAACTCGTTTTGCGGGGTCTGATCTTGGGGCGTGGTATGCGGCGGCGCATGTCGAAACCGCTTTGATCGAAGTGCTGAACGGCTTACGGCAGGAAGTTGCTCTGTCGGGGCTAGAGGAGAAAACGGAAGAATACCGGGCTTACTCAGCCAGTCTGGACGGCATGTTCATTGACATCCGTGGCGCCGCTCCCGATCTGCACGATCCGAACAGCTATACAGCTGGTCAGGTCTTTGGTGAACAGCTCCGCGCCAGCGGTGGCACTGGCATCAGCTACGACAGCCAGAGAGATCCGGGTGGCTGGAACTTCGTCTGCTATCGACCAAGGCAGGTTGAAAAAGTAACGCAGGCCAGCCATTCGCGGGCCCGCGTCGGTATTAGCGGAAAGATTTTCGTCGAGCAGCTAAGCGATTGATCAACCGCGTTTTTCGGCGATGATCTCTGCCATCTGGTCGGCAGGAAGATAGCCGCGCAGCATTTCATCGACGAGGATGAATGTTGGGGTCCCGTTGATTTTGAGTGCCTGCGCCAGCTGGCGG
Organism: Paracoccaceae bacterium; assembly: GCA_018223035.1. GTDB lineage: Bacteria > Pseudomonadota > Alphaproteobacteria > Rhodobacterales > Rhodobacteraceae > Heliomarina. Next base: position 9,265 of record JAAEZD010000013.1, read on the forward strand.
TTGGTGACGATGACCGACGTTACCTCGTCGCTGTCCATGTGATCCATGATGGCATCCACATCAAGGCCAAGCTCCTCGCCAAGGCGGCGCAGGGTCACGCCGTTGATCTCGCCATTGAGCTCGAGAAGCGCGTCGTGAACCAGCCCATAGGCGTCGTCGCCCGCAACCTGTAGCGTTGCAATCGCAAAGCGCGAAGAGATCACGGAAGCCTCGCCGAGGATCGGGAACTCCTTGATGATCAGCTTGATATTACCGTCATCCTCAAGCAACGCGTTAACTTCGGGCACAGCCCGGCGGCAATATCCGCAGCGATAATCCATGAATTCGACAAGAACGATATCGCCATCGAGATTGCCGGTGACCCAGGAGTGACTGTCATTGAACAGCTCGTCTGAATAGGCCGCGACCAGTTCGTCATCCGCAGCCGCTTGCTGTTCGGCATTGCGCTGTTCCATGAGATTGATCGCCTCGACGATGACCTCGGGGTTTTCCAACAGGTAGGACCGTACCGCGGCGTCGAAAGCCGTCCGTTCCTGTTCAGTCATGTTTGCCGGGTCAAAGGCAAAAGCGGCCTGTACGCTCAGGACAAGAGCGCTTGTGGTTGCGAGCAAGGCCTTTGCAGCTTTGAGGATCATGGGTTTACCTTTTCGTTTCTGCCTAATGGCGGCTGGTCTGCACAGATCGGATCAGCGGAACGATCAGGGCAAGCGCCGATGAGGCACCATGAAAGACGTGGGGGAGAAACTCAACCCGACCGCCATATTTTCCCCGATTTGTGATTGGTCCCGACTGCCGAGCTGCGTTCCTGAATCGTTATTATTCAGCAGTATTCGCGTTCAAAATCAGCTTTTCAGAGGCGGAAAATGAGAATTTTAAAGGGTTTTTCGTGTCACTCAGCCTGACCAGACGGATTGTTATTTTCGATTTGTTCAACCGGTTGGGGCAACTTATGACAGAGGGACCTCCCCGAACCGTCGGTCCGGGGCGACGCAGACTCTTCAGGAAGACAGATGGTTAGCAAACGCTCGCAAGTTGATCCCTTTATCGTGATGGATGTGATGGATGCCGCCCGCCGTGCGGAGGACGCGGGGAAAAACATCATCCATATGGAGGTCGGACAACCGGGGACCGGTGCGCCTTCAGGTGCGATGGATGCCTTGTCGAATGCGCTTCGCGAAAGCTCACTGGGATACACAGTGGCGCTTGGTCTGCCTGCCTTGCGCCAGCGTATCGCGCGGTTGTATGGCGACTGGTACGATGTCGACCTCAACCCCGAGAGGGTGGTTATCACGCCCGGTTCGTCGGGTGGTTTCATCCTCGCCTTCACCGCCCTGTTCGATACCGGCGACCGGGTAGGTATTGGCGCGCCCGGCTACCCGTCCTATCGGCAGATCCTGCGCGCGCTCGATCTTGAGCCGGTCGATTTCCCGACCTCCGCAGAAAACCGTCTTCAACCAGTGGCCGAGGATCTCGCGGATCTGAACCTCAAGGGGCTTATGGTCGCCTCTCCGGCCAACCCGAGCGGGACGATGCTCGACCGTTCGGCCCTTTCCACCTTGATCGACGCGACAGCGGCGCAGGGGGCGCATTTTATCTCTGACGAAATCTATCATGGAATCGAATACGAGGCGAAAGCCGTCACCGCACTGGAGATCAGCGATGATGCCTATGTAATCAATTCCTTCTCTAAGTACTTCTCCATGACCGGCTGGCGGGTCGGCTGGATGGTCGTCCCCGAGGATCACGTGCGCGTGCTAGAAAGACTGGCGCAGAATATGTTCATCTGCGCGCCTCACGCCAGCCAGATCGCAGCGCTCGCCGCGATGGAGTGCGAGGAGGAGTTGCAGGCGAACCTCGCGGTCTACGCCGAGAATCGCCGCCTCATGCTCGAAGGTCTGCCCGCAGCGGGATTTACGGACATCGCACCGCCTGACGGAGCGTTTTATGTCTATGCGGACGTTAGCGCACACACGAATGACAGCCGTGCCTTCGCGGCAGAGATTCTCGATCAGGCCGGGGTGGCGGTCACGCCGGGGCTCGATTTCGACCCAATGCGCGGTGCGACAACTTTACGTTTTTCCTATGCCCGCAGCACCGACGACATCCGCGAGGGTCTCGCGCGCCTGAAGCGCTTCATGGGCCAGCGTCACGGCGGCTGAGACATTCCATACGCGATGCGTTTGGGCTAGGATGACGGAAAAGGGCCGGATACAGGCCCCGCAATGGAATTGGCGGAATGAGCAGATTAATCGCAGCGCTGGTGGTCGTACTTTTATTTGCCGGCCCCTTGACTGCACAATCTTTCAACGCGTTGACCCGCGTCGACACGGAACGCAGCCGTATCGCCGACGAGGGCGACGGTGCGCGCATCGACCTGTTTCTGAATCTTGGAGTCCCATATCGCGTCTTTACCCTCGACGGCCCGCCGCGCCTTGTGCTGGATTTCCAAGAGATCGACTGGAGCGGGGTGCGATCGGATGAACTTCTGACTGGCGAGCATATCAAACAGGTTCAGTTCGGCGGTTACGTGCCGGGATGGTCGCGGCTTGTGGCTGAACTGGCGCAGCCGATGAAGGTTTCCCGGGCTGCCATGACCGTCGACAGCGAAACTCAGGCAGCTCACCTGAACGTTCGCCTTATTCCGACTACCGAAGAGGCTTTTACCGCCCAGACCGGCGCCCCAAAAACGGCGGGCTGGGATCTCCCGCCGCCGGAAAATGTCGCTCCCGCGGCGCGGCGCGGACCTGATGCGCCGTTGCTTGTGGTGCTCGATCCCGGCCATGGGGGCATCGATCCGGGCGCGGAAACCGAAACGCTCGACGAAAAGAACCTTATGCTGACCTTCGCGCGCGAGCTGCGCGAGGAACTTCTGCGCGCTGGCGGATTCGAGGTCGTTCTGACGCGCGAGGATGACCGATTTGTTTCACTCGAACGTCGGGTGGCCATCGCGCATCAGGCCCGGGCCGATGTTTTCGTTTCGCTTCATGCCGATTCCCTTGCCGAGGGGCGGGCCCACGGGGCAACGGTGCATTTCCTTTCCCGCGAAGCCTCGGATGCGGCGAGCGCCAAACTGGCAGAGCGTCACGACAGGGATGAATTGCTGTCCGGCGTCGATCTCAGTTCGGCGGATGACGTGGTGACGGATGTGCTGCTTGACCTTGCCCGTCAGGAAACCTCGCCGCGTACCCGGACGCTGGCCCGGTCGCTCGTCGACGGGATTGCCGAAACCGGCGCGCCGATGAACAGCCGCCCCTTGCGCTCGGCCGCGTTCTCTGTCCTCAAGGCGGCTGATATCCCGTCGGTTCTAATCGAGATTGGCTTTATCTCTTCGGCGCGTGATCTCGAGAATCTGCAGAATCGGGAATGGCGGCAGAAAATGGCGCGGGGCATTCGAAACGGCCTTATCCTCTGGCGCGAGGCGGACGAGGCGGTGCGCCCGCTGGTGCGTCAGTAATACGCAGGAGCGGGTCCGGATTGTTCGCCCGATGGGCGTGAATTGGCCGCTGGCAAACCGCATCGTGTTTTGACCCTGTTGGGGCAGAGGCTTATATAGGGCCCAATTGACGAGTTAGGACAGGCACGTGATCAGGTTCATTTTATCCTTTTTCGGCGCGATCTTTACCGCGCTGACGCTAGGCATCGCGATGGTCGCGCTCAGCGTTGGCGGCGTATTCTGGATGTACGGCCGTGACCTGCCCAGCCATGAAGCCCTTGCCCAGTACAAGCCCCCGACGATCAGCCGGATCTATTCGGGCGAAGGCAAGATGATCGACGAATTCGCCCGCGAACGACGTCTATTCGTGCCTTCGGATGAAATACCAGAACTGGTGAAAGAAGCCTTCATCTCTGCCGAAGACAAGAATTTCTACAACCACCACGGCTATGATTTACGCGGCATCGCTGCGGCTGCGATCGAAGCGGTCCGGTCGCGCGGCGACAACGTGCGTGGTGCTTCGACGATCACGCAGCAGGTAATGAAGAACTTCTTGCTCTCCGGCGACCGTCGGGCCGAGCGCAAGATTAAGGAGATCATCCTTGCAACGCGGATCGAAGAAACGCTCGACAAGGACAAGATCCTCGAACTTTACCTGAACGAGATCTTCCTCGGGCAGAACTCCTATGGTGTTGCTGCCGCGGCCCAGACCTATTTCAACAAGACGCTTGGGCAGCTCGAACCGCATGAGGCGGCATTCCTCGCATCACTCCCCAAGGCACCGTCGGATTTCCATCCGGTGCGCAACAAGGAACGGCTTCAACAGCGCCGCGACTACGTTCTACGGGAAATGCGCGAGAACGGCTATATAACCGATGCGGTCTTCGAAGAGGAAGTGGCCCAGCCTGTACGTTCGGTCCAGAACGGCGATTTCGAAGGTTTCCGCACTGCCTTGCCGCCGCGCAGCTACTTTACCGATGAAATCCGGCGCCAACTGAGCGAAGACTTTGGCGAGGGCGAATTCTTTACCGGCGGCTTTACGGTCCGCGCGACGATCGACGAGGAAATGCAGGTCGTGGCCGAGGCCGCGCTTCAGCGCCAGCTTGAGAAATACGACCGGGGCAGGGGCATCTGGCACGGCACCTATGACAAGATTGACGAGGATCAGCTGAGCGATGAGGCATCCTGGCGCGAGGCGCTGTCGAATGCCTCCGTTCCGCGCGATGTGGAACTTGATGGTGAGTGGCACCCGGCGGTTGTTCTGCGTGTCGGCGACAGCGACGCCCGCATCGGCATTGAAGGTGTCGAAGAAGACGAAGACGGCCACTGGATCACCGCCAAGGATGTGCAATGGGCGCGCAAGCGCAACGCGGACGGCACGCTGGCGAAAAAGGCCAGCACCGCTGGCGATATCCTTTCGGTGGGCGACGTCGTGCTGGTCCGTGCGATGACCGACGACAGCGATGGGTCGTTCATCCGCTGGACGCTCCGACAGGTTTCGGACGTGCAGGGCGGCTTCATGGCGATGGACGTGAACACCGGCCGCGTTATCGCGATGCAGGGCGGATTCTCCTATCAGGACTCGGTGTTCAACCGCGCCACGCAGGCGCAACGCCAGCCGGGGTCCTCTTTCAAACCCTTCGTGTATGCCGCCGCGCTCGACAGTGGCTACAGCCCGGCAACCATCGTGGTTGACGCTCCGATCGAAATCAATACGCCCCAGGGACTTTGGCGTCCGCGCAACTCATCCAACAAGTATTACGGGCCGACGCCGCTCCGCACGGGGATCGAACAATCCCGGAACCTGATGACCATCCGTTTGGCGCAGGAAATCGGGATGGAGGTCGTGGCCGGCTACGCGGAACGTTTCGGCGTATACGATCACATGGGCACCTTCCTCGCCAATTCGCTCGGGTCTGAGGAAACCACACTTTACAAGATGGTCGCGGCCTATGCGATGTTTGCCAACGGCGGCGAACGCGTCGAACCAACGCTCGTCGACCGGGTTCAGGACCGCTATGGCAAGACCATTTACCGTCATGACAAACGCGACTGCGTCGATTGCGACTCCACCAACTTGATGACCGGGCAGGCTCCGCGCATCGTCAGTAACCGCAACCGGGTGATGGATGCGGTCACCGCCTATCAGCTGACGTCGATGATGAAAGGTGTGGTCGATCGTGGTACCGCGTCGGGCGCCGTCAACCTGCCGGTGCCGATTGCGGGCAAGACCGGTACGACTAACGACGCGCGAGATGTCTGGTTTATCGGTTTTTCCAGCAACATCGTGGCTGGCTGCTATATCGGTTATGACCGGCCGCGCCCCTTGGGCCGCAGTGCCTATGGGTCTTCCATGTGCGGCCCGGTATTTCAGGAATTCATGACCGAAGCGGTGAAAAAGTTCGGCGGTGGTCCGTTCGACGTGCCGCCCGGTGGTCATTTCATCAAGATCGACCGGTACACGGGGATGCGTCTGCCAGATGATGCAAGCGGACCCTATGTCGTCGCCGAGTACTTCCGCGACGGGTGGGAGCCGACCTTTGGTCTCGCCTTCGACGGTGGCTTTGCGATGGGATCGAACCTGCCGATGTTTGAAGAAGTCGGGCAGACCGGTCGACAGGTTACCACATCGACCGGCGAAACTGCGGTCGTGGGGCCAAAGGCCGATTTCGGCACCGTCAGCTCGGGCGGGCTTTATTAAAAGGATGCAGGGCAGCTAGTTGACCGGCTGCCCTTGCCCGGTCCACGGGCCTGCTGTATCACCCCCGAACACCAACCCCGATGGCAGGATATTCATGCGCGCCGAGACCCAGAACACCGTGGCCGAGATCGAAAAATCACTGGACCTGCTGGCCCAGCGGATGGACGTGGAAACCGCGCCGCACCGGCTTGAGGAATTCAACGCCCGTGTCGAGGACCCGAACCTCTGGAACGATCCCGAAGCGGCGCAGAAACTTATGCGCGACCGGCAGATGCTGGTCGATGCGATGGATACCTATCAAAGCATCAAGCAGGATCTGGCCGACAATCTCGAACTTATCGAGCTTGGCGAAATGGAAGACGATGCCGAGGTCGTCGCGGACGCCGAAGAGGCGCTGAAAACCCTGTCGAAAAAGGCAGCCGAAAAGGAACTCGAAGCGCTGCTCGACGGCGAGGCCGACGGCAACGACACTTTCCTTGAAATCAACTCGGGCGCGGGCGGAACCGAGTCCTGCGACTGGGCATCGATGCTGGCGCGGATGTATGTCCGGTGGGCCGAGAAAAAGGGCTACAAGGTCGAACTTCAGGCTGAAAGCGCAGGCGAAGAGGCGGGGATCAAATCCGCCACCTACAAGATTTCCGGGCCGAACGCCTATGGCTGGCTCAAGTCGGAATCCGGTGTGCACCGGCTGGTGCGCATTTCCCCCTTTGACTCGGCGGCCAAGCGGCACACCTCTTTCAGCTCTGTCTGGGTATATCCGGTGGTCGACGATAATATTGAGATCGAAGTGAACCCGGCCGATATCCGTATCGATACTTACAGGTCTTCGGGCGCAGGCGGTCAGCACGTGAACACGACGGACTCGGCGGTCCGGATCACCCACGCGCCGACGGGCATCGTGGTGACCAGCTCTGAAAAGTCACAGCACCAGAACCGCGACATCGCCATGAAAGCGCTGAAATCAAGGCTTTACCAGATGGAGCTTGATCGCCGTAACGCCGCGATCAACGAAGCGCACGAAGCCAAGGGCGACGCGGGTTGGGGCAACCAGATCCGCTCTTATGTCCTTCAGCCCTACCAGATGGTCAAGGATCTGCGGACCAATCACGAAACCTCGGATACCAAGGGCGTGCTCGATGGCGACCTTGACGGTTTCATGGCCGCGACCCTCGCACTCGACGTTTCAGGCAAAAGCCGGGCCGAAGCACAGGGCTAAACCAGACCTCCGCTCTTTTCCATCGACAGCGGCCGCATCCCGGATCATGCGTCCGCCCGAAAAGGCATGCCTGTCATCGGCGGTTTGAACCGCTCGACATGTCACTACTGCTTTTCAGCGGAAAAACCAGAGGATAGGCTTGCGTAGAACTATCAAAGGCCTGCCGATGAATCTCTCCACCGTTTCCGCTGCATCACTTCTTTCAGATCTCCGCTCGGGCGCCCTGAGCGTCGAGACCTTGATGCAGGAAACGCTCGCTCGGATTACCGAGGTCAACCCGAAGATCAATGCCATCGTCGCGCTGCGCGAGGCCGATGATCTGCTGGCCGAAGCGCGAAAGGCCGATGGGTCAGAGAGCAGGGGGCCGCTGCACGGCTTGCCGATTGCCATTAAGGATCTGATGGACGTCAAAGGCATCGTCTCCTCGCATGGCTCGCCCAAGTTCGCGAATTTCGTGCCGGAAAAGGATGATCTTGTCGCGGCGCGTATGCGCGCGGCCGGGGCAATCCTGATTGGCAAGACCAACACGCCCGAATTCGGCCTTGGATCGCATACCTTCAACCCGGTCTACGGGGCGACGGGCAACCCTTATGCGCCAGAGCTTTCCTGTGGCGGGTCGTCGGGGGGTGCCGCAGCGGCACTGGCGACGGGCATGCTGGCGCTGGCGGACGGGTCAGACATGATGGGCAGCCTGCGCAACCCGGCAGGCTGGTGCAACGTCTACGGCTTCCGGCCCAGTTTCGGAAGGGTGCCGAGCGAACCCATAGGCGATAACTTCCTGCACCAGCTTGCAACCCTTGGTCCGATGGCGCGCAGCCCCGCCGATATCGCTATACTGCTCGATGTCATGTCCGGACCCGATCCTCGCCTGCCGCATCGGGCCGACAATACACCTGCTGCGCCATTGAAACCCTTGGATATCAAGGGGATGCGGATCGGCTGGCTAGGCGACTGGGGTGGCGCCTTTCCGACAGAGCCCGGCATCCTCGATCTGTCTCGCAAAGCGCTTGGCGTTTATGAAAAACTCGGTGCAACTGTCGAGGATGTTGCACCGCCGTTTTCCGCGGACGCGCTTTGGGAAAGCTGGATCAATCTGCGGTCATGGTCGGTTGCGGCCGGGCTTCAGCTCCTCGAACGCGAGGTGCTCAAGGATACGGCCATCTGGGAACTTGACCGCGGACTCTCGATGAGCGCGATGGAGGTGCATCGCGCCAGCGTCATCCGCTCTGACTGGTTCAAGGACGCCGCGACCCTGTTCGGGCAGTATGACGCGCTGGTTCTGCCAACCGCGCAGGTCTGGCCTTTTGACGTGAACAAGCCTTATCCGACCGAGATCAACGGTATCGCGATGGATACCTATCACCGCTGGATGCAGGTGGTAACGCCAGTAAGCCTGCTGGGACTGCCCGCTCTCGCCATGCCCGCTGGGTTTGGAGAGAGCGGACTGCCTGCGGGTATCCAAATCTTTGGTCCGCGTGACAGCGACCTCAAGATTCTGGGCATGGGTGAGAGCTATCACGAAGCGGCAGGCTGGCCCGGCAAGCGTCCGGCGTTCTAGCCACGAAAAGGGGAGGAAAATGGGGGGTGATACCTGTACACAAAGAGTATGATTTCGGTACACCGGAAATGCGCCGGGCCGAATGGCAGGACATCAAGACCATTCTGGGGCGAGCCCTGTCCGATCTGACACGCGCGCCGCTCTACGGGCTGGGCTTTGCCGGGTTCTATGTGCTGGGCGGCTGGGCCATGCTTGCCGTGACCTATGCAACCGGCACGACTTTTTGGCTGGTACTTGCGGCGATTGGCTTTCCCCTGATCGGCCCCTTTGCGGCGGTTGGTCTTTACGAGGTCTCACGGAGGCTCGAAACCGGTGAGCCCCTACGGGCGTCCGAAATTTTTGGCGTCGTGTTTCAGCAAAGCCGCCGACAGCTTCCGTCAATCTGTGCCATCATCGTCGTGGTCTTTTTGTTCTGGTTCTTCCTTGGACATATGATTTTTGCGTTGTTCATGGGCCTGTCGGTCATGACAAACGTGTCCTCATCCTACGAGGTCTTCTTTAGCGCAAACGGGCTGGTGATGCTGCTGGTCGGCAGCTTTGTCGGGGCCGGGTTTGCCGCGCTGCTGTACATGATCACGGTACTGTCCCTGCCGATGCTCTTGGATCGCGAGGTGGATTTCGTGACCGCTATGATCGCGTCGTTTCAATATGTTCTGGCCAATCCGCTGGTCATGTTCGGCTGGGCCTTCCTTATCGCGATCATGACCTTCTGGGCGATGCTGCCCTACTTCCTTGGGTTGTTCCTTGTCTTGCCGCTTCTGGGGCATGCGACTTGGCATTTCTACAGCCTACTGAGCTACGGGCCAGATCCCGACTGATCAGGCGTCCCGCCCTTCGGCGACAAGCCGGAAATGCAACTTGTCCGCCAGAGGATGCGCCGTCTCAAGCGCGTAGACATAAGCATGCGTCAGGTAAAAGCCCGAGGCTGTCGGGTTGTTCGCTGTATCGGCAGCCTCGGCATAAAGGTCGACCAAGGCTCTGCGGTCGTCCAGCGCATGAGCTTCGAGAAGGCGCGTTTCGAGCGAGCTGGTCGAAGCAGTCATTCTGCGGCCCGGATACCCGGCGGTCCGTTTCGATGCTGGTCCATCTTGAGCGCGACCCAGTCGTGGAAAAGGTGGGTCGGTCCGTCCATTACAGGCGAGAACCGCCCGCCGTCGAAACCCGGGCTGTGGCGGCCTTTCTGCATGCCTTCGACGACAAAGATATCCTCTTCGAACACCTGCTTCCATTGGTGCGTATTGCGGGCGCGCAGATCGGGGTCGGTATCCGGCGTCGCATAGTAAATATGCACATGTTCCGTTGTCCGGTCATGGGTTTCCGGGGTCAGTATGATCGCAAAGGCATGATCGCGGTGAACGCCCAGCAGGACATTTGGAAAGGCCGAGATATATTCGGCCGCCTCATTCCACTTGCTGCTGAGGCCGTCAAAATCGGGAAACACGCTGCCATCCTTTTCTGATCGGATCTGGCGATAAACGAGCGTTCCTTGGCCGGAATATTCGCCGGGTTCCTCGATATGATAGTGATCTTCAAGGCGGGAATAGCTGTTCAGCCCAGGGTGCACCCAAGGCAAATGATAGCTCTCGCAATAGTTTTCGACCGCAAGCTTCCAGTTGCAGTTGACGGAGAGATCGAACCGGCTGTCGTCGCCGCCGTGAAAGAGCGGTTGGTCAAATTCCGCCCAGCGGTCGATCATCTTGTGCATGGCCTGCTCAAAGGGCAGGGCGGTGCCTGACAGGTTGATCCAGACGATGTCGCGCCAGACATGCGAGGAAACCTCGATCAGGCCAAGCGTCGCGCGGTCGATGCCTTCATGCGTGTTCTGACCGGGGCCACCCACATGCGGGGTTGAAACGAGCCTGCCTTGCGTTGAATAGCACCAGCTGTGGTAGGGGCAGCGGATCGCGCCTTCGATCTTGCGGGGCGCATCGACAAGGATCATGCCCCGGTGGCGGCAGATGTTCTGGAACACGCGCACCACGCCATCGCGGTCACGGATCAACAACAGCGGCATGCCAAGGAATTCCAGCGGTACCGCATCGCCCGGCTCGGGCACATCGCCCGCCACGGCAAGCCCGGCCCACTGGCTTGCCAGAAGCGCTCGGGTCTCTTCGGCAAAAACGGCCGGATCGGTGTAATGGGCGTTCGGGAGACCATTGGCCGTTTCGATCGGTCGACGGACGGCGGAGAGATTTGTGGGTTCGCTGGACATCGCATTTTCCCCTTTTGACGGGGTCAGTTTCCGCAGGAAATGCCTTCCTGTCGGATTAATTCACGACCTTCACCTGTCTCATGGCGACAAATCGGGTCGTTTCAGGCGAAAGGTTCATCTGGCTGCAGAAGGCGCCGGTGAAACGGCAGCAGGTCGCTTTCCTGAATGAAGCCGCAATTTCTGGCGGTCGGCAGCGCCTTGGCGCAGCCGGTTCCGAGATATTCATAGATCATTCGCGTGACGCGAATGCCACCGGGGCTTTCGCGCATCGAGCGGGATACGTAGCCGGACCAGAAGTTGTTCTCGAACGAAGATATGCGCGACAGGTAATTGAAGGTGGAACTGAGCGCGTGACGGCGTGAGATCATCATGGTCACGCCGTCTTCGGTACGGGCCACATAGCCGCGGAATTCGCGCGACGGAAGATCTTCGGACAGGCCCTGGCTGCGCATCGCTTCACGCGCCTCGAAGCCGCGCACATGGGTGATCTGGTCCGAGCGAGACACATGCACGAGACCGCGCAGGAAAAGAGAAGTGTTCAGAAAGCTGCGACGGTAGAAACAGTAAAAACCGGAGGGAAAGAACTCTTCGGGGATGTTGCGCGTTCCATTGGCGAGGAAATCCGACAGGAACGGACCGCTAATGACATGGTTGTTGGTGGTGAGCGATTCTACCGGTTCGAGCAGGATGCGGGCGTCGACGCCGAAAAACCGACAGATTCTGTCTAGGACATCCGGTCTGGGAAAGCTTTCGCCGGACAAGTACCGGTTAAATTGTGTCCGGTTGATGCCCAGTTGGCGGGAGAGTTCGGAGATTGAGCTATAACGCTTGGACAATCGGCGCAGGTTCGCGCCGAACATGTCGCGAAGATCAGCCGGGGATCTGGATATCTGGTTCATCTCTGTCCTAAGCCGCTCTCGAAAAAGCTCTTAAAGAATAAGGCCAAGTCAGTCTAACACCAAACAATTTTCCTTGTTCAAGCTCTGACGCCAAATAGTGTCATAATTGTGGCTAACTAACGTCATATGTGCTCAAATATGACACAAATTTCAAGTTAAAGTTTTCCAATTACACTTGTTGAGAAACCGCATTTTAACCCAATGTGAACGTGTAAACATATGTCACAACGTCTAATTTAGGACGAAAGGCCGGATATGTACGGAATTGTGCTTTGGAGCGATAGGAGCGAGCGTCAGGCAGTGATCTGGTGCGAGGATCAGGGTGATCTGGCCTATTGTCGCCAGACCGCCGAGCATGGTTCGGGCAGTATCCATGCCGGTGACTGGGTGCAGTTCGACATCACCCAGAACGCGCAGCAACGCTATGCGCATAACCCGCGACTGGTCGTCGAGGGTGGTGTCAATCCGCTGGCCGATTGTCTCGCTCGGGCGCTGAACCGCGCCAATGCCGACAGAGAACCGGTCGACCACAGCGGTGCCAAGATCATCGAATTTGCCGAGATGGCAGAACCGAAGGCTTAATCTTCGAGCAGTGGTATTAGACAAAGGCGCCCGCTTCGCACGGACGCCCTTAAGCTTTGTGTTATTCGCCGCGTGACAGGGCGGCAACGCCGGTCCGGGCCAGTTCCGACAGACCCAACGGACGCATGAGATCGGCAAAGGCGTCGATCTTTTCCGGCGCGCCTGTCAGTTCGAAAATAAAGCTGTGCAGCGTGGTATCGACGACATTGGCTCGGAAGATGTCGGCGAGCCGAAGTGCCTCGACCCGCTTGTCGCCATCGCAGACCACTTTCATCATTGCCAATTCGCGCTCGACCGAGGGGCCTTCGACCGTGAGGTCATGCACCTCGTGCACCGGGATGATGCGACCCAGCTGCGCCTTGATCTGTTCGATCACCTGCGGCGTGCCCTTGGTCACGATGGTGATGCGCGACAGGTGTCCGGTGTGGTCGACCTCGGCCACCGTGAGGCTTTCGATGTTGTAGCCGCGCCCGGAAAACAGTCCGATCACGCGGGCCAGCACCCCGGGTTCGTTCTCGACCAGCACGGCGAGCGTGTGGCGTTCCTCGATTTCGGAGAAGGTCGGGCGCAGGTTATAGGCGGAATGTTTGGTCGCGCCTTTCTTGATCTGTAGGGCGTTCATCGGTGAACCTTTCGTCTTGTGTCCCGCGGGGCGGCGAGAATGGGGCGGTGCCCGTTATTGGTAATTCAGGTTGATGCGTTGATAGCCGGGGCGGGCGATGGCTTCGCCTCCCCAGATGCGCAGCTGATAGCCGTAATCGGCGATGATCATGCTATCGAGCAGCGCGTTCGTGTTTTCGATCACCGTGCCGTCGGGGTTATATCGACGGTTCTGTGTTGGAGCCGCAAAGGCAAAGGTCACGATGACGTCGTGCCGGTCGTGCAGCGCGTAGGAATGGAACCATACGTCGTTCGGCCCGAACGTCGCCATCTGCCCTCGACCGGTATAATAGAACCCAGGTGCGCCCAGCATTTCGAGCGCCTTGCCAAGTGTCGTCACCTTGAAACGCAGACCCTCGCCCGGAATGGCCGGGGCCTCGGGGCGGGGGAAGCTTTCCATGTAGACAATCGGTCCGCCGGGCACGCCGGTAACCGACAGGTCGATCCCGTTCGGGCGCATCCAGCGTTTCACGTCATAGCCAAGATGCTTTTGCTGTCCGGCTGGAATGCCCAGCCGCGCCGAATTGGCAAACGGTTGTCCCACGTCAAGCCCGGCGAATTCCTGCGCCTGACCGGGAAAGGTCAGGCCAAGGAAAATGCCAAAGGCCAGTGCAAGATGGCGCAGACCCCGCATCAGACCAGAACCGACCCCTTGGTGTCGATGATGTCTTGCGTCTGGGCATTGCCAAGCAGGATCTCGTTGTGAGCCTTGCCCGACGGGATCATCGGCAGGCAGTTTTCGTGCTTTTCGACAAGGCAATCAAAGATCACCGGACCGTCGTGATTGATCATCTCCATGATCGCGTCGTCCAGATCCTTGGGGTCCTTGCAAAGAATGCCCTTAGCGCCAAAGGCTTCGGCGAGCTTGACGAAATCGGGCAGGGCCTCGGACCAGCTTTGGGAGTAGCGCTCGCCATGCAGCAGTTCCTGCCACTGGCGTACCATGCCAAGCCGTTCATTGTTCAGGATGAACTGTTTGACGGGCAGGCGGTATTGCACGGCGGTGCCCATTTCCTGCATGTTCATCAGCCACGAAGCCTCGCCCGCGACGTTGATGACGAGCGCATCAGGATGGCCCATCTGAACGCCGATCGACGCGGGGAAGCCATAACCCATTGTGCCAAGCCCCCCGGAGGTCATCCAGTGGTTAGGCTGATCAAAGCCAAGGAACTGTGCCGCCCACATCTGGTGCTGGCCGACCTCGGTCGTGATGAAACGGTCCTTGCGATCCTTGGTCAGCGCCTCGAGCCGTTGCAGCGCGTACTGAGGTTTGATCGAGGTCTCCGAAGCCGTGTAGGCAAGACAATTCACCTTGCGCCATTCGTCGATCTGGCGGTGCCATTTCACCAGCGCCTCGGTATCTGTCTTGCGGCCGCGCGATTTCCAGACCTTGAGGATGTCCTCAAGCACGTGGCCCACATCACCGACGATGGGAATATCGGCCTTGATCACCTTGTTGATCGAGGAAGGATCGATATCGATATGCGCCTTGATCGATTTCGGGCTGAAAGCATCGATGCGTCCGGTAATACGGTCGTCGAAGCGTGCGCCGATGTTGATCATCAGGTCGCAGCCATGCATGGCGAGGTTGGCCTCGTATAGGCCGTGCATACCGAGCATCCCGAGCCAGTTCTTGCCGCTTGCCGGGTAGGCACCAAGGCCCATCAGGGTCGAGGTCACCGGGATGTTCGTCGCATCCACCAGTTCGGTCAAAAGCTGGCTTGCCGCCGGGCCCGAGTTGATGACGCCGCCGCCGGTATAAAAGACCGGGCGCTTGGCTTTTTCGATGGCGGCCACCAGTTCGGTGATCTCTTCCATGTCGCCCTTGACGCGCGGCTGGTAATGCGAGGTCGAGGGTTTCGGCGCCTCATAGGTGCCGGTGGCGAACTGAACGTCCTTGGGCAGGTCGATCAGGACCGGACCGGGGCGCCCGTGGGTCGCCACGTGGAATGCCTCGTGAATGACACCGGAAAGCGCGTTGGTGTCCTTGACCAGCCAGTTGTGTTTCGTACAGGGGCGCGTGATGCCGACGGTATCGGCCTCTTGAAACGCGTCCGAGCCGATAAGGAAGGTCGGCACCTGCGCGGTGATCACGAGGATCGGAATGGAGTCGAGCAGCGCGTCCGTCAGGCCGGTCACGGTGTTTGTGGCCCCGGGCCCGGAGGTGACGAGGACGACGCCGACCTTGCCGGTCGAGCGGGCATAGCCTTCGGCGGCGTGCACGGCACCCTGTTCATGACGCACCAGGATGTGGCGAATGTCATTCTGTTGAAAGATCTCGTCATAAATGGGCAGAGCGGCCCCGCCCGGGTAGCCAAAGATCGTATCGACGCCCTGATCCTTGAGCGCCTGTACGACCATCTTTGCGCCGGTCATTTCTCGTTTCATTTGTCTAGCTCCATCCGCGACATCACCGGTTTTCCAAACCTGTCCTTGAACACAAAAAAGCCCCCGAGGGTGTCGGAGGCGCATGGGTCTTAATATGGTTTACCGTTACCGGCCCATGCGCATGCTTCCTACGATGACGACTAGGCTTTTCATTCCTAGAGACTCCTTTGTGCTGGGCGGACTGTATGGGCGTCATGCAGGGGCGTCAACCGGCAATCGGGAAGAAAAAGTGATGCTGGTTGTGCGATTTTTGACATTTTATTGCGTGGGGCGCGTCTGGCGAGACATATTCGTTAATGCTGCCGGTGCTGCGGCAGGTGTTTACGTCGCGAGGGCCAAAAGGGTGCCCGCGAAGCCAGTACCTTCGTCTTTATTTCGGCGCAGATTGGCGGGTCGTCGCTGGCGTGTGGGACCATCCGAGCGGCGAATCATTTCCCAGAACGCGGGCTGCGGACAACATCTGGCAGAGCCCGTCCGCCAAGCCCGCAACATTTGTGCAAGGTTTGAATGAGGGTTGTGCGACATTTGGGCAAAAAAAATCGGAGATGGCTGAAAATCTGTGCGCTTACCGAGCGTTAGGGGTATTCCCTTTGAAGCCCCTTTCAGTAGTGTAGCACCACTTTAACGAACCGCCCTGTCGCAAGAGCATGGGCATAACAAAAAAGTTCATGGGAGGAGTACTCTATGGATCGTCGTTCTTTTCTGAAGACTTCGGCAATGGGTGGCACTGCAGCTGCCGCCACGACCCTGGCCGCACCAGCTTATGCGCAGGGCAAGCGGACCCTTACGATGGTGACAACATGGCCGCGCGGCCTTGCCGGTGTCTGGGATTCGGTCGAGCGCGTCGCGCAGGGCATCACCGAGATCACCGATGGGCAGGTGACGGTTGAAGCCAAGGCGGCGGGCGAACTCGTCGGCGCGCTGGAAGTGTTCGACGCTGTGACCGCCGGTCAGGCCGACATGTATCACGGTGCCGATTACTACTTTGTCGGTCAGCACCCGGCCTTCGCTTATTTTACCGCGGTGCCCTTTGGCATGACCGCGCCGGAAATCATGACCTGGTACTATGGTCAGGACGGCATGGCGCTGCACCACGAGCTGGGCGAGATCTTTGGCATCCGTTCCTTCCTTGCTGGTCAGACTGGCGCGCAGGGTGGCGGCTGGTTCCGCAACCCGGTTACCTCGGCAGACGATTTCAAGGGTCTCAAGTTCCGTATGCCCGGTCTGGGCGGCGAAGCCCTGTCGAAACTCGGCGCTTCGGTTCAGGTTCTGCCGGGCGGCGAAATCTACCAGGCGCTATCGACCGGTGCTCTGGACGCGACGGAATGGATCGGCCCGTGGTCGGACGAAAAGCTGGGTCTGCAGGAAGTCTGCCCGCACTACTACCCGGCCGGTTTCCACGAGCCCGGCGCGGCCCTGTCGGTTGCGGTCAACCTCGAAGTGTTCAACAGCCTGACCCCGGCGCAGCAGAAAGCCATCGAGGTGGTTTCCGGTGAAGCGCACCAGGCCAACTATGCACAGTTCATCGCGAACAACGGCCCCGCGCTAGAGCGTCTGAAATCGGGCGGCACGCAGATCCACGAATTCTCCAGCGATGTTTGGGATGCCTTCGGTGCGGCTTCGGTCGAACTGCTCAACGGCTACACCAGCGATGACACCTTCAAGAAGATCCACGATTCCGCGCAGGCGTCTATGCGCGCCTCCTCGGGCTGGCTCTCGGTGTCCGACAGCTTTTACTCGCGCGAGCGCAACCGCGTTCTTGCGTCGATGTAATCTGCTTCAAACGTGTTATAAACCGGTCGCGCGCGGTCTCCGCGCGCGACCTTTTCAGACCTAGGGGCAAATCCGAATGGGCGACGCTTTGATCTGGCTGGTGCAGAATATTGCGCTTGGCTTTTA
Organism: Paracoccaceae bacterium; assembly: GCA_018223035.1. Classification (GTDB taxonomy): domain Bacteria; phylum Pseudomonadota; class Alphaproteobacteria; order Rhodobacterales; family Rhodobacteraceae; genus Heliomarina. The sequence continues at coordinate 26,813 of JAAEZD010000013.1, forward strand.
TAACATATTCTATGCCCTTTCCCATCCTGCCCTCTGGCTGGATTGGTCAGACAAGCAGGCGTTGATCCGGTTCATTTATTATGGCGCCTCGGTCGAACTCTTCTTTGCCGTCTTCGATTTCGTTCTGGTGATCACCATCATCGGGTTGATCCGCCCCGCGTTTATGTGGGGCTGCGTGCGGGTGCTTGAAGGGTTCGCCAACACGGTCGGACGCACGGCGGCCTGGGTCGGTCTGCTTATGGTCCTTCAGCAGGTGATGATCGTTTTCCTGCAATCGATCTTTCGCCTCGGCGAACTTACCATTTCACCGGTCGGCTTCGGTTTTACCCAGTCGGTCGGCTGGTTCACTGAAGAACTCAAGCTTTACAACGCGATGGTCGTGGCGCTTTGCGTCACCTACACCTTTGTGCAGGGCGGTCATGTGCGCGTCGACCTTGTCTATTCGGTCGTGAAATTCCGCACCAAGAAAATCATCGACATGTTCGGGTCGATCTTCTTCATGGTGCCCGCTGCGGTTCTGACATGGCTCTATGCGTGGTTCTTCCTGTGGCGGAACATGATCACGCCGAAAGTGTCGGCGAGCGACAAGCTCGACCTGATGTTGCGCAAGGCGCAGATCGTCAAATGGAACGTCGAAACTATCGGCTTCTCGCCGAACGGGTTCAACGGCTATTTCCTCTTCAAGATCCTGATGGTCATCTTCACCGGCATGGTGCTGATCCACGCGATCGCGTTCTTCTATCGCTCGCTGCTGGAATTCCGCGAGGGCGAAGAGAGCGAGAACAAATATCTCGACCGTGACACGCTGGGCGCGGGCGAAGAAGCCTACGAAGGCACACACTAAGGGAACGACATATGTTTTTGGGTTTAGACGGCGTCGAGATCGGCCTGATCATCGTTCTGCTCTGCCTCTTCGCGGGTATTCTTTCGGGCTTTCCAGTGGCATTCGCCATTTCCGGTGCCGGTGCCATTTCCTTTGGCATCATCGCCGGGCTCGACAGTGCCGGACTGCTGATCCATCAGGCGATCGACACCGGGTCGGACGCCTATCAGCAGCTGGTGAATTCCGGCGTTCACAGGGATGCCATATCGGTCTTCCGATACCCCGAGCTACCACGCTACGAAACGCCGGTGTTCGACGGTGGCTGGGAACAGGCGCTGAACCGGAACCTGTCTTTTATTGTCAACCGTATGAACGACCGTGTCTTTGCCGGTCAGTCGATCGAGACGCTGCTTGCGGTTCTGATGTTCGTGATGATGGGCATCGTGCTCGAACGCTCGAAAATTGCCGAAGATCTTCTGACCACGATGGCGCGTGTATTCGGTCCGCTGCCGGGCGGTCTGGCCGTTTCGGTTGTCGTCGTGGGCGCCTTCCTTGCCGCCTCGACCGGGATCGTCGGCGCGACCGTGGTGACCATGGGTCTGCTCTCCCTTCCGACCATGCTGCGCAACGGCTATTCGCCCGAGATTTCGACCGGTGTCATTGCGGCCTCGGGGACTTTGGGGCAGATCATTCCGCCGTCCATCGTGATCGTTCTGCTCGGTACGCTCGCGGGCGATCTCTATTCCACCGCGCAAGAGGCGCGGGCGCAGGCGGCGGGGTGTTCCGACGCGCTGACCTATCTGGGCCGTCCGGCGGTTGTGTCCGTCGGTACGCTGTTCCAGTCGGCCATGCTGCCCGGCATTCTTCTGGCGGTGCTTTATGCAGGCTATGCCTTTGTCTATGCGCTGCTGAACCCGTCGCGGGCGCCGGCTGTGACGCTGGATGCGCGCAGAGGCAACCCGCTGACCCGCAACGAGCGTCTTGGCTGGTTCATCGCCGCGCCGGTGCTGCTGATCGGGGGCGCCGTTCTGCTGGCCGAAATCGGCGTGATTGGTGCACAGGACCGGCATCTAGACACCAGTAGCGGTGCCGAAAACGTTTCGATCCTGCGCACCAATGTCAGCGAACAGTGCCAGGCGTCGATGATCGAACTGCACGGGCAGGAAAAATGGGATGAATCCGTGGCACTGCGTGCCTCCGGGGCGGCTGCCGCGGCCGAGGCCGAAGCGCAGGCCGCGGAAGATGCCGCCGAAGCAGACGGGCTTGAAACACCGGCCGATGCTGTGCCCGTCATGAATGCCGCACCGATCGGCACCGGCGTTGCCACCATCGTGGTTCTGCTGGGTCTGGTCCTCACCACGGCGCGCGGCGTTGCGCCGATGGCGTCACCGGTTCCGTTGCTGGTGGGTGGGCTTGGGCTTGTCCTCGTTCTGATCGTCGATCTGCTGCTGATCGGGCCGTTGACCTCGTCCGGCGCCACGGTGCTGCTGCTGGCGATCCCGCTGGCGATCACGCTCTGGTCCTGCCGGCACGCGGCCGCACGGCTGGCGAAGAACGACCTGATCCGCGTGGTCTTTCCGCCGCTGGTCCTGATCGTGGCGGTGTTGGGGTCGATCCTTGGCGGCATCACCAATCCGACACCGGCAGCGGCGCTTGGCGCGGCGGGGGCGATCATGCTCGCGGCCTATCGCAAGCTCAAGGATGAGGGCGGATCGGGCAAGATCATCATCATGGCCACGCTGGCCGTTGTCGTGATGATCCTGCTTGGGATGAACTTTGACCTGCGGATCAATCAGGCGAATGTGACGTTTGAGGGCTGGGTCGCGTTCTTCCTTGCCTATGCAAGCTACATGGTTGCGGCTTTCGGTCTGGCCTATTCCTGCTGGGTGCTTTACCGCACCGGCGTTCTGCGGCCGGTGGTGCGTGAAACGGCCAAGGTGACCTCGATGGTGTTCACCATCCTGATCGGCTCGCAACTGCTGAACCTCGTGGTGATCTCCTTTGGCGGCGAGCATTACATCCAGCAGTTTCTGATGAGCTTTGACAACGAGTTCAAAGTCTTCCTGATCGTGATGCTGGTGCTGTTCGTGCTGGGCTTTGTCCTCGATTTCCTCGAGATCATTTACATCGTTGTGCCCATCGTCGGCCCCGTCATCTACGGCGGCAGCTTTGATCCGAAATGGGTGACAATCATGATCGCGGTGAACCTGCAGACGTCTTTCCTGACGCCGCCTTTCGGGTTCGCACTCTTCTATCTGCGCGGGGTCGCCCCGCCAGAGGTGACAACCGGACATATCTATCGCGGGATCCTGCCATTCGTACTGATACAGGTCGCGGGACTGGGGCTGCTCTGGCTGTTCCCTGCCATCGTGACGATCGTGCCGCAGATACTCGGTGGATACTGATCCCGGTAAACCCATCTCGATAAGTAAGAAAACCGCGCCTCTTCCGAGGCGCGGTTTTTTCGTTTCAGGCTGTCGGTCGGGTTTATTCCAGAACCTGCTTCCGCGCGGCGCTGGCCTCGAGATCAAGATGTCCGCGCAGACCGTCGGGCATGGCAAGGTGGCGTGCCAGATCGTCGAGATAGGCCTTTTCCTCGGGCGTATCGGGATCGACCGCAAGAACCGAAGCCAGATAAATCTCGGCGCGCTGTTCATCCGTCCGGGCAAGCCGCGCGGTGGCCGATGCATCGGCGGGGGCCGAGAAACAGTCGAACAGGGCGGCTTTCTCTTCGGCGCCAAGGCCCAGCTGCTCGATCTGCTCGCGGATGCGCATGTGTTCGTCCTGATCGATGTGATCGTCCGACTTGGCGGCCGAAATCATCGCGCGCATCAGCGACAGGCGGAAATCCTGACCACTGGCATCCTGATCGTTCTCGATATCAAAGCCGCTGTTCGCAGGCGGTTTCGGCAGGTTCAGCGGGGCGTCCTCGGTGCCGGATGGCTGGTTCGTCTGCCAGTCGCGATAGGCCTTGTAGGCCAGCCCGCCGACAGCGGCGAGCCCGCCGTATTTCAGCGCCTTGCCGCCCAGCTTGCGGCCCTTCTTGGTGCCGAGCAGCAGCGCGATCATGCCACTGGCTGCGGCACCGCCCCCAAGCCCGCCGGGCAGGTTCGACATCCGGTCGCTGACAGATGTTCCCTGTTTCGACCCGCCCTGACCGGACTGGCCCGAGCCCAGAAAACTGTCCAGCAGCCTGTTGATATCCATCGTAAATCTCCCTGTGCAAATACGGTTGTAACCGAGGTGGGCACGCGGGCGCGGCAAATCAAGAAAGCTGCGGCGAGGGGGGAGAGGCACCTGTTCCGCGCAGGAGAAACCGGCAGATATCCGCCGTCATATCGAGGCCAACAGACGGCGTCAGCCGTTGGTCGGGCGGCGGTCGGGAAGGTTGATGTTGGCGACCTGTTCGGCAATCGGATCGGTCGACAAGGGATGAAGGTCAGAGGAATAGGCCGCAGGGTCGCGCATCTGCTGCCATTCGCCCCCAAGGTAGACCTCGAGCCCTGAGAACTTGGACTTGTAATCCATCTTCTGGCTGCCCGGCACCCAGTAGCCGAGATAGACATAAGGTAGCCCCGCATCGCGGGCAATCTGCACGTGATCAAGGATCATGTAGGTGCCCAGGCTCGCACGGGGACGGTCGGGGGTGTAAAAGGAATAGACCATGCTTAACCCGTCATCGAGCACGTCCGTCAGGCTGACACCGATCATCTCGTTTTCTTCGGGATCGGAATATTCGATCACCCGGCTTCGGATCGGGGTTTCCTCGATCATCGCGGCGAATTCGAACACGTCCATATCGGCCATGCCGCCATCCGCGTGACGTGAATCGAGATATCGGCGAAATAGCTCGTACTGGTCTTCGGTCGCCCAAGGCGACGTGGCCTTGCGATGGATTCCGGCATTACGCGAGATCACTTTGCGCTGGTTGCGCGAGGCCTTGAACCGCGACACATCGATCCGCGCTGACAGGCAAGCGGAACATTCCGCGCAGGACGGGCGGTACAATACGTTCTGCGACCGGCGGAAGCCCTGTTGGGAGAGTGAGTTGTTCAGCTTGTCCGAGTTTTCGCCCTGCAGTGCCGTGAACAGCTTACGCTCCATCCTGCCCTCGAGATAAGGGCAGGGCTGAGGCGCAGTTACATAGAACTGCGGAGCTATTGGCAAAGTGTGGCGCATTAATCATTCATCGTACTGTTTCAATGATGATAACAACGCGATACGGCCCCGCCAAGTGGCGAAGTTAACTCAGGGCCGATGCGCGGCGATTGAGCGCGACCGAACCGAGCAGGGAATCCGTGAGGCCCTGCGCCCTTGACCCGGTCATCATCATGATCACCGAGATGACCTGAAGGATCGGCACGGCCATGCTGAGCGTATAGCCAAAGGTGTGCAGAAAAGCCAGCGAAAGGTCGAAAGGCCGTCCGTTGATGTCGCGCAACTCCAGCCCGACAAAGCGCATGCCCCAAGTGGCAGAGCCATTTGCAATGGTTACCGTTCGGTAAATAAATCCAATTGTCAGGTAGAGGATGGGCCAGACGAAGAGCCCGACAAAGGCGGTCAGCACGACCACGACCAGAGAGAGCAACACGATCAGGATCGTGTCGACAATCCAGGCGATGAGACGCTTGGCCGGTACGTTTTCGTAAAATTGCGGCTGTCGTTCCGCATCGGGCAGGGCTGACATGGTCGTTAGAGTCCTTTGTTTAGCAATAAGCGGCAATCCCCGCCGGTCGCAGGGATTGCATAAATATCGGTCAAAGTGTCGATTCGGTGCCGTTATCTTCGGTCTTGCGGGCACGTTCGTCGATGAACTGGTCGAACTCGGCCTTGTCCTTGGCTTCGCGCAGACGCTCGAGGAATGCCTCGAAATCATGCTGCTCCTGTTCGAGCCGTTTCAGGGTATCTGCCTTGTAGGCGTCAAAGGCGCTGTTCCCGGTGCTCGAAGACATGCTGAATTGCGTCGAATTCCACGCCGAGCGGCGTTTGCAGGAAGATTTGAACATGCGTTTACTCCAGATCATATAGGCAAGAAGGGCAAGACCTACAGGCCAGAAGAAGACAAAACCGAGTACCATCACGGCGATCCACGCGCCTTTACCGCGTGTGTCGAGCCAGTGTTCGGCCTTGGAAAGCCAGCCCATCGGCGATGGGGCGTGGGCAGTGCTGGTCAGTGTTTGCATCGTCGTCAGTCTCCGGTGTTGGATCATGTGGATGTGAATGTCTTTCACATTACGACAGATGGGAAGCCATCTGGCCCTCTGCAAGAGGTGATGTGAAAAGAATTTACATTATTGCGTCGAACCGGGCAGGGGCGGACGCTATTCGGTGAACTCGACGAATTCAGCGCCGGTCAGAACCGACAAGCGCTGCGGCGCGATGGCAAAAACATGGTGCGGCGTACCGGCTGCGGCCCAGATCACCTCGAAATCCATCAGGCGCGGATCAAGGAAACTGCGGATCGGGTTGAGATGGCCCACCGGAGACACGCCGCCAATGGCAAATCCGGTTTGTGCCCGGATCAGGGCGGCATCCGCCTTGTCGAGCGGTTCACCCGCCAGCGCGGTGGCCTTTTCCGCATCGACGCGATTGCCACCCGCCGTCACGAAAAGCAGCGCCTCATTGCTCTCCGTTCCGCGAAAAATGATCGACTTGGCGATCTGATCGACTCCGCAGCCCAGCGCATCTGCGGCATCCTGTGCCGTGCGGGCCAGGGCGGTTTCGCGAATGTCCGGCGTTTCACCTGCGGCTTCAAGGGCGGCGCGGACTCGTTTCAGGCTCTTGCTCATTCTTCTTTCTCTCGATTGACGCGGCAGGACGGGCGTGCATGTTGAAAACCATGTTGCAAAGCGAAAATCCACCCCCGTGCCTTGCCGAGATGCTGGCGCTGGAAACCTCGGTCTGGGAGGCGCTGGCCCGGGGCGATACCGAGGCCGATCGCGCGGCGCTTTCACCCGATTTTCTTGGCGTCTATCCAAGCGGGTTCTCCGACCGAGAAGGCCATGTTTCCCAGCTTGATGCGGGGCCGAGCGTTGCCGAATACGCGCTGAGCGAGCCGCGCCTTCAGGTCTATACGCCGGATCTGGCCATGCTGTCATACCGCGCGCGGTTCCGGCGCCGGCAGGACTGGCATGACATGTATGTTTCCTCTCTCTGGGAGCGACAGGGGCAGGGATGGCGCAACCTCTTCTCGCAGGATACGCCGGTCGAGGCTCCTTGAACCCTTGCGCCGCCGCGCGCGTCATGATTGCGTCAGAGCATGGAATTCGCCCGTCAAATCACCCGTCTGCCCCGCGCCTATGACCCCGAACTGGGGCAGGATTGTCTTGACCGTCTGCCCGGTCTCAGCGGCGATCTGGCCGAGCTGATCCGGGGCGCGGCGGGCAGCAGCCCCTATCTCAAGGAACTGGTCGAACGCCAGAAGGACTGGCTTGTTCCCGCGCTCGAGGATGCGGACGCGGCCCTTGCGGCACTGTTCGATGACATCGCGGCAAAGCGCGAAGACCCGCCAAAAGCTGACGAGTTGAAACCCCTGCTGCGGCAGGCCAAGCAGCGGGTCGCGCTGATCGCCGGGCTTGCCGATCTGGCCGGAGTCTGGCCGCTGGAACGCGTGACCGGCGCGCTCAGCGAATTCGCGGCGCTGGCCAGCGATGTGGCGATCAAGGCAGAGATCGCACTGCTTGTGCGGCGTGGGAAACTGCCGGGGCAGGGCGAAGATGACATCGCCGAGGCTGCGGGCCTTGTGGTGCTGGCGATGGGCAAGATGGGCGCGGGCGAGCTGAACTATTCCTCGGATATCGACCTGATCGTGCTGTTCGATGAAACCCGCTATGACGCGGACGATTTTCACGACGCTCGGCAGGGTCTTGTCCGGGCGACCCGCAACATGTGCGCGACGCTCAGCGACAGGACCGGCGACGGCTATGTCTTCCGCACCGATCTGCGGCTTCGCCCGGATCCTTCTGTCACACCGGTCTGCATGTCGATGGCGGCGGCCGAAACCTATTACGAAAGCCTTGGCCGCACATGGGAGCGGGCGGCCTATATCAAGGCGAACCCCGTAGCGGGGGATCTCAAGGCAGGGGCGCGATTTATCAAGACCCTGCGCCCCTTCATCTGGCGGCGGCATCTCGATTTCGCCGCGATACAGGACGCCCATGACATGCGCCTGCGCATCCGGCAGACCAAGGGGCTGGGCGGCGCGATCACGGTGCCGGGCCATGACATGAAACTTGGGCGCGGCGGTATCCGCGAGATCGAATTCTTCACCCAGACACGACAGCTTATCGCAGGCGGGCGCGACGAAAGCCTGCGTCTGCGCGGCACTGTGCCGGGGCTGCAGGCCTTGGCCGCGCGCAACTGGCTCCCCTCGGACATAAGCAACCGCCTGATCGACTATTACCGCGCCCATCGCGAAGTCGAACATCGCATCCAGATGGTGCATGACGCCCAGACCCACAAGGTGCCGGTCAACCCCGAGGAAATGGCTCGCGTCGCCTGCCTTATGGGCAAGGACAGCGCGGCTCTGAGCGCCGAACTGGCAGAACGACTGAGCGCGGTGCATGAGCTGACCGAAGGCTTTTTCGCCCCCGACACCAACGGCACCCCACAGGAAGATCCGCCGCCCGAGATCGACATTTCGGTCTGTCGCCGCTGGCCAAGCTATCCGGCGCTTCGATCCGAACGGGCGCGGCGCATTTTTGAACGGCTGCGCCCCGAGCTTCTCAACCGCCTGTCGCGCACCAGCGAGCCACAGGAAGCGCTTCTGGCGCTTGACGGTTTCCTGGCCGGTCTGCCCGCCGGGGTGCAGCTATTTTCGCTGTTCGAGGCCAATCCGCAGCTTATCGACTTGCTGGTGGATATCGTTGGCACCTCGCCCGCGCTGGCGGGCTACCTGTCGCGCAACGCCTCGGTTTTCGACGCGGTGATCGGTGGCGATTTCTTTGCCGACTGGCCGGGCGAGGAAGCGCTGACCAAGGGGGCAATCGACGCGCTGGTCCGCGAGCCGGATTATGAAAGCAAGCTCGACGCCGCACGGCGATGGGCCAAGGAATGGCGGTTCCGCATCGGGGTGCACCATCTGCGCGGGCTAATCAGCGCGGATGAGGCGGGCGCGCAATATGCCGATCTCGCCGACAGTGTCATCAAGGCGCTGTTCCCGGCGGTCGTCACGCAATTCGCGGAAAAGCACGGGGCGCCGCCGGGCCGCGGGGCGGCCGTGCTGGGGATGGGCTCGCTGGGCGCGCGGGCGCTGAACGCGGCCTCGGATCTCGATCTGATCGTGATCTACGATCCCGAGGATCAGGAAAGCTCTGACGGGCAACGCCCGCTTGCCGCCCGTCCCTATTATGCGCGGCTGACGCAGGCGCTGATCACGGCGCTGACCGCGCCGATGGCCGAAGGGCGGCTTTACGAGGTGGATATGCGGCTGCGCCCCTCGGGCAATCAGGGGCCGGTCGCCACAAGCTGGACCAGCTTCCGCGACTACCAGCAGAACGAGGCATGGGTCTGGGAACATCTGGCCCTGACCCGGGCAAGGGTTATCACCGAGAGCGGCACAGGCCTTGGGCAGGAAATCGAAAACTTCCGGGCGAAGCTTCTGGGGCAGCCGCAGGAACGCGAAAAAGTGCTGCGCGAGGTGGCCGAGATGCGCGACAGGCTCATGGCCGCGAAATCTCCCGACGGGCCGTGGGATGCCAAGACCGGGCCGGGGCGCATGCAGGATATCGAACTGGTCGCGCAGGCCGGCGCGCTGCTGGCGGGCGAACCAGTCGGCGGCGTCGGGAAGGGGCTCAGGGCAGCGGCGACGGCAGGATGGCTGTCGGAGGCGGATGCCGGGGCACTTGGTGCTGTTTACGACAGGCTCTGGGCCGTGCGCACGGCAGCACGGCTGCTCACCGGTGGTCCGCTTGACAGCGCCCGCATTGGCGAGGGCGGCGCAACCTTCCTGTGCCGGACGGCCGGGGCCGAGGATCTCGAAAGCTTGCAGGACGGGCTGGTTGCGTCCTATTCGGAAACCGCGGCCCGGATAGACGCGGCGCTTGAGGGGGTACCACGCGATGAAGAATGAAGACGACCCCAAGGGGCTGATCCGCGAGGCCTATCGGATCGACGGGATCACACTTGCCGAATGCCGCTCGATCTTTCTCGACTGGGCGCTGAGCCTGCCTGCCGATGCGGATACCGCCCCGGCGATCGAGCGTCTGTCAGGCCTTTACGGCCCGGATCATCTGGACCATCCGATGACCGCGGTACTGGCCGAAGGCAAAACCACGCTGACGACGCCGCGCCGACGGGGCGGCTGGCGTTCGCGTCCGCGCAACTGACCCTTTCGCCGCGCCACGCACCCGCGTATGAGACCGCCATGACAGAGAACCCAAACACCCCCGACCTGCCGCGCGTGCGCCTGAAACCCAAAGCCAATGCGCGCGGAATGCGCCGGGGCTTTCCATGGGTCTACGACAACGATCTGGTGACCGACCGGCGCACCCGCGCCATCACGCCCGGCGCGCTGGCGGTGCTTGAGGATAGCGAACGCAACCCGATTTCGCTGGTGGCGGTCAATCCAAGCTCCAAGATCATCTGCCGGGTGCTCGACACCGACCTGAACGCGCCGGTCGGCACCAGCTGGTTTGCCACACGGTTCGAACGCGCGCTTGCCCTGCGCGAACGGCTCTATGACGCGCCTTATTACCGGTTGGTCCACGCCGAGGCGGACGGGATGCCCGGTGTGGTGATTGACCGGTTCGGCGATACCTGTGTTGTGCAACCCAACGCCGCTTGGGCCGAGGCGCGGATCGATCAACTGGCCGAGGCGCTGGCGCAGGTGACCGGTGTGACGACGATCCTCAAGAACGCCAGCGGCCGGACACGCATTCTGGAAGGGCTCGACGATCAATCTTCGGTTCTGCTGGGCGAAGCCCCGACCAAGCCGTTGCAGGTGCCGATGAACGGAGCGACCTATATGGCGGATCTGACCGGCGGGCAAAAAACCGGTCTGTTTTATGACCAGCGCCCCAACCACGCTTTTGCAGCCAGCTTGGCCAAGGACGCGCGGGTATTAGATGTCTTTTCTCATGTGGGGGGCTTTGCGCTTGCCATGCTTGCAGGCGGCGCAGCTTCGGCGCTGGCGGTCGACGGGTCGGCCCCGGCACTGGAACTGGCGGCAAAAGGAGCCGAGGCGGGTGGCATGGCAGACCGCTTTACCACGCGGCAGGGCGATGCGTTCGAGGTGCTGACAGCACTTGGTCAGGAAGGCGCGCAATTCGACGTGGTGATCTGTGACCCGCCGGCTTTTGCCCCGAACAAACAGGCGCTTGATGCCGGGTTGCGTGCCTATGAGCGGATCGCCAAGCTCGCCGCGCCGCTGGTCGCCGAGGGCGCCTATCTGGGTCTCTGTTCCTGCTCTCACGCTGCTGATCTGGCCAAGTTCCGCGAGGCGAGCCTGCGCGGGATCGGACGCGCCGGACGTCAGGCGCAACTTCTTTACACCGGCGCGGCGGGACCGGATCACCCGCAATTGCCGCAGCTGGCCGAAAGCGGCTATCTCAAAGCGGTATTCTTCCGGCTGTGAAGATCGTTATCGACACCTGCGTGCTTTACCCGACGGTGATGCGGGAAATGGTGCTGGCCGTCGCGGCGAAGGGCCATTTCACGCCGATCTGGTCGGCACGCATTCTCGAGGAATGGGCGCGGGCCGCGATTAAGCTGGGTCCGCAGGGCGAAATGCAGGCGCGGTCTGAAATCGCGCTTTTGCGATCGCGCTGGCCCGATGCCGAACAGGCGGCTGCACCGGGGATCGAGGCGCGGCTCTGGCTGCCGGATCCGGCGGACCTGCATGTTCTGGCCGTGGCTGTCGCTGCCTCGGCAGACGCGATCATGACCCTGAACGCCAAGGACTTCCCGCGCAATATTCTTGAGGAGGAAGGTCTGGCCCGCGTCGATGCCGATGGTTTCCTGCATGGAATGTGGCAGGAGTATCCAAGTGATGTCGCGGATGCGGCCAACGCCGTTCTCGAGGAAGCCCGTCGCCTGTCGGACAAGGGGTGGGAGATGCGCGCGCTGCTCAAGAAAGCGCGCTTGCCGCGATTGGCAAAGGCGCTTGGGTGAACCGGCTCAGACGCCCCAGTCGCTTTCCAGCCGTTCCAGCGCGGCGATACGTTCCTGCGTTTTCGGGTGGCTCATCAGCCATGCGGGAGCAACACCGGCGCGGTTTTCCGTCAGAGCGTCCAGCTTGTTGAAAAGCGATTTCTGCGCCGAAACGCCGATCCCGGCCTTCGTCAGCAAGGCGGCGGCATAGGCGTCGGCCTCGTATTCATCCTGACGCGACAGGCGCGCAGCCAATAGCGAGGTCAGCGCGCCAGCGATCCATGGACCGATAAAAGGAATGAACCGCCCAAGAACCATCATCAGCGCTGTGCGCAGGGCGTTCTGCCCGGAAAAGTCGATCATCCGGCGCCGCGCATGGCCCAATGCCACGTGGCCCAGTTCATGGGCAATAACGCTCGAAAGTTCCTCGCCGGTGACTTCGCCGTTCTGGAATTTGCGATAGAAACCGCGCGTGATGAATATCCGCCCGTCCGGCGCGGCAAGCCCGTTCACAGGGTCGATTTCGTAGATGTAGACGGGGATACGCGCCACTTCGAGACTGGCCGCCAGACGGTCGGTCAGCTTTTTCAGGCGTGGATCGGCGAGCTCCGTCGATTTCGCGCTTAGTTCCTTTTGGGTGCGCCAAACGGAAAAGCGATACATGACAATCGCATAGATTATGGCCAGCAGGATCGGGGCAAAGCGCAGCATCACCCAGATATGGCGCGGCGAGAGATGGGAAACAAGGCGTCAGAGATCAAATTCGCTTGGTCGCAGCGCCGATCTCGGCAGGGCGATCGAACGAAATCGGGGGCGGCAGATGCCTCCCCCGTTCGTTTTTCACATGCGTGGGATCAGGTCGTCCGGCGACGTCTTGCCGCGAGCAGTCCCAGCGCCCCCATCAGCAACACGCCCGTCGCTGGAAGCGGTATGGCTGGCGGTTGTGATGTGCGCAGCGGTCCTTCGAGCGTATAAGTGTTCAGGTAGGGACCAAAGTTATTCGGCGGCGCAAGCATCTCGAGATAGAGATAGGCCGAGATATCCGTCGGGCTGCTGAAGTTCATCACATAGGTCGACGGAAAGGTGTAGTTGACCGCCGTCTCGGATGTAACGCCAACGCCGGGCACTTCGATGCCGAAAATGAAGGAATCCGGCTGGGTGCCGCGTGGCATGTCGAGTGTCAGTGTGTATTGCTCGTTCGCGTAAAAATCATAGAGCGTTTTCGAGCGCAGGATGGCCGGAGCGGGCGATCCGGTGCCGTCAAGGTCGATACAGGTGGTCGGGCAGGCAAAGGACCCACCCGCGTTCAGGATATCGACATTGCCCTGCAAAATGTCCCAGTTCGTCAGATCGGTGACGGTCGTATAACCTCCGCCGCCCTGATCGTCGTCCGAGAACGTGTCCTGAAAGATCACTGCTGCCTGCGTACTGCCTGCAACGAATGTGAATGCTGCCGCAAAGGCGGCAAGTCCAAGTCTGAGCATAATACCCCCGGTGAGTTCGTCATAAAATTAACTCAACGTTAACATGCAAGGAGGCTATTACAAAACGGTTTCTAAAAAGAGCCTTTCCGTCAGCGCGTAAGTTCGCGCATACCTTTGCCAAGTCCGGCGAGAGTCATCGGAACCATCTGATCTTCAAAGATTTCCTGGATCATCTTGATGGAGTGGGTATAGGCCCAGTATTTCTCGGGGACCGGGTTGATCCAGAGGTTCGACTGCCAGTGGTCGCGCGCCCGCTGCAGCCAGGTCTGCCCGGATTCGGGGTTCCAGTGCTCGTTCGCACCACCCGGATAGGCGATTTCATAGGGGCTCATCGAGGCATCGCCGACAAAGATTGCCTTGTAATCCGGCCCGTAGGTGCGCAGCACTTCGTGGGTCGGTGTCTGCGCATCCCAGCGCCGCCGGTTGTCGCGCCAGACTCCTTCGTAGAGGCAGTTGTGGAAGTAGAAATACTCCATGTGCTTGAACTCGGACCGCGCGGCCGAGAACAGTTCTTCGACCACCTTGATGTGCGGGTCCATGGAGCCGCCCACGTCGAGAAACAGCAAAACCTTGACCGCGTTGCGCCGTTCGGGGCGGGTTTTCACGTCAAGATAACCATGTTCGGCGGTAGACCGGATCGTGCCATCCAGATCAAGCTCGTCCGCGGCGCCCTCGCGCGCCCAGCGACGCAGCCGTTTGAGCGCCACCTTGATGTTACGCGTGCCCAGCTCCACCGTGTCGTCGAGGTTCTTGAATTCGCGCTTGTCCCAGACCTTGACCGCGCGCTGGTGGCGGCTTTCTTTCTGGCCGATGCGCACGCCTTCGGGGTTGTAGCCATAGGCGCCGAACGGTGAAGTCCCGGCAGTACCGATCCATTTGTTGCCGCCCTGATGGCGGCCTTCCTGCTCCTTGAGCCGTTCGCGAAGGGTTTCCATCAACTTTTCGAAGCCGCCAAGCGCCTCGATCTCGGCCTTTTCCTCGGGGCTCAGGTGCTTTTCGGCCATCTTTTCCAGCCAGTCGGCGGGAATGTCCACGGCTTCGAGAACCTGCTCGAAGCTGATGTTTTCCAGCCCCTTGAAGCTTGCCGCAAAAGCTTGGTCGAACTTGTCGAGGTTGCGTTCGTCCTTCACCATCGACACGCGGGCAAGATAGTAGAACGCCTCGACGTCATAAGTCGCGAGGCCCTTTTTCATGGCTTCCAGAAAGCTCAGGAATTCACGCAAGGAAACCGGGATACCGGATTTGCGGAGATTCTCGAAGAACGGGAGAAACATGAAGCTGGCCCCTGATTGCGTTTTGTTGCGTGCAGGTTAACGGCTCTCGCGCCGGGATGCCAGTGCGGCCCTAGATCGAGGCGCGGTGAATGAAAACCGTGGCGAACAGACCGACAATGGCAAGCGCGATGGCGCAGGCAGCGGCATACTGGAGCATGTCCAGCCTGTTGCCGCCCTTGCGCCGGGCGGTGATCGCTCCAAGAGCCGCGCCAAGTACGGCGCCCCCGATGACCAGCATGTGAATTCCTCGCTTTCAGCTCAGCCGCGGGGCAGGGGCGAGAGATCCGAGATTTCGCGCATCTTAGCCTTGACCGCCGCGTCAGAGCCGAACCCGTATCGCGCCCATCCCAGACTGTCCAGCCTGACCGAACGCGCCTCGTCGGTTTGTCCCATCAGGTCGAGCGCTTCGGCCTTGAGGAGCATGAGCGTCGACATGAGCGCCGCGTTCTCTGCCCGTGCGGCGACCGGTATATATGGATCAACCTGTTCCAGCGCGCTGGCACCCCTGCCTTGCGAAATCGCAAAGGCGGCGGTTTGGGTCACGACAAAGGCGCGATGCAATTCGGTGCCCGGCGTGGCCGAAAGATAGCCCATCGCGCTTTCATAGTGCTGCTGGGCAAGGCGGGGGTCGTCGTTCTGGATCATCCTGCCCAGCATGTAATGACTGAAAGCGCGGCGGTGATCCATCCAGCCCAGATCCTGCGCGGTCCGCGCGGCACTGGCCGCCGCCGAGCGTCGGGCGTTGTTGCTCGACCCCGGGCCAAGCGCGATCTGCACATCGCCGATCCAGCTGCGCGGGGTGACCGAAATTGCATGGGATGGCTCGCTGTCACCACGTGGGTTGAGTCGCGTCAGGATCGACGGCAGCCGCGCGGCGACTTCGGCTTTCGACATGCCTGAATGCAGCTCGGGCGCATAGGTCGCGCGCAGGATCAGCATGTCATAGCCAGTCAGAACCGTGTGGACGTTGTCGTCGTTGAACACGGAATCCTGCAACCGATAGAGATCGTTCAGCGGACCGATCGCCTGCGCGAGCTCCTCATGGAGGCAGTCGCGGATTTCCTGTGGCGGCGCGTCTTGGGGCACAAAGATGCCCATCTTGTAGCGTTCGCGCAGCAGCGACCAGTTGGTCGCGGGCTGTCTACGCTTACGTTTGAATTCCGCAAGGCTTTCCACATTGGGAACGACGAAACAGGCCGCCTGCGGCAAGGCTTTGCGGATATCTTCCCGGCTGACGGACTGGATCGTGATATTGGCATCCTGCGCTTCGCCGACCTGACGGATGTCGATCCCGGCCTCGCGCTGCAACCGGCCCACCAGCGCGGTCAGATCCGGGCGCAGGCTGGGCGCTGCATTGCCGGTGACGCGCACCGAAATTGGGCCTTCGAAACGGGTCAGGATCGGCAGCGGCCGACCGCTTTCCAGCTCAAAATGAAGGGCAAGGAAATCGGCGGCGATATTGGCGTTGGATGCTACAGGAGCACGCACCATCGTCGGGCCGAATGTCTTGACCGGCGGCAAGGTGCTGTCGGCAATCCTCGCGCGGGTTGGAGTGTCCGAGGCGCCCCTGTCCGAGCAGGCTGCCAGAACGGCGGCAACAAGGATCAGGGCAAGGCGGATCATGGTCGGCTGTACTTGATAAAGGGCGTTTTGACGCCGATCCGGTCATAAAGCTTGCGCGCGGTTTCGTTGAAATCCTGCGTGAGCCAATAAACCGATGGCGCACCGGCGGTGTCAGCGGCGGCATAGACCGCTTCGATCAACGCGCGCCCAACGCCGGTGCCGCGGCTTTCCGGCGTGGCATAGAGATCCTGCAGGTAACAGACATTTTCCACCTTCCAGCCGTGACGATGAAACAGGAAATGTGTCAGCCCGATCAGCTTGTTGCTGCTTTCGGCCACGAAACAGCTGAAATCCTGCGGATCGTCCCCGATCAGCCGCGCAAAGGTGGAGTCGTATATCTCGGGCTCGACCGATGTCTCGTAGAACTCGAGATAGGCGGTCCAGAGCGCGGCCCAGCATTCCCGGTCGTCGGGTCGCAGAGGGCGGATCAGGAAGGTATCTGGTTTGTTCATGGCCGCAAGGTGTCAGAGCGCGGGGCATCGCTCAAGTGAAATTCCTTTGACCCGCGCCCCTGACGGGTCGGGCCAGGTTAGCGGTTCTGCCCGCGTGCCATAAAGGCGAGACGTTCAAAGAGATGGACATCCTGTTCGTTCTTGAGCAGCGCGCCATGCAGCTTGGGCAGGGCATTGGCCCCGTCGCGCTTGAGATCTTCGGCTGTCATATCCTCGGCCAGCAGCAGCTTGAGCCAGTCCAGCACTTCGGATGTGGACGGCTTTTTCTTGAGCCCCGAGGTTTCGCGGAGTTCATAGAACTGGGTCAGCGCGGTGGTCAGCAGGCTTTCCTTGATGCCGGGGTGGTGCACCTCGACGATCTTGCGCATGGTCGCTTCGTCCGGGAAGCGGATGTAGTGAAAGAAGCAACGGCGCAGAAACGCGTCCGGCAGTTCCTTTTCATTGTTCGAGGTGATGATCACCACCGGGCGCTGTGTCGCCTTGATGGTTTCGCCGGTCTCGTAGACGTAGAACTCCATCTTGTCGAGTTCCTGCAAGAGGTCGTTGGGGAACTCGATATCGGCCTTGTCGATCTCGTCGATCAGCAGGACGACCTTTTCATCCGCTTCGAAGGCCTGCCAGAGCTTGCCCTTCCTGATGTAGTTCTTCACGTCATGAACGCGCTCGTCGCCAAGCTGGCTGTCGCGCAGCCGGCTGACCGCGTCGTATTCATAAAGACCTTGCTGTGCGCGGGTGGTGGACTTGATGTTCCATTCGATCATCTTCAGGCCAAGGGCATCGGCCACCTGACGGGCCAGCTCGGTCTTGCCGGTGCCGGGTTCGCCTTTGACCAGCAGGGGGCGCTCGAGCGACACCGCCGCATTGACCGCAATGGTCAGGTCATCGGTTGCCACGTAATCCTTGGTACCTTCAAACTTCATGTTTATTCAATCCTTTGCCGTTCCCATGGCTATTGCGTTTCAGTTTATGCCTTTTAACCCGAGCGCGGCGTGATTGTGTAGTGACATTCTCGGACGGCTCGTCTAAACGCTGCGACATGGGGAGCCGGATGTCTAGGGAACAGTGATGCAGGACGTTTTTGGCCAGACAGAGGGAGCAGATATGAAGCAGGATGTTTTCCTGCCGGATGACTATCGTCCGGCCGAAGATGAACCGTTTATGAATGATAAGCAGGTTGAATATTTCCGACGCAAGCTGCTGAACTGGAAACAGGAACTACTGGCGGGAAGCCGCGACACGATCGAAGGGCTACAGGACGGGACACGCAATATTCCCGACGTGGCCGACCGTGCCAGCGAAGAAACCGACCGCGCGCTTGAACTGCGCACCCGCGACCGTCAGCGCAAACTGGTCTCCAAGATCGACGCCGCGCTGCGCCGCATCGAAGAAGGCGAATATGGATACTGCGAAGTGACCGGTGAGCCGATTTCCCTGAAACGCCTCGATGCACGCCCGATCGCGACGATGAGCCTCGAGGCGCAGGAACGCCACGAGCGCCGCGAAAAAGTCCACCGCGACGACTGATTTCGGTTGGCCTGAGCGGTCAGCCAATGAATTGCATCGCCGGGGCGGGTTGCCCCGGCGTTTTTGTTTGTGACGAACGAGAGACTGATGGAGCTGAAGGGGCGCGAGATCACCGTGCTGGGCGCCGGTATCGGTGGGTTGACGGCAGCGCTGGCGCTGGCGCGACGGGGCGCGCAGGTAAGTGTGCTGGAACAGGCGGCCGAGCTGGCAGAGGTGGGGGCCGGGATCCAGATCAGCCAGAATGGCATGGTGGTTTTGCGCGCGCTTGATGTCTTTAGCGATATCCCAGGTGGGGCGGTGCGGTCAGACGGGGTGGAGCTGCGGGATTACAAGGCGGGGCGCGTGGTGACCCGCCTGCCACCGCCAAAGGCTGGCCTGACATGGTATTTCCACCGCGCCGATCTGTTGGCCAGTCTTGAGATGGCTGCGCTGGAGGCCGGTGTAAGGATCGAGCTGGGGCAGCAGGTGGTCGGGCTGGAACAGGTCGGGGATGCGGTGACTGTGAAGCTGGCCGATGGCGCTGGCGTCGAAAGCCCGTTGGTCATTGGCGCGGACGGTGTGCGCGGCGTGTCGCGCGCTTATGTCTGTGGGCAGCAGGAGGCGCGGTTTTCAGGACAGGCCGCATGGCGCGCGATTGTACCGGCGACAGGTGGGGAACCCGCGCGGGCGGTCCTGACCATGGCGCCCGGTCGCCATGTGGTGACCTATCCGCTGCGCGACGGCGCGTGGATGAATATCGTGGCAGTGGAGGATCGTCGCGACTGGCGGCAGGAAAGCTGGCGCACGGAGGGTGACCTGGCCGAGTTTCACGCGCGTTTCGGCGATTTCGGGGGTGAAGTGGGCGCATTGCTACGACGCGTGGACAGGGTGCATCTCTGGGGGCTGCACCTGCATCCGGTCGCCGGGAGCTGGCATCGCGGGCAGGTGGCAATTCTGGGAGACGCTGTCCATGCGACGCTGCCTTTCATGGCGCAAGGGGCCTGTCTTGCCATCGAAGACGGCTGGGTGCTGGCGCAGTCGCTGTCAGAGGGCGGACTGGCGCAGTACCAAGCGATGCGGATCGACCGGGCGCGGCGCGTAGTGGCGGCGGCGCGGGGTAACACATGGAAGTTTCATGCGCCAAGCCCGTTTCGCGAAATCGGCCAGATCGCGATGCGGCTTGGCGGCGAGAGGTTCGCGCCCCGCTTTGAGTGGATCTATGGCGCGGATGTAACCGCTTGAGGGGGCACTTGCCGAAGTGGCAAAGGGGCGCTGCCCCGTCGCCCAAAGGGGCGACTCCCCGGGATATTTTTGACCCAAAGAAGCAGGGGAATTAGATCAGCGCCATGCGTTCGGAGCGTTCCGGGTCTGGGAAGGGCCGGTAGAGTGAGAAATCGGCTGCATGGACCAGCGCACTGACCGCCTGATGCAGGGTTTCAACCTCTTCGCTTTGCTGGCCGGAGAGGCGAAATGCCTGATCGAGCTGGGTCATGTCGGCGACTTCGACCTCGAGCAGGAAATCGCGATAGCAATCCGCAGCGAGGTTGAGTTTGCGTCGCAACAGACGCCAGCTGCCGATGACGCCGCGGCCTTGCAGGAAGCTCATCCATTCATCCACGGCCTTGGCAAAGGCCAGCGCCTTGGCATCGTCCTTGAGATCGATGGTCGCGCAATAAAGGTTCATTCAGCATCACTCCGCCGGTTTTCGGGGAGTTTGGCGCAAATGGGTTACCGGCCTGTTAAGATGAGCGGGGCGGGAAGCGATATGCGGCACCCGCCCGTTGATCTTACTCCTCGCCGCCGGTGAGCGTGCCTTCGTCTGTCGCGTCATCTTCTTCGCTTTCGGCGATCCAGGCCACGCTGACGACCTCTTCGCCCTTGGCAGTATTGAAGACGCGGACGCCCCCGGCGCTGCGCGAGCGGAAAGAGATGCCTTTGACCGGCACCCGGATCGACTGGCCGCGCGAGGTGGCAAGCATGATCTGGTCCTCGAGATCGACCGGGAAGGAGGCGACGAGATCGCCACCGCGCATTGCCTTGTCCATCGCCATGACGCCCATGCCGCCGCGTCCGCGCAGCGGGTAGTCATGGCTGGAGGACAGTTTGCCCGAGCCCTTGGCCGTGATCGTGAGGATCAGGTTTTCGGCCGCCGACATCTCGGCATAGCGTTCCTGCGGCAGGGTGCTGTCCTCGTTGCCGCCATCCTCGTCGGATTCGGAATCGTTTTCGGTCACCCCGGCCATCAGGCGGCGCATCTTGAGGTAGGAGGCGCGTTCGTCCGGTGTCGCTTCGAAATGGCGGATGATCGACATCGACACGACCCGGTCGCCATTGGTGAGGCGAATCCCGCGCACACCGGTGGATTTGCGGCCCTTGAAGACGCGGACATCGGTGGAGCGGAAACGGATCGCGCGGCCGGAATCGGTCACCAGCATCACATCGTCATCTTCCGAGGCGATACGCGCATTTACCAGTTCGACCCCTTCGGGCAAATCCATCGCGATCTTGCCGTTCCGCATCACATTGGTGAAGTCCGACAAGGCGTTACGGCGCACATCGCCCGCCGAAGTGGCAAACATGATCTGCAGATCGTCCCATTCTTTCTCATCCCGGTCGACCGGCATGATCGCGGCAATGGAAACCCCGGTCGGGATCGGCAGGATATTGACGATGGCCTTGCCCTTGGAGGTGCGACCGCCTTGCGGCAGGCGCCAGGTCTTGAGCTTGTAGACCATGCCTTCGGTGGTAAAGAACAGAAGCTGCGTATGTGTGTTGGCGACAAAGAGTGTCGTCACCACGTCATCTTCTTTCAGCCCGCCGCCGGAAACACCCTTTCCGCCGCGTTTCTGGGCGCGGAAATCGGCAAGTGGCGTACGCTTGATATACCCACCCGAGGTGACCGTCACGACCATGTCGGCGCGTTCGATCAGGTCCTCGTCTTCCATGTCGCCCGACCAATCGACTATTTCGGTGCGTCGAGGCACGGCAAACAGGTCGCGGACCTCTTTCAGCTCGTCCGAGATGATCCCCATGATCCGGTCGCGCGAGCCGAGAATTTCGAGGTATTCCTTGATCTTGCCTGCCAGCTCCTCGAGCTCGTCGGTGACTTCTTTCACGCCGAGCTGGGTCAGGCGCTGCAGACGAAGTTCGAGGATCGCGCGGGCCTGAATCTCGGACAGGTTATAGGTGCCGTCCTCGTTCATCGTGTGGCTCGGGTCGTCGATCAGGCGTATATATCCGGCGATTTCGGCGGCGGGCCAGCGGCGCGTCATCAGCTTTTCGCGGGCTTCGGCCGCATCGGCGGAGGCGCGGATCGTGGCGACGACCTCGTCCACGTTGGAAACGGCGACGGCCAGACCGCAGAGGATGTGGCTACGCTCGCGGGCCTTGCGCAATTCATAGGCGGTACGGCGGGCGACGACATCCTCGCGGAAATCGATGAAGGAGGTCAGGAAACGCCGCAGGGTGAGCGTTTCGGGACGGCCGCCGTTCAGCGCCAACATGTTGCAACCAAAGGATGTTTGCATCGGGGTGAAGCGGAATAGCTGGTTCAGAACGACCTCGGCCGTGGCGTCGCGTTTCAGCTCGACGACAACGCGAACACCGTTGCGGTCGGATTCATCCTGCACGTGGGCGATGCCTTCGAGACGTTTTTCGCGAGCGGCTTCGGCAATCTTTTCGATCATCGAGGCCTTGTTCACCTGATAGGGAATCTCGTCGATGACGATGGCCCAGCGATCCTTGCGGATCTCCTCGATCCGGGTCTTGGCGCGGATGATGACGCTGCCGCGGCCTTCGAGATAGGCTTTACGGGCGCCGGATCGGCCGAGCATGATACCGCCGGTCGGGAAATCGGGGCCGGGGATATAGTCGATCAACTGCTCGGAGGTGAGGTCCGGATCCTCGATCAGCGCAAGGCAGGCGTCGATGACTTCGCCAAGGTTATGTGGCGGGATGTTGGTTGCCATACCGACGGCGATACCGCCGGCACCGTTGACCAGCATGTTCGGGAAACGCGCGGGCAGAACCGTCGGTTCGCGGTCTTTGCCATCGTAATTGTCTTGGAAGTCAACGGTTTCCTTGTCGATATCCGCTAGGAGGTAGGCGGCGGGCTTGTCCATCCGCACTTCAGTATAGCGCATGGCCGCAGCGTTATCACCATCCATCGAACCAAAGTTGCCCTGACCGTCCAGAAGCGGCAGCGACATGGAGAACGGCTGTGCCATACGCACCAGCGCGTCGTAGATCGCGCTATCGCCATGCGGGTGGTATTTGCCCATCACGTCGCCAACGGGGCGCGCGGACTTGCGATAGGGCTTGTCATGCGCGTTATTGGTTTCATGCATCGCGTAAAGGATGCGACGATGCACAGGTTTTAGGCCGTCGCGAAGATCCGGAATCGCCCGGCTGACGATGACCGACATGGCGTAATCCAGATAGGATGTACGCATCTCGGATTCGATGGACACGGATGGTCCCGAGTAGCTTGGCCGCTCGGGTGGCATTTCATCCATGTTTTCAGGGGGTTCTGGCGTATCAGTCAAGTCGGCTGCCCGTTCTTTGGTCGAGACTATATATTGTGGAGCGACCTTAGCAGAACCGTCATATAAGGTGCAATGCCTCGTGACCCGGCTCTTTGGCAGCCACCGGGAATAACTGCTAACAGATTGTTTTTGTTGATTTTAAAGATTTTGATTTCAAGATGGACCTACAGGCAAGTGTAAGAGGGTTCAAGATGGGAATGAGCGAAACGGAAATGATGCTGCGGGGCTATGGTCTGACGACGGCGGAATTCTACTATCGGATGCCGGATTACCGGAACGTGCTGAACAGCTTTGTCTGGCAGGAATACGACCTTGCGCCAGACCATCCGAAACTGTTCGAATTCGTGGAATTCTGGAACAAGGAAATCGACGGGCCGTTGCATTCGGTGCGATTCACCCATCGCAAACTGCTGAGCTCGGGCGAATGGCGCAATGTCACCGGAGAGTTCACGCTTCATTAACAAATGGCGACAGCGGGCGGTGCACAAAGCGTGCACCTCCTGTACACCCCCTGTACACCCCCTGTACATCGCTCTACGGCATTTCGGCGCGAAAATGCCCGTGACCGGGGCTGGCGGGCGTTTGTGGTTAACCAATAATGAATTCCGAGCGGGTGGGCGACACGGTGAATGCCGCTGGCTGACGGGATGAGATCCAACCCGAATTCGGGAAACCGGAAGCGTCTGCCGGGTCTACATATATAGAAGGACACGACCGAAGTAGGTTCAGGAATGCGTTCGGGATGCGTCGCCGTTCAGGAACAGCTTGCCCCGCCGAGAACGCAGAACTTCGCGCAATGGGGGTGGTTGAGGTTCACGTCGCGCTCCGCTTCGGCCAGGGTTTCGCCCAGTTCGAATTCCGGTGCATAGGGCAGCAGGGTGCAGGCCAGAACGGCCGGTTTTGCGGCGCCCTTGCGTTTCACTACCATCCGGGACGAGGCGCACATGACCGCGTCGGGGGATTTGTCGAGAATGCCCCAGCAGGCGGTGGTGATTTCCGGCACTTCGGCGCTTTCGTCCATTTCCGGGAATAGAACGGTAATGGCCGGGTCGTGCGCGTCGATGTCGAACCCATAGCGTTCGAACAGCGCGTGGAAACCGGCACGCGCGTCGGGTTCGGATTCGGCCCATCGCATGCGGCCGGCGACAGCCATCCGCAGCCCGGTGTCGCGCAGCCAGATCATGCCCTCGATGGTCTTGGCAAAAGCGCCTTTTCCGCGTTCCTCGTCATGATGGGCGGCGTCGAAGTGATCGAGCGAGATGCGCAGGGTGATCCGTTCGCCAAAGTCCTTTTGAAGGTCCGCCAGCCCGGCACGGATGCGCGGGCGCAGCATCGGCTGCATCGCGTTGGTCAGTATCAGAACCTCGTACCCGCGCGTCAGGGCGGCGCGGGCCATGTCGAGCATCTGCGGGTTCATGAAAGGCTCACCGCCGGTAAACCCGATTTCACGGATCGGCCAGTTGCGCGTTTCGATCTGGTCGAGATAGTTGGTCACCTCGTCAGCGGTGATGTATACCAGCGCATCATTGGTAGGACTGCTTTCGATATAGCAATTCGCACAGGTAATATTGCAAAGCGTTCCCGTGTTGAACCAGAGCGTTTCAGGATGGGAGAGCGCGACAGAGGCCCGTTCAGACCCGTCGGCGGTGATGCGGGGATCGACGAATTTGCCCGAATTTGCGCCCCGAAGATCGAGATCTTTCATATACCTGTCCGAAAGCTAGAAACTTTGGCCAAATTATCCTATGGCTGGGGCAAAGTAAAAGCCGGTTTACAGAGTTGTGATGCGTCACGGAAATGATATGATGTTTGCGCTAACTTGCTAATCGGTGGAATGGCTTGGCCCGGCAATCGGGCTAGGTGCCACGAAGAGATGCGGCATATGTCGCGGACTGAAAGGACCGAAGATCATGGTTTCACGCGTTATCCCCGTCGATCCCTTTGATCTGGTGATCTTTGGCGGCACTGGCGATCTTGCAAAGCGCAAGGTCATTCCGGCGCTGTTCAGACGCTATTGTGCAGGTCAGATGCCCGAAGGCGCACGGATCATCGGGGCGGCGCGCTCGGAACATGATGCTGAGGAATATCGTGAATTCGCCGCCGAGAGCATCCGGGAGTTTTCGCCGGGGCGTGGTTGCGAGGATGGCACGCTGGAAGGTTTCCTGTCGCGGCTTGACTATGTGACCATCGACGCGGTGGGGGAGGACGGCTGGGAAGAGCTGGCCTCAAAAATGACCGAAGACCGGGTGCGGGCCTTCTATTTCTCGGTCGGCCCAGGGCTGTTTGGCGCGCTGGCCGACAAGATCCATGCCCATGGCATGGCCACGCCCGAGGCGCGGATCGTCGTTGAAAAACCTTTCGGGAACGACCTTGCGACCGCCAAGGAACTGAACGCCACGCTTGCCACGCATTTCGACGAAGGCCAGATTTACCGGATCGACCACTACCTCGGGAAGGAGACGGTACAGAACCTGATGGCGGTGCGTTTCGGCAATATGCTCTTCGAACCGCTGTGGAATTCGCAATTTGTCGATCATATCCAGATCACCGTGGCCGAGACGGTCGGTGTTGGCGGGCGAGGGGAATATTACGACAAGTCCGGCGCGATGCGGGACATGATGCAGAACCACCTGATGCAGCTGTTGTGCCTGATCGCGATGGAACCGCCCGCACGGTTCGAACCGGATGCGGTGCGCGACGAAAAGCTAAAGGTGATCCGCGCGCTTGGTGACGTGTTGCCACATCACCTGGTCCGCGGGCAGTACGATGCCGATGCGGATCATCCCAGCTATCGGGAGGCGGTCGATAATCCACGTTCCAAAACAGAGAGTTACGTGGCGCTCAAAACCCATATCAATAACTGGAGATGGGCCGGGACGCCGTTCTACCTGCGCACGGGCAAGCGGCTCAAGGCGCGGTCCTCGGTGATTAACGTGATGTTCAAGGATACGCCGCATTCCATTTTCGGCGAAGAAGCGGGACGGCACGCCAATGTGTTGTCGATCCGCTTGCAGCCGAACGAAGGCATCACGTTGCAGGTGACCATCAAGGAACCCGGTCCGGGCGGTATGCGTCTGATTGATGTGCCACTGGATATGACATTTGCCGAAGCGCTTGGCGAAGAAGGCGGCGATCCGCCGGATGCATATGAGCGGCTGATCATGGACGTGATCCGTGGTAACCAGACCCTATTCATGCGGGGCGATGAGGTCGAGGCCGCCTGGGCCTGGACGGATCCGATCATCGCGGGATGGGAAGCGCGGGGAGATGTGCCGAAACCCTATGACAGCGGCAGCACCGGACCGCGCGATGCGGAGCTTCTCTTGCTTCGTGACAAACGTGAATGGCGGGGTATAACGCCTTGAAGATAAAGGAATATGCAGATCGGGATATGATGGCGATCGGGGTGGCCGACACGCTGGCGAGCGAGCTGGAATCCTGCCTGTTCAATCATGATTTCGCGTCTTTTGCCGTGCCGGGCGGAACGACTCCGGGGCCGATCTTTGACGCGCTTTGCGGTGTCGATCTGGACTGGTCGCGGGTGCATGTGCTGCCTACGGACGAACGCTGGGTGCCCGAGGATCATGAACGCTCGAACGCGCGGCTGATACGTGAGAAATTGCTTGCGGATCGCGCTGCAAATGCCCGTTATATATCACTTTATCGACATGGGGCTGGGCCGGAGGAGGCTCTGGATAGCATCGCCGAAGAGCTGACGCCCGAGCTTCCCCTGTCGCTTCTGGTGCTTGGGATGGGGGGTGATATGCATACGGCATCGCTCTTTCCCAAGGCGCCGGGGCTCGAGGCTGCGCTGGGGCGCAGGGCGGGACCGGTTGCGGTGATGCGGCCCGAAACCCAGCCGGAGACCCGGATCAGCCTGACCGCGCCGGTGTTGGACGGGGCGATGTCGAAGCATCTGGTGATTACCGGAGCAGACAAGCGCGAAGCCTTGGAAAAGGCACGTGGCCTGCCACCGGAAGAGGCGCCGATTAGTGCAGTTTTATCAGAAATAACAGTTCACTGGGCAGAATAATACATGCAAGACTTTAAGTATCTGGATGCTAATCGTGCTGCGGCAGCGTCGCGCCATATTCTTGATCTCTTCGACACTGATCCAAGGCGCGCGGATGATTTCAGCGCCGATGCGGATGAGATGCGGCTGGATTATTCCAAGACCAATATAGACCCTGATACCCGTGCCGCGCTGATCAAACTCTGTGAGAGCAGCGATCTGGCCGCGCGCCGCGATGCGATGTTCTCGGGTGCGGCAATCAATGAGACCGAGGGGCGCGCAGTTCTGCATACCGCGCTGCGCAACCTTGATGGTGACCCGGTGATGGTCGATGGGCAGGATGTGATGCCGGGCGTGCTTGAGACGCTGGAACGGATGCGCGATTTCGCCAATTCGGTGCGTTACGGTGCGCTGATCGGGGCCGGGGGCGAGATTACCGATGTGGTCAATATCGGTATCGGCGGTTCCGATCTGGGACCTGCGATGGCGGTTCTGGCGCTGGCGCCTTATCACGACGGGCCGCGCTGTCATTTCGTGTCTAACGTGGACGGGGCGGATGTCTCCGACACGCTGAAAGGGCTGGACCCAAAGACGACGCTGGTGATCGTCGCCTCCAAGACGTTCACGACCATCGAGACCATGACCAATGCCAAGACGGCCCGGGACTGGATGGAACAGGGTGGCGGCGACCCCGCGCGGCAGTTCGCAGCCCTGTCCACCGCGCAGGAAAAGACGGCGGATTTCGGTATCGATCCGGCCCATGTGTTTGGCTTTGAAGACTGGGTCGGTGGGCGCTATTCGGTCTGGGGCCCCATCGGGCTGAGCCTGATGATAGCTGTTGGTCCTGCGAATTTCGATGACTTCCTGCGGGGCGCGCAGGCGATGGACCGGCATTTCTGCAAAACGGAGTGGGAAAAGAACCTGCCGGTGCTGCTCTCGCTTGTCGGGATCTGGCACCACCAGGTCTGCGGTTACGGCACCCGCGCGGTTCTGCCCTATGATCAGCGGCTCGCGCGGCTGCCCGCCTATTTCCAGCAGCTTGAAATGGAGAGCAACGGCAAGTCCGTTGCGATGGACGGAACGACGCTTGATTACGCGTCCGGTCCGGTCGTCTGGGGAGAACCGGGCACGAACGGTCAGCACGCGTTTTACCAGCTGATCCATCAGGGTACGGCGGTCATTCCTTGTGAATTCATGGTAGCCGCTGAAGGGCACGAACCGGAGCTAGCGCATCATCACCGGTTGCTGGTCGCCAATTGCCTTGCCCAATCCGAGGCTCTGATGCGCGGGCGCAGCCTTGACGAGGCGCGGGAAAAGGTGGCGGGCAAGTTTGAGGGGGCGGAGCTGGAACGGCAGGCGGCGCATCGGGTATTCCCGGGCAACCGGCCGTCTGTCACGCTGATCTATCCCAAGCTGACGCCGTTCGTGCTGGGCCAGATCATCGCGCTTTACGAGCACCGGGTGTTTGTCGAGGGCGTGATCCTCGGGATCAATTCCTATGACCAATGGGGCGTCGAGCTGGCCAAGGAACTGGCGACATCGCTCGGGCCGATTGTCGACGGCACCGAAAGTGCGGCGTCCAAGGATGGATCAACCCAAGCGCTTGTTGAATATGTGAAATCACATCGCAAGTAAGCGGGCTTTGACAGCTTGTGACTTATTTGGGGTGCCTGGTTTACCCTCATAGGTTGTAATTTTTGAAAAATAATGCTACCCAAAAGCGTCCGATTATTTCGTCGGGCGCTTTTTCTTTGATTTTTTATAATTCATTTTTTCGGAGTACGATTATCATGTCAGGTATGTATCACGGCCTTTCGCGGCTGGACCAGTTGGTCAAGGTGTGTCTTCAGCAGGAAGGTCCGGACAAGCCCTTTGCGAGTGTCTTTGGCCGTCTGAGACCCCCTAATCCGGTGTTCATCAAGAACATCACGCACCAAGACGTCATCGACAAGCTTGATGAGCTATCCCAGACGATGGCGCGCGACGACAATGAGGACGGGCCGGCGGATGCGGGCATGACCTTTCTGGGTCAGTTCGTGGATCACGACATCACGATGGACGCGACCAGCGCGCTTGGGACGCGGATCGACCCGGCGACTATTGTCAACGTGCGTTCGCCCGCGCTGGATCTGGACTGCGTCTATGGCGCGGGGCCAGACGCCTCGCCGCATCTCTATGGTAAGGACGAGGCGGAGCATTACCTGATGTTCGGCACGGCCCACAACGAAAGGGATCTGGCGCGGACCTCGGCGGAGAAGGCGCTGATCGGCGACCCACGCAACGACGAGAATATCATCGTGTCGCAGATACAGGGCATGTTCATCCGGCTGCACAATACGCTGATGAGCAAGATCGACGAAGGCGGCGGCATGGCCGAGGAGATCTGCGAATGTGCGCATGGCGGGCTCGAGGCGCATGTCTGGCACGACTACGTCCATCCCAAGCTGAAGAATTTCGAAGAAGTGCGGCGGTTTATCCGGCTGCATTACCAGTGGTGCATCTGGAACGAATTCCTGCCGTCCTTTGTCGATCGGGCCTGTCTGGACCGGGCGATGGCCACGGATGTGTTCAGCTGGAACGCGCCGGTGATGCCAGTGGAGTTCAGCGGTGCGGCTTATCGCTTTGGCCATGCGACGACGCAGGCGGGGTATAGGCTGACGGCGGATGGCGATGAGGACCACCTGTTCAAGTTCCTAGGGTTTGGCAAGCGCCCGGTAGAGTCCGATATGGATATGGCGATGTTCTTCGCGATGAAGGACGGGCCGAGCGTGCAAAAGGCGCGGCCGGTCGGGCCGGGACTGGGGCGTACGCTGCTGGAGCTGCCTTTCGTCAAGGACGAGATCGAACTCAGCGATATCGAGCTGACGATGACCCTTGCGCAGTCGAAAAACCTCGCCCTGCGCAACATGATCCGCGACCGCTATACCTATCAGCTTGCCTCGGGGCAGCAGATGGCCGCTTTTCTTGACGAAGAGGAAGTCGCGGTGCCGGATGTGCTTAAGCAGGCGGGTTTTGCCAAGACGCCGCTATGGTTCTACTGCCTTCAGGAGGCAGAGCAGCATGGCAATGGCAAGCTGACGGGCGTTGGGGGGCTGATCGTTGCTTCGGTGTTTGCGAACCTGCTCAAGCGGGACAGGACGACATACCTGCACCATCACCATTTCGAGCCGTGGAAGGGTTTTGGTGGGCAGCCGAGCGTGCTGGCCGGGATGATGGCCTATGTCGAGGAACACTGGTCCGATAGTAACCACCGCGAGGCGTTGAAATCGGGCTAGGCGACCGGCACGTTGCCAGTCGCGACAGGGGGAAGGCCCAACACCCCCCTGGTTGGGGCGGCCTTGATGGTCGCCCTAACGTTCGTCCCGGGCGCCGTCGAGTGACATGAACTGTTCGCGCAGCCCCTCGGGAAGCGGGTAGCGACCCGAGCCGTCGGGCCTGTCGAGCACGATCACCGCCTGCATCCGCGCGCGCATGTCCCCGGACCAGACCTGCTGGTCGAGCGTATACGAGGAATTTCGGAACGCGGTGACCTGACAGGTGGCAATATAGCTTTCCTTGATCACCATTTCGCGAATGTAACGCAGCGTAATACTGTGGACCATGAACCGTGGGCGCTGGTCAAAGAAGGACAGGCAATAGGCGTCGGAATAGGCCACGCGGGCGGATTCCAGCCAGCTGATATAGGCCTTGTTATTGACGTGGTTTTGCGAATCCAGCTCGGAAAAGCGGACTTTATCGGCAATTGCCATGCGCTGCGGCGTGTTTACGCCATGCGCGATCTGCTCTTCTGCCGAGAGGGGTGTGTGATAGCGAAGCTCCATGTCAGAGGGGCTAGTCCAGTGCGACTTTCGTCGCAAGGTCATTCTTGCAAAGCCTCGAAATCATTGTCAGTTTGATCGGCGGAGAGACATCGGGGAGGGATTGGTGCGAAACGGCCGCTTTCGCCCGTGTTTTCAGAAAATTTTGGACAATGCCGGGGGAGGAAGTCTTCCGGACATGGAAGAAGAGGAGCCTGCCATGCTGGGCCAGATGATGAACAAACCGCTGCTGATATCTTCGCTGATCGATCACGCGGAGACCTATCATGCAGATACAGAGATTTTTTCGGTCGAAACAACCGGCGGCGTCGAGACAGCCACATGGGGCAGCGTCGCCGCCAATGCGCATAGGCTGGGGTCGGTGCTGAGCAAGCTGGGCCTGTCCGAACAGGCGCGCTGTGCGACCCTGGGGTGGAACAACCGTCGTCACCTTGAGATTTACTATGGCGTGTCGGGCGCCGGTTTCGTTTGCCACACGATCAACCCGCGCCTGTTCCCGGAACAGCTCGTGTTCATCGCCAACCATGCCGAGGACGAGGTCCTGTTCTTTGACAAGACATTCGTGCCGCTGGCCGCGCTCTTGGCGGACAAGGCCGAAAAGCTGAAGCATTTGGTTTACATGGGCCCGCGCGACGAGGAAGTCGCCGAGAAGGTGCCGAATGTCACCTTCTATGACGAGATGATCGCAGAGGGCGACGCGGATTTCGCCTGGCCCGATTTCGATGAGAATACCGCGTCGAGCCTGTGCTATACCTCGGGCACCACGGGCAATCCCAAGGGCGTGCTTTATTCGCACCGTTCGACCGTGCTGCATGCCTTTGCCGCCAATTCCATCGATTGTATCGGGTTCTCGGCGCGTGACGTCGTCATGCCCGTGGTGCCGATGTTCCACGTCAACGCATGGGGCGCGCCTTATTCCTGCGCCATGTCGGGATCGCGGATGGTGATGCCCGGGCCGGGTCTGGATGGCGAAAGCCTTGTCAAACTGATCGACAGCTATGACATCACGCTGGCGCTTGGGGTGCCGACGATCTGGCTGGGCCTGCTGGGCTATGCGGCCAAGTCCGGATCCAAGCTGGAATCGCTGGAGCGCACCGTGATCGGTGGTTCGGCCTGTCCGCCGTCGATGATTGACACCTTCCGCGACAAATACGGCGTCGACACGATCCATGCCTGGGGCATGAGCGAGATGAGCCCGCTTGGCTCGACCAACCAGCCGCTGGCGAAACATGCCAAGCTACCGGTCGAGGCGCAGCGCAAGCTTCGCGAAAATCAGGGCCGTCCGCCCTATGGGGTCGAACTGAAGATCGTCGACGACAATGGCAAGCAACTGGCCAATGACGGCAAGACGCAGGGCGACCTGATGGTGCGCGGCTACTGGGTGCTCGACAGCTATTTCCGTCAGGAAGACGAGGACCTGCTGGATGAAGGCTGGTTCGCCACGGGCGATGTGGCCACGCTGGACCCGGATGGCTATATGACGATCCGCGACCGATCCAAGGATATCATCAAGTCGGGCGGTGAGTGGATCAGCTCGGTCGAGCTTGAAAACATCGCCATGTCGCATCCCAAGCTGGCCAACGCGGCGGTGATCGGTGTGCCGCATCCCAAATGGGACGAGCGCCCGCTGCTGGTTGCGGTCAAGGCCGAGGGCGAAGAGCCGAGCAAAGAAGAACTGCTGGCCTATTTCGAGGACAAGATCGCCAAGTGGCAGATCCCCGATACGGTGGTCTTTATCGACGCGCTGCCGCTGAACGCGACGGGCAAAGTGCTCAAGCGTAACCTGCGCGACCAGTTCAACGACGTTCTGAGCGCCTGATACAAGGCTGAGTTAAAGTGAAACCGCCCCGTCCGGGTCACCTCGGGCGGGGCGGTCTGTGTTTTAGGAATGGGCGCGCAAACCGTGTTTGTCGGTTATGTCTTTTACACCGGGGTTTTGGGCAAAGAGCGGCGGAGGTTGTGTTTGAGGCAATTGTGACTGATGCTGCGCTTTGCTCTAATGACCGTTAGGGTGGGTAAGACAATAACGCACCAAAGGACATGGTGAACTTGAGTATTGGACGTATTCTTTCTTTT
This sequence comes from Paracoccaceae bacterium, assembly GCA_018223035.1. Lineage (GTDB taxonomy): Bacteria > Pseudomonadota > Alphaproteobacteria > Rhodobacterales > Rhodobacteraceae > Heliomarina. The sequence goes on from JAAEZD010000013.1 coordinate 59,510, forward strand.
TGGGCTAGGACAGCACCCAAGACACCCATGCAGCGCATCGGAGCGGTACTGATGGGCGTAAACACAGTTCTATGCACATCCATTATTTTGATGACGATTGCCGACGCTTCCGCCAACGCTTGGACAGGCTCAGGGATAGCGGGCAGCGTTGTTGGAATTGGCGTTATTCTATTGCTACTCCCAATTGGTCTAGCGCATATGCTGGCAGCGTTTCTTCCATACATATTTGATCCTTGGCGGCGAATTGACGAAGTGAAAGTGTACTTTGCTGACCGCATTAGGGATATGTATCTTGTTTTTGGTTGGTTCGCTTTGGTTGGGGCAGTTGTGCTTCTAGCTTACCTGTTGTCGCTCCGGTTGCTCTGACGGGTGGACGATGCGGCCATTCGCGCAGCCGCGGCGAAATGGTGCTTCGTCCCGCATAGAGGACCGACACGCTTTGCGGATACCCCCTAAAGAATTCCTTCAGGACGGGTTCTTGTTCTTTTTCAGCTCGGCCAGAAGTGCGTTGAGCATCGCGTCTACATCCGCGTTCGACCAGCGGTGATCCGCAGAATCCGGGTAGCGGTCGAATGACATGTCGAACTCCAGCCCCCAGTCCCGCGCGAGTCTGTCATTGGCATCTGCGAAATGAGCGAGGAAGGCACGCGCTTCGTCCTTTGTCGGAACGAAGGGCGAACTGCCCTCAACGCGGTCGAGGATACGGTCGATCCGTGCGTCCTTGAGCCCGAGGTCGGAGAGTTTCAGGCCGAGATAAGTGGCATTGCCGTCATATGAGGTATTTTTCCACCCGGCGCTCGCGAATTTCGCCCCGGTCCGGTGGGCGAAATCCGCCACGACATCGCCGTCCCTCAGGGAGGCGGTTTCAAACGGCACCACGGTCACGTTTTCCTTGCCGAAGGCGTCGGCCCAGAGTTGCAACTTGGCGGCGTAGTCGAAGTAGCTCTGGAAATGCGGCTGATAGACAGGCAGGGGCGTGTCATTCACCCCGTAGAACCGGCTTGCAGGTTTGTTGCCGATCACTTGCCGACGGTGGGAACTGGCCAGCAGGTCCTGACGGCGCAGGTAGCACAGAATTTTGACGTGGCCGAACCTCGGGACGACGATATCGCGGAGTGCCCGGATATCTTCGGGATCGTTCAGCCAGAACATGCCCTCATCCGAGGCAATGGCCGTTGTCTTTTGCGGAGTCAGAACATTTTCCGCGTGTTTCGCGCGCAAAATGCCGCGAAATGCCGGACCTTCATCTGCCGTGTTTGTCATTCGCCCGTTCTGGCGGACGTTGATGTAAACGGGGTCATTGCGATCTGTTTGCTTCAACGCTGTGCGCAGGGCCTTCTGGATCGATGTGGTGCCGGTTTTGTGAGATCCGATATGGAGGATGAGGTCACCCATTCAGGGGCTCCGAATTACAGTCATGTCAGGTTTGATCGGGTGTAGCCCCGGTGTCTGGCCGTTTCAAACGCTATTCTCGGAGCCGTGCCGGAAAGGGCAGGGCGCCTGAATAAAAACAACGGCGTTGCGTCGGAAAGAAACCTTGGAGCGGGTAACGGGAATCGAACCCGTAACTGAAGCTTGGGAAGCTTTCGTGATACCTTTTCACCATACCCGCCGCTCGGCGCTGAGGTAGCTGTTCACCTGTTCGCCGTCAAGTAGTTCGACGGCGGGCGGATGTTCATATCGTCTTTTTCCGGCACGTTGACCGGGCGGTAGAAACGCCAGCGCTGCATGCGTTCATAGACACTGTCGTCGATGTGGTGATCGCCGGGGATCGCCCGGGGTTCGGACCAGGGGATATACCAGCCAAAGCCCCGTTTCGCGGGCCACTCGCGGCGCTTGGTCGTCTTTGGCAGGATCTCGAGCGGCCACCAGCCGGGTCCCATCGAGCAATGGATCGGCGCCATCGCATCCGGCTTGGCATAGATATCCCCGGCGCGGGTGCGGGCCTTGGCATCGCCGCCCCTCAGGAAATCGTCCCGATAGCCTTTGTGAAAGCTGAAACCCGGCAGTGGCGCACGGCCGTCCTCGGCATCGGCCTGCGCCTCGAATTCGGCAAGCTGGTCGAGCATCCAGAGGAGAGAGATCTTGCCGATGCCGCTGTAATATTCGCGATTTGTGCCACCGATGTCGCCGTGAAACCCCGGAAACCAGCGCTGCTGGACATATTGCCAGCGTTTCGCCGCGGGCTGCTTGAAGCGATTGCCATAATAGGCCGACGGCACCCAGGGCAGGGCGCGGAACATGGAGCGTCTTTCATCCACGGCCTGCGCGTGCAGGACGATCCGGACCGAACGGTTACGCATGACATTGGCGTGGGTGGCTAACTCCATCGGGCTACGCCAGCGGGCAAGGTTGCGCAGGGGGCGCGAGAACCGCGCCATCGATGCCACTGTGTCGAACAGGCCCAGCGCGCGGATCGGCACGTTCGGATCGGGGGACAGCACGTCGTGAAACTGCCTGAGTTTCTTGAAAACCACGTCGTCGGGCTGGTCGCGATCCATGTCCGTCACCAGCCGGTAGGCGCGATAGGCTCCGGTGATCAGGTGCAACTTGTCCGGCGCGACAAGGCCAAAGTTGTGAACAAATCCGGCAAGGATGCGCGCCGCATAGGCCCCGCGGGAAAAGCCGAATATATATATCCGGTCGGGGTCGGTATTGCCCTCGGCGATGTCAGGCATCGCCACGCCCAGATCCCGCGCATCCTGTTCCAGCCGCTCGCGCCGCGCCCGGTGTGCGGCCTGTTTCGCGTTGCGGCCTTGGTAGGTGCGGCAGAGAAACCGGTAGGCATCGAGCACATCATCCTCAAGCCCCATTCCGAATGCCAGCCCTAGCAGCGAGCGTGTCTTGTTGATCAGTTTCGAGCCGAACAGCCGGGGACCGTCCATCGTACCCACCCCCGGCACGTAATGGGTGATCTGGTCTTCGCCCTGAGTCAGGCCCTTGTAAAGCTTGAGCATATTGCTTTCGCGGTCGCCGACCTCATTGCCGGTGCCGTCGAAACAGATGACAATTCTGCGCGACATTGAAAATTCCTTGCTGAAACCGGGAGGAGTGTAGGGCCAGCCCAAGGAAAGCAGCAAGGAAAAGCGTAATGCTGAACGGATCGCGCCTCGTGTTCAGCCGCGTCTGCCGCGCCGCCGCCGCCCGCCTTCACCGCCGCTGTCGCCGGTGTTGAACGTGGCCTCGGGCAGGGTGACGATGCTGCGCAGGATCGGAAAGGGCTCGACCGCGTTGGGGATGTTCGAGGCGTTCACAAAATGCTCTTGGAAACGCGGCTCTATTGCGGTCTCGATCTTGTGGATGTCGCGCACGGTCTGTTCGATCAGGGCACGCGCCTCGGTGTTCAAAAGCGCGATCCGCGCGCCGGTGCCCGCCGCGTTGCCCGCCGAGGTAACCTTGTCCAGCGGCGCATCGGGGATCATGCCTAGCACCATCGCGTGTTTCGGGCTGATATGGGCCCCAAAGGCCCCGGCGAGCACGATCCGGTCCACGTGATCGACTCCGAACTTGTCCATCAGGAGCCGCGCGCCGGAATAAAGCGCGGCCTTGGCCATCTGGATCTCGCGGATGTCGCGGTTGGTGACGGTAATCTTCGGCCCACCTTTGTCGCTGCCGTCCCATACGAGGTAGGAATAGGTGCGCCCCTCCATGATGCAGCGTTCGGTGCCGGTCTGCTCGGGATTGCCAATCAGGCCCGGGGCGTCGACGATGCCCGCCATGCGCATCTCGGCGACCATCTCGATGATGCCCGAGCCACAGATGCCTGTAATCCCGCCCGGGCCAACGGCCTCCTCAAAGCCCGGCTCATCCGACCAGAGATCCGAGCCGATCACGCGAAAACGCGGCTCTTTGGTCACCGGGTCGATCTCAACCCGTTCGATGGCACCCGGTGCCGCCCGCTGACCCGAGGAAATCTGCGCGCCCTCAAACGCGGGTCCGGTGGGCGAGGAACAGGCAAGCACCTTATCCTTGTTGCCAAGCAGGATCTCGGCATTGGTGCCCACATCGACGATCAGCACAAGATCCTCGGACTTGTCGGGTGCCTCGGACAACGCAACGGCGGCGGCATCCGCGCCCACATGCCCCGCGATACAGGGCAGCAGGTAGATCCGCGCCGCAGGGTGCAGCTCCAGCCCCATTTCTGCGGCGGTCAGGTTCAGCGCATCCGAGGTCGCCAGCGCAAAGGGCGCCTGGCCCAGCTCGAACGGATCGATGCCGAGAAACAGGTGGTGCATCACCGGGTTGCAGACAAAAACCGCGTCAAGGATATCTTCGGTGCCAATCCCGGCTTCACCGCTGATCTGCTCGAACAGCGTGTTCATCCCCTCGCGCACGGCCCGCGTCATCTCATCGGCGCCGCCCGCGTTCATCATCGAATAGCTGACCCGGCTCATCAGGTCCTCGCCGAACCGGATCTGCGGGTTCATGATCCCGGAGGAGGCGACAACCTCGCCGGTCTGCAAATCGCAGAGATGCGCCGCGATGGTGGTCGAGCCCAAGTCCACGGCCAGCCCATAGATCGGTGCCTCATGGAACCCGGGCCAGACCTCGATGATACGCGGCCGGATGTCTGCTGTGCCGAGATGTACAGCACAGGTCACCTTCCAGGCGCCCTTGCGCAGCGCCGGTTGCAGCTTCTGCAGGATCGCAAGGTCGATCTGCAACCCGCTCAGCGACCATTGCGCCTCAAGCGCCATCCGCAGCCGTTGCAGATCGCCCGAGGGGTCGTGCATGTCCGGTTCGGCAACCTCGACGTAAAACAGTTTCACAGCCGGGTTCATGACGATTTCGCGCGCCTCGGCGCGTTTGCGCACCACCTGCCGGTGAACTTGGCTTTCGGCGGGCACGTCGATCACCACGTCGCGCTCGATCTTCGCCTGGCAACCCAGCCGCCGGCCCTCTTTCAGCCCGCGCTTGGACTTGTAGCGTTCCTCGACCGCGTTCCATTCCGACAGGGCGTTGTCATGTACGACAACCCCGTGCTTGGAGAATTCGCCATAGGATGGCGTGATCTGGCAGCGCGAACAGATGCCGCGCCCGCCACAGACCGAATCGAGATCGACCCCAAGCTGGCGGGCTGCCGTCAGGACCGGCGTGCCGACCGGAAACCGCCCCCGTTTCCCCGAAGGGGTGAAGACAACCAGGGGATCGCTGCTCATGAGATCGGAACCTTTCAAATATTTCGCGTCAAAATAGGCGAATGCGCGTGAAGCGAAAGAGCCATCACGCCGCTTTTTCGCCCCGCCGCGACCAATTCGGATATCGGACTCCCTACCGGCCCGGCAGAACATCCTGCTTCTTTGGGTTTCAAATATCCCGGGGAGTCGCCCGAATGTGCGACGGGGCAGAGCCCCAACCAGCTCTGCACAAAATCGCAACATGGCGGGTATGCGCGCCAGGCCCGACGCAATTGGTTGATCGCCTCTTTCCCCTTCCGGAAAACCATGCGATAGGGTGGCCGTCAAACGGGGTATGCATGGGGATTAATGATGCAGATTCGTGAGGCACTCACCTTTGACGATGTTCTTCTTGTTCCGGCCGCCAGTTCGGTGCTGCCGTCCACGGCCGATACGCGGACCTGGGTGACCAAGTCGATTTCCATGAACATTCCGCTGCTGTCGAGCGCGATGGACACGGTGACCGAGGCGCGCATGGCGATCGCCATGGCACAGGCGGGTGGCATCGGGGTGATCCACAAGAACCTCGATGTTCATGCCCAGTCGCAGGAAGTGCGCCGCGTAAAGCGGTTCGAATCCGGTATCGTCTACAACCCGGTGACCCTGACCGCGGACCAGACGCTCGCCGATGCCAAGGAACTTACGGAACGCTATGGCTTCTCCGGTTTCCCGGTGGTCGATGAGAACAAGCGCGTGGTCGGGATCGTGACCAACCGAGACATGCGCTTTGCCCAAAAGGACGAAACCCCCGTCCGGGTGATGATGACTTCAGAGAACCTCGCGATCATGACCGAACCCGCCGACCGGGACGAGGCGATCAGCCTGATGCGGTCGCGCCGGATCGAAAAACTGCTGATTACCGACAAGACCGGCAAGCTGACCGGATTGCTGACGCTCAAGGATACGGAAAAAGCGGTGCTGAACCCCACAGCCTGCAAGGACGAGCTGGGTCGTTTGCGCGTTGCCGCCGCGACCTCGGTCGGCGAAAGCGGTTTTGAGCGCACCGAAGCGCTGGTCGATGCGGGTGTCGATATCGTTGTGGTCGATACAGCGCATGGCCATTCGCAGGGCGTGATCGAAGCGGTCACCCGTGCCAAGAAACTTTCGAACCACGTGCAGGTCATTGCCGGTAACGTGGCCACGGGTGAAGCCACGAAAGCGCTGATCGATGCGGGCGCGGATGCGGTGAAAGTCGGTATCGGGCCGGGTTCGATCTGCACCACCCGCATGGTCGCCGGTGTCGGCGTGCCACAGCTGACGGCGGTGATGGACTGCGCCGCCGCAGCCGGAGACGTGCCGGTGATCGCCGATGGCGGCATCAAATTCTCGGGCGATTTCGCCAAGGCAATCGCCGCCGGGGCGTCCTGCGCCATGGTCGGGTCGATGATCGCGGGGACCGATGAATCGCCGGGCGAAGTAATCCTCTACCAGGGCCGCAGCTTCAAATCCTATCGCGGTATGGGATCTCTCGGTGCCATGGCTCGCGGCTCGGCGGATCGCTATTTTCAGAAAGATGCGGCAAGCGACAAGCTGGTGCCCGAAGGGATCGAGGGGCAGGTGCCCTACAAGGGCAGCGCCAATGCGGTGATCCACCAGCTAGTGGGCGGGTTGCGCGCGGCCATGGGCTATACCGGCTGTGCCACTGTCGAGGAGATGCGCCGGAATTGCGAATTCGTGAAGATCACCGGTGCCGGGCTGAAGGAAAGCCATGTGCATGACGTGACCATCACCCGCGAGTCGCCGAATTACCGGATCGGCTGATCGGCGACCTGTTCAGGCTGTTGCCGTTCCGAGGCAAACGGGGCGGGGCTCTGCCCCGTCGCCTTTGCAGGCGACTCCCCGGGATAATTTTGACCCAAAGAAAGATGGTGTGCCATGTGGTCGTGGTGGCGCGTCCATAGAATTTGGGGGGTAGCTGAAGATTTCGTGGAACCAGTGAGGCTGCGCGGCGTTGGCGTAAATGGGCGCGAGGTTGGGTGAGTATGGTTCCTTGCGGCGGGTCGATGGTATCGGCGCGCCGTTTTTCGTGTTGGGCCTTCCGCTTTTTCTCTCTGCCTGCAGCGGACGGCAATCGGCGCTGGACGTGGCGGGCGAGGATGCGGCTGCCATCAGCCTGTTGTTATGGGTGATGTTCGGGGCGGCCTGTCTACTCTGGGTCGCGATGAACGGGTTGTTCTTTTTCCTGTCGCGGATCCGACCCGGCCAATTTCCGGACCGTTATGTGCAACCGCTGTTGATTGGCGGTGGTATACTTTTGCCGACCGTGTTGTTGACGGCGCTTTTGGTCTGGGGGCTTGGGTTACTGCCCGATCAGCGCGCGCCGGGAGACGGGCTGCGCATCAAGGTGACGGGCGAGCAATGGTGGTGGCGGGTGGAATACTGGCCTGAAGGCGCCGAGGCGCCGGTGGTCACGGCGAACGAGATCCGAATGCCGGTGGGGGAGCGTGTGGAGTTCCTGCTGGGGGCAGACAAGGTCATCCATTCCTTCTGGATCCCGGCGCTAGGGGGCAAGATGGATATGTTTCCGGGGCGCGAGACACGGGTCAGCCTGCGGGCTGACAGAACCGGTGTGTTTCGCGGTCAATGCGCCGAGTTCTGCGGGGCGAGCCATGCGTGGATGGCATTCGAGACGGTCGTGATGGAGCCCGAGGCGTTCGATGCCTGGCTGGAGGCGGAAGCCGGGGACGCGCTGATGCCGGAGGAGGGAGCTGCCACGCGGGGCGCGTCACTGTTCCTGTCGCAGGGCTGCGGCGCCTGTCACACGATACGGGGGACCGAGGCCGTGGGACAGGTGGGGCCGGATCTGACCCATGTTGGCGGGCGCTTGTCGCTAGGGGCCGGGCGCATGGGCGTCTCGGCGGCCGATTTCACCCGCTGGATCGGCCATACCGAGGCGTTGAAGCCGGAGGTGCAGATGCCGAGCTATGATTTTCTGAGCCGTGAGGAGCTTGACGATCTGGCGCAATATCTCGTGGGGCTGAAATGAGCGGGGAGCGCGATCAGGAGCCTGTGATGCCGCGCCCGAGCGGGATCTATCCGCCGACAGAGGCGATGCTTGCCGAGCCTGTGCCGGAACAGGTGCAGCGCGGCCAGCAGGAGCGCTTGCGCAAGGCCTGGGAGACGCCGAAAGGCTGGCGTTACTGGTCGGCGGTGAACAACAGCGAGGTCGGTGTCTGGTATTCCACCACGGCGCTGTTCTTCATGCTCGCCGCCGGGGTGATGGCGTTGCTGATCCGGTTGCAACTGGCGGTGCCGGAGAACGACCTGATCCCGGCGGACCGGTTCAACCAGCTTTTCACGATGCACGGCTCGGCGATGATGTTCCTTTTTGCCGTGCCGATGTTCGAGGCGATCTCGATCATCATCCTGCCTGCGCTGCTTGGCGCGCGCGACATGCCGTTTCCGCGTCTCTCGGCTTTTGGCTACTGGTCCTTCCTGATTGGCGGGGTGTTCGTGATCGGCTCGATCCTGTTTGACGCGGCGCCGAACTCGGGATGGTTCATGTATCCGCCGCTGGCCACCAAGGCCGAGGGCGTGGGCAGCGACATCTGGCTGCTGGGGCTGAGCTTTATCGAGATCGCCTCGATTGCCGCGGCGGTTGAGCTGATCGTAGGCACGCTGAAATGTCGCCCGCCGGGGATGCGCGTCAATATCATGCCGCTTTATGCGTGGTACGTGATGGTCGTGGGTGGCATGATCCTGTTTGCCTTTCCGCCGCTGATCGCCGGGGATTTCCTGTTCGAGCTTGAGCGCAGTTTCGACTGGCCGTTCTTTGACCCCGAAAGGGGCGGCGACCCGATGCTCTGGCAGCACCTGTTCTGGATCTTCGGGCATCCCGAAGTTTACATCGTCTTCCTGCCGTCAATCGCCATTGCGGCGATGATCATTCCGACCGTCGCGCGCCGTCCCATCGTGGGATATTCCTGGATCGTGCTGTCGGCGGTGGGCACCGGGTTCCTGAGCTTCGGGCTCTGGGTGCATCATATGTTCACCACGGGCTTGCCGTCGATTTCGCTCGGCTTCTTCTCGGCGGCGTCCGAGGCGGTGGTGATCCCGACCGGCATCCAGTTATTCGCCTTTCTGGCGACGCTGATGATCGGGCGGGTGACAATGACTCTGCCGATGCTCTGGATCGCGGGGGCGCTGGCGGTGTTCACCATGGGCGGGCTGACCGGCGTGATGCTGGCGATGGCGCCGTTCGATTTTCAGGCCCATGACAGTTATTTCGTGGTCGCACACCTGCATTACACGCTGTTCGGCGGCATGATCTTTCCGGTGATCGCGGGGGTTTATTATTTCTACCCGTTCATCCGCAAAAAGAAGCTGTCGGAGCGGCTGGGACGTTGGTCCTTCTGGCTGATCTTTGTCGGGTTCAACGTGACCTTCCTGCCGATGCACCTGACCGGGCTCAAGGGGATGCCGCGCCGGATTTATACCTATCCCGAAGGCATCGGCTGGGACTGGCTGAATATGATCTCGACCATTGGGGCTTTCGTGATTGCCGCCGGTTTCGCGGTATTCGTCTGGGACCTGTTCCGGCCCAAGCGCGGGCAGGGGCAGGTCGCGCGCAACCCGTGGCAGGCGGGCACGCTGGAATGGAGCCATGAAATCCCGGAAGAGGCCTGGGGCGTGCGGTCGATCCCGCATGTGACCTCGCGCTATCCGCTTTGGGATCAGCCGCAGATCGTCGAGCGGATGGATGCGGGGCGCTATTACCTGCCGGATGCCGAGGAAGGCAAACGCGAGACGCTGATCACCTCGGTCATCGATGCGGAGCCCTTGCAGGTGCAGCGGGTGACGGGACCAGCGTGGATCACCCATGCGGCCGCGATCTTTACCGGCGGGACGTTCATCTTTCCGACCTTCCACGTCTATCCGCCAGCCATTGTCTGCGGGGTGCTTGCGGTGGCTTGCATTCTCTACTGGCTGTGGACCTCGACCGCACGGCCACCCGAGGCGGACAGCAAGGACGTGGGGTTGGGTCTGCGCCTGCCGACCTATGCCTCGGGGCCGGCCTCGGCCGGCTGGTGGGCCATGTGGATCACCATGCTGGGCGATGCGACGGCCTTTGCCTCGGTCATCTTCGGGTTCTTTTTCTACTGGACCGCGCGGCCCGATTTTCCGCCCCAGGGCGCGGCCCATGCGGAACCCTTGCTGGTTGCGATTGCGGGCGCCGCGATGGTCGCCTCATGGGCTCTGACGCTTTGGGCGCGTGGGGCGAACAGGCGGGGTTCGGTATCGCTCGCGCGGGGCGCGCTTGTCGCGGCACCCCTGCTGGCCGGGATCGGTGGCGTGGCCTTGATCGGGTCGGTATGGGCGCTTGAGCCGACCACCCATGTCTACCCGGCGATCCTCTGGGCGCTGGCGATCTGGGTGGTGGTGCATACAGGTGTAGGGGTGATCATGCAGGGCTACTGCCTTGCCGGATCGGTATTCGGAAAGATGACCCCGCGCTATGACGCAGATATCTGGAACGTTTCGCTGTTCTGGCATTTCCACGTGCTCTCGGCAGTTGTCGCCTGCGCGGTGATGGGCCTTGCCCCGGAGGTGCTATGAGCGAAGACCGCCAGCAACCGCGCGACGAAGAGGTCGAAGAATTCGCCGAAGAGCAGGCAAGCCTCTGGCGCATCACGCTGTCGCCGCTGGCCTGGGCCGCGCATTTCGTCATCTGCTATGGGCTGGTGGCGCTGAGCTGCGCCAAGGGTCTGCCGGTCGAGCCGGTGCGACAGGGCCTGATCGTTTTCAGCATTGTGGTGCTTGCCCTGATCGGGTGGATTGGCTGGCGGGCCTGGCTGCAATGGGATGTGCGCGAGACCGGCGATTACCTGAACCAGCTGGGCAAGGCCGAAGACCGGCACCGGTTTCTGGGTCATGCGGCGTTCCTGTTGTCGATCATCTCGTTTATCGGGGTGGTGTTCGTCTCGCTTCCGTTGCTGCTGCTGGAGGGCTGCGGATGAGGCTGCGGCTGCTGATTCCCGGGCTTGGGCTGCTGGCGCTGATCTGGCTGGTGCCGCTGGAAGGCCTGATGCCTGTATTCCCCGCCCATATGCTGCGGCACATGACGCTGGTCGCACTCGCCGCGCCGCTGATCGTGCTGGGGCTGCCCGATCTGATGCGCCGCGTTCCCGCACCGCCGCTCATCGCGGCGGCGGCGGAATTCGCGGTGGTCTGGGCCTGGCATCTGCCTGCGGCACATGGGCTCGGTCGGACGGTGGCCATGGGCTTTGTCGCTGAACAGGCAAGCTTTCTGGCCGTTGGCCTGCTGGTCTGGGCCGGGTGCCTGCGCGCCGATCAGCCGCTGGCCGGGGCGGGCGGACTGCTGCTGACCTCGATGCATATGACCCTGCTGGGGGCGATCCTGACGCTTGCGCCGCGTGATCTTTACGCCGACTGGTGCGGCACGGTACCCGATCTTTCGGGGCAACAGATCGGCGGGATGCTGATGCTGGCGATAGGAACGCCTGTGTACCTCATCGCGGGGCTGGTACTGACCGGCCTGTCCCTGCGCGACAGGAGGGTCGCATGAGACGCGTGTTCCTGACACTTGCGGTATTGGCGGGTTTTGGTTTTGCCGGGGCGGTCGCTGTTGTGGGGCTAGGGCTTTACAATGTCTCGGCGCAGGTGGGCCACTGGCCCGGTGTGTCATGGGTGCTGCATACGACGTTTGGGAATTCCGTCGCGCTGCGCGCGCCCTCTATGGAGGACGCGCCTGATCTGAGCGATCCGGATCTGATCGCGCTTGGCGCAGGACATTACGCGACTGCCTGCGCGCCCTGCCATGCGGCGCCGGGGGAACAGCGCAGCGCGACGATGCAGGCGATGGTGCCCGCGCCGCCGCATATTTCCGAGGCGGTTGCCCATTGGAAGCCGAACGAGATGCACTGGATCGTCGAGAACGGCATCAAGATGAGCGGGATGCCCGCATGGCCTGCAAAGGAACGGGACGATGAGGTCTGGTCGGTCGTGGCCTATCTGGCCGCGATCAAGGTGGATAATGCGCCGACGCTGCCTGATGTAACGGGCGATACCAAAAGCTATTGCACCGCTTGTCATGAACGGATTGGCGGGCGTGTTCCAAGGCTGGATATCCTCGACCCGGATTATATCGCGGAAAAGCTGAGAGAGTATCGTGATGGCACTCGACCCAGCGGGATCATGGCACAGGCGGCAAGCCTTGTGCCGCCCGGGGAAATGGCCGCGCTGACCTCAGCTTTTTCGGGCCGCGCCGCACACAGGGACGTCGACGAAGCAGACCCATTGCAGCTTGGGCGGGGAGAAGAACTGGTCCGTAGGGGGACCCGCGATATCCCGACCTGCCTCGCGTGCCACGGCGGAGATGCTGCCAATCGGCGTGGACCGGTGATCGCCGGCCAGCCCGAAGCGTTCCTCAAGGTTCAGATGGAGCTATGGCATGATGGCATCTACGACGCCGATCCGCTGATGCATGCGGCAGCGCGCGAGTTGACCGAGGAAGATATAGAGGCCCTGGCGGCCTATTACAGCCGGTTGCAGCCCTGACCGGGTGATGATGTCGAGTGGCTCATCCTGCGAGATTGCGGTGCAGCAGAAAGATCATTACGCAGGCGATCAGGATCAGCACATACCCGGCGGCAACCACGGCCCCATCGCGGGCGAACAGGCCGAAGGCAAAAAGGATGATCGGTAGGCCCATCATGGGGACAACCACCGGGATCGCGCCCAGTACGAGCAGCGACCCACCGGTGAGGATCAGGATCACGGCAATGATCGAGAGTGAGATTTTGCCGGTTGAAAGATATTCCATCCGGACTTTCAGGCGACGGCGTAGCCATTCGAAGACCGGGCGAATGCGCTCTGCGAGATTGGTGATGCGCTCCGCAGAGATCTCTCGCTTGCCAAAAAAGCGGGGAATGGTGACGCCGTTGCGGTCGAGCAGCATCTGCAACCCGATGATGGCGACAATCAAACCAAGCGCGCCGCCAACTCCCGGGATCATGCCGATAGGAAGAATCATGAAAAGTCCGGCGATAAGCAGAAGTGGCGCGTGTCCCTGTGCGCCTATTGTCCGGACTAGCGTTTCGATACTAACGCAGTCGCGTCCGTCAGCGAGGTCGTAGAGACGGTCCACGAGTTCCGGCATGGCCTCGGGACCGTGGCTGCGACGCTTGCGACGCCATCCCCTCCATCTGTTGGGGCGAGGTTTCGACAGAGAGGGCGAAGAAGGTCCGGCCTTGGTGGATAGCAAGTCGGTCACTCCTTTTCGTAAATCCCGTTCGGTGTGGTCAGAACGGGAAAGCCATCGTGGCGACGTTTCAGTAGGTCCAGTTGGCGGAGACCATGGCCGTGGCGATGACAATCCAGATGCTGGTGTGCAGGTAGAGATCGTTGAATTTGATGGACCGGGCCCGGGTTGTGCGGGAAGCGCCGTGGTCAGCTTTGCGGTTGGAAGAAGAGGCGGGCATCTGCGTGTCTCCTGTTCGGCAAGGTGCAAGTTGAAAGCGTCTGTGTCTTTTCAACGTCCCTGCATTCAATTTCGTTCCCGGCAAGAAACCGCGGATCTCCGGACAAGAGCGGAACAGGTTGCGTGGCGCGGCGTTGGGGTTGACCTGCCGGCCCTTGGCCGCTGATGCCGCCGGCGCCTGTCTTTGTGCGGAGCATGGCGCGGCGGCCCGGCCGGGACCGGCAGGGATTTGATTGCTTATGCCGGGAGGACCCGGGAAGGAGACATGATGAAATCGATTTTCGTTTCAGTTATCGCGGTTGGGATGATGGGCAGCGCGGCGCAGGCCGCCGAGGTCGTGGCCGATGTCATGGGAGCCGATGGCCAATCGCACGGAACAGTCACAGTCACTGACACGGAATCGGGCATGGCGCATGCGGTTCTTGAACTTACCGGTCTGCCGGAAGGCACCGTTGCCGTTCACTTGCATGAAACCGGCGATTGCTCCGCCGATGACTTCTCCTCTGCCGGGGGGCATATTGCTGGCGATGCGGATCATGGCATCGACAGCGCTGCGGGACCGCATCCCGGCGACCTGCCGAACCTGCATGTCTCGGCTGACGGCAGCGGTATGGTCGAGCATTTCCTGCCAGAGTTCGACGTGGAAACCTATCTGCTGGACGATGATGGTTCTGCCTTCGTGATCCACGCAGGCACGGATGATTACACATCGCAGCCATCGGGCGATGCGGGTGACCGAATTGCCTGTGGTGTCTTCGAGCATCGCGGCGAGTGAACTGCTGGCCCCGGCCACGGGGAGGTTCGTTTTTATAGGCGTCTTTCAGGCTGGCAGGTAAAAGAGGGGGCCAGCCCCCTCTTAGCCCTTGGGGGCCAATTCACCCCCGGGATATTTTTTGACCCAAAGAAGTTGGCAGCGGTGCGTGGTGGTTTTGATGGGACAAGGTGGCTTTTCTCATCTGGCTTGCGGGTATAGACCCGGCCCCTGATGTGGCGGGGATCTTCGGGAAAGGTACCGGATGGGCGAGCGTTTTGAATTTCTTCAAGTAGCACTGAAAACGTGCCGGAGGCAGAGAGAGTGACCCCGGCGGCACAGGTACAGGCGGCGGTTGAATGTCTCGACCTGATCCTTGCGGGACAGGCGGCCGAGCAGGTTCTTACCGGATGGGCGCGCCGATCCCGTTTCGCTGGGTCGAAGGATCGGGCCGCGGTTCGGGATCATGTTTTTGACGCGCTGCGCTGCCGCCGGTCTTTTGCTGCGCTTGGCGGGGCAGAAACCGGGCGCGGCTTGATGCTTGGGGCGCTGAGATCTGCCGGGATCGCACCGGAGAAGATGTTTACCGGGGATGGGTACGGGCCCACCACCCTGACCGACGCGGAACTGGAAGCGGGACGGGACCCTGATCCCGGGGCTGAGGAGGGCGACGTTCCCGACTGGATCTGGCCCCTGTTTGTCGAAACGCTTGGTGATGAAGCCACGGCGAGCGCAGCGGCCCTGCGTCACCGGGCGCCTGTGCATCTGCGGGTGAACGCCGCCCGCAGCACGCCGGAGGCAGCGATGGAGGTACTTCGTGACGATGGGATCGAAACCTGCCGGCATGCGGCCAGCCCCCATGCTTTGGAAATTCGCGACGGTGCCCGGAAGCTGCGCCAGTCGGAGGCTTATCGCACCGGGCTTGTGGAGTTGCAGGATGCGGCCTCGCAGGCGGTTGTCATGGCGCTGCCGCTTGGTGCGGGGATGCGGGTGCTGGATTATTGTGCCGGAGGCGGCGGCAAGAGCCTTGCACTGGCGGCGCAGCCGGGGGTCGAGGTGTTTGCCCATGACGCGGCGCCGGAACGATTGCGCGATCTTGATGAGCGGGCCGCGCGGGCCGGGGCATCGGTGGAGATCCTGTCTGGTAGTGACGTCGCCCAAAGCGGGCCCTTTGACATCGTTTTGTGTGACGTGCCCTGTTCGGGCAGCGGAGCCTGGCGGCGCGCACCGGACGGGAAATGGCGGCTGACGCCAGAGCGGCTTGAGGAATTGCGCGCGGTTCAGGCGGGCATATTGTACGAGGTGATGCCGCTTGTCGCGCCCGAGGGAATTCTGGCCTATGCCACCTGTTCGCTACTTGCGGTGGAGAATGAGACGCAGATCGACTCCTTTCTGTCCCGCAACCCCGGCTGGCGTTGTACATTCCAAAAGTCATGGCTGGTGACGGGGGGAACAGACGGGTTCTTTTCGGCGCATCTCACCCGCGACTGAGGCAGTTGCCTTTGGGGACTCCGGACGTTTGCAAATAGCGGCTTGAACGGGTTAATCTTGAGTTAACTATTGTAGCCAACTGTGGGGCGTCTTCTGTTTGCCGGAGCGATCGTTCGTGTACACACGCCAAGCCTCCCGCCGTGCTTTCCTGCGCTATCGAGGCAGGAATCTTCGTGTTGCGGTGGTGCTTGGTCTGGCGCTCCTGCTGATTAGCGGCGCGTGGTTCACCGGGTTTTCCGAGCTGGCTGGGCGGTTGATGGTGGTGTCGGCGCTGACGCTTGTGCTGGTAGCCATCGGTATGACGATTGTCGATATCGGGCAGCGGTCGTCCCATGTATCAGTTGAAGCCGATGTTTTCCGTCTGATCGAAAACGACCCGGCGCCGGGATTTTTCACCGATGATGACGGGGCTGTCTTGCTGCGCAACAAGGCGGCGCATGAGATGCTCGGGCACGACGCGGACATGACGCTCGACGCACCGTTTCGCGGATATTTCGCCAATCCCTCGGCAGCCCTCTACCGGCTGCAATGCCAGGCCAGGCTGGACGGTGCGGCTATGGAGGAAATCGCGACGCGCGACGGTCGCCTTCGCCTGATGGTACATTGGGTTGCGCCGGATCGGTACCTTTGGCGGGTGGAGGACCTGCCCGTCGCTGCGGTTGACGACAGTCGCGTGGAAAATCTGCCACTGGCGATGATTACCGTCGCGAGTTCCGGCACGGTACTGTTCATGAACGACACCGCGCGCGAGATCTGTGGCGAGCGGGTCAAAACTATCGACGGCCTGTTCGCGAGCCTTCCGGTTAACCCCGGTGAGGTCAACAGGATTACAACGCCGGACGGAGAGATCAGCGTTGTGGTCAGCGAGGCAACCGGACTGGCCGGGCGCCGCGATCTTTATTTCATGCCGGTTCCCGAGGATGCGGCGGCCGGGCCGGTGTCGGTCTTCGAAACCCTGCCGGTGCCGATGATCAAGATGGCGGAGACTGGCGAAATCCTTGTCGCCAACCGGTTGGCGGCCAGCCTGATTGGCATGGATCTGGGCAAGGGTGTCACGCTGTCCCACGTGATGGAGGGGCTGGGACGCCCGATCTCGGACTGGCTGCGTGAAACGATCATTGGCAAGTCGGCGCAGGCCTCGGAATTCCTGCGGCTGAAACGCGAGGACAGGGAGATTTTCGTGCAGGTCTCGCTAAGCCGGGTCTGCGAAAACGGGGAAAAGCTGCTGATCGCGGTCCTGAATGACGCAACCGAGCTCAAGACGCTTGAGGCGCAATTCGTTCAAAGCCAGAAGATGCAGGCGATCGGGCAGCTTGCCGGGGGCGTGGCGCATGATTTCAACAATCTGCTGACCGCGATCTCAGGCCATTGCGATCTTTTGTTGCTGCGCCATGATCAGGGAGATCAGGATTACGGTGACCTCGTCCAGATCAACCAGAATGCCAATCGGGCGGCGGCGCTGGTAAGCCAACTTCTCGCCTTTTCGCGCAAGCAGACGCTTCGGCCCGAGGTGCTTGACCTACGGGACACCCTCTCTGACCTGACCCATCTGCTGAACCGGCTGGTGGGGGAAAAGGTCACGCTGACCCTGTCACATGATACTGTTCTGCACTCGATCCGGGCCGATAAGCGCCAGCTTGAACAGGTGCTGATGAACCTCGTAGTGAATGCGCGTGACGCCATGCCCGACGGGGGCGAGATCCGGATCGAAACCGAGGTTGCCGTGGTGACCTCGCCCATAACCCGTGACCGTGCCACAGTGCCCGTGGGTGAATACGTAACGGTAAAGGTGATTGACGAAGGTTGCGGCATTTCAGCGGACAAGCTGCCCAAGGTTTTCGAGCCCTTCTATACCACCAAGCATACGGGCGAGGGGACGGGGCTTGGGCTTTCAACCGTTTACGGCATCGTCAAGCAGACCGGCGGGTTCATTTTTGTCGACAGTGTCGTCGGCAAGGGCAGCGTTTTCACGCTGTATTTCCCGGTCTACGAGCTGGCCAAGGGCGCAGCAGTCGAGACGCCCCAGCCAGCTAAGCCCAATGTGCCGCGGCATGGCGATGGCGTGGTGCTGCTGGTCGAGGACGAAGCACCGGTGCGCGCCTTTGCCTCGCGCGCGCTGCGGCTGCGCGGCTATACCGTGCTTGAAGCCGATTGCGCCGAGGATGCGCTGCGCACCCTCGAGGACCCGGACCTCTTGGTTGATATCTTCGTGACAGACGTGGTGATGCCCGGCATGGATGGCCCGACCTGGGTACGCGAGGCGCTCAAAACCCGTCCGGACGTGCGGGTGATTTTTGTCTCGGGCTATGCCGAAGCCGCCTTTGACGATTCCCGCCCGGCGGTGCCCAACTCGGTCTTTTTGCCAAAACCCTTCTCTCTCAGCCAGCTGACGGACACGGTGCATCAGCAGCTAAGTTGACGGTTCAGGCCCCGATGCTCTCGTAGAGTTCGAATT
Source organism: Paracoccaceae bacterium (assembly GCA_018223035.1). GTDB lineage: Bacteria > Pseudomonadota > Alphaproteobacteria > Rhodobacterales > Rhodobacteraceae > Heliomarina. The sequence continues at coordinate 77,824 of JAAEZD010000013.1, forward strand.
CGGCGGCGCACTTGCGCCGGAATTTCTGTTCCACCTTGGGGGAAAGCGGCAGGTCGGCGCGGGGCGAGATATTGTGCTGTTGCAACTCGAGATCCATTTTCAGCCTCTCGGTCAGAAACAGGTTCAAAGGGGCCGGATCCTCGTAACGGAAAATATGCGTGATCGCCGTTCCGTTGGACCTTGGGGCAAGGAACCGTGCCTGGCTGCCGACATTGGCGAAAGGCGGCTTGTCGCCGCGCATATAGGCCTCGACAAATTCATCAAAGCTGACGTCGCGTGTCGAGGCCGGTTTGCCATCTAGATAGGAGCGCTGGCGATACCGGTACCAGCTGCCAAGCCAGCTGATCGGTTCGCGCATCACCGCCAGCGTTTCCAGTTCGGCGTTGCACGTTTTTTCGAACATCGGGCGAAAAAACCGGTCATAGCGATAAAGCGGCGCGTGTTTCAGCTCGGGCGGATTGGAAATCACCATGTCAGCCCTTGGCGCCAGCGCCGCGTGATAGGCGGTTGTGCCCGTCTTTGGGACCGCTAAAAAGGCCAGTCTTTCCTTCACGAAAACAAGCATTTACCAATATTTCCCTTTAATCCCGCCGGGTCTTTTCCGCAGTAAACAACTCTTTAACCTTCCTCGCCCAAAAAAGGGATTAGAAAATTTTATTTGCAATGTTCCTGTTTTGGTCCTAACTGGAACAAGAGGTGAACAAAGCAGCGATTGCCGCCCGGGACAGGGTGTGACAATAAGATAAGGGAACAGGAAATGGCGGACCTTTTATCAATGGACAACAAGAAGAGCGCAGACAAGCAAAAGGCACTCGACAGCGCTTTGGCCCAGATCGAACGTCAGTTCGGCAAGGGATCGATCATGAAGCTCGGCGCCGAGGGTGCGGTGCAGGAAATCGAGGCCAGCTCGACCGGCTCGCTCGGCCTTGATATCGCGCTGGGGATCGGCGGGCTGCCCATGGGCCGGATCGTCGAGATCTACGGCCCTGAAAGTTCGGGTAAAACCACGCTGACCCTGCATTGCGTCGCTGAACAGCAGAAACGCGGCGGGATCTGTGCATTCGTCGACGCGGAACACGCGCTTGACCCGCAATATGCCCGCAAGCTGGGCGTCGATATCGATGAGCTGCTGATTTCGCAGCCCGATACCGGTGAACAGGCGCTGGAAATCACCGATACGCTGGTGCGCTCGGGCGCGGTCAACATGGTGATCGTCGATTCGGTTGCCGCGCTGACCCCGAAGTCGGAACTCGAAGGCGATATGGGCGATTCGAGCGTCGGTGTGCAGGCCCGCCTGATGAGCCAGGCGATGCGCAAGCTGACCGGTTCGATCAGCCGTTCGAACTGCATGGTGATCTTCATCAACCAGATCCGGATGAAAATCGGCGTCATGTTCGGCTCGCCCGAAACCACGACCGGCGGCAACGCGCTGAAATTCTATTCTTCCGTGCGTCTCGACATCCGCCGCATCGGCACCGTCAAGGACCGTGACGAGGTGATCGGCAACGCCACCCGCGTCAAGATCGTCAAGAACAAGGTCGCCCCGCCGTTCAAGCAGGTGGAATTCGACATCATCTACGGTGAAGGCATCTCGAAAATGGGTGAGCTGCTTGATCTTGGCGTGATCGCGGGCGTGGTCAACAAATCCGGTGCCTGGTTCAGCTATGGCGATGAACGGATCGGGCAGGGGCGTGAGAACGCCAAGCAGTTCCTGCGCGACAATCCCCAGATCGCACTCGATATTGAGGATAAAGTCCGTGCCTCGCACGGGTTGGAATTCGACATGAAGGGGCGCGAAGACGGCGGCGGGGACGAGGACATCCTCGAAGCCTGACCCCGACACAAGAGTGCGGACGGGCACTGCAGAAAGCCCCCGGCTCCTGCCGTAGGGGAACTGAGAATATCCGGAAGAGGGCAGGTCATCGGACCTGCCCTGTTTCGTTCAGGGTGCGCGCCCTGTGGACAGTGGGGAAAGGGGCGGCTAAACCGTCGCAAACCCGACCAAAGGCCCGATCCATATGCGCACGCTGAACGATATCCGATCCTCCTTTTTAAGCTATTTCGCCAAGAACGGCCACGAGGTCGTCGAGAGCAGCGCGCTGGTGCCGCGCAACGACCCGACGCTGATGTTTGCGAACTCGGGTATGGTGCAGTTCAAGAACCTGTTCACCGGGGTCGAAACCCGCGACTATACGCGCGCGACCACGGCGCAGAAATGCGTCCGCGCCGGGGGCAAGCACAACGATCTCGACAATGTCGGCTATACCGCGCGCCATCACACCTTTTTCGAGATGATGGGGAATTTCTCTTTCGGCGACTATTTCAAGGAACAGGCGATCCCCTTTGCCTGGGAAATGGTGACCAAGGAACTGGGCATCGACAAGGACAAGCTGCTGGTTACCGTCTATCACACCGATGACGAGGCCGCCGACCTCTGGAAGAAAGTCGCGGGCCTGCCGGATGAGCGCATCATCCGCATCGCCACCAACGACAACTTCTGGATGATGGGCCCGACCGGCCCCTGCGGTCCCTGTTCGGAAATCTTTTACGACCACGGCGATCACATCTGGGGCGGCCCTCCGGGGTCGCCCGAGGAAGACGGCGACCGTTTCGTCGAGATCTGGAACCTCGTTTTCATGCAATACGAGCAGTTCGAGGACGGCACCCGCCGAGAACTCGAAGCGCAGAGCATCGACACCGGCATGGGAATCGAACGGGTCGCGGCGCTTTTGCAGGGCACCAACGACAACTACGCTACCGACCTGATGCGTTACCTGATCGAGGCCAGCGCGAACGCGACCAGTACCGACCCGGACGGCCCCGGCGCCACCCATCACCGGGTCATCGCCGACCACCTGCGTTCGACTTCTTTCCTGCTGGCCGATGGCGTCATGCCAAGCAATGACGGACGCGGCTATGTGCTGCGCCGGATCATGCGCCGCGCCATGCGCCATGCGCATCTGCTAGGCGCCAAGGATCCGCTGATGCACCGTCTGGTGCCTGCGCTGGTGCACCAGATGGGCGCCGCCTATCCCGAGCTTGGCCGCGCCCAGCCGCTGATCGAGGAAACGCTGAAACTCGAAGAGACCCGGTTCAAGCAGACGCTGGAACGCGGGTTGAAACTGCTCGACGAGGAAATCAGCGGTCTGGGCGAAGGCGACGCGCTGCCCGGTGAGGCCGCGTTCAAGCTCTACGACACCTATGGCTTCCCGCTCGACCTGACCCAGGACGCGCTGCGCGAAAAGAACCTCTCGGTTGATACCGAAGGCTTCGACACCGCGATGGCCGCGCAAAAGGCGCAGGCCCGCGCCGCATGGTCAGGCACCGGCGAGGCCGCCGATCTGGCGGTCTGGTTCGACGTGGCCGATGAACAGGGTGCGACCGATTTCCTCGGCTATGACACGGAAACCGCCGAAGGCCAGATCGCCGCGCTGGTGGTGGATGGCGCGCTGACCGACAAGGCCACCAAGGGGACCGACGTCCAGATCGCCCTCAACCAGACGCCGTTCTATGCGGAATCCGGTGGTCAGGTTGGCGATACGGGCGTGATCCGCACCGAAACCGGTCTTGCCGAAGTGACAGACACCCGCAAATCGGCCGGCGTCTTCATCCATTTCGCCAAGGTGGTCGAGGGCGAGATCTCCAAGGCGCAGGCCGCGATGCTTGAGGTCGATCACGCCCGGCGCACCGCGATCCGCGCCAATCACTCGGCCACGCACCTGCTGCACGAAGCGCTGCGCGAAGCGCTCGGGCCCCACGTGGCCCAGCGCGGCTCGCTCAACGCCGAGGATCGCCTGCGGTTCGACTTCAGCCATGCCAAGGCGTTAAGCCCCGAAGAGATCACAAAGGTCGAACAAGACGTGAACCGGTTCATCCGGCAGAACGCGCCGGTGGTGACCCGCATCATGACGCCTGACGACGCCCGCGCCATCGGCGCTCAGGCGCTGTTCGGCGAGAAATACGGCGATGAGGTCCGCGTCGTGTCGATGGGCATGGCCGATACCGGCAAGGGCGCCAACGGCAATACCTATTCGATCGAGCTTTGTGGCGGCACCCATGTGAACAGCACCGGCGACATCGGGGCCTTCGTGCTGCTCGGGGACAGCGCCTCCAGCGCCGGGGTGCGCCGGATCGAGGCGCTTACCGGTCAGCCCGCGATGGACTACCTGCGCGGACAGGACATGCGCCTGAATGAGGTCGCGCTCGCTCTGAAAAGCCAGCCCGCCGATGCGCCCGCCCGCGTCAAGGCGCTGCTCGACGAGCGCAAGGCGCTTGCCAACGAGGTCGCGCAGCTGCGCCGCGAACTGGCAATGGCCGGCGGTCCGGGCCAAGGCGAAACAACCGAAGTCCGTCAGATCAACGGCACCAATTTCCACGGGCAGGTGCTCTCGGGCATTTCCGGCAAGGATCTCCCGGCGCTGATCGACGAACACAAGACCCGCATCGGCTCGGGCGTGGTCCTGCTGATCGCCGATACCGGTGGCAAGGCCGCCGTCGCCGCCGGGGTGACGGACGATCTGACCGACAAGGTCTCGGCTGTCGATCTGGTCCGCGCTGCCGTGGCTGAACTGGGCGGCAAGGGCGGCGGTGGCCGTCCCGACATGGCGCAGGGCGGTGGCGCCAGCGCCAACAATGCCGAGGCCGCGATCAAGGCCGCAGAAACCGTTCTGGAAGGATAAGACAATGCCCGCACTCTGGATTGCCCATGTCACCGTCACCGACGAAGAGGCCTATGGCAAATACGCGAAACTGGCCGGTCCGGCGATCGCGGCCCATGGCGGCAGCTTCATCGCGCGCGGCGGCAAATACGTCCAGCTCGAAGGCAGGGACCGCCCACGCAACGTGGTCGCCCGTTTCCCCAGCGTCGAGGCCGCCGTCGATTGCTACAACTCGCCCGAATACCAGGAGGCGCTGAGCCACGCCAAAGGCGCCTCGGAACGCGAGCTGCTGGTCGTCGAAACCAGCGAGTAACCTTTGATGAGCACGGCGCATCTCGCGCCTGTTTTCATGCTCTTCGCCTCCAATGTCTTCATGACAGTGGCTTGGTACGGGCATCTGAAATATCCGACCAAGGCGCTCTGGCTCGTCATCCTTGTAAGCTGGGGTATTGCCTTCGTCGAATATTGCCTTGCGGTGCCCGCCAACCGGATCGGCCACGCGGTCTATACCGCCGCCCAGCTCAAAACGCTGCAAGAGGTCATCACCCTTATCGTCTTTGCAGGCTTTTCGGTGCTGATCCTCAAGGAACCCCTGACTCTCAACCACGCTGTCGGATTCAGCTTCATCGCGCTCGGCGCATGGTTCATCTTCCGCGGACCGTTCTGAATGTCGAACAGACCCTTCGGCGTTCCTCTCAACCTCCCGTCAAAACTCCGCCTTACCCCAAAGCCAGTCCCCTGCTTCTTTGGGTCTCAAAATATCCCCGCCGGAGGCCCGGCCCGGAGGGCCGAAATTATAAACAGTCCCGAAGGGGCAATAAAAAACGGCGCCCCAACCGGGACGCCGCAAATTCAGATCCACTCAAACCGATCAGGCGCTCTTGGCGGCCCGCTTGCGCTCATGCGGATCAAGGAAACGCTTGCGCAGCCGGATCGAATTCGGCGTCACTTCCACCAGCTCATCGTCGTCGATATAGGCAATCGCCTCTTCCAGCGAGAGCGTGACCGGCGTCGTGAGGCGCACTGCCTCGTCCGTGCCCGAGGCACGCACGTTGGTCAGCTTCTTGCCCTTGAGCGGGTTCACTTCCAGATCGTTGTCACGGCTGTGCTCGCCGATGATCATGCCGGTGTAGACATCCGCCTGCGCGCCGATGAACATCTTGCCGCGCTCTTCGAGGTTCCAGAGCGCATAGGCGACCGACTGGCCGTTCTCCATCGAAATCAGCACGCCTGCGCGCCGTCCCGGGATCGGACCCTTGTGCGGCGCCCAGGTGTGGAACACCCGGTTGAGAACGCCCGTGCCGCGCGTGTCGGTCAGGAATTCACCGTGATAGCCGATCAGCCCGCGCGACGGCACATGGGCGATGATCCGGGTCTTGCCCGCACCGGCGGGTTTCATCTCAACCAGCTCGCCCTTGCGGGTGCCGGTGATCTTTTCGATCACCGCGCCGGAATACTCGTCGTCCACGTCGATGGTGACTTCCTCGATCGGCTCAAGCCGCTGCCCGTCCTGTTCCTGGAACAGAACCTGCGGACGCGAGATCGACAGCTCGAACCCTTCGCGGCGCATGTTCTCGATCAGAACGCCCATCTGGAGTTCGCCACGACCGGCCACTTCAAAGGCCTCGCCGCCCGGCGTGTCCGAGATGTGGATCGCCACGTTGGATTCGGCCTCTTTCATCAGACGGTCACGGATCACGCGCGACTGCACCTTTTTGCCATCGCGGCCCGCCAGCGGGCTGTCGTTGATGCCAAATGTGACGGTGATGGTCGGCGGATCGATCGGCTGGGCCGGGATCGCCTCGTCCACCTGCGGGGCGCAGATCGTATCGGCCACGGTGGCCTTGGCCATCCCCGCAAGGCTCACGATATCGCCAGCTTCGGCCACATCGATGGGCTGTTGGCTGAGACCGCGGAAGGCCATGATCTTGGTCGCGCGGAAGCTCTCGATCTGGGTGCCATCCCGCGCCAGCGCCTTGACGGTTTCGCCGGTTTTCAGCGTGCCGGATTCGACACGGCCCGTCAGGATGCGACCAAGGAACGGGTCGCTGCCCAGCGTCACGGCGAGCATGCGGAAGGGTTCGTCTTTCTTGGCGATCTGCTTCGGCGGTTCCACGTGGCTTACGATCAGGTCGAACAGCGCCGACAGATCCTTGCGCGGTCCGTCCAGCTCCATATCGGCCCAACCGGACCGGCCCGAAGCATACATTGCCGGAAAGTCGAGCTGCTCGTCATCGGCGCCGAGGTTGGCGAAAAGGTCGAAACATTCGTCCAGCGCGCGGTCAGGCTCGGCGTCGGGCTTGTCGACCTTGTTCAGCACCACGATCGGCTTCAGCCCCAGCGCCAGCGCCTTGGAGGTCACGAACTTGGTCTGCGGCATCGGGCCTTCGGCCGCGTCCACCAGCAGCACCACGCCATCGACCATCGACAGGATACGCTCGACCTCGCCGCCGAAATCGGCGTGGCCGGGGGTGTCGACGATATTGATCCGCGTGCCCTTCCATTCGACCGAGGTCGCCTTGGCGAGGATGGTGATGCCCCGTTCGCGTTCGAGGTCATTGCTGTCCATCGCCCGTTCGGTCGTCGCCTGGTTTTCCCGGTAGGTGCCGGATTGTTTCAGAAGCTCATCCACCAGCGTCGTCTTGCCATGGTCGACGTGGGCGATGATCGCAATATTGCGCAGGTCCATGAGTTATACCTTTTTTCGGAGTTGGCGCGCCATACCGCGCCGCACTGCAGAAGGCTAGGCCCTAATGCGTGGTTGAGGAGGAAAACAGCTGGATAATGCAAATACCGCCAATGATCATGCACAAGCCAATCACCGCAGGCAGATCAAGCGACTGTCGAAACAGCACCCAGCCGATGATCGCGATGAACAGAATGCCCAACCCCGACCATATAGCGTAAACTACACCCACCGGCATGACCCGCAGCGTCATCGAGAGCAGAAAAAAGGAAATCGCATAGCTGATGACGACAATCAGCGACGGCCAGAACCGTGTGAATTGCTGGCTCGCCTGCAAGGCCGAGGTCCCGACCGTTTCCGCGAGGACGGCCATGATGAGATAGACATAGTGCAGCGGCATGGGCGACCTCGGAATGGGGCAGGGAGGATGTTTTGGCAGCGTCAGGGCAACCTGCCTTGTCTCTACACGGGAAAATGACGGGGGGTAAAGACCCGCAACAGCACAGGGTTTCGCGCCTCGCTTTGCAGGCGAGAGCCTGATCTTTGGCAAAACGCGTTGCCCGCAACCGAACTTATGCAAAATAGGGGCGGTAGAGCGCAAGAAACTGCCATCAGGTCGCGATGTAACGGTCGCGCCGGTGATTAAAGGTGATCACGAGGTTCAGAACCACGGCCCCCAGCAGCGAATAAAGCACCACCTCCAGCGGGAACAGAAAGAAGGCGACGCCAAAAATCACCGCGTCGGTAATCAGTTGTACATAGCCCGCCTTGAACCCGGTCGTGTCCTGCACCAGAAGGGCCACCACGCCCAGCCCCCCCATCGAACCCTTGTGACGGAACAGCGCCAGCAGCCCCAGCCCCACCATGCTGCCGAATGTCACCGCGGCCAGCGCGGGATCGAGACTGGAAGTGGTGATGCCAAAAGGGATGACCTCGGTCAGCACCGACATCAAGGTTACGGAAATCAACGACTTGATGGTAAATTCCAGACCCAGTCTGCGGTAGGCCAGCAGGTAAAATGGCAGGTTGATCACGAAGAACACCGCGCCAAAGGAAAACCCGCTGAGATAAGCGATGATCACCGCAAGCCCCGCCGTCTGACCGGTCAAAAGCCCCGCCGTCGTCAGGATATGCACGCCGAAACTGCAAAGGAAAATGCCAAGGCCAAGGCCCTGAACATCTTCGACCAGCGTATGCCGGCTGGGATCGCTTGAACTGGTTTCCATGTTCCAGCGGTAGGCGGCGTTCGGTGCAAAGTCCATGTCGGACAGGGACTCGGAACGCAGCGTTCCCTTCGCGCGGGGGCCACTGCCAAGGAAATGATCATTTGTGACGCAGGCTGCCATGTATGGCGAGCAAACTTCTTCGATAACCATGAACCAATCGTCCTCAAAGGTGTTTAGGTATCAGCCTCAAGGAGCTTGGATGTCACCGACCGCTGAGACCTCTCGTCAAATGCCCGCCGAAGTCACCGAGCAACCGGTCCTGATCCTTGCCCTGGTTTGGCTTGCCGTCTTTGGTTGCCTGGCCTTGGCGTCCTCAATCTTGATCGCGGATTTTGTCGTTCCCGATCACGACTGGATCGCCGACACAATCAGCGACCTTGGTGCAGGACGCTACGAGTTCATCGTTGATATCGGCCTCTACGCATTTTCAGCAGCCTTGATCGGTCTCGCTGTTGTGGCCGCTCACGTTCACCTTGGCGCGTGGGACTGGAGCGTGGGGATCATCGCCCTCGTTACCTTCGGCCTGTTGGTATTCCTCATCGGGGCACGTAACGAATACGGTGATAACGACAGTGATGGCTGGGTTATCCATACCTACCTGGTCTATGCGCTCGGTCTCGCGATGGCCGTGGCCTGCTTTGCACTGGCGCGCGGTGCCGCCCGGGCCAGCCCCCGCTACCGCACGATCCTGATCGTCACCGGCATCGTCTGGGTGATTTCGGCACCCGTGTTCTTCTTTCTGCCCACGGATGTCGATGGGATTTACGAACGCTACCTCGGAGCGGTATCCCTCGTTCTTGTCCTCACCCTGGCACATCTTTTTTATCAGCGAGCCAAGCACCGGAAAGCGACCTGACGCTTACAGATGTAACCGCGACATATTTCATAGTGGGATTCTTTTATCTTGCATCGGCGTTGCGCGAGTGGTGGATTGCTTGAATTCTCCAAGATAACTTGTTGCCACCATTGCCGTTCTTGCGCTTTTCGCTAAGTACCTGAAGACCAAGAGTTTGAACTCGGTCACGCAGGCGCTCATCGCCTTTTCGGCTCTTCTTGGCATATGTGCGTCGCATCCCGAACACGCTCGCCTCACACAAACTATGAAGGCGTCATCGGAAATGCGCCGGTTTTCCTCCGGTTTCCGCAGAGCGTGCCCCCTTTACCCCGCAGGGATCAAACCAACTACAGTCCCCATCCGAAGATAGCTTCGGATGGGGACTGTTTACCTCGATTTGCTTCGAAGCCATCCAGCCCAGACTGCATGACTTACAGCGGAGAACCCGACTGAATGGCCTCTACTCCACGCTCCGGCAAGCTGACTCTTAACCCGCCAGCGCCTTGTTCAGGTTCTCGTCGACCTTTTCGAGGAAGCCCATGGTGGTGAGCCATTTCTGCTCGGGGCCGACCAGCAGCGCGAGATCCTTGGTCATGAAACCGGACTCGACCGTGGCGACCACGACTTTTTCCAGCGTCTCCGCAAAGTTCAGAAGGGCCGCGTTCTCGTCCAGCTTGGCGCGGTGCTTGAGCCCACCGGTCCAGGCGTAGATCGAGGCGATCGAGTTGGTCGAGGTTTCCTGACCCTTCTGGTGCTGGCGATAGTGACGGGTGACCGTGCCATGCGCCGCTTCGGCTTCGACGGTCTGACCGTCGGGCGTCATCAGAACGGAGGTCATAAGACCAAGCGAGCCAAAGCCCTGCGCCACGGTGTCGGACTGCACGTCGCCATCGTAGTTCTTGCACGCCCAGACATAGCCGCCGTTCCATTTCATCGCACAGGCCACCATGTCGTCGATCAGCCGGTGCTCATAGGTGATGCCGGCTTCTTCGAACTTGTCTTTGAATTCGGTCTCATAGATGTGATGGAACAATTCAAGGAAACGACCGTCATATTGCTTGAGGATCGTGTTCTTGGTCGACAGGTAAACCGGCCAGCCCTTGGTCAGGCCATAATTCATTGACGCACGGGCAAAATCGATAATCGACTTGTCGAGGTTGTACATAGCCATGACAACACCCGCATCGGGCGCGTCAAACACCTCTTTCTCGATCTCGGTGCCGTCTTCGCCGACGAACTTGATGGTCAGCTTGCCTTTGCCGGGGAATTTGAAATCGGTGGCGCGGTACTGGTCGCCAAAGGCATGACGACCGACGACGATCGGCTTTGTCCAGCCCGGCACAAGGCGCGGCACGTTCGAGCAGATGATCGGCTCGCGAAAGATCACGCCGCCAAGGATGTTGCGGATGGTGCCGTTGGGCGACCGCCACATTTCCTTAAGCCCGAATTCCTCGACACGGGCCTCATCCGGGGTGATCGTCGCGCATTTGACGCCCACGCCGTATTTCTTGATCGCATGGGCGCTGTCGATGGTGATCTGGTCGTTGGTGTCGTCCCGTGCCTGAATGCCCAGGTCATAATATTTCAGGTCGATGTCGAGATAGGGAAGGATCAGTTTCTTCTTGATAAAGTCCCAGATGATCCGGGTCATTTCATCGCCGTCCAATTCGACGACCGGGTTGTCTACCTTGATCTTAGTCACGACGGGAGGACCTTTCGTTAAGGGTGAGTCGGGATGTCTTGCTCTCTAGCGCAGAATGGTCTCGCGGGAAAGATTGTATACTTCGGTATACTATAGCGCTCTTACGGTGGTCGTTTCCAAGTCCGATCCAATTCCCTTTTCTTTATGATTATTGTCATTCAAAAACCGGTATTTACGTAGCGTAACTCTTAGAAAGCTTAGTTTACCGATAGGTAAGGTGTTAACTACAGCACCAGCGAAGTTAGGCTCGACTTCGAATCCAAGGGGACAAAATAATGTTTAAGAAATTGGCAATATCGGCTGTTATAGCCATTGCGCCTGCCGTGGGGGCACAAGCGGCGCAACTCACTGCAACTGAACTGCTTCAGCAGTTCAATGTCATCACCACCGGTGACGTCGTCAACAAGGGCGGACTGCACATTCACGGCCGTGCGCTGATCGGCGGTACGCTCAGCGGTGATATGGCAGAAGTGAACAATGACGGAGTCGACGGAATCATCGCTTCCGACTACGACGAACTGATCATTGGCAACGCGACCAGCGACACGAGGGCACGCGTTCTTGGTGGCGGTTCGGCAAGCTTCAACGGCACGCCGACGCAGATGGATATGAACGGCGGCGGAGTATCCAGCAGCCCGGCTGTCATGCCCGACAACTACGCGGCCATTCTCGACGCGTTCTCGGCAGACCTCGCCGCACTTGCGACGAACGCGACGGTCGACACAACGACATTCACCAATGTCGCGATTTTTAACGAAGCGTCCACCGGCGGAACCTCGGTCTACAACATCAGCCAGAGCGATCTGGACGGGCGCAACATCGACCTGTTGCTGAACGGTGCCGACAATATCGTTATCAACGTGATCGGTTCCGGCGATTTCGACCTCACCCAGGGCTTCCGGGGCAGCAAGGATGTCTCCAAGGACGTGATCTGGAACTTCGTCGGCTTTGACGAGCTCTATTTCGGCGTGTCCATGTGGGGCACGATCCTCGCCAGCGGTGCCGAAGTGACCTATCACAACGATGTCGAAGGCACGCTTTACGCCGATAGCGTCAATGCGCATGGACAGATGCACATCCAGCCCACGACCTACGTGCCGCCGGTATCCGAAGTGCCGCTGCCCGCGTCGATGGTGCTCCTGATGGGTGGTTTTGCCGGTCTCGGAGCGTTGCGTCTGCGTCGCCGCGCCTGATCGCCACCAAATCCCAAAACAAAAGGCGGCCTGTAAGGGGCCGCCTTTTTCATGTTCGGCAATGTGCCAGTAGTTGATCAGCTGCGCCGACGGCGGTTGCCGCGCGCCTTACGCTCGGGGGCCGCATCGTCGCCGGTCCCGTCCGAGGTCGAAGAGAAATCGCCCAGCACCGCCGCGATCTGCTCAAGCGTCGGCATCTCGCCGCGCGGACGCTCATCCAGCGCGGCACGCATCTGGCGCAGGTGATCGGGCATGGTGCCGCAGCAGCCGCCGATGATCTTGGCGCCGCAATCGCGCGCCATCACCGCGTATTCGCCCATCAGCTCGGGCGTGCCATCGTAATGGATATGGCCGTCGACATATTTCGGGATGCCCGCATTGCACTTGGCAATGATCGGGCGGCCTGTGTTCTGCGCGGCAAAGCCCTGCACGGTGCGCAGCAGGTCCGACGCGCCGGTGCCGCAATTGGCGCCATAGGCAAGCGGGGCCGGGTCGATCTCTTCGACCATCTTCGCCATCGCTTCCGAGGTCATGCCCATCATCGTCCGGCCAGCGGTGTCAAAGCTCATCGTGCCGCACCACGGCAGGCCGACCAGCGCGAATGCCTCGGCGGCGGCGCGGTATTCCTCGGGGGCCGAAATCGTCTCGAGCCAGAGCACGTCAACGCCGCCTTCCTTCAGACCGTCGGCCTGTTCATGGAACATCTCGACCGCGAGCGCATGAGACAGCGGGCCGACCGGCTCCATGATCTCGCCCGTCGGACCGACCGATCCGGCGACCACAATCTTGCGGCCCGCCTTGTCGGCGACCTCGCGACCCAGTTCCGCCCCAACGCGCGACAGCTCACGCACCCGGTTCTGCGCGTTATGCAGCTTGAGCCGCGCGGCCGTGCCGCCAAAGGTGTTGGTCAGGAAAAGATCGCTGCCCGCATCGACAGACCCTTGGTAGAGCGCCATGATCTTGGCGGGCTCGTCCGTGTTCCACAGTTCGGGCGCATCGCCCGACTGCAGCCCCATGTTGAACAGGTTGGTACCGGTCGCCCCGTCGGCCAACAGCACGTCATGGGTTTCCATCATTTGTGAGAGAGCGTCTGTCATCGGTCGTATTTCCCGCAATCGTGGTGTCCCGGAGGTTTTCCGGCGCTTGGCTTTTTCCTTCTCACAAGGCGCGGGGCAAGGCAAATTCATTCTGGTCAACGGCCACTTCGGCACGCGGACTTGCCGAGAGCATTGGCACTTCGCCCGGCGCATGCACCGCCCGGGCGATATCGGCAGCAGCCAGCGCCAGCGACCCGGCATCGGGCGCGGCAAGGTAACGCGGCTGCCAATAGGGCGCAAAGGCGGTCTTGAACTGCCGCAATCCGGGTTTAAGCCAGCAGCAGAGCGCATGGTCGGGCAGGGCGGCGAGAGACAGGCGCGGGATGCCATTCGCCCTTGCGGCCTCGATCGCCTTGCAGACAAGCAGATGCGCGGTGCCGTCAGGCGCTTCGGGTGGGACGCGCATGAGATCCAGACACCATTCCCGATCGCTGACGTGAAAGGTGATGAAACCGACAAGGCGTTCGCCCTGCCAGGCCAGAAACACCCGCTGGGTCGAGACATAGCCCGGATCGTACCTCCCCATAGTCAGCCCTTGCGGACGCCCGTGGCTTTGCTGCCATTCCAGATCGAGCCGCTCCATCAGGTCAAAGGGCTGGCCGTGTGCCACCTCAACGCCGTCGATGCCCGCCTTTTCCGCGTGGCGCAGCTTACGACGCAATTGCCGACAGGCGCTGCCGTTCAGATCAAACCGCGCCGGCGAGAGGATGGCTTCGCGGGCGATGCGCTGAACCTGCCAGCCAAACTGGCGCGCCCTGACCGCGCTGCGCGGACCGCATTTGTAAAGGCAGGCGACACGGTTGGTGGCGCGGGCGCGGTCAGTCAGCATCTGAAGCGACCGGTCGAAACGCCCGGTGAGCGGATCGAACAGCCCGACCGAAACCTGCGCTGTTTCGATCAGCGCGATTGAATCGCCTCGGTCAAACAGGATCTTGCCATCGCTCTGGCGCAGCACGGCGGTTTCCGAGCGGCTGCGATGATGGGGCAGGGCGGCAGGCGGGCGCAGATCCGCCCGTCGCCTGCGAAAGGTCTTGTGCGGTCGTCGCAGCAGTGCAGATCCGGCAAAAAGGGCAGGGATCGCGAAATAGACCAGACGGAACGCGATGATACCTGACAGCACCTGCGCCGCGTCACCCGTGGGCAGCAACGTCAGCAGCATAAGCTCGAAAGGCCCGACACCGCCCGGCGTGCCGGAAATCAGCGCAACACCCAGCGCCGCGAGGTAGGCCGGGAAAAGCTGAAGAAAGGTAATGTCGCTGCTCGCGGGCATCAGGATGAACAGCGCCAGCGCGGCAGCCACGGTGTCGAGAACAGTCCAGAACCCGATGGCTGAAAGCGCCGGCAGGCTGGGCAGGCGGATATGCCAACGTGCCAGATCCAGCGTCGGGTGCAGAAAGACCACCGCCAGCCCGGCGGCCACGACACAAAGCCCAAGCGCGCCGACCCAGGCACTGATGCCGCTGCCGGGCAGGATCAGCGCGGTCAGGCTCAGCTCAGCCGCGAGACCGAAAAGAAAAGTTACCGCAGCGAAACTGGTGATCCGCAGTGCCCCGGCAAGGCTTAGCCCCGGGATCAGCCGCCAGCGCACCAGCGTGCCCGTGAACAGTCCGAACCCCAGCGTCTGCGAGATTGCGACGGCAGACGATCCGGCAAAACGCGCGCGCGCCACCGGCACATTGGTCTCGAAATGGCGGTGCGCCAGCGCATCATAGCGACCAAGCGCCCAAAAGCTCAGGTAGGTGGCCGCCAGCGCCCCGGCCCAGCAGATCGGCGGCACGGTCTTCGCTTCGCGCAAAAACAGCGCAAAACTCAACCCCTCCAGTCGCAGTGACACCAGCCAAAGGCATGCCCCGGCGATTGCAATCGGTACAATAACCCGGACAAGCCCGGAAACCGTCCGTTTGGCAAGGGAAAGAAACGCGGGCATGGCCTTCCTTTGGTAATCCGGCACAGCTCTCGCAGGCCGGCATTACCAAAGGGTGAAGCGTTCAATTCGCCCTTAATTGTTGATGGTTGCCCCGCCGCGCGGACGGGGCAGACCGGTTTAGTCCAGCTCGGTCATGATCTGGCCTTTGGCGACCACGATCAGTTCGTCCATCTTGGCGCGGATCGTCGCATCGTCGGCCTTGTCGCCCAGATCGGCGGACACCTTGCGCACGACATCTTCGTGCCCGGCTTCCTCGAAATCGGCCAGCACGACGGACTTGGCATATTCCGTCGCTTCTTCGCCGGATTTGCCCATCAGCTCGGCCGCCCACAGGCCCAGCAGCTTGTTGCGGCGTGCGACGGCTTTGAAGAGCATTTCTTCGTCATGCGCATACTTGTTTTCGAATGCCGCTTCGCGATCGTTGAAAGTGGTCATGGCCCCAAGCCTCTCTGTTAACCGTTGTTCATCCCTGATATGCAATCACAGCCCCCGCGACGCAAGAGCACGCGCGCGCTGCTTGCGAGAATGCTGCCCTTGCACTATAGCGGCGTTAAACGCTGTCGGGGACTCATCCTTGGGGGCGATTCCGAAAGGTAGTTTATGGCGCGTCGCAAAAAGATCTACGAAGGCAAGGCCAAGATTCTGTACGAAGGCCCCGAGCCCAATACGATCGTTCAGTATTTCAAGGATGATGCCACTGCGTTCAACGCCCAGAAAAAGGACGTGATCGACGGCAAGGGCGTGTTGAACAACCGGCTTAGCGAATTTTTCATGACCGGGTTGAACACGATCGGCGTGCCGACTCACTTTATCCGTCGCCTGAACATGCGCGAACAGCTGGTCCGCAGCTGCGAAATCATTCCGCTGGAAATCATCGTGCGCAACTATGCCGCCGGGTCGCTGTCAACGCGGCTGGGCATCGAAGAGGGCACGCAGCTGCCGCGTCCCATCGTCGAATATTGCTACAAAGACGACAAGCTGGGCGACCCGCTTGTGACCGAAGAACATATCGCCGCATTTGGCTGGGCCAGCCAGCAGGACATGGACGATATCCTGTCGCTGTCGCTCCGGGTCAACGACTTCATGTCGGGCCTGATGCTGGGCGTCGGCATCCGCCTCGTCGATTTCAAGATCGAAATCGGCCGCGTGTTCGACGGTGATTTTCAGCGTCTCGTGGTCGCGGATGAAATCAGCCCCGACAGCTGCCGCCTCTGGGATATCGAGACCGGCCAGAAGCTCGACAAGGACGTGTTCCGCCGCGATCTGGGCAACCTTACAGACGCCTATTCCGAAGTCGCGCGCCGTTTGGGTGTCATGCCCCAGAACGCCACGCAGATGACCAAGCCGACCCTGATCAACTAAGCCGAAAGAAGGACGACAGGATGAAAGCCCGCATACATGTGATGCTGAAAAACGGAGTCCTCGATCCTCAGGGTGAGGCGGTGCACCACGCGCTCGGTTCCATGGGGTTCGACGGCGTGCAGGGCGTGCGTCAGGGCAAGGTGATCGAGCTCGATCTCGACGACAGCGCCACCGAGGCGCAGGTTGGCGAGATGTGCGAGAAACTGCTCGCGAATACGGTGATCGAAAGCTACCAGATCGAGATGATTTGATAGTTTGCCCGCCAGCCACAATTTGGCGGGCAAAGTTAATGCAGAACTTTAACATCTGCCGCTGCGGAGAGACCCCATGAAAGCTGCCGTCATCGTTTTCCCCGGAAGCAATTGCGACCGAGATCTCGCCGTTGCCTTCGAGGCCGCCGGCGCGGATGTGACCATGGTCTGGCACAAGGACAGCGCCTTGCCGCAGGGTGTTGATATTGTTGGTATTCCCGGCGGTTTCTCTTTTGGTGACTACCTGCGCTGCGGGGCCATCGCGGCGCGCTCGCCGATCTGTCAGGCGGTTGTCGCCCATGCGGATCGCGGTGGGTACGCCATGGGGATCTGCAATGGTTTTCAGGTTCTGACCGAAACCGGCGTCCTGCCCGGCGCCCTGCTGCGCAACGCCGGGCTCAAGTACATCTGCAAGACCGTCGGCCTAAAGGTCGAAACCTCGTCCAGCGCCTTCACCGAAGGCTATAACGCGGGCGATACCGTCAATATTCCGATCGCGCATCACGACGGCAATTACTTTGCCGACGACGAGACCATCGCGCGGCTCAAGGGTGAGGATCGTGTGGCGTTCACCTATACCGACAACCCGAACGGTTCGATCAGCGATATCGCTGGAATCCTTTCGGAAAACCGTCGTGTGCTGGGCATGATGCCGCACCCGGAACGGGCGGCCGATTCCGGCCATGGCGGCACTGACGGTGCGGCATTGTTCCGCGCACTTACCGGCGCTTTGGCTCCGGCCTGACTTGAGCAGCGCCCCAAGGGGGCGTAGCCTGTCACCATGGCGAACCCGCAGAATTCTATTTCCGGCAACCTGATCTTTCCGCGCACCGACACGATTAGCTGGCGGGTGCGGGTTGCCCTGTTCGTTCTGCTCATCGTGGCCGCCACCACGGTCTGGATCACCAACCACCTTCTGACCGACCGATTTACCGAAAGCACGCGCAACCGGGCCGAACTGCGTCTCGCGCTCTACAGCGGGAACCTGCAGAGTGAGCTGCGCCGGAACGCCATCGTGCCGCAGTTACTGGCGCGTGACCCGAACCTGATCGGCGCGCTGAACTCGAACGATTTCAGCCAGTCGACCCAGCGGCTTATCTCTTTCGTCGAGGAAATTGGTGCGGCCTCGTTGATGCTGCTCGACCGGGACGGGCGCACCGTTGCCGCCACTGACCGCAACCGTCTGGGCGCCACCCATCGCACCGAGGCATATTTCGTGGATGCCGTACGTTCGAACGCGACCGTTTTCTCAGTCATCCCGCGTGAGGCGGGCGGTTACAGCTTTACCTATTCCCGCCGGATCGAAAATGGCCCCGACGTGCTGGGCGCCATAGTGGTCGAGGTCGATTTGCAGAAATTCGAACGCGCCTGGGCCGGGATTTCCGACGCCGTGCTGGTCATGGACAGCACCGGCACAATCGTGCTTTCGACAGAACCGCGCTGGCGGGGCTTGACCGAGGAGGACGCGCTGCGTCGCCAGACCCCTCAGAACGCCATCGAAAGGGCCCTGCGCGCGACGACGGACTGGTCTGCTTTGCCGCCGGACGCCTATATCCAAGGCGAGGCTGTGATGCGGACGGAATCCAGAATTCCCTTTCGGGGCTGGAGGATGACCTCTTTTACAACCTACAGTTCCATCCGCGAGCGTGTGAACGGTGTGCTCGCGCTTGAGATCATGGGATTCGCGATTCTCCTCGCGCTCGCCTTCTATGCGCTCAGCCGGAAAACGGCGCTGCGCATGGCGCTTTTCCAGCGTGAGTCGGCAGAGCTTCGCGCATTGAACATGCGCTTGCAGCGGGAAATCGCCGAGCGTGAAAGGGTGCAAGAGACCCTTGCCGTGACCGAGCAGACCCTTGCCCAAAGCTCCAAACTGGCGGCTCTGGGCGAGATGTCGGCAGCCGTAAGTCACGAGTTGAACCAGCCACTTGCGGCAATGAAAACCTACCTGGCAGGGGCGCGTCTGCTGCTGAAACGCAACCGCCCCGAAGAGGCGCTTTCCTCCTTTGGGCGCATCGATGACCTGATCGAACGGATGGGCGCGATCACACGCCAGCTCAAGTCCTACGCCCGCAAAGGCGGCGAGAATCTCGCTCCTGTAAACATGGGCGATGCGCTGGCATCTTCGCTTTCGATGATGGAGCCGCAGCTCAAACACAGGCAGGTCCAGATCACCCGAGTCCTTCCGGATCAACCGGTTAGGGTGATGGGCGACCGGATGCGCATTGAACAGGTGATGGTCAACCTCTTGCGCAACGCGCTTGATGCCACCAAGTCCGTCGACGACCCCGAGGTCGAAATCATTCTTGCCGCAGGGGAAACCGCGACGCTTACGGTGCGCGACAATGGCTACGGGATCAAGGATCTGGATTCACTGTTCGAACCCTTCTACACGACCAAGCAGCCCGGCGACGGTGTCGGGCTGGGGCTTGCCATTTCCTCGGGGATCGTGAACGACCTCGGCGGCAGGCTCACGGCCCGCAACGGTCGCAACGGCGGCGCGGTCTTCGAGATGCAGCTGCCGATCCTGAATGACGATCTGGAAGCGGCCGAATAACCCGCGCTGAAAACGTTGCAACACGTAACGAAGAAATTAACTTAAGCTACTGATGCGATCCCCGCTCAGAACAAGGTGATGATGAATATGGCTCAGGCGATGAAGATTGCGATTGTCGACGATGAACAGGACATGCGCCAGTCGATCAGCCAATGGTTGGCACTCTCGGGATATGACACCGAAACCTTTTCCAGCGCCGAGGATGCGCTGCGGGTCCTCGGCCCGGAATACCCTGGTATCGTGATCTCGGACATCAAGATGCCCGGCATGGACGGCATGCAGTTTCTCAAGAAACTGATGGGCAATGACAGCGCGCTCCCCGTGATCATGATCACCGGCCATGGCGATGTGCCGATGGCGGTCGAGGCGATGCGCGTCGGGGCCTTTGATTTCCTTGAAAAACCCTTCA
This sequence comes from Paracoccaceae bacterium, assembly GCA_018223035.1. Classification (GTDB taxonomy): domain Bacteria; phylum Pseudomonadota; class Alphaproteobacteria; order Rhodobacterales; family Rhodobacteraceae; genus Heliomarina. The sequence goes on from JAAEZD010000013.1 coordinate 97,724, forward strand.
ATCCCGACCGGATGTCGGATCTGGCCAAACGTGCTACCGGCGCCCGCCGACTGGTGATGGACAGCCGCGCCCTGCGCCGCGAGTTAAGCGATGGCTCGCAGCTGATGAACAAGCTGATCGGTGCCAGCCCCGTCATGATGCGTCTGAAGGAGGACATTCTTGATCTCGGTCAGGCAGATGGCCATGTTCTGATCGACGGCGAAACCGGCACTGGCAAGACGCTGGTCGCACACGCGCTGCACGCGGTCGGCAGCCGGGCGGGCAAGAAATTCGTGCTCGTCAGCTGTAACGCCTTCGAGGAAGAAGCGCTGTCCAAGCGGCTCTTTGGCCCGATGATGCCCGAGGATGGCCAGCTGCCGGCGATTGAAGAGGCGCGCGGCGGAACGCTCGTACTCGAGGATATCGAGGCGCTGACCGATACGATGCAGGCCCGTCTGCTGAGCGTCATCAATGAACAGGGCACGCCCGCCGAAACCCGGATCATCGCGATCTCGAACCTACAGGAAGCCGGTCGCACCTGCGAAGACGCGCTGCGCTCGGATCTGTTCTATCGTTTGGCCGCGCTGCGCATCACCCTGCCGCCGCTGCGGACACGGGGCGAAGATATCCTGACGCTCTTCACCCGCCTGTCCGAGCAATTTGCCGAAGAATACGGCTGCGAAGCACCGCAGGTCTCTGCTCAGGAGGCTGCGCAGCTCTTGCAGGCCCCGTGGCCGGGCAACGTGCGCCAGCTTATCAACATCGCGGAACGGGCGGTTCTGCAATCGCGAAGAGGCTCTGGCACCATTGCCTCGCTTCTGATGTCCGATCACGAGGACATGCAACCGGTGATGACGACCGAGGGCAAGCCGCTCAAGGAATATGTCGAGGCGTTCGAGCGGATGCTGATCGACAACACAATGCGGCGTCATCGCGGGTCTATCGCCAGCGTGATGGATGAACTTTGCCTGCCGCGCCGCACCCTGAACGAGAAGATGGCCAAATACGGTCTCCAGCGTTCAGATTATATTTAGGATGATCTGCGTCTATTGCATGGCCGGTTAACGCCGGTCATGCCGGGCGCACGGTGCCGCTGTACAGGGGGTGTACAGCTTGTGTACGGAAATCATACCCCTGTCAGACGCGAAAACGCCCGGTGGTTTGTGGCCACCGGGCGTTTCACTTTTCGCGTCTCAAATGGCCTCAGGCCACCGCAGCGGCAAAGCCCGTGTGATAGAGCGAGGTCAGCTCCTCAAGGCTTGCTTCGCTCGCTCCGAACCGCACAGTATCGCCGGTGAACTTGCCCACGGTCGAGATGGTGACACCGGCCTTGGCGGCCTCGGTCATCAACCATTCGGCCTGATCGAAATTGCAGGCGATCAGATAGCGCGCCTGATCCTCACCGAAGAGGTCCGGCGTCTGGTTGCTGTCGAGATGCACGCCAACGCCGGCCCGTTCGGCCAGTTCGAACGCGGCCATCGCCAGCCCGCCGTCCGACAGGTCGGTGCAGGCCTTGATGTGTTCTCGGTTCGCGCGGATGAAATCGCCGTTCTTCTTCTCGGCATCCAGATCAACCGCAGGCGCATCGCCTTCCTCGCGGGAAAACACTTCGGCCAGCAGGGCAGATTGCCCCAAATGACCGGCACTCTCGCCGATCAGCAGCGCCACATGGCCGTCACGCACCTCGCAGCCGATGATGTCATCCGGAGAGTTGATGATCCCCACCGCGCCGATGGTCGGGGTCGGCAGAATGCCGGTGCCATCGGTTTCATTGTAAAGCGAGACGTTGCCTGAGACGATTGGCATATCAAGGGCCAGACAGGCCGCGCCGATGCCTTTGATCGCCCCGACGAACTGGCCCATGATCTCGGGTTTTTCCGGGTTGCCAAAGTTCATGTTGTCGGTCGTCGCCAATGGCTTGGCGCCCACGGCTGTCAGATTGCGATAGGCTTCGGCCACCGCCTGTTTGCCCCCCTCGACCGGGTTCGCCTTGACGTAGCGCGGCGTCACGTCGCTGGTAAAGGCCAGCGCCTTGTCCGTGCCATGCACCCGGATGATCCCGGCGCCAAGACCCGGCGTGCGGGCGCTGTCGGCCATGACCATCGTGTCATACTGTTCGTAAACCCAGTTCTTCGCCGCGTAGTTCGGCGATTCCAGCAGGATCTTGAGCGCATCGATGGGATCGACCTGCGGCACGTCCGAGAGCGGCTCGGCTGCGGGCGTTTCCACCCAGGGCCGGTCATATTCGGGCGCGGTGCTCGACAGTTTCGACAGCGGCAGATCGGCTTTGACCTCGCCATCCAGCATGATGAGGAAACGGTCTTCTGCAATGGTTTCACCGACAATGGCGAAATCCAGATCCCACTTGTCGAACACGGCCTTGGCTTCGGCTTCTTTCTCGGGACGCAGCACCATCAGCATACGTTCCTGCGATTCCGAGAGCATCATTTCATAGGCGGTCATGTTCTCTTCGCGCACCGGAACCTTTTCAAGGTCAAGCCGTACGCCAAGACCGCCCTTGTCGCCCATTTCCACGGCGGAACAGGTGAGGCCAGCCGCCCCCATATCCTGAATCGAGATCACCGCGCCGGTCTGCATCAGCTCGAGCGTGGCCTCCATCAGGCGCTTTTCGGTAAAGGGGTCGCCAACCTGAACAGTGGGGCGCTTTTCTTCAATCGTGTCGTCGAACTCGGCCGAGGCCATCGTCGCGCCGCCAACCCCATCACGGCCCGTCTTGGCCCCAAGGTAGACAACCGGCATGCCCAGACCCGACGCGGCCGAGTAAAAGATCTTGTCCGCATCGGCCAGACCGGCGGCAAAGGCGTTGACGAGACAATTGCCGTTATAGGCCGCGTGAAAGCGCACTTCGCCGCCCACGGTCGGAACACCGAAACAGTTGCCATACCCGCCGACACCGGCCACCACGCCATTCACAAGCTGTTTCGTTTTGGGATGGCTGGGCTCCCCGAAAGACAGCGAATTCATCGCCGCGATGGGCCGCGCGCCCATAGTGAAAACGTCGCGCAGAATGCCGCCAACGCCTGTCGCCGCGCCCTGATAGGGTTCGATATAGGACGGGTGGTTGTGGCTCTCCATCTTGAAGACCACGGCCTGTCCGTCGCCGATATCCACCACGCCCGCGTTTTCACCCGGACCGCAGATTACTTGCGGGCCTTCGGTCGGCAGGGTGCGCAGCCATTTTTTCGAGGATTTGTAGGAACAATGCTCGTTCCACATGGCTGAAAAGATACCCAGCTCCGTAAAGCTCGGCTCGCGCCCGATGATTTCGAGAATCCGGTCATATTCATCCGGTTTCAGACCATGAGCGGCAATAAGTTCAGGCGTGATGGCTGGGTCTTGCATCTTTAGTGAATTCCCTCGGAGCTCGTTTCGATGCGCTTGTAGGGCATGGCCGCGTTCGGGAAAAGGGCAAAGCCCCTTGTTGTATGGCCGGATCCGATTTTGCGGCCTGATTTCAAGCGATACGCACCATTAGCGCGCGGCGCGGTTACGCCAAAAAAAAGGCCGAGCACTAAGCTCGGCCGAAGTCCAACAGGGAGGTAGAAAATGACGCGCAACTAGGCGCCTTCATCTTCTGATGTCCATTTATGCGCCACACTTTGTCCGATCAAGGGCGAAGATAGGGGGACTCAGGCATTCCTGCTATGCAATTTCAGCATAGCTATATTTTTCCCATCTGCCTCAGATGCTTGCGATGTGCAATAATTTCCTCCTGCACGAAATCGCGGAAAACAGAGATCCTTTGCGATTGTCGCAGCTCCTCGGGATAGGCGAGGAACACAGGCACATCCGCCGATTCGATGTTGGGCAGCACACGGACCAGCTCGGGGAATTCTTCGACAAGGTAATCCGGCAGGATTCCGATACCCAGATTGTTGAGAACGCCCTGAAGAACGCCAAAGTAGTTATTCACCGTCAAAAGTGATCCGGGGTTCATCGACATCAGGTGCTGCACCAGCCACGCCCCCGCAGCCACCTGCGCCGATCCGGCGTGCTGGCAGATCAGACGGTGGTTCGAGATATCCTCGGGTTCGGTGGGCATGCCGTTGCGGTCGATGTATTCTTTCGATGCGTAAAGGAGCATCTGAACGGTCATCAGACGCTTGCGGATCAGGTCGGCTTGGCTGGGCTCTTTCATGCGGATGGCGACATCGGCCTCGCGCATGGGCAGGTCAAGCACCCGCTCTTCGAGCATCAGGTCGATCTTTAGACCGGGGTAGCGCTCGTACAGCTTGGGCAGTCGCGGCACCAGCCAGAGCGTGCCGAAGCCGAATGTGGTGGTGACGCGGAGTTCGCCAAAGACCTCGTCCTCGCTGTCGCGAATGCGGGCTGAGGCCGCGTCGAGCCGCTTGCTCATCGAGCGGGTCGCGTCGAACAGCAACTCACCCTGTTCGGTGAGGATCAGCCCGCGGGCATGCCGATGGAACAGGGTCGTGTTCAACGCCTCTTCGAGACCGCGAATCTGCCGGCTGACTGCAGATTGCGAAAGATTGAGGCGGTCGCCCGCATGAGTCAGGCTTCCCGCGTCGGCTACGGCGTGAAAAATTCTGAGTTTATCCCAATCCATTGACGATCCGACCACTTCTTACAAGGCTGTCATTCTATGCTCACGCGCCTATATATTGAGAACTAACAAAACATACAGCAATTGTTGTTGCGTTTACGGAAATCCGGGTTTTCGGCTATACAGGTCATAAATTGTGACCTAATATTGACCAGAACTTGAGCAGTACCGACGTTGGGAGGCGCCGAATGACCGTTCAGAACATCTCGCTAAATGACCGTTTCGACCTGAGCAAAAGCCCGGTTCTGCTTAATGGCACGCAGGCGCTTGTGCGCCTGATGCTGATGCAAAAGGAACGCGACCGGGCAGCGGGACATAACACAGCGGGTCTGGTCACCGGCTATCGCGGATCACCCCTGGGCGCGGTTGACATGCAGATGAACAAGGCCGCCAAGCCACTGGCGGAAAATGACATCACCTTTCAGTGGGGCCTGAACGAAGATCTCGCAGCAACGGCGCTTTGGGGGGCACAGCAGGCCGAATTGCGCGGCGAAGGCAAATTCGACGGTGTGTTCGGGCTTTGGTATGGCAAGGGTCCGGGCGTGGACCGGTCCGGCGACGTCGTGCGCCACGCGAATATGGCCGGCACCAGTGCGCTTGGCGGTGTGCTGATGGCGATGGGCGATGATCACACCGGTGAATCCTCGACCGTGCTCCACCAGTCCGAATGGGCGCTGATGGATGCCTATATGCCCATCGTATCGCCCGCCGGTGTGCAGGAAATTCTCGACTACGGGATTTATGGCTACGCTTTATCGCGGTTCTGCGGGCTCTGGGTGGGGCTCAAGACGATGAAGGACACGGTCGAGGCGACGTCTGTCGTCGATGGCCGCCCAGACCGGATGCAGCTTGTCACGCCGGATTTCCCGATGCCCGAAGGTGGGCTGAACATTCGTCTGGTCGATACACCGCATCTGCAGGAAGAGCGCGTCATCGACCACAAGCGGTATGCAGCCGAGGCATTTGCCCGCGCGAACCGCATCGACAAGCGGATGTGGGGCAAACCCGGTGCCAAGATCGGGTTTGTTGCGGCGGGCAAGAACTGGCTGGATCTGGTCCATGCCATGTCGCTTTTGAACATTACCGAGGATGATGCCGAACGGCTGGGGATCACCACCTACAAGATCGGCCAGACCTTTCCGCTGGATATGACCAGCTTCAACGAATGGGCCGAAGGGCTTGATTTGATTGTGGTCGTCGAAGAAAAGCGCAAGCTGATCGAGGTCCAGATCAAGGAAGCGCTCTTTGACGAACGGCGCGGCCGCCGGGTTTATGGTTGGTACAAGGGCGGTGCCGGCGGGATGCACCGGGACGAACTTTTCCCGACGCGCGGCGCGCTCGATCCGATCATGATCGCGGAAAAACTGGGCGGCATCCTGATCGAGGAAGGTCGCGATACCGATGCGATCAAGGCGGGCATGCAGAACCTTTCTGACGCCCGGCGTAACGACAATGCCGAGGATATCGCAGCCCGTCTGCCGTATTTCTGCTCGGGCTGTCCGCATAATACCTCGACCAAGGTGCCCGAAGGCTCGCGCGCCTATGCCGGGATCGGCTGTCACTACATGGCGCAGTGGATGGACCGCTCGACCACCGGCTTCACCCATATGGGTGGTGAAGGGGCGAACTGGATTGGCGAGGCGCCGTTTTCGAATACGAACCACGTGTTTCAGAACCTTGGCGACGGCACCTATAACCACTCCGGTGTGCAGGCGATCCGGGCCGCCATCGCCGCGAAAACCAATATCACCTACAAGATCCTTTATAATGACGCGGTGGCCATGACGGGCGGCCAGCATAACGAAGGCGATCTTGACGCGCCGCGCATCGCGCAAGAGCTGAAAGCGATGGGAATCAAGCGGGTAGCCGTTGTTTATGATGAAAAGGAAGAACCGGCGCGCGACGGTTTCCCGAAGAATCTCGAATGGCACGAACGCGCCGAAATGGACAAGGTGCAAAAGGAATTCCGCGAGATCGAAGGTGTTTCCGCCATCATCTATGTCCAGACCTGTGCCGCCGAGAAACGCCGCCGTCGCAAGCGCGGTCAATTCCCTGACCCGGACAAGCGCGTGTTCATCAACACCGATGTCTGCGAAGGCTGCGGCGATTGCGGGGTGCAGTCGAACTGCGTCTCGATCGTGCCGAAAGAGACCGAACTTGGCCGCAAGCGGATGATTGACCAGTCCTCCTGCAACAAGGACTTCTCATGTCTTAAAGGGTTTTGCCCGTCTTTCGTGACCTTGGAAGGGGCCAAGGTAAAGAAAGAAGCCACGACCGAACTCAAACTGCCCGATTTGCCGGACCCCGATTTGCCCGCGATCAACGGTACGCATAATGTCGTGATTACCGGCGTTGGCGGCACGGGCGTCGTGACCATCGGCGCGGTGCTGGCACAGGCCGCGCAGATCGACGGCAAGGGCGCGGGCATGATGGAGATGGCGGGTCTCGCGCAGAAGGGTGGCGCCGTGCATATCCATTGCCGGATTGCTGAACGCCCCGAGGATATCAGCGCGATCCGCGTGGCAACGGGCGAGGCGCATGCGCTCATCGGCGGTGATCTGGTGGTTTCGGCAGGGCCCAAAACCCTTGGGCTCACCAAGTCAGGGCAGACCGGCGCAGTAGTCAATAGCCACGAAATCATTACCGGCGATTTTACCCGCAACACCGAATTTGCCTTGCCCTCCGATCGTTTGTCGCTCGCGCTTCAGGCACGGATGAACGATCGTTTGGCTCTGTTCGATGCCTCGGATCTGGCAAAAACCACCCTTGGGGATTCGATATTCTCGAACATGATGGTCTTTGGAGGGGCCTGGCAGTTGGGGCTTATTCCGCTGAGCTTCGAGTCGATCAAGGGCGCAATCGAATTGAATGGCGCGGCGGTCGAGCGGAACCTGCGGGCCTTTGAAATCGGTCGCTGGGCTGTGCTCTTCCCGGAAGACGTTGAACGTTTGCTTACGCCGAACGTGGTCGAAATGCCGAAAACCGTTGAAGACCGCATCGCTTTCCGCGCGGATCACCTCACGCGGTATCAGGGCAAACGTCTGGCGAAACGCTATCTCAAGCTGCTTGAAGGAATCAAGGATCCCAAGCTTAAAGAGGCGGTCGCGCTCGGCTATCACAAGCTCTTGTCCTACAAGGATGAATACGAGGTCGCACGGCTGCTGCTTGAAAGCGATGACAAGGCGCGGCAGGAATTCGACGGCGATTTCAAGATGACGTATCACCTTGCTCCGCCGATCCTTGGCGGGAAGGACGCGAATGGCCGTCCCAAGAAACGGGAATTTGGCGAATGGATGCGTTTCCCGTTGAAAGTGATGACCAAATTCAAGGGCCTGCGCGGTACGCCGCTGGATATCTTTGGCTATTCCGGCGAACGGCGCATGGAACGCGCCCTGATCCGCCAATACGAAGCGGATATGAAAGATTTCCTGCGTCACGAAGACCCGGAAACCATGGATCCGCTGATTGCGCTGGCCCGTCTGCCGCTTGATATCCGCGGCTTTGGCCCAGTGAAAATGGCCAATGAAGCCAAGGCCGCGAAACGGCGCGAGGAACTGTTGGTGGCGATCAAACAGGGGGCCAAAAATCTTTCGCGGGCGGCCGAATAACTGTCACACGCCCGTAACAGAACTGATGCAAAACACCGCAAAGGCCGTTGCTTTGGCCTTTTGCCGGAGTTTCAGATGCAGCAGACCCGCCATATCGCCCGTGACATCAGCTATGCCCATTCCGCTGAAAGTAAGAGCGGCAGGGTATTGATAAGATTGATGGAAAACTCCACCGGGCGGATCAAACTGATCCGCCGCGCGAACGGATATGAACGGGATGTGGCAGCCGGGCGCAGTTTCTGGTCGGTGATGGCCGAGCGCTATGGTCTGACGCTGAACGTGATCCGCGGCTCGCTCGCCGCGATTCCCCGGGATCGGCCGCTGATCCTGATCGCGAACCATCCCTACGGTATCCTCGACGGTCTTATGATGGGGCATATCTTAAGCGAGACGCGCGGCGATTTTCGAATTCTGGCGCATCAGGTGTTCCGCAAGGCCGAGGATCTGAACCGCGTCATTCTTCCGATCAATTTCGATGGCACCAAGGAAGGCACCGCGCAGAATATCGAGACCCGCAAAGACGCGCTAAGCTATCTGGGACGCGGCGGGGCCATCGGCATCTTCCCCGGCGGGACGGTCAGCACCAGTGCCAAACCGTTTTCCAAACCGATGGACCCGGGATGGCGCAGTTTTACGGCCCGCATGGTTGCCAAATCCGACGCAGTGGTCGTGCCGGTATTTTTCGACGGTCACACCTCGCGCTTGTTCCAGATTGCAAGCCATCTGCATGTCACTTTGCGCATGGGTTTGCTCATCAAAGAATTCAGGAAACGCGTCGATACGCCTGTAAACATTGTGATCGGCGACCCCATCGACCGTGACGTTCTGGACCCGCTTGCGCGTGATTCAAAAGCGATGATGGATTTCCTTCGAAAAGCCACGTATGACCTGTCTCCAACGCCGCTGAGAGCGGATGAAATTGGATTCGAGTTCGAGGAACGGCATCGCGCCCGCGCATAGATGGCAATAGGCATTTTTGATTCCGGACTGGGCGGTCTTACCGTCTTTGACGCCGTGCAGAAGCGACTGCCGGACGTTGATTTCCTGTATTATGCGGACAGCGCCAACGCGCCATACGGGGTGCGGGAATCTGACGATATCTACAACCTGACGGTGGCTGCGGTCGAACGCATGTGGGCGCTTGGCTGCGATCTCGTGATTCTTGCCTGTAACACGGCGAGTGCGGCGGCACTGCGCCGGATGCAGGAGGGTGGTCTGCCACCGGGCAAAAGGGTGCTTGGCGTGTTCGTGCCGCTTATCGAGGCGATGACAGAGCGCCAGTGGGGCGATAATTCGCCCCCGCGCGAAGTCGCCGTGCAGCACGTGGCGCTGTTCGCGACCCCTGCGACCGTGGCTAGCCGGGCTTTCCAGCGCGAACTCGCTTTTCGGGCTATCGGGGTCGATGTCGAGGCGCAGGCCTGCTGCGGCGTCGTGGATGCCATCGAAGATGGTGACATGATCCTTGCGGAGGCGCTTGTGCGCAGTCACGTTGACGCGTTGAAACGCAAGATGCCGAGGCCCGAAGCGGCGGTGCTGGGCTGCACCCATTACCCCTTGCTGCAATCGGTGTTCCAGAAAGCTCTTGGCGAGGATGTGGCAGTGTACAGTCAGGCCAATCTGGTGGCCGAAAGCCTTGCCGATTACCTGACCCGCCATCCCGACATGCTGGGAAGCGGTGCGCCGGGGTTCGTGACGACCGGGAAGCCGACAAAGGTGAGCGATCGGGCGACACAGTTTCTCCGACGACAGATCCGGTTTGAGGCGGCCTGACCGCCAGCGTCTTTCCGGCGGTGACGCCGAACCCAGTTGAACTATGGAATGAAAAGGTCTGACATGACCCATAAAATCGCAATTCTCGGGGCGTCCGGATACACCGGTGCCGAACTGATCCGGCTTATCGCCGGTCATCCCAGCATGGAAATCGTCGCGCTTTCGGGCGAGCGTAAGGCCGGCATGGCGATGTCCGAGGTATTTCCGCACCTGCGCCACATGGATCTTCCGGTTCTGTGCAAGATTGAGGAAATCGATTTCTCGGATGTCGATCTCTGCTTTTGCGCCCTGCCGCACAAGACCAGTCAGGAAGTGATCCGCGATCTTCCCAAAACGCTCAAGATCGTTGATCTTTCTGCGGATTTCCGGCTGCGTGATCCCGAATCCTACAAGAAATGGTACGGCAACGATCACGCCGCGCTGGAACAGCAGGGCGAGGCGGTCTACGGGCTGACCGAGTTCTATCGCGATGACATCAAGGGAGCACGGCTGGTCGCGGGCACCGGGTGTAACGCGGCAACGGGCCAGTTCGCGCTGCGGCCCCTGATTTCCGCCGGTGTTATCGACCTCGATGAGATCATCCTCGACATGAAATGCGCGGTATCCGGGGCCGGGCGGTCGCTCAAGGAAAACCTGCTCCATGCCGAACTGAGCGAAGGCTATAACGCCTATGCCATCGGCGGCACGCACCGGCATCAGGGGGAATTCGATCAGGAGTTCTCAAAGCTTGCCGGACGGCCGGTGCAGGTTCAGTTCACACCGCACCTGATGCCCGCGAACCGGGGTATCCTTGCGACGACCTACGTAAAGGGCGATGCGCAAGCGATCTATAAGGCGCTGAGCGAGGCCTATGCGGATGAACCCTTTATCGAAATGCTGCCCTTTGGGACCGCGCCCAGCACCCATGACGTGCGCGGCTCGAACTTTGTTCATGTCGGGGTGACCGGTGACCGGATCGAAGGCCGCGCCATCGTGATCGTGGCGCTGGATAACCTGACAAAAGGTAGCAGCGGTCAGGCGTTGCAAAACGCCAATCTGATGTTAGGTGAAGAGGAGACAGCGGGGCTGATGATGGCGCCGCTTTTCCCGTGAGACGCGCATGAAAAGCCTCAAGAAACAGCGTCGGATTCAGGTCATCGCCGTGGCGGCGGTGGCCCTGGTGCTAAGTACGGGGCTGATTGGCTATGCGATGCGTGACGGGATCAACTTTTTCCGCGCGCCAAGTCAGGTGATCGCCGAACCGCCGGAACCAGGCGAAGTTTTCCGGATCGGCGGGCTTGTCGAAGAAGGCTCGATCCAGCGCGGGCAGGGAGAAGAGATCCGCTTTGTCGTGACCGATGGCGGTGCCTCGGTGCCGGTGGTCTTTGCCGGAGTGCTGCCGGATCTCTTCGCCGAGAACCAGGGCATGGTGGGCACCGGACGTTACGTCAACGGTATCTTCGAAGCCTCTGAGATTCTTGCCAAACACGATGAAACCTACATGCCCAAAGAGGTTGTCGACGCGTTGAAAGAGCAGGGCATCTACAAGGCTCCGACCGACGGCTAAGGTCTTGCGTAAAATGGAACGTGCGATCTGGTTTGCGGCTGTTAACCAGATCGCGCGCAGTTTTCCCGCTGAATTTGCGAGGGAAACGCCATGCAGACAGTTCGAGAAATTGCCGAGGCCATTGTCGACCGGGAAGGCGGATTCGTGAACGATCCGGACGATCCCGGCGGGGCGACCAACTTTGGTGTCACGATCCACACGATGCGCAGGCTTGGCCTTGACCTGACCGGGGATGGCATCGTTGGCGTGCAGGATGTGCGTGCACTCACTCGCGATCAGGCGGTCGATATCTTTATCAAGCATTACTTTGAACGACCCCGCATCGCGGAAATGCCTGCCGAACTCCAACCCAGTCTTTTCGACATGTACGTGAATGCCGGAGCGAATGCGGTGAAAATCCTGCAACGGCTGCTGCGGGATATGGGCTATCAGGTCACGGTCGACGGGGCGATTGGTCCGCAGACGCTTGCTGCGGTTCTGCACGCGGCAAGCCCCGATGCGATCGTGTTGCGCGATGCCTATGGAGTGGCGCGGCGCAACTACTACTTCCGTCTCGCCGATGCGCGCGTGGCCAGCCGCAAATACGCCCGCACCCGCGCGGGCGGCAAGGGCGGCTGGATCAAACGGGCCGAGGAGTTCATCTCGGATTGCTACCACATGAGCGACATTGAATTCAGCGAAAGGATCTCGGCATGGGCTTGATCAACGGGCTGACCAACCTTCTTTTCGGCAGCGGCAGCAACGCGGTGCGCGACACGGTTGAAGTGTTCCGTGAAAATGCCGAGGCCCGCGCGATCCGCAGCGCCGGGATACAGGAACAGGCGATGGCCGAGTTCGGCGCTGAATTCGCCCGGCCAAACAGCGGCGGGTTCGACCGGTTCATGGACGGGGTTAACCGCGTGCCGCGCCCGGCGCTTGCCCTTGGCACGCTGGGGCTTTTCGTTGTCGCGATGGTCGACCCGCTTTGGTTCGCGGCCAGAATGCAGGGAATCGCCCTTGTGCCCGAACCGATGTGGTGGCTTCTGGGGGTGATCGTTTCCTTCTATTTCGGTGCCCGGCACCAAGTGAAGAACCAGAGTTTCCAGCGTGAAATCGCCGTGACCATGGCCCGTGTGCCCGACGTCATGCGCAATATCGCCGAGTTGAAGCACATGCGGGCCGAAACGCCTGGCGTTGCGGATACCGGGTCTGATGCGCAGCTGTCGATCGCGTCGGTTCGTCCCGGCGATAACCCCGCCTTGGAAAGCTGGCGCGCCCTGCGACTGGCCTGAAGAGGTCCAAGGGCCGCGACAATGTGATCCGCTCGGGCGACGGTTAGCCATTGGCCGCGCCCGGTCGCGGGATTATAGAGGGGCATGGTTACTGAACTCGGGCACTTTGCCCTGATCCTCGCCTTTGTTGTTGCCATCGTTCAGATGGTGGTTCCGATGATCGGTGCGCAGCGGCGCTGGTCGGGTTGGATGGCCGTGGCCGAACCGGCGGCGAATATCCAGTTCCTGATGACCGCTTTTTCCTTTGCCGCGCTGATGCATGCCTTTATCACCTCGGACTTCTCGCTCCGGCTGGTGGTCGAAAACAGCCATTCCGCCAAGCCGATGATCTACAAAATCAGCGGTACATGGGGGAACCACGAAGGCTCGATGCTGCTCTGGGTGCTCATCGTCACACTTTTCGGCGCGACGGCGGCTTGGTTCGGGGGCAACCTGCCGCCAACCCTGCGTGCGCGGGTGCTTTCCATTCAGGCGGCCATCGCGGTTGCCTTCTTTGCCTTTATCCTCTTCACGTCGAACCCGTTCATCCGCTTGGCGGTGCCTCCTTTCGATGGTCAGGACCTGAACCCGCTGTTGCAGGACCCGGGGCTCGCCTTTCATCCCCCCTTCCTCTACCTCGGCTATGTCGGGCTGAGCATGGCGTATTCCTTTGCCGTGGCTGCGCTGATCGAAGGCCGGGTCGATGCGGCATGGGCCCGCTGGGTGCGGCCATGGACACTGGCGGCGTGGATCTTCCTGACCATCGGGATCGGCCTTGGATCCTGGTGGGCGTATTACGAACTCGGCTGGGGCGGTTTCTGGTTCTGGGACCCGGTGGAGAATGCTTCTTTCATGCCGTGGCTGCTTGCCGCTGCGCTGCTGCATTCCGCCATCGTTGTCGAGAAACGGGAAAGCCTGAAAAGCTGGACGATCCTCTTGGCGATCCTTGCCTTTGGCTTTTCCTTGATCGGCACCTTTATCGTTCGCTCCGGGCTGCTGACCAGCGTTCACGCTTTTGCCAATGACCCTGAACGTGGCGTCTTTATCCTGATCATCCTGGCCTTCTTTACGGGCGGTGCGCTGACGCTCTTTGCGGCGCGTGCCAACGCGATGGAGGCCAAGGGTGTATTCGCCATGCTCAGCCGGGAAAGCGCACTGGTCGCGAATAACATCATGCTGGCGGTCGGCTGTTTCGTGGTCTTTGTCGGGACACTCTGGCCAATGGTGGCCGAGATGCTGTTCGACCGTAAACTCTCGGTCGGGCCGCCGTTTTTCGAATTGGCCTTCACGCCATTCATGGTGGTGCTTGGCCTGATTTTGCCGGTTGGCGCGCTGCTTCCGTGGAAGCGCGCGCGGATCAAACGGACTCTGCATTCCCTGCGCTATGTCTTTGCGGTCGCGGTCCTGTTGGCCGGGCTGGTCTGGACACTGCAAAGCGGACGGTCGCTGCTGGGTCCAATCGGGCTTTTCCTCGGGGCCTGGGTCGTTGGGGGCGCTTTGGTCGATCTCTGGATCCGGGCCGGCCGCACCCCGGCGCGTCTTTTGCGCCTGCCCCGGGCTGACTGGGGCCGGGGCGTCGCCCATGCGGGGCTTGGAGTCACCATCTTTGCCATCGCCGGTCTAATGGCGTGGGAACAGGAAGACATCCGCGTGGCCCAGCTTGGCGACAGTTTCGATGTCGGTGCCTTCCAGTTGACGTTGCAAAAGGTCGAGGAAGGCCGTGGGCCGAACTACTTCACGACGCAAGGCACAGTGGATCTTTCGCAAAACGGGCGGCTGCTTGCGGAATTGCATCCGGAAAAACGGGTCTACCCGGTGGCGCAGATGCCCACGACCGAAGCCGCGATCGATTACCGTTTTCTGCGTGACGTCTATGTCGTGATCGGTGATCAGCAGGATAACGGCGGGTGGGTGATCCGTACTTATATCAAGCCCTTCGCCAACTGGATCTGGGGCGGCATTCTGATGATGGGCTTTGGCGGCTTCCTTTCGCTGACCGACAGGCGTTTCCGGGTCGCAGCGGGCGCGCGGCGTCAGGCGCGTACGGTGGCGGCTGAATGAGACGGCTCGCGCGTATAATCGCCGGTGCGGCTCTCGCCGTGCTGATGGCTCTGCCGGTGGCAGCGGTACAGCCGGATGAGGTGCTCGACGATCCTGCGCTCGAGGCGCGCGCGCGGGAATTGTCCAAGGGGCTGCGCTGCCTTGTCTGCCGCAATGAAAGTATAGATGAAAGCAACGCAGACCTTGCCCGCGACCTGCGCCTGTTGCTTCGCGAACGGCTTGTTGCAGGCGATTCCGACGCCGAGGCCATCGATTACATCGTCGACAGGTTCGGAGAATACGTGCTCTTGCAGCCGACGGTCAACGGCTCCAACTGGCTGCTATGGGCCGCAGGGCCGCTGATGCTGATCCTCGCGGGCGGTGTCGCGGTTGTCTACCTGAGAGGCCGGGCAAAAATCGAAGCACCGGACAAAGCCCTGACCGCCAGTGAAGAAGCGCGTCTGCGTGAAATTCTCGACAAGTAACGCGCGGTTTCGCTTTTCTCTGCCGGGACCTTACGGCAGGTTACCGGCAACGCGACTGACGCGAAAAGGGGAGCCGCATGGACTATCAGACAATCACCGTTGAAACGACCGATGGCGTTGCCATCATCTCGCTGAACCGGCCGGACAAGATGAATGCGATGAACGGCCAGATGCGGGCTGAACTGCCCCATGCGATCAAGGCCGCCGAAGAGAGCGCCCGTGTCATCGTGATCACCGGTTCGGGACGTGCCTTTTGTACCGGGCAGGACCTTGGCGATACCGGTGATGCAACCAATCTGGATCTGGAACGGACCCTGCGGGATGAATACGGCCCGATGCTCGAAGCGATCTACAATTGCAACCTGCCGACGATTGCCGCCGTCAACGGACCGGCGGCGGGGGCTGGTGCAAGCCTTGCACTCACAGCCGACGTGGTGATTGCGACGGAAAGCGCCTATTTCCTTCAGGCCTTTACGCGGATCGGCTTGTTGCCGGATGCGGGGGGCACGTGGTTCATGCCCCGCCAGATGGGCATGGCCAAGGCAATGGGCGCGGCCTTGTTTGCCGACAAGATCTCTGCCCGCCAGGCCGACGACTGGGGCATGATTTGGGAGGCGGTCGCGGATGAGGAGTTCGACGCGCATTGGCGCAAGCGGGCCGCGCATCTGGCGAACGGACCGACGCAGGCCTACAGGGCCGTGAAACAGGCGATCCGTGGTAGTTTCGAAAGCGATCTGCCCGATCAGCTTGCCACCGAAGCGCATCTTCAGGGGCAATGTGGCAAGAGCCGTGATTTTCAGGAAGGCGTCGTCGCCTTTATGGAAAAACGCCCCGCAAAGTTCGAAGGCCGGTAACCGAGCTACCGAATTTCAGGGCACCGATAGCGTTGGTGTCTTGAAAAGCGGGATCGTCATTGTCGCATCCGTTTACGTCTCTCGGACGCGCAAAGGTTTTTGGTTGGTTACGCAGAAATTCCGGAGGGTTGCCAAAGGCATCTATTCGGAACGTGACGCTCTTTTCGCGCGTATCCGGGCGATCAGAGCGCAAGGCCCGAATTTTTTCCTTGCGGGATCAAGAGGTTCTTGTCGCCCGAAGCCGCAATGAATGGCGCAAAGGCCGATAAGCCCGGTACCGCCTAGTAGGATTAGTTCAATCATCACAACGTTCCGAAAACTGGTAAGAAATATCCCTCTAGATTAACGGCATTTTAACCAATCCGGAAAGTTAAACATTGTGGATTGGTTAACGGGCAGCGTCCGGTCGAAAAAAAAGCCCCGCAGTTTGGCTGCGGGGCTTTGTCTTGGAAAAGCTGTCGATCAGCGGCTTTCGATATCGGTGTAGTTCCGCTCGGTCTCGCCCAAGTACAACTGGCGCGGGCGACCGATCTTGTTCTGGGGATCGCCGATCATTTCCTTCCACTGGGAAATCCAGCCCACGGTACGCGACAGCGCAAAGATCGGCGTGAACATCGAGGTCGGAAAACCCATCGCTTCGAGGATGATCCCGGAGTAGAAATCGACGTTCGGGAAGAGTTTGCGGTCAACAAAGTAGTCGTCTGCCAGCGCCTGCTTCTCGAGCTCTTTCGCGACCGCGAGGATCGGGTTGTTTTCAACGCCCAAGAGGTCGAGCACTTCGTCCGCGGACTGCTTCATCACCTTCGCACGCGGGTCGAAGTTCTTATAGACGCGGTGGCCAAAGCCCATCAGGCGGAACGGATCGTCCTTGTCCTTGGCACGGGCGAGGAACTCGGGGATGCGGTCCGGGGTGCCGATTTCCTTGAGGCTTTCCAGCGCGGCCTGGTTTGCCCCACCATGGGCCGGGCCCCAGAGACAGGCGATACCGGCGGCGATACAGGCGAACGGGTTTGCGCCCGAGGACGAGGCCAGACGCACGGTCGAGGTCGAGGCGTTCTGCTCGTGATCGGCATGCAGGGTAAAGATCCGGTCCATCGCGCGGGAAAGGATCGGATTGACCTCGTATTCCTCGGCAGGAACGGCAAAGCACATGCGCAGGAAGTTCGACGCATAGTCGATGTCGTTGCGCGGCGACACAAAGGGCTGACCGATCGTGTACTTGTAGGCCATCGCGGCAATCGTCGGCATCTTGGCGATCATGCGGATCGAGGCGACCTCGCGCTGCCACGGATCGTTGATGTCGGTACTGTCGTGATAGAAGGCGGACATCGCACCGACAACGCCGACCATGATCGCCATCGGGTGCGCGTCACGACGGAAACCACGGAACAGGTAATGCATCTGCTCGTGCAGCATCGTGTGCATGGTCACGCGCTGTTCGAAATCTTCCAACGCGGCGGGCGAGGGCAGTTCACCGTAAAGAAGCAGGTAGCAGACCTCAAGGTAATGGGATTTCTCCGCCAGCTGGTCGATGGGATAGCCACGGTGAAGCAGCTCGCCCTTGTCGCCATCGATGAAGGTGATGGTGCTGTCGCAGCTGGCGGTCGAGGTGAAACCGGGATCATAGGTGAAAACACCGGCTTGGGAATAAAGCTTACGGATGTCCAGAACGTCGGGGCCGGCCGTTGGCGACAAAATTGGCAGATCGTAAGTCTGACCATTCAGACTCAGCTGGGCAGTTTTCTTTTGGTCGGTCATGTTTTCTAACTTCCTCTTACGTATGCAGAACCGCATATGCGGCCTGCCCGGACATTGCTGAGCGCTGCAATCGGCTCAGTTCGTATCTGCGGCGTGTTACCCAAGTGTGAACATCAGGCGTGGGCGGCCGCGTCGCTGAATCTGGCGAGCACCTCGTCCCGGCCCAGAACCAGCATCATGTCGAAGACAGAGGGCGTAACGGCCCGGCCTGCAAGCGCCGCCCGAAGCGGTCCGGCGAGTTTCCCGAATTTGGTCTCCCGCGCCTCTGCAAAGCTGTTCAGCACCGCCTCTAAATCGTCACGCTCCCAGCTAACACTTTGCAATTGCGGCGTCAATTCTGTCAGCATGCCCTTGGGCGCACTTGCCAGTGCCTTTTGCGCCTTCTCATCCATGTCCAGCGGACGGGACGCGAGAACAAAATGAGCCTTTTCAAGAAGTTCCGGAAAGGTTTTGGCACGGTCTTTCAGGCAGTACATGGCGCGCTCAAGCCCGTGTGCCTGCGCGTCAGTAAGCGGCGAAAGCTCGGCGGCCGCGAGGTATTCTTGGATTTCCTGCCGCAGTGCGGCATCCTCTTCGATGGCAATATGCTGACCGCAGAGATTTTCCAGCTTCTTGACGTCGAAACGGGCCGGGCTCTTGCCGATGCCGCCCAGATCGAACCACTCTTTTGCCTGTTCATCGGTAAAGAATTCGTCGTCGCCATGGCTCCAGCCAAGCCGCGCAAGGTAGTTGCGCATGCCCGAGGCCGGGTAGCCCATGGCCTGGTATTCCTGCGCGCCGAGGGCGCCGTGCCGCTTGGACAGTTTCTTGCCGTCCGGGCCATGGATCAGAGGGATGTGGGCCCAGACCGGCACCTGCCAGTCCATCGCTTGGTAGATCATCATCTGGCGCGCGGCATTGTTGAGGTGGTCGTCGCCCCGGATTACATGGGTCACGCCCATGTCATGGTCGTCCACCACCACGGCGAGCATGTAGACAGGCGTTCCGTCGCTGCGCAAAAGCACCATGTCGTCCAGCTGATCGTTACGGATCGTGACATCGCCCTGAACTTCGTCCTTGATGACGGTTGTCCCGTCGAGCGGCGCCTTGATCCGCACGACGTATGGCGCATCAGGGTGCGTATCGGGTGACGCGTCGCGCCAGGGCGACCGGAACAGGGTCGAACGGCCCTCGGCCTTGGCGCTTTCGCGGAATTCTGCAATTTCTTCCTGCGTGGAAAAGCACTTGTAGGCCTTGCCTTCATCCAGAAGCTGAAGCGCGACCTCGGCATGGCGTCCGGCCTGTTCGAACTGGCTGACCACCTCGCCATCATGATCGAGTCCAAGCCATGCCATGCCCTGAAGGATCGCAGCCGTCGCTTCGGGTGTCGAACGCGCCCGGTCTGTATCTTCGATCCTCAAGAGAAACTTGCCGCCACGTCCACGGGCGTAAAGCCAGTTGAACAGCGCTGTGCGGGCGCCGCCGATATGCAGAAAGCCTGTAGGAGAAGGGGCAAAACGGGTGACAACCGTGTCGGACATAAGGGGGATTTACCTTTTGGTAAGCAAGGGAGTTCTACTGTTGGCGCCTGTCTAGCGGCCTGAAAGGCGGGGGGCAAGCATGCGCACCTTGATGCGGGCGCTGGTCCGGATCGATACCGCTCTCTTCAAGCAACGCGGCCATCTGTTCCCCTGGGCCCCGGTGGCAATGGCAATTGGCATCGGCACCTATTTTGGACTGAAAAGCGAACCCGCGCTGGCAAGCTATCCGATCATCGGCATGCTCGCGGTGTTTATCGGGTTTCTCACGTGGCGCTTTCCGGGCAGCTGGTCGCCTTTCGGCTGGGGCATCTGCCTGATCGCGCTGGGGTTCTGCATCGCAGGTGCGCGTGCGCACATGGTTTCAGCGCCGGTCATGGAATGGCGTTATTACGGCGCGGTCGAGGGCCGCGTCGTGGCGCTGGACCGGTCGGCGTCAGATGCGGTGCGGGTCACGCTTGACGATGTCCGGCTTGAGAATTTTCCCGTAAAGGCTCTGCCGGAACGTCTGCGGCTTTCGCTGCACGGGCCGGAGTCCGATTTGCGGCCGGGTCAGCGGATCATGACAACGGCACATATGTCTCCGCCACAAGGCCCGGTGGAACCCGGCGGTTTCGATTTCAGGCGTCACGCGTGGTTTCAGCGTCTGGGTGGGGTCGGCTATACCCGCGTGCCAGTTCTGACCATCGCACCGCCCGAGGAGGGGATCTCGGGGCTTCGGATTTTTGCCTTGCGCATGGCAATTTCCAGCCATGTCCGAAAGGTTCTGCCGGGCGATACAGGTGGCTTTGCGGCGGCGGTCACGACCGGTGACCGCAGCGGTGTACATCAAGCCACCCTCGATGCCCTGCGGACCAGCAACCTCGCGCATCTTCTGGCGATTTCCGGTCTCCATATGGGGCTGCTCTCGGGCTTTGTTTTCGGCAGCTTGCGGCTTGGGCTTGCAGCGATACCTCCGCTTGCCCTGCGCTGGCCTGTCCGCAAGATAGCGGCCATTGGCGCGCTGATCGCGGCCACCGGTTACCTTGCGCTTTCGGGGGGCAATGTCGCCACGGAACGCGCCTATGTGATGGCGGCGGTC
Organism: Paracoccaceae bacterium; assembly: GCA_018223035.1. Classification (GTDB taxonomy): domain Bacteria; phylum Pseudomonadota; class Alphaproteobacteria; order Rhodobacterales; family Rhodobacteraceae; genus Heliomarina. The sequence continues at coordinate 118,197 of JAAEZD010000013.1, forward strand.
ATACTGTTTGCGGTGCTCGTCGACCGGCGCGCTTTTTCCCTGCGCGCGGTGGCTCTGGCCGCGTTGATCGTGCTTACGCTGCGTCCAGAGGCGCTCTTGGGGCCCGGTTTCCAGATGTCCTTCGCAGCCACCACTGCGCTGGTCGGGGTCTTTGGCGCGATCCGAGACGCCGATCTGCCCCGCTTGCCACATTGGGCACGGCCCGTCATTGGCGTGATGCTGTCATCGGCCATTGCCGGTGCCGCGACCGCGCCAATCGGGGCTGCGCATTTCAACAGCCTCTCGCATTATGGGCTTATCGCCAATCTCGTCTCGGTTCCGGTGATGGGGACGCTTGTCGTTCTGGCAGCGGTTCTCGCATTTCTTCTAACGCCGCTTGGCCTCGACTGGATCGGGCTATGGGTGATGGGGGTCGGCCTCGACTGGATCCTCGGCGTTGCGCATTGGGTATCGGCGCTGTCCGGCGCGCAAAGCTTTGTGCCGCGACCGGACCCGGTTGTTCTACCGATGCTGGTGCTTGGTCTGCTTTTCGTGATCCTCTGGCAAGGGCGATTGCGGCTTTTGGGCTTTGCGCCGGCCGGCCTGGCTTTGATGATCTGGGGGCAGGCCGAGCGCCCGGCTGTACTGGTTGCCGACACAGGTTCAATCGTCGGGGTGATGACGAGGGAGGGCCGCGCGCTTAGCAAGCGGCGCGGGGCGGGATTCATCGCTTTGAACTGGCTTGAGAATGACGGTGATGGCGCGGATCAGGCAAAGGCCGCCGAACGATGGCCGGTGCAGGATAGTTGGATTCGATCCATCGCTTTCCAGAACGGTGAAATCATCCATGTGAACGGCAAAAGAGCGGCGGCCGAGTTCAAGTCATGCCGCGCGGATCAGATCGTGATTTCCTCGGTAAAACTGCAGGTCGAGGGCGGGTGCAGGATTTACGACCCGGATTATCTTGAAGGGACAGGCAGCCTCGCCATAAGCGGCAACAAGATCATCTCGGCGCGTGAGGTCAGCGGAAGGCGCATCTGGAACACGCCTCCCGCTTCGCGATAGATCAATAGGTGCGGATCAGACCGACAAGCTTTCCTTGAACCTTGACCATGTCTTCCGGGTAGACGCGGGTTTCGTAAGCCGGGTTTGCCGCCTCGAGTGCGATGGAGCGGCCGCTGCGCTTGAACCGTTTCAGGGTCGCTTCCTGATCCTCGATCAGGGCAACGACGATATCGCCATTATCGGCCGAGGACGTTTCGCGGATGACAACCACATCGCCGTCGTTGATCCCGGCCTCGATCATGGAATCGCCTTTGACTTCAAGCGCATAGTGTTCGCCCGAAGAAGCCAGCATCGAATTGGGCACAGATACCTGATGCGATACTTCGCTGATCGCGGCGATAGGTACACCCGCGGCAATCCGGCCCATCACAGGCAGGTCCGTCGCGCTGGCTATCACGGGTTCCGCGTTGGCTGGGCGTGACACGTCAGGTTTGTCTCCGTCAATGACCCTCGGGGTAAAGCCAGAGCTGCTTTCGCCGCCAAGGCTTTCCGGCAGCTTCACGATCTCGATCGCTCGGGCCCGATGTGCGAGCCGCCGGATAAAGCCACGTTCCTCAAGCGCCGTGATCAGGCGATGGATTCCGGATTTGGAGCGTAGGTCGAGCGCAAGCTTCATTTCGTCAAAGCTTGGCGGCACGCCATCTTTTTGCATCCGTTTGTGGATAAATTCGAGCAAATCCAATTGCTTTTTTGTTAGCATCGTACGCCCTCTATACCGTTTGTTTACGTTTGTTCTATCCTTGTTCCTGTTTTGTGTCAACGATTTGCGCGACAACAAGGGTCAAACAGTGATCAGAGGGGGAGGTAGGTGATCTCTTCTCCGACAGCCCGGGCCGGGTCGTGCGGAGGACGGAGCAGCAATGCATTCGCTGCGGCAAGAACGGTCAGCAAGGAACTGTCCTGATTGTCAAAAGCCGTGATCTCGCCGCTCTCGACAACAGCCCGCATGTAATGTTCGCGAGGGCCGTTCGCCCCGATCGGTTCAGCGATCCGCGCGCGCTGCAGGCGGGGCATATCGGTGCCCAGTCCAAGCATGGCCCGGATCATCGGTGCGACAAACAGATAGCCGCAGACCATCGCTGAGACCGGGTTGCCGGGCAGGCCGACCATCGCCGCCTTGCCAAGCCGTCCGGCCATCAGGGGTTTGCCAGGCCGCATTGCAATTTTGTAAAATGAACGGTCCATACCAAGCTCTGCTGCCACCTGCGCGACGAGATCGTGATCACCGACTGAAGCACCGCCGATGGTCACCACGAGATCCGCGTCGCGAGCCAGACCGAATGTCGTCTTGAGTGACGCCGGAGTATCGCTCGCAATCGGCAGGACCCGAACCTCGGCCCCCAGTTCTTGAAGCATGGCCCTAAGGCCAAAGGTATTCGAAACAATGATCTGATCCGCCGTTGGCTCTTCGCCGGGCATGACCAGTTCATCGCCAGTAGAGATGAGTGCGACGACGGGGCGGCGTGTAACCGGGACAACCGGCACATTCATCGACGCCAGCAGCGCGATTTCTTGCGGGCGCAGGCGGCGCGGCGCTTCTATCGTCGTTCCGGTCGAGAAATCAGTGCCTTGCGGGCGGATGTTGGTCTTGGTGCCGGGATCGTCGGTTATGGTGATCAGCCGATCCTTGGCGCTGACATCTTCTTGGATCACGACAAAATTGGCGCCCTCGGGCACTGGCGCGCCGGTAAAGATGCGCACGGCCTGACCCGGGCCGACGCTGCCGTCAAACGCATGACCGGCAGCAGCCTCACCGATGACCTGGAACATCGCGTGACGTTCAACCTCGTCCGCTCTGACCGCATAGCCATCCATCGACGACGCATCGAAAGGCGGCTGGTTGCGGCGCGCCACAATGTCGCTTGCGAGCACGCGGCCGTTTGCCCTGGACAGGGGAATTTCTTCGACATCCAGCGGAGAAACCAGCTTGAACAGCAGCGACCGGGCTTCTTCGACCGAGATCATTTGGCTTCGTAACGCCCTGATTTGCCGCCATCCTTGAGCACGACCCGGATGCCGCCGATCTCCATTGCCTTGTCCACGGCTTTGGCCATGTCATAGACCGTAAGCGCGGCTGTGCTGACGGCTGTCAGCGCCTCCATCTCGACGCCGGTCTGGCCGGTTGTCTTGACGGTGGCGGTGATGCGCACGCCCGGCAGGTCCGCATCTGGTTCAAGGTCGACGCTGACCTTGGTGACAGGCAGAGGATGGCAGAGTGGGATAAGATCAGGTGTCTTCTTGGCTCCCATGATCCCGGCAAGCCGGGCCACGCCCAGCACATCTCCCTTCTTGGCGCGACCTTCCGAGATGATGTCAAAGGTTTCGCGGGCCATCTTTACCCATCCCTCGGCCGTCGCGACACGCGCGGTCGACGGTTTATCCGACACATCGACCATATGCGCGTCGCCCTTGGCATCGAAATGGGTCAGCGACATCAGAACGCCCCGGCAGTAAGCGGGTTGGCAAGCAGGGCGGTGGTCGCGACTTCGACATCTTCCTGACGCATCAGGCTCTCGCCAATCAGGAAGGTCCGAACGCCGTAGCGCGCCATTTCTGCAAGATCGTCGGGCGTATTCAGCCCACTTTCGCTCACGATCATTCTGTCGGCGGGCACGTGTTTGGCAAGTTTACGCGTTACGTCAAGCGAGGTCTCGAAGGTGTTCAAATCGCGGTTGTTTATACCGATCATCCGGCTTTCTAATAGGGCGGCGCGTTCAAGCTCTTTAGCGTCGTGCACCTCGATCAGCACGTCCATACCCCATTCCATGGCAGTCTTCTCAAGCTCAAGCGCTTGTGCGTCGCTTACACTTGCCATGATGATCAGGATGCAATCCGCCCCAAGGCTGCGCGCCTCGACCACCTGATAGGGGTCGTACAGGAAATCCTTGCGCAGGACGGGCAGGGAGCAGGCGCTACGGGCCTGTGTGAGAAAGCTCTTGTCGCCTTGAAAGGACGGCGTGTCGGTCAGAACGGACAGACAGGTCGCGCCGCCATTTTCATAGGCTTGGGCAAGCGCGGCGGGATCGAAGTCGGGGCGGATCAACCCTTTGGACGGGCTGGCCTTCTTGATCTCGGCGATCAGCCCATAGGATTCGTTGATCGCCTGGCTCAGCGCGTCGGCAAAGGGACGCACCGGATCGGCGGACCGCGCCAGCGCCTCTACCTCTTCCAGAGGCGTCTCTGCTTTGTCAGCGGCAATTTCCTCCAGTTTGTAGGCTTTGATCTTGTCGAGGATGGTTGGCATATTCTTAACCTTGGGTAATGCGGGCCACAGCCGCGATTTTGGCCTTGGCAGCACCGCTGTCGATGCTCTCGGCGGCCTTTTCCACCCCTTCTTTCAGATCGCCGACCGCATCCGCAACCACCAGCGCGGCGGCCGAGTTCAGAAGCACGGCGTCGCGATAGGCCGAGGGCGCGCCATCCAGCAGATCGCGCAGCGCGGTAGCATTCTCGGCAGGCGTGCCGCCGATAATATCATTGAAATCATGCTCGGGCAGCCCGGCATCCTCGGGGTGCAGTTCGGTCTCGGTGATGGCGCCATCGCCAAGCTGCGCAACCCAACTCACACCGGCGATGCTTAGTTCATCTGTACCGTCCGAGCCATGGACCAGCCATGCCTTTTCAGACCCGAGCTGTCCCAGAACTTCGGCCATGGGTCGGATCAGGTCGCGTGAAAAGGTTCCGGTCAGCTGTCGTTTGACACCGGCCGGATTTGTCAGCGGGCCAAGGATGTTGAACATGGTGCGCGTGCCAAGCTCGGCGCGAACCGGTCCGACATGTGCCATCGCCGGATGGTGCATCGGTGCCATCATAAATCCTATACCGGCCTCTTTCAGGGACTTTTCAATCAGCTGCGGGCCGATCATCACCTTGATGCCCATCTCGCTCAGCGCATCGGCAGAACCTGATTTGGACGACAGGTTGCGGTTGCCGTGCTTGGCGACAACAACGCCGGCACCTGCAACGACAAAGGCCGTCGCCGTCGAAATGTTCAGGGTGCCTTTGCCATCGCCGCCGGTGCCAACAATGTCCATCGCGCCCGCAGGGGCGGAAACCGGGTTGCATTTGGCACGCATTACGGCGGCGGCAGCGGCGTATTCATCCACTGTTTCCCCGCGGGTGCGCAGGGCCATCAGCAGCCCGCCGATCTGGCTGGGCGTTGCTTCCCCTGCGAAGAGAATGCCAAAGGCTTGTTCCGCTTCTTCACGTGTCAGGGCGCGATCCGCCGCAGCGCCGATCAAGGGCTTGAGTTCGTCGCTCATGCGGGGACTTTCATCATATTCAGGAAATTCTGCAGTAGCGCGTGCCCGTGTTCCGAGGCAATCGACTCGGGGTGAAACTGAACGCCTTGGATGGGAAGCTCGCGATGGGCCAGACCCATGATCGTCCCGTCATCCAGCGCGGCGGTTACTTCGAGACAATCGGGCAGGCTCTCGCGTTCGACTACAAGCGAGTGGTACCGCGTGGCCGCGAAAGGCGACGGAACACCGGCAAATACGCCTTTGTTTTCGTGATGGATTTCGCCCATCTTGCCGTGAACGATCTGATCTGCCCGAACGACCTTGCCACCGAATGCCTGACCGATGGTCTGATGGCCAAGACAGACACCCATAAGGGGGATGCGGGTTTCGGCCGCCGCCTGTGTCAGCGCAAGGCAGATGCCGGCCTGATCCGGATCACAGGGGCCGGGTGACAGCAGGATCGCCTCGGGACGCATCGCCATCGCGCTCTGCACATCGAGCGCATCGTTGCGCTTGACCACAACCTCGGCGCCCAATTCCCCTAGAAAGTGAACGAGGTTGTAGGTAAAACTGTCATAGTTGTCGATCAGCAGCAGCATACAGGTATTCGGTCGATAATGGGTAGAGGCACGCCGCCCCTTCCGGTTATAGGAGTCGGCGACAACATGTTCAGGGAAGCGGGGCAGCGTCAAGGGCGGTTGGCCGAGTTTTCCGGTTGCACCTGTCCCCGTCAAGAAGGGACCCGGGCACGCAGTAAGAGAAGGCAGAGCAGCTATGCGTGGATTCATCGGCGGTATTTTCTGGGGCTCCGGAGTAGCCGTGCTTGGCCTTGCGGGGCTTGCCGTTCTGAACCCGCCACCAGCACCGGCCCCTGTTGTCGAAAGCGAGACAGCGTCGTCACAGCCTCAACCACCTGTCGAAGGCAATCCTCCGATTGTCGCTGCGGGCGAAAATGACACGGTCGTGGCCGATCCCGCGCCGGTGAACCCTCTGGAAGTCTCGGATCAGGACGACGTGGCCCGGATCGATCCAGAACCGACGCAAGAGCCACCTGTTGCAGGACAGCCCGACGTTCCAGATGCGCCTGTGGAGTCGGTGGCTGAACCTATTGAGGCGCCTTTGGTTGAGGATGTTCCGGCAACGACGCCGCCGCAGCAGCCGGAAGAACTGACTGAGCGGGGCGATGGAGGGGCTGATCCCGATACGGTCTCAACCGATATCGCGCGTCGTCCCGATGTCGAAAGTGGCACGCCAGAGACACCTTCGGTCGCGGAGGCAGAGATCCCCGAAGCTGACCCGATCGCGCCAGAACAACCTGTAGAGATACCGGAAACCCTGCCGCAACCCAAGACACCGCTTACAACTGACACGGCGCCTGCGGCGTCCCCGGCCGCGGAACGCCCCGAACCGCAGGTGACTGAAAACGAGTTGCCGCAACCGGAAATCAGTGTCGATGAAAGCCCGGAAATCGATAGTTCCAAAGATGTTGCGCCGGAAGGCGTCGGTGCCGTGGCAAGCTTGCCGGAACCTGCGCCGGACCGAACACCCTCTACGGACGAAACCTCAAGTGATGCTTTAACGACTTCAAGTGACACCCAAAATAAGGTGTCTAATGATCTGACGTCTAATGATTCACCTGCTGTCCCGTTGCAGCGACCGCCGCTGCCTGTCATCGAACCCCCTTCCACAGAGCCTGCTGACGAGATTGCAGAGGCGCAACCCTCTGTGGACGCTCCGGAAACCCGCGAACAGGCTGCGCTGAGCCCACGGATCGGTGAACGGGTTGCCCCTCTGACCGAAAGAAGAAGTGCGGGCAACCTTGTCGATCGTGACGGGCAGGCTGACCCGATGACAGCGGAAACCGGCAGGCCGCTCGATCTCTATTCCGAAGCGGCGGAGATCGAGGAGGACAAGCCGCTCATGGCCATTGTCCTGATCGACGACGCGCAGTCGGTCGGAGTCGAAGCATTGCAGGATTTCCCCTACCCGCTGACATTTGCTATCGACCCAACATCGCCGGGCGCCGTCGAAAAGATGTTGCGCCACCGTGCTGCCGGTTTTGAAGTCGTGGCCATGGTCGATTTGCCGGGCGCTGCTACGGCCCGCGATGCCGAGGTGATGCTCTCGGCCAGCTTTGATCGTCTGGATCAGACTGTCGCGCTTCTTGAGGGGACTGGCGAGGGCGTTCAGGGTAATCGTCCGCTGTCCAATCAGGTGACGGACTTTATCGCGACCACGGGGCGCGGTCTTATTACCCAGGGCAACGGGTTGAATACAATGCAAAAGCTGGCGCTGCGCGATGGTGTGCCCGCTCTGCCGGTTTTCCGCGATTTCGACAGTAGCGGTCAGACGCCGACCGTCATGCGTCGGTTCCTTGATCAGGCCGCGTTTCGCGCCCGGCAGGAAGGCGGCGTAATCATGTTGGGCCGTGTCCGGCCCGATACGATCTCGGCGCTGCTGATCTGGGCGCTGCAGGATCGCGCCAGCAGCGTTTCTCTCGTACCGGTGTCAGCGGTGCTTAAGGCCGCGACGCAGACCGCCCAGTAGGTACAGCGGGGGTCAGTTGGCCCAGCTGTGCCAGGCGTCGACGCTTCCTGCAAAAACGTTGATATCCACGGGACCGCTGATGCCCGGCACGACACCGGTGCCGGTATACTGCCAGAACGCCCATCGCTGGCCGGGGTAGACCTCTCGCGGATGACCGGCGACCGACCGCAGCCAGAACTGCGTGCCAGACAACCGTCCGATATCCGTATCCCGGTAAAAATCGGGCGTCGTGTAGACGATCGGCCGCTTGCCGTAATGGTTTTCGAGGATGCGGAGGAATTTGGCCGCCTCGGCACGAACTGTGCGACCATCGGGACGCAACCGGCAGGTCGGGGAGCGGTGGTTCCATTCCATATCAAGCACATGGGGCAGGGAGTTCCACTCCCGCGGTACGTTCTCGATAAACCATCGCGCCTGTTCCTCGGCGGGACGGCAGAAATAGTAATAGTGATAAGCGCCCTGACGAACCCCGGCGCGACGCGCGCCCTTGCGATGGTTCTCGAACATCGGATCGACGTAGTCACCGCCTTCGGTCGCCTTGATATAGGCGAAAGCCACACCTGACGCCCGTGCTTGGTGCCAATCAATTTCACCCTGATACCGGGCCACGTCGATGCCATGCACGGGGTAGTTCACCGGATGGGTATCGACCCAGTCATGCGGGTCGAGATCATCGAACCGTGGTGAGGCCATAAAGGCCATGCTGTTGGGCACAACGACCTTTGTCGTCGGTTCGGGGCGCGACCCGCATCCGACCAGTCCGATCAATAAGGCCGCGACGGCTGTAACGCGGGAAATACTCATTAGGGGTAGCACTGCTCGATCTCCTGTTGCCGGAGTGTTCCCGCCATTAAGGCGTATCGCAGTGACTCGCGCAACAGGATTAACAAACCCTTAGGAAGAGCAGGCCATCACCTATTGATTGCCATTGCCCCGGAACCGGGCAGCGTCCGCCGCAGCACGGCGTATCGCATTGGATTTGTGGACAGTCTCCTGAAACTCGGCCTCGGGGTCGCTATCATAGACCACGCCGCCGCCTGCCTGAATGTAAAGCTTGCCGTTCTGCACAACGGCCGAGCGCAGGGCGATACACATGTCCATGTCGCCACCGGCGCTGAAATAGCCGACGCCGCCACCGTAAAGCCCGCGCTTTTCCGGCTCCAGCTCGTCGATGATCTCCATCGCGCGCACCTTGGGCGCACCGGAAACCGTACCGGCGGGCATGCCCGCAAAAAACGCATCTAGTGCGTCTTTGTCCTCGGCCAGTTCGCCGACGACGTTCGACACGATATGCATGACGTGGCTGTATCGTTCGATGATGAATTTTTCGGTCGGCCGAACGGTCCCGATCTTGGACACGCGCCCGGTATCGTTACGACCAAGGTCCAGCAGCATCAGGTGTTCTGCCAGTTCCTTTTCATCGGCCAGCAGGTCCGCCTCAAGCGCGCGATCCTGTTCGGGTGTCGCCCCACGGGGGCGTGTCCCGGCGATTGGCCTGATGGTGACCTCACGCCCAAAAACGCGCACCAAGATCTCGGGCGATGCGCCGATCACCTGAAATTCGCCAAAGTTGAAGTAGAACATGAATGGCGACGGGTTCGTGCGCCTAAGGCTTCGATAAAGCGCGAATGGCGGATCGCGGAAGTCCTGAGTCCAGCGCTGTGAAGGCACCACCTGAAAGATGTCGCCTGCGCGGATGTATTCCTTAGCCTTTTCAACGGCTGAACGATAGGCCTCGGCGGTAAAGTTGGATTGGGGTGGCCCGATCTCTTCTTCATCGCCCAGATGGCGCGTTTCGGCGGGCATCGCGCGATCCAAGTCGCGCACCGCATCCATTACCCGTTCCGCCGCCTGCGCATAGGCTGCGCGCGCCGATTGCCCCGCACTGACCCAGGCGGGTGATACCACGGTGACCTCGCCCTTGACCCCGTCCAGCACCGCCACCACCGAGGGGCGCAGCATCACGGCGTCTGGTGCCCCGATTGGGTCGGGGTTAATGTTGGGCAGGTGTTCGACAAGGCGCACCATGTCATAGCCAAGATATCCGAACAGACCCGACGCCGCCTGCGGCAGATCGTTTGGCAGTTCGATCCGGCTCTCGGCGATCAGGCCACGGAGGTTGTCGAGCGGATTGCCTTCCTGAGCCTCAAAGGCTTCGGCGTCATAGCGGGCCTCACGGTTAAGCTCGGATGTTTCGCCCCGACACCGCCAGATCAGGTCAGGCTTCATGCCGATGATCGAGTAACGCCCGCGTACTTCTCCGCCGGTCACGGATTCGAGCATGAACGCGTCTTTCTGCGCTCCCGTGAGCTTGAGCATCAGCGAAACAGGCGTGTCCAGGTCAGCAGCAAGCCGAGTATATACCACCTGGTTTTCACCCGCTTCGTAGGCACGGGCGAAGGTTTGATAGTCGGGCGTCAAGGCCATTGATATTGCCTTTTAGTTGAAGCTGCCAAGAACGGCTTCGACCGAGCGCTGGTCGATCCGGGCCCGGGCACGCAGCTGGGCATTACGGGCGTAGGCCGCGAACAGCGCCTGTGAAAGCGACTGGTCAAGCTGGGTCGACAGGGACTGGCGCAAATCGCGCACATCGGCTGTATCGGCAGGCGGCAGGATCTCTTCCAGACGTACGATGATGACACTGGCCTCACCAGTGATGACTCGGTATTTACCGGTTTCCATCTCGAACACCTGGTTCATGAAATCGGCGGGTGTCTGATCGATATAGGCCGAGCGGGTCAGGCCGTTCTCAACCTTGAAGGACAGCCCGGTTTCGGCGAAATCACCACTTTCGTTCAGTGTCGCCACGACTTCCTCGGCACGGGCCGCCAGCGCCGCAACCAGCGCGTCTTGACGCCAGGCTTCCGCCACCTTGTCCCGGGCAGAATCAAAAGGCTCCGGGCGTTCGGGAAGGGTTTCATCCAGTCTCAGCGCGAAAATACCGCCATCATCAAGGAAGTCGATCTGGGGGAAATCTTCGCTGGTCACATTCGCGGCGGCCTCGTGGAACGTCGCATAGGCCGCGGGGCCTTCGGCACTGTCGGGTGTCCATTCAAGCGTGCCGATGCTCAGCTCTGTTTCCTCTGCCGCTTCTTCAAGCGTTGCGCCGCCGGCAAGGATATCTTCGATCGGTTCCGCGCGGGCTTCGATCTGGCGACGGGCCTGATCGCCGGCGAGCTCGTCACGCAGCTGGTCCTCGACATCCTCAAAGGTGGTTGTGCGGGCATCGAGCTTGCCGTTCACGCGGAACAGCGCGGGGCCAAGATCCGAGGGCAGGGGGCCGACAACATCGCCCACATCGGCGGAAAAAACTTCGTCCGCCGCATCGCCCAGATCGCTGGCGATCACGTCGCCCATATCGATATCGTCAAGTTCAAGACCACGATCCTGCACGAGCGATTCAAAGGTCGCGCCGCCGACCTCGATCTGCGCCAGCGCGTTGCTGGCCGCTTCCTCGTTCGGGTAGACCAGACGTTCGACAAGACGTCGCTCGGGCTGGGAAAATTCGCTGATCCGTTCATCGTACAGTCGGCGCACCGCATCTTCATCCACGGCGGCGTCATCCAGCACATCCTCCGGAGTTAGCAACACGTAGGTAATCTTTTTGGTTTCGGGCAGGGTAAAGGCCGCGCCATTCTCGTCGTAATAGGCCTGCAACTCGGCCTCGGTCGGCTCGGGCAGCGGTTCGGACAGGGAGTCTTCGCCCAGCGACGCCCAGGTAAAGCTGCGCCGCGCGGCGATGTAATCCGTCAGCGCATCGGCCATCGTACCGGGCATCTCGACCCCGGAAACGATGGCGGATTGCACCAGCGTCCGGGCGCTTTCGGCGCGCAGATCGTCTTCGAACACGGTCTCGTTCAGGTTCGCCTGTTCCAGCGCAAAGCGATAGGTTTCCCGGTCGAACTTACCATCGATCCCTTGAAATGCCGGGATGCGGACGATTTCACGCTGCAGATTTTCATCGCCAACCGACAGGCCAAGCTGCTCGGCTTCGTGGTCAAGCGCGGCAAGCTGGGTCAGCCGGGCCACGACCGATTGATCCAGACCGTAAGACCGCGCATCCGCGATGGTCATCGGCTGACCGGTCTGGGCCTGAATGGCACGCATTTCACGCTGCAATTCGCGGGCGAAGGCATCCACGCTTATGTTCTGGTCGCCGACGCTGCCGATGGTGCGGACAGTGCCGCTGAAATTCGTCGCGCCAAAGCCCATCAGACCGATCAGCAATAGGCCGACGATGATCCAGACGAAAGTCTTTGACAAGTTCTTGACGCGTACGGCCATGATGCCTCCCTGACGGCGTGGGTCTGCTTTTCTTTGCGGCTCTGTCTACTGTGGGTGCCAGACAGGGGCAAGGTCAGAAGGAAACTGAGGCAAGCCGCCTGAACATCTGTCCGATTCCGCTGCGGTCCAGATTGGCAAACGCGATGCGCAGGTGGCTGGCGCCACTTGCGTCGCCCTCGGGGACGAACATGGTCGCGGGTAGTAGCAAAACTCCGGCCTCGCCGACCAGGGCCTTGGCCAGTTCGTCGGCGGGCATTCCGAACGGATGGGCGACATAGGCGAAATAGGCCCCGACGCCTTTCAACTGCCAGCCCTTGTCGGCCAGCGCAGCGAACCCATCGACAATGGCAGCCCGGCGATCAAGGATTTCATCCCTCTCACCCGCCAGCCATTGATCGAGGTTTTTCAGCCCGTAAAGCGCGGCGTGCTGGCCGATCTGGTTGGGGCAGATGGTGACGGTATCAACGAATTTCTCGATCTCGCCCATCATCTCGCGTGAACTCATCAGCGCGCCGATGCGATGCCCGGTCAGCCGGAAGGCCTTGGAAAAGGAATAGAGGTGAATCAGCGTCTTGTCCCATTCGGGATCGGTGAACAGATCATGCGGCGCGCCCCTGCGGCTGTCGAAATCGCGATATGTCTCGTCAAGGATCAGGGCGATATCCCTTGATCGGGCGAGATCGAAGAACGCGCGCAGCAGGGTGGCCGGATATTCCACCCCGGCGGGGTTGTTCGGCGACACGAGCGCAATGGCGCGGGTCCTGTCGGTGATCAGCTGCGCCGCTGCCTCGGGATCGGGCAGCATGTCGTCACCTACCACAAGCGGCACAGTTTTGACGCCACTCTGATCCAGCCACATCTTGTGATTGAAATACCAAGGGGTCGGCAGGATCACCTCGTCCTCTTCGCCGGTCAGAGCGGCGATGGCTGCGGCAAATGCCTGGTTGCAGCCCGAGGTAATCGCAACCTGTTCGGGTGCGATTTCTCCACCATAGGCCAGTGACCATTTTCGAGCCAGTTCCTCGCGCAGGGCGGGCAGACCAAGGTCGGGACCGTAAAGATGCACCTCGTCGTTTTTGAGCGCCAGATCCGCCATATGCTGGCGCAGTTCCATCGGCGGTGCGGCGACCGGTGCGGCCTGGCTTACGTTAATCAGCGGGCGCTCTGGTGGAAAGCTCTTCCCGTCCAGCCAGCGGCGCGCTTCGGTGATCGGGGGCGCAAAGGTGGCGCGGGTCCGGGTGATTTTCATCTGCGGGGTACTCCTGAACGGTCCCTGTGCATCTAAGCGAACGGGGCCGGGCGGTCATCTTGGGATAAGTCGGGCGATATCAGTCCTTGCCGCGATAGGGCTCGACATATTGCAAGGCCATATCCCAGGGAAAGAAGATCCATGTGTCCTGGCTGACTCCAGTGACGAAAGTATCGACCATCGGCTCGCCCGAGGGTTTGGCGTAGACGGTTGCGAAATGAGCTTTGGGATAAAGCTCGCGCACCAGTTCCAGCGTCTTGCCGCTATCGACAAGGTCATCGACGATCAAGATGCCGTCGCCATCGCCCATCATTTCGGCGTCCGGGTGCTTCAGCACCTTGGCCTCGGATCGTGACTGGTGGTCATAGGATTTGACGCTGATCGTGTCGACCGTTCGGATATCCAGCTCACGCGAGACGATCATCGCGGGGGCCATACCGCCGCGGGTGATGGCGACGACTGCGCGCCAGCTGCCATTCTCGGGGCCTTTGCCGTCAAGGCGCCATGCAAGGGCGCGGGAATCACGGTGTATCTGGTCCCAGCTGACATGGAACCCTTTTTCATGCGGCAACTGGTCGTTCATCTCGCGCTCCTTCTTTGTGGGGAACTTGATAGCCCAGCATCACGTTCAATTAAAGCCAGCTGTTCTGACGAGTAACCCGGGATATCAATGAAGCCACGCCTGCTCATAACCAATTGGAAACTGTCCGCTCGGATTGAGCATGTGGCAGAGGTGATCATTGCGTTTGATCGTTTGCCCGAATGGTGGGGTACGGTGTTTCTAGATGCTCAAGTTATTGAAAAAGGGGATAAAAGCGGCGTCGGGCGTCGCGCGCGTTTTCTGACTCGTAGCCGGTTGCCTCTGACGTTCCTCTGGGAGGCCGAGATCATAAAGGTCAACTCTCCCTGCAGCTGCCAGATCAAGGCCAGCGGTGATATCAATGGCGAAGTTGAGTGGAGCCTTAAGCAAAACGGTGCCATCGCGGACGTGCGGATTGAGTCGGACATATCGCTGAACCGACCTATCCTTGGCAGAATCGCACCGCTGATGTGGCCGACGGTCGTAGAGGGTCATCGCTGGGCGATGGAGAAGGGCTTGGCCGGTCTCACGGGTGAACTGGATCAGGTACGCGCGCGGCTGAACTGACCCCCAAGGATCAGACGGTCGAGATATCCGGCGCGTCGACGGCTTTCATCCCAACCGCGTGATAGCCCGCATCCACATGCAGAACTTCACCGCTGACACCGGCCCCGAGATCCGAGAGCAGGTAAAGCGCCGAGCCCCCGACATCGTCGATGGTCACGTTGCGACGCAGCGGCGAGTTATACTCGTTCCACTTCATGATATAGCGGAAATCGCCAATACCGCTGGCGGCGAGCGTCTTGATCGGCCCGGCAGAGATCGCGTTGACGCGGATGCCGTCCTTGCCTAGATCCTCGGCCAGATAACGCACCGACGCCTCGAGTGCGGCCTTGGCGACACCCATCACATTGTAATGCGGCATAACCTTTTCGGCACCGTAATACGTGAGCGTCAGGCAGGAACCGCCTTCATTCATCATCTTCTCCGCGCGGTTCACAACTGCGGTAAAGCTGAAGACCGAGATATCCATGCTCATCTGGAAGTTCGCGCGCGAGGTGTCGACGTAACGGCCGCGCAGCTCGTTCTTGTCCGAAAACCCGATGGCGTGAACGACGAAATCGATGTTGTCCCAATGCTCGGCCAGATCGGCAAACAGCGCATCAATGGACTCTTCGCTGCTGACATCGCAGGGCAGGACGATCTTGCTGCCGACTTTCTCAGCGAGTGGATCGACCCGCTTTTTCAGCGCATCGCCCTGATAGGAAAACGCAAGCTCGGCCCCGGCATCGGCCAGCGCCTTGGCAATTCCCCAGGCAATCGACTTGTCGTTGGCGAGCCCCATGATCAGGCCGCGCTTGCCGACCATCAATTGATTTGACATGAGGAACTCCATCCTGATTTTCGCAATTGACTGACCTTTAGGCGAAGGCGAAACAGGCTTCAAGAGTACATGAAACAGTCGGGTGCCCCTGCGGCACCATCAGCACTGTGCCGGGGAAAGGGTGGATAAGGATGAGTGATCGCGACGGAATCTTTGCGGGTGACGACCCGTTCGAGATCGTGAAACGCTGGATGGCAGAGGCCGAGGAAAGCGAGATCAACGATCATAACGCCATCGCGTTATCCACGGTCGATCGTGACGGTCTGCCCAATGCGCGTATGGTTCTTCTCAAGGATGTCGAACCAGGCGCTTTCGTCTTTTACACCAATTACGAAAGCCAGAAGGCGCAGGAGCTGGACAGCGCTGGCAAGGCCGCTTTCGTGATGCACTGGAAATCGCTGCGCCGGCAAGTCCGGGTGCGAGGGACGATAACGCGCGAGGACGGTCCGCAGGCCGACGCCTATTATAAATCGCGTTCGCTCAAGAGCCGCCTTGGCGCTTGGGCGTCGCGCCAGTCGCGTCCGCTCGCAAGCCGCGCGACCCTCATGGCCGAAGTTGCAAAGGTCACCGCACAGCAGGGACCGAATCCTTCGCGTCCGCCATTCTGGGGCGGATACAGGCTTGTTCCCGTGGAAATCGAATTCTGGGCTGACGGTCAATTCCGACTTCATGACCGTTTTTGCTGGCGTCGCAGTGATCCTGAGGCAGATTGGGTGATAAATCGGCTGAACCCATGATGACTTTATGATATAAATATTGGAACTTTTAGATAAATGACTTTTTATCTTGAATAATTCTGTCAAAAACCGACAGTTAGGTGTTTAATGCAATGTGATAGTGTAGATGGCAGGACCCCTTTGGCGGAAGACTTGAACAGCATGTATCACGTGCGCGGGCAGGTGAAGTGGTTTGACCCCACCAAAGGATTCGGCTTTGTCGTGTCGGACGAGGGCGGGCCCGATATCCTATTGCATGTCAATGTCTTGCGAAATTTCGGGCAAAGCTCGGTCGCGGACGGCGCACGGATCGAGGTGGTTACCCACCGCACCGAACGCGGGGTTCAGGCTGTCGAGATCATTTCGATCACACCGCCCGAAAGGGACGACACCCCGGTTCTGACTGACTTTGTGAACATGGATCCGCAGGATCTGAAGCAACGGCCGCTGGAACCCGCCCGCGTGAAATGGTTCGACAAGGGCAAGGGGTTTGGCTTTGCGAACATCTTCGGTCACCCCGAGGATATCTTTCTGCACATAGAAGTTCTGCGCCAGTCGGGCCTGTCCGATCTGCAACCGGGCGAGGCTCTCGCCATCCGAGTGATCGATGGCAAAAGGGGCCGCATGGCCGCCGAGGTCCACGCCTGGGAAGTCGCAAATCCAAAGACCGGAGACTAGGATGCCTCGACTTTGGGGCGGGCTGGTTCTGGCCTGCACGCTGGCGTCGTCGCTCCACGCGGAATGTCGTGAAGATCGCGTTGCCCTGCGCGGCGATTGGGGTGAGCTTTCATTTACCGTCGACATCGCCGATGACAATGCCGAACGCGCCAAGGGGCTGATGTTCGTCGAACGGATGGGCCGGAACAAGGGGATGCTCTTTATCTATCCCGATCCGATCCGGGCGACCTTCTGGATGAAAAACACGCTGATTCCGCTCGATATGATCTTTGTCGATTCTGACGGGTTGGTAACTCATGTGCATCACGAAGCGATTCCCGGAGATCTGACCGCGATTGACGGGGGCGAAAACGTCCGCGCCGTGCTCGAAATCAACGGCGGACTTGCCGAACGCTATGGAATCGAGCCGGGCAGTCAGATGCAACATCCGGTTTTTTCCTCTGCAAACCCCGTATGGCCCTGTTAGGGGTTTTCAATTCCTTCAGTCCCGTCTAGACAGCCGCATGGTTCGGGGCGTGGCGCAGCCTGGTAGCGCACCTGTTTTGGGTACAGGGGGTCGGAAGTTCGAATCTTCTCGCCCCGACCATTTTCTACAAGATCAGAATTTTCTGGTCACTCGGCCGGTTTTCCGGCCGCATTGCCCGGCACCGGAATAGGCTCGGGTTTCCCGCCCGCCACGCGCATGATTTTGTTGACCGTCTTTGTTACCGTCGGATTTCTGTAGAACACCCGAAGCGGCGCACCTGTTTTTTGCGGAACGTTCAAATAGCTGTCGAACTGTACAAGGTAACCCGGTTCGCTCGGCTCGACATGGAATTGCAGAACCAACCGGGGCAAATCGTCCAGAATCCCTTCATAGGTCATAATGGCGACGGCCGTTTCTTGCGGATTGAGGAAAGTCCGGCACTCGATTGTCTGATCATCGGGGCGGCTGAAACTGTCCGATGGCTCCGAACAGGCGGATTCGACTGATTCCAAAAGATTCTCCGGATACTCTGCGAACCGCGCGCGATGTGAGATTTGCGCTACATCTTGTGTCGCGCAGGCGCCTAAAAATACTACAGTTAGTAAGTGCCAGGGGCGCATATGAAATTTCTCACTGTGGATTTCCGCGAATCCGCGAAATCAGCCTAAGCCCATCACGCGCAAGAGTCGTGGGATAATCTACCGGATAAGTTGTGGATAAATTTAGGTGCTGCTTTGGCATCCTGCCGAAACTTACTGAATTACAGGCAAAAACCGGCAGGGATTTACCCGTCTTTAACCAAGTCGATTTTGCCCGCCCTGTGCATGAATCACGGACCGTGCAAAAGGACGCTTGCATCGATCTGCGTCAAGGCAAAAAAGAATCAAAAATCGTTTGCTTTAGCCGGGAACCTACGTCAAGTTGTGCTGGCCGGGGCGGTGACCACTAAATCTGGTGGCAATAACCAGAGGGTCGCTGCTCAGGAAGGGACAAACTGAAATTCTTTCTAATCTGGCTTCGCGCCGACAAGTACCTGCTTTGGCAGCACGGAAAGATTTTGCCGTTCCCCTCCGTGGCATGCGGGCGGCCTGCAACGACAGGGCGTTCGTGGGGCCGATTACCGGTCTTTGATATTGGGGCAAAGCTGAAAACAGAGGCAGCGATATGAGAATTGAAAGACGATTTACCAAAGCCGGTCAGGACGCCTACGCGAGCCTCGATTTCATTCACGCCACTTCTGAAATTCGCAACCCGGACGGTACGACCGTCTTTCGTCAGGATGATATCGAGATTCCCGCAAGCTGGAGCCAGGTTGCCAGCGATGTCATCGCGCAGAAATACTTCCGCAAGGCCGGCGTTCCCTCGGCGCTGAAAAAGGTCAAGGAAAAGGGCGTTCCCGAATTCCTCTGGCGCTCGGTCCCCGAAGAGGGCGCGGAAATGGGCGGTGAATCCTCCTCCAAGCAGGTATTCGACCGTCTCGCCGGAGCATGGACCTACTGGGGCTGGAAGGGGGGGTACTTTACAACCGAGGAAGACGCGCGCGCCTATTATGACGAGATGCGCTATATGCTGGCCACGCAAAAGGCCGCGCCGAACAGCCCGCAATGGTTCAACACCGGTCTGCATTGGGCCTATGGCATCGACGGCCCCGCACAGGGCCACCATTATGTCGACCACAAGACCGGCAAGCTGACCAAATCGCAGTCCTCCTATGAACATCCGCAGCCGCATGCCTGCTTTATTCAGGGCGTGCAGGACGATCTGGTGAACGACGGCGGCATCATGGATCTTTGGGTGCGTGAAGCGCGCCTGTTCAAATACGGCTCTGGCACCGGCACCAACTTTAGCCATCTGCGTGGCGAGGGCGAAAAGCTCTCGGGCGGTGGCAAGTCCTCGGGCCTGATGGGCTTCCTGAAAATTGGCGACCGCGCAGCCGGGGCGATCAAATCCGGTGGCACCACCCGCCGTGCGGCCAAGATGGTCATCGTCGATGCGGATCACCCGGATATCGAGGATTTCATCAACTGGAAGGTGCTCGAAGAGCAAAAGGTCGCAAGCATCGTGGCCGGCTCCAAGATGCACGAAGCCAAGCTGAACGGTATTTTTGCGGCCATCGGCACATGGGACGGGCTCGAGGAAGAAGCCTATGATCCCAAGGTCAACAACACGCTGAAAGAGGCGATCCGCGAGGCCAAGAAAGTCGCGATCCCCGAGACGTATATCAAGCGCGTGCTGGATTATGCCAAGCAGGGCCATACCGGCATCGAATTCCCGACCTATGACACCGACTGGGATTCCGAAGCCTATAACTCTGTCTCCGGCCAGAACTCCAACAACTCGATCCGCGTGACCAACGCCTTTCTGACCGCCGTCAAGAAAGACGCCGACTGGGAGCTGATCAACCGCACCGACGGCACCGTCTCCAAGACCGTCAAGGCGCGCGATCTGTGGGAACAGGTCGGCCATGCCGCATGGGCCTGCGCCGATCCGGGCATCCAGTACCACGACACGGTCAACGAATGGCACACCTGCCCGGAAGACGGGGAGATCCGCGGCTCGAACCCCTGTTCAGAATACATGTTCCTCGACGACACGGCCTGCAACCTTGCCTCGATGAACCTGCTGACGTTCCTCAAGGACGGCGAATTCCAGGCGGCGGATTACATGCACGCCTCGCGTCTCTGGACCTTGACGCTCGAAGTCTCGGTGATGATGGCGCAGTTTCCGTCGAAAGAGATCGCGCAGCTGTCCTACGACTTCCGCACACTGGGTCTTGGCTATGCCAATATCGGCGGTTTGCTGATGAACATGGGCCATAGCTATGACAGCGACGAAGGTCGTGCCCTTTGCGGCGCCCTGACCGCGATCATGACCGGCGTGGCCTATGCGACCTCGGCGGAAATCGCCTCGGAGCTCGGCGCCTTTGCCGGATATGAGCGCAACGCAAACCACATGCTCCGCGTGATCCGCAACCACCGCAATGCCGCCTATGGCAAGACCACCGGCTACGAAGACCTCGCGGTCACGCCGGTCGCACTCGATCACAAGAACTGCCCCGATGCCAAGCTGCTCGAACTGGCCCACACGGTCTGGGACGAGGCGCTGGCGCTGGGTGAAAAGCACGGCTATCGCAATGCGCAGGCCACTGTGATCGCGCCCACCGGCACCATCGGCCTTGTCATGGACTGCGACACCACCGGCATCGAACCCGATTTCGCGCTGGTCAAGTTCAAGAAGCTCGCTGGCGGCGGTTATTTCAAGATCATCAACCGCTCGGTTCCGGCCGCACTTGAAAAGCTGGGCTACGGATCGGCCGAAATCGAAGAGATCATCTCTTACGCGGTTGGCCACGGCTCTATAGGCAATGCGCCCGCGATCAATCACACCTCGCTGGCCGGCCACGGTTTCGGTGAGAACGAGCTCGCCAAGGTCGAGGCCTCCCTCGCCAGTGCCTTCGACATCCGCTTTGTCTTCAACCAGTGGACGCTGGGCGAAGAGTTCTGCACCAATGTGCTCGGCATTCCGGCCGCGAAACTGAACGATCCGTCCTTCGATCTGCTGCGTCACCTGGGCTATTCCCGCAAGGACATTGAGGCTGCCAATGACCATGTCTGCGGCACCATGACCTTAGAGGGCGCACCGCACCTCAAGGAAGAGCATTACGCGATCTTCGACTGTGCCAATCCCTGCGGCAAGAAAGGCACCCGCTACCTGAGCGTCGACAGCCACATCCACATGATGGCCGCTGCGCAGTCCTTCATCTCGGGCGCGATCTCCAAGACGATCAACATGCCGAACGATGCCACCATCGAGGATTGCCAGAAAGCCTACGAACTGTCCTGGTCGCTTGGCGTCAAAGCTAACGCGCTCTACCGCGACGGCTCGAAACTGTCCCAGCCGCTCGCCTCGGCGCTGGTCGAAGACGATGAAGATGCGGCCGAAGTGCTCGAATCCGGCTCGCAGCAGGAAAAAGCTGCCGTGCTGGCCGAAAAGATCGTCGAAAAGGTCGTGGTCAAGGAAATCATCCGTTCGCACCGCGAAAAGATGCCCCAGCGCCGCAAAGGCTATACGCAAAAAGCAGTGGTCGGCGGGCACAAGGTCTACCTGCGCACCGGCGAATACGAAGACGGCAACCTTGGCGAGATCTTCATCGACATGCACAAGGAAGGCGCTGGCTTCCGCGCGATGATGAACAACTTTGCCATCGCCGTATCGGTCGGCCTGCAATACGGGGTGCCGCTCGAGGAATTCGTCGACGCCTTCACCTTTACGAAATTCGAACCCGCCGGGATGGTGCAAGGCAACGACAGCATCAAGAACGCGACCTCGATCCTTGATTACGTGTTCCGCGAACTGGCCGTGTCTTACCTCGACCGGACCGATCTGGCCCATGTGAAACCGCAGGGCGCTTCTTTTGACGATGTGGGGCGCGGCGAGGAAGAAGGCGTGTCGAACATCTCGGAGATGAGCGAGAACGCCGCCAGCCGCTCGCTGGAAGTGCTGAAACAGATCAGCTCCACCGGCTATCTGCGTAAGCGTCTGCCGCAGGAACTAGTCGTGCTGAACGGCGGCCAGATGCCCGGCGCGCTGGCGGGCTTTGCAGAACCGTCAGCACCGATGGCGGCAATGACCTCGGATACCACCACAATTGCAACATCGACCACCACCGCCGTCGCCAGCGGCACCGTGCCGATGGACGCGCGGGTCAAAGCCAAGATGCAGGGCTACGAGGGCGACCCCTGTGGCGAATGCGGCAACTACACGCTGGTGCGCAACGGCACCTGCATGAAATGCAACACCTGCGGCGGGACGTCGGGGTGTAGCTGATGGCCGAAGATGCTTTCGAAGGCAGGTGCTATTTTATTGAAGATAACGGGAGGCGCTCAGAACTTTTCGACGTCTCATTGGACAAGAGCGGTTGGGGCATCATCCGAGTTCCCCTCCATCTCCAGTCAAAGTTCACTGCGGATAAAGTAACTAGGCTTTCTGTTGATGGAGGACTACTTTTAAAGGTTTTGGTTAAGCATGTTTTTGAAGTGGGCGGTGAACTATCGGTCGAAATCCAGCGTAGCTCTGCGCGCTAACTTGCAAGATTCCAAAGCATTTCGAAGCTGTCCTACTCGAAAGCAATTACGAAACCGCGCCCCAACAGGCGCGCAGGGGTCGCGGGCTGCCACTCGCTGACCGGACCCCGACGAAACCACCGAAGCGGCCTTTGCAGAGGGCAGCTTCAGCTCACGGACGGGCCTCACTTCTGGCCCGACGACATAGGGTGGGGGCGGACTATTGTCCTTGCCCACCTTTCCACGGGGCGGGTGCGCTCGCCCCTGACGACGTTCAGGCCGCAGGCAAAAAACACCGGGCGGTAAACTAGATGAGCCTGAACGGCGAAACTTATACGGAGCGCTTCGGCGCTCCGTTTTTTTCTTGTGTGTGTACGAGCAGGAGGTTGTTCGGTTATGCGGACGAAGCCGACGTTGCCTACATCAACTGATGTCGAGCTCGACGGTGAAACCACCGGCGATGAGTTTGCCCCCATCGAAGATTGGCTCTTCCGTCATTGTGGCTTGGATGCGCGGGTCTGAGACGACAGCCTCGATTCCGCGATCGCGAGCCTCGCGGTCTGGCCATTCGGTGATCGAAACGACGACTGTCTCACCATCGGCTGCACCTGCAAGTTTTCGAAATTTTGGAAGGTTTTGATTGGCATATGTTGCCATAGCGTCTTTTGCATGGAAGTTTTCATCAGCGCTGGCTTCGGCATCCTGCCAGAAATCTGTAACGCGCGATGCTCCAAACTCGCGATAGATTTTCGCCATCCGTTCGGCGAAGCGAAGATAGGCTTCCTTCCTATCGGCAGCTACGGGAACGATCGTGATGTCGCAAAATGGCATGGTCACAGTCCAGATATCTCAACCCACTGTCCGCTATCGCTGCCATCCAGACAAGGCGTTCTAAAGGGCTCTAAGCTGCCATTCCCAACCTCTGTCTGACATGCGAATAGGGCACCCTTTTTCCATGCCGCTTTGATCATCCAAAGTCACGCGCGCCTGCTTTCTCGCCCCGAGATCGCGGCGGCGAAATCGCAGAGCCGCTTCAGCGCCTGTTCGAACTCTGCATCGGCGATGGTCATGGCGACGCGGATATGACCGGCGGCGGCGCTGCCAAAGCTTTCGCCCGGCATCACGGCAATGCGTTCTTCTTCCAGCAGAGCATAGGCAAAGGCCTCGCCGCTCATCCCGGTGCTGCGGATATCCAGCATCAGGTACATCGCGCCATCAGAGGGTAGCAGACCAACAACCTGCTGATTGCCAAGAACTTTCTGCGCCAACAGGCGGCGACGACGGAAGGGGGCTGCGATCTGCTCCTCGAATTCCTTTCCTGCGTTCAGCGCGAAAAGGGCGGCATCCTGAACGAAACCGGCAACGCCATAGGTGGTGGTAACCGCCAGATCCGCCAGCGCGGCAATCGCCTCTTCGGGGCCCACGATCCAGCCGCAGCGCGACCCGGTCATCGCGTGGCTTTTCGACATGGAGCCGATGACCAGCGTGCGCTCAGCCATGCCGGGCAGGGCGCGCGGCGAGATATGGTCGCCTTTCCAGACCTGCGTGTCGTAAACTTCGTCCGAGATCAGCCAGAGATCCTGTTCGCGGCAGACCCCGGCGATGCCCCCCAGCGTGTCGCGGTCATAGACTACGCCGGTCGGGTTGTTCGGTGAATTGATCAGAAGCGAGACCGCGCCTGTCGCCAGCTGTGCAAGCTCTTCCGCCTGCGGCAGAAATGCGTCCCTTGCATGGGTGCGCAGCGGGCGCGCAATCGCACCGGCAGCGCGGATCGTGCCGGGATAGGTCGCGTAATAGGGATCGACGAAAAGAGCCACATCTCCGGGATTGCAGACCGCGTTATGGGCCATGAACAGCCCCGCCTGACCGCCCGGCGTGATCAGCACGTTTTCGCGCCGCGTCGGCACGCCGGTTCTCTCGCTTAGCCGCGCCGCGACCGCGTCGCGCAAGGAGGGGATGCCGGGAACCGAGGCATAGCCTGTATGACCGCCGGTTGCCGAGGCGTTCATTGCGGCAAGGATCGTCGGGTCGGTGCGGATGTCATGCTCGCCGATGGTCAGCTGGGTCACCGCGATCCCGTCCGCGATCATGCGCTTGGCGCGGTCGAACACCTCCCACCCGTCGGAACCGCCTTCGTTGATATGGGTGATCCGATGCGACAGTTTCATAAGCAGACTCCGTAATGTATTCGCGCCGTTTGGGGCAGAGCCGGGCCGGATTGTCAATCGTAGTCCGGGCATATCCACGTTGCATGGCTCTTGATCCCGTCACGTGAGCCGGGTATTAAACCGCCATGAACCGGAATTGCATCATTATCTGCTGCATTATTACCTGCTGATACTTTGCGGGCCGGTTTTCTTCGTTTACATCCCTGAACCAAGTTGCCATGCCCGCGCCGGAGGCACTGTGCCCGTTTGGCATTATGTCTCACCCTACGTGAGGACGCGACGAGATGACAAAGATCAGGCTGCACAACACCAAGACGCGCGCGAAAGAGGATTTCACGCCGATCGATCCCGACAATGTGCGGATGTATGTCTGCGGCCCGACGGTGTATGACCGCGCACATCTTGGCAATGCGCGGCCCGTCGTCGTGTTCGATGTTCTGAACCGGCTTCTGCGCCATCTCTACGGCGCGGAACATGTGACCTACGTGCGCAATTTCACTGACGTCGACGACAAGATCAACGCCCGCGCCGCCGAAAGCGGGCGCGACATTGCCGAGATCACCGCCGAGACCACGCAATGGTTCCTTGAAGACATGGCGGCGCTTGGCGCACTGGAACCGGACCATATGCCGCGCGCCACCCAGTACATTCCGCAGATGGTGGCGATGATCGAAGAATTGACCGCCAAGGGCCACGCCTATGAGGCGGAAGGCCACGTGCTGTTCGCTGTCGACAGTTGGAAAGAGAAATACGGCCAGCTGTCCGGTCGCAGCGTGGATGACATGATCGCCGGTGCAAGGGTCGAGGTCGCGCCCTACAAGAAGAACCCGATGGATTTCGTGCTGTGGAAGCCGTCAGATGCAAATTTGCCGGGTTGGGACAGCCCCTGGGGCCGGGGGCGTCCGGGCTGGCATATCGAATGCTCGGCTATGGCCGATGATTTGCTTTGGTCGCGTCCAGCTTCGAGCGGCGAATTGTCTAAAGCCGGCCTCGAAAAACCGCATGTTTTTGACATTCATGGGGGCGGAAACGATCTGATGTTTCCGCATCATGAAAACGAAATCGCTCAAAGTTGCTGTGCCAATGATTCCGAGCAGATGGCGCAGATATGGCTGCATAACGAGATGCTCCAGGTCGAAGGCAAAAAGATGTCCAAATCACTGGGCAATTTCTTCACCGTGCGCGATCTGCTGGATCAGGGCATCCCGGGTGAGGTGATCCGTTTCGTGTTTCTGAGCACGCACTATCGCAAGCCGATGGACTGGACCGAGGCCAAGGCCGTGGAAGCAAAAGAGACGCTGAAAAAATGGTATCGCCAGATTGGTCTTGCAGAAGATGGAAACGGTGAGGCTCATCCGCAAGTCGTGACCGAGTTGTGCAACGATTTGAACACGCACGGTGCTTTGCAGGAGTGCCATGTTTTGTCGAGCGCCGGTGACGTTACCACGTTGCGGGCAAGCATGTCATTGCTTGGTTTCCTAGAAGGCGGCGTCCCCGAATGGGCAAAGGTGCCGGGATTTACCGACGCTGAAACTGGCTTGATAAGAGATTTGCTGGTTAAGCGAGATAAAGCGAGATCGCAAAAGGACTTTGAAAAGGCGGACAAAATCCGGGATGGTCTTGCACGGGCAGGCGTCGTTGTAAGAGATAAGGCCGGAGAGTCCGAGTTTGAGAAAGCTGATCACTTTGATGTCAATCTTCTCGACGCGTTGTGGGAGGAATAATCATGGAGGTTCTGTATCTGGCGAAAGGTTGCTGGGGGGCTGTCTGCCCCCCGTCCCGGACGTGGTCCGGGACTCCCCCCGAGGATATTTTTGACCCAAAGAAGCATGGGGTTTCTGATGGGAGAGCGGCGCTATGACAGAACGGCTTTATCTTTACGACACGACCCTGCGGGACGGGCAGCAGACGCAAGGGGTGCAGTTTTCGACCGCCGACAAGGTGCAGATCGCGACGGCGCTGGATGGGCTTGGTATCGATTATATCGAGGGCGGATGGCCCGGTGCGAACCCGACGGATTCCGCGTTTTTCGAGGCGGCACCGAAGACGCGAGCGCAGATGGTGGCCTTTGGCATGACCAAGCGGGCCGGGCGCTCGGCCGAGAATGACGATGTGCTGGCGGCGGTGATGAACGCGGGCACCGGGGCGGTTTGTCTGGTTGGCAAGAGCCATGATTATCACGTGGAAGCGGCGCTTGGGATCACGCTTGAGGAGAATATCGAAAATATCCGGGCGTCGGTCGCACATATCCTGGCGCAGGGGCGCGAGGCGCTGTTTGATGCCGAGCATTTCTTTGACGGTTACAAGGCCAATCCGGGCTATGCGCTTGAGGCCTGCCGGGCGGCCTATGAAGCCGGGGCACGCTGGATCGTGCTTTGCGATACGAATGGCGGGACATTGCCGGACGAGATCGCGCGGATCGTCAGCGAGGTGATCGCGGCAGGAATTCCCGGGGATAACCTTGGCATTCATACCCATAACGATACCGAGGCGGCAGTAGCTGGATCGCTGGCGGCGGTTCTGGCCGGGGCGCGCCAAGTACAAGGCACGCTGAACGGGCTGGGCGAACGCTGTGGCAACGCCAATCTGGTTTCGATCATCCCGACTCTCTTGCTGAAAGAGCCCTTTGCCAGCCAATTTGATACCGGGATCAGCCGCGAGGCGCTGGTGGGTATGACACGGATCAGCCGTATGTTGGACGATATCCTGAACCGGGTGCCCACGCGGCAGGCGCCCTATGTTGGTGCCTCGGCCTTTGCCCACAAGGCAGGGCTGCATGCCAGCGCGATCCTGAAGAACCCGGATACCTATGAGCATATCGATCCGGAACTGGTGGGGAACGAACGCATCATCCCGATGTCAAACCAGGCAGGGCAGTCGAACCTGCGTCGCCGTCTCTCAGAGGCGGGGCTTGAGGTCGAAAAGGGCGATCCGGCGCTTGGCACAATCCTGAACACGATCAAGGAGCGCGAGGATGCGGGCTATTCCTATGATACGGCGCAGGCCAGTTTCGAGCTGGTCGCGCGCGAGGCGCTCGGCCAAATGGAGAGCTTTTTCGACGTAGAACGCTACCGGGTGATTTCCGAGCGTCGCCGCAATGCCAAGGGGCAGGTGGTCGTGGAATCCGAGGCGGTGGTGACCGTACAATTCCGCGACGGATCCAAGCGCACCGGGTATTTCAAGAACGAACATCCGCAGGATCTGCATGATGACGGACCGGTCAACGCGCTCTGGCAGGCGCTGAAGACCGATCTTGGACCCTATCAGGACAGGATCGACGACATGCGCCTGACCGATTTCAAGGTGCGTATCACCAATGGCGGGACCGAGGCCGTGACGCGAGTCATCATCGATTTTCAGGATGCGCAGAAACGGCGTTGGTCAACGGTGGGCGTGTCGCCGAATATAGTGGATGCCAGTTTCGAGGCGCTGCTGGATGCGATCCGGTGGAAGCTTGTACGCGACGGTAAGGCGTGACGGGCTGACGTGGCTTTCGATACCGATCTGACGGCCTGCGCGGCCCTTGTGGAAAAGGCCGATCCGGCACGATTTCTTGCGGTGATGGCGGTGCCTGTTTCTGCGCGTCGCGTGCTGTTCCCGATATTTGCGTTGAATATCGAGGTTGCCCGCGCCCCTTGGGTGACCGAGGAAAGCATGATTGCCGAGATGCGGCTGCAATGGTGGCGCGATGCGCTGTCGGAGATTTCTGCCGGGGGGATCGTGCGGCGGCATGAGGTGGTGACGCCGCTTTCTCAGGTGCTGGCGCCGGCGCTGGCCACGCGGTTGGATGAAATGGTGGCGGCGCGGCGCTGGGATATCTACCGAGACCCGTTCGAGGATGAGGCGCATTTCGAGCGCTACATCGATGCCACTTCGGGCCATGTGGTGTCGGCTGCGGCGCTATCGCTGGGCCAGGCTGATGAAACCGTGGTGCGCGATTTCGCCTATGGGGTCGGGATTGCGAACTGGCTTTGCGCCGTGCCCGAGCTTGAGGCGCGACGCCGTGTGCCGCTGCTTGACGGAACTGGCGAAGGTGTACGCAAGCTTGCGCAGAAGGCCCTCGACCGGATGCAAAAGGCGCGCGCGCAGCGGGCAAAAGTCTCGCCCGAGGCGGGGCAGGCGCTGTTGAGTGGCTGGCAAGCCTCACGGCTTTTGCGTCAGGTCATCGCGGACCCGTCTCGTGTGGGGGATGGGCGGGTTGGCGGAATCGATACGCGCGACCGGCTGGCGCTGATGCTTCGGGTTTCGCGCGGCCGCTGGTGATTCAGCCCCGCGCCGCGCTGCGCGATTGCATGATCAGCCAGATCAACGCGCTGCCCGCCAGAACCAGCGCCGGTGCCATTGCAAGGTTCACTGCTGTCCAGCCTTCGGTCGCGGTGCCGCCAGAGCAGTTCATCAGTCCGCCCGATGAAAGCGAGGCAATCGTGACGCCGCCGAACACGATCAGGTCGTTCAGACCTTGCATCCGGCCACGTTCGGAAGGTTCATGCGCCCCGGCAAGCATCGAGGTTGCCCCGATGAACCCGAAATTCCAGCCGATCCCGAGCAACACCAGCGCAATAAAGAAATTGCTCAACTCCACGCCCTGAAGCGCGACAAGCCCGGCCCCGGCAAGAATAGCCAACCCGGTGCCCATGATCTTTTCCACGCCGAACCGGGCGATCAGATGGCCGGTGAAAAACGACGGGATAAACATGGCCAGCACATGGGCCGTCACCACATCGGCGGCGGAATTGCGGGTGAACCCGCAGCCGACCACTGCCAGCGGTGTCGAGGTCATAACGAGGTTCATCAGACCGTAGGACACGGTCGCGCAAATCACGGCCACGGCAATTTTCGGCGTCGTGATCAGCTCCCAGCGGCTGCGGCCCTTGCTCGCACCCTCGGCGGGCGGCGGAGGTTTTGGAATATCCAGGAACAGGAAAAGGGCAGCCCCGACCACGTTCACCGCGATCACCGCGGCATAGGTGCCGATAAAGGGGATCACATAGGCATCTGCGGTCAGCTTAACCACCTGCGGCCCGATAATGGCCGAGGCAAGACCACCCGCCATCACGTAGGAAATCGCCTTGGGGCGGAACGCATCCGATGCGGTATCAGCAGCGGCAAACCGGTAAAACCCGTGCGCGCTCATATAGATACCGGTGAAAAGGCTGCCCAGAAGGAACAGCGCAAAAGACCCGGTGAACAGGCCATAGGCGCCGATGACACCACCAAGCGTACCGCCAGCGGCGCCTACAAAGAACCCGGCGCGGCGTCCGTATTTCTGCATTACCGCTGATAGCGGTGTGGCCGTCAGCATCGAGCCCAGGACGATCATGGAAATCGGCAGGGTCGCAAGGCAGGGGTTCGCTGCAAGCGACTGCCCCGCCAGACCGCCAATGGTAAAGATCATCGGCATCTGGGCGCCCAGCAGCGCCTGCGCCAGAACCAGAACCACGACATTGCGTTTTGCACGCTGATGATCGTCGGACTGAGACTCGATTTCGGAAATACTTGTCATGTGCAGCTTGGTAGTTCTGAACCAGCGGCGGCACAAGCACCTTGCGTCGCCGCAATTGCAGCATATGGTTCCGGCGATGAATGATCTCGGCATCTCTGCGACGCATCTTTTGCTACTCGGCGGCTCGGGCGAGGCGCGCGTAATCGCGGCGGCCCTGGCCGAGAACAACGCGATGCGCGTGACAGCCTCATTGCTTTATCCCGCGCGCGTACATCCCGATCTGCCGGTGCCAACCCGTATTGGCGGTTTCGGCGGAGATGGCGGATTCCGGGCCTTTCTGGCCGAGGAGGGGATCGGCGCGGTTTTGGATGCGACCCATCCGTTTTCCACGCGCATCGCCGCGCGTACCACACGGATCTGCCATGAACTGTCGCTGCCGCATGCGCGGCTGCTACGCCCGGAATGGGCGCCGGAACCGGGCGACAACTGGCGTTTCGCGAGGGATGAGGCCGAAGCTTCGACCATGCTCCTCCCTGGCCAAAAGGTCTTTGCTACCACAGGTCAGGCGAGCCTAGACGCGCTCGTTGGGGATAGCCTTGCGGAATTCAAGGTGCGCAAGCTGACGGACAGGGCGCCATCCCGGCAATACCGCAATGTCGAATTCATCCGGGGGCAGGGGCCGTTCTCGGTCGAACAGGAAATCGCAACTTTCAAAAGTCTTTCGATTGACGTGCTGGTCGCAAAGAACAGCGGCGGCGCGGTCAGTCGGACCAAGCTTGATGCCGCGCGGGTGCTTGGCCTGCCGGTCATCCTTATCGACCGACCCGCCCAGCCCGAGGCGGCGCTTCTGCCCGATGTTGCCGCCGCGCTGGACTGGATAGACGCGCTATGAGCACTGGACGGATTATCCTCGGCGATGCCTGCGTGGCCGAAGGCGCGGCGTGGCTGGCCGAAAAAGATCCGCGTTTTGCCAAGGCACTGAGGCAGACCGGCCCCTTGCCGCTGCGTCTGCGTGCCGATGGTTTCGCGGAACTTCTCAGCGCCATTGTCAGCCAGCAGGTCAGCGTTGCCTCTGCCCGCGCCATCTGGACGCGCATGATCGCGGCGGGGCTCGACCGCCCCGAGAACATCCTTAAAGCCAGCGAAGACGACCTGCGCGCTGTCGGGCTTTCGCGCCAAAAAATCAGGTATTCCTACGCGCTGGCCGGAGCCGGGATCGATGACGACGCCCTGCGGACCGCCCCGACGGAAGACGTCATAAAGACCCTTACTCAGGTGCCCGGCATCGGCGTCTGGACGGCGGAAATCTACTCGATGTTTTCTCTCGGGCGGGCCGATGTCTTTGCGCCGGGCGATCTGGCCTTGCAAGAATCCGCCCGCGTGCTGTTTGATCTGCCGGACCGCCCCAAGGAAAAGGCATTCCGGCAAATGGCCGAAAGCTGGGCCCCGTGGCGATCGGTTGCGGCGCGCCTGCTCTGGGCCTATTACCGCGTTGAAAAGAACAGGGAAGGAATTTCATGACACGGGTTTTGCAAGCAGGGCGGGTCGAACCGAAATCGGGGGAGACCCGGTCTGTCGTGGTGTTTCTGCACGGCTACGGCGCGAATGGCGCCGATCTGCTGGGCCTTGCCGATCCGCTGGGCGACCACCTGCCCGATACACTCTTTGTCGCTCCCGACGCGCCCGAGACGATTCCCGGCATGCCGAACGGCTACCAGTGGTTCCCGATCCCCTGGATCGACGGGTCGAGCGAAGAGGCCGCCGAACGTGGCATGGCCGCGGCCATCGACGATCTGAACGCCTTTCTCGACGCGCTCATGGTTGATGAGGATGTGTTGCCCGAACAGGTCGTTCTCTTTGGCTTTTCCCAAGGCAGCATGATGGCGCTCCACGTGGCCCCGCGCCGCGAAGACGCTGTGGCGGGCGTCGTGGCCTTCTCAGGCCGGTTGCTCAGCCCCGAAACCCTTGCGGACGAAGTTGTCGTGCGCCCGCCAGTCCTTTTGGTTCATGGCGATCAGGACGACGTGGTGCCGCCGCAATCGCTGCCCGCCGCCGCCGAGGCGCTGCAAGAGGCCGGTTTTCAGGACGTCTTCGCCCATATCATGAAGGGTACTGCCCACGGGATCGCGCCAGACGGGCTGAGTGTCGCGCTGGCCTTCATGCGCGACAAGCTGAATCTCTGAAAAGATATTGCGGGAAAGGTTCCGCCAACTATTTGCCTGTATGTGGCTTGCGCGGGGGTGCAGAGCCGGAAAACTTGCCGGGCCATCGTGACCCGGATCGGAGAACAAGAAATGTTGATCGTATCTGGCACCATGAAAGTCGAAGAGTCGGGCATTGACGCCATGAAGACCGCCGCTGAAACCATGTCGCGCGAAACCCGCAAAGAACGCGGCTGCATTACATACGCCTTCTGGCAGAACGTCGAGGATCCGTCCGAATTCCGCGTTTACGAGGAATGGCAGGATATGGACTACCTGAAATCCCATGCAGAATCCGACCACATGGCGACCTACCGGGAAAAGCTGAAAGAGATCGGGGTTATCGCGCGCGATATCAACCTGTTCGAACCGGGCCCGTTCACCAAACTCTGACTACTTGGCTTCGGCCTTCAGCTCATCCCAAAGCCAGGGTTCGGCAAATTCCACCGAATTGCCACCCGGGTCGCGCACGTAAAGCGAGCGCGCCCCGTTGGGCCAGTCGAATTCGCTGTCCACTTCGACGCCCGCGGCCAGCAGACGGCTGCGCATGGCGTCGATCTCATCCCGGGGCATCGCAAAGCAGACATGTCCTGACCCGCGCGCCCCATGCGGCGGCACCGGAATCCGTCCTGTCTTGCTCGCGTTTTCGGTGGCATCAGGGTTGAACAACAGCAGCACTGCCGAGCCCAGATCGAAGAACACATGCCGTGCTTCGACCCGCTGAAATACTCGCAAACCCAGTAAGTCACCATAAAACGCCTCGGCCGCGTCGAGGTCTTGCATGTAAAGCGCCGCTTCGAGCAGCGCGCGCGGGGCAGGGGCTTTGGGCAGATCGTTCATATCTCGGACTCTAGTGCATCGGCGCGAAATGTCAGGTGATCCGATCCCATTCTCCGCTGGCGAGCCCGTCGAGTGTCCATTGCCCGATCCCGTAGCGGATGAGCCGGAGCGTGGGGTGGCCCACCGCCGCCGTCATACGGCGCACCTGCCGGTTGCGCCCCTCGCGGATGGTCAGCTCGATCCAGCAGTCGGGCACCGTCTTGCGCACTCTGATCGGTGGCACCCTAGGCCAGAGGCCCGCTGGTTCGTCGATCCGGCGGGCCTTGGCCGGGCGGGTCATGCCATCCTTCAGCTCGACACCCTTGGCGAGCCGGGCAAGTGCGGCTGCATCCGGAATACCCTCGACCTGAACCCAGTAGATCTTGTCCATCTTGTGCTTTGGATCGGCGATCCGCGCCTGTTGGCGACCATCATCGGTCAGCAGCATCAGACCTTCGCTGTCCCTGTCCAGACGCCCGGCCGGATAGACCCCTTTGAGGTCGATGTAATCGGCCAGAACGGACCGCGCCGAGGGGTCGGTGAACTGCGGCAGCACGTCATAAGGTTTGTTGAAACGGATCAGCGTGGACATGGGCCGGTGCTAGCCAAAGCGGGCGGAAATGGAAAGCCCGGGTTGCCAAGCGGTCACATTGTGTCAGGCTTGTGGATAACGTCATCTGCTTGTCACGTAATCAGGTTACCTCACCGGCGACATGTTGTGGCTGATACAGGCTTGTCAGTTGTCAAACACGATATATAGTCATTTCGAAACCGGGCCAGAGCGGCGGCGGAATCAGTTGCTCTCAGGCCCCGGGGTTGGAACCGGGAAGGGTGAGTTGACGAATGGACGGTGATTTTAGAACGGAGTTCGTGCGCTCCCCCGGCGCCTTGCGACAACATCCTGCTTTGGTGTTGAACGCGGACTATCGGCCTTTGTCCTATTACCCGCTTTCCCTTTGGCCTTGGCAGGATGCGATCAAGGCCGCCTGGCTCGACAGGGTGGACATCGTGGCCGAATATGACGAGGTCGTCCGAAGCCCGAGTACCGAAATCAGGATCCCGTCGGTTGTTGTCCTGAAAGATTATGTAAAACCTCAAAAGCGCGTGGCCTTCACGCGCTTTAATTTATTTTTGAGAGACGAATTCCGCTGCCAGTACTGTGGCGCCAAGGGAGAGCTGACTTTCGATCATGTGGTGCCGAGGGCCAGTGGCGGCGTGACCAGCTGGCAAAACGTGGTTGCGGCCTGTTCGCCCTGTAATCTCAAGAAAGGGTCCAAGCCGCTGCACCGCGCGGGTATGTCACTGCGCAAACCCCCGCGCCAGCCCGGGGCCGAAGAGCTGCGCAACATGGGCCGCAAGTTTCCACCCAATCATCTGCATGATAGCTGGATGGATTTCCTCTATTGGGATGCTGAGCTTGAGGCGTAACAGCTAAGACCGGCGCTCAGCGGTCAGACACTCGCCTGAAGCTTGATCAGCTTGGAGTCGAGATCCTCGATCTCCTTGATTGCTGTGGCAAGGCACTCTTCCGTCGTAGGACGGGTCCCAAGATCCTTCATGGCCATCAAGCGCACATGCTGACCTATCAGGAATTCGCGCGCGGCCATCACTACGGCAATGTCATTGACCCGGGTGCTTCTGAACCCACGGGGCATCACGAGGGGACGCGTGGTGTCTGCTGAAACCTGGGTATCCGCTCGGGCCGGGTCCACGTCGATTCCAGAGATTACGTCGACCAGCCGATCAATGTTCCGGCGTCGCTCGTCGACCGAACCGTACAACAGATCTTGAAGTGCAGGAGAAGATGCACGGGCCGCCAGATCTTCAAGGAACTGCACGCCCTGCATTTCGATCATATACGCGTCGTACAACGCCTGATTATACAGAACGGTCACGTCATCACGTTCTTTGGGATCGAAATCCATCACTTTTCCAAAGCTAGATATATACATCAAGCGCACCTGTATGTGAAAGATCAACGCGAGGGAACCGGAATCGTTCCCGCTTAGGCTGTATTACCCTCGGCGCGCAATAACATGCCGAACAGATCGCGCGGATCATCCGGGTCGGCCAATAAGTCCAGATCGAGGTAAAGATCGCTGCCGCAAAGCCGGTCGCGCACATAGCGCAGGGCGCTGAAATCCTCGATTGCAAAACCGACGCTGTCGAACAGGGTGATCTGGTCGTCCGACCTTCGCCCGGAGGCGGTTCCCGCGATGACCTGCCACAGTTCCGTCACCGGGTGATCTGGGTCCAATTGTTGAATTTCCCCTTCGATCCGCGTCTGCTCGGGGAATTCCACGAAGATGTCCGATCGTTTCAGAATCGCCGGGGCCAGCTCTGTTTTGCCGGGGCAGTCACCGCCGATCGCGTTGATATGCACACCGCTGCCAACCATGTTATCTGTCAGGATCGTGGCATATTGCTTGTCGGCGGTGCAGGTTGTGATGACCTGCGCGCCTTCGATGCTTTCTTCGGGTGATGCGCATTTCACAACCTTCAACCCGCTCCCGGCAAGGTTGCGGGCGCATTTTTCCGTGGCCGCGCTGTCGGTATCATAAAGCCGAACGGTGTCGATGCCACAGATCGCTTTCATCGCAAGGCTCTGGAATTCCGACTGCGCGCCATTGCCGATCATCGTCATGACCTTGGCACCTTTCGGGGCGAGGTGCTTGGCCACCATGGCCGAGGTCGCCGCCGTGCGCATCGCCGTCAGCACCGTCATTTCCGACAAGAGAACCGGATAGCCCGTTCCCACATCCGCCAGCAGGCCAAAGGCGGTTACCGTCTGCAAGCCGTCGCGGGTATTTTTCGGGTGCCCGTTCACGTATTTGAATCCATAGACCTCGCCATCCGAGGTCGGCATGAGTTCGATCACCCCTTCTGCGGAATGGGAGGCCACACGCGGTGTCTTATCGAACAATTCCCAGCGTTTGAAATCGGCCTCGACGTAATCGGCAAGACCGCGCAGCATCTCTTCGATGCCGATATGGTGGATCAGCCGCATCATGTTGTCGACGGAAACAAAAGGCACCAGCGCCTTTTCAGAAGGTTTGCTCATCATCGGCTCCTTTACGAATGCGCGCGTGTCGGGCGGTCGAACACGCGGCGGCCCAGCGCCGAGGCTGCCAGATCGACCATCACCTGTGCGGTGCGGCCCCGCTCATCGAGAAACGGGTTCAGTTCCACAAGGTCGAGCGAGGTCAAAAGCCCGCTGTCACTGATCATCTCCATGACCAGATGCCCCTCGCGGAATGTCGCGCCCCCCGGAACGGTGGTCCCGACCGCAGGCGCGATGCTCGGGTCAAGGAAATCCACGTCGAGCGAGACATGCAGCATCCCATTGGCCGCTTCGACCCGTTCAAGGAAGGCGGCAAGGGGCTTGGCGATGCCGGTTTCGTCGATTTCGCGCATGTCATGGCGGCGAATTTCGGTTTCCTCAAGTGCGGCACGTTCCGCCGCATCGACCGAACGCAGCCCGATGATGCAGATGTTTTCCTGCGGCACTGGGTGCGCAACCGTGGGAAAGCCGTCAAACCCGTCGCGGCCCGTGACATATCCCAGCGGTGTGCCATGCAGATTGCCGGAATCCGACGTCTCGGGCGTGTGGTAATCGCTATGCGCATCCAGCCACAGCACGAATTGCGGCCGGTCCTGCGCCGCCGCATGGGCCGCGACACCGGCAACCGTTCCAAGCGACAGGCTGTGATCGCCGCCGAGAAATATCGGCAAACCGTCCTGCATCGCCCGTTCTGCGGCCTCTGCCAGCGATTGTGTCCAGGCAATGGTTTCGCCCAGCGCATGCAACTTGCCACCCGGCTGTGCAGGCTCAAACGGGGCAGGTGACAGGTTGCCGCGATCCTCGACCTTGTGACCCAGCGCCTGCAACGCCTCGCCCAGACCGGCAGTGCGATAGGAATCCGGCCCCATAAGGCACCCGGTCCGCCGTTTCCCACTATCCACCGGGCAGCCCAGCAATATGCAGCTATACTGTGTCATCTCATCCGCTCCTTTTCGAATTTCTCCCAATATCCGCCAGAACGCGTTGCAAGCCAGTGTGTATTTTGCTCAAAATGGTCCTAAATTGATCATTATGGCCAATCGAAATGGACAAAACGGACGAACGCCTGATCGCCGCGCTGAAAGAGGACGGTCGTGCATCGATCTCGGATCTGGCGGCGTCGCTCAATCTCTCGCGCACAACCGTGCGCACCCGGCTGGAACGATTACAGGCCAGCGGTGACATTCTCGGTTTTAGCGTCGTGCTGAAACGCGACGTGGTCAGCCAGCCGGTGCGTGGCCTCATGATGATCGGGATCGAGGGCAGGGGCACCGACCGTATCACCCGCCAGCTGATCGCCCTGCCTCAGGTGCGCGCGGTTCACTCCACTAATGGCCGCTGGGACCTGATCGTCGCGATTGGCGCCGAGACGCTCGAGGAATTCGATACGGTGTTGGCGCAGATCCGCCGGTTCGACGGCATCGCACATTCCGAAACCAACCTGCTGCTCAACACGAAAAAGGCGGCGCGCTAGGCGTCCAACGCTGCCGTCAGTTTCTTCTGGAAATAGGCCACGCCCTGTTCATGACGGGGCGACAGCGGCCCGGCCCGGTAACCGCCGCTTTCATAGTTCTTCTGCGTTTCCAGACAGACCTCGAAATCCTCGCGCACCACCTGCAGATTATCGGCGATCGTCTTCTGCCGCGCCGCTTCCATCCCGGGTGAGGTATCCTCAAAGTAAAAGTTGTAAATCAATTCGGTCCGGCGATGGTCAATCGGGTTGATGCGTGAGGTATTCATGCCGCCATTGAACAGCGACAGCGTCCAGTTCGGCCACATCCACATCCATTTCCCGCGATAGAACAATCCCTCACGCGGCGGCGCTGTCATCCGCACCATCTGGTCCAGCGCAACCGTTTCGAAACGGTCGAATTCAATCGCCTGATGAAAGGCCGGGTGGATGCCGGGGATATGATAGCCTTCGACAAAATTGTCCGTGTAGATCTTCCAGTTGGCGTCAAAGACCAGACGCTCTTCCTGCATCCACGTGTAGCGCTCGACCGGCTCATCCGCGATCTCATTGATCAGCCCGCCCAGCTGCGCCTCAAGCGGGGACGATGGCGCGATGGCGACAAAGAGCAGCCCGCGCCAGATGTCGAATGCCACCTTGTCCAGTTCCCAGTCGCTCTTTTCGAAATCCGGATCGTCGCCCCACCAAGGCACGTTCAAGAGCGACCCGTCCTCGCCCCAGACCCATTGATGATAGGGGCATCGGATCGTGCTGCATCGCCCGGTCCCCTCCGGCAGCAGCCGTGCCCCGCGATGCCGGCAGACGTTGCGAAAGGCGCGCAGCCCGTCCTTGGCGCGCACCACGAAAACCTTCTGTCCGGCGATCTCCACCGCGATGTAATCGCCGCGTTTTTCCAGACGCGACGCCGGTCCGATCAGCTGCCATGTAGTGGAAAAGATCGACTTCACATCGCGGGCGTGAATATCGGCAGAGGTATAGTTGACGGGATCGAGATTGCGCATCGTGACGGGCCTTTAATGGTGACCGTCGAACGCTAGCCAAACCCCATGCCGCGTCAAGCGCGGCTTACGATTTCGCCCGTGCCGCCGCGACCCACATCAGCGCCAGTGCCAGCGAAATAAGCGCGTTCCAGCCGGCCATCGAGATATTGAAAAGCTCCCACGGAATGTCGTCGCAACGCACCAGCGGCGCGTTCATGATCTGCTCCATGAGTTGTTCGGAACTCAAGCCCCCGATGGGGCCCGAGGTGCAGGTGGTCGGACCTTCCCACCAGCCCTGCTCAACTCCGGCATGGTAGAATCCAATTCCCGAGGTGGTTGCCGCCGCCAGTGCCCCAAGCCAGATCAGGGCAGGGGCCGGCACAAAAAACGCCAGCAAGCCGATAACCACCGCCGCCCCATGCGGCCAGCGCTGCCAGAGGCACAGCTTGCAGGGCGCGAGCCCGCCCAGATACTGCGACCCAAAGGCGGCCAGCAACAGCGCGGCAGAGCCGCCGGCGGCAATCAGAACAAGAATTCTACGCATCAGAGATATTTAACCACCACAAAACCGCCGATCAGGAAGATCATGAACAGGGTGAACATGAGGCCCAGCCGCTTTTCGATGAACTCACGCACGGGCGGTCCGAATTTCCACAATAGCGCTGCCACGATAAAGAAGCGCAGCGCGCGGGCAAGGATCGAGGTCGCGACAAATGTACCCAGCGGCATCGAGGTCCAGCCGGACATGATGGTGATGACCTTGTAGGGAAAGGGTGTCACCCCGGCGACCAGCACCGCCCAGAACCCGAAATCGTTAAAGCGGGTGTTGAACTCGGCCATCGCATCGGCCTTGCCCATCGACATCAGGATCGGCTGACCGATGCTTTCAAACGCAAAGGCCCCGATCGCATAACCCAAAAGCCCGCCAAGGACCGAGGCCACAAGCGCGACAAGTGCGATCAGCCAGGCCCGCGAGGGCCGCGCCAGAATCATCGGGATCATCAGCACATCGGGCGGGATCGGAAAGAACGAGCTCTCGATAAAAGACACCGCCGCCAGCCACCAAAGGGCATGGCGATGGTCAGCCAGTTGCATGGTACGTTCATAAAGGCCTTGCAGCATGATCCGACAATCCCATGTGTCCGCCGCTGCGAACCTTTGTTAACCGGCTAACCATGCAGGGGAAATTCCGTCAACTGCCGACAAGCGCGATCACGACACTTTTCATACTGGACGTCGCCTCATGCCGCGGTTATGTCTGCCCGCGTAGGCCCAAGTGGCGGAATGGTAGACGCAGGGGATTCAAAATCCCCCGTCCTAACGGACGTGCCGGTTCGAGTCCGGCCTTGGGTACCAAGGGCTTAGCTGATTGTAACAACATTCAGATCTGGTGCGACTCACATCTGTGACTCACACCGTCTGTTTTTGTTCTGTTCATGTTCTCCGCTCCTGAGCGGCCTTAGAAAGACGTACGCGGTTTGCTCTGGAACGGTAATAAGCGACCATTTCAGCTGATTGATTTGTAACCGCCTGGATCTCAGCATCTGTGCATCCAGCTTCAGCTAATTGAACGATGGCCAGCTTGCGCAATCCGTGCAAAGTGAACTGTTGGGCTTTCTCGCCAAGTCCCTTGCGCCACGCTCTAAAGGCCTTCTCGATCGCGTCGTAACCCAACGGCTCGGTCAGGTTCTTCGCCAATACATGCGTGCCGACGCGTGATCGATCTGCGATGAACTGGCGCAGTTCTATCGGACAAAAGACTTCGATCATCTCGCCGGCCTTTTCGTCCAGCACCATCATTGTCTCACCATGAAAATGATCAAACCGCATCCTTATGGCTGCGTTCGGTCTTTGTCCGGTCGCACGGATCAACTCAGCAGCTGCGCGAACATTTTCGGGTGCTGTGTCAAGTTTGTTCACCAGCCACTCCGGCCATGGCAAGAACTCGCGCTGTTTGCCAAACAAGTCTATTCCTGCCGCCGGATTCTCGCCGAGCGGCCAGTCGCGTTTGTTCTTCGCGTAGTTCCATAACAAACTGATAGTTTGGACGTACCAATCCGCTTTGCGGGGCGTCTCGGCCAAGCTGTCATGGATTGCGCGAACGCCTTGGCGCGTGGTCTTGCGGACATCCTTTCTCAGGTTCTTTTCCATGATCGCGTCCATCGTGCGCCGATAGGAGCGTTTCGTGCTGTCGGCTAACTTCCCTTGGATGCGGGGATCAGATCTCCATGCGATGATCAGTTCGCCCCAGCTGTACTTCGATGGCACTTGCTGACGTTCGTGGCTTCCGCTTTGGCACTGCCAATACAGCTCATCCAGTCTTGCCGGGTCACCTTTCCAGTTGAGCTTGACGGTCTTCTGACGCTGTCTTGTTCCGTCCCGCCAGCTGATGCGATGATACGGCTCCCAGACGCTTTTGCGCTGGTCGTATTTCCAGACCAAACGAGGCTTGGCTATCCTTGGTTTCGGGGGCCTCAAATCTCAATGTCCTCGCTTCCGAGCGCTGCAATGCCACTTACGATAGCTTCGAGGTCTTTGACCCGCCAGCGGTCATGATCTCCCACGCGTACAGGTGGCGGCAGCGCCCCTTGAGCAACCAGGTCGCGGAACTCCCTACTGCTCAAGTCGAGCATACGAGCCGCGCTGGTGTCGCGAACGCATATGGGTGCGAATTGTTTCAATGTTTCTCCGTTTTGGATCAGAAAAGTAAGAACGCTAAGTTTTAAAGTTGACGCCTGGGTAAGATGTGCTACCGATCGCTCGCTGCAAACTTATCCAACAAGCTCAGTGAGTACCGAATGCTAAGACTTTCAATTTTCATGAGCCTCATTGCAGTGCTCCTCACCATCGGTGTGCTTGTCGCGACAAATATGATTGCTGTCTAAATCAACGATTTTTAGCCTCGACCGCGCGAATCTCCGGCGGCGACCATGCGTCGATCTTGACGATCTGCGCGCGGCTTAGACCAAGCGCTTCCTGAAGCGAGGCATCGGCAAATAGGCTCTCGAGCTCCTTTGCCTTTTCGCCTTTCTTCAGTTTCGCGAAGATGGCGCGGCGCTCGTCGTCCTGATCCAGATCCAGCAGTTCGGCCCAGAGCGCCTCAAGCGCGCCGACAGAAAGCCGGCTGAAATAGGTCGCTGCGTCCGGCGTCCAGACCTTCCGGATCGACGCGCCAGTTAACTCAAATATCATCGGGCCTAATCCGCCGCGATCGAAGTTCGGGGTGTTGAGCGTGCGGGTGATGTGCCGCGTCAGAACGGTGTTCCGGTGCTTCTTGCCCTTGGCGGTGAAGGCGGCGAAGTCGTCTGCGGCGGTTGAGTTGCTGGTGCCGAGGTTCGCACCGTTCCGCGTTTCCGCAAGCCGCTGGTCGACGGGCCAGGCATCGTCTTTCTCGCCGGTGATCTTCTGATCGGTCAGAGTGATCGCGAACGGATTAGAATAGCCCGGTGCGCCGCGCTCGAGCTGCCAGGCGAAGAGATCCAGCACCAGTTCGGTTTTCTCGATCAGGGCCGTCTGCAGGGCTAGGAGCGCAATGCGGTGCAGGTCCTCTTTGCCCGATTGTGTCAGGTCCGGCTTGGCGGGTGCGGCTGTCCTACCCGGGGCGTCCGAACTCGTTTCGTTGTCGGAGGTTTCTCTTTTTCGATAGGCGCCCTCGATTTTGAGGGCACCGTTGTGATCGACCAAGACAAAGATCCCGCCGGTCTCGCGCTGCGCGTCGGTGAAGTCGCCCGCACGCCGGGTTTGCAGCGCGTCCAGCTCCTCGAGCTCGGCATCGCTGATGCCGTCGTGGAAGTTTCGGTCCTGTAGCTCTGCCAGCCGGTCCTGATCGGCGATCGGCAGCTCGACCTCCTGCTTGCGCAGATATTCACAGTTCGAAGTCAGCTTGTGATCGACCCATGTCCCCTCGACGGTCTTCACCCATTGCCATCCCTGATCCTTGCGCAACTGCTCGGCTTCATGGGCGAGCTTCTGCTTGAACAACCGGTCGAGCAGCGCCTCGTCATGGAGGTAGGATTTCTCGTCGAAGAGATCCTCGGTGACGCTGCCGCCCTCACCAATGTAGCGCAC
Organism: Paracoccaceae bacterium; assembly: GCA_018223035.1. GTDB lineage: Bacteria > Pseudomonadota > Alphaproteobacteria > Rhodobacterales > Rhodobacteraceae > Heliomarina. The sequence continues at coordinate 160,660 of JAAEZD010000013.1, forward strand.
CAGCCCTACGAACCGGGCGCGCCGGTCGCTGCTGTCGATCGTGTCTGGCGTGAGGGCGGCGCGGACACGGAGTGCGGACCAGTTACCGGCGCGGGCCGAAGTCAGGACGGACAACTGCGCGGCCGGATCCGTGGTCAGCGTCAGCGCCTTGGCGACATCGAGGGTGATGTGATCGGCGCGCAGGGCGTCCAACGCTTCGGAGCAGAGCCGGGAGAGCGCGAGGCGGCGCTTTACATGCGCCTCGGTCTGGGCAAAGGCGCGGGCGATCATGTTCGGCGAGTTGCCCTGATCGGCCATGGCCGCATAGGCGCGGATCTCGTCGGCCGGGTGCAGCGGCTTTTGCGTGGCCGCCTCGGCGCCGGCCCAGGCACGCGCCACCATTGGGTCCGAGGTGACCTTGACCGGGATCGCCTTGAAGTCTGGGGACTTGCTGTCCATCGTCTGGCGACCGATCTCGGCCAGGTGCTTCAGCGCGCGCAATCGGCGCCCACCGGCCACGATCCCGATCTGCCCCGGTTTCTTGGGATCCTCGTAGCCCGCAAGGTTCTGGATCAGCCCGTTGATCTCGATCGAGGCGGCCATCGCCGCGGTGTCCTCGGGCGCGCCATTCTGGCGTGGGTTGATCGGATGTAGGTAGAGCTTGGAGAGCGGTGCAAGCGTGTCGTCGGCCGTGAGTTCAATGTGGGTGTTCATTCTCAATCCTTTTCGGTTCTGAGATATCCGGGGGCGACATTCTCGGTGCGGCCGTCCTGCCAGCGGACGCGCACCATCGCGTTCTTCAGCTCGTCCTGGGCGAAGCCGGTGACGTGACCGAGTTCCCGGCGCTTGCAGTCGTTCTGAAACGAATGGATCCACGTCACGACGACGCCGAGCTGAAAGCGCCAGTGGCGCCGGTAGGGAAAGTTCTCGCTCATTGGCCTTGGCCCGCTCCGATATGGGCGGTTTTTGCGTGAGTGGTGATCTCGGAGCGGGCCCGGGCGGTAGGGGTGCGGCAGGTCACTGCAGCACCCAGAGCGCGACCGGGAGGAGGAGGAGGGTCGCGCGGAGGAGTTTCAGGGAGGCATTCGGCAGAGCGGGCAGGGGCTTCTGCTCAATATGGCAGTGCACATGTCGCATCAGCTCGATGAACAGCGCGGCCATCGTGGCGAGGCATAGCGCGATCGTCGCGTATCCAAAGGCGGCGGGGATCATGCGGCGTCCCTCATGCGGACGGCAATGACCTTGCCGGTCTCGCGGTGATAGGCGTCGAGCAGCCTATCCGCTTTATCAGGATCGTTGCGCAGGAAAGCGCGACGGGCGTCACAGAGCTTCAGGCAAGGGCTGAGCTCGCCCTGCGTCAGGTGAAATTTGGCCAGCTGGCGCAAGGTGACAGTGATCGGAGCGGTACTCATGAGCGCGCTCCGGGACAGATCAAAGCAACGGGGCCGGTGCGGCCAAGCTCGGTGGCACGGGCCTGGATCCGTGCGGACAGGCTGCAGGTGCCGGTGGGTTCAATGAGGTGCCGCGCCGGGCCGATGTGTTCGGTTCGAAGCTGGCGGTTGCGTTCGATCAGAAGGGCATTCCAGGCGATCTGGAACAGCGTAGGCGTGTGACAGTAACTCAGCGGGTTCGCGGCAACGGTGCGCGCGAGGCTGGTGTCGGGGTGGTGCATTGACTTGCCTCCATCGGGGATCGATGAAGGCTATCGGTAATGGGGACAAAAATCCCTGTCAATATATTTGTGGGGACAAAAGTCCCCAATGCGTATTGGAATCATGCAGGCGTTCGGGCAGGTTCGTGCTTGTCCCTGACTGCTTTAGTTGGTGATCCTTCAAATGTTAATAAAGAGTTGTGGAGGAGAACGTTTTGAAAAGCCGACAAAAAATCGAGATGGCTTGTTACCTGCTAAAGGCTATTAGTCGCGAGAAGAATCCTCGCGATCGGCAAGTCCTCTTGCGGATCGCAGCAGAAACTGGCGTTCCTGATCTGGTAGGCGATTATAGATCTCGATTATCTCAGCTTGGGCTTCAATTTGTTCGGCTTCCAGGAACTGATCCAGACTGAGACCGAAGAAGTTGGCCACTTTGCGAGCATCATCGACGTTGGTTGACTGACTTTTTGCTTGCTTCAACTTTTTAAGTTGTTCGTACGAAACGCCAGATCCTTCAGCGACTTTCCTAAGCGAAACGCCCTGTTTTTCTATGATCGTCAACAATGCGTCGCGGAACGTCTTGGCCATGCCTGAAGAATAGTGTTGGCATTGAGTTAGCATAAGGCGACAATTGTCCCTTGACGAATGGGGATAATAGTCCCCATATGGCTTCCATCACGACGGAAGCTGACCTGATAGCCTGTATCGAAGATTTTGCTGTCCGCCGAGGAATTGCCCCGGCGACAGTCACCAGCAAGGCTGTCGGAAACAGTCGGCTTTTTGATCTTCTGAAGTTGGGGAAAAGCTGCACTCTCACGACTGCGCATCGAATTCTCCAGTACATAGAGCTGGCGGATGCTTCTTCTTCAAATGAGGACGCCGCCTGATGCGGCGCCCTGAGAGACAATATCACTTTGGATCAACATGCGGACAGCATGTGTGTCGAGCGGTGCGCTCTCAAGCGAAACCCAATCGGCGTTCTTCACAGGCCGGGGGGCGTTTCGCATGAGATACACGGCGTCCGGTTCGATTCAGAACGCGGTGGCGCGATGCTATCGGGCGGTGGGCGGGGTCGAAGCTGTCGCAGAACAGCTCGGCCTCGCCAATAGCACGGTGTCCTACGGGACCGAGGTGAACGAAGCCCGGCCCGGTGGCATCGGCGTCAATTACTTGGCGCGGCTCGGCAGGACAAACGCGGCGGCTGCGGCACCGGTGGCCGAGTTCTTCTGCGATCTCGCCGGTGGTATCTTCCAGCCGGTCGACGTGATCGGCGTCACCAACCTGCATGACCATTGCTGCGACGTGGCCAAGGAATGCGGCGAGGCTCAGGCCGCGACCATCAAGGCGGCTTACAGCTCGAAGCGCAACGAGATCGACGAGGCCGAGCGCGAGATCGACGAGGCGATAGGCGCGCTGGTGCGGGCGCGGGCGGCCCTGCGGGGCCAGCGGGGCGCGGCATGATCCATCACTCGAAATTCAGGCGCGCGGCGGGCATCCACCCCCTTAGTTCCGTCCCGTCAAACCGTGACCAGGGGGCGCGCGGCGCGCCATTGAACGTCCCCGACATCTCCCTGTTGGACCTGGGCGGGTGCCACGGCATCCGCCCGTTTTTCCGCGGTAAAATTTCGTTTACTAGGCCATCAGTCGTAGTTGACGTAAATGGTGCGCCCGCATACCGTGATTCACGCATAGGTTGTGCTCTCACCCTGTGTGAGGTTTATGACCACCCCATCCGCGATGCAGCAGAATACTTTTCCCGGTTTCTCTGCTTTGTCCAAGCGCTCTTAGAGCCACGGACTGTGTCGCCGGTCATAAACCGCCCTTCGTTCCCCTCGGCAACGGCGGTGGGCGGGTGCACTAGCATCCGCCCACTACTCGTGGGGACTCCCGATGAATAAGCCAGCCCGAAACCCTATGCCACAGGCCGCTGGCGTGCGGTTCTGC
>JAAEZD010000044.1:0-19709 GCA_018223035.1 Paracoccaceae bacterium
GCTATGGGCCGGCCGCGACGGACCGGCCCCTGGCGCTCAGATCTCTACCGACTCTGCGATCGCAAGCGCATCCTCAAGCTCGACGCCGAGGTAGCGCACGGTGCTGTCCATTTTTGTGTGGCCAAGCAAGAGCTGCACTGCTCTAAGATTGCCAGTCTTCCGATAAATCTGCGCAACCTTGGTGCGGCGCATGGAATGGGTGCCGTAGGCGCTCGGCTCGAGACCGATAGAGGTCACCCAGTCCCGGACGAGGCGAGCATACTGCCGCGTCGAAATGTGAAGCCGTTCGTGAAACCTTCCCGGCCAGAGATGCTCCGACCCGACCATTAACGGGGATTCGAGCCAAGCTTCGATTGCCTTGCGGGTCCCATCGGTAATCTCGAAACTGACGGGCCTGCTTGTCTTGCTCTGAACTATCGCAGCGCGGTGCTTGACCTGCCCCGCCGCGTAGACGTCGGCGACCTTGAGCCGTACCAAGTCGCAGCCACGCAATTTGCTGTCGATGGCGAGATTAAATAGCGCCAGTTCTCGGGTCCGATGGGCGATCTCCAGCCGGACCCTGATAGCCCAAACATCCTTCGGTTGCAGCGGACGCTTCTGGCCGACGATGCGCCCTTTGTTCCAAGCGGGCCGGCAGGCACGGATTGCTGGTAGGTTGGCGGTAGACATGGCGGTTCCTCCACTCCACCGGCCCCACCACGTCCTCGGAACTTCGCCGACGCCCAACTATACCATCGATCTGCGGCGAAGGTCGGCTTCGAGCCCAATTTACCGGATGCTGCGCCTTGCATAAATGTCGGCAAACGGAGCCTGCCAAGTCGAGATTATTCCCCACGTTTTAGGAAGATTGCTCCAATACTCAGTATTCCGATGATTGAGACTAGTGCGCTGGCATCGCGCAGGTTGGTGAGGTCCGAAATCGTGCCATAGACGATTGTACCCAGAGCAGTTGAACCCAGACCGACCATAACCCAAAGCCCCATGACGCGCCCATGAAAGCCATCAGGAATCGACAAATGAATCTTTGACTGATTGGCTACGCCGACGATGGACGCAGCGCAGCCCAAGATTCCCGCACATACCAATCCCAACAACCAACTCTCGGTTTGCGACATAAGTAGAAGTGCGGCAAAGCCAGTGATGCTAAGATACTCTGCAATGTGATTGGGAAGGTTTTTGCGTAGGGCCATGAACGCTGCAGCAAAGACTGCCCCGAATCCAGCGGCCGAAAGCAATAGTCCTGCGCCATCTGCCTCTCGGCCAAAGGCGGTCGCCGCAAAAAGCGGAAAGAGATCGATGGCAGCACGCCCACCCAGTCCGAACATGCCTGTAAGCAGAAAAGCTTTGGTGACCGGGTGGCTGTCGCAGACGACAGCCCAGCCATCGCGCAGCTGTGAGAGAAAATTGCCGCTGGACGCTGCGCGTTTCGCGACGTCGTTCCTCAAAGACCATATGACTATTGCCAGCACCAGATTTCCCAGTGCGCCCAAAAGAAGAACCGGCGGGATATCGACTATCACAATGAGAAGCCCAGCCAGAGCCGGGCCAATCATGCGGGTCAAGTTAAACACCATCGAGTCCAGAGCGATGGCTCTGGGCATCAAGGTTTTGGGAACAAGTGCCGGTACTAGGGCCATACGCAGCGGCTGATGAGCTGACACAGTTATTCCGATCAGACATTCGAAAATGATGAGTACGCCAACAGTTACGAGGTCGGCGAGCGCAAGGACGAAAAGTGATGTGGTCAGAGCTGCCAGAACAAGCTGAACTTTTACCATCGCGGGGATGATCCGAACCCGGTCGGCAACTGCGCCAAAGAGCGGTCCAATGATGACAGTTGGAACAAGCTGTGCGGCTAGCACAACGCTCGACCAAAAGGTTGACTCGGATAGCTCCCACGCGAGCCACAGCACAGCGACCCGTTGCATCCAAATGCAAGTCAGAGCGACGCTATTTCCAGCGCAGTAACGTAGATATAAAGCGAAACCAGTTTTGACCATCAGAGCACCCTAATTTGACGGTGGGTGCCCAGGCGAACGGCTAGCTAAAGACTACGCTTCCCGATGGTTGCCCATCTCATTCTCGCCAGTTACGTAGCTCGTTCGAAGTATCATGTGGTCTATTGAGGCGCAATTGGCAATTGTCGCCCGGTGTCGGTAGTAGCCATTGGCGCAACCGCAGCGAAAGCTCACATTGTCCGCTCAGCGGACCTTGGACCTTGGAAAATGCTGCGCGACGCGCGAACGACTGCTTCGGTGAAGCTGCGCCGCGGCGTTGTCTCGCGGCCCCAAGGTCGGCAATGGGCCGTTACCGCCAGCGCCTCTTCTTCCGCTCACGTTTGATCTCCTTGGGAAGGTTTTTAATCGGCCCGGGCGCGAATTTGGATTCCAAGCCATGCCTTGCTTCGGCGGCGTCCGGGAATATTTCGATTAGACGATCAACTGCAGTTACGAGCAAGACGTTGCAGAACTCGAGCACCATACACAAAGCATCGCGGTCAAAGTCGTTCTCCAGCCCGGTCCCTCTGCCATTTGACTCAATTCGATAAAATGTGAATGATAGTACATGCGTGTATTGTGACAGGTAATTCCAGAAAAAATCAAATTCGGATTGGTTTATTCCCAGATCGGAAATTATCTCTTTCTGAGGGGTGATCGTTAACCACTTTCCAGCAAGAAGTTCCTTCTTAAGCTTTTGATCCAAATTGGCGAAGTAACTGATCCCTTCAAGGCTGGCCTTAATATCGGCTGCTTGCTTCTGAAAACCATCTATATCTTCGTCTGAAAGCACATGCGGCAGGATCTTGATCCGTTTCATGCAATCATAAAGGTGCATCACCTGCACATAGGCTCTTTGGGTGTCCAAGTCGTCGGGAGCGTCAGCGAGATATCGGAAAAGGAGGTAACCCTCCAAAATTGAGCGCGCGTGTGATGCAACTGAGGAGACGTCCCAAATATCAAATTCCCGGCTGACCCAACGGGATTTTGGCGCTGCGCACATCATAGCTTGCGCGTGTGCGCATATTCTTCCGAACACGTGGGTGGAGTATCCGACGGCAGGGGCCTCAAATCGTCCCGCACACGCTTGACTTACGGCTACTGCTTCGCAGACTGCGGCGTCAAATGCTTGCAAGCGTTCCCTGTATTTTCCGGCGCTGAACGTTCCACTTGGTTTTTTGTGTGTCTCAGTGCTCTCGACCATCCGCCTTGTTCCAGTTCTCGCTTTGATTTGCTTGGAGGCACAGAGGAGACGATTTAGCAATTATGATCAAGGCCCTGTATCGAGCTCCGCGAGCAGCATAATCACGCCAAGGACTTTTCGCGTGAACCCAAAGCCGGCGGCCTCTTGGAACGCACATGCATTCGCATTGCGAGCAGAGCGGTCATTGGCTTCGCGAATACTAACTCACACGTAGGCCGCACGGTGTGAGCTCGCATGTTACATGATTATGCAGATGCAGCGAATGTCTCCTCTGACGGGCCGCACCGCAGCGGCCAACTACTGGGACGAGCGACCACAATGGGCCGAGAGCCTTAATTCGCATTCAGTCCATGTGCCCGGGCACCGAGTTTTTCCTTCCACGCACCTTCTCTTGCGATGATGTCTGCGGCTGACATCTCGGGGGAGGCAACTTCAAGAATAGAGACTTGATAGTCGCGGAGAGCGGTGTCGAGCTTCATTAGCTCTCGGTTCCCACCGTGACGATTCGCAGCGTAGTGACGCCAGCGTCCAAGGAACCCGTCGGCGCCATAAGCCGACCCGACGTATTGTTGTCCACCGTCTGTCACCAGAAGGTAGACGCCTCGAACGCTCTCCAGGGCTGCACGCCAGCTTTGAGGCAATCCCGCCAAGGAGCCAACGCGCTCACGTAAGCCGCCAAACCCAGGAAAAGGCATCTCTCGAGCATCGAGACGCAGTTCCAAAATCGGTTTGGGCGGATAGCTGACCTTCGCTGCACCAAACAAAGATGTCTGGTTCGGCAAGAAGTCAGATTTTTGCCCTGAGTTCCCGCGCCAGTTGGGTAAAGGCCGCGTTGGATTGTTGGGCAAAGGCAATGACCCACGCGCCTTGCAATTTACAGTGCAAGGAAAAGGCTGCTTCTTCAGGCTGGGGGGACCCCATCCTTTTGGCGTGTTTTTCGATACATTTTGTCCAACTGCCATATACGTCTTGGGCGGTGATCTGGAGCTGTGGTTCCAGAGGGGCGGCTTGCAGGATGCTGAGCACCGGACAGGCTGATACATGTGTCTGTGACGCCACCTCGGCGGAAATGGTTTCACACACCATGAGCGCACCTTGGTCAAAGCTTTCGGCCTGCGCGAAGGTCGCATCGAGCAACCGTTCCAGCCACGCACCGGCCCAGCGTGTCGCGGCTTCGGCCAGTTCCTGTTTGCCTTTCGGGAAATGGTAATACAGCGACCCTTTGGGCAGCCCCGCCTCTTTGAGAATCTCCGACAGGCCGACACCCGAATACCCCTTCTGGCGAAAGAGGTTCGAGGCGGCGCGGATCAGCCTATCGCGAGACGTTGGGTCACTCATGGCAAAAGGGATAGCGGCATTGGACCGATTGGTCTATTGCTTCTGTAGACCGTTCGGTCCATTGCGACGAAAGTGAGACTATTGGAACAGGCCGCACAGACAATCTCCATCCCGGCAGAGGGGGCCAGACTTGTCGGGACGTGGTATCCTGCGTCTGCTTCGCCACGTGCCAGCCTGGTGCTGCATGGGGCCACCGGTGTGCCGCAGCGCTTTTACCGGCATTTCGCCGCTTGGGCTGCCGAGCGCGGGATCAGCGTTTTGACCTATGACTATCGGGATTTCGGCGCGTCCCAGACCCGACCGATGCGCGACAGTCAGGCGAATTTCGCGGACTGGGCCGTGCACGATCAGACCGCAGCACTCGATACGCTTGCCAAACTGGCGCCAACAGGACCCTTGTGGGTGCTCGGGCACAGTTTGGGCGGGCTTGGACTTCCGTTCCAGACCCTGCCCGATCGCGTGACGCGCATCACCACCGTCGGGGCCGGGATCGGACATTATACCGACCATCCCTGGAGCTACCGGCCCAAGGTTCTGGCCTTCTGGTTCGCGCTTGGCCCCGTGGCGACCGCCCTTGCAGGCTATATGCCGGGTAAACGATTGTTGCTGGGGGCCGATCTGCCCGCCGGCGTCTATTGGCAGTGGCGCAGGTGGTGTACTCGGCGCGATTTCTTTGCCTCGGATATTGGCGTCACCCTGCCAGAGCCGAATTACACCATCGACGGGAAGGACATCCGTATTTGCGTCGCCGCCGACGATGTCGTCGTGCCGCCGGTTGCGGTGCGACGCTATGCGGAGGCCTTTGCGCCATCAGGGGCCGAGTTTCGTATCTTTGCCCCTGCCGACTATGGTCTGCACACGCTCAAACATATCGAAGTCCTGTCCAAAGAGAGCGCGCCCGTCTGGGCCGATCTCCTCGAATTGCCTCAGCCCGACTTGACCTGAAAGGCCCACCCATGACGGATGACAAGATACACAACGGATGCCGCTCCGAAATCCTGAGCGCCCGCGCCCGGAGAACCATCCTCTGGGCCAATATCACCATGATTGCGATGATCGTGATCCATGACAGCGATCACGTTCGGCAGGCCGCGAACTGGTGCTATACGATCAGCGCGCAGCTTTGGCTGGTGAATGTATCCGTCTATGTGCCGAGCCTGATCGCATTGGCGCTTTTGTGGCGCGGCAAGGGCGCAGGCGTTGCGACAATGATCAACGGTCTGCTGGTCGGCGCGGCCTTTTCCGAAGTTCACCTGTGGCGCCCCTCTATTCCGGTTTGGGGCATCTGGAATGACAATTTCTTCATTCTTGGCGTGGATTGGATCAGCTGGACGATCCTTGCGCTAACGGTCCTGGTGGGAGCGCTGGTGAGTGCTGCCGGGGCTTATGCCCTCGGGCTGCAATGGGCGGCGCGGTAAAGCAGGCAGGATGAACGCATATCCGACCTTTGCGGCCCGGCATGTGAATGTCAGCTCAGGGCCGTCCTTGACTATCGCACCCCCCCTCGCGAGGGGTTGAAGGCGGCCGTTCGCTGCGGGACGCTTTGATGTCACCTTTCGTGACGTTCGAGATCACCGCAGGCCGGTCGAAGGTCATCCGATGTCGTGTCAGTCGGCGACGAGGTGCGGAAAAACATGGAAAAGCTCGCCCTCGGCTGCGATCAGGTGGGTCGCATGGACGACTTCGAAGCGCAAAAGGCGGTCGTGCGACGCGTCGTTCAGGGCAGACCGGCACCTACGGGTGGAAAAGGGGGGTGTTGATCAATTGACCTCCGCGCCGTCAGGCAGGATTCCCGAGGTCGAGCAGTTCGGCAAACGCCTGCCGCACATCGCGCGCATCGACTTCAAATTCGACCTGCCTGGCGAAATCAATGGCACGTTCGGCGTACACGCTATCGATCACGAGCGGCCCTTCGTTCAGCGCCGCGAGTAGTGACGCGTATGTGCGGTAGCCGAGCCCACGCGCTGCAAACTCGGTGCGGTGCGACGGCCCCATCTCAGGGAACCGCTGGGCGAGATGTCGTTTCAGTTGCGGGAGCAGCGCGGAGTCGAAGGCGATACCAATATTCTTCATTATTCGTCCTCTCAGGATGGAGCTTCTGAACGACCTTTGTGGCCGTCCTCTCAGGACATGGTTCCGTAGTACGAGATCCGGAAATCGCTTAGATGTCCCACGCAGGAGCTCCGGCTCGCGGGTCGGAAGATGTCCATCAGGTGAACCCACCGCGTCCCACCGCCCCTCGGGTTCAAGCAGGACCTTGAGCCGCTGCGAGAAGAGGCAAACCGGAATGCAATAAGCGATAGGATTTGCCCGCGCCCCTCCCCTGGCACATTTCAGCGCGATGCGTGGGGTCGCTCTGGGCGGCACGCGAACTTCCGGTCAGGACGTTCGTTTTACCGAAAATTCCCGGTTCAGGCCTTTCGTTAGGGGAAAGTTTTTTTGACGACCATCTTGGTGTTCGCTTCTGAGTTTCCTTCGTGGAACATCACGTGGTCCGCCCCGGTGCCGTGTGCTCCGCTGCGGACAGCACCAACGGCAGAAACAACCGCCCTTATCCGTCGACGAGGAAATCGGGAACATGAAGAAGAAGGTGCATCGACTTTGTGTCATTCAAAGTTCTTCATTCCGGTTCACATTCACCTCCAATCCGCATTCGGCGTAGCGCGCTCGCACAAAGACGAGATCGTGACTGCGGAACTTGACGGTAGCTCAAAAAGTAGCGGAAACTCCGGAAGCCGCGCCGCCACTGTCACCGAACTCAGAGTTTGGAATTAAACCTTGGCACCTCTGTCGTCGGCAGTTGGCGGAAGTTGAAGCGACTCACGGAAAATGTTGAGAAAGGGATCACTTCATCCCGTGCGGATGATGCTGCCCCTTTCTCAACAGACGTCGGAAACAGGGGAAAACACGGCAATCGGCGGACGTGGGCGGAACAGGCTCAGAGGATCAGTTCCGCCCGGATCGTGCGCCGCCCCTCGATGAAATCTTCGAATTCGCTGGCGGATGTCAGACCCTCCGCATGATCATAGTGCCGGAGCGTGATCGCCTCGTCCACGTGCCGCAGGAGACTCTTTGCGGCGTAGGCACCACCGATCAGGTTCTCCGAGGCCTCCGTGGCAACGTTGTCGCGAAACCGGTGGATCGGGATGCGCACGCCGAACTCCCGGAGCGTCATGTTCCCCGTCAACCGGCCCAGGTGCTTCGACGTAATGGCACCCCGCTTCCCATGGACCGACGGGAAGAGGTGAAGACCGTCGTCGAAAAGCGGCCGATAGGTCGAGCGATAGGCGTGCAGCGCTTCTGCGAGCCCGGCATTCTCGAACATCACGTCATAGCATTCCCGGGCCTTGCGCGCCTCGGGGTATTTCAGGGCTTCCCCCGGCAGGTTCACATGGAGATGCGTGCGGTCGATAAGCGTCAGGGTCCGGTCGAATTCCAGCCACGTCAGCGCGCGGGCGCGCTCCGGGAGCGCGGCCCCCACGGCGAGGATCAGACCGTTGCGAAAGATCGTGGCCGCGCGGATACCCCGGACGGGCCGAGAATGCGCTTCCGCCATCATGCGGAAGCCGGACCGGTAGAGCATGCTTGCGCCCACGAGCTGGCTGCCGGATTTGGTCGCGGCCCCCTGCGCCCTTCCCCGCTCGCGCCAGTCTGCAGCCACGAAACCGCAGGCGTCCGACCGGAATTGCCCACGTGTCGCCACGAGCAACCCGGCGAGGATCCTCTGCAGGTAGTTCGCGGCAGTGCCGGTGCTCGTCGGCACCCGGTCTGACACCGGTTGAACGAGCCGGCAGGCATAGCCGTGAAGCGCCATGGCCGTGGGACGCAGAAACAGCCCCTCTGCGTCACAGTAGGTGACCCAGCGTTCGAGAGCGGACAGAACCGACTTCGTGTAATCGACACTCCAGATCGTCTTTCCGAGGACCGCCTGTCCCTTCTTCGAAATGGCGATCTGCTCGGAGAGCGGCTCCTGCCAGTCGACCGGCAGAGACGCGACCATCCGTGCCGCCGTCTCCCAGGGGCATCGGTCGGGCGCCTTGACCGAGACACGCGCTTCCCTGAGCACGCGCGCGAAGTGCGCGGTCTTCTCGGTGCCCAGGGCCTCGGCCGCCACCCGCTGAAGATGGGCGAATTCCGCAAAGGCCGTGGCACCGACCTCGTCGACCCGCGCAGCCAGATGGTCGGTCAACGCCTCGCGCGACGGGGCAGCGTCCAAGGGCGATGCGTCGCGAAACTTGCGCAGGAGGGCAAGGTGATCGTTCATCATGTCATGTCCGGGAATTCGAGGGGCTGTCGGACGGCCGCTCACGCGGCCGTCTTCGTCTTTGTTTCGAGGTAGGTTTGCCAGCCGTCCATGACGAGCGTCTCATCGAGCTCGGCATAGTATTCGACGGTCGTCTTCAGGCTGTTGTGACCGAGCAGGCGCTGGACGCGCGGCAGGTTGTCCATGCTTTCCTTGAGCCAGATCCATCCTATCAGGTGTCGGTAGAGATGCGGATTGATCTGCACCCCGACATGCTGATGAAGCAGGCGTGTGACACGTTTCAGGATCCCGCGATAAGGCGCGTTGATCTCGAACGTGCCGCCCTCCTGACGCGGAAATAGGTGTGGATTTTCCTTGTCGTCAGGGTGGACGAGCTTCGGTCGGATCTTGTCGATATAATTACGCATCAGCCGGGTGGCGCGTTCGCCCAGGCGAACGACGTAATCCGGATCGCCTGCCTTTCGCCCCTTCACCTCTGGTGCCGGGATGGAAAGAAAAGCCTTGCCATCCTGAAACGCTATCCAGTCGAGCCGCGCTTCGATGACATTCGAGCTGCGCGGCGCGCGCGTGAGCAGGATGTCATGCGCCAGCACGGCTGCGATGTCGCGGGCCAATTCGATGTCGATTGCGTCGAGGCGGTCCGGGAGTATTCCGGACTTCTTCCTCTTGTTCTTCCGTCGCCGATCAATCTCGGCGTTGATCCCCGTCATCACGGCCCCGGACAGGTCGATCGTCGACTGGATGCGTGCTTCGGTGAATTCCCGCAGCTTCGTCTTGTTCTTGGGCGCAATCCCTCGGCGGCCCGTTTCGTAGAACCGGATCAGGGCACGGATGTCCTCGACGTCCTGCTCGGACGCGGCGGCGTAGCCGATGGCGATCTTCTTCATGGCCTTGAGCACGGAAGCGAGATAGCCGGTGTCCTTTCGCCCTCCGTTTGCTTCGAAGAGAGCGGCGGCCGCGGCCTGCAGGACTTGGTAATCCGTTAGAGCACGAATGTCGGGCACGACGATGTCGTGCGATGCTGCCAGCGCCTTTGCCAGGGAAATGACATAACCGCGGCGGGTCGCGATGGTGTCCTCGGCCCAGCGATCATCTATGGTCAGGAACCCGTATTCCCGCATCTTGGACTCCCGGCGCTCCACGCGCTCAGCCTTGGGAGATTGCCCAGGCAACTTTGACTTTTCGGCAATGCTCTTTTGAAGCTTGGCCTTAATCTCGGAAAGCGGATCCGCGTCCTGCCGCTCTTCTCGATCCAAAGCTTCGAGGAAGGCGTCGTAGGGCAGACCATCGCGGGAGATCTCTCCCGCCGCCCAGGGGACGACTCGGGTGTCGAACTCGGTCAGAAGAGCTTCGAGCATACCCGTGCCGACACCGAACTTGTCGCGACGATCCGAAAATGGCGACGCCACGGACTTGAACCCGAAATGCGAGGTGCACGGGTGGCTTTCGAGATGACCGAGAAGCGTTACCACGTTGCCTACATGCTTGCGGCATTTTGTTTCCGTCACGACCCCGGTCTCGAGCCGATGCGCGTAGTAGTCAGCCAGCGTCGCGGTCGTGATTTGGTTTGGCAAGATCCCGCGATCGAACAGGTAGACGATGAATGATCCGGCCTTCAGTCGGCAGTCCTCCGGGATATCGGAGTCCTTCGCCGCCTCATAGGCATTGGCCCAGATGCCGCAGATATCGGCGATACCACGCGGGCGATTCCGAACGCCATGTTGGTCAATGGCTGCGAGGATATCCGACTTGTAGGTCGAACGACTACCTTTCGAGAGCCCGAGACTGACCGCGTTGTGGCGCGCGAAGAACTCGATGACGTCGTGCCGGCAGACCGGGCGATTTGCATACCAGTTCGCCTTGCGCATGATCCAGCGGACCCGGCTGGCCAAGGTTTTCTGTCCAGCTTCTTCGAGCTTCACGACCAGTTCGCCAAAGGTCAAAGCCGTCGACGCGGCCGCAGCACGCACGAGGTCTCGCCCTGTCGCCTTCGAAAGCGCAGCAAGGTTCTTGCGCTGCGGCTTCAGGCCCTCGATCGAAAGGACATCTGATACGTATTTTGCATTCAGACCTGCCCGCAGGGAAAGCGCGCGCATCGACTCACCGGTTTCTTTCAGATGGGCCCGAAGTTCATCACGAAGGGTCATTGTCATTCCTCTGGTGAAACTGCGACCGTCACTCGTCGTCGAGCTCGAGATCCGGCCTTCCGTCATCAGAAGGCCGGGATCGATGCTCGAAGAGGAGGACATCCTCTTCCGTCGCGAACCAGCGACGTCCCAGCTTCCGGGCCGGCAACTTCACCCGCCTGGCTCCGGTCGGACAACCTTTCCGGATCCAGTCAGTTACGCAGCGCGGCGTGCACCTGAAACGCGCCGCAAGCTCTTCTGTTGTATATATTTTTCTTGCCATTTCCGATCTCTCCTTATCCGGCATGAACGGAAATAGGGAAACGCGGACGGCGAACCCAAACGCCGCGGCAGGAATTTCCTGGCGCGGCGTCGAATTCTCGTCAGCAGGTCGAAAATGGACCGTATCAGTCAGTCGGTGCCCGTCATCGGCAGGTGGAACTGGACTACATTGGCCTCGCGTTCATCGTCGGCTTCCCGAAGAGGGTGCGACGCTGGATTGTCGCTCTGACCACGGCGCAGTTCGCGAAGGCGGCGCTCGTTGCGCTTGCGCTCGTTCAGGAGTAGGCGCGCCTGGATCTCGTCCCGACGCCCCTGGATGGCCGAGGATTTCTCCCGCGCATCGCTTGTCGCATCGAACAGCCCGGGCATTTCCTTAATTTGGTTCAGGACCGAGAGGATCTCAGCGATCTCCCCTTTCTCGAACTGCGCCCTTTGTTGCTTGCTGAGAGCCCGGCTGACTTCCCGGCCTGTCATGGGCTTGCCCGCGTCCGACACGCGCGTTCTTGCATCGGCGACAACCTGTATCCGGGAGGTTTTCGCGCGATCATATTGCTGGACGACATGGAGGGCGCTGAGGAAATGATATTCCGCGAAGCGGGTCGCGAGGTCGGCGGTTTCCACGTCGATCGGCCGACGCGACTTGCCGAGCAAGAAATGCAATACCATCAGGTAACGCAGCACCGCGAAGCCAATCCTGCGAATGAACGACTTCGGAAGCGCGCTCTGTCCCCAAGACTGGCGCAGACTGGACCACCAGGCCTTGAGATACGGCAGGACCTCGTCATTCAGCGTATAGGGCTCGCGAGCGCCGTCTTGGTCGCAGAGCGCGTCCCAGATCTCTGCGAGGCCGTCGCGACGCTGATCCACCTTGGCACCCTCGAAATACAGGAAGTAATCGAAGATATCCGTGTCATTCCGCGGGACAGCGACATAGTAGCTGAAACGCTGGCAGAAGCCGTCGAGCATGCTGCTTAAATCGATATCATCTCGCCAGGTCTCATCCACCGTCAGGCCGTGAAACGTGTAATACGGACGGTCGATGACGAGCTTGGTCTTCTCGCTCTTGAGCCGGTTCGCGATCGGTTTGTGAGAATAGGCGTCAAGGCACCATTGCTTGATACGCCGGTAGTTCGCTTCCGTGAGGATGCTCTTGAAGGTCTTCCCGACTTCATCCTGGAACCAGAACGAACCATTGTTGGCATGCAGTTCCACGATCCACTGCGCATCAGTGCAGCCTGTCGCGAGACGGGTCACTGCCGGTTTTTTGCCCCGCGAGATGATGCGGTCGATTTCTTCGGAGGCGAGCGTCTTCGACGAACCGGAACCTGCGAGCCCGATAGTCCACAGGGTCGGCAGAATACGTCCGACCCCTGGAACCTCGAGGCAGGCTCCGTTCTGCGTGAGATACGATGCCGCCGTCATGACGACATGCATGATCGGCAGGGCATACGAGATGTCCGTCTCATCGAAGTGGCGCGCGAAGCGCTCCAGAATACTTCCCTTGGGGATCAAGCTCCGGATATCGAATTCCTCAGGTGCGGCTTTCACGGCCAGCATCTGGATGAGCGCCTCGCATTCGGACTTGGTGAGACGGCGGGTGCCCTTGCGGGTCTTGACGGTAAGCTCGCCCAGGAGGACGTGTTCTGCGGTGGTCGGATTTTTGGGTGTGGTGGTCATTTTCACTTCTGTCCTTCTTCTGGACATTAAGTGCATCCATCGATTTCATCGCGGAAACGAACGCCGACACTTTTCTTTTAACCATCTGACATGAAATAGTTTTTCGTTGAACTTGGAGCCGACAGTGGGCCGACATATCGCCGTTCGAAGAAGATTCTACCGGGGGCTGCGGCACCACAGGAAGCTGGAGTCCTGGAAGGCTTTCTGCGCGTGCCTCACCGGAATTTCGAGCAACACCCTCTGGAAGAACACGATCGAAACATGCAATCCCTCCAATCAAAAAGGCAGGGAGAATCAATACCATGAACGCCGTCGAGATTGAGGAAGCCGTATCCGACCTCGCGCAGCAGCCCTTCGACGCCAATGAGTTCCCCTTCGCCTTCCTTGCCGCCTTCGGCAACAAGGAAGCGACGATCAAGCGCCTCCGGAGCGGCAACACGAACAAGTCCGATGTCAGCGGAATTCTGCAGCGCAACAACATCCACATCGCCGTCGCCGTCGCCGAAGTCGGCCAGACGGTCGAAACTTTGGCCCGCCTCAAGGCCAGCCCGCTGACCGACCGCCAGAAGGCACAGTTCATCCTGGCCACCGACGGCGCTCAAGTCGAGGCCGAGGAGATCGGCTCCGGCGAGGTTCTGTCCTGCCGCTACGACGAGTTCGGCAACAACTTCGGTTCCTTCCTGCCACTTGCCGGCATTTCGACCCTCGCAGAGGTCAAGAACAACCCCATCTACATCAAGGCGACCTCGCGTCTGAACCGCCTCTACGTCCAGCTCCTGAAGGACAACGCCGATTGGGGCAGCGCCGACAAGCGCGCCGACCTGAACCGCTTCATGGCCCGCATGATCTTCTGCTTCTTCGCGGAGGACACGGGCATCTTCCAGGGCGACGACCTTTTTACAACCACCGTCCAGACCATGACCGAGGCAGACGGCTCGAACACCGCAGCAGCGTTCGTAGCGCTGCCGCAGGCCGCGGTCGGCCTCTTGCTTGCGGGAGCTCGAGGCGCGACATGGAGATCAGATGAAACCTTTCGTTGCCAGATCGGCTATAGCTTTCCCTCTTCGATTGTGCGAATTGCTTCGGCCAGAGTCTCGACCGCATCACGGAGTGGGTTTGGTAGTCCTTTCATTTCCTTTGCGAGTTTCGCGTAGCTCTGGAGTGCAGGACTAACGGCCTCGTTTGAAAACGGATTCTTGTGTGACAGCAATGTATCCACGATCGGCCCCGGCACACCGAAGAGCGTCAAAATCGTCGCTCCGGTGCGCCGAAGATCATGACGGTGCCAGTTTTCAATGCTGGTTTTATCTTCCAGTTTCGATTTTGAGCGACTCCAGTTTCCAAGAGGACCGAACGCTTGGTTTGGAAAAAGAAGGTCGTCGTCTTGCCGGCAATCAAAGCCGGGTAGCGCCTTGAGCAGAGCGACGGCCTCGTCCGAAAGAGGATGTGTTACTCTGGTTCCACCCTTCACTCGCTTCGTCCATGACTTTTCCTCGAAATTGACATCCCCCCGACGGGCGGCTTCGACTTCCTCACGTCTCGCCAATGTGAGCAAGATGAAGCGCTGAGCGATTGGGCGAAGGTCTACTTTCCACCATTCGGGCGAAGTCATTTCGGGCACTATTAGATGTGGAAGGATACACCGTAGTTCCTCTACGGAAAGGACCCGGTCCCGTTCTCCCGTGATCGTAGGATCGTCTATCGAGGGATCATGGATAACCGAAAGGTCCGCAACGGCAAGCGCGGGGGTCCGGCCCGCTCCGATCTTCTGAAAACGAGGAGTCCGATTGGATGCCCAGTTGAACACCGATCTCAGATAGGAAAGTGCCTTCGAAGCTTGTCCATTCGCGGTGCTCTTTCCTGTCCGGGCCTTGCTCTTGGGCTTGTAGGACTGGACGAGTGCAGATGCCTTTTCGGCTGTCAGTTCGACAGCGGGCCGATGCAGCACCGGGCCGAATACCGTTGTGATTACTTGGCGGGCTGTGGACGCGTCGCTTGTCTTACCGCGCTGTTGCCAGATCACCCTCGTTGCACAGAACCTGTGTTCTGCCTCGACCAAGAGCTCCAGCAGCGTGACTTCTTCTACGATGGCAGGGGGCTTCAGGTAGTCGGCAAGCGCCTCCGGCGATGCGAAAACCTGGCGGAGTTGGTCCGCTTTCTGGCGCGCGACCTTCAAAGTGATGTCGGGGTACCGGCCCATGGTCTCGGTGCGACTCTTGCCGTGGCAATCGCGGCTCATGAAGGACCAAGACTTCGTGCCTGACACTCCGAGCCGCAGAGCCAAACCCTGACAGACGGCGTCGGAAATGGTCTGGCGCTGGCCCGTCGGCTTGAGATTCTGGACAAACTGGTTGGTCAGGCGCTCCTTGCGGCTCTTCCGGTGACCAGTCTTGCCGGCGACTTCAGTTTGATCGAATGGCATGTATGCCTCCTGAGTTTGTGATCAGGAGGGAAGTCGGTTCCTTTCGCGCGCGCCGGAAATCATGCCAAGCAGAGAGTCGCCCACTTGCTTCGGGACGACGCCGGGACGACAAAATTACAGCGCTGCAGTGATCCGAGGTGAGACCGCTTGAGATGTGGTGAGACGGGTTTTGGGTTGCTGAGAAACGACCCCATGTCTTTTACATCAATCGCTTAGTCTCCTCAGGCTCGCTCAGGTTGTCTCAGGCCGTCTCAAAGCGTCGCACGTGCATGAGACGATAGCAGCGGATTGAAAATCCTCGTGTCGGTGGTTCGATTCCGCCCCCGGGCACCACTTTTACTCAGCACAAACAATCGTTTAGCGCGTTTCTCTGCATGGTGACGGGCCTCTTTGCTGGGGCTGGGTGCCGTATGGGTGTCAATTGACTTCGCACCCAACTGACGCCGAAGCTACCTCGGCAAATCGGCAAGGATGCCTTCTATTTCGCTTTGGTTTCCAATCCCAAGTGTCGGAAGGACGGCCATCAGAATATTGTCTACCTTACTTTCGCTTGAGGCCTCATCGTCTTTCATCGCATCCAAGATGCTGACCTCGTGAAGCGCAGGACGGCTCAGCAGAAAGCGTTGCCGTTCCCAGATGAATGCCCACCTTTCCATGAGCCAAGGTCCCACTGCTTCAGCTACCAAACCGTATTTCCCAGTCTGTTGAGCAATTTGGAGAGACTTGAACGCCACCTCGAACACTTGTCGCGGAGAGCCACTTGGTACCTCAGGCGTCCCTTGGGTGCAGGCGAGTAATAGGCCAGCAAAGCCTGTGTAGAAGTCTTCGACCGGCCCTTCGCTTTGCAGGCGATCCAACAATTGCGGTCGAATAGAGAAGCCGCTCGCACCGATCAGCTCGGTGAGCACTGCAGCAACAGACTCACAATCAGCCTTAAAAATGCTGACGGCGACAAACGTAAGAACAAACTGCTCAGTCAGGTCCCTTAGTTCTTTTTGTTGCTTTTTGCTAGGCGTCGGAAAATTGCCATACGTAACGTTCTTTACGTCCAACCCTCCGGTCCGATCGCCGCTAGCTTTTGCAAATCCAAAATACGCGATTGTTTCCCTCAATGCCGCTACAAAAAGCTTTGCGTCAGACCGAGAGAAGGCTTTGTGCATCTTGGCCGAACCGAGCAAAAGCTGGCCCTCAAGAACAGGACCATTCGGTAGGAAGCGATCCAAATTTTCAGTAATTCCAGCATCAAGAACCAAATGGTTCTCGACTGTCGCCAGCATGTACCATGCCATATCAATGGGGGTGATATAGCGCTCGCCAATCTCGGAATGAGGTTCAGGATTACTTACGCAGCCGGGATAGATCTTGGTCTCTTCGCCGTCATCGAGAAGACGCTTCTCACCGGTGGCTTCTTGATCGAGCCAGAGTAGGACGTGTCGAACTACTGCGTGGCAATGCGCTGTACGCAATGTTTCATCGGGCTTGAATTGGTTTAGCTCACCCAGAACCGCAACGAAGTCCTGCAAGCAGGTAACCCTATCGCCACCGTGCCAACTTGCGAGCGCGGCGTCCGCCAACAGCCCAACCCTCATGGCAGCCATATCGGGCACATTGGATTTCGCGGCAGCGTCGCTACCATAGAGGTAATAGCGACGGGCCAACTTGAAATCGCCTTGCTTTTCGGCGCTGATCGCTGCGTCCCGTCCCAAAAACGCCTTCTCGACCTCGCTTAGAGGTGCGTTGCCCTCTATCAATTCCTTGGAAAGTTCAAGGCTCCCCTTGTGGTCATCTGAACGGTAGAGAACTTTTGCTTTTGCACGTACAAGTTCAGAGTTCGTCTGGCCAAATTTCGAAAGACCATCGTCGAGAACCGAAAGCGCTCCCTCTTTGTCGCTTCCGTACTCGTCTAGAATGATGGCCTGATACTTCCGGCAACAAACAGCAAGGTCAGTTTCGCCCCACCTAGTGGCCAGATCTTCCAACCGTGCAAAGGTCCTACTATGAGCCACTGGCTCGATGGTTCCGCGCTCGTGCTCACGCAGCCAGGCACCTGAGACAAACATGTTCACGTCAAAATCGTCGTGGCTGAAGGGCGCAAGTAGTCTTGCGCGAAACTCGGGTGAAGCGTTGTCAAGAAAATCGAAAACAGCCTGCAATTCTTCGATTTTGCCAAGTTGCCGTGCTTGGTTCACGAACATGAAGCCAATTGCTGTGACACCTTCCTCCTCGATCTTGCGTGTCCCTTCGAGAATATCGGGTGGAAGCGTCTCGCCTCCAAGCAACTGATCCAGTTCGCGGACAACGTCTGTGAAGTTTGCTCCCAATCCAGCTCTTGATGTCTGAAGAAGCAGCTTTGAGTATATGAGCAAGTTCATCGAAGCACGCATTTCGACGTGTTCAACGTTCGAGGCTTCCTCGGCGAAACCGCGCAACGCATCCTGAATCTTATTGGGCGAGTCACTGACTTGGTTGACTAGGAGAACTTGGGCACCTCTGAACATATGGCTAAGTGCCGCGTTAGCTGGGTATGCAGTTTTGTCGGTTCTAAAAAGTGTGAACACTGAAAGGTGAGGTGCGAGCATCTCTAGTTCCGAAAGATCAGAACCAATCACGGCCAAGCAAAGCCTCAGTAAGGCACCTTCATTTTCGCTCGCCCAAGCAGCTAAGAGAGCCGAGTTCATGTCGATTACATCCAGCGACCGGCTTTTCGTCAATGACTCGGCGATTGCGCTTTGAAGTCGCTTCTTGTCGTTGGCGCTTAGTGTTTTGGCTGCAAAACCTGATAGCAATGGCGAAAGACTGAACCGATTGCCTTCTTGCTGATCCACCCACGAGCCGATCAGCGTCTCTAGGACAATACCCGCATCAGAGATCTCAGGCTCTACTTTTCCAAGATCGACGGCTAGCTCTCTGGAGAAGCCACCTGCTTTAAGAGAAATGCGCTCAAGCAGCTGACGGCTCGGCTGAGGTAGATCATTCAGCAACCGTTCGCGAGTTCGCTTTCTGACATCCTCAATAGCTGGTGAACCTTGAAGCAAGGCATCCAGAGTTTGAAACTCTGAAGGGTCCCAGCCCGAGGCAGTCATGCTCTGTATAAAGGCCGTCGCAAGTTGAGGATGCCCTCCGCCAGACAACAAGTGGGTATACTTTGCCCAATTGAGGTCCGTCACTCCGCACTTAGCAAGGACCTCTTGAATGTCTTCTTCTGAGAATTCGCCCAAGGTATGCGCAATGCCAACTGGTAAGTCGTTGCGGAATAAGAGTTCGTTATTTGGCGAATCTGATGAGTTCACAACTAGAAGTGCATCTGAGCGCCGCGAAGCGAAAATTAGATAGCACAGGCCGTCGAGCACATCTGGGTCCGCAACCCAAGCGAAATCATCAACGATCAAGCCCTTAAGGTCAAAGTCCACCAAAGAGTCTGCTATCTGAAACAAGATCTGTGCAACTTGTTCACGAGACTTGCCTCTCAAATTAATGCTTGCCCAGTCGCCTCTATTGCTGTGTGCAAGGATGCGGGATGCGACCGTTTTGCCCATACCGGCAGCGCCGGAAATCCAGCAAACTCCAAAAGCTTCTAGAGTTTCTTGAAGCTTTCCAAGGGTCTCGGCTCTATTTGCAAGAGCCTTCGGTAGAGGGGTTTCCGACACTGGGCTAGGTCGGATAAGTTGTGCGCTTGTGAGATTGGCATCTACTTTAACGGAAGCAGACAGGGCTCTGCTCAAAAGTTGGTTCTGCACCTCAAATTGGGCCCTATTGAGGGTCACTTGAGTGGCCGACTCTAAGAGTTGCTCTAGTCCGTTTCGGTCGACGAAGCGCTCATCCCGATTGGGATTTGTAGAAAGCTTCAGAACAGTTAACAGTATGCTGGCTGTGCATGCTTGGGCTTGTGAATGTACCCCACCTCTATCCAACAGAAGCTTCGAAACTCTCGAATTTATTTGCCGCGCCAGAAAACGAGAGTCAGTAGCTCCGCAATCAAAGTGAATTCTCCTCAGGAAATTTTCTCGAAGGTCATCGTCGTCAAGATTTTCAATATAGTCCTTTGTCTTCCTAGATAGCTTGGATTTTTTGAGCACGCTGCGAAGCTCGGTCAAATCTCCCGATCTTGCCAAGTTCCGCCAAGCGTCCAGAGTAGGCACATCGCCTACTCGATCCTCAAGTTTCTTTTCTTTTCCAATTGTTGAGGTCGTAAGGTGACGCAATGTGACTTTCAGGTTTGGATTGCTTTCCTTCAACTCCACGAAGCTATCAATGCTGGCAACGATATCGTCCGAATTTATTGTGACACGCCCCGCGGTTTCCTTCACTTGAACGGCTTGCAGCGCATCTTTTGCCGCGACGGCGTGGCATGCCCCCATCGGGTGGTCCGGTTTGATTGTTAGTGCATCGTCGGCCTCTG
>JAAEZD010000093.1:0-2276 GCA_018223035.1 Paracoccaceae bacterium
AGGCTCTGGAGGACGTGATCTGTTTCGTGTTCCTCAAGTGGTATTTCAGCCCTTTCGCAGGCACCCAGACGCCAGAAGCGCTTGAAAAGATCGTTCAGCGTACAGCGCGGAAAATGTCGGTCGAAGGCCGGGCGCGTGTGCTCTCCGAATTCAACCTGCCCGACCCCTTCGCCAACGCCTTTCGGGATCAAGGCGCGGGATAAACCCCGATAACCGGCGCGTGCAGGTGCCAGATTGCGACCCAGCTCAGAACCACCAGTGCAAGCCGCATCATGGAGGGCAAACCCCGCGGCCGCCAACGTCCCCGCAAAAGCGCCGCGAAGGGCACCAGCCCGGTGTTCTGCGTGAGGCGCCTCCAGGCCTCTTCGCCCATATCGCGGCGGCGGCGTTTCTCGACAATCCGCATACCGACGGCAGAGAAAACCGCGAATACTCCGAACAACAGCACATGCGCCAATTCCCCATTGGCCCAGATATGCGCCCCCGACCAAAGCAACAGCGCCCAGAGCAGCGGTTGGCGCGTCACGCCAGCAATCCCCGGTTTGTCCGGATCAAACCCGGTCTTGCGCCCCTCGAACGCAAACGGGTTTGGCGCGGCGGTTCCAAACACCACGAGAAGGATCGAGAGCGGCATGACGATGTTGACCGCCCAGCGCGCCGCGCTTGTCTGATCCCAGAGCGCCACGACGGGTGCCCGCCCGGCGGCCCAGATCACCCAGAATAGGAGAACGGTGGAAAACAGGCTGAACAAGGCGGTGTAACCCCGTTCGCCAAGAGCCGCGACAAGTCGGGATTTCGTACCAAAAAGCGCCGGGATACGATGCGACCCCATGAAGATCGCCATGGCAATCCCGAACTCGATCCAGCCCATATCAGTCGCTCCTCAACCGCCAGAGACGGCCAATCCCATCGCGAGCATCATGAATAGACCAAGTACCAGCGCAAAGCCACGGCTCCAGCTCGGCGCTTGCGACAGGCCAAGATACACCCTCAGGATCGTCTGCGCCTTGACCCAAGCCAGAACGAGAATCGCCAGCACGGTCCAGGCACCCGTTGCACCACTCCAGGCAATCAAGGTCGAAAGCGCCGAGAACGCAATCAAAAGACCCCAGGCTGCTGTCGCACTCATCGTTCTATCCCAATAGATAAATGATCGGAAACAGGAGAACCCAGACAAGGTCCACCATGTGCCAGAACGCGGTACCCGTCTCGACATTGCGAGGCGTCGCCTTCCAGCCGACAAGACCGAGGATCAGTATCCCCGCCACGACGTGGACGGCATGAAATCCGGTCAGAAGATAGTAAAACATAAAGAACGGATGGGTTTCAAAGGTGATCCCCGCTGCGCCCTTGGCCGCGTATTCCATGCCCTTGATCCATAGGAACACCGCCCCCAGAAGAGAGGCCGCCGCAAGATAGAGCCGTGTGCGCAGCACATTCCCCGCCTCAGCGGTCCGCACGGCGAGCGCCGCAAGCCACCCCGAAGTCACGAGAACGACCGTGTTCAGGCCCGCCCCAGTGCGATGCAGGTGGGATTGCGCCTCCATGAACCCGGCCGGATCGGTCAACCGCACCCCAAGAAAGGCCAGCAGACCGCCCCCAAACACCAAGAGTTCCGAGATGATGAGAACCCACATCATCAGGTCGCCCGGAAGAGCCCCGAGACCGCTTTCTGCGTCACTTGTGGACATTTCGCTCACCCGCGCCCCACGATTTCGCTGTAGATTTTCGGCAAGGCCTCGACAAGCTTGTCAGGGTCGGGAACAAGCGCGAAACCGCCCCGCCCAAATATCCGCGGGAACCATGCCTTGCCGTTGCGATCCACGGTGATGCCAAAAACGGCGTGGCCTGCGCGGCGGGCCTCTTGAACGGCCATACGGCTATCTTCGATCCCGTGCCGCCCCTCATAGTGGTCGAGGTCATTGGGCTTGCCATCCGTGATAATAAGCAGCAGCCGACGGCGGCGCGCCTGTCGCGACAATTCGGCCGAGCTATGGCGGATTGCGGCCCCGAGACGGGGATAAAAGCCTGGCTTCAACGAACCAATCTGGGCTTCAACATCGGCGGACATCTTTTCGTCCAGCCGCTTGATCGACTGCATGTAGACCCGATGCCGTTTGAGCGAGGAAAAGGCGTTGATCTCACAATCATCCCCACAGGCCTCGATCCCCCAAGCAAATGCAGCCAGTGCTTCGCGTTCGACGTCAATCACGGACCGTCCCCCATGCCCATGTCCGGGAATCGCCGCTTCGGTCGAGCGGGAGACATCCAGCAGA
>JAAEZD010000045.1:0-17670 GCA_018223035.1 Paracoccaceae bacterium
GGTTGTGCCGCCCTGCGGTCTAGTGGTCCCGCCGCTTTTTCCCTTCCGGTTTTCGCTTTTGGTGCAGACCTGCGCCTCCGGCGGTCATATCGTCAAGTTCTTAATCTACAATATTACTTGATCGGAATGCGTCAGATACAAAATGAATCTACAATTTTATCTTACTTTTCGCGGCTGAAGAATTGTTTTCGCATTGCAGCCGGTGATCCATACACATCGTTTCTCGGACGGCCTCGGTCGTGCTTTGTCTTTAGGGTTGCTGCACAGACAAAATGGTCGCGCTGATAACAAGCGCAACGATCTGTTTTTAGGGTCCGAACTCTCAATCCAAATGTAGAGGGTTATTGGGTACATAAACAAGGAATGTTGGGTTGTTTTCACACACGCCATGAATAGTTGATCAGCTGTCGTCCCATCCAACTCAATACTTTGCGAGTAATCGGTGGCAATGCTTTTGCAGCTGGTTCAAGTAAACTAGGAAATTTCTAGAGGGGAGTTCATCGAGCCAGCCAGACCAACGTCAAGTCGATGGCAGGGTTGGCAAGACCTCTTACCGGCCCGCCGCGGCAATGATTATCGCGCTTGTTCTTAGCATCTTAGGACTAATTTCAGTTTGGTATGCTTGATGCAGTCGCGAATAGAATTTCATTCGGCAGCAGCGAACCCAGTGATCAATTGCCTTAGGCCGAATGCCGCGCCAATAAATATCGCGACGAAAGCGACCGGGGCACTGAATGCCAAAACAGAAAAAGCAGAAATGCCTTGGCCAATGCTGCAGCCAACTGCAAGGATTGCGCCGGGCCCCATAATAGCAGCGCCCAAAATCTGGCGGCGGAGCTCTCTTGGGTCTTCGCAGGCTTCCCAACGGAAATGACCTTTTGAGTATGATCCAAGTGCTGCGCCCACAACAACGCCGATTACCGAACCAACGCTGAAGGACAGTGCGTTTCCTGATGCCGTCATGGTATAGAAAATAGTGTCGCCTATTGGCGCCGCAAATGTATGGGTTTCGATGGGTTCGGACTCGAATCCTGTATGTGCCACCCAGTACGTTCCGACCCAGCCCGAAGCGACAGACACACCCACTACACATCCCCAAAAGATGTGGCCATAGGATGACCGCATATCTGCTTTGGATAATGCGTATATTAATAATGCGCCACCAACAGCCAGCCCGGTGACAAGAGGAGAGACGCCATAGGCTGAGAGCATTTGTGTAAACCCTTGCGGAGAAGACGCATGACTCTCAACCGGAAACAGCCAAACCCGTGTGTGGGCAAGCGGGCCGGACATTACGAAGTAGGCGGAAAGTCCCATGACCAAGACAATCACGAATGATCGCAAATCGCCGCCGCCCAGCCGAGCCAGTGCTCCGTACCCGCAGTTCCCGCTCAGCGCCATGCCGTAGCCAAACATCAATCCGCCGATAATCGTACCGATCGGGTTCCACACTCTGTCCAGATATGTGCTTTCAGCGGAGTCAAAGTAGCCTGTGCCTATAGCGATATGAGTTACGATGATCGCAATCGAGATGGCGATCGCCCACATCCGCAGGCGCCTGTCATCCGCGCCATATAATGCATCTTCAATGGCTCCGAGCGTGCAGAAACGCCCAAAACGCGCGGCAAGGCCAAGGGCGATGCCACCAACAAGTCCGATAAGCGCGGTTGAATTCGCTTCTCCGAGCAACTCCAGCATTTGTTTCCTCCCAAACCAAACGCTGGTGTGACGTTCGGTCAGTCTTTCCTGCAGAACAGGTCGTAGACGACTTCCATGATTTGCTTTGGGCGATCATCTGTCAAGCTGTAGTAAATTGCCTTTCCCTCCCGCCTGGGGGTTACAAGCCCTTCAAGGCGCAAGCGCGACAGCTGTTGCGAGACGGCGGCCTGACGGGCCGAGAGCAATTCTTCAAGCTCCGTGACCGATTTTTCGCCTGATGCAAGGTGACATAGTATCATTAACCGACCCTCATGGCTGATGGCTTTCAGGAAGTTGGAGGCGCGCATCGCATTCTCCATCATCCGTTCCATGTCCTCGGCGCAAATGTCTTTGTCGAATACCGGCAAGCGGGATGCCGGCTGGGATTGAGTGTCAACTTCAGCTATCATGTGAACAGTCATAGCGAGTTAGCTCGCTTGATCCAAGGAAATACCGGCGCGCTCGAACATCATTGCAAGCAAACCCCAGAAGAAATCTTCTCCCGGATAACCCTCAATCCGTCCAAGCTCCCCTCCATCCTCTACCAATATAAAAGTAGGCGTGAAATGGACACGCTTGGAAAATTCGACGTCGGGTGATTCGGAGTGAAGGTCGAATCTTTCAAGCGGGGCTGTACGTCCTTCAGCGGTTTTTGGATAGATAGGACCAATTTCCTCGTGCCACTTGGCACACCAAACGCACCCGTCTTCCTCTGCCATAAGAAGTCTGGGTTCAGAAACTGCTGCAAATGGCAGCAATCCCAACAATGTCACAAAAAGCAATTTCAGCATTGGTGTGGTTGCCTACCATTGACGCATCTAATCATTTAATCATAATCTTATTTGTGAATATTTCAAGACAAGGGATGTTTCCAGCATGTTTGATGTCACACTTATTGGCGCTCTGGTGGCAGGTTTATTGTCTTTTCTATCACCCTGCATTTTGCCGATGGTTCCCTTTTATCTAAGCTATCTCGCTGGCGTTAGCATGAATCAGATTTCGGCAGACGCCAAGGTGTCGCGTGCCGTGAGGGTGCGCGCCTTTATTGCGGCATGTTGTTTTGCCTTGGGGGTGATTACGGTGTTCGTTGGGTTGGGAGCGACCGCGACAGCCTTTGGCAACGTTGTGAGAGAGTACTTCGATGTTTTGCGATGGGTCGCAGCCGCGATCATCATTACGATGGGGGTGCACTTTCTCGGATTGATCCGGATCGGAATCCTGTACCGTCAATTGCGGGCCGATACGGGGGACACGTCAAATGTCGGATTTGCAGGGGCATTCGTAATCGGCCTTGCATTTGCCTTTGGGTGGACGCCCTGTGTTGGTCCGGTCCTTGCTGCAATATTGTTTACAGCAGCGGGGCAAGAAACTGCGGGTCAGGGAGGGGTCCTGCTTTTTGTATACGGGCTCGGGATGACTCTGCCGTTCATTCTGGCTTCTCTTTTTATTGGGCCCTTCATGACCTGGGTAGCAAAGTTTCGGCGTCACCTTGGGGTTGTCGAAAAACTGATGGGCGCCTTGCTCATTCTCTTTGGCGTACTCATCGCCACCAATTCAATCAACGTTATAGCGCAGTGGATGCTGGAGAATGTTCCATGGTTCAGCACCATTGGCTGAGTGTCAGGGAGGACCTCACATGAAACGACTTTTGATAATTTTGTTTTCCGTTGTCTTTGTTTCCACATCCATGGCCGCAGAGCTCGGTGACGATGGTCTGCACAAAGCGCCTTGGATGCGCGACACTTTCAAAGACTTGAGAGAGGACCTTGAGGAAGCCAACGCTGAAGGCAAGCGGTTGATGATACTCGTAGAACAGAGGGGGTGCATATACTGCAAAAAGATGCACGAGAAAGTCTTTGTCGTTCCGGAGATAGCAAGTTATATCGAAGAAAACTTCTTTGTCGTGCAGATTAACATGTTCGGAGATGTGGAAGTTACTGATTTTGATGGAACAGCTCTTCCCGAAAAAGACATGGTCAAACGCTGGCATGCGCTCTTCACTCCCAGCATTTACTTTTTGCCCGAATATGTGAGTGACGACCAGATCGCGACACGTGCTGCTGTGGCCGTTATGCCAGGTGCATTCGGCCGTTGGACGACTCTCAATATGCTGACCTGGGTGGTTGGGAAGGGCTATGAAGGTGACGAACCTTTTCAGAAGTACCATGCCCGAAAGCTTGAAAGCCAAGGGGGCTAGTTTCTACTGGGTGGAACAAAATTATCCAATGCCGCCATCCTGCGAACGAATAATAAAATTCATTTAGTTGAATTTGTTGTTGCGTAGTTTCGACTGTGTGCCGTAGTGTGGAGGAAACCAAAGCTACGGAATCGACCTAGGGAGGACGCATGAGACGTACATTGGGAGTTGCATTGGCGTCGGTGCTATTTGCTTCGACTGCGTTTGCAGAAGAAATCAAGCCTACGAATGTTGCTTTTGCGGACGGGGCGGTTGAGGCTTCCTTGACTGGCATCGCAGGCGACGCCGCAGCCGGGCGCAAGGTGTTCGCGAACAGAAAGCAGGGGAATTGCCTTGCTTGCCATGCGAACTCTGATCTGTCCGAAGAAAGCTTCCACGGTGAAGTGGGGCCGCCAATGGACGGTGCCGCAGACCGCTGGACCGAGGCGGAGCTGCGCGGGATTGTTACAAACTCGAAGATGATGTTCGAAGGGACCATCATGCCTGCGTTTTACGTCGAAAGCGGCTATGAGCGTCCACTCGAAAAATTTGCTGGCAAAAGCATCCTGACCGCACAGCAGGTCGAAGATGTAATCGCCTACTTGATGACACTGAAAGAAGAATGACCTTCCAAACACGGAGTTCAAACATGGAATTGACACGGAGAAAAATTCTCTCAATCGGCGCCGGTGCATTCGTGACAAGCCTAACTGGTTTGCCTGCTTTTGCTTCGTTGACCGATGATGCAATCGCGGCCTTGACCGGAGGTGCAGAACTGGGCGGTGGCGTAATCACACTCACTGCTCCTGAAATTGCGGAAAACGGTAACACCGTTCCGATCGGCGTGGACGCACCTGGCGCCACGCAAATTACATTGTTCGCGGACGGAAATCCCGTGCCGAACGTGGCCACATTCAATTTCGGTCCACTCAGCGCGTCTCAGAGTGCCTCGACACGGATCCGTCTCGCCTCAACTCAAAATGTTGTCGCTGTTGCGAAGATGAAAGACGGCTCCTTCCAGATGGCAAAAGCTGAAGTGAAAGTAACAATCGGCGGCTGTGGCGGCTGAAGCAGGGATAAAGGAGAGACAATATGGCATCTGGTGTAAAACCCCGGGTCAAGGTCCCAAAGACAGCAGCAGCTGGCGAGACCATAACAATCAAAACTCTGATCAGCCACAAAATGGAAAGTGGTCAGCGGAAGGATGGCGACGGAAACGTAATTCCGCGCTCGATCATCAACCGGTTCACTGCTGACTTCAATGGTCAGAACGTCATCGACGTGAAGCTTGAGCCCGCGATCTCTACAAACCCTTTCTTTGAGTTTGAGGCGATTGTGCCGGAGACCGGTGAATTCAAGTTCACTTGGTATGACGATGATGGAGACGTTTACGAAGAAACCAAAAAGATCGCGGTTTCGTAAGAAGCCGCAGGTCTCGCCAAGGGAGGGTCGAGAATGAAATTGACACCATGGATGGCGGTAGCTGCACTTGGTTTGGCTGGCGCTACCGCGTTTGCTCAAGACAGTAACTCGCTCAGTATCGATGGCGAAGCAATGGTGACCGAAACCGCGGCACCTTCGCATATGGAGAACGTCGACACAATTTATTCAGGCTGGCGGTTTCGATCGCAAGAAACCCAATCATTGCAGATGGATGACTTTGACAATCCGGCTATGATTTTTGTCGATCAAGCAATTGATCTTTGGGATAAAGTGGAAGGTACGGAAGGAAAATCCTGTTCTTCGTGCCATGAGAACGTCGAAGATTTCGCGGGGCTTAGAACAGAACTTCCGCGCGTCGAAAATGGCGAGCTTGTTACGCTTGAGGATCTGATAAACCGGTCTCGTACCGAGCATATGGGGGCTGAACCGTGGAAGTGGTCGAGTGGGCAGATGACCGCTATGACTGCGTTGATCGGCCTGCAATCTCGCGGAATGCCGGTTAACGTGGCGATCGATGGGGATGCTGCGGCATTCTGGGAAAAAGGCAAACAACTGTACTATACCCGTGTCGGTCAGCTAGATATGGCTTGCTCCAATTGCCACGAGGACAATTACGGCGTGATGATACGTGCAGACCATCTCAGCCAAGGCCAGATCAACGGTTTTCCGGCATATCGTCTGAAAAACGCAAAGTTGAACTCGTCTCATAGCCGTTTCAAGGGCTGCATGAAGAATATTCGAGCCACGCCTTTCAAAGAGGGCGGCGAAGAGTTCAAAGCTCTTGAATTGTATCTTGCGTCTCGCGGCAACGGCCTGACCGTCGAAACACCATCTGTGCGTAACTAACCAAGCCGGGGAAGCCTCGCGCAGCAGTGCGAGGCTTTTCTTCTTTGCATAACATTCAATTATGCGCATATGTATAAAGGAACTGAAGTAATATGATCTCGCGTCGCGATTTTCTGCAGGTAGGTATGGCGGCATCTGCCATCTATGGTGCGTCAGGCTTTGGCAATTGGGCACGCATCGCGGCTCAGCAAGCTCTGACCCAAGAACAGCTCCTAGAGTTTGAAACATATGGCAACGTGTCTTTGATCCATATCACTGATATCCATGGTCAACTGAAGCCAATCTATTTTCGCGAGCCTTCCTTTAATATTGGCGTGGGGCAGAACAGGGGAGTTGTGCCCCACGTGACAGGAGCGGACTTTCGGAAGCTCTACGGCATTTCCGATGGCAGCCCGAGCCATTATGCCCTGAGTTCAGGTGACTTTTCCTCTCTGGCGCAGGGTTACGGCAGGATGGGTGGGTTGGATCGTGTGGCAACTGTGATCAAGGCCATTCGCGCAGATCGCCCCGATGCCATCCTGCTTGATGGCGGCGACACGTGGCACGGCTCCTACACAACTTGGAAGACCCAAGCTCAAGACATGTTCAATGTGATGAATTTGCTTGAGCCGGATGCAATGACCTTCCATTGGGAATTCACCTTGGGAAGCGAAAGGGTTCAGGAACTGGTTGAACAATTGCCATTCGCGGCCCTTGGGCAGAACATCTTTGATGCTGAATGGGACGAGCCAGCGGAGTTGTTCCCCCCCTATAAGATGTTTGAGCGTGGTGGCACCAAGATCGCTGTCATCGGGCAGGCCTTCCCTTATATGCCCATTGCTAACCCGCGGTGGATGTTCCCGGAATTCTCGTTCGGCATTCGTGATGAAAACATGGCCACAATCGTCGAGGAAGTTCGGGCCGCAGGCGCGGAATGCGTGGTGGTGTTAAGCCACAACGGCTTTGATGTTGATAAGAAAATGGCAGGCATCGTGCCTGGTATCGACGTGATCCTGTCAGGCCATACCCATGATGCATTGCCCGAACCGGTTAATGTGGGCGATACCATCATTATCGCATCCGGCTCGAACGGCAAATTCGTAAGCCGCGTAGATCTCGACATCCGTGATGGCCGGATGATGGGCTACCGCACAAAACTGATTCCAATTTTCTCGGATGTCCTTGCTGCAGATACCGAGGTCGCTGCTGCCATCGAGGCGGAACGGGCGCCGTATGAAGCAGAAATGACGGAGGTGATCGGGCAGACCGACAGCTTGCTCTATCGTCGCGGTAATTTCAACGGATCGTGGGATGATCTGATTTGTGACGCGCTTATCAGCGAGCGGGATGCCGAAATTGCACTGAGTCCCGGTGTGCGCTGGGGACCATCGTTGATACCGGGGCAGGACATTACCCGTGAAGATATCTTTGGCGTAACTTCGATGAGTTATGGCGAAGCTTACCGGACCGAATTCACAGGGGAATTCCTGAAAGTTGTACTTGAAGACGTGGCTGACAACATCTTCAACCCCGATCCTTACTATCAGCAGGGTGGGGACATGGTGCGGACAGGCGGTCTTGGTTATCGCATCGACATTTCCAAGCCGCAAGGCCAACGGATTTCGAACATGACTCTTTTGAAAACAGGCGAGCCGATTGATCCGGCCCGCAACTACATCGTAGCCGGTTGGGCTAGTGTGAATGAGGGGACAGAGGGTCCTAAAATTTGGGATGTGGTTGAAAGCCATATCCGCAAGTTGGGCACAGTCACGATCCCGGAGAATAACAGCGTCGACGTTGTCGGCGTGTAGCAGGTGTTGGAGACCTCTAGATATGGATGAGATGTTTAAACCGTCCCGTCGGGCGTTCCTGAGAGGCGGCGCAGCCATTGCTGCGGGGTCAGTTGCGGGGGCTGCTGCCGCGGAAACCCCTGACCCGCTGATAACGGAGCTTCAAGACTGGGCGTCTTACACTGGTGAAGGTGTAGATGAGACTCCCTACGGAATGCCAATCAGCTTTGAAAGCCACGTCGTGCGTCGCAATGTGGAATGGCTGACAGCGTCGCCGATCAGTTCGATCAATTTCACGCCGATCCATGCGCTGGATGGTACGATCACACCGCAGGGCTGCGCGTTCGAGCGCCACCATTCCGGTGCGATCGAGCTGCGCAAGGAAGACTACCGACTGATGATCAACGGGCTTGTCGATCGCCCGCTGGTTTTCACGTATGACGATCTGGAGCGTTTCCCTCGGGAAAACCATGTCTACTTCTGCGAATGTGCGGCCAATACTGGTATGGAATGGGCTGGTGCGCAACTGAATGGTGTGCAGTTCACACACGGTATGATCCACAATATGGAATACACCGGGATCCCGTTGCGGGCGCTTCTGAAAGAAGCCGGTGCTGATATTTCTTCGGATAAGTGGGTCTATGTTGAGGGTGCTGACGCCTCTTCGAACGGGCGTTCGATCCCTATGGAAAAGGCGCTTGATGACGTTTTGGTCGCCTTCAAAGCCAACGGGGAAGCGCTTCGGATGGAGCACGGGTATCCTGTACGTCTGGTTGTTCCGGGTTGGGAAGGCAATATGTGGGTCAAATGGCTGCGGCGCATTGAAGTGACCGACATGGCCGTTGAGAGTCGGGAGGAAACCTCGAAGTACACCGATCTGTATGAGGACGGTACGGCGCGAAAATGGACATGGGTGATGGACGCGAAGTCCGTCATAACCTCGCCCAGCCCTCAAATGCCGATCAAACATGGAGCTGGACCGATGGTGATTTCCGGTCTTGCATGGTCAGGGCACGGTCAGATCACGCGTGTCGATGTCTCCAAGAATGGGGGTATCACTTGGGAGACGGCACGCCTTGGCAAACAGGGTGATACGAAAGCGTTAACCCGGTTCTACCTCGACACACAGTGGGATGGAAAACCGATGCTGCTCCAAGCGCGAGCCATCGACGAGACCGGCTACGTGCAGCCTACTAAAGAACAACTGCGCGATATGCGCGGTGAAAACGCCGTTTACCACAACAATTGTATCCAGACTTGGTATGTGAATGCAGAAGGGGTCGCCGAGAATGTCGAAGTCTCTTAGTCAAATTTTTCTTCCGGCCCTCGGTGGCGCAGCGCTAACTCTGTCGGTTGCATTCGTTTTGGCAAATCAAAACTATGGCGAGGAGAAGATTGCGTCTCTCGAAACGCGTATAAGTCAGGTCGAAGCTCAAAAAGCGACTGCTCGTGACAAAGCTGACGCAGAACGTGCGCGTGCGGCCGAACTGGAGCTTAAGATTACTCAATTGCAAACTGCGGTGGATGAGCGTGGTGCTATTGAAGCCAATTTAACAGCACCGGCGCCGAGTTTCGACGGCATCTACGGTATTGGCAGAACTGCGCTTACTGAAGAAGTCGCCGCATGGGACGTCGATGTGTTGCCTGACGGGCGTGGACTCCCGGAAGGGTCGGGTAACGCTTATGACGGAGAAGAGGTATTCGCGCAGAAATGCGCCTCTTGCCACGGGGATTTTGCTGAGGGGGTCGACAATTGGCCGGTCCTGGCTGGCGGTTTTAATACGCTTGCCGAGAAAGATCCGGTTAAGACGGTCGGGTCTTATTGGCCGTACCTGTCCACCGCATATGATTACATCTATCGATCAATGCCCTTCGGCGCAGCGGGTACTCTGACTGCGGACGAAACCTATGCCATAGTTGCATACATTCTGTATTCGAACGATCTGGTAGATGACGAATTTGAACTCAGCCACGAGAATCTGGGTGATTTTGACATGCACAACAAAGATGGGTTCGTAATCGATGATCGCCCCGAAAAAGAATATTCGGAATGGCGGACCGAACCTTGCATGGAAAATTGCAAAGATAAGGTTGATATCAGTATGCGGTCCGTTTTTCTTGTCGAAACACCTCCGGAGGGCGGGTCCAATTCTGTAATGAACCCCGCCTCAGTCGAAGACCTTCCCAGTTTTACAGCAGATGGACCGTCATTCATCCCAGTTGCTTCTACGAAGCCTAAAGATGACGAGACTGCAGAACCTGATTTGGAAGCAACCGAGGACAATCACGACAATGCAGCCTTGATCGCTGCTGGTGAGAAAGTTTTCAAGAAATGCGCGGCCTGTCATCAGGTTGGCGATAACGCAAAAAATAGATCCGGTCCGCAGTTGAATGACTTGATTGGCCGTACAATGGGCTCGGTCGAAGGTTTCAAATACTCAAAGGCTCTCATGGCGGCGATGGAGGACGGTCGAGTTTGGGACGAAGCATCCCTGGCCGCGTTTTTGGCCAAGCCAAGAAGCTATATGAAGGGAACCAAGATGGCGTTCTCTGGTCTTAAGAAAGAATCTGATCTGACGGCCATCATCGAATACCTGAAGGCTTCGAAGGAATAGGATGAAGGGGGAGGATTTTCTATTGAACGGAGGTGATCGAACATAATTGCCGGACAATACGGCACATGCGTGCTGAATACCGGATTAATCGGTAAGCGGAACAACAACCTGGGAGGTGAATATGAAACGGCTTGTAACAATCATGACACTCGTCACCACGCTGATGTGGTCTAGTGTAGCATTGGCAGAGGAAAGTTTAGCTGACCACAAGCTCGCGCTGCAAATAAGCGATAATGATCCACAAAAAATGAATACAGTTCTGAACGTCGCCGCGAATGTGACGCGACATTATGAAAGCATGGGAAAAACCGTCGATATCCGAATTGTAGCCTTTAATGCTGGCTTGCATATGCTGCGC
Source organism: Paracoccaceae bacterium (assembly GCA_018223035.1). GTDB lineage: Bacteria > Pseudomonadota > Alphaproteobacteria > Rhodobacterales > Rhodobacteraceae > Heliomarina. Next base: position 10,906 of record JAAEZD010000045.1, read on the forward strand.
GAAGATACGTCTCCGGTCTTGGACAGGTTGGAGTCATTTGGCGCCTCTATGCCGAACATTACATTCGCCGCCTGTGGAAATACGATTGCCGGAATGACAAAAAAAGAAGGTGTAGCTCCGCCAATCTTTGAAATTGCAGAACATGTTCCAGCCGGTGTCGTAGACCTCATGACACTCAATGAGAATGGTTGGACTGTTATTCGGCCTTAGTCTTATGGTTTGAGGAGGAGAATATGCGAATACTTATGGTTCTGCTATTAGTGGGCGCTGCGCAAGTGCATGCGGAAGAGCCCGTTCTTTTTCCTTACAACGGTAGTTTTGATGACGCCAAATTGTCATTGGAAAGCGCGATCCTGAATAAGGGGCTTGTTATCGACTATGTCAGCCACGTGGGCGATATGCTGAACCGAACCGGATCAGACGTTGGAAGCGGTGCGCAGATCTTTAATGCTGCCGACATCTTCTTGTTTTGCTCGGCAGTTTTTTCTCGTGAAGTCATGGAAGCGGACCCCGGTAACATCCAGCATTGTCCATACGGAATATTTGTGACGGACAAAGATGGAGAGGTCATGATCGGTCACAAGAAATACCCGGATGGACCGATGCAAAAAATCGAGACGCTGTTGCGGGAGATTGCGAAAGAGGCGAGTGAATTTTGATGGACTACGACGCGTTTTTTGCAAGCGAACTTTCGGCACTTAAGGACGAGGGGACTTATCGGGAGTTTGCTGAGTTAGAGCGTCATCGTGGCGCCTTTCCGGCTGCAGTTTGTCACAATGGACCGGGCGACGTTACGATCTGGTGCTCGAACGACTATCTAGGGATGGGGCAGCATCCAAAGGTCTTGGCTGCGATGCACGAGGCACTGGACAGAACTGGTGCAGGGGCGGGCGGTACGCGCAACATTTCAGGCACGACGCATGACCATATTCTGCTAGAAGCCGAATTGGCGGATCTTCATGCCAAGGAAGCCGCTTTGCTGTTCACGTCAGGTTACGTGTCAAACTGGGCTGCATTGGGAACTTTGGCGGCAAGAATACCTAATTGTGTGATCTTTTCCGACGCTCTCAACCATGCGTCGATGATTGAGGGAATACGCCATTCACGCGCCCGCAAGATAATCTGGAAACATAACGACCTTGAGGATCTTGAAAGGAAGCTTGCGAGCCTTCCTGTGGCCCAGCCAAAGTTGATCGCATTTGAAAGCGTTTACTCGATGGACGGCGACGTCGCTCCTGTGGAGGCGATTTGCGATTTGGCAGACCGATATGGAGCAATGACCTATCTGGATGAAGTCCACGCCGTTGGTCTGTACGGTCCACGTGGTGGTGGCATCGCGGAACGGGAAGGTGTGATGGATCGCTTAACGGTAATCGAAGGCACTCTTGGTAAAGCCTTTGGCGTTGTGGGCGGCTATATTGCCGCTTCGGCGGAACTTTGTGACTTTGTAAGATCCTTCGCTAGCGGCTTTATCTTTACAACAGCGTTACCGCCGTCCGTGGCAGCAGGTGCCACAGCGTCTATCAGGCACCTCAAGGAAAGCTCGACAGAGCGGACCCAGCAACAGAAGAGGGTGGCTGAAGTGCGCGCACGCCTTGATATTCTGGGACTCCCTCATATAGAGAATCCGAGCCATATTATCCCCGTGATGGTCGGTGATCCGTTCAAGTGCAAGTTTATTTCTGACACGCTGCTTAACGAGTATAATATCTACATCCAGCCCATCAACTATCCAACTGTCCCGAAGGGCATGGAGCGATTGCGTATAACACCGTCACCAGTTCACTCGGAAGAAGATGTAGAGAAGTTACTGAGTGCGCTAGAAGAATTATGGACCCGATGCCAGCTGGCGCGGCGGCCCATGGCAGCCCAATGATATCCATCTCGAAGACTATGCCCGTTCTCTCTGGGGTGGTCGTTTACGTCGAAACTTTTTATTGGCGCTCTGAAGATAGCGCCATTTGCCACCTGCGGGGGTACGGATAGTGGTGAACGGAGTTTTACGGGGCAGATCTTACCTTAAAAGCCTTGAAGTAGGTAAGTCAGCCTGTTCGTGAAGTGGTCGCTGCCTTTACGTGCCTTTTTTCGCCTCCTGATGTTGTAATCCGTATGCGGTGTCTGTGACCTGCCCCCCGAAACATCCCTCGTTCTGATGTAGAGTTTGCTCAACCTTCTGAAGGAGCAAACAAATGCGAAAGAGCCGTTTCACCGAGGCGCAGATCATCGGGATGATCAAGGAACAGGAAGCTGGAATGCCGACGGCGGAGGTGTGCCGCAAGCACGGTCTAAGCCAGGGCACGTTCTACAAATACAAATCGAAGTATGGCGGCATGGAGGTGTCCGACGTCGCCAAGCTGAGGGCGATGGAAGACGAGAATGCCAGGCTCAAGCGCCTGCTGGCCGATACGATGCTGGACAATGTCGTGCTGAAGGACTTGCTGGGAAAGAACTGACGACGCCGAACGAGCGGCGAGAGGCAGCGCTGAGGGCGATGCGGGATCACGATATCTCGCAGCGCCGGGCCTGTCGACTTGTCGGTGTCGATCCAAAGACCGTCCGCCGCTAACGTAATCCTTGAGTTCTCAATAAAAAACAATCATATTCATATCTAATAATTTAATGGGAGAGCTCGTCATGGACCTAACGCGAAGAACCTTTGTGCAAGGTGTTGCATCCACGCCCTTGATGTCCTCACTTCCAAACTTGGCAAAGGCAGAGCTAAGTTTGGGTTCCGCGACCCTTACGACTGTTACCGATGGCAGCCTGGTTCTTCCGGGTGAGTTTGTTTTCGGACAGATGCCAAAAGACAAACTGGCTCCGATTCTGACAGAATTTAACCTGTCGCCTGAACGCCTGACTCCAGAATGCAATCTCGCGCTATACCGCGATGGGGTAAACACAGTTCTGTTTGATGTCGGATCAGGTCCGGATTTCATGCCAAGTGCTGGAGCACTTGTGAGGAGCCTCTCCACGCTTGGTATCGCTCCGGAAGATGTCACGCATGTTGTATTCACACACGCACATCCTGACCACATTTGGGGGCTTCTTGACGAGTTCGACGACCCTCTATTTTACAATGCCACATACCTGATGGGCCGCGCAGAGTGGGACTATTGGTGGAATCCCGAAACCGTAAACTCGATAGGCGAAGCACGGGCAGCTTTCGCCGTTGGTGCTAAACGCCGGATGCAAGCGATCGAGGATTCAGTCAAGTTTTTCGACGACGGTGAAGAAATTCTGCCCGGCATAGCTGCCGTACTATCGCCCGGCCACACGCCGGGACATATGGCATTCGAAGTGCGTCAGGGCACGCAAGCTGCTTTGATCGTTGGAGACGCAATTGGTAACCATCACGTGGCTTTTCGCAAACCAGGCTGGGAAAGCGGATCGGACCAGGACGCCGCGATGGCGGTTGAAACGCGGAACATGCTCTTTGACCGACTGACATTCGAGAAGATGGCGATCATAGGTTTCCATCTTCCGAATGGTGGATTGGGGCGGGTCGAGCGCGATGGTGATGGCTATCGTTTTGTGGGGGCTTGAGGATGTTTCGCTGGCTAACCTCCCTTATTCTTGCAGTGTCGCCTGCTCTCGCAGATGAGAATATTCCAGATCAATACTTGGGATCTGCGCTCTATTCCAAACCCATTGAGGTCATCCCGCACGTCTGGTCGGCAATTGGCGCCACAGCTCCCCCCACCTACGAGAATTCGGGTCACAACAACAATCTAAGCTTCATAGTCACCGGCGATGGTGTGGTCGTCGTAAACGGTGGAGCGGCCTACATACTGGCCAAAGCGTTGCATGATGAGATCAAACTTATCACAGACGAACCTGTGAAACTGGTCATTAACGAAAACGGTCAAGGCCATGCGATGCTTGGCAATTCATATTGGGCTGAGCTGGGGGTTCCGATCCTGGCCCACGTGGACGCCGCCCATGAGTTCGAAGAACGTGGAAAATTTGTTCTGAAAGACATGGAGCGATACAACCGCGAAAAAGCCGAAGGTACGTTTGTTGCCCTTCCAACCGAGACGTTTGAAGACCGCCGCGTCATCGAGATGGGCGAATTCACCATGGAAGTTTTGCATCTGGGGCCTGCGCACGGACCCGGTGACACCCAAGTATGGCTTCCGGAGCAAGGCCTTGTCATCGCGGGTGACATGGCCTTCCACCAGCGCATGCTTCCAATCTTCGAAGACACGATTGTTTACGATTGGATCGAGACTTGGGAAAACGGGTTTGAAGCCCTCAACGCCACCTATGTAATCCCCGGCCATGGCACACCGACTAATATGGCGCAGGTTCGGCGCTATACGCGGGACTATTTGCTCTATTTGCGCGAAAAGATTGGTGAACATCTGGAAAACGGGGGCGACCTAGCGCAAGCCTATTATGTCGATCAAAGCCCTTACTCACATCTCGACACCTTTGAAGAACTCGCAACGCGAAATGCCGGCCGGGTGTACGAGCAGATGGAGTTCGAGTGACAAGATCCTCTATGACAAAAACGGATAACAGGCTGGGTGTCTGTCTTGCAAATGGCCACGGCATGAGTCGCTTTAGGCTTCCAGCATGCAACGTAGGGCCTCCAATGCGCGAGCCACTCTGGTATCCATTTATATATATCGACGGACGGCAATAAGTCCCACACCTGGAACTGTCATCATCCGCATGCAAACCGCGTCATGCGATGCCGCACGCTCCCCGCCCGAAGTGTCGATCGCTGCGAAGTAGCGTTTCAACACTAAGGGCGGAAAGCGGAAGTTCGCTGCACCAGGTTCCAATGTCCGTTTTGCGAGGTGGTTCAGGGAAGTCCCCTGCCTTGAACCAGAAGGCAAAGGGGTGCCAGTCCTGTGTTGCGCAGAAATGGCAGCCCCGATCATCAGCTGGCGTCTTTGAACTCCGCGTATCCGCCGCGCACCTGCACGGTCACGGTAACGTCCGAGCTATCGCGATTGCGCCAGAACCAGCCATGCTCGCCATCAAATGCGGCGACGATCTCTCCTTCATCTCCGGTGGATCCGCGCCCCTTCTCATAGGTCACCGACTGGCCGCCTCCATGACCGTGCAAATCGAAATTTACGCGACCGCCATCAACCAGCATCCGGTATTGCGCAGTCTGGCCTTCTTCCATGACCAATTTCCATTCAGCACTTTCACCGGGTGCCAGAGTAAAGGTCGTCTCGTCCCGCCAGACTTCGGCGTCCTGCGCGTGTGCTGTGCCGACAAAAAGCCCGAAGATGTCGTTTATCAGGCTCGATTGCTTCTCTGCATCCAGATCCATCAACCGGTCGGCCTCGGCCTCCTCTGCGAGTTGGGCTTTAATCTCCCCCATCTCCGTCAGTCCGATCACGCCGCCGATCCCGGTCGGGTCGATGTTGTATTCGGCGGGCAGTACGACGGTAACGAGGATTGCAACGGCGCTTGCTGCGGCGATGCAAGTAGAGCGGATAAGCTGTGCAGAGCTTGGCAGTTCTTCAAGGCTTGGTTTTTCTGTATTGAACATATCTGTCTCCAATTCTCAGGTAGCTACGAAGTAACCGGTGATTTGCAAGCCCATAAGGATGAATCCCATGGACATCATGATCACGTTGGCGCTGTAGGCCTGGCGGAAGAAGTTCGTTGATTTCCGCCAGTAGCCCATAACGATAAGGATCACGGCAAGCGCCATGATCTGGCCGAGCTCGACGCCGACATTGAACGCCAGCAGGTTGGCCAGCAGCCCGTCCGAAGCGATCTCGTAGTCAAGGATCTTGGTGGCAAGGCCGGTGCCATGAAAAAAGCCGAAAATCAGTGTCGCGGCCTTGGTATTGGGTTGGAACCCGAACCAGCGCCGATAAGCACCAAGATTGTCGAGCGCCTTGTAGACGACCGAAAGGCCAATGATGGCATCAATGATGTAGGCATTGATGCCCCAGCCGAACCAGACGCCAAGAAGCATTGTGGTCGAATGGCCTATGGCGAAGAGGCTGACATAGATGCCGACATCCCTCATCTTGTAGAGGAAGAAGACGACGCCGAGCAGGAACAGGATGTGGTCGTAACCGGTCACCATATGTTTGGCACCGAGATACATGAAGGGGATTATGTTCACCCCCCAGATTTCCTGGATATAGCCCGCGTCCCCTTCGGTAACATTGTGGGCGAGCGCGAGATCCGCGCCCAGAACGAGCGCTGTTAGTGTAAGGAAGGACAGGATCGCTCTCCGGCGTACGCCGGGATTGGTCCAGCCTCGATGGACTGCAGTCATGGAATAAACTCCGCATGTACGCATCCTCCACGTCATTGACGGCGAAGTGGCCAAGACAGGCCTCAGCCACCTCCCGGGCGCATTCTGTGCGTTCGGACAGCCATGTGCGCAATGTAGCGCGGAAACCGTGGGGGCGGGCTTCAAGGCCGCGCGCGACCATGTCGTTGCGCATGGACATCTTGTTCAGCGGGCCGCCACGACTGTTTGGGAAAGAGATAGCCGTTCTGCTCTATCGCGCGGGCGAGATCAATCACCCGCAGGGCCTCATCGGACAGAGGTACCCGGAAAGGTTTGGTAAAGCCCTTGCGGCCTTTGACATGCTCTACAGGCACCGTCCAGATGCCTTGGGTGATCTGCTCAAGCCGCATATTGTTGACCGCATCCGAGCGCACTCCTGTCAGCATCAACATGCGAAGCGCTAGTTCTGCAGGTGCGAGCTCTCCAAGGGATTGGTAAAAGGCAGGCGCTCAGCCCGGTCGAGCGCGGCGATATGGGTAACCGTGTGTCTTGGT
>JAAEZD010000046.1:0-17486 GCA_018223035.1 Paracoccaceae bacterium
ATCGTGCGCGACGCCGAGGATTCGAAGTTCCAGGATGCGATGAACCGGATCACCGGGCGCCATCTGGCGACGGTGGATGTGCTCTATTCCTCCGAGGATCAAATGGAAGGTGCGCGCGCCTTTGCCGAGAAACGCGATCCGGTCTGGAAAGGGCGCTAGGCCCGACCCTTCGGCAGAAAACAGGCCGGTGCCTTGCAGGGCACCGGCCTTTTTCTCAAGCTTATGCCTTGCGGAAAACCGCGATTAAAGCGGTATCTTCCTTGTGTGCCCCGGTTGCCTTGGCACCGTAGATCTTGGTTTCGATCAGCTCGAGTCCTTCGATCGCGCCCTTGGACAACTCGGCGAATTTCGCCTCGAACCCTTCTGAAACGTAATGTTTCTGATTGATAGAGAGCGCAAAAACCGCGCCCTTGCAGGCGACCGCCAGCAGGGCGTCGATGGCATCCGGTCCCACGTGGCCCGTGGTGAACGTGCCCGAGGACACGATACCCTCGTAACTTTCATCCTCCATCGGCAGGCCGACGGTCAGATCGGCCTCGAAGGATTTGCGGTAGACGCCCTTTTTCATCGCCACGTCCAGCATTTCGGGCGAGATATCGACCGCGTCGACCGGTTTCATCCGGTGTCCGGCCAGCGCCAGACCGCACAGACCGGTGCCAGCGCCCACGTCGAGAACGGGGCCCTTGCCGCCCGCCTGCGCAAAGGCGCGCGCGGTGTGCAGGTGGAGTTCGTAATCCTCCTGCGCCGCGAACGTCATGTCATAATCATTGGCCCAGTCGGCATAGAGCCGACGGGAATCATCGGGGGTTCGCAGCGCGTAGGCTGCCTCCAGATCGGGATCAGTCATGCCCTAAGGCAAACAAATCCCGACCCGAGATTCAAGCCGCGTCGAAATCCAGCACCAGTTTTTCGCTGGTCGGGCGCGTTTGGCAGGCAAGTACGAACCCTGCTTCGGTCTCCCAGGGCTCGAGCGAGTAGTTCACCGCCATCTCTGCCGAGCCTTCGGCGACCTTGCAGCGGCAGGTACAGCACATCCCGCCCTTGCAAGAGAAAGGCAGTTCCAGCCCCTGCCGCGCGGCGGCGTCCAGCACCGTGTCATCGCTCTCCTGTACTGTGAAATTGCGCGAGGCACCATCAAGCACCACGGTCACGGCCACACCGGACTTGGCGGCGGCATCCGCAGCCTCCGAGCGCGGCTTGCGCGGGGCTTCGCCATCCTGCGTAAAGCGTTCGAAATGGATGCGGGCGCGGTCGATGCCCTGCTGTTCCAGCGTCCCGGTCACGTCGTCGATCATTTCGCCCGGACCGCACAGGAAAATCCCGTCGGCGGACTCAAGGTCGACCGCGCCAGCCTTTGCCAGCTGGGTGACCTTTTCCCCTGAGACCCGGCCATTCAGGATCGGTACATCCTGCTCTTCGCGGCTGAGGATATGGATCAGGGTAAAGCGGTTGAGATACTTGTCCTTCATCGCCTCGAGCGCGGAGCGGAACATGATGCTGTCCGTCTGGCGGTTGCCATAGATCAGCGTCACCTCGGCCCCGCGCGCAAGCGCATCGGCGGCAATCGCCATCATCGGCGTGATCCCCGAACCGGCCGCGATCAGCACCAGTTTCTCTTCTTCCGACGCGATGAACCGCCCCTCGGGGGCCATGACCGCAAGGGTCGAACCGGGTTCAAGCGACTGGCAGAAGGTCGAAAACGCCCCGTCCGGCACGTGTTTGACACCAACGGTCAGCGGTGCGCCCGGCGCCGAGGCGATGGAATAAGAGCGCCGGATGTCTTCCCCGTTCACGTCCGAACGCAGGGTCAGGTACTGCCCGGGCTTGTAGGTGAAAGCGCTGCGCAGATCTTCGGGCACATCGAAACTGATCGCGACGGAATCGTCGGTTTCACGGCGGATCTCGCTGATGGTCAGGTTATGAAACATGGACGTGTCCTCAGATGCATTTGAAATAGTCAAAGGGTTCGCCGCAGGCAGTGCAGCGGTAATGCGCCTTGCAGGCGGTAGAGCCGAATTCCGACAGTTTCTCGGTATGATCCGAGCCGCATTTCGGGCAGGCTACCTTTGTCTCGCCAAAAAGCGCCAGTTTCGATCCCGATTGCTCCACAGGCGGCGCGATGCCGTAGTCACGCAGCTTTTCGCGACCCTCGTCGGTGATCCAGTCGGTGGTCCAAGGCGGCGACATGACCCGCTCTACCCGGGCCCCGAACCCGGCATCCAAGAGCGCGGTCTCGACCGCCAATTCGATGGCAAGCACCGCCGGGCAGCCCGAATAGGTCGGCGTCACCCCGGCAACGGCGGTACCATCCTCAACCCGGACCCAGCGCAGGATGCCAAGATCGGCCACCGTCACGCAGGGCACCTCGGGATCCGGCACCGCAGAGGCCGCCGCCCAGGCGCGCGCCTCGTCCAGAGATGTGGCCGTGACTACCACGTCGCCCCCGGATGGGCGCGATGCACCGATTGCATCTCGGCAAGCATATGGCCCAAACCTTCGCCATGAATGCCCGACCGTCCGCCGGTCTGGGGAAACTTCGAATCCTCGAAGGTCAGCCCGGCTTCGTCAAACACCCGTTTGACCGTCGCAAGCCATTCATCGCGAACAGCGGCGCGAGAGGGCAGCACATCCACCCCTTCGGCTGCGCCTTCCTCGAACAACTCGCCGACATAGATCGACAGGGACTGAATCGCATCTGCCATCCGGCGCGCGCTCTCCTCGGTCCCGTCGCCAAGGCGCACAACCCATTCACCCGCGTGGCGGATGTGATAGGCCATTTCCTTGACCGCCTTGCCGGCGATGCCCTGGATGGTCTCATCCTGGCTGGTCAGCGCCGCCGTCCAGTAGGGGTGCATGAAGGCTGCGAAATACAGCTGACGCAGCATGGTATGGGCGAAATCCTCGTTCGGACGCTCAACCAGCAGCAGATTGCGATACTCGCGCTCGCCCCGCAGATAGGCCAGATCGTCCTCGTCACGCCCGGCGCCTTCGACCTTGCCGGCGTAATCGTACAAGGACCGCGCGGTGCCGATGACGTCCAGCGCCATGTTCGGCATGGCAAGGTCTTCTTCCAGCATCGGCGCATGGCCACACCATTCGCTCACCCGGTGACCCAGCACCAGATGATCGTCGGCCAGTTCCAGCAAGGCGTCGAACAGGGCCATCACATATGCCCCACTTCGTCCGGGATCTCGTAGAAGGTCGGGTGACGATAGATCTTCTCGCCGGGCTCGAAATTCTCACCCGCCTGATCCGGATCGCTCGCGGTGATCGCGCTTGAGGCCACCACCCAGATCGAATTCCCCTCGCCGCGCCGTGTATACACATCGCGCGCCGCCTGCAGGGCCATCACCTCGTCCGTCGCATGCAGCGATCCGACATGCTTGTGCGCCAACCCGTTCCGGGGCCGGATGAACACTTCCCAAAGGGGCACTTCACCACTCATGGCGTTTTCCTCTTGCTAAAAATACTCCGGGGGAGTCCGCCTTGGCGGACGGGGGCAGAGCCCCCTTACTCGGCTGCCATCGGCGCGGCCTGCGCGCGGGACTTACGCTTCTCCGCATGGGCCAGCGCAGCTTCGCGCACCCATTCGCCATCGTCCCAGGCCTTCTTGCGCGCCTTGACGCGGTCCCTGGCCATCGGGCCGAAACCCTTCACCACGCGCCAGAACTCGTCCCAGTCGATGGGGCCGTGATCATAGCCGCCCTTTTCCTCGTTCCATTTGAGGTCAGGGTCCGGCAGGGTCAGGTCGAGATACTCGGCCTGCGGCACGGTGGCGTCGATGAACTTCTGCCGCAGCTCGTCATTGGTGAAGCGCTTGATCTTCCAGGCCATGGACTGGTCCGAATGCTGGCTGTCCGCGTCATGCGGGCCGAACATCATGATCGACGGCCACCACCAGCGGTTCAGCGCATCCTGCACCATCGCTTTCTGCTCGGGCGTGCCCTGCGCCAGTTTCATCACGATTTCATAGCCTTGGCGCTGGTGAAAGCTTTCTTCCTTGCAGACGCGGATCATCGCGCGGGCATAGGGGCCATAGGAACAGCGGCAAAGCGGGATCTGGTTCATAATCGCCGCACCATCGACCAGCCAGCCGATGATGCCGATATCTGCCCAGCTCAGCGTCGGGTAGTTGAAGATCGAGGAATATTTCGCGCGCCCGTCCAGCAGCTCTTCGGTCATCTGCTTGCGGGTCACGCCCAGCGTTTCGGCCGCGGAATAAAGGTAGAGCCCGTGGCCGCCTTCGTCCTGCACCTTGGCAAGCAGGGCCGCCTTGCGGCGCAGGCTCGGCGCGCGGGTGATCCAGTTGCCCTCGGGGAGCATGCCGACGATTTCCGAATGCGCGTGCTGGCCGATCTGACGTACCAGCGTGCGGCGATAGCCCTCGGGCATATCGTCATTCGGTTCGATCTTGGTTTCCGCATCCACGCGCGCCTGGAACGCCGCCAGAAATTCCGGGGTTTCCTCGCTACGACCGTCAGCGCCGATCAGACCTTGGCTATACATGGGCTAGGCTCCTCCAAACTTGCAAAACCAATATATGTTACGAAAAACAAAAAATCAATCAGTTTTCGTAACGCTTGCATCGGGTCGCGCCGCCGCGCATCAAGGGGCATGGGCAAGACATTGTTTTCTTTCGGTCATGGCTTTTCGGCGCGGGCGCTGACCCGGTTGCTGATCCCGCAGGGCTGGCGTGTCATCGGCACGACCCGCAGCGCGGACAAGGCCGAATCGTTGCGCGCGAGCGGCGTCGAACCGGTGCTTTTCCCGGGCGATCTGCCCCCCGAAGGCCTGTTCGAGGCAACACATCTTCTGATCTCTGCCGGACCGGATGCCGAGGGCGACCCGGTCCTGCGCGCCTTGCGTCCCGAGATCGAGAAACTGGCGCCAAGGCTCGAATGGGCCGGGTATCTCTCGACCACCGGCGTCTATGGCGATCATCAGGGGGACTGGGTCGATGAATCCACGCCGCTCACCCCCTCGACCCGGCGTGGAAAATGGCGCGTTGCGGCTGAATCCGAATGGCAATCCATTCCCGGCCTGCCGCTGCATATCTTTCGTCTGGCGGGAATCTATGGACCCGGCCGCGGCCCCTTTGCCAAGGTCCGCAAGGGCACCGCACGGCGCGTCATCAAGGAGGGTCAGGTGTTCTCGCGCATCCACGTGGATGACATCGCGCAGGTGCTTGCCGCCTCGATTGCGCAAGCCAATCCCGGCGCAATCTACAACCTCTGCGATGACGATCCGGCCCCGCCACAGGACGTGATCGCCCATGCCGCTGAACTGCTCGGCCTGCCGCTTCCCCCCGCCGTCGACTATGAGACCGCCGAGATGACCCCCATGGCCCGCAGCTTTTACGCCGAAAGCAAGCGTGTCAGGAACGACCGCATCAAGGACGAACTGGGGGTAGAGCTGCTCTATCCGGATTACCGGAAGGGGCTGAAGGCGTTATTGGAAGAGGAAAGCGGCTGACCGCGAAAAGGGTCAGATTGCCGTCTGAACCCTCACGAGGTGACAGGAATCACGCCCGCTTTTCGCCGATCCGCGCGATGCCCAGCACGTCGAGCACCTTTTTCTCGATCTCATCCGCGCTCATGCCAGCGACGGCATACATATCCGCAGGGCTGGACTGGTCGATGAAGATGTCGGGGAAGACCATCGAGCGGAATTTCAGCCCGTGATCGAACACGCCCTCATCGCCAAGAAGCTGCGCCACATGGCTGCCGAAACCGCCGACGGCGCCTTCTTCGATGGTGATCAGCGCCTCATGCTCGGCGGCAAGGCGCAGGATAAGGTCGCGGTCCAGCGGCTTCGCGAAACGGGCGTCGGCGATGGTGGGCGTGATGCCCTTGGCTGCCAGCGCTTCGGCGGCTTTCTCGACTTCGGCCAGACGCGTGCCAAAGGACAGGATGGCGACGCGCTTGCCTTCCTGGATCATCCGGCCCTTGCCGATTTCCAAAACCTCGCCCTGTTCCGGCATCTCGACACCGGTGCCCTCGCCACGGGGATAGCGGAAGGCAATAGGTCCGCTGTCATGGGCGGCGGCGGTGGCAACCATATGCACCAGCTCGGCCTCGTCCGCGGCGGCCATCACGGTAAAGCCCGGCAGGTTTGCGAGGTAAGCAATGTCGTAGCTGCCTGCATGAGTCGCCCCGTCCGCCCCGACAAGCCCGGCGCGATCAATGGCGAAACGCACCGGCAGGCGCTGGATTGCCACGTCATGCACGACCTGATCGTAGCCCCTTTGAAGGAAAGTGGAATAAAGCGCGCAAAAGGGTTTCATCCCGCCTGCTGCCAACGCAGCGGAAAAGGTCACGCCGTGTTGTTCAGCGATGCCCACGTCGAAACACCGGCTGGGAAAGCGTTCGGCAAAGAGGTTGAGCCCGGTGCCATCCGGCATCGCCGCCGTAACCGCGCAGATCTTGTCATCAGCGGTGGCCAGCTTGACGAGGTTTTCTCCGAAAACCTTGGTATAGGAGGGCGCGTTCGAAGGTGCCTTGGTCTGTTCGCCGGTCACCACGTCGAACTTGGCGGTCGCATGGCCCTTGTCGCGGGCCTGTTCCGCCGGGCGATAGCCCTTGCCCTTGCGGGTCAGTGCATGGATCAGGATCGGTCCGCGCGCACGGGCCTTGACCATCCGCAGGATCGGCAGAAGCTGGTCCATGTCATGTCCGTCGATCGGGCCGATATAGGAAAACCCAAGCTCTTCGAAAAGCGTACCGCCCATCGCCATGCCCTTGAGCATTTCCTTGGCGCGCTTGGCGCCTTCGCGGAACGGGCCGGGCAGGAGAGAAACGGCCCCTTTGGCGGCGGCTTTCAGCTCCTGAAACGGTTCCTCTGCATAAAGCCGCGAGAGGTAGGACGACAGCGCCCCGACCGGCGGCGCGATGCTCATTTCGTTATCGTTGAGGATAACGATCAGCCGCTTGCCCAGATGGCCCGCGTTGTTCATCGCCTCAAAGGCCATGCCCGCGCTCATCGCGCCATCGCCGATCACCGCGATGCTGTCGCCGATCCCCTCGGGCGGATTCCCGCCCAGATCGCGGGCCACGGCATAACCCAGAGCGGCACTGATCGAGGTCGAACTATGCGCCGCGCCGAACGGGTCATAGGGGGATTCGGCGCGCTTGGTGAAACCGCTCAGCCCGTCCTTCATCCGCAGAGTGCGGATACGGTCGCGGCGTTCGGTCAGGATCTTGTGCGGATAGCACTGGTGCCCGACATCCCAGATCACCTTGTCGCGCGGCGTATCGAACACCGCATGCAAAGCCACGGTAAGCTCGACCACGCCCAGCCCGGCGCCGAGATGGCCACCTGTAACGGACACGGCGGAAATCGTCTCGGCCCGCAGCTCGTCAGCGAGCTGGTTCAGCTGCTTGTCGGTCAGCGATTTCATATCCGCAGGGCGGTGGATCTTGTCGAGCAGCGGGGTTTTGGGACGGTCTGACAATGGTCACTCTTTCGGCGGCTGGAACAGGATCGTGCGGGCTATGCCTGTCGCGAGATAACGAAACGCGCAGCCTCCCGCAAGGTTTCCGCCCGGTCTCCGTAAGGCGCAAGCGCATCGCAGGCGCTTTCGGTCAGCACTGCGGCGCGGGTCTTGGCCTCGTCCAGACCCAGCAGCGAAACAAAGGTTGCCTTGCCTGCCGCCGCATCCTTGCCGACGGCCTTGCCGGTCACCTCGGCGCTGCCCTCGACGTCAAGAATGTCATCCGCGATCTGAAAGGCCAGCCCCATGTCCCGGGCATAGCTCTGCAAGGCGGAAACATCGGCCCCGGCAAGCCGCGCGCCCGCGCAGGCCGCCCATTCGATCAGTGCACCGGTCTTGCCCGCCTGCAAGGCGGTGATCTCCGACAGCGTCAGGGGCGTATCGGCACTTTCGGCCGCGATATCCAGCGCCTGACCCAATACCATGCCGCGCGCGCCCGCTGCCTGCGCAAGGCTGAGCGTCAGCTCCGCGCGCACCTCGGCAGAACCGGCCCCGGGATGGGCCGCACATTCAAACGCCAGCGCCTGAAGGGCATCGCCGGTCAGCACTGCCGTCGCCTCGTCCCATTTCACATGAACCGTCGGCAGCCCGCGCCGCATGTCGTCATCATCCATGCAGGGCATGTCGTCATGAACCAGAGAATAACTGTGCATCGCCTCTATCGCACAGGCCGCCCAAAGCGCGCGTGTCTCTTCCACGTCGTGCAGCCGCGCCGATTCCAGCACCAGGAACCCGCGCAGCGCCTTGCCGCCCCGGCTTGCATGGCGCATCGCCTGCACCACCGGCACATCGCTCAGCCCGTCCAACAGACCCATCAGGCGGGTGTCGATCAAAGATCCCGCCGCCGCCAGCTTCTCCTCGAACATTCAGAGCCCTTCGACAGGCTTGGTCCCGCTCGGGTTGCCATCCGCATCCAGCGTGATGGCCGCGACCTTTTCCTCGGCGCGCTTCAGCTCTTCCTCGCAGCGTTTCTTGAGTGCCGCCCCCCGTTCGTAAAGCGTGATCGAGGCATCCAGCGGCACATCCCCGCGCTCAAGCTGGTCCACGACGGTTTCCAGCTCTTTCATCGCCTCTTCAAAGCTCAACTCGGATACGGGTTTGTCACTCATCTCTCGCGGCCTTCATCAGTTCCTGCACATGCGCCCTCGCGCTTTTGCTCAGGGCTTTCAGATCATAGCCGCCCTCGAGAGTCGAGACCACGCGGCCGCCGCAGATTTCCGCTGCGAGGGCACAGAGCTGTTCGGTCAGCCACGCGAAATCCTCGATTTCCCAGTTGAGCTCGGCCAGGGGATCGTCGCGGTGTGCGTCGAACCCGGCAGAGATGATAATCAGTTCCGGCGCAAAGGCGCGCAGCCGGGGGAACACCTTGGACTCGTATTCGCCGCGCATCTGCGCCCCGCCGCTTTCCGGGGGCAGGGGCACGTTCAGGATATTGTCATGCGCGCCGGTCTCGTCTGTCCGCCCGGTCCCGGGCCAGAGCGGCACCTGCTGGCTAGTCACCAGCAATGCGCGCTTTTCGTTCCAGAGCAGATCCTGTGTGCCATTGCCATGATGCACATCGAAATCCACCACGGCCACACGGCTCAGCCCGTGGTGATCAAGCGCGTATTTCGCCGCCAGCGCCGCATTGCCGAACAGGCAGAACCCCATGGCCGTATCCGTTTCCGCATGATGGCCCGGGGGGCGGATCGCGGCAAAGGCATTCCCGGCCTCGCCCCCCAGTACCATGTCGACCGCTCGCACAACCGCCCCCGCCGCGCGGAACGCGGCATCGAGCGATCCCGGCGACAAGAAGGTATCGCCGTCGATCTGCACGATCCCGTGCTGCGGCAAAGCCCGCCGTATATCCGCCAGATAGGCCGCCGGATGCACGCGCAGCACGTCATCCTCCGCCGCCAGCGGCGCGGTCACACGCCGCAACTCCAGATCCTCGAGCGCATGCAGCACATGTTCCAGCCGCGCCACCCGCTCCGGATGTCCCTCGGGTGTTTCATGTTTCAGGCAATCCGCATGGGTGATCAGCGCCGTTACCATCTCAACTCCTGTTTTCCTCTTGCCGGAAATACTCCCGCCGGAGGCATCAAATCGCCGCGCAGCGGCTTCGACGCCCTCAGTCCGGTGCCAGCATATATCCTGCGCCACGTACGGTCTGAAGATAGCGCGGTTGCTTCGGGTCGGTTTCGATCTTGCGCCGCAGCCGGGTGATCTGCACGTCCACCGCGCGTTCCTGTGCCTGGCCCCGGTCGCGGCCAAGATCCTCCACCAGCTTGGTGCGGCTCACCGCCTCGCCCGGGCAGGCCGAGAAGATCTTCATCAGCTGGCTTTCGGTGGCGGTCAGCCGGACCAGATCCTCGCCCTGCCACATCTCGCCCCGTTCCACGTCATAGCGGATCGCGCCAAGGTTCAGGAACTTCGGCGCTCCAGTGGCGGCGGGCGTTTCCGGCATTCGCCGCAGGATCGCGTTGATCCGCAGCAGCAATTCCTTGGGCTCGAAAGGCTTGGCAAGGTAGTCGTCCGCCCCGGCTTCGAGCCCCGCGATGCGGTTCTCGGTCTCGCCCTTGGCGGTCAGCAGCAGGATCGGCGTCGTCATCGTTTCACGCAGGGCGCGGGTCAGGCTGATCCCGTCCTCGCCGGGCATCATCACGTCCAGTACCACCAGATCGAACTGCAAGCCGGTCAGGATCCTCCGGGCATGGGCCGCGTCGCGGGCCGCACTGACGAGGAAACCGTTCCTCATCAGGAACTTCTTCAGCAAATCCCGGATGCGCTCGTCATCATCGACTATCAGCAGATGGGCGTCCATTTCCGCCATACCCTCAATCCCTCAGCCGGGTATAGGCACGCCGCATGTCCGGGTCCATCATCGATTCAAGCACAAGTCTGAAACCGGCAACCGCCTCGGGGCCGGCATCGCGAAAGGCGGCTCGCATCCGGGCGCGCTGGGCATCGCTCAACTCTGCCTCCAGCTCGCGCCCCTTTTCGGTCAGATAGAGATGCCGCTCGCGCTTGTCGGTGGTGCCGACCCGGCTCGACACCAGCCCGTCGGCAATCAGCGCCCGCAGTACCCTGTTCAGGGATTGCTTGGTCACCCCGAGTATGCTGAGCAGGTTGTTAACCGTGGTGCCCGGCGCCCGGTTGATGAAGTGGATCGCCCGGTGATGCGCGCGCCCATAGGACAACTCGGCCAGGATGCGGTCGGGATCTGCAGTAAAGCCGCGATAGGCAAAGAACATCGCCTCGATCCCCTGCCGCAATTGCTCGTCCGTGAGGAAAAGAAGGTTCCCGCCCCGTTGCGCTTGACCCGCTCTCGTGTCCGACATCGCTTTTCTCATTTCGTCACGTTTTTAGGCAGCATAAGTCAGCGATATTGACATTCCAAGGGCCAAGCGGTATCGAATCGCAGATTTCGCGCAATAATATATCCGGTTTATCCGCTTGTAGCGCAACAATTGAAAATCCTAGGGCGCAGGAGAGTAAGACTATGTCGGCATATGATGATCGCGACGGCAAGATCTGGTTGGACGGAAAACTGGTCGATTGGCGCGACGCAAATGTCCATATCCTGACGCATGCCATGCATTACGCCAGCTCGGTTTTCGAGGGCGAGCGCTGCTATAGTGGCAAGATTTTCAAAGGCGTAGAGCATTCCGAGCGGCTGCGCGCCTCGGCGCAGATGCTGGATTTCGAAATTCCCTACACCGTCGATGAGATCGAAGCGGCAAAATACGCGATGCTCGAGGCGAACGGCTGGACCGACGCCTATGTGCGGGCGGTCGCATGGCGCGGCGCGGGCGAAGACATGGGCGTTTCGGCGGCGCGCAACCCGGTCCGTCTGGCCATCGCCGGCTGGGAATGGGGCAATTATTATGGCGACGCCAAGATGAAGGGCGCCAAGCTCGACATCTCGAAGTGGAAACGCCCGAGCCCGGAAACCATCCCTGTTCACGCCAAGGCGGCGGGTCTTTACATGATCTGTACCATGTCCAAGCACGCGGCCGAGGCCAAGGGCTGCTCGGACGCGCTGTTCATGGATTATCGTGGCTATGTCGCCGAAGCCACCGGTGCCAATATCTTCTTCGTCAAGGACGGTGAGGTGCACACACCGGACGCCGATTGCTTCCTGAACGGGCTGACCCGCCAGACCGTGATCGGTATGCTGAAGGACAAGCAGATCAAGGTGCATGAGCGCCACATCATGCCCGAGGAACTCGAAAGCTTTGAGCAATGCTGGCTTACGGGCACCGCCGCCGAAGTCACGCCCGTCGGCCAGATCGGGACGTATAACTTCGAAGTCGGCGCAATGACCCGCGATATCTCGGAAAGCTACGAAAAACTGGTCCGCAGCTAAGCGGACCGGATTTAGATCGCTCGGGCGAAGAACATCACGGTGTTCTTCGCCACCTCAAGCACGGCACGTAACGAGTCGAACATGGTCGCCATCTGAAAAGTCAGCAGGAACATGGCCGGGTAAAACAAGATTTCGTAACGTAGTGCCGTATCGACAAGCCCCATGCGTTCAATCGCGTTCTGCAACGGTTTCATCAGCAGCACAGCAAGGGCGGCCCCGATGAGGATCCCGACGAATACGTCGGATGGCCAGTGCAGCCCGTATATGACGCGGGGCAGCAGTGCGATGGAAAAACTGTAGATGCTGATGATGATGCCCAGTGGGCGGTTTATCATGAAAACGCAGGCACAGAGCGATGCGAAAAAAATCGCATGATCGCTGGGCAGGGAACTCCATCCATCAAGCGTCCTGCGGCCGAGGCCCTCAAATACAGTGATGTCGATGTCGGGCGTGTGTATCGGACGCAGGCGAAACGGCAAGACCACGGCAAGGAAACGACCGACTATTATAGACACGAGCGCGATGATGAAGCTTGCCGCCACGCGTGAGCGGTTGATGTATTGCCCTTGCTTCATTACGAACCAAAGCGCCCAAAAGCAGACGATAAGCGGCAGGCTTTTCGTAAGCGGGTTTCTAGCCAGAAAGAGAATATGGTAGTCGATCTTGTCAGAATGTCCGAGTATCGAATTACTGAGCAGGAGAAGGTATTCGTCCATCGGACATCCTCGTCAAAAACAAATTATGACAGTTTCATGACAGAAATGTGTCGATGTTAAACGTTGATGTGATGAAGACGGTTCCGAAGTATCGAGGACGCAGGTAAATGTTGTCTTATCAACACGCATATCATGCAGGGAACATGGCGGACGTGCATAAACATGCCATCATGTGCTGTGTGCTCGACTATCTGGTTCAAAAGCCAAAACCCCTTTCCTACATGGAATCGCATGCGGGCAGGGGCCTTTATGATCTGTCGGGGACCGAGGCGCTCAAGACCGGCGAAGCCGGGGCCGGCATCGCGCGGGTTCAGGACCGTTTTCCGGCCGATCATCCCTATATGCGGGCGTTGGGCGCAATCCGTGACACGGCGGGCGCGGACGCATACCCTGGGTCGCCACTGATTGCCCGGACACTCCTGCGGGGCGAAGACACGATCACGCTGGCCGAAATGCACCCGCAGGAAGTCGCGGCGCTGCGCGAAAACCTCAGATCGGTGCATATCAGACAGACCGATGGTGTGCAGATGCTGCTCTCACTTGCCCCGCCGACGCCACGACGCGGCGTGGCGCTGATCGACCCGAGCTACGAGATCAAGGACGATTGGCAGGTGATGCCCAAACTCCTGCGCGATCTGCACCGCAAATGGCCGGTCGGAGTGCTGATGCTCTGGTATCCGATCCTGACCAACGGGATGCATGAAACGCTGACCGGGGCGCTCCCGGACTTGGCCGGAGACATGCTGCACCACCAGCTGAATTTCGCGGCGGCACGCCCGGGACATGGCATGATCGGCAGCGGGATGGTGGTGATCAACCCGCCATGGGGGCTGGATCATGCTGTCTCCGAACTGGAGTCTTATCTCGGCTGAATGGGCGCCGTCCGGCACCGACGGGGCGGACCTGTTCATTCCACTGGCGCACCGGCGGCTTTTGTAGCGATTTTCGCTTTTTCTGGCTTCTGGCAGGTCGACATTCCCGGTCTCTGCCGTCTAGCTTCGCGACGAAAATCGCACGCCGTGACGGGCGGCGTCGGCAAAGGAAAGACAGACAGAATGACAAGACGTTTCCAGGGCTCTCGCGCCCTTGTCTCCCCCTCGTATCGCTGCGGTAAAGGGGCCATGGCATGAAGGACACCCCGATCACCGAAGCCACGCCGCTGACCGTCGTCACCCTGTCGCGTGACGGCTATGACATCAAGCGGGCCATGTCCAAGGCGAATGAACCGCGCCTGAACCTTGTACGCCCGGATGAGGTCGAGGATCCCTCGGCTGTGACCTGCGCGCTGGTATGGGCACCCGAGGACGATGCTTTCGAGCGCTTTCCCAACGTCAAGATGGTGTCGTCGATCGCGGCGGGCGTGGACAGCATCTTTGCCTGCCCATCGCTGCCGGAAAGCGCGACCGTTACCCGGATTCGTGACGATGAGCAGGCCCGCCAGATGGCTGGTTTCGCGGCATGGCACGTGATCTGGCATCACCGTAAGATGGGCGAATTCCTCAAGGCGCAGGAGGAAAAACGCTGGGCACATTCCCATTCGACCGACATGCCCTCGCAGGTTCCGGTTGGCATTCTGGGTTTTGGCCTGATGGGGCGTCAGACCGCCCGGGCTCTGGTCGCGATGGGCTATCCGGTCATTGTCGCCTGCCGCAGCGAGAAAGACCCCGAGCCCGGCGTCGAGATCGTCGTCGGCGAGGATGCGGTGGAAGAGGTCGCGGCCCGGTCGCGCATTCTCGTCAACCTGTTGCCGTTGACCGAAGATACACGCGACGTGCTGAACGCCGAGCTTTTTGCAAAGCTGCCAAAGGGCGCGGCGCTGGTCCAGATCGGGCGCGGCGAACACATGGTCGAGGAGGATTTCCTCGCGGCACTGGAGTCTGGTCAGATCGGGTCTGCCACGCTTGACGTGTTCCGTCAGGAACCGCTGCCTGCCGATCACGTGTTCTGGACGCTGCCGAACGTGCTGGTGACGCCACACAAAGCGTCGGACACGACGCGGCGCGAGGTCTTGCGGCAGGTGGTCGAGAATTACATCGCGCTCAGCGAAGGCAAGGTGCCGCCGGGGGCCGTGGACCGGTCCGTCGGTTATTGAGCCAGAAAGCGATGGCGGAATTCCGCCATCGCTTGTCCGGCGCGGGTTTCAGAAGTCCACACCGCGCTGTGCCTTGATCCCGGCTTTGAATGGGTGTTTGACCTCGCCCATCTCGGTCACGAGGTCGGCATATTCACAAAGCTCGGGTTTAGCGTCGCGCCCGGTCAGGATCACGCCCGTGCGCTTGTCGCGCGCGTCGAGACCCGCGATCACCTGTTCCACCGACAGATAACCGTAACGCATTGCGATGTTGATCTCGTCCAGCACGATCAGGTCGTATTCGCCGCTTTTCAACATCTCGCAGGCCTTGTCAAAAGCGGCGGTTGCGGCGGCGATGTCGCGTTCGCGGTCCTGCGTGTCCCAAGTGAAGCCTTCGCCCATCGTGTGCCATGTCACGCCGCCAAGGTCCTGAAAGAATCGACGCTCGCCGGTTATCCATTTGCCCTTGATGAACTGTACGACGCCGCAGGTCTGTTTCCAGCCAAGCGCGCGGATCAGCACGCCGAAAGCGGAGGAGGATTTACCCTTGCCCGCGCCTGTATGGACAAGCACCAGCCCGCGTTCCGGGTCCTGCAGCTTGGATACCTTTTCGCGCTGCTTGGCCTGAACTTTTTGCATTTCTTCCTTGTGCGTTGTGCTGTCGGACATGGGATCTCCTCATTGGATCAGGCTTTGGGGTCGGTGACGGCCCGCGCCTTGGTGCGTTGCAGGCCAAGCTGGCGTTCGCGCCAGACGACGATACCGTTACTCGCGATGACCAGCACCGCACCGGCCAGCATCACCAGCGTCGGCAGTTCGGCGAACCAGACATAGCCGATCAGGATCGCGAACAACATGGATGTGTAATCATAGGGCGCCAGCATAGAGGCGGGCCCGAAACGATAGGACGAGGTCACGAGGATCTGCGCGATGCCGCCCAGCAGCCCCGCGCTGATGAGCAGGAACAGGTTCTGCGGCGACGGCAGGACCCAGCCGAAAAAGATCGTGACCAGCGACAGTACCGTGGCCGTGACCGAGAAATAGAACACGACAGCGGCGGCATGTTCGGTCTGGACGAGCTGGCGTATGTGGATCTGCACCAGCGCCCGCGCGATTGTTGCGCAAAGGATCAGGACCGCGCCTAGCGTCGCCGTATCGCCCAGATCGGCGCCGCCGCCCAGCCGTGGCCAGAGCATGATGACAACCCCGACCAACCCGATGACAACAGCGGTAATCCGGATGAGGCGGATCTTTTCGCCCAGCATGATAGCGGCGAAGATCACCGTAAAGATCGGCGCGGCATAGCCAAGCGCCGTGACCTCGGGCAGGGGCAGCATCCCAAGCCCGGCGAATGTCATCCCCATGGCTGTGGTGCCCAACACCCCGCGCCAGAAATGCCCGCGCGGGTTTCGGGTCGACAGGCCGTGGCGCAGTTCACCGCGCGCGGCCAGCCAAATAAAGATCACCGGTATGGCAAAGAGGGATCGAAAAAACACGGCTTCGCCCGGCGGAATCTCTTCCGAGGTCGCCTTGATCATCGCCGCCATGACCGAAAAGAAACCGATCGCTGAGATCTTGAGGACGATGGCAAGGCCGGGACGGTGAGAAGACAGGGGCTGTGGCATGCGCGCGAACCTGCGCCGTGGCGCGGGAAAGATCAACGGGTTGATTTTGCAGCCTTGCAGGCGGGACGTGGCTGTTGCGGCCGGTCCGCGGTGCGGGTGCTATTCAACGCCGTATCATCGCGATTTTGGTTCGGGAGCGACCCCTTCAGGTCAGCAACCAGAGGAAAATGCTTAGCGTAAAAAAGGCGCTGCTGGTCCCGGCAAGCAGCGCCAGCGATGCGGCCCCGCCAAGGCCGCGTTCCTGTGCTAAAACGGTGTAGATCGCGAACATGGGCATGGCGGCGGTCAGGATGACGCTTGTGTGCATATCCGGAGATAGCGACACCACCCCTGCGCCGATCAGAAGCGCGGCGGAAAGCGCGACCAGCGCCGGGTGCACCAGCAGCTTGGCGGCCGCGATCTGGACCGCCATCGCGCGGTTCCCGGTCAGCGGCAGACCAACCAGCGAGCCACCGATCACCACCAGCGCCACGGCAGAGGCCGCCCCGGCGAGCAGGGTAAAGAACCGGTCTGCCGGTCCGGGTAGATGCAGGCCCGCCATTGAGAACACAAGGCCAGCGAGCAGCGCGATCACCATCGGACGCTTTAGAAAGCCCCAGATTACCGTCACCAGCAGCTTGGGCAGGGACAGGTCCGGACGGTCTTCGGCCAGATCGACAAGGATAAGCGTCAGCGGAATGAACAGAATGTTCTCGATCAACACGTTCTGCGCAAGGATGACGCCTGCGAGATCGGGGAATACCATCAGCATCAGCGGATAGCCGACAAAGCTGGAATTCGGGCAGACCGAGCCCATGACGGCAATCGCGCGCCGTCGCTTATCCGGTGCGGTCAGTGAGAACCAGCCGAACGTGACCACGACCGTCAGCAGCCCGCCGACAAGCAAGATCGTGATATAGCCAGTGTCGATGACCTCGTGCAGGTCGCGCGACGCAACCGCGTGAAACAGCAGGGCGGGCAGGGCAAGCTGCATCACGAACCGGCCAAGCACCGGCATGTCAGAGGGTTTGAACCATCCCGCGCGAACTGCGCCATAGCCAACGGCGATCACCGCGAAAAGCGGGAAGACAATGCCCAGAATTGAGAGCATTTCAGCCGATCTTGCCCCGGTTTTCGCCGACCTGGCCGCGATGCAGCAGCAGGTGGTCAAGGATCACGCAGGCCATCATCGCCTCGCCCACCGGCACGGCGCGGATGCCGACGCAGGGGTCGTGACGCCCCTTGGTGATGATCTCGG
>JAAEZD010000002.1:0-369467 GCA_018223035.1 Paracoccaceae bacterium
ATATGCGCTCGTGCCTCAAGGTCAGAACCATCCGCATAGGCGCGCGGCAGGTATTCGTTCACCAGACGCAGACCTTCCAGCGCGATGCCCTGGCTCATCGGGTGGTAATGGGGCGAACAGAAGGCCTCGAGACAATGGGCGAAAGCGTCCATACCGGTGCCTGCCGTGATCATCTTGGGCATGCCCACGGTCAATTCCGGGTCGCAGATCACGACCTGCGGCAGCACCTTGGGGTGGAAGATGATCTTTTTCACATGGGTTTCTGAGTTGGTGATGACGCTGGCGCGGCCCACTTCGGAACCGGTGCCCGCCGTGGTCGGCACGGCGATGATCGGTGCGATCCCAGCCGGATCGGCGCGGGTCCACCAGTCGCCGATATCCTCGAAATCCCAGACCGGGCGCGACTGGCCGGACATGAAAGCCACCATCTTGCCCAGATCGAGACCCGAGCCGCCGCCAAAAGCGATGACCCCGTCGTGATCGCCGTCACGATAGACCTTGAGCCCGGCGGCGAGGTTGATTTCATTCGGATTGGGATCGACCTCGGAGAAGATCGCGCGGCCTAGCCCCGCCCCTTCAAGGATGTCGAGCGCCTGAAGGGTGATCGGCAGGGAGGCAAGCCCCTTGTCTGTCACCAACAGCGGCTTGCTCATCCCGCAGGCGACACAGGCTTCGGCCAGTTCCGCGATGCGCCCCGCGCCAAATTTGATTGCGGTCGGATAGGACCAGTTACCGGTCAGGTTCATTTCGTCACCTTTTTCAGATGGTAGGATTTGGGTCGGGTCAGGTTGTGATAGCCGATTTCGGAGAGCGAGCCGCCCTTGCCGGTGCTCTTGCAACCGGTCCAGCAAAGCGCCGGGTCAAGGTAATCGGCGCGGTTCATGAAAACGGTGCCGGTTTCGATCTCTGCGCCCAGCGCCTCGGCGCGTTCCACGTCCTGCGTCCAGAGCGAGGCGGTGAGGCCAAACTCGCTATCGTTCATCAATTCAAGCGCCTCGGCATCGGATTTGACCGGCATGATGCCGACGACCGGGCCAAAGCTTTCTTCGCGCATCACCCGCATGGAATGATCCACATTGGTGAGGATTTGCGGGGTCAGGTAGGCGCCGCCATCGTCACCGGCCATGGTTTCGATATGCGCCTTGGCCCCGGCCTTGATCGCCTCGTCGGTCTGGTCGCGCACCAGTTCGGCAAAGCGCACGTGCGCCATCGGACCGATGTCAGTTGTCTTCTCAAGCGGGTTGCCAAGCGTATAGCCATTCACAATTTCAAGCGCGCGGCCGAGGAAATCATCGAACAGGTTTTCATGCACATAGATCCGTTCGATGCCACAGCAGCACTGGCCCGAGTTGAACATGGCCCCGTCGATCAGCGTATCGACCGCCGCCTGCACATCAGCGTCTTCCATGACATAGCCGGGATCCTTGCCGCCAAGCTCAAGCCCGACGCCGGTGAAGGTACCGGCCGCAGCGCGTTCGATTGTCTGCCCTGCCCCGACCGAGCCGGTGAAGTTGACGAAGCCAAAGGATTTCGCCGCGATCAGGTCTGAGGTTGTTGAATGGTCAAGGAATACGTTCTGGAACACGTCCTCGGGCACGCCCGCCTCGTGGAAGGCCCGCGCCAAGCGTTCGCCAACCAGCAGCGTCTGGGTTGCGTGTTTCAACAACACGGTGTTGCCCGCGATCAGCGCGGGGGCGACGCCGTTGATTGCCGTCATATAGGGATAGTTCCACGGCGCGATGATCAGCACGACACCATGCGGTTCGCGTTTGATCAGGCGGCGGAAAGTGGCGCTATCCTCGATCTCGATCGGGGCAAGGCCCTTCTCGGCGATCTCGGCCATGTATGACGCGCGTTCGTTGAAACCACCGAATTCGCCGCCGTAGCGCACCGGGCGCCCCATCATATGAGCCAGTTCCGGCACAATCTCGTCATTCATCTCGCCGATGCGGGCGACGCCTTTCATGACCAGATCAATACGTTCCTGAACCGGCCGCGCCGCCCAGTCCTTCTGAGCGCGCCGCGCGCGGGCGACGGCGTTTTCCGCGTCAGCGCCGGAGAGCACCGCGCGTTCGGCATAGACCGACCCGTCGATGGGCGAGATACATTTGATGGTACTAGTCATAGCTACTGACCTCTATAAGGTTGCCGTCAGGATCGTTGAAATAGACCGAGGTGATCGGACCGCGCGCCCCGGTCTTGGTAACCGGTCCTTCCAGGACCGCTACGTCATGCCGGGCGAGATGTTCAAGCAGCTTCTCCGCAGCCCAATCCGTAATCAGGCAGACATCCCCCGAACCGATGCAGGCATGGTTTCGTGTTTCCTGACCCAGTGTTTGAAGGTTGATTTTCTGATTGCCGAAATGCAGGGCTTTACGCCCCTGAGCAAAGGTTTGGACCCTCATACCAAGCACGGTTTCATAGAATGCTACCGACGTTTCGATATCCCGCACCGTAAGCACGAGATGGTCAATCTGCGTTATCATCGGATCAGGCCCTTTCGAACCCGCGCGCGATTTCCCAATCGGTCACCGCGGAATCAAAGCTTTCCTGCTCCCATTCCGCAGCCCGCGTATAGTGTCGGATCACCTCTTCGCCAAACGATTCCTTGAGCATGGACGAACCGGCCATCGCCACCGTCGCCGCGATCAGCGAAGTCGGGATTTCCTCGGCCTTGCCTTCATAGGCGTCGCCGGTCAGCGGCTCACCCGGATCGAGCTTTTCCTCGATCCCGCGAATGCCTGCCGCAAACAACGCGGCCATTGCCAGATAAGGGTTCATGTCCGATCCCGGCACCCGGCATTCGATCCGCACGGCGGGTGAACCGTCGCCGCAAAGGCGGAAGGCAGCGGTGCGGTTGTCGACGGACCAGACCCGCCGCGTCGGGGCAAAACTGCCCTTTTGAAAGCGTTTGTAGCTGTTGACGTAGGGCGCAAGGAACCACGTCACGTCGCCCGCATAGGCGAGTAGACCGCCAAGGAAATGCCGCGCCAGTTCCGACATTCCCAGATCGGCGTCCTTGTCGTAAAAGACCGAGTTTCCATCCTTGTCCCGCAAAGACATGTGGATATGCGCCGCCGAGCCGACCCGGTCGGGCCGCCATTTCGGCAGGAAGCTGACCGCGTGGCCTTGCTGCCAGCCGATTTCCTTCGCGGCATGTTTGGCAATCGTGTGGTGATCGGCGGTTTCCATCGCGCCGCCGTAGCGGATGTTAAGCTCTTCCTGCCCGGCCTCGGCCTCGCCCTTGGAGCCCTCCACCGGGATGCCGGAATTGTAGAGCCCGTTGCGCAGGGTGCGCATCACGTTCTCTTCCTTGGTGGTCTGAAGTATCGAGTAATCCTCATTATAGCCCGAGATCGGTTCAAGGTTACGATACTGGTCTTTGCGCAGCGCATCGAAGCTCTGCTCGAAGATGAAAAATTCCAGTTCGGTCGCGGTGATCGGCGAATACCCCATGTCAGCAAGCCGCGCGATCTGCGCCTTGAGCAGCGCACGCGGTGAATGGGCAACCGGCGCGTGGCCGTGGTGATCCATGATGTCCGAAAGCACCATCGCAGTGCTTTCCAGCCACGCGACCCGGCGCAGGGTGCTGAGGTCGGGCTTCATCGTGTAATCGCCATAGCCGCGTTCCCAGCTTGTCGATTCATAGCCATCCACCGTCCACATCTCAAGATCGGTGGCGAGCAGGTAGTTGCAGCAATGGGTCTCTTCCCATGCGCTGTCGCAGAAATGCGCGGCGTGAAACCGTTTGCCCATCAGGCGGCCCTGCATGTCGATGACGCAGACCAGAACGGTATCGATCTCGCCCGTCTGGCTCAGGGCGCGCAATTCATCAAGTGTCAGCTGTCCGGGCATTTCCAAAATCCTCTTGTCAATAAAGCCCCGGCCATAAGCCGGGACTCTTGTTCGTTAAGACGGGGTATTACCCTGGCGCTTAGCCGTAGCGATAAGGACGGCCAGCCGCACGCATGTCGGCATTGTACTTCTTGAAGATCTCGACAACCTTCGCCTTGGTTTCGGATTCCGCGGCGATTTCGTCCCAGAAGGCCGAAGCTGCATTCTCGACCTGTTCCCATTCCTCGTCGGGGATGGTGGTCAGTTCCATCTTGGTGCCGTTGACTCGCAGGTCGGCCTCACCGCCCCAGTACCAGTACTGGCGATAGTAATGGCTGTCCGCACAGCAGACTTCAAACAGGGTCTTGAGATCGTCGGGCAGTTCGTTCCAGCGCTCCATATTGGCGAAGAAATGGCCGATCCAAGCGCCCGAGATGTTGTTGGTCAGGAAGTAGTTGGTCACATCCGCCCAGCCGACTGTGTAATCCTCGGTGATGCCGGACCATGCCACACCGTCGAGTTCGCCGGTCTGAACCGCAACCTCGATGTCTTCCCACGGCAGCGTGACAGGCACGACGCCGAACTGGCTCAGGAAACGGCCAGCGGTCGGGAAAGTAAAGATACGCTTGCCCTTGAGGTCGGCCAGCGAGTTGATCGGATCCTTGGTTGCGAAATGGCAGGGATCCCAGGACCCGGCACTGACATGCTTGACGCCGACTTTCTCGTATTCCGCCTTCCAGATCTCATCGAGACCATAGCGTTCGAACAGCACCGGCACGTCCAGCGAATAGCGCGAACCAAAGGGGAAGTAGCCGCCGAAAACGGTGACTTCGGTCGGCGACGCCATGGAGTCGTCGTCGGATTGAACCGCGTCGATCGTGCCACGCTGCAGCGCCTGGAAGAGTTCACCCGTAGGGACAAGCTGGTCGGCGTAATAGACTTCGATTTCCATCCGGTCGCCGGCGATCTGGTTGAATTTCTTGATCGCGGGGTCCAGCACATGCTCGGCCAACGCGGCACCGGCATAGGTCTGCAGACGCCAGGTGATCTTGCTTTGCGCAATCGCAGGTGCGGCCAGCGCGGCGGCCGGAGCGGCGGCGGCGGTGGTCAGGAACTTACGTCTTGTTGTCATCTTCACTCTCTCCTTGTGGATATGATTGCCCCGTTGGCGGGGTTCTTGAGGTTAATTTCCGTATACGTAATTGGGCAGCCACAGCGCGATCTGCGGGAAGGCCATGACCAGCACCAGCGCCAGCACCATGACCAGCACAAAGGGCACGATGGACCGATAGATGTCCTTCAGCCCGATCTCGGCCGGGGCCATCGCGCGCATCAGGAACAGGTTATAGCCGAAAGGCGGGGTCATATAGGCGATCTGCGTCGTGATCGTATAAAGCACGCCATACCAGACCAGATCAAAGCCCAGCGCCTGAACAAGCGGCACATATAGCGGGGCCACGATCACCAGCATGGCCGTGTCGTCCAGAAAGGTGCCCATCAGGATAAAGCTGAGCTGCATCAGGATCAGGATCATCCAGGGCGACAGGCCAAGCTGTTCGGTGAACAGGGACTCGATAGCCCGCACCGCGCCCAACCCGTCGAACACCGCCCCAAAGCCCAGCGCGGCAAGAATGATCCACATGAACATGCAGGAGATACCCAGCGTGTTGCGCACCGAATTCTCAAACACCTCGCGCGTCATCCGCCCCTTGAACACCGCCGCGAGAAACGCCGCCAGCGCGCCAACGGCCGAGCTTTCGACGAGAGAGGTCCAGCCGTTCACGAAGGGGATCATCATGACGGCAAAGATCCCAAGCGGCAGCAGCCCCGCGCGCAGAAGGCGCAGCTTTTCGCTGCGGCTGACATCGCGATCATCGGCGGGCATGGCCGGGCCAAGCTCGGGCTGGATGCGGCAGCGGATTACCACATAGAGGATGAACATGGCGGCCATCATCAGGCCGGGCACCGCGCCAGCCAGCCAGAGCTGCCCCACCGGCGCCCGCGCGATCATCGCGTAAAGGACCAGAACGACCGAAGGCGGCACAAGGATACCAAGGCTCGACCCGGCCTGAATGACACCAGTCACCATGCGTTTGTCATAGCCGCGCTTGAGCAGTTCGGGCAGCGCGATGGTAGCCCCGATGGCCATACCGGCCACAGACAACCCGTTCATCGCCGACACCAGCACCATCAGCAGGATCGTCCCAATCGCCAGCCCGCCCCGCAGCGGACCCATCCAGACGTGGAACATACGATAAAGATCGTCTGCAATCTTGGATTCCGACAGCACGTAGCCCATGAAGATGAACATCGGCAGGGTCAGCAGCGGATACCATTTCATCAGCTTCATTGCCGAGGAAAACCCAATGTCCGACCCGCCCGGCCCCCACATCAGCACCGCCGCCGCGACGCCAACAAAGCCGATGGCCCCGAACACGCGCTGCCCAGTAAAGAGCATCAGCATCATGGTCGAGAACATGAGGATGGCGATCATTTCATAAGACATCAGACCGTCACCCCGCGAATGGTGGCAACGTCCTTGAGAAACTCGGAAACCGCTTGCAACAACATGCAGAGAAAGCCAAAGATCATGATCACCTTGATGGGCCAGAGATAGGGTCGCCATGCGGTCGGGCTGCGTTCGAGATAGCCCATTTTTTCTGCCGCGCCGTCCGTACCTCCGGTGACAAAGGCGACCAGCAGCTCCCAGAAGAACTTGAACGGTTCCTGCCCGAAATACCCAAGGCTATAGGCGGTCGAACTTACCGCGCCCATGATAAGGATCACGAGGAAGAACAGCAGGAAGAAGACGGTAAAGGCATCGACCCACGCCTTTTGCCGGGCCGTCCATTCGCCATAGAACAGGTCCATCCGCACATTCGCACCAAGCTGGATCGAATAGGGTCCGCCCAGCACGTAATAGGCCACCATCGCGAACTGCGCCATTTCCAGCGTCCAGAGCGAGGGGTTGAAAAAGGTCTTGGACACCGACGACCAGAGCAGGATGCCCATGATCACGAAGATGCCGTACATCACGAGACGGCCGATACCTCGATTGAACCCGTCCACCACACGGATATAGCCAAGCAGGATTTTGGGCATCAGCTCTGCCCCCAGTCGCGCACGTCGGGGCGCGACATGACCCGGCCCAAAGCCCCGGAGAGCAAGCTGCCCATACGCGCCACAAGCTCGGGCCGGTTCAGCAGGTCGTTGCGGATTTCCAGCATGACATTGGCAATGCCGCGCGACATCGCGTGACGCTTGAGCGAATGGGTGACACCATCCTGCGGGCCATAGGGCTGGTTGCGTTCCACCTTGTGCG
Organism: Paracoccaceae bacterium; assembly: GCA_018223035.1. Lineage (GTDB taxonomy): Bacteria > Pseudomonadota > Alphaproteobacteria > Rhodobacterales > Rhodobacteraceae > Heliomarina. The sequence continues at coordinate 7,157 of JAAEZD010000002.1, forward strand.
GCGCGCCTTCCAGTTCTTCAAGCAGCGCATCGGCAAGGCGCGTATCCTCATCATGCAGGATACCGATTTCGACGTCGCGCTGTGCTCCGAAATAGACCGGAGTAAAGCTGTGCACCGTCACGACCAGCGCGGGCTGCACATCCTGAAGCGCCTTGTCCATCGCGGCGCAGAAAGGATCATAGATGCGCGACACCCGCTCGGCTTTTGCCTCGTCACTAAGCCCCATATTACCGGGGATCTCGTAGATCTCGCTCTTGGCCGGGATCGCATCCGGCGCCTCGGGCGGGCGGTTGCAATCGTAAAGCAGACGCGAGACCTGACCGAAAACCAAGGGCGCTTGAAGCGTCGCCGCAAGCTGGCGGGACAACGCAAGCGCCCCCGGATCCCAGGCGACGTGACTTTGACGAACCTCTTCGCTCAGACCAAGGTCGCCGAATTCTTCCGGAAAATCACAGGAGGCATGTTCACAGACAAGCAGAACCGGCGCTGGCGCGGCGGCTCCCTCAAAGGTCGCGGCGGCAATGGCAGTCTGATCTTGTGGCATCTGTCCCCCTTACGCGGGTAAGGTTTCGCCAGCCATGCCAGCCGAGTCAATGATATTTCTGAAACTTTTTCTTCTTTCTCTCGAGCAATGAAACTATGATTACAAAATCGACAGGATGGCAAGGACCGCAGGTTTGGACGACACCGCCCAGCAACGGCTGAAGAAAGTGCATGACACGCTGACCCGTGCCGAGCGGCAGCTTGCCGGAGCCATCCTTGAAAACTATCCCATGTCGGGGCTTGGTTCGATCACGCGGCTTGCCGAAAAAGCCGAGGTTTCAACCCCCACCGTGGTGCGGATGGTGCAAAAGCTGGGCTACAGCGGCTTTCCCGAATTTCAGGCCGCGTTGCGCGAAGAGCTCGAAGCGCAGATCTCGAACCCGATCGACAAGCGCGACAGCTGGTCGAACACCGCGCCGCAGGAACATCTGCTGAACCGCTTTACCGACGCGGTGATCGGCAACATCCGCCAGACCCTTGCCCATATCGACCCGGCGGATTTCGATGCGGTTGCCGCGCTGCTGGCCGATGAGGCGCAGTCGGTCTTTATCGCCGGGGGCCGCATCACCCATGCCCTGTCGGAATATCTGCACCTGCACCTTCAGGTGATCCGGGGCCGCGTTCAGCATATCCCGACCACTTCTAACGCATGGCCGCATGCGCTGCTCGACATTGAACCGGGCGACGTGGTGGTGATCTACGATATCCGACGTTACGAGAATTCGACGCTGAAACTGGCCGAGATGGCCGCCGCACGTGGCGCGCGCACGGTTCTGGTCACCGACCAATGGCAATCTCCGATCAGCCGCTTCGCGACCTATTCTTTCTCCTGCCGGATCGAAGCGCCTTCGGCATGGGATTCCACCGTGGCGATGATGCTGCTGTCGGAAACGCTCATCGCCGCCGTGCAGGAAGCGGCATGGGAACGGACCCGCGACCGGATGGGCGCGCTCGAGGAAATGTTCGACGAAACGCGGATCTTCCGCAAGTTCGTCTGAGCGCCTATTCGTCCTGTCCGTATTCGGCTTCGTCAATGATCTGGCGCGACGTCCGTTCGTCCAGAACCGCCCAGCAGGTATCCTTGCCGGGACGCGGCAAAACTTCTTCCGCGCTGTGGCGATGGATATGCGCCTTGGCAAGGAACAGCGCCGTCACCGGGGCGGTCAGGAAAAGGAACAGGGTGATCAGCAATTCATGCACCGACACATACCCCTCAAGCACAAAGGAGTGGATCAGCGAGGCGATCAGCACGCCCCCTACCCCAAGGGTCGTGGCCTTGGTCGGAGCATGTAGTCTCGACATCGGATCGCGCAGCTTGATCAGCCCGAAAGAGCCCACCAGACCAAAGCAGCCGCCGACCACCAGAAAGATCGCTGTCAGGATATCGCCTATCTCGCCCATCTGGCCCTCACTCGATGATGTTGCCGCGCAGCATAAAGCGCGCATAGGCCACGGTGGAAACGAACCCCAGCATGGCGATGATCATGGTCGCCTCGAAAAACACCTCGGTGCCTTCCTGGATACCTGCAAGAACCAAAATGGCGATAGAGTTCACCACCATCGTATCCAGCGCCAGAACCCGGTCGCCCACGCCTTCGGAAGTGATGATCTTCCAGAGATTCATCAGGACGGCCAGTCCGAAACAGGCAAAGGCAAAATAAAGCGCGTAGGAAAGGATCATTCGAAAATCTCCATCAGGCGGCTTTCGTAACGGTCGATGATCTCCTGGATCACGGCATCCGGATCGGGCGCGTGCAGGCAGTGCACCAGCAGGTTGTGCCCCTCGCTTGACAGATCGCAGGACACGGTGCCGGGCGTCAGGGTGATCGTGGCCGCCAGTGTCGTGATCGCCTCGGGCGTGCGCAGCCGCAGCGGAACGGAAATCCACGCCGGTTGCAGCGCGTCGACCCGCATGAACAGGATCTGGTAGGCCACGGTGACATTGGCCACGAAGATATCATAGATCACGACACCGATGTAGCGCGCGACTTTCAGCGGACTGCTGATGCGCGGGTTGTTCGGCCAGTACGGGCGGATCACAAAGGGAATGAACACGCCCAGCAGAAAACCGAAAATCACCGAGTTCCAGGAGAACCTGTTGACCAGCATCAGCCAGACAAGGGTCAGCAATACGGTCAGCAGCGGGTGCGGGAAAAAGCGGCGGAAGAGGCTCATGATCCGGGCCCTTTCAGAACGGCGTCGATATAGAGCTGCGGCGTGTAAAGTTGATCGGCCGTGTCTTCGGCAAAGCGCATCACCGGGCCGGCGAACACCGTCAGCGCGATCAGCACGGCGAAAAGGCCGAACACCGGTACAAAGGGCAAGCGCGGCGCATCCGTCGGAAAGACCACGCCTTCGCGCCGGGCGGTATCCTCGTCGACATCACCCCGGCCGCTGCCTGTGTCAAAAGCCTTCCAGAACACAAGGCTCCCGGCGCGGGCCAGCCCGATGATCGCGATCAGCGAGGTGATCAGCACGACGGACCAGATCAGCACCACGTCGGGCGCATCCCATGCCGCGTCCAGCACAAGCAGTTTGCCAATGAAACCCGACAGGGGCGGCATGCCCGCCATCGCCACAGCAGCGCCAAAGAACAGCGCCGCAATGACGCCGCCATGCTGCATCGGTCGACGCTGGCTGATGCTGTCGCCACGGCGTTCGATGATCATATCGGCGACCAAGAACATCATCGCCGTCGCAAAGGTCGAATGGATCAGGTAGTAGATCGCCGCCGCGCTCGCCTCGGGTGTAAAGAGCGAGATGGCAACCATAAGCGTCCCGGTCGAACCGATGGTGATGAACGCCGTCATCCGCGCCACATGCGCTGCACCAAGCGTGCCGATCATACCGACAGCCACCGTCAGAAGCGCCGCGTAGACCAGCCAGTCTCCCGCCAGCCCCTGCGCCACCGGCGTCTCGGGACCAAAGATCAGCGTGAACATCCGCAGGATAGAATAGGCCCCGACCTTGGTCATGATCGCAAAAAAGGCCGCCACCGGCGCGGGCGCATTCGAATAGGACGCAGGCAGCCAGAAATGCAGCGGCAGAACAGCCGCTTTCACGGAAAACACCAGCAGCAAGAGAACCGCACCAATGCGCAGCAGCGCGGTATCCTCGGCCGGGATCTCAGCAGCTTTCACGGCCAGATCGGCCATGTTCAGCGTCCCCGTGACGCCATAGATCGTGCCAAGCGCAAAAAGAAACAGCGTCGAGCCGATCAGGTTGTAGGCGACGTATTGCACGCCCGCACGCAGGCGCGTGCCGCCACCGCCGTGGATCATCAGACCGTAGGAAGCGATCAGCAGAACTTCAAAGAAAACGAAGAGGTTGAACGCGTCTCCGGTCATGAAGGCGCCGGACACCCCCATGATCTGGAACTGCAACAGCGGGTGGAAATGCCGCCCGCGATTGTCCCAACCGGACCAGATCGCGTAAAGTACCACGGCCAGCGCCAGCAGCGAGGTCAGCACGATCATCAGCGCCGACAGCCGGTCAAGCACCAGCACGATGCCAAAGGGCGCGGGCCAGTCCCCCAGTTCGTAAACCGAGACTTCGCCGCTCATCGCATGGTTCAGCAGGGCAAGCGTGATGCCGTTCAGCACCAGCACCCCGGCGACCGAGAAGATCCGTTGCAGATCAAGATGGTGACGGATCACCATCAGAAAGAATGGAGCCAAAAGCGCCGGCAGGACGATTGGCAGAACGATCCAGTGGCTCATGCGTCGTCTTTCGCCGGTTCAGAGGGGTTGTCCATGTCGATCCTGTCGTCATTCTCGGAAAGATAGGCGCTGAGCGCGATCATCACGATCACCGCCGTCATGCCAAAGGAAATCACGATGGCGGTCAGCACCAGCGCCTGCGGCAACGGATCGGTATAAGTCTCAACCCCGTATTGCAGAATCGGCGGTGCGCCCACCGACAACCTGCCGGTGGCAAAGAGGAACAGGTTCACCGCGTAGGACAGCAGCGACAGGCCAAGAATGACCGGGAACGTCCGCTGGCGCAGGATAAGGTAGATGCCGCATGCGGTCAGAACACCGATAGCCGAGGCGAATAACAGCTCCATGCTCAGTCCTTTCTGATGACGCGGCCGGTGTCATCGCGCGACGGGTTGATATCCATCGGATGACGGCTGTCAATATTGGGGTTCCACGCGTAGCGCGACAGGCTTTCAAGCGCGAGCAGCACCGCGCCGACCACGGCCAAGAACACGCCAAGGTCGAACAGCGCCGCCGTCGCCCATTCGAATTCCTCAAGCCCCGGCGGATGGATATAGCCGAATGCCGAGGTCAGGAAGGGCATGCCATTGAACCACGCGCCAAGCCCGGTCACGGCAGCGACCAGAACACCGGAGCCAATGATTCCGTGATAGGGGAAATGCTGCCGTGCCGCCGCCCAACCGAAACCCGACGCCATGTATTGCATGATGATGGCAATGGCCGCGATCAGACCGGCGATGAAACCGCCACCCGGCAGGTTGTGACCGCGGAAGAAGATATAGGCCGCCACCATAAGTGCCACCGGCATCATCAGACGCGTCACGACCACCATCATCAGCGGATGCGCGTCCCCGGCAACCGGTTGGTCCGGGACGCGATTCAGCAGACGCGCACGCACGCTGGTCTGCATGATCGCCTCGGTGATCGCGTAGATCACGATGGCCGCGATCCCAAGCACGATGATCTCGCCAAAGGTATCAAAGCCCCGGAAATCCACGAGGATCACGTTGACGACGTTATCGCCACCGCCGCCCTTGTAGGAATTGGCAAGGTGGAATTCAGAGACCGTGTCAAAGGCAAAGCCGCGCGTCATGATCGCAAAAATCAGCCCGCCGACGCCAAGGCCTGCGGCGACCGAGATCAGCACGTCGCGCGTCCGACGCCCGACGGAGCTTTCACGCGGGGTGGTCTTGGGCATGAAATTCAGCGCCAGTAGCATCAGCACGATGGTGACCACTTCGACCGAAAGCTGGGTCAGTGCAAGGTCGGGCGCTGAGAAGTAGTTAAACAGCATCGTCACCACCAGCCCGACAACACCAATCAGCACCAGCGACAGCAAACGGTTGCGGTGGAAGGCGACGATACACAGCGTCGCCGCCACAAGGCCGAACCAGCCAATCGCGGGCAGCACCTCAATCTCGAGCATCGGTCGCGTCTGCGGTCCCATTGCGCCCGAGGTGAAGGCATAACCGCCAAGGACCAGAACAAAGACGATGAAGATCGCCGCATAGCGCCCGATGGCCCCGTCATGCAGCGTGTCGGTGATTCCGCGGCAGGCCCGCGTCAGCGCGCCGACGAGGCCGTCGAAAATCGTCTTGGCCTCGGGCCGGGGCGTTGCGATCCAGCCCTTGTCGAGTGGGCGGTGCAGCGCCAACAGGATCAGGCCACCCACTACAGCGATGCCCGACATGTAAAGCGCAGGCGTCACGCCGTGCCAGATCTTGAGCGGATAGTAATCGCCGTATTCGCCCATCACTGCGTCGGTAACGGTGCGCACGAGATTGCCCGCGACAGCCTCTGGGAAGAGACCGATCGCGATCACCAGCAGAACGAGGAAGGCGGGCGAAATCCACATGCCGACACCGGGATCGTGCGGCTTGGACGGGTAGTCGTCGCGCACCGGGCCAAGGAACACGTGGCCGATGTAGCGGAAGGAATAAGCCGCCGAAAACAGCGCACCGATGGTGGCCAGAACCGGGAAGAACCAGTGCGAGTCGAGCCACGTGGTGTGCGAAATCTCTTCGAGCATCATCTCCTTGGAGAGGAAACCGTTCAGCGGCGGAATGCCCGCCATAGACAGTGACGCGATGGTCGCGATGACGAATGTCACCGGCATCAGCGTGCGCAGCCCCCCCAGCCGCTTGATGTCGCGGGTATGGGTTTCATGGTCGATGATCCCCGCGCTCATGAAGAGCGCCGCCTTGAAGGTTGCGTGGTTCAGGATGTGAAAGACGGCGGCCAGCGCCCCGGCCTGTGTTCCGAGCCCAAGCAGCAACGTAATCAGGCCAAGGTGACTGACCGTCGAAAACGCGAGCAGCGCCTTGAGGTCGTCCTTGAAGAGCGCGATCACCGCGCCCAGCACCATCGTCACCAGACCGGTGGTCGACACGATATAGAACCAGGCATCGGTGCCCGCCAGCACCGGCCAGAGCCGCGCCATCAGGAACAGACCGGCTTTGACCATCGTCGCCGAGTGCAGATAGGCCGAAACCGGTGTCGGCGCGGCCATCGCGTGGGGCAGCCAGAAATGGAACGGAAATTGCGCGGACTTGGTGAAACAGCCAAGCAGGATCAGGATCAGCGCCGTCAGGTACAGCGGCGAAGACTGGATAAGCTCTTTCTGATCAAGGATTTCGCTCAGCGAATAGGTGCCCGCGATATTGCCCAGAACCAGCATACCCCCGATCAGCGCCAGACCGCCCGCGCCGGTCACCGCCAAGGCCATGCGCGCCCCCTGACGACCTGCCGGCAGGTGCTTCCAATAGCCGATCAGCAGGAAAGACGAAAGCGAGGTCAGCTCCCAGAACACCACCAGAAGCAGGATGTTGTCCGACAGAACAATGCCGACCATCGCGCCCTGAAACAGCAGCAGGTAGGCATAGAACTGGCCCATCGGGTCTTCGCGTGACAGGTAATAGCGGGCGTAGATGATGATCAGCAGCCCGATCCCAAGGATCAGCGTAGCGAAAAACATGCCAAGCCCGTCCATGAAGAAATGCAGGTTCATGCCAAGCTGCGGCAGCCAGTCGATCTGCGCCGTGACGACGCCGCCTGCCATCACACGGGGCGCGTTCACCAGCACACCGATCAGCGCCAGCAAGGTCACCGCCCCGGCCGCCGAGGCGCAGGCATTGCGCCCCGCCCGGATCAGAAGCGCCGGAAAAACAGCGCCCAGAAAGGGAAGAGCAGCAATCAGAAATAGCGACACTGGCGGCACTCCATTCTTCGGACGCGAAAAGGTTTACACGTGCCTAAGCAAATTTTCCTGACTGTCAAACCCTTCGCGGCGCCGAACTTTGAAAACGCGGCATTTTGCGCCCGTTCGGACGGCCTGCAGCCCTTGTCATGCAGTCCGCAAGCAGGTGTTGCACAAAGGGCGAGTTGACATGAATTTGATCGCACGGGTCGGCGGCCGACGGGATGCGCCCTTGCCGGTCGCCAGACGGCAACGCAAGCTTTGGCGATGAAGCAAGCGAACGACCCGGCCCCGCTCTTTTCCCGCCGTCGCCTTATGGCGGGTACGGCGCTGGCGGTCCTTGGCGGGGGCGCCGCCTTTTACATGTCGTCGCTTGCCCCCGATTACGCGGGTCTCTCGCTGAATGTCCGGGAAGCGCACCGGCAGGCCGTCGCGGGCGACATCACCCTGATCGACATTCGCCGCCCAGACGAATGGGCGCTGACCGGAATCGGCGAAGGCGCGCATCCCATCGACATGCGCCGCGATGATTTTACCGAAGCGCTGGTAGCCCTCGTCCCGGATCGGGCCGCCCCCATCGCGCTGATCTGCGCCCGTGGCGTTCGTTCCGCGCGCATGGCCAACCGGATGAGCCGAGAAGGTTTCAGCAATATCATCGACGTGCCCGAGGGCATGCTGGGCTCTGCCGCCGGTCCGGGCTGGCTTGCCTCAGACTTGCCTACCCTGCCCTACAAGGAGCCAACATGATCCGACCCCTCCTCGCCGCGCTGTCGTGCTTCGCCACGCAGGCGCTGGCCGATTGCGGGCCAACACCCGGCGCCTGTTCGACCGAAAACGGCGAATATCACGCCGCCCCGGTTGACACCTACAATGCCCCGGCGGTGATCTTCTTGCATGGCGCGGGCAGTAACGGCGCCAGCACCATGCGAAACACCGGTCTCGTGGATGCGCTCAACGCACGCGGATATGCGGTCATAGCGCCGACCGGCGCGCGTTCGTTTGGTGAAAACGGATCAAGCTGGAATTTCTTCCCGACGTGGGAAGGAAGGGACGAGACTGAGTTTCTTAAAGAAGTCGCGCGCGACGCAGAAACCCGCTTTGGCATCGACCCTGAAAGGATCCTTCTTGCCGGATTCTCTGCGGGCGGGTTCCAGGTGACTTACACGGCCTGCGAGGCTCCGGAAACGTTCGCAGCCTATGCCCCGGTTTCCGGCGGCTTCTGGCGTCCCCAACCGCAAAACTGCGCCGGTCCCGTGCGCCTGTTCCAGACCCACGGCTGGCGAGATACCGTCGTTCCTCTGGAGGGACGCTCGCTCGGAGGTGGCAAATTCGTGCAAGGCGATATCTTCGCCGGTCTGGAGCTTTGGCGGCTTACCAATAATTGCGACGGACATGATCCGACAGGCTACAGTGATACCGGCGAATTCCAGCGCCGACGCTGGGAAGACTGCGCCCCCGGCAGCGCGCTTGAGTTTGCACTCTTCCCCGGCGGACACATGGTGCCGCCGAGATGGTCTGACATGATTGCGGACTGGTTCGAAAGCCTGCCGGAGTAAGTAAGCGCGTTACTCGGCGGCGATCTTATGTGCGCCGCGCCCTTCAAGCATCGTCTTCAATTCGGCCCGGTAGTGACGGGCAGCAAAGGTGATCGGCGGTGCGCGGAAATCCTCGCGTGTCCCCATCCAGCGACCGGTCCGGCTGAACGACACACCGCTCAGCATCGACAAGGGCACAGCCAGCGCAAGGCTGATGGCGATCGGCAGCAGCCACGGCGACACCACGCCAAGCGCCATGCCGGTCAGCAAGGCCGCACCGCTTACCGTTTCGAGGATGTGCACCTTGAGAACCGTCAGGAAGGAATAGTGGCCGCCTTCACGTGCCTGCGGCGACCAGCCCTGCTGCATGCCGGTTGCAGTACGAAACACGGCAACAACCTGCTGCACCATCAGGATAGGCGCATAAAGAACGGACAGGACGACTTCGGACAGGAAAGACAGGGCAAACCGGGCAGACCCGCCGAACTCAGAGAAACGCGCGCCCGTCAGCGGCAGGGCCGCGATCCCCAGCAATTTTGGCGCAAGCAGCATGGCATACATTATCACGATGATCAGTACATGCCGCCCTTCGCTCAGCTCGGGCCATGTCGGCATCAGCGGGTTCGACGGGCTGAAATAACGCAGCACGCTCGCCTCTTCGCTGGTCCCGATCAAAGCCCACATCACCAAGAGCGCAAACCACATCGGCGACAGCAGATACCCGATGGCACCGTGGAACATGTGAAACCGCGACATGGACCGGAAGCCACGCGCATTAAGCAGGCTCAGGTGCTGAAGGTTGCCCTGACACCAGCGACGGTCGCGCTGAATATGGTCGATAAGCGTCTGCGGTGTCTCTTCGTAACTGCCCCGGATACGCGGCAGGAAGCGCACGCCCCAGCCAGCCCGACGCAGCAGACCGGCTTCGACGAAGTCGTGACTCATGATGAGCTGCGACCGTCCGCCCCGCCGCTTGAGATAGGGCAGACCCGCGCAGGCCGCAAAGGCCGCTGTGCGGATGATCGCGTTGTGACCCCAGTAGTTGCCTTCATGCCCGGCGAGACGGGCGACACCTTCGGCCAGAGCCGCGCCATATACCCCCGAGGCAAACTGCTGCATCCGGCCAAAAACCGATTGCGCTCCGATAAGCTGCGGAAAACTCTGGATCAGGCCAGCGCCTGGATCACGGGCCAACGCATCGGTCAGGCGAACGATGGCGCGACCGGTCATCAGGCTGTCGGCATCCAGCACCAGCATGGCCTCATAGCCGCCCCCCCAGTTGCAAACCCAGTCCGCGATATTGCCCACCTTTCGGTCGGTATTTTCCTCTCGGCGGCGATAGTAAAGTTCCAACCCTGGCGACAGAACCGCTTGCACGGCGCGAACCGCTTCCTGCTCTTCGCGGGCGATTTCATCGTCGCGCGTGTCCGACAGGATGAACATCGCGTAGCGATGGGCGCCACCGCGTGCCCGCAACTCTTCCAGCATGGACCGGGCGTTCCCCAGCACGTACCAAGGCACTTCGTTATAGATCGGCATCAAGAGCGCGACGTTCATCGGCTTGGGCATCGCGCCGGCTGAGCGTTCCTGTGGCCGCGCCCCTTGCCGTGTCAGCGACCACACACCCAAAAGAACGGTCGTGACCGAAAAGGCGATCCAGAAAAAGTTAAAGCAGATGAGGGCGATCAGCGTGCCTTCGATCAGGGTGATCCCGGCATCCGAAAACCAGCTGATCATCGCGTAAAGCAGCCCGATCGTCGCCGCAATGGCGGGACCGAAAGCGCAAATCCGGCTCAGCGCCGCGCCCTTGGCATAGCCCGCGCCCGGCGCGGTCTCGTCATGATATTCCTGAAAGAAGTTCTGCACCGGCATTGCGCGGGGGTTGCGCTCCGGCATGAAACGATACTCAGACATTTCTTGTCCACCGATACAGCCAGACTTCACTGGCGGGCGCGCCATCCTTGCGGATCTGGGCGCGAAGCTCGACCACATCCCGGTCGCTGGGATCAAATGAAAAGGCCAGGCGCAGGCCACCTGTATCGGGGTTCCTCTGAAGCACCCCTTCGGTGGTCTCGGCCTGTGCCGAAGTGATACGAAGTTCGAACGTATCCAGTTCGTCTTCGAAAATGACATCGGGCTCGAAATCGATGGTAACGATGCGCCCGTTTTCATGTTCCGACCACGCGTGGCTTTCGCCCATGCGCGTCTCGACAACACGGGCCATGCCGGTGTCGACGGGGGCCTCGGCACACCATGTCAGGCGGTAGGCCACCTCAAGGCTTTCGCCCGCCGGAACCGGATCCTTGGGCCGCCAGTAAGCGACGATATTGTCGTAAATCTCGAGGTCCGCCGGAATTTCGACCAGCGTGACCGATCCCTGCCCCCAGTCGCCTTTCGGTTCGACCCAGACACCGGGACGTTTGTGATAAAGCGCCTCGAGATCGGCGAAATCGGCGAAGCGGCGAGACCGCTGCATCAGGCCAAAACCTTTGGGCATCTGATCCACGAACGAAGAGATCTGAAGACGCGTCGGATTGGCCAGTGGCCGCCACAGAACTTCACCCGCGCCGTTCCACACCATCAGCCCGTCCGTATCGTGTACGGCGGGTCTGAAGTCATCGAACCGGGTCCGGTCTGTGGCGTCATGTAAAAACATGCTGGTCAACGCGCCAATGCCGATATGGTTCAGTTCTTCTCGCGCAAAAAGTGTGGCCTTCACATCCATGATGCAGGACGGCCCCGGCGTGATGTCGAAACGATAGGCACCTGTCACGCTCGGGCTGTCCAGAAGCGCATGAACGATCATGTTTTTCTGTCCCGGCACCGGCGCTTCAAGCCAGAAACGGGTGAAATCCGGAAACTCCTCGCCCTCGGGGTCGCCGGTCTTGAGCGCAAGCCCGCGCGCCGACATGCCATAGTTCATCGCGTAACCGATCGCGCGGAAATAACTCGCCCCCTGAAAGACGCAGAACTCGTTCTTTTTACCCGGCTCCGTCAGCTCTGTACGCAGACGCAGTCCGGAATAGCCGAGGTTACCTTCAAGGGTCACCTCCGGGAATTTGTCGCTGTGATCGAAACGGCTGAAGTCGAACGGGAAATCGCGCGCGACCCCGTCCTCGACGATATCGATCCCGACAGTGCGCTTGAAATACAACCCGGGCGGGAAGAAATCTACCTCGTAGGGGCGGTCCGTATGCGACCACAACCCATCCTTGGACCGGAACCAGATCGAACGGTACTGCTCATAAGTCAGGTCGATCCAGTCCTGCGGAACTGTTGGGCGGAGCGTATATTCCTGTCCTGCCATCTCGCGCGCCAGCGCGATGACCTGATCGTGCGAAAACGGTTCGCTCTGCGCTTTGGCGCGTGACGCGCCCAAGGCCATAATTGCGGTTGATGAGGCCAGAAAAGCGCGTCTAGTCAAACTCATATCCGTTTCGATCTCCAAGGCTGGGATTTAAACCAAGCCGCGATATAGGCCACTGCTACCAATAAGCAAAAGCCGCCTAAGTTAATCAGCGCGAAGGTGCCGAAATTGCGCCCGATCTGGTCAAGAACAAAGCCAAACAGGCGGGCAACCGCCATCGAGGTGACAAAAACGGCAAGGGATTGCTGCCCGACCTTGAGTGTCACGGTCAGCAACACCGACCACACCCGCGCCGCCGCGCCTTCGCCAACCGCACGCAAACGGTCCCCGCCGTCGCCAGCCACGACCCAGGCGAGATAGGCCAGCGACAGGAAATGGACATAGCGCAGGATGGCAAAATCGGTCTTGTCGCGCAGGTCGAACCCGGTGCTCTCGTTCAGGGCCTTCATTCCGTCCCAGACGGCCAGCAGATCGGCGCCCAGCCCGGGCGCGAGGGCATTCACCCAGCTATAGACTTTCCACGACCCAATCGGCGCGCTCAGCACCAGAAAAGCGGCAGCAGCCCAGATCAGCCCCTTCTTGACGGGGGGTGGCGGCACCCAACCGCGCATGAAGGCAAAGCCGGTAAAAAACAGCAATTGCCAGCCGAACGGGTTAAAGAACCACTCACGCGACGACCACGGCTCGGCGGGAAAGTGGATGCTGCCCACGTTGGCCGCCAGCCAGATCGCGATGACACAGGCCGCCACCGCCCAGAGCGACACCCGCGCAAGCGCCATGATCAGCGGCATCATCGCCAGAACGCCCAGATACATCGGCAGAACGTCGAAATAGTTGGGCACATAGGTCAGCGTGAAAATCCCGACAATCTGCGGTGCCGGATCGTCAAAGAAGAACCGCAGGTTGAGATCGTCGATGTATGAAAAATCGCTGCCCGAGTAGAGATCGAGCGCGGCCATCGCCGTGGCGGTAAAGAAAAACAGGCAGATATGCGCCCAATAGACCTGCCAGCACCGAAACAGCACACGCGCCGTTCCCATCAGCCATCCCCGGCGCACGAAGGCGCCGCCAAAGGCGATGGCCGAGGCCATACCGGAACAGAAGACGAATATCTCGGTCGCATCGGAAAATCCGAAACGGGCAGGAATCCAGTTGGCCCAGGCATTACCGGGAATATGGGCGACAAGGATGATGAACATCGCGATGCCCCGGTAGAAATCGAGCCGAATATCGCGAGTCGTCGAAACCGCCGCCGGTGTCTTTGTGGCGCTACGGGGCGCAGAGAAATCGGTACTGGGCGAAACTGTCGCCATATGGTTATTCATCCTCGAAAATCATTGTGCAGGCATCGTCCGGGCACCTGAACCACCGCGTGCCGCCGCGATCAGGTCGCGTCGGCTGGCAGTATAGGCGTCTTCGGAACCGGCACGCCGAATCTGCCGCTGACACAGCAGACGCTCGGCCGCGTCGATATATCCCGCGCGTAATCCTGCGTCGATAGTAATTCGTTCAAAAACATCACGTTGCGCGTGACTCCCGCCGGCAAGCTGCAACGTGTCTCGGGCGCGCTCCAGATGCGTAAAGGCAACTTCGAAACGGGCCTCGGAAAAAGCGGTCAGACCCGCTGCCGCGTCAAATCCCGGAGCCGACATCCGGGCCGCAATCTCTCCTTCTCCAAGCTTGGCGTCTCGCGCGATCCGGGCCAGCATCGCCGCGCTGTCTGCGGCCTCACCACCCCGCATCAGTGCCATGAGATAGTGCAAATCGGCGAAAATCAAACAGCCGTCCTGCGTGCGCTTCGCGCTGATCTCGGCCATCTCATCCCAACGGTCGCCGACATCGACGCCCTCAAGCTCCAGCCGCATCAGCAGCGAGGCGCCGTTGGATATATCGCGGTAATCATCGGTTTTATCGGCGCGGATCTGCTCGTCGTAAAGCGCCAGAACCCGGTCGATATCGCCCTGATCCAGATGCATCAGCGCCATGTGCCACCAGACGTGATAGCGGAAATTGTTGCAATGCAACCATGCGGCTTCGCGCCCGTCCAGCCATTTCAGCCCGGATTGCGCGCGCCCGGTCATGTCATAGACATGGGCCACCGCGTGCAAACCCCAGGCGTCGTTCGGCGCGGTCCAGAGCGCTTGCCGACCGGTAATTTCCGCCTGCTCATAAGCACCGGTTTCCTCAAGGGTGAACGCATGGCACCCCAGCAGATACCCCCGCGCCGCATGATCTGCGCCATAGGCGGGTAGCACTCGCTCGACCGAGGCTCGCATCCCCGCCGCATCGCCAAGTGTGAAACGGATCGCATGGCTCAACTTCATGGCCAGCGCATCCTCGGGCGTCGCCGCCAGAACGGTCTCCATCGCGTCGACCGCCCCGCTCGGGCTACCATCAAGCCAGCGTTCGAGCGCCACGATGTAAAGCTTTTCCCGGTCCGAGAGCGAAACTGCCGCCGCAGCCTGTCGCGCCGCTGCCAATGCCTCGCGCGACGTTTCCGTCAGTTCCGCCCGCGCCAGCAGAAGAAAGAACATGCCTTTGACCGCATGGCCGAGCGCGAAATGCGGCTCGGCCTCCAGAACCTTCGCAAGATCGCCGGGCGTCGAGGCCGCATGTGCGAGAAACCCAAGCTGGGTCGCGTTCCATGCCGAAAGACCCTCGGCGGTCTCAAGACTGACCGGCAGGCCAAAAACATCATCTTTCATCGAACGCTTCCCTGTCACTTTTGTGGCTTCTCCAAGGGCGTAACAAAGGTAGGGAATTTGAAATAAGATTATCCACGCTGCTCTCGCATTGGTGAAGCACCGTGTGAAGCCACGTGTTAATTGTTGCAATAATTTCGCCTATGAGCCGGTTTCTCAGGCATAATTCCGCGTGGATTCCAGAATGATAGCGCCACCGGCGCATGACGGGGAAGATGCGTCAGATGCGCCCGTCGTAGGCTCCGCGCGGGATCTCGGCAGCGATCACCGTGAACCGGGGGGCGGCGAGCGCATCCATTAACGCCGTGCGCAATTCGCCCCGTGATGTCACCGTAACGCCGTCGCCGCCAAAGGCCCGCCCGATGGCGGCAAAATCGGCTCGGGCGAAATCTACGCCCCGGTTGATCATCTGCCGTTCGCGCTGCTTCTTTTCGATCAGCGCCAGTGAGGCGTCGACAAAAACGACGAAGATCACCGGCAGGTTGAGCTCTGCCGCCGTGGCCAGTTCGCCCGCCACCATCAGGAAACCCGCATCGCCGGAAAAAGACACCACTGGCCTCTCCGGCGCCGCCAGCTTCAACCCCATCGCCAGCGGTACGGCGCAACCCATTGTGCAAAGCCCCGAGGACTGCACCAGCCCCCGCGCCTCGGAGCAGCGCCACATCTGCGACAGCAGGATCCGGTGCGCCCCGCTGTCTGCCGTCGCAAGCGTGTTGTCGGGCAAAACCTTTCGACATTCCGCGATTACCGCCCCTGGCCCCCATGTCTCATCCACCGGGAAAGCCTGATCCAGCGCCGCGCGCACCTTCGCCGGTTCGCCATTGGGCCATACATCCCGCCCCGGTCCCTCAGGCATCAGTGCGGTCAGCGTCGCCACCGGATCGGCCACAAAACTCAGACCCGCGTGGTGCATGTAATGATCGTTCTGGACCGGCGCGATATCGATAACCTTCTGGCGCGAAGGCTCCCACGCATGCCGCCAGCCGGGCCGCATCTCAATCGGGTCGTAGCCGATAGCCAGCACCAGATCCGCTTGTTGTACCAGTGGCAGAAGGTGGCTATCCGCCAGCGGCGACAATCCCGCCCCGCCAAGGCAGAGCGGATGATCCTCGGGCACCACACCCTTGGCCTTGTAGCTGGTGATAAAGGGGATGCCATAGGCCTCGAGAAACGCGCCCAGCGCCGCGCCATGATCCAGCATGTCGAGACCGACCACCGCAATCGGACGCTCGGCCCTTAAAAGCCACTCCCTCGCCCGCGCCAGATCCGCGCCCACGGGCGCCACAGCACTGGCCGGCGCGCGCCTCGGCTGGGCCTCGTCCGGCAACATCTGGTCGGCGACTCCGATAGGCACATCCACATGCACCGGCCCCGGACGCGGATCGGTGGCAACGCAAACAGCGCGATCCGCAACGATCCCCGCCGCCTCGGCGCTCAGCCGGAAACTCGCCTTCGTGATCGGCGCGAAGACCGCGCCGTGATCCAGCACCTGATGGGTATATTGCTGGGCTTCGGCCTCATCGACACAGCCCGTCAGCACGATCAGCGGCACCCGGTCCTGATGGGCATTGGCCACCACGTTAACCCCGTTCATCGCCCCGGGCCCAAGCGTCGCGACCAGAATGGCCGGCGCTCCGTCCCGATGATAGACACCCTCGGCCATGAACCCGGCCGCGTTTTCATGCTTGGCCAGCACAAAGCGTATCCCGGCTTTCTCCAGCGCATCCACAAGGGTCAGCACTTCGCCCCCCGGCATCCCAAAGGCGTGACGGCACCCGGCCTCGTAAAGACGACGGGCAAGGATATCGGTTGCGCGGATCGGGGCGTCGGACATGGGGACCTCCAAAAGCTCTGCCCCCTGCAAAGCCCGGTCACGCCCGCCGCGCAAGCCCCCAATTGCATTCATGAAACCTAGTTCACCGCCTCGTCAGCGATTGCGGCGAATTTCTCATCCAGACCTTCGGACAGCTTGACCAGTTCCTCGCCGCCCTCATCGAAATATGGCCCAAAGACAAAGCTCGGCTTTTTATAAGACAGCATCGCCGTCCCGTCCGCCTGTTCGGTCACGTAGAACCGGATCGGCGCCTCGATCATGGCCGCCTCGGACAGGCGCAGGATCGTCACCGCGAAATCGTTGTTGAACACGCCGATCACCCGGTTGCCGGGGATCGTGATGCCACGGCTCGCCGCCATATCGGTCGGCCCCGCTTCTGTCACCACGCCCATACCATTGGCCTTGGTCGCGTCCTTCACTGCAATGACCAGATCGTCAAAGGGCTTTTGCGTGGCAAAGACGGCCCAGCCTTCTCGCTCGGTCACTTCCGAAGAAGCTGGTCCGGCGGCAAGAGCAAGGATCATGAAGAACGGCAGGGCAAAAAAACGCATATCAAGAACTCTCGTAGCGATACCTATCACGATGCCAGCCCCCCGCCCGATCCGGCAAGGAACCTGTTTGTGATCGGCATTGCCCCGCCTAAAGCGCCGCGTTCAGCCCCTTTACGATCCAGCTCCGCGTGTCGACGGGATCGATCACCGCGTCGATCTCCTGCAGGGCGGCGATATTCAGCGCCCGGCCCTTTTCATAGGATTCCCCGACCAGCCGGTCGAACAGCGCCTTGCGCGCCGTCTCATCCGGTTCGGCGTCCAGCTCGCGCTTGAACCCGAGCGTCACCGCCCCTTCGAGCCCCATCGGCCCGAACTCCCCCGTCGGCCACGAGATATTGAAATCGGGCGTCTCGAAACTGCCGCCCGCCATCGCCTGCGCGCCGATGCCATAGCCCTTGCGCAAACAGACAAAGAAGAGCGGCGCGGTCAGCTCGGCTCCAGCGCTCAGGAAATCGCAGGCCGCCTGAACGCCGCCCTGCGCCTCGCTCTCCGGTCCAACCATGAACCCCGGCGTGTCGCAAAGCGAAACCACCGGTGTCCCGAACCGGGCGCAGAGCCGCAGGAACCGCGCCGCCTTGGCCGATGCCGGTGCATCCAGCGCCCCGCCCAGATTATGCGGGTTATTCGCGATCAGCCCCAACGCGCGCCCCTCAACACGGACAAGCCCCGTGATCATGCCGGGCGCATGGGCGCGACCCAGCTCCAGAAAACTGTCCCTGTCGACGAGCCCGTCGATCACCGCGCGCACGTCATAGGCGCGCAGCCGGTTCTCGGGGATGACGTAGCGCAGCTCACGCGCATCCGCCGCCTCCCAATCCGCGACCGGTCCCTGAAAATAGGACATCGCCCGCCGCGCCGCCTCGGTCGCTTCGGCTTCATCCTCAACCAAGATATCGACAAGCCCGATCTCGGCCTGCATCGGCGCGGGGCCGATCTCTTTCGGGTCGAAACTGCCCAGACCGCCCGCTTCGATCATTGCCGGACCGCCCAGACCGATCCACGAGTTGCGCGTGGCGATGCGGATATCCCCCGCGCCAAAGATCGCCGCGTTCCCGGCGAAGCAATAGCCTGAATTGACGGCGATTTTCGGTCCCCGCCCCCTGAGCCGCGCAAAGACATGAAAGGTCGTCACGTCGAGCGCACAGCGCATGATGTCGGCGAAATCGACATCTCCCGGTCGCCCGCCGCCGCCTTCGGTGTAAAAGATCACCGGCAGCTTACGCCTTTCGGCAATCTCGAACAGACGGTCGGTCTTCATATGGCCACGCATCCCCTGCGTGCCCGCCATCACCGTACCGTCATAGGCAAGGATCGCGACCTGCGCGGCCTCGACCGGTACCATCCCCGCATTGACCTCGCCCAGCCCGGTGACGATCCCGTCCGCCGGGGATTTTTCTCGCAGCTCCTCGGCCGAGCGTCGCCGCAGCTGCCCCGCCACGACAAGCTGGCCGTACTCGTGGAATGTCCCGCCCCGGCACAGGTCTTCCACGTTTTCCCGCGCTGTCCGCTGGCCCCGCGCGCGCCGCCGCGCGACCGCCTCGGGACGGTTTTCATCCAGCGTCAGCGCAAGGCGGTCGTTCAGCGCCGCCAGATCAGGCCGGATCGCGTCAAGGTCCCGCGCCTCGGCCACGCTTGCATCAGCGACTTCCTCGGCCCGTGGTTCATAGCTGACAAGCGCGGCCCCGTCCGCCACCAGATCGCCCGGCGCCACCAACAGGTCCAGCACGCGCCCCGGCCCATGCGCACTAACAACATGCTGCATCTTCATCGCTTCGAGGATCACAAGTTCCTGCCCCGCCACGAAATCCTCTCCCGGCGCAACCCGGACCGAATGCACCACCCCCTGCATCGGCGCCTTCAGCGAGGACACCCCCTCGGGCAACACCGGTGCCGGCACCTCGGTCTGAACCTCTTTTGCAAGCGGGTCATCGTCCTGTGCCAGTTCCGTAACCAGTCCGCGGTCCACCGATCCCACATCCACCGACCAATCCGCCAGTTCCTCTCGCGCAAGCAGCGCGCCGAGATACGGCAAAGTCGTTCCCGCCCCTTCGATCCGGAATTCCGACAGCACCCGACCCGCACGCACCAGCAGCGGCCCCAACTCGCCCGAGCGTTCATGCACCACAACCTTTGCCAGCAGGGAATCGAACATCGGGCTGATCGTGTAACCGGCATAGCCATAGGTATCGACCCGCACCCCCGGACCGCTCGGCGGAGAAAACACGTCAAGACGCCCATGCCCGGGCCGTACCGACGCATCCAGGCCGATCACCTCGCAATTGACCCGCGCCTGCAGGGCCATGCCACGCGGCAGCCGTGGCCCGTCCGCCAGCCCGACATCGGCAAGGCTGGACCCGTCCGCGATCTGCAGTTGCAGCGCCACCAGATCGAGCCCGGTGATTTCCTCGGTCACCGTGTGTTCGACCTGAATGCGCGGGTTGACCTCGATGAAATGGAACTCGTCGCGCTCCGTCTCGACAAGGAATTCCACCGTGCCGATCCCGCGATAGCGCACGGCCTCGCCGATGGCGACGGCCGCATCGAGCAACGCCGATCGCAGGTCCTCGTCCAGAGCCGGTGCTGGAGCTATCTCGACAAGCTTCTGATGCCGCCGCTGCAGGGTACAGTCACGCTCCCACAGATGGGTCACGTCGCGCCCGTCGCCAATGATCTGCACTTCGATATGGCGCACCGGATGCAGATAGCGCTCGCCATAGATCCCATCGGACCCGAATGCCGCCTTCGCCTCAGCCCGCGCCTGCGCCAGCGCGCCTTTCATCTCGGACGCATCGCGCACCACCCGCATGCCGCGCCCACCACCGCCGCTCACCGCTTTCAGCACCACCGGCGCCCCGTCCTGCGCCAGCAGGAAATCCCGCGCATCTTCCACGCTCTCCAGCACGCCCGAGCCTTCGATGACACCAACCCCAGCCGCCTTTGCCAGATCCCGCGCCGCCACCTTGTCGCCCAGCCGCGCCAGCACCTCCGGCTCCGGCCCGACAAAAATCAGCCCCGCACTGCGACAAGCCCCGGCAAATTCGGCGCTCTCGCTCAACAGCCCATAGCCCGGATGCACCGCATCGCAGCCTTCATCCCGCGCCACCGCAACCAGCGCCTCGATGTCGAGATATCCCGCGACCCCGCGCCCCGGCAGCTCGACCGCCAGATCCGCATGGCGCAGGTGCAGCGACTCCGCATCCTCCGGCGTGTATACCGCCACCGTCCTGATCCCCATCGCTGCCGCCGTCCGTGCCACCCGAATGGCAATCTCTCCCCGGTTCGCAATCAAAAGCGTCGGAATCATCGTGACTTTCTCCCTTCCTCCCGGCCCTTTGGCCGGCCACCCCGGCGACGTTAACCTTAACGTCACCCATGAGGCCAGCGCGATTTCCAAGCCGCTTGCAAGGCCCGCCAAACCGGCCAATAAGCAGAGGATGAACGGTCCCACCTTTCCCCTTACCCATGATGTCGTGCTGATCGGCGGCGGCCATACCCATGCGCTGGTTCTGCGCATGTGGGGGATGCGCCCCCTTCCCGGCGCAAGGCTGACCTTGATCAATCCCGACCCCGGTGCGGCCTATTCCGGCATGCTCCCCGGCCATATCGCCGGTCATTATGACCGCGGGTCGCTCGATATCGACCTCGTGCGGCTCGCCCGTTTTGCCAACGCGCGGCTGGTACTGGGCGCGGCGACCCATCTCGACACGGCCAATGGCATGGTCCATGTTCCCGGTCGCCCGCCCATCGGCTACGATCTCGCCTCGATCGACATCGGCATCACTTCGGACCTGCCGGACCTGCCCGGCTTTAGCGACCACGCGATCCCCGCCAAACCGCTCGGCCCCTTCGCCAGCGCCTGGACAAGATTCCTTGAAGAAACCGCCGGCCCTGCGCGCGTAACCGTGATCGGCGCGGGCGTGGCCGGTGCCGAGCTCGCCATGTCCCTGCACCACCGGCTAAAGCAATCCGGCCGCCCCGCCACGATCAAGCTGATCGACCGGTCGAACGCCCTTTCCGACACTGCCCCCGGCGCGCGCGACAAGCTGCTGAGCAAATTGCAAGAACTCGACATCACCACCATCGAAAACACCGGGATCGCGCGTATCGAAGCCAAGGCGGTCCAACTCGAGAACGGAAAACAGATCCCGTCCGATTTCACCATCGGCGCCGCCGGTGCCACCCCGCACCGATGGCTCGCCCATTCCGGGCTCGACCTGACCGACGGCTGCCCCACCACCTCCGAAACCCTGCAAACCAGCGATCCCGCGATCTTTGCCGCCGGAGACTGCGCCCATTTCGCGCCCTCCCCCCGCCCCAAGGCCGGGGTCTTCGCGGTCCGGCAGGCGCCCGTCCTGTTCCACAACCTCCGCGCCTGCCTGACCAAAACACCGCTCCGCCCCTACCGGCCGCAAAAGCGCTATCTCAAGCTGATCTCCCTCGGCGGCAAATCCGCCCTCGCCGACCGTCCCGGCCTGCCCGCAGTGGCAGGTCCGCTGATCTGGCGCTGGAAGGATCACATCGACCGGAAATTCATGGACCGGTTCACCGACCTGCCCGCGATGCCCGCGCCGCCGCTCCCGCGCGAACACACTGCCACACTGCGCGACACCATCGGCGAAAAGCCCATGTGCGGCGGTTGCGGCGCCAAGGTGGGGCGCGACACGCTAACCCGCGCCCTCGCGGCCCCCACCCATGCCATCCGCGACGACATCACCGCCCTGCCCGGCGACGATGCCGCCCTGCTCCACACCGGCGGCGCGCAACAGGTAATGACTTCCGACCACCTGCGCGCCTTCACCAATGACCCGGTCATCATGACCCGCATCGCCGCGATCCATGCGCTCGGCGACATCTGGGCGATGGGGGCTGAACCACAGGCCGCCACCGCCACGCTGATCCTGCCGCGCCAGAGCGAAGCGCTGCAATCCCGCCTGCTGGCCGAGATCATGACCACCGCCCGTGACACCCTGCACAAGGCCGGTGCCGAAATCGTCGGCGGCCATACCTCGCTCGGCGACGAACTCACCATCGGTTTTACCCTCACCGGCCTCTGCAGGACCGAGCCGATCACGCTTCAAGGCGCAAAGCCCGGCGATGCGCTGATCCTCACCAAACCCATCGGCAGCGGCACGATCCTCGCCGCCGAAATGCAGATGAAGGCCCAAGGCGACTGGGTCGCCAATGCCTACCGCCAGATGATGCAGGACCAGTCAAAAGCCTCGCAAATCCTGCAAAACGCCCATGCCATGACCGATGTCACCGGCTTCGGCCTCGCCGGTCACCTGCTCAACATCTGCGAGGCCTCCGGCACCGCCGCCAGCCTGTCCCTCACGGACGTCCCAACCCTCGAGGGCGCCCGGACACTCGCGGAAACCGGCATCCGCTCCACCCTCTACCCGCAAAACCGCGCCCTCCTCCCCGATCTCCCCGAAACACCCGACACCGATTTCCTCTTCGATCCCCAGACCGCCGGCGGCCTGCTCGCCGCTGTCCCCGCCGAAAAAGCCACCGCGCTGCTCCAGCAGCTCCAGACCGCCGGCTACCCCGCCGCCCTTATCGGCCAGATCACCAAAGGCCCCCCAGGGATCACCCTCACCTGACCCCCTATTCCTCTTGCCCGAAATACTCCGGGGGAGTCCGCGCCAGCGGACGGGGGCAGCGCCCCCGAAACGGCCTCACATGCACCCAATCCCCTGTTTCTCCCGGAAAATCCGCCTCACCGGATGACAGCCCCGACAGGCTCACCTAAAAGAAGCCAACAGGCAAAGACAGGATTTCCCATGTTCGACCTTCTGATCCGCAACGCCACCCTGCCCGACGGGCGTACGGGTTGCGATATCGCCGTCAGCAACGGGCGCATCGCCGCCGTGGAACCGGGCATCGACGGCGAGTCCACCGCGACCATCGACGCGGCAGGCCAGCTGGTCAGCCCGCCCTTCGTTGATCCGCATTTCCACATGGACGCGACCCTCTCCCTCGGCCTGCCCCGGATGAATCGCTCCGGCACCCTGCTCGAAGGCATCGCGCTCTGGGGCGAGCTGCGCCCGACCCTGACCAAAGAGGTCCTGATCGAACGCGCGATCCGCTATTGCGACCTTGCCGTGTCCAAGGGGCTGCTCGCCGTGCGCAGCCACGTGGATGTCTCCGACCCACGGCTCGTCACCGCCGAGGCGCTGCTCGAAGTACGCGAACTTGTCGCGTCCTATCTCGATCTCCAGCTCGTCGCCTTCCCGCAGGACGGCTATTACCGCGCTCCCGAGGCCGAAGCGGCACTGACCCGCGCTCTCGACATGGGCGTGGAAATCGTCGGCGGCATCCCCCATTTCGAACGCACGATGGCGGATGGCGCCCGCTCGGTCGAAGCGCTCTGCCGCCTCGCCGCCGACCGGGGCCTGATGGTCGACATGCATTGCGACGAAACCGACGATCCGCTGTCGCGCCACGTGGAAACCCTTGCCGCCGAAACCGTGCGCTTCGGGCTTCAGGGACGGGTCGCCGGATCGCACCTGACCTCCATGCATTCGATGGACAATTACTACGTCTCCAAACTGCTGCCCCTGATGGCCGAATCCGGCATGGCCGCGATCCCCAATCCGCTCATCAACATGATGCTGCAGGGTCGCCACGACACCTACCCGAAACGGCGCGGCCTCGCCCGCATCCCGCAGATGATGGAAATGGGCATTCCCGTCGGCCTCGGGCAGGATTGCGTCATGGATCCTTGGTATTCGATGGGCACCGGCGACCTGCTCGACGTGGCTCATATGGCCGTCCATGCCACGCAGATGGGCTCGATCGAAGACAAGCGCGCGCTCTTCGACGCCGTCACGGTGAATTCCGCCCGGATCATGGGGCTCGACGGTTACGGGCTTGAACCGGGCTGCCACGCCGACATGGTGCTCTTGCAGGCCCGTGACGTGACCGAGGCGATCCGCCTGCGCCCGAACCGGCTCAAGGTTATCCGCCGGGGCAAGGTCATCGCCGAAACCGCCCCGGAACGCAGTCGCCTCTCGCTCGACGGCCGCCCCGAAACCGTCGACCCGGCCGATTACGCGCCGGTAAACGCTTCTTGACCAAATGGTCAGAAAATGACCATTTAAGCGGCACTTGCACAGGCTGGCCCCGGTCCTCGGTGACCCGCGGCCTTGACAGGAACCGGCTTCGGCATGCTGACTTCTGCCATGCCTTTTCACAGGCAATCATAAACGCCCGATGCTGTGCAGGGGGCGAACAGGGACAAGGAAAACTGACATGAAACCCACTCTCATGAACCGCCGCCGCCTTCTCGGCACCGGCGCCGCCCTCGGCGCTTCCACGCTTTTCGCCCCGTCGATCCTGCGCGCGCAGTCCGGTGTGGTCAAAGTGGCAGGCATCCACGCCTCTCCGGTCGAAAACGCATGGAACTCGGTCCTGCACGCGGCCATGGTCGCCGCCAACGAAGAAGGCGTGATCGAATACACCTTCTCCGAAGGCGTCTCCGGCACCGACTACCCCCGCGCCATGCGTGAATATGCCGAGGCGGGCAATGTCCTGATCGTCGGCGAATCCTACGCGGTCGAACGCGAAGCGCGCACCGTCGCGGGCGACTATCCCGATACCGCCTTCCTCATGGGCTCCTCCGGCGAAGCGGCGGGCGACAATTTCGGTGTCTTCGGCACCTGGAACTGGGAAGCGGCCTATCTCTGCGGCATGCTGGCCGGTGCGATGACCGAAACCGGCACCGTCGGCTCGGTCGGCGCGATCCCGATCCCCGAGGTCAACATGCTGATCAACGGCTTTGCCGATGGCGTCAAAGCGGTGAACCCCGACGTAAACCACGTGGTCAGCTTTATCGGCACCTTCTTTGATCCGCCGAAAGCACGCGAAGCCGGTCTCGCCCAGATCGACAGCGGCGCAGACATCCTTTTCGGCGAACGCATCGGGACGGCAGACGCGGCGCAGGAACGCGGCATCAAGGCGATCGGCTCTCTGATCGACTACACGCCGCGCTATCCGGACACGGTCTTCGCCAACGCGCTCTGGTCCTTCCGCCCGCTGCTCGATTCCGCGCTTGCCGATGCCACCGGCGGCAACCCGGTCGGCAAGAACTACACGCCGCTCAGCCTGATGGAAGACGGCGGCAACGACATCACCTATGTCGAGGGCGTCGCCCCGGCGGATGCGGTTGCCAAGATGGAAGAGGTCCGCGCCGCCATCAAGGCAGGCGAATTCGAAGTCCCGCGCAACTTCGACGAACCGGCCTGATCGCAATGGCCGGACCCTTCCGGCATATGCAAGGATCCTGCCCCTCCCGGGGGCAGGATTTCTCCCGGTGCCCGGCGTGAAAGACACGGGTCACGACATGCAAGATGCGCTTCGCCTAGCCAAAGACATCGCCAATGGCAGCCTGAGCGCCGATGACGCCATGCGCGCGGCCCGGAGCCGGGCCGACGCGGTCCAAGACCTCGGCGCCACCTGCTGGATCGCCCCCGATGACCCGGCACCCGCCAGCGATGGCCCCTTCGCGGGCGTACCGCTGCTGGTCAAGGATCTGGGCGGACCGTTCGCAGGCATCCCCATGCGTGCCGGATCGGCCGCCCTCGCCCGGATGAAGGGCGCAGCCGACAGCGATCTTGCCGCCCGTTTCCGCGCCGCCGGTTTCCGCCCCTTCGGCGCGACCACCGTGCCGGAACTCGGCCTGGCGCTCTCGAGCGAACCGGCGACCGGTCCGATCTGCCGCAACCCGCTGAACCCCGAATTTAGCGCCGGAGGCTCCTCGGGCGGCAGCGCCGCTGCCGTTGCCGCCGGTATCGTGCCGCTCGCCCATGCCACGGACGCGGGCGGGTCGATCCGCGTCCCCGCTGCCTGCTGCGGATTGACCGGGCTGAAACCCTCGCGCGGGGCCATCCCCGGCGGCCCCGGTTTCGGCAATCATCTCGGTGGCATCGCCAGTGAATTCGCCATCACCCGCACGATCCGCGACGCGCAGGCGCTCTGGCCCTGCCTCACCGGCGATCCCCGCGGCCTCTCCCCTGAACCGGTTCAACGAAAGACCGAAGGCCCCCTGACCATCGGCATTCTGACCGGTACCGACAACATCACCCCCGACCGCGCTGCCATTCTCCCCGAGACCGCCCGCGCGTTGGAATCCGCCGGTCATCGGATCGTCGAAATCCCCGCCAGCGACCTTGCCCGGCTCCGCGAAATCTCGGCCCGCGCTTTCGGACGGATCATCGCGGCCAACCTCGCGAATCTCTCCCAAAACGGTCTCGACGCCAGTTTGACCGAACCGCTGACCCAGGCCTTCATCAAACAGGGCCTGTCGATGAAAGCCACCGACCTCTGGTCCGCGACCGAGGCAAGCGCGACCGCCGCCTACCAACTCTGGGCCCTCTTCGACCGGGTCGATATCCTGCTGACGCCGATGCTTTCCTCGGCCCCGCTGCCGCTCGGCGCCTTCCCGATGGATCACGGTGACACTGCCAGGCATCTGGACCGGATGGACGCCTTCGCCCCCTACGCAGCGCTCGCGAATATCACCGGTGCCCCGGCCCTCACCCTGCCGTTTGGCAGCGATGCCAATGGCTTGCCCCTGCCGATCCAGCTCATCGCGCCCCTCGGCGGCGACCTGCAACTGCTGTCCCTTGGTGCCACGCTGGAATCCGAAAACCGCTGGCAGCACCCGATCCCGCTCTTTGGAAATCCTGCATGACCCCTGTCCTTGAACTCTCCGGCATCACCAAGCGGTTTGGCCATGTCACCGCGAACGAAGATGTCTCGCTGCATCTCGACAAAGGCGAGATCGTCTCGCTTCTGGGCGAAAACGGCGCGGGCAAGACGACACTCATGTCGATCCTTTTCGGCCATTACACCGCCGACGAAGGCACCGTTCGCGTCGAAGGTCAGGAACTGCCCCCCGGCCGGTCCCGCGCCGCGATCCGCGCGGGCGTCGGCATGGTTCACCAGCATTTCGCACTGGCGCCGAACCTCACGGTTCTGGAAAACGTCATGACCGGCACGGAACCCCTGTGGAAGCTGCGCTCGGACCGGGCGGCGGGGCGCAGAAAGCTGGTCGATCTCTCCGCACGCTTCGGACTAAAGGTCGACCCCGACGCCCGCGTTTCCGACCTTTCGGTCGGCGAATGCCAGCGCGTGGAAATCCTCAAGGCGCTCTATAACGATGCCCGCATCCTGATCCTCGACGAACCCACTGCCGTCCTGACCGCGCAAGAGGCCGAAAGCCTTTTTGCCACCCTTCGGCAGATGACCGGCGAAGGGCTGTCGCTCATCTTCATCAGCCACAAGCTGCACGAGGTCATGTCCGCCTCAGATCGCGTCGTGGTCCTGCGGCGCGGCAAGGTCGTCGCCGAACGCCGCACATCCGACACCACGCGCGAGGAACTGGCCGAGTTGATGGTGGGCCGCAAGGTCGAACGCCCGGCCCGACCGCCCGCCACTCCCGGCGCGGTGCTGCTCGAAGGAGTGGACCTACATGTCAGCGGCAAGGGTGGCGCATCGCTACAAGGCATCAGCTTCAAGCTGCGCGCGGGCGAAACCCTTGGCATCATTGGCGTTTCCGGCAACGGACAGACCACGCTCGCCGGGCTGGTCTCGGGGTTGATGGCCCCGGATTCCGGCGCCCTGCTCGTCAAGGGCCAGACCGTGGCGACCCATGACGTGCCCCATGCCATCGCCGCCGGGATCGGCCGCATCCCCGAGGATCGCAACGCCGAGGGCACCATCGGCGACATGGCCACTTGGGAAAACGCCGTGCTCGAACGCATCTGGTCACCCGACTTTTCCCGGCGCGGCGTGGTGCGCCGCGCCGCCGCCCGTACCGCGACCGAAGACATCATCAAGGGCTATGACGTGCGCGGTGCCACCGTCGATGGCCGCATCCGGCTCTTGTCCGGGGGGAATATGCAGAAACTGATCCTTGGCCGGGTGCTCGAAGCCGGGCCCGATATCCTCGTCGCCGCGCAGCCCAGCCGGGGCCTCGACGAAGGCGCCATCGCCGGTGTCCACGAACGCCTGCTCGAAGCGCGGGGCCGTGGCGCGGGCGTGCTTCTGATCTCCGAGGATCTCGACGAGGTGATCGCCCTCTCCGACAACATCCGCGCCATCGTGAACGGCAGGCTCTCGCCCGCGATCCCCGCCGAACGCGCCAATGCCCAGTTGCTCGGGCTGATGATGGCCGGGGACTGGACCGCCGCCGAGGCCATTGAAGCGGAGAACACGCATGCGCTTTGAACGCCGCGACCACCCTTCCCGCCTGCTCACCGTGCTGGCCCCCATCGGCGCGATCCTTGCCGCGCTGGTCGTGGCAGGCCTGCTCATCGCCATCGCCGGGGCCAACCCGATCCGCGCCTACGGGCTGATCCTCAAGGGCGCCTTCGGCTCGCGCCTTGGACTGTCGGAAACCCTCACACGTGCCACGCCGCTGATCCTCACCGGACTTGCCGCCGCCGTGGCCTTCCGCGCGCGGCTCTGGAACATCGGCGGCGAGGGCCAGCTCTACCTCGGCGCGCTCGCCGTGCCTGCCCTCGGGATGCTGCCGATCATGGCCAGCCTGCCCGCGCCGATCACCATCGTACTCTGCCTTGCCGTTGGTGCCATCGCGGGCATGATCCTGCTTTTGATCCCGCTGGGCCTGCGGCTCAGGTTCGGCGTGGACGAGGTGGTGACGACTTTGCTGCTGAACTTTGTCGCCGTGCTCTTTGTCTCGCTGATGATCGAAGGCGCGATGAAAGACCCGCTCGCCTTCGGCTGGCCGCAGTCGGTGCCGGTCCCCGACAGCGCCATCCTTCCCAAGCTGATGGAGCGCACCCGTCTGCATGCGGGTCTCCTGATCGCGCTGGCCATGTCCATCGCCGTCTGGTGGCTTCAGGCCCGCACCGTCTTTGGCATGCGCGCCCGTGCCGCCGGTCTCAACCCGCGCGCCGCCGCCTTTGCAGGCGTTCCGCTTGGCCGCACGCTGATCGCGGTCGCCTGTCTGTCGGGCGGTCTGGCCGGTCTGGCCGGCGCCATCGAGGTCATGGGCGTCAAGGGATACGTCACCACCGACCTGTCGCCCAGCTACGGCTATTCCGGCATCGTCATCGCCATGCTCGCCAACCTGAACCCGATCGGCGTGATCGGCGCGGCGCTGTTCTCGGCGGTCATGTTTGTCGGCGCCGACAGCATGTCGCGCGCCCTCTCCATCCCCTCCTACATCGCCGACGTCACCGTCGCCCTGTCGCTGCTCACCATGCTGGTGGCGATCTTTCTCGCGCAATACAGGATCCGCAGATGAGCGTCTTTCTCGATATCCTCGCCTCGGTCGGCATGTGGGAGGCGGTCCTGCGCATCGCCACGCCCCTGATCCTCGGCACCCTCGGCGTATTGCTCTGCGAACGGGTCGGGGTACTCAACCTCGGCATCGAAGGCATCATGACCTTTGGCGCGATGATCGGCTGGCTCACGGTATATTCCGGCGGCGATCTCTGGACCGGCATGTTGGTCGCGGCACTCGGCGGCGCGATGTTCGGCTTTCTCCACGCGCTGCTGACAGTGCCGCTGGGTCTCAGCCAGCATGTGACAGGCCTCGGCATCACTCTCTTCGCGTCGAGCTTTTCCTATTACGTCTTCCGCCTCGCCGTACCCACCGCCTCTTCGCCCCCCACTGTCGAACCTTTCCGCCCGCTGGAAATTCCGCTTTTCGCCGATATCCCCTTTCTCGGCCCGGTGCTCTTTAACCAGACCGCGCCGACCTATCTGGCGCTGGTGATGGTGGCGCTGCTCGCATGGGTGCTCTACCGCACGCCGCTGGGCCTCGCGATACGCATGGCGGGCGAAAACCCCCATGCGGTCGACGCGCAGGGCATCGACCCGATCTGGCTCCGTATCGGCACGATCATGGCCGGTTCCGCGCTGATGGGCATGGGCGGCGCTTTCCTGACCCTCGCTGCCTTCAACTCCTTCTTCCCGACGATGATCCAGGGCCGCGGCTGGATCTGCGTGGCGCTCGTGGTCTTTGCCTCTTGGCGGCCCGCGCGTGCCCTGCTCGGCGCCCTGCTCTTCGCGTTTTTTGACGCCTACCAGCTGCGCCTGCAAACCGTGGTCGAAGGCGTTCCCTATCAGCTCTTCCTGATGCTGCCCTACGTGCTCTCCATCGTCGCGCTGATCCTGATGGCGCGCCGCGCGCGGGTACCGCAGGCGCTGATGCAGCCCTACCGGCGGGGCGAGCGCTAAGCCCCGCCTCTCCCATCGCAGCCAATTTTCCAGCAGTTTCCGGCCTTTCACGGTCGGAAACGCGTGATTTTTCACGCGCCATACGCTGCCGTTTTCACGGCCCGGGCGTAGGTGGCCCGAAATCGGCCGGGAATCAGCCCGCCCCGATGCGCCAATGACGCTGGAGAATTCAGATGGTATTCGTAACGAGAAACCTGTCCCCCGAAGGAGCCGCAACAGGCATGGAAATCCGATCCGTCCGCCCCGACGATCTCGACGCGGTGATCGAGATCTGCCAGTCCGATCACGTCAATCGCGGCACCATGCGGCTGCCGATCGAACCCCGCGCCTGGGTCGAAAAGCGCATCAAAGAGGTGCCCGGCACCTACAAGATGGTCGCCCTGCGCGACGGTGCCGTAGCGGGCTATGGCGAGCTGGTGACCTATCCCGACTTCCCGCGCCACTGGCACGTGGCCGAGGTCGAGATGATCGCCACCCACCCAGATCACCGGGGCGCGGGTGTCGGGCAGGAACTGCTCGACCGGATGATCGACATGGCCGACCGCTGGCTTCAGATCCGGCGCTTGCAGCTCTTTGTCTGGGCCAGCAATACCTCTGCGATCCGCCTCTACGAAAGCCGTGGGTTCCGGATCGAAGGCACGATGAAAGATTTCGTCTTTCTCGACGGCGCCTATACCGACGCCCATGTGATGGCCCGGTTGCGACCTGCACCAAGCTCGCAAGACGAGGGCTAGATCATGGGACATTCCTTACCGGCGCAACCCGTGCGCGGGCGCGACGGCTGGGCGATCAACGGGGCAACACACGCCTCAGTCGCCCTGTTCGAACGGGCCATCGAAAGCCTGCACAGCGATCCGGACACCGCCGATGATCTGCTCCGGCAGGCGCTGAGTCTCAGCCCCGGCTGTATCCTATTTCATGCCGCGCGGAGCTATCTCCTCGCGTCTGGTGACAGGGCCGCCGGTCCGACATTGCACCGCCTTTTCTCCCCCCTGACCGGGGACAAGCGCACGCTCTCGCACCTTTCCATCCTCGCGGCGCAGCTTGACGCAAAGCAGATCGCGGCGCATCTCGGCCGCTGGCCCGGCGACCGGCTCGCCCTTGCTGTGCAGCGCAACATTCACGCAAAAGCGGCCTGAAACGCCCTGAAATCTGACCGCGACGCGCCGATTTCCACGCGTGATCACGGGATTCTTGATCGGCTGAACCAAAGCGGCCATAACGGGCCATCAATTTTCTGAGATAACACATTCGCTAACCGTCGGGCGGGCGCGACACCCCCTTCGACCAGGCATTGAAGACAAGACATGAGCCGGATCAAGGTCAACCTACTCGGGGAATTCGAGCTCTGGCGCGGCGACACCCGCCTGCGCCTGCCGACCCGGCGTGCGGAACTGCTCGTCGCGCTCCTCGCGCTGTCACCCGGTCTGGTACACAGCCGAGAACGCCTCTCCACTCTGTTCTGGCCCGGTCGGGACGAAGAACAGGCGCGGACCTCGCTGCGGCAGGCGGTCTACCAGATCCGCCGGTCCCTCGGGGCCGACAAGGGCATCCTGCAAACCGATATCCGTTTTGTCGGGCTCGACCCCGAAGGGTTCGACAGCGACGTGGCGCAACTGCTCGCCCCCGTCGAGACCGAGATCGAGACCATCTGGCGCGGCGATTTCCTTGCCGGTCACGACCCGCGCGAAGAGGCGCTCGAAGCATGGCTCACCGAGGAACGCGCCCGTCTCCGAAGCCTCGCCCTTGAAAAGGCGCAAGCCCGGGCGCAGGCGCTGATCGACCGGCACCGTTTTGTCGAAGCCGAGACCGTCGCCCGCCGCTGTCTTACCGTCGATCCCTATGACGAGCTGAGCAGCCGCATTGTCATGCTCGCCTGCGCGCGGCAGGGTCGGCGCAACGCGGCCATCGCCACCTACCGCGACCTCGCCGATCGGCTGCGCACCGAGCTCGCCACCGCGCCGGAACAGGAAACCACGGACCTCTTCCAGTCAATCCGCGCCGGTCAGGACAGCCCGGCCGACGTCCCCGCGCCGCCAGCGGAGACTGAAGCCCCCCCGGCCACCAAACCCGCCGCCCCGCCGCCCGACGATCCCCCCCAGTTCGAGCGGCGCGTCGCCACCGCGCTCAGCCTGGCGCTGCCCGCCCCCGCGCTGGATGTCGACCCCGAGCTCGCGCAGGAACTCGACAGCTCGTGGTATGCCGAGATGACCGCCCTGATCGACCGCCACAGCGGCCGGGTCGTCCACGCCGATGCCAGCGGCCTGACCTGTCTCTTCGGCCTAAGTGGCACGGCCGAAAACCACGCCGTGAACGCGGGCAAAGCCGCCCTCGCGCTGCTCGAGATCAATCAGGATGCCGCACTCGCCGCCCATTCCGGTCTGGTCGTCACCCCGGCACGGGGCGCGCAAGCACCCGATAATCCCTTCCTTGGCCCCGTGGCCATGACGGCGCGCGCCCTTGCCGCCACAGTACCTCTCGGCCAATGCCTGTTCAGCGCCGCCGCCCGCCTTGGCGCCGAAGGCTGGTTCGAATTCGCCGACCTTGCCCCGGTGACCGTCCCCGGTCTCTCCGGCCCGCTTCCCGTCAGTGCGCTCAAAGGCGAAACCGACGCCCGCACAGGCTGGGACGTGCTGGCCAGCCGTAACCTCTCCCCCTTTCAGGGCCGCGCTATCGAGGTCGCCGTACTGGGCGACCTTCTCAAACGCGCCTCGACCCATGCGCAGGTCGCGCTGCTGTCGGGCCTGCCGGGCATTGGCAAATCGCGGCTGGCCCATGAGTTCCAGCGCAGATTGCCGCCCGGAACGCGGACCCTACGGCTTGGGCTCACCGCACATGACGTGGATTTCACCTATCGCCTGCCGGAAATGCTGGTGCGCGAATGGCGCTCGGGTCTTGCGCAGAACGGTCTGCCCGACCTGCCCGAGGCGCTGCCCGATCTCGTACGCACCGGCGTGTCGGTGCTCTCCGGCGACGGCCGGACCGGCGCCGACTGGACAGCGCTCGGCCCCAGCCAGCAGATCCACTGCATCGTCGAAACCATCGGCTACATCCTCGCGGACATCGCGCAGGACGATATGCTGGTGCTGGTCCTCGAAGATCTCCACTGGATCGACAGCGCAAGCCGCGAGGTGCTCGCCCAGCTTGTCGGCACGCTCGGGGCGGCCCGACTGCTCCTGCTTGGGACCGCCCGGCCCGAATTCCAGCCCGACTGGTCAACCCGCAGCCATGTCCACGTCCTTATGCTCGACGAACTTGAACAGTCGCAGGCCGAGGCGCTGATCGCCGCCCATATCGGCGACGCCCCCGAACATGCCGACATCCGCCGCGCTCTGGCCAGCCACGCCGGGCGTATCCCCCTCTTCATCGAGGAAGTCCTGCGCGAATTGCAGGCCAAGGGCGATCTTGTCCCCGGCTATGACGGCCATATCGTCACCCGCCCGCTCGAAGATCTCGACGTGCCGATCACCGTGCGCGGCGTCATCGCCGCCCGTGTCGACCGGCTCGACAACGCCCCCCGCGCCCTGCTTCAGGCCTTCAGCGTGCTGGGCACCGAGGTGTCCGAAACCCATCTCGAAGCGCTGGCCGACATGCCCGCCACCCAGTTCCGCGACGCGCTTCAGGCGCTGACCTCGGCCGAGATGCTCTATCGCGGGCGCCGCCCCGGCGAATGGTACATCCGCCACGCGTTAATCCGCGACGTGGTTTATCAAAGCATCCTGCGCGGCACCCGCAAAGTCCTGCATGAAAAAGCCGTCGGCATTCTCTCGGGCGATCAGGATACCGCCTCCGACACGATGGCCGGCACACTCGCCCGCCACGCCCTGCTGGGCGAGCAATGGCAGACCGCCGCGAAATATGCGCGCATCGCCGGTGACCGGGCACATGACCTGTCGATCTTTCAGGCCGCCCGGCGTCATTACAACGATGCCATCGTCGCGCTGAACAACCTGCCCGCCAGCGAGGACACGCTGCGCACTGGCATCGAAACCCGCATTCGCCTGCGTCCGGCGCTGATGCTGCTGGGCGAAAGACAGGAACTCGAACGGGTTCTGGGCGAGGCCGAGGACATGGCGCAGCAGATCGGCGATCCCGGGCTTTTTGGCCGCGTACTCCTGCACCGCAGCTATGCCGAAAGCACGCTGGGCCTCGTGCGCGAATCGCTCTCCACCGCCAGCCGCTGCGCCGCGCAGGCGGAGCTCTGCGGCGATCCCTATCTTGCCGCCGAAGCCAGGCTTGCCCGTGGTCAGGCGTTTCGCGTCCAATGCGCCGCCACCTCGGCCATCGACACGCTTGAACCCGATCTGACCTACTGGACCCGCGACAACCGCATGGTGCGCGGCGACCACCTCGGCACGCGCGCGGTCTGGTACCTCGGTCACCTCGGCGCCGTCTACGCGCTCAGCGGTCGTTTCGATCAGGCCCATGACTGCGTGAACGAAGCCATCCGCATCGCCGACGAAAGCGCGCGCCCCGCCGACCGCCAGCACGCCCGGTTCAGCCGCGCCGAAATCCACCTGCTGCAGGGCGCACTGGACGAAGCCCAGCGCGATACCGAACGCGCCGACGCTATCTTTCAGGCCTCGACCATCTGGCGCACCGGCACCAAGGCGGAAATCTTCCTTGCCACGGGCGAGGTCAACCGCGCCATGGACCTGCTGCGCCGGGTCGAAGCCCGCGCCGCCGAACTTGGGCAAGATTACGTGCTGCATTCGCAGGTCGCCGTTGCGCTGGCCGAAGGGCTCCTGCTACAGGGTCACACCGATGAGGCACAGGCCCGCGCGCTGAAACTCCTCCTGCCGATCCAGGCACAATCGCTCTACCGACACGAATTGCGGCTGCGCATCGTCCTGTCGCGCATCGCGCTTGCCGCCAAGGAAAACACACAGGCGCTCGAACAGGCGACGGTCGCGCTGACCCTCGCCGATACCCACGGTCTCGCCCCGGACGAATCCCGCATCCGCGCCCTGCTGGCCGAGATCGAAGGCTCCGAGAAAACCAGCCGCCTCTCCGCGTGAAAACCGCGCCAACCGCATAAAATAACGGATTTTCACGAGAATAGTGGCTCTTTTCACGCCAGCCTGACGCTGCGCAAAGCACGGTTTTCACGCCAGCACGGCATCACTCTCCCATCGAAACTTGGGCGTCTCTCCGCAGAAACGGACGCAACGCCCCCGAAAAGGAGAGACCATCATGGCCATGTACCGCCACGATCTGCCGCAACTGAAAGACGAGATTTTCCTCACCGACAGCGGTCTGGAAACCCACCTGATCTTCAACGAAGGCTACGACCTGCCGCTGTTCGCATCCTACACGCTTCTGGAAACCGACAAGGGCCGGGACTCGCTGCGCGCCTACTACCGCCAGCATCTGGCCATCGCGAAAAAGCACGACACCGGCTTTATCCTCGAAGCGCCCACATGGCGGGCCAGCCGCGACTGGGGCGAGCAGATCGGTCACTGCCCGGCAGATCTCGAACGGCTGAACCGTCGCGCCATCGCGATGCTGGCCGACCTGCGAAAGGAATCGAGCTTTGGTCAACCGATCGTCATCTCGGGCAATCTCGGCCCGCGCGGCGATGGCTACCGTCCCGATCTCGCGATGACCGCCCGGGAATCCGAGGCCTATCACGAGGAACAGATCGGATGGTTCGCCCAGACCGAGGCTGACATGATCGCCGCCTTCACCCTCAGCACCGTGGCCGAGGCGGTCGGCATCATCCGCGCCTCCGAAAAGGCCGGCATGCCCTGCGTTCCATCCTTCACGGTGGAAACCGACGGCAACCTGCCCGACGGAACGCCTCTGCGTGAAGCCATCCTGTCGGCGGATGCGGAAACCGGATCAAGCGCGGCCTATTTCATGGTCAACTGCGCCCACCCGGATCACTTCCGCGACCGTCTCACCGGCGACAAGGGCTGGCTACAGCGCATCGGCGGCATCCGTGCCAATGCCTCGCGCCTCAGCCACGCGGAACTCGACGAGGCCGAAGAGCTCGATCCCGGCAATCCCGAGGAGCTGGGCCGCGACTATGCCGAACTCCGTCGGCTTCTGCCCCGGGCGCAGGTCCTTGGCGGATGCTGCGGCACCGACCACCGGCACGTGACATGCATCGCGGCCTCGAACCTTTCGGCCGTTCCGGCCTGACCGGGTCCCCCATTCCCGCGCGGTATTCTGCGCGCGGGCATACCGACCGGCCCGGCTGCCTCTGCCGGGCCGCCCAGATTTAATGACGAAAACTTTCAAACCAAGAAGAATTGGAGAAGACATATGAAGATTACCATTACCCTTGGCGATCTCGCCGCTCGCAAACTGCCTCCCCGTGACCGCCGCAGGGTCAACGCCCTGCGCGGCCCGGCGGGCGATCACCTCAGGCGACATCGCGTGTCCCCGCTCGACCAGGTCTGGTTGTCAAAACTGGCCTCGCGCCTCGAGTTATAGGGCGGTGGATATCCGGCAGGCCCCGCAAGGACCCGCCGCAAAGGCGGTCCCGTTCGCAAAACCCGGACAAGCCGAGATACTCTCAAGGTCGGGCAGTTTCGCTGCCCGACCTTATTTGTTGGTGCGGATGCAAACTGTCTTGGTCGGGAAGGCGACACCAAGCGGACTTTAGTTTTTGAGACATTTAGGTCCGCTCTCAGCCCTTCCATGTTATTCGAGTTTAAACGCCGGACGAAACCTGCCAAACGCATGCGTGGTATTTGCCGCTTCGAGAAATCTGACCACGCTCATCCGGAGACCTTTATTGACTTTGAATATCCTGACGTTCGCCGCGATGTCGGTCGGAATCTACTTCGTTATAGCGGTGGCCCTCATCGTGACCCAACATCCCAAACCACTCGAAGCGCGTGACGGGCTGGATTTCAGCGAAGTCATTGCGTCAGGTTCTTTTGTTCCACCGGAAACACCCGAATTCACCCGCAAGACCTATACCGCGCGCGATGGCGCGGAACTCGCTTACACCCACGTTAAGACGGAAGACAGCGCAGGCTTGCCCTTGATCATCATGGTTCACGGCTCAGGATGGTTTGGCGGCCAATTTGACCGTCTGGCATGGGCACTCAGAGATGTGGCCGAGTTTAAGGCAATTACGCTTCGAGGGCATGGGGCCAGTCCTGAGCGGCGTGGCGACGTGGATTATGTCGGGCAATTCGAGGACGACATCGCAGACCTGATAGCAGACGACCCACGCGAGCCTATCCTGCTGGGTCACTCTTCCGGTGGCGGGCTCGTGGTGCGGTTTGCAGGTGGCGAAAATGGCACCAAAATGGGTGGCGCCATTCTTCTTGCGCCGTTTCTCAAGCATAATGCCCCTACGACAAGAACCAATTCAGGGGGCTGGGCGCATGTATTGACCCGGCGCATTATCGGATTGTCCATGCTCAATACTGTTGGCATCCATTGGCTTGACCACATGGACGTGATCCAGTTCAACTTGCCCAAGGCGGTTTTGGATGGTCCACTCGGTGACTACGCTGCAACATCTTATAGCTGGCGGCTCAACACATCCTTCGCACCGCGAAGCGACTACATCGCGGATATCGCAGAACTTCCGCCGTTCCTTTTGGTCGCTGGAGCCCAAGACGAAGCGATGGTAGCGGACCAATACGAACCTCTGATGAGCGATGTGACGGACGAGGGACGTTATCATGTTGTCAACGGTGCCGCGCATCTTGATATCGTCGATGCCCCGGAAACCGAAGCGTTGATACGAGATTTCCTAAGTGAGCTCTGACACGTGAAAGCCGGAACCAACGGCCACTCTTCCCGTCGCAACCGTACCCGGCCAGCATCCGACGTTGAAGCGTACAGGTCTCTTTAATAGCCCGGCGCTACGCGAATAACCGTCATTGAAATGTTTTGCAGCATCTGCCGAAATAAGCCCCCCGAAAACCGTACCCGTCACAAGCTGCACACACCTCCTATTCCTCAAGCACCACTCTCAGCAAATCGCACCCGTCCAGCCACCGCACTTTCGGGCGCCAGCAGCACCGGTTTCGGCGCTTCAAAACTCATCCGGCCCGACCGCATCCCCCAGACCGGGCGACAGATCTCGGCCACCGCCATCGCCGAGGTCGCACAGGGCAAAAGCACCAGATCAGCCGCGTCGCCCGTCTTGATCGCCGCCTCTCGCCCCAGCAACCGGAAGGGCTGCGCCGAGATCATGTCGAAACAGGCATCCAGCCCCGCCGGATCCCCGATCTGCGCGATATTGGCGAACAGGTTCGCCATCCGCGGAAGCGAGCAATCGCCATAAGGCGTGAACGGGTTCAGCACGTTATTCGTCGCCACGGTGCAGCAAAGCCCCGCCGCATGGAAACGATGCGCCGGGGCCACCCCGCGCGGCACGGAGTCAGTGAATTCGCGGCCCATCATGAACAGGTCCGTCGCGGGCAGCACCGTCAGCGCGATCCCCGCATCGCGCATCACCGCGATGGTCTCGTCAAGCTGCGGTGGCGGCAGGGTCGAGAGCTTGGTGACATGGCCAACCGCCACCCGCCCCTGCATTCCGTGGGCCACGGTTTGCCGCGCCACCTCATCCAGATGACGCCAACTATTATCGAGATCGAAATCGAGGTGGAAGTCCAGATCGACATCGTATTCCCGCGCCATATCGAAAAGCCGCGAGATCTGCCCCTCCGGATCGCTGTCGGTATAGGGACACCCGCCCAGCAGATCCGCGCCCCGGTCAAGCGCCGCGCGCAGCAGCTCTTCGGTGCCAGGGTAATTCAACAGACCCTCCTGCGGAAAGACGCAGATTTGCAATTCCAGCGCCCAGGCATAATCGGCCTTGAGCTGCGCAACCGCATCAAACCCCGCAAGCCCCACCGCCGGGTCGATCTCTACATGGGTCCGGATCAGCGTCGTGCCCTGGCAGATCGCCTTTTCCAGCACCCGCGCCCCACGGGCATAGATATCCTCGCGCGTGAAATCCCGCTTGGCCGCGCTCACCGCTTCTATCGCGCCTTTCAGCGTGCCCGAGGGATTCGCCGCCCGGTCCAGCAGGCAGGCCTTGTCGAGGTGCAGGTGACTGTCGGCAAAGCCTTTGATCAGCCGGCCGCCCTCGGCATCCAGAATCCGGGCCGGGCTGCTCAGATCCCTCGCGATATCTGCGATACGCCCGTCGCGGACGCCCAGATCCAGCAGCTGGCCCCCGTCTGTCAGCCGCGCGTTGCGGATCACCAGATCAAGTGTCATTGTGCCGCCTCCGCCCGTTCCTGCCCGCCACCCAAATAGGCCGCGATCAGCGCGTCGTCCTGCAACAGCTCCTGCGCGCTGCCCTCGGCCACGATGCGCCCCTGTTCAAGGATATAGCCGCGATCCGCCGCCGCCAGCGCGAGCGACGCCATCTGGTCGACCAGCAGGATCGTGATCCCGTCGTCGCGCAGTTCGGCCAAGATCGCGTAAAGCTCCTCGACCATGCCGGGCGACAGGCCCAGCGACGGCTCATCCAGCAACAAAAGCTTGGGTGAGGCCATCAACCCCCGCGCAATCGCCATCATCTGTTGCTCGCCCCCCGACAACAACCCGGCCCGGGCGTCCAGCCGGTCGCGCAGGCGCGGGAAGCGCTGCAAAATCGCCTCCAGCTCGCTCGCATCGGGCCGTGTCTTGCGCCGGTATGCCCCCAGTTCGATGTTGTAGGCCACGCTCAGCTCGGGAAAAACCTGCCGCCCCTCGGGCACCAGCACCACGCCGCGCTCGACGATCTGGTGCGGAGGCAACCCGCCGATATAGCCATCGTTCAGGATCACGTGACCCGAGGTCGGCGCCATCAACCCCGAGACCGTCCGCAGGAATGTCGATTTCCCCGCCCCGTTCGCGCCAAGCAGCGCGACAAGCTCGCCCTTGCCAACCCGAAGGTTGACCGATTGCAACACGTCCGCCGCGCCATACCCGGCACAAAGGTCCTTGGCGATCAGCGTATCCATCGCCCCCGGTTCATGGGCCAGCGACCGGGCCGGAACGCTCAGCGTGCCCTCGCCCAGATAGGCCGCAATGACCCGCGCATCAGCGCGCACCGCCTCGGGCGTGTCAAAGGCAATCGGCTCTCCCGCGTCCATCGCAAGGATGCGGTCGGAAATGCCCATCACCAGTTCCATGTCATGTTCCACCAGCACCACGGCAATCCCGGCATCCGCCAGCCGCCGCAGCACCTGCGACATCGCCCGCTTGTCGCCCTGCATCAAACCCGCCGCCGGTTCATCAAGCAGCAGCATCCGGGGCCGCATCGCCAGCGCCCGCGCGATCTCGATCAGCCGCCGGTCCACATGCGGCAGGTCCGAGGCCAGCGTTTCCGGCTTGCCCTCGTACCCCACCAGTTGCAGCAGGCCCTGCGCCATGGCCCGCCGTTCCGCCGTGCCCAGCGCGGTAAAGACCCCGCCGAACCGGCCCCGCGGAAAGGCCGCCAGCACGTTTTCCTCGGCGCTGAGCGACCCGAACAGCCGCGTCGCCTGATAGGTCCGCGCAATCCCCTGCCGCGCGGTCGCATGCATTGACCAGCCCGCGATATCGGTGCCACCGGTCTCGATCCGTCCCTCGCCGGGACGGTAAAACCCCGAGATCATGTTGAGCAGCGTGGTCTTTCCCGCCCCGTTCGGCCCGATGATCGCGGTCACCTCGCCCGGGCGCGCCTCAAAGGTCGCGCCGCTCACCGCCTTGACCCCGCCGAAGGAAATCCCAAGCCCGCTGACACGCAGTCCTTCGGGTGTCTCGGGGCTCACAAAGGCCAGCGCCTCCTCTGGCGTGACGGCATTTGCCGGTTGCGCCCGCCGGGGCAGAAAGACCGCGACGGTTCCGACGATCCCGCGCGGCGCCACCAGAAGCACCGCCACCAGCAGCGCGCCGAAAAACAGCAGCCGGTATTCGGCAAGCCCGGCAAGGAACTCGGGCAGCAGCACCGCCACAGCCGCCCCCACCAGCGGGCCAAGCACCGTCCCCGCCCCGCCAAGGATCACCGCGAACAGGAACAGGATCGACTGCGACAACACGAAATTGCTCGGCGCGATGAACTGCATGAGCGAGGCGAACAGCCCGCCCGCCAGCCCCGCCGCGCCCGCCGCGATGGCAAAGGCGGCAAGCTTGGTGAGGAACGGATCATAGCCCAGCGAACCTGCCGAAACCTCCTGATCGCGCAGCGCCGCCATTGCGATGCCCCATCCGCTGACGGACAGGCGCCGATAGGCCAGCAGCCCCAGCGCCGCCAGCACGATGGCCAGCCGGATCAGGTCCGCCTCGGTAAAGACATAGCCGAAAATGGCGGGCTGATCGAAACCGAACAGCCCGTTCTGCCCCCCGGTCAGCGCCCGCCACTCAATTGCGAGATGTTCGACGATAAAGGCAAAAGCAATCGTCACCATGGCAAGGAAAGGCCCTGCCATGCGCACCGCCGGTATCGCCAGAACGCAGCCCACCGCCGCGGCAACCAGCGCGCCACCGGGCAGCGACAGCCAGAAACTCACACCCGCCTGCGACAGGATCGCATGGGCATAGGCCCCAACGGCGAAAAAGCCGACTTGCCCCAAAGACACCAGCCCGGTCAAACCGAACAGCACGTTCAGCCCGGTGCACAGGATCGTCCAGATCGCCACAAGGCCAAAGACGAACTGCATATAGCCGTTCACCACCCCCAAAAGCGCCAGCGCCAGCACGCCCAGCGCAAGGATCGACAGGTCGAGAAGTCGCGATTCACTCATCCGCACGGCGCTATACCTTTCTCAGCGCGGCGGTGCCGAACAACCCGTTCGGGCGCACCGCAAGCACCGCGATCAGCAGGGCGAAAACGACGATATAGGTGTAGGACGACCCGAGGTAGGTGGTCACCAGCGCCTCGGCCAGCCCATAAAGGAATCCCGCGATCATCACGCCCGAGGCCGAGGTCATGCCGCCTAGGATTGCCACGGCAAAGGCCTTGATCCCGAACAGCGTGCCCATGTCCGAATGCACCGAGAGCAGTGGCGCGATCAGCAGCCCTGCTACCCCGGCCAGCACCGCCGACAGCGCGAAGGAACCGGAGATCATCGCGGTTGTATTGATACCCATCAGCCGCGCGGCCTCGGGGTTCTGAACCACCGCCAGCAGGGCGCGCCCCTGCCGCGTGCGCCGGAACAGGACATGCAAGCCAACCGCCAGCCCGACCGCTACCAGCGGAATCAGCAATTGCTGCGGATAGACCCCGGTGCCGAAGATCTGCCAGGTCTGCTCCACCAGCGGCGATGGCAGGCTCCTGGGCTCG
This sequence comes from Paracoccaceae bacterium, assembly GCA_018223035.1. Classification (GTDB taxonomy): domain Bacteria; phylum Pseudomonadota; class Alphaproteobacteria; order Rhodobacterales; family Rhodobacteraceae; genus Heliomarina. The sequence goes on from JAAEZD010000002.1 coordinate 50,042, forward strand.
TTGCCAAAGGTGAACATCACCGCATTGTCGAGAAGAATACCCCCCGCAACGGTCGCCATCAGCCAGGCCTCAGACCCGCGAACCGCGAAAGGCCGCACCAGCAACAGCTCGACCAGCATCCCCATCAGCGCGCATCCCACCAGCGCCAGCGGATAGGCCACGATCACCGGCAGCCCGGCCCGCTGGGTCAGAACATAGCCAAGCACCGCGCCCAGCATCACCATGGAACCTTGGGCGAAATTGACCCGCGAACAGACCGAATAGGTGATCTGGAACCCAAGCGCGATCAGACCGTACATGGCCCCAAGGCCAAGTCCGGTCACCAGTGCCGTTACGAATAATGTCATGTCCTGCTCCGGGACGGGGCCGCGTCACGCGCGGGGAATAGGAAAAGACCCCCGGTCACACGGGACCGGGGGTAAAAGATCAGTCTCAGTCCGCAAGCGGAATGATCTGGCCGTCGACGAACTGCGAGAACAGGTAGTCGTTCGGACCCAGCGCGTCCTGATTGTCGGGCGTGAACGGCGTGTCATAGGTCTTGATGACCCCCTCGACACCGCTGATGCCGTACATAGCCTCGCGGATCGCCGGACCGTCTGTCGATCCTGCCGCTTCGATTGCCGCCGCCAGCAGCAGAACCGAGTCATAGGCGTTGGCGATACCTGTCGCCGGGGTCACATCGGCCAGCGTCTCGATTTCGGGGAACATCTCCTGCAGCTTCACGAACAGCGGGTGTTCCGGATCGGTGAACAGGAAGGTCTGGATAAAGTGGACCTTTTCACCGCTCGCCCCGGCCAGCTCGGTGAAACGGCCGCCCGCCGGACCCCAGTGCGACGCGATCGGCACATCCCAGCCCATCTTGTCGAGCGATTTCACTACCTGCGCCGACGGCGCCACGTTCGCCACCATGAACAGCCCGTCCGCCCCGTTCTCCTTCAGCCGTGTAAGCTGAGGCACCACGTCCACGTCATTGCTCTCGAACTTCTCGATGCCCGCATGTTCCATACCGCGCGCCTCAAGCGCCTTGAGCAGGCCCTTTTCGTTGGATTCACCCCAAGGGTTGTTGATCAGGATCATCCCCGGCTTTTTCGCGCCATACTTGGTCACGAGGTATTCGGTGATCGCTTCGTCCACGATCTCATCCACGGCCGAGACGCGGAAGACATAGTTTTCCTCGGCCCCGTTCTTGGTGATCGGCGTGCCCGCAGCCCACGGCCCGATAAACGGCACCTTGGCTTCGTTGGCGAAAGGTACGATGGCCAGCGACACGGGCGTATCCAGCCCGCCGATCAGCGCCGCGACACCTTCGCGCTGCACCAGCTCACGCGCGGCGACAAGGCCCTTGCCCGGATTGCTTTCATCATCGCGGCTCACCAGCTCCAGCTGACGGCCCAGCACACCGCCCTCGCCGTTGATCTTGTCGAGCGCCAGCATGATGCCGCGGGTGATCGCCTCGCCGGACTTGGCGGATTGTCCGCTCAGCGCGGCAACAAGGCCGATCTTGATCGGATCTTCCTGCGCGGCGGCAGGAACAGCGCTCAAAAGGCCAAGCGCGGCAGCGCCGGCCATCACGGTACGGCGGGTCAGGTTTAGTCGGACGGGCATGATCTATCTCTCCGATGAACAAGGCTTTCAGATGTCTCCTATGGCCGTTGCTGCACCTGCATCTGTCAAAGGCAACCGGTCCAGCGACCCTCAAATTTCCCGCTTTCCCCACCTCCTGCACAAGGATAAGGCAAATCGCATGCAATTTTTGTATGTAATTTTCGTATGCATCTGGCGGGAGCCCGGCCAGAGTGGCACAGTCGAATCGCCCTGCGATGGAAAGGACCCCCATGACCGACACGATGATTCCCGATGCAAACAGCCTACCCGAGGAAGCACGGATCGTCCGCGATTACCTCGAAGCCTCAATGGTGCCCGATCCGGAACGCGCCGCGACTTACATGGCCAAGAACGTGACCATCACCTTTACCGGCGGCCGGGTGTATCACCACCCCTCAGGCCCGGCAGGCTTCAACGCGATGCGCTACAAATGGGTGAAAAAGGACATGCGCCAGTTCGACGTGGCACAGGGCGCCGAGGGCACGGTGGTCTATTCCACTGGCTATCTCTACGGCGAATGGCATGACGGCACCGCCTTTAAAGGCAACCGCTATGTCGATCGTTTCGTGGTCGAAGGTGGCAAGATCGTCAAGATGGACGTCTGGAACGACAGCGCCGAACGTATCCTGACCGCGCGCGGGATCGAGGCCTGACCGCTCAGCCGCTCTCGCGCATCTTGCTCGCATAGGGCTCCAGCACGTCGAGATAGGAATACCCGCTGTTCTCGGCGCCCTTGAACTGCGCCCGTGCCGATACCGAATCCAGATGCGCGCGGGCGATCCCCTGCGCGCGCGCCACGTCGCCGGTCTTCAGCGCGGCCACGATATCGCGATGTTCCTGTATGCCGCAGGTCGTCGAATGCGGCCGCGAGAATTGCGACAGGGTCAGCCCGCAGCGATAGGCGATTTCGTTGACATAGCGCGCCAGCACCGGGCTGCCGGTCAGTTCCGCCATCAGGATATGGAATTCGGTCGCCAGCCGGATCGAGATTGGCTCCGGCCCCGACTGCGCCTCTTCCTCGCGCCCGATATGTGCCATTAGCGCCTTTTCCTGCACAGCCGTGAACCCGGTCGCCAGCCGCCGGATCACCAGATCCTCGACCTGCGCGCGCAGCTCGAACAGGTCCTGCGCCTCTTCCAGACTGGGCGAGGCCACCGCCGCGCCGCGATTGTGACGCAGCTCCACCAGCCCTTCCGCTGCCAGCCGTTCCAGCGCCTGCCGGACAATCGTGCGGCTGGCCCCGAACCGTTCGCCCAGCGAATCCTCGGGCAGCTTCATCCCCGGCAGCAGCGCCCGCTCAAGGATCGCCGAACGCAGCGCCACACAGATCATTTCCGACCGGTTCTTCTGGGGTTGCCGGGAGGTCATCTGCCATCCTGCCTGATTGTTCCGCCACCAAGGCTGGCACGTCCGCCCATCGCCCGCAACCTTGTCGCGGCCTCACCACAGGCCGGCGCCACGCCAACTGTCGCGAAATGCCCGGCCATCGCTCAGCCCATCCGCTCCAGCATCTCGCAGATCCGCGCCGCCGTATCTGCGAGCACCGGCTCCGACAGGTCGGGCAGGTCCAGCACCTCTGCCGGTTCGACACCGATCGCCCTGCGCGATTTCAGGTAGGACGGATCGTAATGCTGCGCCATCAGCGCCCGCGTCACCCCGGCCTTGTCACCCGCATCGATCATCGCGTTCCAGCCATCCACGACCTCACCGCCGCGATGGGCGCGCAGAAAGGAGAGTTTATGGGTCAGCGTCTCGCTGTCCGAGAGGATATCGTCATAGGCACGCACAAGGTACTGCGTCCGCGCCTCAAGCGGCACCCGAAGCTCGATCCGGGGTGCGATCTTCATCGCTTCCCAGATTGCCGGTGGAATGATCCTTTCGCCGACCTTGCTCGATTCCGCCTCGACCAGCACGGGCCGCGCGGGGTCGAACCGGCACAACACCCCGGCAAGTTCAGATTCAAACGCTTTCTGGCTCGGCTGCCCGCCGGCCATCCCACCCAAGAGCGAGCCGCGATGCCCCGCCGCGCCTTCAAGGTCCAGCACCTGCGCCCCCAGCTCCCGCGCCCGGTGCAACAGGTCGGTCTTGGCCGTACCGGTAAACCCGTCAAGCGCCACCAGCCGATAGGGCAGCACATCCTCGTACAGCATCCGGTTCACCAGCCGCCGATAGGTGCGATAGCCGCCCTCGATCACTTCTGACCGCCAGCCGATCTGCCCCAGCATCCACGCGAAAGATCCCGACCGCTGCCCGCCGCGCCAGCAATAGACCAGCGGCCGCCATCCCCCGTCATGATGCGACAGGCTTTCCTCCAGATGACGCGAGGCGTTGCGAAACACCAGCGCCGCCCCCAGCTTGCGCGCCAGAAACGGGCTTTCCTGCTTGTAGATCGTTCCGACCCGCGCGCGTTCCTCATTGTCGAGCACCGGCAGGTTGATCGCGCCGGGCACATGGTCCTCGGCAAATTCCGCCGGGCTGCGCACGTCGATCACGCAGTCATAGCCGTGGTTCAAGAGGTCAATCAGAGAGTCGGATGTCAAAGCCATGTCCCGCTCTACCCTTCTGCTCCGGCAAGGGAAAGCCGGTTAAAACGGGCAATCATAAGCATACTTGCCAGTAATTCTGAAACCCGTCAGGATGAGCAAATGGAAATCTACGCGATGCCAGGCCACCTGATCCGGCGGCTCAACCAGATATCGACCGGGCTGTTCCTTGAACGGATGAATTCGCTCGGCCTGACGCTGACGCCGGTGCAATTCGCCGTACTGTCCACCCTCCGCCTGCATCCCGGCATCGATCAGGCCACCGTTGCGGGCCTTGTCGCCTATGACCGCGCCACCATCGGCAAGGTCATCGACAAGCTGGAAAACCGCGGGCTGCTTGCCCGCTCCACCGCCCGACACGACCGCCGCGCCAAGGAACTGAACCTGACCGAGGCCGGGCACACGCTCTACGCCACCGCCCAGCCCCATGTGCTGGCAATGCAGCCCGACATGCTCGAAGGTCTGGACGAAGAAGAACGTGCGATATTCCTGCGGCTTCTCGAAAAAGCCACCCTCGCCGCCAATGAACACAGCCGCGCGCCCCTGAAACTACGCGAACCCGACCCGCTGCTGCACCGGCGCTGATTTCGCTCCCCGGGGCCTTGAACCGCCCGTCGCGATGAATACATAGTCACCGCGTGAGGACGACCTCCCCCAGCAAGGGAAACCGGATCGGGACGGCCCGGAAGACAAAAAGGGCCCCGCCATGCGCAACACCAAGGACCGTATCCGCCACGCCATCCTCTTCGAAATCATCGCTCTTTTTCTGGTCGTGCCGCTGATCGCATGGATCTATGACATGCCGCTTGACCATATCGGCGTCGTCGCCATCGTCAGCGCGACCCTCGCGATGCTCTGGAATTACGCATACAACCTCGGCTTTGACCACCTGATGCGCCACCTGACCGGCAGCACTGAAAAATCCTTCCGCGTCCGCGTCGCCCATGCGCTGCTGTTCGAAGGCGGTCTGCTGGTGATCCTCGCGCCCTTTATCGCGTGGTATCTCGACATCAGCTTTCTGCACGCACTACTGATGGATGCGACCCTTGCCGCTTTCTACGTTCTCTACGCCTTCAGCTTCAACTGGCTCTATGATGTGGTCTTCCCGGTGCCGGGAACGCCCACTCCAGATCACGTCAGCTAGCGCCCCACACATAAAAAAACCTGCCAAAACCTGGGTTTCGGCAGGCACAGTTACCATCCCGGCGGCATTAACCTGCCGCCCTTGTTACGTTCAGGCCCGGCGACGCCCCCGAGCCAGGCCAAACGCCCCCATTCCAAGGAGGATCAGCGGAAGGCTTGCAGGCAGCGGCACCGGCGCAGGCGCCTCGAAATCATAGGTTCCGTCCGCCTCGGTTCCCGAAATGGAAACCCAATCGACATATCCCGTTTCATCCGGGTTATAAGAACCGATACCAAGCGAAAGTCCGACAAGGCTCGCGTCGCTGAATTCAGCATCGAATTCGCTCAGCCATTCGTTCAGCGTGTAATTCGGCGGTCCCGCAAAAGAAGACCCTACGCCGAACATGCCGGTATTCCAGAAACGGCCATTATTCAGGTCGATATTCGCCGTGACCCAATCGCCCTGCGTCGGCGTGATATAATCACTTTCGTCCACGCCCTGTGCATAGGGTTCGTAAATCAGTTGCCCATAACCGTCGCCGGCGAAACTCGCGCTGTAAAAGGCAAGCTTAAGCGAAGGCGCAGCCACGGCGCCGCCGGTATCGAACCAGCTATAGGAAAGGCTGAAATTGCCATTCAGAATATCGGAGACCTTTCCGAAATTCTGTGCAATGCCAACCTCGGCCTTGGCAGCATTGGTGCTGTCGGTCGTCAGCTTGACCGCGCCGGTGCCAGCCGGTTGATTATTCTCAAGATTGCCACCCATTCCCGCAAGATCGACAATTTCGAAATCGCCGCCCGGACGGGTATCGGTGCTTTGCCATCCCTGCGATCCGTCAAAGGTGGTAATAATTTCTGCGGACATTGCCGAGGTCGCCGTTGCTAGTGCAAGTACGGCACCTCCGACAAAAGTAACTGAAGTTCTTTTCACTGGTATAGCCCCATTATTAACATTCACACCCGGCACCCTTTCAGGACGAAAAGAACCGATCAAGCCTAAGTGAAAAATAAATATTTCAATTCGAAGTTGTTTAGAAAACGACTGTTTCCATATTGGGTAATAATACGGAGAGACTTAATAATCTAATTTCTGCGTTGCGGAAAATTTCGCTATCCAAAATCAATAATCAGCCACACAGCGACTTTATTAATTACTTACAAGGCCAGCGCGCACCACCGGCAAAACACATGTCCCGTGAACCTCATCTACCCCACCGCCGAACATTCTCTTTGCTGCAGGACAACATCGCGATACGCTTCGCCTACATGGTCGCGACAGAGGAGTATCGCACATGAAGTCCCTTCACATGTTTTCCCTTGCCTGCCTCGCCCTGCTGGCAAACGCGGCAATAGCTTCGGACAACCCCGACCAGTCCGCGATTGACGCCTGTATCGACAAACTCGCAGCCTCGGACCTGGCCAGCGCCCCCGGCGGCACTGTGCTGAACTCCAGCTTTTCGCAGGCAGGCACCGAGGTCATGCTCGAGGATGGCGGCGGCACGGTTTGGCGTTGCATCGCCTATGCCGACGGCACCATCGGCGTGCTCGAAGAAGCAACCGAAGAACAGGCCGAAGCCGCCCGCACAGCGCCGCAACTCTCCGACTTTCAGGAGGTCGTGAAATTCGACGCGGGCAGTTCAGGCACCACCCTGACCCGCACACTGGAACCCGGCGGCGCCTTCCAGTTCATCCTTGGCGCAGGGGAAGGCCAGCAACTGGATATCAGCGTGACGCCCCGGTCGGGTGAGATGTATTACACCATCCGCAATCCCGACGGCTCGATCCTGCTGGAGGGCACGGAGGCGGGCACCGCCTATTCAGGCACACTCCAGCAATCCGGCGATCATATCGTCGAAGTGGTCAACGAAACGGCCGATGAACTCACCTACGAAATTTCTTTCGAAATCGATTGACGCAAAGGGCCGGACCTCCCCCCCGGCCCGCGCCATAACCGGTCTCAGTGACCGCCCAGAATACCGGTGCGGACTGAATAATTCACCGCCAGCCCATAATCCGGATCGTCATCGCTATCGACAACCAAGTGCCCGGCCTTGTTCAGCAACCGATGGCAATCGCGGCTCAGGTGGCGCAGGACGATCTCCTTGCCGACCGCCTCGTATTTCGAGGCCACGGTTTCAATCGCCTGCAGAGCCGATTGATCGACCACCCGGCTGTCGGCAAAATCCACCACCACGACCCCGGGGTCACCTGCCACGTCGAACATCTCCACAAACCCGTCCGAAGAGCCAAAGAACAGCGGTCCTTGCACCGCGTAAACCCGCGCACCTTCGGGGGTCAGATGGGTCTTGGCATGGATGCGACGCGCGTTGTTCCACGCATAGGCCAGCGCCGAGACAATCACGCCCACGACCACGGCCACCGCGAGGTCCTGCCAGACTGTCACGACAGTCACCAGCAGGATCACGAAAGCATCGGTCAGCGGCACCTTGCGCAGGATCTTGAACGAGTTCCATGCAAAGGTCCCGATCACCACCATGAACATCACGCCAACCAGCGCGGCCAGCGGGATCAGCTCGATCAGCGGCGCGGCAAAGAGGATAAAGATCAGCAGGAAAAGCGCCGCCGCGATGCCCGCGATCCGCGTGCGCCCGCCCGATTTCACGTTGATCATCGACTGCCCGATCATCGCGCAACCGCCCATGCCGCCAAAGAAACCGGTGACCGTGTTGGAAATGCCCTGTGCCACGCATTCCTGGCTTGCCCCGCCGCGCTTGCCGGTGATCTCGCCCACAAGGTTCAGCGTCAGCAGGCTCTCGATCAGACCGATGGCCGCAAGGATCACCGAATAGGGCAGGATGATCTGGAAGGTCTCCCAGTTCAGCGGCACCATCGGGATGTGAAAGCTCGGCAAGCCGCCTTGGATCGAGGCCATGTCGCCAACCCGCGGCACATCGAGCCCAAAGGCAATGACAACGGCCGCGACGATCCCGATCCCCGCCAGCGGCGCAGGGACAACTTTGGTGATGCGCGGTGTCACCCAGATGATCGCCATGGTCACCCCGACCAGCCCCAGCATCAACAGCAGCGGCCCGCCCGACAGCCATGCGCCGCCACCCATGCCATGCCCGGTATTCTCGACCGATCCCGGCACCTTGAACTGGCTCATCTGCGCAAGGAAAATCACGATGGCCAGCCCGTTGACAAAGCCCAGCATCACCGGATGCGGCACCAGCCGAATGAACTTGCCCCATTGCATGATGCCCGCGAAAATCTGCAACAGCCCCATCAGCACCACGGTTGCAAACAGGTATTCCACCCCGTGCTGCGCCACCAGCGCCACCATCACCACGGCCAGCGCGCCGGTCGCGCCAGAAATCATCCCCGGACGCCCGCCGATACAAGCGGTGATCAGACCCACAATAAAGGCTGCATACAAACCCACCAAAGGGTGCACCCCGGCGACAAAGGCAAAGGCCACCGCTTCGGGCACCAGCGCCAGCGCCACGGTAAGCCCCGACAGCAGCTCGATCCGGATCCGCGATGGACTGAGTTTTTCATCCGGCAGCAGTTGGAGATCGGAAATGGAGATACGTTTGGCAAATGACGCCAGAAGTGCCTTGGGCATGAAATGTCCTGAGATTTGACCGGTTTTGAGCAGGCGCATAAGCCATAGCGGCCAGGAAAGCCACCTTTGGCCGGCGGATTGTTGGCCCGAAAGGCCTATCTGCGGCCCCAAGACCAACTTTCCGCGCGTTAAAGACCGCTCGATAACCATGCGCAGTACCTGCCAAGAACCGAACGGACTGCTCACCAGTCGCTAATATGACTTGGCAAAGAATCAATTCGAGAGGCGAGCCTGCGTCGCGGCTTGGAACGGGACCAACTTGGATCAATCAATCAATTAAGTTGATCGAAAGCGACTGAAATGAATCCGATAAATTAATCCACCACACATGACCAACGCTGGAAAAGGGATCGCCTGCATCCACGGCTGACGGAACGGCAACTCAAAAAGGAAGATGCCGCCGGTAGAAAAACCCGACCCACCACCAATGCTGCACTGCGGCGGTGTACAGGGGGTGTACGGATTGTGCACGGCCTGTGCATCGCCGCTGCACGGGTTCACCGAGCACGTTTCAGCGGTTGATTTCCCCGCAGCGGACAGCCACGATCCGCCCAAATCAGAGGAATGGGGCAGCTATGACCAAGACCAAAATCGCCGTGATCGGCGGATCGGGAATCTATGACATCGACGGGCTGGAAGGGGCGGAATGGATCACGGTCGAAACGCCCTGGGGCGCGCCGTCGGACCAGATCCTGACCGGCACGCTGAACGGAGTCGAGATGGCCTTTCTGCCTCGTCACGGGCGCGGTCACGTGCACTCGCCCTCCACCGTCCCCTACCGCGCCAATATCGACGCGCTCAAACGGATCGGCGCTACCGACGTGATCTCGGTCTCGGCCTGCGGATCGTTTCGCGAAAACATGGAGCCAGGCGATTTTGTCATTATAGATCAGTTCATTGACCGCACTTTCGCGCGTGAGAAATCGTTTTTCGGCACCGGCTGCGTGGCCCATGTAAGCGTCGCCCACCCGACCTGCCCGCGTCTCTCGGCGGCTTGCCTTGCAGCGGCCATCGACGCCGGCATCACCGTGCATGACGGCGGCACCTATCTTGCGATGGAAGGGCCGCAGTTTTCCTCGATCGCGGAATCCAAGATGTACCGCGAAAGCTGGGGCGCGGATGTGATCGGCATGACCAATATGCCCGAGGCGAAACTCGCCCGCGAAGCCGAGCTCTGCTATGCCTCTGTCGCCATGATCACCGATTTCGACAGCTGGCACCCCGATCACGGTGCGGTCGAGATTTCCGATATCATAGCGACACTTACCGGCAATGCCGACAAGGGCCGCGCCCTCGTCTCGCGCCTGCCTGCGCTGCTTGGCCCCGACCGCGAACCCTGCCCCGATGGCTGCGACCGCGCGCTTGAATACGCCGTCATGACCGCCCCCGAAAAACGCGACCCCGAACTTGTCGCCAAGCTCGACGCGGTGGCGGGCCGGGTTTTATAACCCGACCGGCCTCTCGCGCCCGCATCCAACCCGCGTAAAGCAGCCTCTTGCGGTCCGGACGCGCGGCGCGTTAGTCAATTCGCAATGGCCCGTGGCCTATCAGCCCTATCGCAAGGAATTCAGAAATGCCCCTTGATCTCTGGTTCGCCTTCCTGGCCGCCTCTACCGCTTTGCTGCTGCTGCCCGGCCCAACGGTGCTGATGGTGCTGAGCTATGCGCTCTCCAAAGGGCGCAGCGTGGCCATCGCCACAGCGCTTGGCGTCTGCCTTGGCGATTTCATCGCCCTGACCGCCTCGCTGCTTGGGCTTGGCGCGCTGGTGATGACCTCGGCAACGCTCTTCTCGATCCTGAAATGGGCCGGGGCCGTCTATCTCGTCTGGCTCGGAATCAAGCTGATCCGCTCAGCGCCCGAGGATGCGCTGCAATTGGACCGGCCCAGCCGGGACATCACGCCGGGTTCGGTGTTTCGCCACGCGGCCACGGTCACCGCGCTGAACCCGAAATCCATTGCCTTCTTCATCGCCTTTGTGCCGCAGTTCGTGCGTCCCGGAGAGGCGCTGCTGCCGCAGTTCTCGCTTTTGATCGCAACCTTCGTGACCCTCGCCGGGCTCAACGCCATCGCCTATGCGCTGATGGCCGACCGCCTGCGCCGCCTGATCACGCAACCGCGCATTATCGCGAACATCACCCGTTTCGGGGGCGCATCGCTGGTGGCCATGGGCTGTCTGACGGCATTCATGCGGCGCCCGGTCTAGAAAAGGCAGACCCTATTTCGCCTTGTTTTCCTTCATGAATTCGCGAATGAAACGACGGATCTCGCGGGCGGCGCTGGTGTCGAGCTCTTTGCAGAGCTCCACGAAGGCATCGCGCTCTTCCTTGCCAAGCCGCAGGATAAGCTGGCTGTTCTTCTTCGATGCCTTGACGTCTTTCTTCGACACTGACTTCTCCCGCCCGGACCAGGTGACAACCGGATGTATATACATTGTATAGAGGTTGTAAATATAACTGACTCATAAACAATTTGCCGGGCAATGCAAACGCGATGGCGGCAAAATCGCTACCCTGCCCGAAACAAGGCAAAGCGCCACCCCGAAACCACGCTGAGCCGCGGCAATGTGCAAATGCCACCGCCCAAGCTTGCAAGCCGGGCCGGAATGCACCACACCAAGCACGACCCGAGAAAAATCGAGACCCAGATGCCACCGTCAAAAACCGTTCAGGACTATATCCGCACCATCGAGAATTTCCCCCATGAAGGGATCATGTTCCGGGACGTGACAACGCTTTTCGCCGACCCGCGCGGATTTCGCATGGCCATCGACCAGATGCTGCACCCCTATGCCGGTCGCCGCATCGATAAGGTCGTCGGGCTCGAGGCGCGCGGTTTCATCCTCGGCGGCGCCATCGCCCACCAGCTCTCGGTCGGCTTCGTGCCGATCCGCAAAAAGGGCAAGCTGCCGGGCAAAACGATCAGCCAAGATTACACGCTGGAATACGGTCAGGCGACAGTGGAAATCCACGATGATGCGATCGAGGCCGGCGAAACGATCCTCGTGGTCGACGACCTGCTCGCCACCGGAGGCACCGCCGCCGCCGGCATCAAGCTGATCGAAAAGCTGGGCGGCAAGATCATGTCCTGCGCTTTCATCATCGACCTCCCCGATCTCGGCGGTCGAAAGCTTCTTGAAGACATGGGAATGGACGTACACGCGCTCTGCGCTTTCGACGGCGAGTGATCGCGACGCAAAACTCAGCGCGGAATTTTCCCAAGAAAATTGAATTTTCTTGGGCCCACCGCAGCCCTCACGCCCGCAGCACGGCCCCGGGGTTCATGATCCCCTGTGGGTCGAGCGCCGCCTTGATCGCGCGCATCGCCGCCAGCTTCACCGGATCGCCATAGCGCTCAAGATCTTCGACCTTGGCGCGCCCGATCCCGTGCTCTGCGCTGATCGACCCGTTCATCTCATGCACCAGCCCATGGATGATATCCTTGGCCTGCACCGCAATATTCTCATACTCGGAACGGTCGCGCCCGGCAGCCGGGAAGATATTGTAATGCAGATTGCCGTCCCCAAGATGCCCGAAACAATTCAACCTGAAATCGCCAAGCGCGGCCAGGTTCTCCGGCGCTTTGGCAATGAAGGTCGCAACCGATCCAAGCGGCAGGGCAATGTCATTGCTGACGATCGAGCCGACCTTGCGATTGGCCTCCGGGATATGCTCGCGCATCATCCAGAAATCCACAGCCTGCGCCTCGGATTGCGCGATCAGCCCGTCATAGGCCAGATCGCGTTCCATCGCCTCGCCAAAGAGATCGCTCAGTACCTCGACCGGATCGCTCCCCTTGGACAGCCCAAGCTCGACCAGCACGCACCATTCCGGCGCTTCCGACCAGGGCTGGCGCAGCTGCGGCAGATGTTCTGACAGGAAGTTGAACCCGTTGCGATGCATCAGTTCAAAGGCGCTCACCCCGTCGCCTATCTGCTCCTGTGCCAGCGCCAGCAGCTCCAGCGCCGCCTCGGGGGAATGCACCATCATCAGCGCCGTCCCCTTGGCCGCGGGCTGCGGCGACAGTTTCAGCGCGGCTGCCGTGATCACCCCAAGCGTCCCCTCGGCCCCGATCAGCAGATCGCGGAGGTCATAGCCGGTGTTGTCCTTGCGCAGCCGGGTCAGCCCGTGCCAGATGCGCCCGTCCGGCATCACCGCCTCCAGCCCAAGGCAAAGCGCCCGCGTATTGCCGTAGCGCAACACGTTGACCCCGCCCGCATTGGTCGAAAGATTGCCCCCGATCCGGCAGGACCCCTCCGCCGCCAGCGAAAGCGGAAAGAGCCGCCCCGCCTCGCGCGCCGCCGCCTGCACATCCGACAGGATCGCGCCCGCTTCGGCCACCAATACGTTCTCGGAAACATGTACCTCGCGGATCGCGTTCATCCGCTCCAGCGACAGCACCAGCGGCGCCGCCCCCTCGCCCAGCAGCTGCCCCGCGACAAGGCCCGTGCCGCCACCATAAGGCACCACCGGCACCCGCGCCTCAGAGGCCGCCCCAACCAGCGCCGATACCTCTTCGACGGTACGCGGCAGGGCCAGAACGCCCGCCTTGCCATGATACCGGTCACGCGGTTCTTCGAGATAACGGGGTTCGACGGGGCGAAAGACATCCGGGGACACCCGGCCCGAAAGCCGCTCCACGAATTGCGCATCTGCTGAGTTCAATTCCATGCCTCTCATTGCCCAAAGCCCCGAGAGGATGCAAGAGCATCAATCGCCCCTATTCGACGAGATAGGCAGGCTCCAGCACGATCACCGTCGGTCGCCCCGGCAGGCTTCGCAGGCCCACCTCAAGGAAATTTATCCCGGCTCGTTCGACCGCGAATTCATCCGCAATATCAATAAGAAAACGCTCCAGCGCCACGCCGCTGAACCAGTGCATCGGGATCACGACCGAAGACTTCAACCGCTTCAGCACCGTAACCATATCCGCCAGCGGCAGGGTCATCCCCCCGTCCACCGGCGCCATCACCACGTCAAGCCGGCCCAGTGCGGCAAACTGCTCATCATTCGGGACGTGATGCAGATGCCCCAGATGCCCGATACAAAGCCCCGCCACCTCGAAGACAAAGATCGAATTGCCCTGCGGTTCCTGGCCCCCCCATTGCGACCGGATATCCGTCGACACATTGCGCACCAGCATCTCGCCAAGATCGAGGTGATGCGAAATTCCCTCGCCGAAATCCCCCCAGCCCGGCAACACATGCGGAATCCTCGGATCCGGCTCAGCAGTCCAATGGGTCCCATGAGCATGGTTCATCGTCACCACATCCGGCACCATTTCCACCATGCCTATGAAGCCGGTGAAATCTGTCACCGCGTTCAACCCGCCGGGCGTCTGGATCAGGAAACTGGCATGGGACACGTAGCTGATCCGCACCTCGTCCTCAGACACCGGTTCCTGCCAGGAGGCCTTTTGAAGGAACTGCATCCCCGGTGCCGCATCGGCAATTGCAATGCAATGGCTCGGCCGACGCGCCTCCTGCGCCGAAACCGACGTCAGCGACAGCAACAGAAGACCGATGGAAAAGATCAGAAAACGCATGGGCCTCACCCTAGCGGTGCCACGCGATTCGCCCTTCAAACTTTTTTGTGAGCTTTTCCTCTTGCCGGAAATATTCCAGGGGTGAATTGGCCAAAGGCCAAGAGGGGACAGAGTCCCCTGCCCCGCTCAGCCAGCCTCGGTACGACCCCGCCTGTCACTGCGCAGCGCGGCATAGAGCACATGGGTCCGCCAGCGCCCCCCGATCTGAAGATAGGACTGCGCGACGCCCTCGTACTTGAAACCGGAATTTTCCAGCAAGCCCCGCGATGCCGCATTTTCAGGCAGACAAGCGGCTTCGATGCGCGACAGGTCGAGCCGGGTGAAAGCGTAATGCACCACCGCGCCAATCGCCTCGCGCATGTATCCCTGCCGGGCAAAGTTCTGGCCGGTCCAATAGCCCAGCGTCCCCGCCTGCGCCGGTCCGCGCCGGATATTGTCCAGCGTGATCGCCCCGACAAGAACCCCGCTGTCGCGCCGGAACAGGAACAGCGGAATGGCCGACCCGCCAGACACCGATCGCTGCGCCCAGTAGACCCGATTGGTAAAGGCCTTGCGGCTCAGATGATCGGGTGCCCAGCTCGGCTCCCACGGCGTCAGGAAATCCGCGCTTTCGCGGCGCAGCGCCGACCATGGGCGAAAATCCGAATGCACTGGCGGGCGCAGGGTCAACCGCTCTGTCTCGATCTTCAATTTACGTTTTGAGAGCAGCATCAAGCGGTTATCCCAGCGGCATCAGGCGGCGCGCCGCTCCTGAAGCTGCGCGAGCGAGGGCGCATCCGCGATCGGGCCATAAAGCGCCAGCGCCGCCGGCGCGCGGCCCGCGATCATCTCGGCAAAGGCACGCACATCGCCCGTTGTGACGGAATCGATCCGCTGGATGGTATCTTCAAGCGACGGCACCTTGTCCCAGATCTGCACCAGCCGGGCCAGACGCTCGGCGCGGTTCGACGGGCTTTCCAGCCCCATCAGCATCCCCGCCTTCATCTGCGCCCTCGCGCGCGCCACTTCCTCGGCGCTGATGTCGCTGGCCGCGCGTTTCATCTCGTCGATGGTGATACCTGCCAGCTCACCGATCTGCGCGGCACTCGTCCCGGCATAGATCGTCACCGTCCCGGTATCCGCATAGGCACCGGTCTGCGCGAAAATCGTATAGCAAAGCCCCCGCCGCTCGCGGACTTCCTGGAACAGGCGCGAGGACATGCCGCCCCCCAGCGCGCTGGAATAGATCTGCGAGACGTAAATCGCATCGTCCCGGTAGCCCGGGCTTTCCAACGCCAGCGCGAAATGCGCCTGCTCAAGCGTTTTTTCACGGCGCACTTCGCCACCGGTGAACTTCGCTTGCGACACCGGCAGGATCGGGCTTGGTTCGAGGTGACCAAACAGCTCTTCGGCCGCCTTGACCAGCGCATCGTGATCAACCGCCCCTGCCGCCGACAGGATCATCTGGCCGGGTCCGTAATGCTCGCCCACGAAACGCGACAGGTCATCGCGGGAAAAAGAGCTCACGCGCTCGGACGGGCCAAGGATGGTGCGGCCCAGCGGCTGATCGCGATAGCTTTCTTCCTGCAACCAGTCGAAAATCACGTCATCCGGCGTATCCGCCGCCTGCCCGATCTCCTGCAGGATCACGCCGCGTTCCACCTCGATCTCGTTCGGGTCGAATACCGGGTTCAGCAAGATGTCGGAGATCACGTCCAGCGCCAGCGGCACGTCGTTCTTGAGCACCCGTGCGTAATAGGCTGTGACCTCGCGCGAGGTATAGGCGTTGATATAACCGCCCACATCCTCAATCGCCTCGGCGATCTGTAGCGAGCTGCGCTTTTTCGTGCCCTTGAACGCCATGTGTTCAAGAAAATGCGCAATCCCGTTCTGTTCGATCCGTTCGTGCCGCCCGCCGGCATTCACCCAAATTCCGATGGCCGCGGATTGCAGGCCCGGCATGAATTCAGAGACGATCCGAAAGCCATTGGCCAGTTGGTCTTGTTGAACAGTCACGCGCGGATGTTTCCCTTGATATGATCCTTGAGCGCCGCGAGATCATTGGCGATCCGGGTCACCCGTTCCGACCTCTCATACAGATCAGCCATGGCGGGGGGAAGAGGCGGATGTATGCCTGTCGCCGCCTCCACCGCGTCCGGGAACTTGGCCGGATGGGCGGTGGCCAGCGTGATCATCGGCACATCGGCCGCGCGTTGCTCGTCCGCCACCTTCACGCCAACGGCGGTATGCGGGCAGATCAGCTCGGCACTTTTCTTCAGCGTCTCGGCGATGGTGGCGCTGGTTTCTTCCTCGCTCGCCCGCCCCGAGACAAAGGTTTCGGCGAGGAATTCCATCGCGCCCTGGCTCACGTCGAAGCCGCCCTGTTTCAGCTCGTCCATAAGCTGCGCCACGGCCTTGCCATCGCGCCCATAGGCATCGAACAGCGCGCGTTCGAAATTGGACGAGACCTGGATATCCATCGAAGGGCTGATCGACGGATGGGTCGGCCCCTTGTGATAGCCCTGTCCCGACAGGCAGCGGTGCAGGATGTCGTTCTGGTTGGTCGCGACCACCAGCTTGTCGATGGGCAGCCCCATCTGCTTGGCGATGTAACCGGCAAAGATATCGCCGAAATTGCCGGTCGGCACGGTAAAGCTCACCTTACGCTCCGGCGCGCCCAAGCTGACAGCCGAGGAAAAGTAATAGACCACCTGCGCCAGCACACGCGCCCAGTTGATCGAGTTCACGGCGGCGAGTTTCACCCCGTCACGGAAATCGTCATCGGCGAACATATCCTTGAGCGCGGCCTGGCAATCGTCGAAATCGCCATCTACCGCCAGCGCGTGCACGTTATCTTCCGAAGGCGTGGTCATCTGGCGGCGCTGAACCTCGGAGACGCGGCCATGCGGGTAGAGGATGAAGACATCCACGTTATCGAGCCCCCGGAACGCCTCGATCGCGGCAGAGCCGGTGTCGCCCGAGGTCGCACCGACGATGGTTACCCGGTCGCCCCGCCGCGCCAGCGCCGCCTGAAACAGCTGACCGATCAGTTGCATCGCGAAATCCTTGAACGCCAGCGTCGGCCCGTGGAACAGTTCAAGCAGGAAATGATTCTGGTCCAGTTGCACCAGAGGCGCACGCGCCACGTGACCGAACCCGGCATAGGCGCGGTCGATGATCGCGCGGAATTCCTCATCGGTGAACGTGTCGCCGATAAAGGGGCGCATCACACGAAAGGCGATTTCGTCATAGCCAAGCCCATTCAGCGCGGCGATGTCCTCGCGGCTCATCTGCGGGATGGTCTCGGGCACGTAAAGCCCGCCGTCACGGGCAAGCCCGGTCAGCATGGTGTCTTCAAAGCTCAGCGCGGGCGCGGTGCCGCGGGTCGAGATATACTGCATGTCTCTCATTCGGTTTTTCGGGCGCGCGGGCGCCTTATAAAGAAGACGGTCATCGCTACCCAGATCAGGGCCAGCGAAAACCAGGTGATCGCGTATTGCAAGTGGTCATTCGGGATATTGGCCGTCCCGATGGGCATCGGATCAAGCCCCGGATCCGTCTGCGTGCGGGCAACCAGCAGCACCGGTTCCGTGTCCAGCGCGCGCGCCATCGCCGGCACGTCGCGGGCAAACCAGATGTTGTCTTCGATCTCCGGATCGGGCGTGAAACGGTCGCGTTCCTGCGGCCAGTGCAGGTTGCCGATGATCTCGAATGGCCCAAGCGCGCGGGGCGCGTCCTTGGCCGTCTGCCGGGCAAAACCGCGATCGATCATGATCCGGCGGTCGGAGTCGGTCACGAAAGGCGCGATCACGCGATAACCGGCACCGATATTCTTTTGCGACACCAGCACATGCAGCTCACCCGGGAGAATCGTGCCAGTGGCGGTGACGGCAAGATAGGTATCGGTTTCCGGATCGGGGTCGGCGGGCAGGGCCACCGGTTGCTCATCAATACGGGCATCGATCTCGGCAAGGATGCCCTGTTTCCACTCCAGCCGCTGAAGCTGCCAGACGCCCAGCCAGACAAGGATGGCCGTGCCGACCAGGCCGAAGGTTAACAGGAACAGCAGACGCGGCATCGGAACAGAACCACCTGGACAAGAAGAAGGCGCGCAAACCATGTTGCGCGCCTTGCGTGATACGGGCTGTGCGCGGGATTTTGAACCCGCAATCGACAGCTTACATGCCGGAGGTGCCCCAGATGTAAACTGCGAAGAACAGGAAGAGCCAGACAACGTCGACAAAGTGCCAGTACCATGCGGCGGCTTCGAAACCGACGTGCTGCTCGGGCGTGAAATCGCCCTTCATCGCGCGCAGAAGGCAGACGAAGAGGAAGATCGTACCGATGATCACGTGAAAGCCGTGAAAGCCAGTGGCCATGAAGAAGTTCGAGTAGAACTGGTCGCCACCGAACTGCCAGCCTTCGTGGGCGAGAAGCTCGTAATATTCATACGCTTGCAGCGCGGTGAAGAGGATGCCGAACACGATGCCGATGGCCAGACCGTTGACCAGCGCCTTGCGGTCGTTGTTGTGAACCAGCGCGTGGTGCGCCCAGGTCACGGCACAGCCGGAGAGCAGCAGCAACAGCGTGTTGATCAGCGGCAGGTGGAACGGGTCGACCGCGTGGATTTCTGGCGGGACGTACTGCGTGCCGACATATTCCGACATCGGGTAGATGGCGTGCTTGAAGAAGGACCAGAACCATGCCGCAAAGAACATGACCTCGGACATGATGAACAGGATAAAGCCATAGCGCAGGCCAATCCGGACAACCGGGGTGTGATCGCCAACGTGGCTTTCCTTTACGACCTCGGACCACCATCCGAACATGGTGTAGAGAACGGCAACCAGCCCGCCCCAGAACAGAAACGGCGTGCTGCCGTGCATCCAGAGCACCGAACCGAACAGCATGGCAAAGGCGCCGACCGAGCCGATGAACGGGTAGACCGAAGGGCTAAGGATATGAAAGTCGTGGTTTTTTACATGCGCCATTAGAGTTGTCCCTCACCTTGCGGCATTAATTCAGGTTAGTTTCTTGGGCCTGGTCCAGGGCGGCATAGCCCTCGGGCAGGTCGGTTTCGTAGAACGTATAGCTCAGCGTGATCGAATTGACATGCTTGGCATCGATATCGTCGACCATCTCGGGATCGACATAGAAGGTCACCGGCATCTGCACGGTTTCGCCCGGCTGAAGCACCTGCTCGGTAAAGCAGAAACATTCGATCTTGGTGAAATAGCCGCCAGCCTCATACGGGAAGACATTATAGACGGCAGAGCCCGCGATGGGCCGGTCGGTCGGGTTGTGAGCCTCGTAAAAGGCCAGCCCCGTCTCGCCGATCTTGATTTCCATCGTGCGTTCGACCGGCTTGAAGGTCCAGTCCATGTCCGGATCGATCGAGGCGTCAAAGCGGATCTTGATGGTCTGGTCCAGAACGTGATCTGCGCCCGCTTCGGTAACGTTGGGCACGCCGCCAAAGCCGGTGACCTTGCAGAACCAGCTGTAAAACGGGACCGACGCCCAGGCGAGACCGCCCATCAGGACGACCGTGCCGACCGTGGTTGCAACCGTTTTGCCGGGACCGGAAAGAGCCATCAGTTCATCTCCTCGACCTTGGGAACCTGGAAATCGCCACTGGTCACCTTGACCACGGTCAGACCAAAAACGATGCCGATAAAGGCGACAAGCAGCAGCGCGACCCCAAGGTTGCGGCCCATGCGGCGCTTGTGGATTTCATGCGTGACGCGAATGCTCATGCCCAGCCTCCCAGGCCCCAGGGCTTGAGCAGCGCCTCGGCCAGAATCGCACCGAAATGCAGGAAAAGATAGAGGAGCGACAGGCGGAAGAACTTGCGCTCCACCGTGAAATTGTCGGCCTCGCTGTCGTTTTCGTCGCGACGCCAGATGCGAAGGGCACCCAGCAGGAACAGCGCGTTCAGCACGACGGCCACGACAAGGTAGATCGGCCCGCCAATGCTGGTGAACCCGGCGCCAATGGCCAGCGCGGCCAGCAAGAAGGTATAGACAAGGATGTGAACACGGGTCGCGCGGCGACCGTGGGTCACGGTCAGCATCGGCACGCCGGCATCGTCGTAATCCGAGCGCATGAACAGGGCCAGCGCCCAGAAATGCGGCGGTGTCCACATGAAGATAAGCGCGACCATCAGCCAGGGTTCGACCGCCATGGAACCGGTCACCGCGACCCAGCCCACCAGCGGAGGGAAGGCACCGGCAAGACCGCCGATCACGATGTTCTGCGGCGTCGCCCGCTTGAGCCACATGGAATAGACGACCACGTAGAAAAAGATCGTAAAGGCCAGCAATGCGCCTGCGAGGATGTTCGTCGCCAGCGCCAGCATCACCACCGAAAAGCCCGACAGGGTCAAACCGAGCGCCAGCGCCTCACCGCGTTCGACACGGCCACCGGGAATCGGGCGCTTGCGGGTCCGGCGCATGATCGCGTCGATATCAGCGTCCCACCACATGTTCAGCGCGCCTGCGGCCCCGCCGCCGACGGCGATGAACAGCACGGCACAGAAACCGATCATCGGGTGCACCTGCATCGGCGCGGCCAGAAGGCCGACCAGCGCGGTAAAGACGACAAGCGTCATGACACGGGGCTTGAGCAGGGCGAAATAATCGCCGAATTGGGCCTCGCCCAGATCTGCCTGTGTATTGATGCTTGCGTCAGTCATGCCTGGCCTTGAAACGGGGGCTAACCCCCTGCTGAGTCATTGTGGTTTCGTAAGTTCAGGGCAGGAGACCCGCCCTGCCCTGACATTTGGTACAAGGTGACGGGGCGATCTGCCCCGCCCTGCAATCAGTCGGCCATCGCCACGTCGTAACCGGCGGGCTTGCCTGCGTACATTTCGATCGCGCCTTCGAGCCATGCGTCATATTCTTCTTGGCTCACCACCTTGACGGTGATTGGCATATAGGCGTGGTCCTTGCCGCAAAGCTCGGAGCACTGGCCGAAATAGACGCCTTCGCGATCCGCTTCGAACCACAGTTCGGCAAGGCGGCCCGGAACGCCGTCCTGCTTTACACCAAAGGCCGGGATGGTCCAGGAATGGATCACGTCGGATGCGGTGACCTGAACAACGATGGTCTTGCCGACGGGAACGACAACGGCGGTATCGGTGGCCAGCAGGTATTCGTCCTGGCTGTAGCCTGCCTCTTCAAGACCGTCGCGCTGCAGCATGAAGCTGTCGAAGCCGAATTCGTTATCGACATATTCATAGCTCCAGTACCACTGGTTGCCGGTGGCCTTGATGGTAATGTCACCCTCTGGGATTTCCTGCTGTTCGAACAGAACCGGAAGGGAAAACGCGCCAATCAGCACGAGGATGAACACCGGAATGATCGTCCATGCGATTTCCAGCGGCGTGTTGTGGGTAAAAGACGCCGGGTTCGGGTTGGCGCGACGGTTGAAGCGCACAATCGCGAAGATCAGCAGCGCGGTCACGAACACCACGATCAGCGTGATGATAATGAGCAGCAGGTGATCGAGCCCCTGCTGGTCCCGCGCCAGATCAGTCACCGGGGTCTGGAAGTTCACGCCGCCCTGATGCGGCCGCCCAACGATCTCGAGCCCGTCCTGTGCAAGAGCCGGCAGGGCGGAAAGGACCGTCATCAGCCCCGAGAGTGTGAATACATTTTTCATGTCAGTTCCTGATCGTTTGATCGCGTTCTTATTGCTGGCGGCCGGGCGCGAACTGGTCCCGCGCATCCGCCCGTTGTATTTGCTGCATGTTAAAACCATATTCTGTCAGACAGATAAAGAGACCTGCTTGCGTCAAACGGACGCTTTTTTACAAACGGCCCCCTCCTGAAAGGCAAATACCTATGTCCGATGCCCCATTTCGCCCTTTTGAAAGCGCATTTCCGCGGGATGCCGCGCTGAAACAGCTCCAAGAGGCGACGGATGGCGCGGATGACGGAGAGCTCTTTGTCGAGCGCCGCCGCTCGGAATCGCTGGCTTTTGACGACGGTCGGCTGGTGAATGCCAGCTATGACGCCGCCGAGGGATTCGGTCTGCGCGCGGTCCGGGGAGAGGTCGCGGGCTATGCCCACTCCACCGAGCTTTCGATGTCGGCGCTGCGCCGCGCCTCGGAAACCGCGCGGCTCGCTGTCGGCGATGGCGGCGGCACGCTGGCCGATGCGCCGCTGCCGACGAATCGCCGTCTCTATACGGATGAAGACCCGATCTCCGGCGTGTCCTTCCCGGTAAAGGTTGAAACGCTGCGCGAGATCGATGCCTTCGCCCGCGATCTTGATCCGCGCGTGGTGCAAGTATCGGCCATGCTTGGCGCGTCGCTGCAAGAGGTTGAGATTCTGCGCCCCGATGGCGTGCAGGTGCGCGATGTGCGCCCGATGACCCGGCTCAACGTTTCGGTCATCGTCGAATCGAACGGCCGCCGGGAAACTGGATCGGCGGGCGGTGGCGGGCGTGTCGGGCTAGACGGGCTGATCGATCCGCAGGACTGGCAGGCCAAGGCGCGCGAGGCGCTGCGCATCGCGTTGGTCAATCTCGAAGCGGTCCCCGCCCCGGCGGGCGTGATGGAAGTGGTGCTTGGCCCCGGCTGGCCCGGCATCCTGCTGCACGAGGCGATCGGCCACGGGCTGGAAGGCGATTTCAACCGCAAGGGCACGAGTGCTTTTGCCGGGCTTATGGGCCAGCAGGTCGCGGCCAAGGGCGTGACCGTGCTTGACGACGGGACGATTCCCGACCGGCGCGGGTCGATCACCGTCGATGACGAAGGCACGCCGTCGCGTCGCAACGTGTTGATCGAGGACGGCATCCTTGTCGGTTTCATGCAAGACCGGCAGAACGCCCGGCTTATGGGCGTCGAGCCAACCGGTAACGGTCGGCGCGAGAGCTATGCGCATAAACCCATGCCGCGCATGACGAATACTTACATGATGGGCGGCGATGCCGACCCCGCCGATCTTGTCGCCGAGATGAAGGATGGCATCTACGCAGTTGGATTCGGCGGCGGTCAGGTCGACATCACCAACGGCAAGTTCGTGTTTTCCTGCACCGAGGCCTATCGCGTGATCGACGGCAAGGTGGGCGCACCGGTCAAGGGCGCCACGCTGATTGGCGACGGTGCGACCTCGCTGAAACACATCCGCGCGCTTGGCAATGACATGGCGCTTGATCCCGGTATGGGCAATTGCGGCAAGGACGGGCAATGGGTGCCGGTTGGCGTTGGCCAGCCGACCGTGCTCATGGATGGCCTGACGGTTGGCGGATCTGCGGCCGGCTGACCGAGTCCTGGCAGGGCGAGTCGCCGACGGCCCTCGCGCTGGCATTTCTTGCTTAAGAAAGGCCTTACAAAATAGCGCTGCGAGTCGGAATAATTTTCGGAAGAAGAGCGAAAAATCGGCGGCACTTTACGTGCTGTTAACCAATTCGACGCTAGCTTGATGAGGCAATCAGGCGGAGTTACGGATGACCGAGGAAAGTTTTTCTTCCACTCACCCCCCACTCCCACCCACCACGGAAGAAGATCGGTACTCGTGGCTTCGTCTGTTGCGCTCTCGCAGGGTCGGTGTGACGACGTTCTACCGGCTTTTGTCAGAGCATGGCACGGCGCAGAATGCCCTTGCCGCGTTGCCTGAAGTGGCACGCGCTGCCGGCGTGGACGGATATGAAATATGCCCAGCCGGCGTAATAGATGGTGAACTCAGGGCGGCAAGGGCTGTCAAAGCGCAGCTTTTGTGCCTTGGGTCACCTGATTACCCTCCCGAACTCGCCACCATAGAAGATGCCCCGCCCCTGCTCTGGGCCATCGGGGACATTTCGCTGTTGCATCAGCCCGCCATCGGCATGGTCGGCGCACGCAATGCCTCCTCGCTTGGCACGCGCATGGCCCGTGCCCTTGCCCGCGATCTGGGGGAGCAGGGCTTTGTCGTCGCCTCCGGGCTGGCGCGTGGTATTGATGCGGCGGCGCATCTGGCGGCGCTGCCCACGGGTACGATTGCCGTCATGGCAGGCGGGGTCGATGCGATCTATCCCCCCGAAAACGCCGCGCTGGCCCATGACATCGCCGCCAAGGGCCTGCGGATATCGGAACAGCCGATGGGGCAGACGCCCATGTCGCGCCATTTCCCGCCACGAAACCGCATCATTTCGGGCCTGTCCCGCGCTGTCGTCGTGATAGAGGCGGCGATGAAATCCGGCAGCCTGATCACCGCGCGCGACGCGCTGGATCAGGGCCGCGATGTACTGGCGGTGCCGGGCCATCCCTTCGATGCGCGCGCCGCGGGCTGCAATATGCTGATCCGCGACGGGGCCACGCTGGTGCGCAATGCAGAGGATGTGCTGAATGCGCTGTCACCGCGCCGCGCCCCGATCCAGGCTGACCTGCTCGACGACATCCCTCCGCCCCCGCCGGAACGCCGCAGCCTGCGCGAAACCGCCGCGCTGCACAGCCAGATCCTCGACCGGCTTGGCCCCGCGCCGCTGGCCGAGGACCAGCTTATCCGCGATCTCGCCCTCGGGCCGAATATCGTGGCCCCGGCGCTGGTAGATCTGGAGATAGACGGCAAGATCGAACGTCACTCTGGCGGTCTGCTCGCCCGGGCACGCTGAATTCGCTCGCTCAACCTCATTGCGACCCTGCGCCAGTGCCTGCAACACGTGCATCCAGCAGGCCACAGCAACGTCAGATTGACGCGCTGTTTGCAGACGCATTGACATTACACCCTTGCACCCCACATGTTGCGCCGTCATAGAGCAGCCCCGCATCCGCATATGAGGTAAAGCGTTAAATGCCTGTAGTCGTTGTAGAATCTCCGGCCAAAGCGAAGACAATCAATAAGTATCTTGGCCCCGGATACACGGTTCTGGCCTCCTATGGGCATGTGCGGGACCTGCCGCCAAAGGATGGATCGGTCGACCCCGAACACGATTTCGAGATGAAATGGGAAGTCGCCTCGGACAGCAAGAAACACATGAAAGCCATTGCCGACGCACTGGCCGAAGACGGCGAACTGATCCTCGCGACTGACCCCGACCGCGAGGGCGAGGCGATCAGCTGGCACCTGCAGGAGGCCCTGACCAAGCGCCGGTCGATCAAGAAGGACACCCCGGTCAGCCGCGTGACCTTCAACGCGATCACCAAGGATGCGGTCGCTCAGGCAATGGCCAACCCGCGCCAGGTCGACATGCCTCTGGTTGAGGCCTATCTCGCCCGCCGCGCGCTCGACTACCTTGTGGGTTTCAACCTCTCGCCCGTGCTCTGGCGCAAGCTGCCCGGCGCGAAATCGGCGGGGCGTGTACAATCGGTCTGCCTGCGCCTGATCGTCGAACGCGAGATGGAGATCGAGGCGTTCAATGCCCGCGAATACTGGTCGGTCAAGGCCATGCTCGCCACGCCGCGCGGTCAGGAATACGAAGCCCGGCTGACGGTGCTCGCCGGTAAAAAGCTCGAACGCTACGATATCGAGAATGAAACGCAGGCCGAACTGGCGGTTCAGGCGATCAACAGCCGCGAGCTCACCGTGCAATCGGTCGAGGCGAAACCGGCCACGCGCAATCCTTCCGCGCCTTTCATGACCTCGACCCTGCAACAGGAAGCCAGCCGCAAATTCGGCATGGGCGCGCGCCAGACCATGAGCACGGCGCAGCGCCTCTACGAGGCCGGACACATTACTTATATGCGGACGGACGGCATCGACATGGCACCCGAAGCTGTCAGCGCCGCGCGCGACGCGATCCAAAGCCGCTATGGCAAGGAATACGTGCCCGGCAGCCCGCGCATCTACAAGAACAAGGCGAAGAACGCGCAGGAAGCACACGAATGTATCCGCCCGACCGACATGGCGGCGGATGCGGAATCGCTCAACCTGCGCGAACCCGACCAGCGCAAGCTTTACGACTTGATCTGGAAGCGGACACTGGCCTGCCAGATGGAATCGGCGCGGCTTGAACGCACCACGGTCGATATCGGCAGCAAGGATGAACAGGTCCAGCTGCGCGCGACAGGTCAGGTTCTGCTGTTTGACGGTTTCCTCAAGGTCTACGAGGAAGGTCGCGACGATTCGGTTGTCGATGACGATGACAAGCGCCTGCCGCAGATCAGCCAGGACGAAAAGGCCGACAAGCGCTCGGTCACGCCCGAGCAGCATTTCACCCAGCCCCCACCCCGCTATACCGAGGCGACTCTGGTCAAGAAGATGGAAGAGCTCGGCATCGGGCGCCCTTCGACCTATGCCAGCATCGTCACCACGATTCAGGACCGCGAATATGTCCGCAAGGACAAGAACCGTCTGATCCCCGAGGACAAGGGGCGGCTGGTGATCGCCTTCCTGCAGAACTATTTCCGCCGTTACGTCGGGTATGATTTCACCGCCGGGCTTGAAGACGAGCTTGACCACGTGAGCGCCGGTGACGCCGATTACAAGGCGGTGCTGGCACGGTTCTGGCGCGATTTCTCGGCGGCAATTGCCGAAACCAGCGAATTGCGCATCACGGACGTGCTGGAAAAAATCAACGAGGTACTAGAGCCGCACCTGTTCCCACCCACCGAAGATGGCAGCGATCCGCGGCTTTGCCCGAATTGCGGTGAAGGTCGGCTTTCGATGCGCACGGCCCGGTCGGGCGGTGCGTTTATCGGGTGCTCCAACTACCCCGAGTGCCGCTATACCCGAGCTTTCGGCCCGCCGGGTGCCGAGGATGACGGGGCGATTCCGCCCGATGGCAAGCTGCTTGGCACCGATCAGGGTGACGAAATCCGCGTATTCAAGGGACGGTTCGGCCCCTATGTGCAGCGTGGCCCGGTCACCGAGGAAAACAAGAAACCGCCGCGCCAGTCCGTGCCCAAGGAATGGCCTGCCGAAGAGCTTGACCTTGAACGCGCCGTGAAGCTGCTGAGCCTGCCGCGCGAGATCGGCCCTCATCCCGAGGACGGGATCATGGTCTGGTCGAACATCGGACGGTACGGGCCCTATCTGAAACACGCGCCCAGCACCTCTGACCGGGGCGGCACCAACGCCAATCTCGAAAGCCTTGAGGAAGTGTTCACCGTGGGCATGAACCGCGCCGTCCAGCTTTTGGCTGAAAAGGTCGCAAGCCGGGGCGGGCGCGGGGCCGCCGCCAAGACCCTGCGCGAGATCGGCGAACACCCGGATGCGGGCGGTCAGATCAGCATCATGGAAGGCAAATACGGGCCTTACGTGAAATGGGAAAAGATCAACGCCACCCTGCCCAAAGAGGTCGAACCGGAGTCGGTTACTATGGACATGGCCGTCGAACTGATCGCGGAGAAAGCGGCGAAATCAGGCAAGAAAGCCCCGGCCAAGAAGAAAGCCGCCGCCAAGAAAGCCCCTGCCAAGAAGACGGCGGCGAAAAAGACCACAGCGAAAAAGAAAGCGCCTGCGAAGAAGGCCGCAGGCGACGACTGACGCGTCATCAGGCACGGCCTTGCGGGCCGTGCCTTCGTGCGCTGTCGCGACCAGCGACACGCCAATCGCGTTGACTCTCTTCTTCCCCAAGGTCACATAAAGACAGACGCAGAAACTCGGGGATTTTCATGAAAAAGATATACGATTCCGCCGCCGAAGCGCTGGATGGCATATTGTTCGACGGCATGCTGATCGCGGCTGGCGGCTTTGGCCTTTGCGGCATTCCGGAGCTGCTGATCGACGCGATCAAGGAAGCGGGCACCAAGAACCTGACAGTTGCATCGAACAACGCGGGCGTTGACGATTTCGGCCTTGGCGTGCTGCTTCAGACCAAGCAGGTCAAGAAGATGATGTCATCCTACGTGGGCGAAAACGCCGAATTCATGCGCCAATACCTGAGCGGCGAACTGGAACTGGAATTCAACCCGCAGGGCACCCTGGCCGAGCGCATGCGTGCCGGCGGCAGCGGCATCCCCGGGTTTTATACCAAAACCGGCGTCGGGACGCAGATTGCCGAGGGCAAAGAGGTAAAGCAGTTCCACGGCGAGGATTACATCCTCGAGGAAGGTATCTTTGCCGATCTCTCGATCGTGAAAGCGTGGAAAGCCGATGACACAGGCAACCTGGTCTTCCGCAAGACCGCGCGCAACTTCAACCCGCCTGCGGCCATGTGCGGCAAGATCTGCGTGGCCGAGGTCGAGGAAATCGTACCGCGCGGCTCGCTCGACCCGGATCACATCCATTTGCCGGGCATCTACGTGCACCGTCTGATCCAGGGCGAGCATGAGAAGCGGATCGAAAAAGTGACAACCCGCGCGAAGGAGGACGCATAATGCCCTGGGATCGCAATCAGATGGCCGCGCGCGCGGCTGAAGAACTTGAAGACGGCATGTATGTGAACCTTGGCATCGGCATTCCGACGTTGGTGGCCAATTACGTGGGCGACAAGGATATTACCCTGCAGTCCGAAAACGGCATGCTGGGCATGGGCCCCTTCCCTTTCGAGGGCGAGGAAGACCCCGACCTGATCAACGCGGGCAAGCAGACGATCACCGAACTCTCGCGCACCTCGTATTTTGACAGCGCGATGTCTTTTGGCATGATCCGTGGCGGCAAGATCGCGGCGGCGATCCTCGGCGCGATGGAAGTGGCCGAGAACGGCGACCTCGCCAACTGGATGATCCCGGGAAAGCTGGTCAAGGGCATGGGCGGCGCGATGGACCTCGTCGCGGGTGTTGGCCGCGTGGTCGTGGTGATGGATCACCAGAACAAGGCCGGTGAATCCAAGGTGCTCAAGTCCTGCACCCTGCCGCTGACCGGTAAAGGCGTGGTCGATCGTATCATCACCAACCTCGGCGTACTGGACGTGGTCGAGGGCGGTTTGAAGATCGTCGAATGCGCGGAAGGCGTCACCGAAGAAGAGCTGCGCAACGCCACCGATGCGACCATCGTCTGATCGGTTCATATATTGACACAAGGGCCGGGCGGTTGCGTCCGGCCTTTTTCGTTTCCGGCTCAATGCGCAAGAATTTGAGAAGTTCTTTGCAAATTTCTAATCAGAAATTTAGTACTTTCAACGTCAGTCAGTTCATTGTCACAAAGACGCAGCCGTCCGAGATCAGTTCAGGCGGTGTCTGGCAGAGCGCGCTTGCGACCTGAAACGCTGCAAGCACCTTGGGCACGTAATCGCGGGTTTCGGCATAGGGCGGAACACCCTTGTGGGATTTCACCGCCCCCTCGCCCGCATTATACCCGGCCAGCACGAGGATCGGGTCACTGCCAAACTCTCCCATCAGCCAATCGAGATATTTCACACCGCCTGAAATGCTCTGATCCGGCGCCAACCGGTCTTTGACGCCAAAGCGCGTGGCAGTATCCGGCATCAGCTGCATCAGCCCCGCCGCCCCCGCCGTACTGAGCGCATCCGTCCGTCCCGAGGATTCGACGGCGATCACGGCAAGGACCAGCGCCGGTGAAACCTTGGTCCCGACGGTGCTCTTCAGGATCGGAATGCCCTGTGACTTCGCGATATCCTGCATCGCCTGAAGCCGTGGTGCCGCGACCTTGCCGGAACTGCTCAGCACGCTGAGCGCGGGGGCAAGCCGGCCCGGACCGCTGCCGGACATATCCGGCGAGACCGCTTCCCAAAACCAGTCGTAGCGACCGGAGGAGGCCTCCCTGCCCGGCGCGTCGGGATTTGAATCAACAGTCGGGAGAGGTTCGACGGGAAACGCCGGCCGCGCTGCCAGCACGGCGGCCTGTTCTGCCGGGTCGATCTGCACCGTGATCCGTTTGCGCGCCAAATTCGGCGCGGTAGCCGTGCGCGCACCGGGCGCGGTCACGCGCTTGGCGGAAAACTCGGGAAATGGCGCGGGCGTATCACCCCGACCGGGAATCGGGCTTGCCAGCGCCAGGCCCATCAGGCCGAAAGCGAGCGCGCGAAAGGTCATGACTTGCCTCATAATTTTCATTTTTTCCACAAGTCTTGCCAAGCGATGGCCGTATTGCCAGCTTTTCGGAAACGATTCAGAATATTCGCTTTGATTTGACACCCAAATGCATCGCTCCTTGGGTTCAAGGACGTGATGCACACCTATAATTTCTTTTACTTTTCAGTAAGTTGACCCTCCCCGAAAGGCAACAACCGGGCTTTGCGGCCAAAATTCCCGGATTATGCCCAACTATTGCCATGGCCGAACGCGATAAGCTCTTCATCCCGGTCGAGAATTTTCTGTTCGACTGAATATGTACCATCTTTTCTGTTGATCCTATGGAGGGACCAAAATGAACAAGTTTCTAAACAAATTCCGCAAAGACGAAGACGGCGCCGTTACGGTTGACTGGGTCGTGCTGACCGCAGCCGTCGTTGCCCTGGCGGGTGCCGCCTACACCTCGATCTCCTCGGGCACCACCAGCCTGACCGAGAGCACCGGCTCCTTCATCTCCGGCAAGAGCCCGAGCGGCAGCGGCGGCGAAAGCGAAGCCGAATAATCTTTCCCAACGATCTGTCCGGTCGTTTGAACCGCGTCCTCTTTCAGAGGGCGCGGTTTTTCTTTGCTCTAAACCGCTTCGCGCCTCCGGCGCAGAAAAGGAGAGTCGCTCTTTCATTCTGCCCGGTTTCTGACAGCCGAATACCTGCCGGTCTTTGAGAAAACACAGACATAGTATGAACACATTCGCCCAGTCCCACCCAATCCGGGCGGTGGTCGCATCCATAAATTCAAGGGCTTACAGAATGTCCCTCAAAATCTAACAACTCCGTCGTAAGCGGCGCAAAAAACGAAAATTGATGCCAAATTGCTGCCCCAATCCAACGACTATACTCATTCTAGGCCACGGGATCCGGGTTAGGCAATTTCGCCCCCATCCGGCAAGCGCGGTCTGTATCGCCAGTATATGATCCTATGGAGGGACCAAATATGAACAAGTTTCTAAACAAATTCCGCAAAGACGAAGACGGTGCCGTTACGGTGGACTGGGTCGTTTTGACCGCAGCCGTCGTTGCCTTGGCAGGCGCTGCGTATACCTCGATCAGCTCGGGCACCACAAGCCTGACCGAGAGCACCGGCTCCTTCATCTCCGGCAAAAGCCCGAGCGGCAGCGGCGGCGAAAGCGAAGCCGAATAAACTCTTGCCCGGACATGCGGTCGTCGTCGCAACGCTTTTCGACCCCGACCCCTGTCCGCCAACGCTTGCGCAACCTGCGAGGACATAATGAAAAATCGCATAGTAAAATTTCTCGGGGGCGAGAGCGGCGCTGTCACAGTGGATTGGGTGGTCCTAACAGCAGCAGTCGTCGGCCTGGCCGGACTTGCCTTTACGTCGATCCAAACCGCGACAGGAGGTCTCGGCAGCAGCACCGGCGCCAGCCTGTCCGGGACAGAAGTCGGAGAGTAATTCTCCAAACTTTTTGAATTTTCTTCACGGATGACCCGCCGGATCTTCACCGGCGGGTCATTTCGTTTCCCTGATTTGGCCACATTGAAGTTTTAACCTGGCCAGCAACTTGGAACGGCAAATCTCCGGCTCCCCCGCGTGGGGCGGGAATTCTAGAGAGGTACGGAAATGCGTGCGGTGTTTGGACTGGTCCTGATTGTCGGTGTCGCCCTAGCGGGTGGTGCGGTCATGATGGCAAAGAACTACATTACAGCATATCAGAACGAGCTGGCCCGCGAGCGGTCGCAGCGGCAGCCCGCCGTGCCAACCGTCGAGGTCATTGTTGCGGACCGCCCGCTTCGCTACGGCGAATCCCTGACCCGGGAATCCGTCCGTGCCGTGACCTGGCCGCAGAATGCTGTCCCCAAAGGCACATTCGTCAGCATGGACACCCTGTTCCCCTCCGAGGAATCGGACATGCGTGTCGTCCTGCGCGCGATGGAAAAAGACGAAGCCATCATGAAGGTCAAGGTGACCGAGCCGGGACAGGATGCGGGTCTGACCTCGCAGCTTGAACGCGGCATGCGTGCCTTTGCTATCAAGGTCGACGTAGCCACAGGCGTTTCGGGCTTCCTGCGCCCCGGCGACCGGGTCGACGTCTACTGGACGGGCAGCCTGCGTTCGGCTGGCGGACGTGGCGAGATTACCCGTCTGATCCAGACCGCTGTCAAATTGATCGCGGTGGACCAGACCGCAAGCGAAGATATCAACTCTGCAACCATCGCGCGAACCGTCACCGTATCCGTCAGCCCCGAACAGGTCGCGGCCCTTGCTCAGGCACAGACCACCGGGCGTCTGTCCCTGTCGCTTGTCGGTGCCGATGACGACACCGTCGCCTCTGTCATCGAAGTAGACCAGCGCTCGCTTCTGGGTCTTGGCGAAATCGAAGCCGCCCCCGAAGCGCCGAAGGAACAGGTCTGCACGATCCGGCAGCGCCGCGGCGCCGAAGTGGTTAACATTCCGATCCCTTGCACAAACTGATGATTACAGGGCAGATTTTTTTGATGAGGGCGGTGCCGGTGGCGCCGCCCTCTTTATATTGTTGCTCTTTCTCCACATACAGAACGATCCGGAAACCTTTGATTCTTGCAATAAAAACGCATTCGACGCAGACTAGCAGAAATATCGGGCAAAAAGACCCGCATGATGAGGCGTGATCGGAGAGGCAGGTCACATGACATTGAGAAGCACATTGACGACAGCCCTGCTGGGGCTGGCTCTTGCGTTTGGGCCTGCCGGACAGGCAGCCTTGGCCGAGACGCTGACCGTCGTGAAAACAGGAACTGCACGTTCCCTCGAAGTCCCGATGAACCGGGCCATCGTGGTTGAAAGCGACGTTTCCTTTGCCGAACTCAGTATTGCGAACCCGGGCATTGCTGATATCTCTTCGCTCTCGGACCGAACCATATATCTGTTGGGAAAAACGCCCGGGATGACCACGCTTACCCTGTTGGATGCGGCCGGTCGGCTGATCACCAACGTGGATGTGCGGGTGTCGGCGGACGTGACCGAATTCAAGGAAAGGTTGCGCCAGATCCTGCCAGGCGAACAGATCGAAGTGCGCACCGCGAATGACGGCATCGTTTTGTCAGGCGTCGTCTCGAGTTCGCAAAGCCTGCAACGCGCGCTGGACCTTGCCCAGCGTTACGCGCCCGAGCGCGTTTCAAACCTGATGAGCGTCGGTGGCGTGCAGCAGGTCATGCTCAAGGTCCGTTTCGCGGAAATGCAGCGCAATGTATCCAAATCGCTCAGCAGCTCGCTTGGCCTGAACGGCAGCATCTTTGGCGGCGACACCGGGTTGAACGGCGGTACCGGCACGGTGAACAATCAGCCGGGCCTGACGAATGCCCTGACCGGCAATATCCCGGCCGTGAACGAGAACACCGGCGCGGTCCTGTTCGGCTTTAACGCCGGTTCGGTGCAAGTTGGCCTTTTGATCGAGGCGCTGGAGCAGAAAGGCGTAGTACGCACGCTGGCCGAGCCCAACCTCACCGCGCTGTCCGGGCAAGAGGCGAAATTCCTTGCCGGTGGCGAGTACCCGGTGCCGGTGGCGCAGGAACAAGGCCAGATTTCGGTCGAATTCAAACCTTTCGGTATCGAGCTGAACTTTACCCCCCGCGTCGTTGCGAAGGATGTCATCAATCTTGAAATGATGGCCGCTGTTTCGGCAATCGACCCGAGCAACAGCGTGACCTTCAACGGTTTTCAGGTCGATGCGTTCAGCCGCCGCGAAACCTCGACCACCGTCGAAATGCGTGACGGCGAAAGCTTTGCAATTGCCGGTCTGATTCAGGACGATTTTGTCGATAACGTCGGCCAGTTGCCCTGGCTTGGCGATGTGCCAGTCCTTGGCACCCTGTTCCGCAGCTCGTCCTACCAGCGCAACCAGACGGAACTGGTCATCATCATCACAGCCCATCTCGTCACACCGACACGCGGCGAGGCCTTTGCCCTGCCTACAGACCGTGTCCGCCCGCCGAGCGAAACTGACCTGTTCCTTGGTGGCAAGGTTGCCCAGAAGACCCGCACCACCGGTGCCGTGGGCGAAGTGGCCAAGCAGGATTTCAGCGGCTCTTACGGCTACGTTCTTGACTGATCGGAGGGATCGTTACATGCGCAAGATCATATCGGTTGCCGGAATCGCCCTCGCCCTCGCCCTCGCCGCCTGCGAGAAAGAGGCGGGGCACGAACTAGACCTGAACAGTTTCGGAAATGCCACCAATAACAACCAATTGGTGATGCGCGGCGAACTCGATTACGCGATCAGCCTTGGCAACCGTTTTGCCAGCGAGGTACCGACGACGATCACCTTTGCCTTTGACAGCGCGGTTCTCGACTCCGCGGCCCGCGACACGCTGGACCGGCAGGCCAACTGGATCCGCCAGTTCCCCGAAGTGCGCTTCAAGGTTTTTGGCCATACCGACAAGGTCGGCTCCTCGGCGTATAACCGGCAGCTTGGACAACGACGCGCCAACGCGGTGGTGAATTACTTTGCCCAGCGCGGCATCAGCCGCGGACGGCTTGAAGCTCTGGTTTCCTTTGGTGAAACGCGCCCGCTGATCGACACGCCCGCGCGTGAGCGCCAGAATCGCCGGACCGTCACCGAGGTTTCCGGCTTTGTAAAGCGGCACCCCACCGTGCTGGACGGCAAATACGCACAGATCATTTATCGTGAATACGTTCAAAGCGCCGTGCCAACTACCAACACGACCGTAACGAACGGCATCAACGAGTAACAATTGCGCCCGTCAGGGCGGCATCGTCGCCCGCCTTCCAACAATTGGGTTTTTTTGGCCTAATTCTCGCCTAGATTACCGGGCACCCTCAGACCACTGGGCGACGTGTGTTTTCCGAATCCGCACGTTGGCAACATAGAACGACTGGGCAGCGAACCGCGTTTCACGCCCGCCGTTCCTGTGCGCCATAGCCCTTTGGAAGAGGATGAAGGGTAATGAGCAGCGAATCGTCGCAACCGGACGTAAATCCTATCGTCGCCTGCACGGTCAGTCGGGACGTGCAGAATTTCGACCTGCTGCTTGAAGACATGGAAGCCGTCCTTGGCGAGAGATGGGGCGATCTTGGGTTTTCCGAGGCGCTTGCCTTTTTCAGCCAACCCGAAGCGGCCGCTCTTGAATTCATCGCGCTTGCCATCGATGCGGATGATGAGGAAGACTTGATCCTGATGGGTGAAATCATCACCCAGGCCAAATCCCGCAAGATCAACGTGATCCTCATTGCCGAGGACGTCACACCGGCCGCCCTGCACCAGCTGCTGCGCAAGGGGGCCGACGAATTCGTCCCCTACCCGCTTCCCGAAAGCGAACTGGCGGCTGCAATCGAACGGGTCCAGCAACCGGCCGCTCCGCAGGTCACCGATCACGCGACGGCCAACCTGTCCGCGACTGGCGCCAAGGAAGGCGCGGTTCTCGTGGCGCATGGTCTCGCCGGGGGTTGCGGCGCGACGACGCTTGCGGTCAACCTTGCCTGGGAACTTGCCAATATCGACAAGAAGAAGCCGCCCAGCGTCTGCCTGCTTGATCTCGACCTGCAATATGGCGCGGTTTCCACCTATCTGGATCTGCCGCGCCGCGAGGTCGTGTTCGAAATGCTCTCGGATACCGAAAGCCTTGATCACGACATGTTCGGACAGGCGCTTTTGAGCTTTGAGGACAAGATGCAGGTCCTGACGGCGCCCTCGGACATGGTGCCGCTTGACGTGCTTGGCACCGAGGACATCCAGCGCGTCATCGACATGGCGCGTTCGCATTTCGATTACGTGGTGATCGATCTGCCCTCGACGCTGGTTCACTGGACGGAAACCGTGCTTCAGGCGGCCCATGTCTATTTCGCGGTGATCGAGCTGGACATGCGCTCGGCCCAGAACGCTCTGCGCTTCAAGCGTGCGCTTCAGTCCGAGGACCTGCCATTCAACAAGCTGCGGTTCGCACTGAACCGGGCACCGAAATTCACCGATCTGTCGGCCAAGAGCCGCGTGAAACGCATGGCGGAAAGCCTTGGGATCTCGATCGACCTGCAATTGCCCGATGGCGGCAAGCAGGTGCTTCAGGGGGCCGATCACGGGATGCCCCTCGCCGCGTCCGCAGGAAAAAACCCGCTGCGAAAAGAGATCCAGAAGCTGGCCCAGTCGATCCACGATCTGGGCCGAAGCGAAGCACAGGCCGCGTAACCTTTCAGGGCGTCTAGGACATGTTTTCAAAGTACAAGAAGACCAATGGAGCACCGGCTCCGAAGCAGATCCCAGCGGCAGCAAAGGTTGCCCAAGCAAGCCCCGCCGCCGCCCCTGAACCTGAGGCGCCCCAAAAGGCCGCGCCCGTCGCAATGCGGCGCAAGATCACCACGGCACCCGCCGCTGCCGCCAATGCCGACAAGGAACGCAAGCGCAAGGAGCGCATGGGCGAGATCAAGATCGAGATGCATCGGTCACTTCTCGACAACCTGAACCTTGCCGCGCTTGAACATGCCTCGGAAAAGGAACTCCGCGCCGAGATCGGCGCCATCGCGGGCGAGTTGCTTGATGAAAAGGGTATCGTTCTTAACCGCGAAGACAGACAGACCCTGAACAAGGAACTATACGACGAGGTCACCGGTCTTGGTCCGCTCGAGACCCTGCTTCAGGACGATACGGTCAA
The DNA here is from genome assembly GCA_018223035.1 of Paracoccaceae bacterium. GTDB lineage: Bacteria > Pseudomonadota > Alphaproteobacteria > Rhodobacterales > Rhodobacteraceae > Heliomarina. The sequence continues at coordinate 86,909 of JAAEZD010000002.1, forward strand.
CGATATTCTCGTGAACGGTCCGCAGCAGGTTTTCGTGGAGCGAAACGGCAAGCTCGAACTATCGGACGTGACCTTCAAGGATGAACGTCACCTGCTACGGATCATCGACAAAATCGTTTCCGCCGTGGGTCGCCGGGTTGATGAATCCAACCCCTACGTGGACGCCCGCCTTGCCGACGGGTCGCGCTTCAACGCGATGGTCCCGCCCGTGGCCGTGGACGGGTCGCTGGTTTCGATCCGGAAATTCAAGAAAGACAAGCTGGGGATCGACGATCTTGTCAACTTCGGTGCCTTTACCGAGGAAATGGCGGCCTACCTGCAGGCAGCCGTGGCGACACGGCTGAACATTATCGTGTCGGGCGGTACCGGCTCAGGTAAAACGACGACCCTGAACGCGCTATCAAGCTTTATCGACAACTCCGAACGCATCCTGACCATCGAGGATACGGCGGAACTTCAGCTACAACAGATCCACGTGGGCCGGATGGAAAGCCGCCCGCCCAACGTCGAAGGCAAGGGCGAGGTTTCCCCCCGCGACTGTCTCAAGAACGCGCTGCGGATGCGCCCTGACCGTATCATCGTCGGCGAAACCCGTGGTGAAGAAGTCATCGACATGCTGCAGGCCATGAACACCGGCCACGACGGCTCGATGACCACGATCCACGCCAACTCGGCCCGCGACGGGGTTTCGCGCCTGGAAAACATGATCGCGATGGCCGGGATCGAAATGCCGATGAAGGCGATGCGCTCGCAGATTTCCTCGGCTGTGAACCTGATCGTTCAGGCCAGCCGCCTGCAGGACGGCTCGCGCCGCATGACCTCGATCACCGAGATCACCGGCATGGAGGGCGATGTGATCTCCATGCAGGAAATCTTTAAATATCAGCGCGTTGGCCTGACCCCTGACAACAAGATCATCGGTCATTTCACCGCGACCGGCGTGCGCTCCAACTTTTCGGAACGCTTCCGCATGTGGGGCTATGACCTGCCCGCCTCGATCTATGAACCCACCGTGATGGATCCCCGATAATGCAGATCACCGCAGAACCGATCATTTACGGGCTGATTTTCGGCGGCGTCCTCGCGCTGGTCGAAGGCCTCTACCTTGTCGCCTTTGGCAAATCGATCAGCCTTAACAGCCGTGTGAACCGACGCCTTGAAATGCTCGACAAGGGAACCGGGCGCGAAAAGGTGCTGGAACAGCTGCGCAAGGAAATGCAGCAGCACATGAAATCGCGCTCCATCCCGCTCTATTCGCTGCTGGCGGACCGGGCGCAGAAGGCGGCGATTGCCTTCACGCCGCGACAGCTTGTGCTCATCATGGTCGGCGTCGCGCTTTTTGCCTTTATGGGCCTGACGATCGGCACGCAGACCGAGGTTCCCGTGCGGATCCTTGCCTCGATCGGTATCGGCGTCGGCGGCGTGTTCTTCTGGGTCAACAACAAGGCCAAGAAGCGCATGATGATGATCGAGGAACAGCTTCCCGATGCGGTGGAACTGATGGTGCGAAGCCTGCGTGTGGGGCACCCGTTTTCCTCGGCGATTACAATCGTTTCCAAGGAAATTCAGGACCCGCTGGCGACCGAGTTCGGCATCATCGCGGATGAGACCGCCTATGGGCGCGAAGTGGGCGATGCACTCAAGGAAATGGCCGAACGGCTCGACATGCAGGATTTGCGCTTTCTCGCCGTCGCGGTGACGATCCAGCAGCAATCGGGCGGCAACCTCGCCGAGATCCTAGCCGGTCTGGCCAAGGTGATCCGCGCCCGTTTCCGCCTGTTCCGGCGCGTCAAGGCGATCACCGCCGAGGCGAAATGGTCAGGCAAGTTCCTGTCCGGTTTCCCGCTTGTCTGTCTCGCGCTGATACTGGTCAACGACCCCGGCTATTACGATGACGTGATGGACCACCCCTATTTCATTCCCGCCTGTTTCGTCGTCGGTATCCTGCTTAGCCTGAACCTCGTCGTCATGCGCGTTCTGACCAACATCAAGGTGTAAGGAGCCCCGCCCATGGATTTCCTGCTTGGCATAAACGAGATGCTGACCGGCACGCTGGGGCCCTTTGGCCCGATCATCGCAATGGGTGGCGTTGGCGTCATCATGATCCTGCTGGTTCTCGCGATGATGCTGAACCAGCCCGAAGATCCGCTCAAGAAACTCAAGCGGAGCATGAACGAGACCGAAAGTTCCAAGCCTCACAAGGAACGGCTGCGTCAGGGCGCGCGCAACGAGCAGCTTCAGAAATTCGCCACCTTCCTTGAACCGCAGGACGTGGCCGAGCTTTCAGCGATGCAGCTCAAGCTGCGTCAGGCCGGGTACCAGTCACGCGACGCGGTGCGTGTCTTTCACTTTGCACAGTTCCTGCTTGGCGTAATCGGGCTGATCCTTGGCGTCGTCTACGTGACGGTGCTGAACGCCGATCAGGAATTCAGCTCGCAACAAATGGTGATGTATATCATCGGGCCCGGCGGTGTCGGATATTACCTGCCGAAATACTGGGTCACCCGGCGCGTAGAAGAACGCAAGGAAGCGATCACGCGCGGTTTTCCCGATGCGCTCGACATGCTGCTGGTCTGCGTCGAGGCGGGTCAGTCGCTCGATCAGGCCATCGTGCGCGTCTCACGCGAGCTGACGGCCTCTTACCCGGCGCTGGCGCAGGAATTCGAGGTTGTTTCGCAAGAGATGAAAGCGGGCAAGGACAAGGCCAGCGTGCTGCGCGACATGGGTGAGCGTTGCGGTGTGCAGGATGTGTCCTCTTTCGTCACGGTGCTGATCCAGTCGGCCAGCTTTGGTACCTCGATCTCGGACGCGCTGCGGGTCTTTGCCGGTGAAATGCGTGACAAGCGCGTGATGCGCGCCGAAGAAGCTGCAAACAAGTTGCCAACCAAAATGACCCTTGCCACAATGGGGCTGACAGTGCCGCCACTGTTGATCATCCTTGTTGGTCCTTCGGCGAACGGCATTGCAAATCTGGGCGCAATGAGCGGCAACTAAAATGAAAGTCACAGGTGTGATGAGCAGCACACCGATCCGGGCAATCCTTGCAGGCACCATCCTTGTGGCACTGGTGGCGGCCTGCGGACCCGAAAGGATCGAATTACCCGAAGAATCTCCCTATGCCCCCGGCACCGACCCGAAAGGCGAGGCTGTGGACGGGGTCGAGGTCGGCAACCGGCTGATCAGCGCAGGCCAGTATGAGCTTGCGCTCGATGCGTTTACGCGCGCCGCTCTTGAACAGGGCATGACGCCTGAAATCCTCAGCGGTTTCGGCGCCGCAAATCTTGGTCTCGGCCGTCTTGGACAGGCCGAGGAATTGATGCGCCGTTCGGTAAAGGAGGCCCCCGACTGGCCGGAAGCGTGGAACAACCTTGGTGTCGTGCTGATGGAAAAGGGCGAGACCGCCGAGGCCGAACAGGTGTTTCGCAAAGCCTACGCGCTGGACAATGGCCAAAGTGACTCAATCCGGGATAATTTGCGCTTAGCACTCGCAAAAACAGAAGTTTCCGGTCATACTGAGACACAAAACGAAGACTTTAAACTGGTTCAACGGGGCGAAGGCGACTTTCTGCTGCGTAAGAACTAGCACTGAGGCACAGCAGTAAAGGACGCAAAAATGCGCCATGTCTTTCTGATTCCAGCAGCGATTGCAGGCGCGCTGACCCTATCCGCCTGCGCTGAAAAGGCTGAAGAAACAGTCGAACGGGCCTTTCAGGACGTGAACGTCGTCGATGAGAGCAACCTCAACGATGTCATGCTGACCGTGGCCGACCCGAACGAAGCCGTCCAGTATTTCACCCGCTCCACCAAGAGCGCCCCCGATCGGATCGACCTGCAGCGCGGTCTGGCCAAATCGCTGATCCGCGCGAAGCGCAACACCGAAGGCGTTGCCGCATGGACCAAGGTGGCCAGCATGCCCGGTGCGACCTCCGAGGACAAAGTCAATCTTGCCGATGCGCTGATCCGCAACGGTGACTGGGCCAAGGCCGAAGCGACGCTCGACAGCGTCCCGCCAACCCATGAGACGTTTCAGCGCTATCGCCTAGAAGCGATGGTGGCGGATGCGAACAAGGAATGGAGCAAGTCCGACAGTTTCTATGAAACCGCGATGGGCCTGACCACAACACCCTCGGGCGTTCTGAACAACTGGGGCTATTCCAAGCTGACACGTGGCGACTATGCCGAGGCCGAGCGTCTCTTTGGCGAAGCGATCCGGCAGGACCAGTCGCTTTTCACCGCCAAGAACAACCTAATTCTCGCGCGGGGCGCGCAACGCAAATACACGCTGCCGGTGATCCCGATGGATCAGACCGAGCGGGCGCAGCTTTTGCACACGATGGCGCTTTCGGCGGTCAAGCAGGGCGATGTCCAGACCGGCAAGGCGCTGCTGCGCGAGGCGATCAACACGCACCCGCAGCATTTCGACGAAGCGGTCCGCTCGCTGCAGGCCCTCGAGAACGCCTGATTTGATGCAGGGGTGGTATCTACCCGAGCAGATGGCGATTACCGCCTATTCTGCCCGGTGGTTCCTGCCCTTTGTCCTGCCCGTATGCCTTTACGTCTGCTTCACCGATCTGCGCGAAATGCGGATCACCAATCAGGCGGTGCTGGTGCTGGGCGCGATCTTCCTGGTGATCGGGCTGATCGCGCTGCCACTACCGGTCTATGGCTGGCGGCTGGTCCAACTGGTTGCCGTGCTTGTCCTGGGTGTGATGCTTAACGCCGGCGGTGCCATCGGTGCCGGAGATGCCAAGTTTGCTGCTGCCGCCGCGCCTTTCGTTGCAGGGGCCGACCTACGGTTTCTTCTGGCGATCTTTGCCGCCAACTTGCTGGCCGCTTTTGCGACGCATCGTCTGGTCAAATATACGCCCCTGAAACGTATCGCCCCCGGCTGGAAAAGCTGGAATGTCGGCTGGAAATTCCCGATGGGCCTGTCGCTGGGCGGTACGATGGCGATCTACCTTATTCTCGGCGCCATTTACGGGCAGTGAAGGTTTCGCGCCTATTGTCGAGCGGGCCCCGCCGATCAAATATTCTTGTCCGGATTCTGCCGAAATGACCCGAACGCGACACAAAAAAACCATCAAGAAACGGGATCACGGGACAAAGCAAGAGAGCGGACTCCCCAAGCCATGAATATGCAGAACACGGAAAGCCTGGCCCCTCCTCCTCCGCGCGACCTGAGGAGCATGCGGCTGCCGATGGTGATGATGCGGGATATCCTGCTCAAGACAATTTTCCGCAAGAACACAAATACGACCAGCGAAATCGCCGCTGCCATATGTCTGCCGGTGCAGATCACGCAAGAACTGGTAGACATGGCGCGCGAGCAGAAACTGCTCGAGGCGATGGGCACGCTGAATGCCAACAGCGGCAACGAAATGGGCTACCAGCTGACCGACGCCGGCAAGGCCCGCGCGCTCGATGCGCTGGGTCAGTCGGAATACTTCGGCGCGATGCCGGTGCCGCTGGATGTCTATAGTGAGCAGGTCGAACGCCAGTCGATCCGCAACATCCAGATTACCCGGAGCCAGCTCACAAACGCGATGGGACACCTGGTTCTGCCGCCCACCCTGCTGGACCAGCTTGGCCCCGCCGTCAGCGCCGGTCGTTCGATCCTGATGTACGGACCGCCGGGCAACGGTAAATCCTCGATTTCAAACGGTATTCGCGACGCGCTGGGGGACCGGGTCTATGTCCCGCGCGCAATCGAATACGCCGGTCAGGTGATCACAGTCTACGACCCGATCGTTCACACCGCCGTGGACGAGGTCGAAGAAGACATGTCGAGCCTTCGCCGTGCCAAACGGTTCGACCAGCGTTACGTCTGCTGCGAACGCCCCACGGTGGTCACGGGCGGTGAACTGTCGCTCAAGATGCTGGATCTGGTCTATAATCCGACTGCCCGCACCTATCAGGCACCGCTACAGCTGAAATCTACCGGCGGTATCTTTATCGTGGACGACCTTGGCCGTCAGGAAGAACCGCCGCAGGCTCTGGTCAACCGCTGGATCGTTCCGCTGGAAGAAAGCAAGGACATCCTCGGCCTGCAATCCGGTGAAAAGTTCGAGGTGCCGTTCGACACGCTGGTGATCTTTTCAACCAACTTCCACCCAAACGAGATTTTCGACCAGGCTGCGTTGCGGCGGATATTTTTCAAGATCAAGATCGACGGCCCCAGCCAGGAAGACTTTCTCAAGATCTTTGCAATGGTGGCCCGCAAAAAGGGTATGCCGCTCGACGAGGCGGCGCTGGTACATCTTCTCAAGAAGAAATACCCGACCATCGACAACATTTATGCGAATTACCAGCCGGTGTTTCTGATCGACCAGATGATCTCCATCTGTGAATTCGAGGGCATCCCCTACCAGATGAGCCCCGAGTTGATAGACCGCGCATGGGGCAACATGTTCGTCAAGGACGAGAAGATCGTCAAATAAGCCTTAGCCCTTTTGATGCCACGGCCCGTGGGTCGCACCCGGACGGTCGGTGCGGACAAACCCATGCGCGCCAAAGAAATCGCGCTGCGCCTGGATCAGGTTGGCCGTGCCGGGTGCGCGGCGAAGCGAGTCGTACCAGTTCAGCGCCGAGGCGAGCGACGGAACCGGCAGGCCCGACAAAGCAGCAGCCGCAACGGTTTCGCGCAACGGCCCGATCGACTTGGCAAGCAGTTCGGCCATTGCCGGAGCAAGCACGAGGTTTTCGCCCGGGTGGGCCCGCAGCGCGGCGGCAAGTTCATCCAGCAGCGCCGATCTGATGATGCAGCCTGCACGCCAGATTTCGGCAATGCGGCCGAGGTCAAGCGACCAGTCGAATTCCTTCGAGGCCGCTGTCAGCAGGGCAAACCCCTGCGCATGGGCCAGTACCCGGGCCGCCAGGAACGCCGCCCGCAGTGTTTCGGTTGACGGCAATTCGGCTGTCTCGGTCGGCCCGGCCAGTATCTTACCAGCCCGCAACCGGGCCTCCGGATCGGCCGACCAGCTGCGCGCGGCCACTGCCGCTTCGATCACCGTCGCCGAATGCCCGAGCTTCAGCGCCTCTATCACCGTCCAGCGCCCGGTTCCCTTTTGCCCGGCGCTGTCGAGGATCATGTCCACCATGGGAACGCCCGTGTCAGGATCACCGGCCGCAAGGATTTTCGACGTTATCTCAACAAGGTAGGACGCAAGCGGTCCGTCGTTCCAGTCACCGAACAGAGCTCCTATCCGGGCCGCATCCCGGCCCTCACCGTCACGAAGCAATCCGTAGATTTCGGCGATGATCTGCATATCGGCGTATTCGATGCCGTTATGCACGGTCTTTACGAAATGACCCGCGCCATCCGGTCCGACATGGGCCACGCAGGGATCGCCGTTGAATTTTGCCGCGATGGCTTCGACCATCGGGCGCAGTTGCTGCCAGCTGTGATCGGAACCGCCAACCATCATGGATGGCCCATTCCGCGCGCCCTCTTCGCCACCCGAGACGCCCATCCCGACAAAATGCAGCCCACTTGTCTCAAGATCGTCAAAGCGCTGCCGGGTGTCGTTGAAATCGGAGTTGCCGCCGTCGATGATCGTGTCGCCCTCTTCGAGCAGAGGCCGGATCTCGGCGATCATCCCATCGACGGGCGCGCCGGACGGGATCATGAACAACAGCGTCCTTGGCGCGTCCACGGCAGCCACGAACTCGGCCAGCGTTTCGGTCGGGGTAATCTGCGATGCGAGCGGGCCTGCCTCTTCCATGAAAGGCGCGAGCCATTCCGTTTCCCGGTTGGCGACGGCCACCCGCACCCCGTTTTCCGCAAGGTTCAGCGCGAGGGCGCTGCCCATCGTGCCAAGCCCGTACACCCCGATCTGCGCCTTGCTCATTCGCTTACTCCTTGGTTGACGCATGGTTTACGACCTTGAGCCGGAGGTTCAAGGCCGGAGTATTGAACTTTTGCACCGGAAGCCTATGTTACTGATAACCAGATTTGATTTACGTTTTTTGGGTCACCAGTTCAGAAAAAAAACATAAAATTCGAGTAGCGACAGTCAGTGGCATGACAAGTACCCTTGTGAAAGCGTGGAAGGACGTGCTTCGACCGATGTTCATTCGGCCGAAGCTGGTACAGGTTGCGGCCCTTTGTTACCGCGAGAGCGGCAATGGAATCGAGGTTCTGCTGGTGACAAGCCGGGGGACCGGGCGCTGGATTATCCCGAAAGGCTGGCCAATCAACGGGTTAACCGGATCCGGTGCCGCGCTTCAGGAAGCATGGGAAGAGGCGGGCGTGGTCAGCGCCCAGATCAACAAGCGCCCGGTTGGCACCTACGAATATAGCAAGGAGACGGACGAGGGGCTGATGCTCCCCGTCACCACCTATGTCTACCTCGCCAAGGTCTCGCATCTCGAAGACGAATACCCCGAGTGCGAAGAGCGCGAACGGGTCTGGGTGCGGCCACGTGAAGCAGCGGAAATGGTTAATGAACCCGAGTTAAGCGCTCTTCTAAAAACACTTTAAGACAGCTATCACGAAACCTGCATATTGATCACGCATGCTGTGTCCGGACGACATGGCCAGCGGGGGATAGTTTTGACGCAGAGCCCCTTGGGTAACAATTGGACAACGCTCGATAAAGATCTCAAGAGGATCGGTCAGCTCGAACTTGCGACGGCCTATGTGGCCCGGCCGCTTGTCGGGACGGGAATCGCGCTTGTTTTCCTGATCCTTGCGGGTGTCGCGGCAGCAATATTCTTTGAACAGTCGGCCAATAGCCTCGCGGTGATCATCGCGTCGGTCTTCGGGGCCTATCTTGCGATCAATATCGGCGCCAACGACGTGGCCAACAACATGGGTCCCGCCGTGGGCGCCCGTGTCATCACCCTTGGCGGCGCGCTGATCATTGCCGCCATCTGTGAAAGCGCTGGTGCGCTGCTGGCGGGCGGGCATGTCATCACGACGATCTCGCAGGATATCATCCATGCGCCCAATGTGGCCGACCCCGAGCATGTCATCTGGGCAATGCTGGCCTCGCTGATCGGCGCCGCCTTGTGGATCAATGTCTCGACCTGGGTCGGCGCACCGGTTTCCACGACGCATTCGATCATTGGCGCGGTCCTTGGCGCAGGTGTAGCGGCGCTGGGTTTATCTGCGGTCAACTGGTCCACCGTGCTCAGCATCGCCGCCGGGTGGCTCGTGGCGCCGATCCTCGGTGGGATTGTCGCCGCCTGCTTTCTTGCCCTGATCAAGTCCCGGGTCATCTACCGCGACGACAAGATTGCCGCTGCCCGGTTCTGGGTCCCGATCCTTGTCGGGCTGATCACCGGCGCTTTCGCCACCTATCTCGCCTCTTTCGGGCTGAGCAAGGTGGTCAGTATCTCGCTGCAAAACGGCTTGCTGATCGGTATTGCGCTCGGCGGGTTGCTCTGGGCCCTCTCGCGCCCCTTTATCCGGCACCAGTCCGAAGAGATGGAGAACCGAAACAAGTCGCTCAAGATCCTGTTCCGGTTGCCGCTGATGATCGCGGCGGCGATGCTCAGCTTTGCCCATGGGGCGAACGACGTGGCGAATGCGGTCGGCCCGGTCGCTGCCATCGCGCATACGGTTCAAAACGGGCACATCGCCGGCGCAATCGAGATCCCGCAATGGGTCATCCTGATCGGCGCGCTGGGAATTTCCTTTGGTCTTCTACTGTTCGGGCCAAGGCTGATCAGCGTCGTCGGCGACCAGATCACCAAGCTGAACCCGATGCGCGCTTTCTGCGTCGTCCTGAGTTCGGCGATGACAGTCATCCTCGCCAGTTCCTTCGGTCTGCCGGTCAGTTCGACCCATGTCGCCGTTGGTGGCATCTTCGGCGTGGGCTTTTTCCGCGAATGGTACATGGCGCGGCGTTTCAGAAAGACCCGGGGAGGTCTGGCACAGGATCAGACCATCGCCTCGGTCGAACGCCGCCGCCGCAAGCTGGTCCGGCGGTCGCATTTCCTGACCGTGATCGCGGCATGGGTCATCACCGTGCCCGCCTCGGCTCTGTTATCAAGCATCGTCTATACGGTCATCAACCTGTTCCTCGGCTGAACGGCGTATCTCTTCCACGGTCAGGCCGGGTGATCCGGCACCCTTGTCTTCCGCCTCCAGCACAAGTCTCTGCATCGTCCGGTTCAGCGGCGTCGGACCCCCCAGCCGCTCCCCCATCGTGACGATCCGCCCCTGAAAAGCATCGATTTCGCTGCGACGGCCCGACATAAGGTCATAGGACATCGAGGTGCGCGCCTCTGGATCGATGGTCAGCATTTTTGCCGCGATCCGCCGGAAAAGCACGGTTGGCAGATCGAGCACGCTTGGCACCAAAGCGGCTGGCAGCGGAGTCATCGAACGCGGCTGTATCGCCGCCGCCTTCAGAACTGACAGCGCTTCGCGCATCTGGTCGGCGAGCAGGTGACGCCAGTCACGGTCCGACAGTTGCTCGACCAATGTCAGCCCCGAGAGGGCATTGGGCGCGTTGCCGAGGTTTATCAGCAGCTTGCCCCATTGATACCCCGTTAAATGCGAGGTTTCGCGCACGGGCAGACCGGGTACGCCAAGTGCCAGCGCAGGCTGTCCCGCTTCTATCAGGATGTCCCCGCTGCTGGCCCTGTGAAACCGGCCCTCTCCCATCGGCACGACATTGAACGGCACCATACCGGCCCGGACATCATATCCCGGCAGGGCGGAGCGAAGGATCTCGATCGCATCGAGTCCGTTCTGCAGGCTGACGATAACCGCGTCGCGCGATGCGTGAGTCGCGATCAGTTCCGCCATCGTCCGGGTGGCACCCGTCTTGACCGTCACAAGGATCACACCGGCATCGCCAAGTATGGCCGGATCATCGCTCATTTCGATGAACTCTTGCTCAACGGACATGCCGTCAAAGCCGGTCAGGTGCAGACCATGCACTCGAATTTCGTTGATCACACGGGGTCTCGCCAGCAATCGGATGTCTCGCCCCGATGCCGCAAGTAGGCCGCCGACAAAGCAACCGATCGATCCCGCACCCGCGATGACGATCGGTTGCGTCATGATCAGTCCTTACTCACGGCAAACGGAAAGCCGCGAGCAAGCGTCGCGCCGCGATTATCCGAATAAGAACGCGCGGTAGCGCCCCTTTTGCAAGTGGGTATCAAACGCCCAGACACCAGCGCATGATCGCTTTTTGCGCGTGCAGCCGGTTTTCCGCCTCGTCAAAGATCACCGAATGAGGGCCGTCCATGACGGAACTGGTCACTTCCTCTTCGCGGTGTGCGGGCAGGCAGTGCATGAACAGCGCATCCGGTTTCGCCTTGGCCATCAGCGCATCGTTCACCTGGTAAGGACGCAGCAGGTTGTGGCGTCTTTCGCGGGCCGACTGCGCATCGTGCATCGACACCCAGGTGTCGGCCACGATCAGATCGGCGCCATCTACGGCTTTGGCCGCGTCGCGTTCGATCACGATCTTGCTGCCGCGATCACGGGCGAAGCCTACGAATTCCGCCTCGGGATCGAGCTGCGGCGGCCCGGCGAAGGTCATGTCGAAACCGAACTGACCTGCCGCATGCAGGAAAGAGGCGCAGACGTTATTGCCATCACCGGTCCAGACGACCTTTTTACCCTTGATGGGGCCGCGGTGCTCTTCAAAGGTCATGACGTCTGCCATGATCTGGCAGGGATGTGTGCGATCGGTCAGACCGTTGATGACCGGCACATCGGCATATTCCGCCATCTCGGTCAGGACGGATTCATCGAAGGTCCGGATCATGATCATATCGACATAGCGCGACAGCACACGCGCGGTATCGGCGATGGTCTCACCATGGCCCAGCTGCATGTCGCTGCCCGACAGCACCATCGTTTCGCCGCCCATCTGGCGTACGCCAACGTCAAAGGACACGCGGGTCCGGGTCGATGGTTTTTCGAAAATCAGCGCGACCATACGGCCCGCCAGCGGTTGTTCATCATCCGGCGTACCCTTGGGGCGGTCCGCCCGCGCCTGTTTCATCGCGACGCCCTGATCAATGATCAGCCGCAGCGCGTCGGGGTCGGTCTTATGGATATCGAGAAAATGGTTCATATCGGTTTTCTTCTTTTTCTTGCGTCGCGCCCCCCGGCCCGCATCGGCATGGCCAGGGGATCATCGGGAAAATTCAGGCGTTCTCAACGGCTTTCGCCGCCGCGTCCAGACGGGTGATGGCCTCGCCGATCTCTTCGTCCGAGATTGTCAGCGGCGGCAGAAGGCGGATGACATTGTCCGCCGCGGGCACGGTCAGCAGCAGGTTGTCATACCCGGCCTTGACCACGTCGGCGTTCACAGCCTTGCATTTCAGTCCGAGCATAAGCCCGGCGCCCCGCACCTCCTCAAAAACCTCCGGATGCGCATCGACCAGCCCCTCGAGCTTCTGGCGCATCAGGCCTGCCTTGCGGTTTACCTCGTCCAGAAAGCCTTCGGCCGTCATTTCATCCATGACCGCCGATCCGACCGCGCATCCCAGCGGGTTACCGCCATAGGTCGACCCGTGCGAGCCTGCGCTCATGCCGCTAGCCGCCTTTTCCGTGGCCAGCACCGCGCCAAGGGGAAAGCCGCCGCCGATGCCCTTGGCCACCATCATGATATCCGGGGTAATGCCCGCCCATTCATGGGCAAACAGACGTCCGGTCCGGCCCATGCCGCATTGCACCTCGTCCAAGATCAGCAGCAGGTCGTGGTCGTCGCAAAGCGCGCGCAGCGCCTTTAGGTCGCTGTCGGCCATCGGGCGGATACCGCCCTCGCCCTGCACCGGCTCAACAAGGATCGCGCCGACCGTATCGGTGATCGCCGCTTTGAGCGCGTCCATATCGCCCCAGGGCAGATGGATGAATCCCGGCAGCAGCGGGCCAAACCCCTTGGTCATCTTTTCAGACCCGGCCGCCGCGATACCGGCCGATGAGCGGCCATGGAAAGACCCCTCAAAGGTTATGATATCGGTCTTGTCCGGCGCGCCTTTTTCGTACCAGTACTTGCGCGCCATCTTGACGGCAAGTTCGCAGGATTCGGTGCCCGAATTGGTAAAGAAAACCGTATCGGCAAAGGTATGTTCAACCAGCTTGTCAGCCAGTGCCTGTTGATTCGGAATCTGGTAGAGGTTCGAGGTATGCCAGAGGCTCTGCGCCTGATCGCTCAGCGCCTTGACCAGCGCCGGGTTCGCATGACCCAGAGCGTTCACCGCGATGCCCGCGCCAAGGTCGAGAAAGTGTCGGCCATCCGCCTCGATCAGCCAGGAGCCTTCGCCTTTGACAAAGGAAAGCGGCGCACGGGAATAGGTCGGCAGAACGGACGGGATCATCTGGATCATCCTCTTGAGAGTTGAGCCTTCATGGTTGCCCCATGACAGGCAGGAACGTCAATGTGTTGAGTGAAGTCGCAGCCCATTGGGCGCAGGTGAGCAAACGGCCAAAAGCCGCCGGGATCAACGTCGGCGTCGAAGGATCGAAAAAGGCGCGTTTATGCTCATGACGCGCTGCATACTCATTGGGCGACGCGAAGGAAAGTAAATTCTCTCGCGGGCCTGTGCCCCGGGTGCGACATCTGGGGTAAGACGCCTTGTAACTCGCGCAACAGTGATTAAAATAGAGCCCTGTCAAGAATTCGAAGGCGGCCTTTGCGGCCGCTTTTTAGCTGGAAAGGCAACGCATGTCCTGGACTGACGAACGCGTGGAAATGCTCAAGAAGATGTGGAGCGACGGCCAGTCGGCCAGCCAGATCGCCAAGGAACTGGGCGGCGTGACCCGCAATGCCGTAATCGGCAAAGTTCATCGGCTTGGCCTGTCGAACCGCACCGCAGGTGCCGCGCCGGTCAAGCCCGAGCCGCCCAAGGCCGCAAAACCCGCAGCGCCCAAGCCTGCCGAAACAATGGCCGCAAAGCCGGCCCCCAAGACCGAAGCCGCGCGCCCCGTGACTGCCGCGCCCGAGACGAAATCGTCGATGCCGGCACGCCGCCAGATCATCCCGGCGGGCCAGCCGCTGCCGCCGCAGCCCTCGGCCAATGAGATCAGCCCCGAAGCGCTTGCGAAGGTGAACGAGATCGAAAAGAAATCGAAGAAGATTAGCCTGATGGAACTGACCGAGCGGACCTGCAAATGGCCCGTCGGCGACCCGGCCACTCCCGATTTCTGGTTCTGCGGTCTGCCTGTGCAATCCGGCAAACCCTACTGCGAGGCGCATGTAGGCGTGGCGTTCCAGCCGATGAGCTCGCGCCGCGACCGCAAACGGTAATTGCGAAACGATACATAGAGAAAGCCCCGGTGCAGTGATCCTGCGCCGGGGCTTTTTCTTTGCGGACCGCAGGTTGCGGCCTGTCAGATCTGTTTTTCGGGCATCTGCACGACAAGGCCGTCCAGCGCGTCGCTGACGCGAAGCTGGCAGGTCAGGCGCGAGCGCGCGGGATCGGGTTCATAGGCAAAGTCGAGCATGTCTTCTTCCATGTCTTCCTTGGCCGGCAGCTTTTCCACCCAGGCCGGATCGACATAGACGTGGCAGGTCGAACAGGCGCAGGCACCGCCGCAATCGGCCTCGATACCGGGGATGTTATTGTCGCGTGCACCTTCCATGACGGTGAGGCCGTTAGCCACGTCAACCACATGCTCTTTGCCGTTGTGCTCGATATAGGTAATCTTCGCCATGCGCTTGGCTCCTTGATATGCTCTTTCATGACTGTCTAGCCAAGCGATATGGGCCGCGCCACCCCAAATTTCATGGGAAACTCGCGCTGTATCTGGACAAAACCGACGCATGTTCTACTTTTGTTCCCATGCGTGTCTATTCCCCTGCCCCCGGCTTTCTCACCCCCGTCACGTCGCCATACCAATGGCCGCGCCCGCCCTCGTGTCTTACGGCAGACCGCCTGCACGAACCGCCCCAGAATGCGCGGATCGCCGTGGCCGGGCTGGTGATCCTGCGCCAGCGCCCCGGCACCGCCAAGGGCGTGATCTTCCTGACGCTCGAGGATGAGACCGGCGTGGTGAACGTGATCGTCTGGCGGAAGATGTACGAGAAATTTCGCCGCGCGGTCATCGCGGGCCGGATGCTGCGCGTCACCGGACGGATTCAGCGCGCCCATGAGGTCGTGCATGTCATCGCCGAAGAGATCGAGGATATATCCTCGATGCTCGACATGCTGCTTGAACGCTGAGCACCGCTTTGCGAAGGCCTCGATTTGCGCTAACCTGTCGCGAACGCCCGACAGAGGCCCCAGAGAAGCCAGAGCATGACCTCTTACCTGACTCTTCTTGCCCCGCTGGCCCTGCTGGCGCTGGCGGCCTGCGACGGGGCCGGTCAGGGCGCTGACCCCGGCTTTGTCGCGCGGCAAAGCCAGACCGCGCCGCCGGGCGCCCCGCCGGGCAGTTGCTGGGGCAAGCTGGTCTCACCGGCGGTTATCGAAACCGTCACCCACCAAGTCCTGGACCAGCCTGCCAAGCGCGCCGCCGATGGCACCGTGCTCCGCCCCGCCACTTACCGGACTGAAACCCTGCAGGAAATCGTGAAGCAGCGCCGCGAAGACTGGTTCGAGACCCCCTGCCCCGATCAGATGAGCACCGAGTTCATCTCTTCGGTTCAGCGCGCCCTGAACGCGCGCAACCTTTTCCACGGCCCCGTCAACGGCCAGATGGACCAGCGCACCCGAGACGCTATCCGCCGTTATCAGGCGCCGCAGGGGCTTGATTCCGGGACGCTTTCCCTTGCCACAGCGCGGCACCTTGGCCTGATCGCCGAGGAAAATGACAACACCGGCTGAACTTCGTCCTTTCATCCCGGCAAAATCCTTGTGACTTGGCATCGCTTTGCTAATCTGCGAGCGCAAACAAAAGGCGCAGGCATGAGCATCAGCACGTTGACCAAAACAGGGTTTCTTTCCGAAGCCTCCGATGCCCTCATCGACATGCTCGATGACCTTGCCACCGAAATCAGGCTTGCCCCCGGCGACGTACTTTTCGAACAGGGTGACGAGGCCCGCGAATTATATGCGCTGGTGAGTGGCGCGCTTGAAATCAGCGTGTTGTCGATGGATGGGCGCAAATTGGCGCTGAACGTGCTGCGCAACGGCGCTCTTTTCGGAGAGATCGCGCTGTTCGATCCCGGTGAACGGACGGCGACGGTGACCGCCTCGGAACCATCGATCCTGCGCCGCATCCGCTATGACGATGTATTGGAACGTATCCGGAAAGAGCCCGAGCTGGCCATCGACCTCATCCAGCTTGCCGGTCAACGCATGCGCTGGATGGACCGCCAGCTGAACGAGCAGGTCTTTCTGCCGATGCCCTCCCGGCTGGCCCGCAAGATCTTATACCTCACCGACCGGCCCGACACCGGATCGGCCACACTTGCGCTCAGCCAGGCGGAACTGGCGGAATTCGTCGGGGCCACCCGCGAAGCCGTTTCCAAGACCCTGTCCTCTTGGAAACGCATGGGGGTGGTGACCTCTGCCCGCGGAAAGCTCTCGGTCGTGGACCGGAACGCGCTGCAAGCCCTCGCGGACCCGGACCAGTTCTGAGCGGGGCATCGGCCCCGCACAAGAATTTCATCGAAATTAATTCTCCAACGTGAACTGCGTCACATACGTGTTGCGCAACTCTGGGCATATTGTTGCTACGAGGTCGCACAGTCCCAACCCCAGTATCAGACCTCGGAGAAAGGAACCGGCCATGCAGCATCTGCTCTCCCCGAACCAATGCTCGACACAGCATGGTTTCGGTTCAACAGCCTCTGTCCGTCTTGGCGACGTCCCGTCCCCAAGTTCCGCCAAGACGGTCAGAGCCAACTTTACAAGCTCGTAACAAGTTCAAATTTATTAGTTTTTAACCAGTAGGCCCGCTATTGCGCAGGTCGCGCCGGAGCCTCCGGACGGGTTAACAAGTCATTTTCTTAGTGTGAGTACCTTATTTTAAAAAGAAAAAGGCCATGTGCTCAACGCACATGGCCTGTTTTTTTCCTCTAGAGGGATCGGGTCAGATCATCCCTCTTCGAGCGACAGCGCCACAAAGCGTGGCTCACCGGCGCGGCGCACCAGCAAGAGCAGCGACTTGCGCCCTGCATCCCGAGCCTCGTCGATTCGTTCTTCAAGCTGGGCAAGGCTGGCGACCTTCTGCTGTCCCGCTTCGGTGATCACATCACCCAGACGCAGACCTTTTTCAAAGGCTTCCGAGGTTTCGTCCACGGCGGAAACAACCAGACCTTCGACATCATCCGGAATGTTCAGCTCCTCGCGTTTCTCCGGAGTGAGCACGCCAAGCGTCAGACCAAGAATGTCCTTCTCAACGACGTCAGGTGCGGCTTCACCCTCGTCACTCGGTGCTTCGGTACGTTCCGCATCTTCGCGACGGCCAAGGGTTACCGCCAGTGTCTTGGTCTCGCCCTCACGGTTCACGACCACATCGACGGTCTTGCCGACCGTGGTATTGCCGACCTGGCGCACGAGCGCGCGCGTATCAGCAACATCGACGCCGTCGAAACCGGTGATCACATCCCCCGACAGCAGCCCGGCACTCTTGGCAGGTCCCTCGGGGACGTCGGTTATCAGCGCCCCGGCGGCGGCCTCAAGACCCATCGCCTCGGCGACATCCTCGGTCACGTCCTGAATGCGAACGCCAAGCCAGCCACGGCGCGTTTCGCCGTATTCCTGCAGTTGCTCGACCACCCGCATCACCACGTTCGACGCCATGGAGAACCCGATACCGATGGAGCCGCCGTTAGGGGACAGGATCGCGGTGTTCACACCGATCACTTCACCGTCCATGTTGAACAGCGGACCGCCCGAGTTGCCGCGGTTAATGGCAGCGTCGGTCTGGATGTAATCGTCATAAGTCCCGCTGAGCGCCCGGTTTCTGGCCGAAACGATCCCGGCCGACACCGAAAAGCCCTGACCAAGCGGGTTGCCCATGGCCATGACCCAATCCCCGACCCGAGCGCTGTCGCTGTCGCCAAAGCTGACAAAGGGCAGCGGCGTTTCAGAGGTGACCTTGAGCAGCGCGATATCCGTGTTAGGATCGGTCCCGATCACCTCGGCGGGCAATTCATCGCCCGAGAAGAATTCGATCAGGATTTCGTCCGCCCCGTCGATCACGTGGTTGTTCGTCACCACGAAACCGTCGGCGGAGATAACAAAACCGGATCCAAGCGCCGAAGAACGGCGCGGACGCGGGCGATCGCCTTCGTTGTTGCGCTCACGGAAATCGCGGAAGAAATCCTCAAAGGGCGACCCCTCGGGGACAATCCCCTGCGGCCCGGTGCGGCCTTCGACAACCGTCGACGTGGTGATGTTCACGACCGATGGGCTGATTTTCTCAGCAAGTGGTGCAAGGCTTTCGGGTTTGGCAAATGCCATCATGGCCTGCGCAAAGAGGAAAACGAAGGCCAACGCGCTCAACCACAGAAGGCGCGATCTGGTCTCGTCCATCTGATCCTGTATCTCGGCGCGGGTAACTGCCTGTGACTGCAATGGGACTCTCCTTGTCGACTGTTCCTGTAACACACGCCTCGCGGCGGCTCAGGTGACTTGGCTTTTATTGTAGTTCCTTTGAAAGGGCTGGCAAAGGGTGTTCCGCCGGATCAACGCTATGTGAAAATTACGAACACTTCGTTGTTCTTTTTCACCGTTATTCCGTCGTTGGTGAAGATCCGCCCGTTTGCAATGCCCTCCCAAAAGCAAACGCGCCGCAAAAGCGGCGCGTTACTTTTATTCGGAAACGGTACTCGTTTCATCCTGGGGAGAGACACCGGCCGCGTCAGCGGGCCGCCCGGACTCTTCCTCTGTCTGCGGCTCGCTTTCCGCAGCAGTGTCCTCGGCAGTTCCGTCATCCGTCGCTGTCTCCGACGCGGCGGCCTCGGCGTCGCTTTCGCGACGGCTCACCCGGCTTTCCTGGGACGACAACGCGCCGCGCCCGGCCCCCTCGGCGGACCCGAGATAGTTGAAGAATTCGGAATCCGGCGACAGAACCATGCTCGAATTCTCGCCCTTCAGCGCCCGGCTGTACGCCGTCAAAGAGCGGTAGAATTCAAAGAACTCCGGGTCTCTGCCAAAGGCATCGGCGAAAATGCCGTTGCGAAGCGCATCAGCTTCACCGCGTACGATCTCGGCTTCACGCTGCGCTTCCGAGACCAGCTCGACCACGGTCCGGTCGGCCTGCGCGCGGATCCGTTGGGCGGCTTCGTTACCTCGGGCGCGTTCGTCAGTCGCTTCGCGTTCACGTTCTGCCCGCATCCGGTCAAACGTTGCCGCGAGGTTCTGCGACGGCAGATCGGTCGATTTCAGACGCACGTCAATGATGTCGACGCCCAACGCCCGCGCCGCGGTGATCGCGTTGTTGCGGATGCGCAGCATAAGCGCCGCCCGGTCCGAACTCAGGATGTCGCTCGAACTGACCGAACCCAGCACTTCTCGGGTCTCGGCGCGCAGGATCGAATCGAGCCGGCTTTCGGCAGCCGTAATACCGCCCGCACCAACCGCCTGACGGAACCGGTTCACGTCGGAAATCCGGTACCGCGCAAAAGCATCGACGACGAGACGACGGTCATCCAGCGGCGTGATCTCAAGCGGGTCGATGTCGCGCGACAGGATACGGTCATCGTACCGCACGACTTCCTGAATGAGCGGGATCTTGAAAGCCAGACCCGGCTCTTCCTTGACCGAGACAACCCGACCAAATTGCAGCACCAGCGCCTTTTCACGTTCGTCCACGATAAACACCGAGGACAGCAAGCCGACAACCAGTACGAAGATCACCGGCAGGAGAATGGTTGATTTACGCATCAGTTCGACCCTCCCGACGTAGAGCGGTTACGGTTCAGCTCGTTCAGGGGCAGATAAGGCACGATGCCCTGCGACGATCCGTTGCCGTTTTCGTCGAGGATGATCTTGTCGATATCCCCCAGAACCTGCTCCATGGTTTCAAGATACAGACGTTTACGCGTCACTTCGGGGGCCTTTTCGTATTCTTCGAGAACCGCGCTGAAACGGCTCGCTTCACCGGTGGCTTCGTTCACCACGCGGGCGCGATAGCCCTCGGCCTCTTCGATAAGCTGCGCGGCCTGACCACGCGCTTCGGCGAGTACCTGGTTGGCGTAGGCGTCAGCGATGTTACGCGACCGGCTGCGTTCCTGCTCGGCAGCCTGCACGTCGCGGAAAGCATCGATCACGCTTTCGGGCGGATCGGCGCGGTCAAAGTTCACGCGAATGATGTTTACACCGCTGTCATAGGCGTCCAGCGTCGACTGAATCAGGTCCAGCAACTGGTCGGCGATGATGCCACGGTCACGGTTGAGGATCGGCGCAAGCTGCGACTGGGCGATGATTTCACGCATCGCGGATTCCGATACCGCCCGGATCGTCGGGCGCGGATCACGCAGGTTGAACAGGTACTTGGCCGGATCGGAGATATTCCAGACCACCTGGAAATCGATGTCCACCACGTTTTCGTCGCCGGTCAGCATCAGCCCGGCTTCGCTGCCGCGCTGGCCTGTCCCGATATCCTCGGTCTGTTCACGCGTGACCGGGATGACCTCGTAGGTGGTCAGCGGCCATGGTGCAAAGTTAAGACCCGGCTGCCCGATTTCGGAAAAGCTGCCAAGGAACAGCTCGACCGACTGTTCTTCGGGCTTGACCGTGTAAAGGCTCGCCATACCCCAGAGCACCACCGCGCCCAGGATACCCAGACCGATGGTCCCGCGGGTCAGCATCGGGCCACCACCGCCGCGACGCGATCCGCCGCCGTTCTGGCCGTTGCCGCCACCGCGACCGCCCATCAGGACGCGCAGTTGTTCCTGACCCTTTTTGACAAGGTCTTCGATCTCGGGGATCTGGCCACCTTCGGGACGGCGTCCACCGCCGTTGTTGCGATCTTCGCCTTCGTTATTGCCCCGGTTTCCTCCGCCGCCGGAAGAGCCTCCGCCCCCCCAGGGGCCGCCGCTATTGCCCGCCATATGTTGTTTTTCCCTCCAGGCCGCCATCTTGCGGCATAAGTCCTTGAATGTCCAAGCGCCTGCGCGCCGTTCAACCCGAGCGAGTCGGGCTCCGCATGGTTACGATCTCTTCGGACATGGTCGGGTGCACCGCCACGGTCCGGTCGAAATCTTCTTTGGTTGCGCCCATCTTGATGGCAATACCTGCCATCTGAATCAACTCACCCGCGTCTGGCGCGACGATATGACAACCTAGGATCTTGCGCGATTCCTGCGAAACGATCAGCTTCATCAGTACCTTTTCAGGCTTGTCCGCGAAAGCCGTCTGCATCGGCCGGAACGACGTCGCGTAGACATCGATCGCGCCAAGTTTCGCAGCTTCGCTTTCGGTCAGCCCGACCGTACCCAGCTCGGGCTGGGTAAAGACCGCCGAGGGGATGAGCGCGTGATCGACCGGTGTCGGATTGCCCTTGAAGACGGTTTCGACAAAGGCCATGCCTTCGCGGATCGCGACCGGGGTCAGGTTGACGCGGTCGGTGACGTCACCGATGGCATAGATAGACGGCACCGCCGTCTGGCTATATTCGTCCACTTCGATCTCGCTCGAACGGCCCAGCTTGACGCCAACCTCTTCCAGACCCATCGAATCCGTGTTCGGACGCCGACCGGTGGCAAAGAAGACCATGTCGAACTCGACCTCCTCGCCGTCCTTGCGGGTCACACGGACCGGGCCATTGCTGTCGTCGCCCGCAAGCGCCAGCGCGGAAATATCGGTTTCGACTTGCAGGTCGATGCCGCGTTCCTTCATGGAATTGGCGATCAGCTCGCGGGCCTCGTCGTCGAAACCGCGCAGGATCTGTTCGCCGCGATAGTACTGTGTCACCTCGACACCCAGACCATGCAGGATACAAGCGAATTCGCAGGCGATATAGCCGCCGCCGACGATCAGCATGGATTTCGGCAGGGTTTCCAGATGAAAGATATCGTCCGAAACAATGCCCAGCTCGGCATTTTCCAGCTCGGGGCGCACCGGGCGTCCGCCTGTGGCGACAAGAATATGCTTGGCCGTGTAGGTGTCGCCGTTGTCGAGTTCGACCGTATGCGCATCTTTGATCCGCGCCCGCTGGTCGAATGAATCCACACCCGAATTCTTCAGCAGCTTGCGATAGACGCCTTCAAGCCGGTCGAGTTCGGTGTTCAGGTGGCCACGAAAGCTTTCCCAGTTGAACGCGCCTTTGTTGAATTCCCAACCGTAATGCGCGGCGGTTTCCGGCATGTCGGCATAGCTTGACGCATAGACCATCAGCTTCTTGGGCACGCAGCCCCGGATCACACAGGTGCCGCCGTAACGGTCTTCCTCGGCCAGCGCGACCTTTGCGTTCGCTTCTCCGGCTGCAACGCGGGCTGCGCGCACGCCCCCCGAACCGCCGCCAATTACAAACAGGTCATAGTCAAAGCTCATCAGCGTGTCAGTCCCTCAGTAGTCCAGTCAGTCCGTCAGATCGGTGAACAGATTGTCGGTTTCGACAAAATCCATCCGGTCGTGCTCTATCGTCCCCTTGTGGATATCGCGCAACTCAACCCGGCCGTCGCCGAAGCCGACGACAGCTATGTCACAGATATCTATGAAAAGCCCGTTTTCAACCACACCCGGCACTTGGTTGAGCACCAATGCAAGCTGGCGCGCATCACCAATTCGTTTGAGGTGCAGATCGACGATGTGATTGCCCTCATCCGTGACGAAAGGCGTGTCGCCATTCATCCGCAGTGTCGAGTTCTGCCCCAGCACATCCATCGAAATCAGAAGTTCCTCGACAAGCGACTGCGTGGTACGCCAGCCAAAGGGGATAACCTCGATGGGAAGAGGGAACGCGCCCAGTGTTTCGACCTCTTTGCCGATGTCGGCGATCACAATCATCTGGTCGCTGGCCGTGGCCACGATCTTTTCCTGCAACAGCGCGCCGCCGCCGCCCTTGATCAGGTTCAGCTCTCCGTCGAATTCGTCCGCGCCGTCGATCGTCAGATCAAGCCACTTGGCCTCGTCAAGGCTGATCACGTCGATCCCGACTTCGCGGGCCAGCGCCGCGGTGCGCGTGGATGTCGGCACAGCCTTTATCTTGAGCCCTTCGTCACGGACCATTTCGCCAAGGCAGCGCACAAGCCAAGCGGCGGTACTGCCGGTCCCAAGCCCGACGCGCATCCCGTCTTCGACAAAATCAGCGGCACGCTTTGCCGCAACGAACTTGGCCTTGTCTATCGGGGACAACTGTCCGCTCATGGCTTCGACTCCCGTATGGTTTCGCGGCGTTATAGGGGGTTTACACGCAAGGGGCGAGGGCCGAATTCACCTGCACCGGCGTCAATTCATTGGTTCTGCTGACATCCTTGTGAAACAGCCTTCATTCCGCGCAACCTGCGACACAAGGTTGTCACCGCTCACCTCGTGACCGGTTTTATCCAAAGGATGTCGCATCTGTTGCTTGTCCCGGTCTGCCGATAGGATATTGCGCGGATATGGATCCAGAAATTCGCCTTCACTATGCCCCGGACAACGCCTCGCTTATCGTGCGGCTGGCGATGCTCGAACTCGGGATCGACCACCGGACCATCCTTGTGGACCGCGCGGCAAAGGCACAGTCATCGCCTGCCTATCGCATGCTCAACCCGAATGGCCTGATCCCAGCGCTGGAAACGCCGGATGGAGTGATATTTGAAACCGGCGCGATCCTGCTCTGGCTGGCCGACGACACTGGTCGCGGCGCCCCGGCCATCGGCACACCCGAACGCACGCAGTTCCTCGCGTGGTTGTTCTTTGTCTCGAACACCCTGCATACTGACCTGCGCACCACTTTCTACCCGATGCAATATGTCGGAGACGCGCCCGACATGCAGACCGCCCTCCAACTGACCCAGCGCAGCCGGATCCGGAACCACCTTGCGATACTCGAAGAAATTGCGGCCACCACCCCCGTCTGGTTGGATGGCAGCCACCCCTCGGTGCTTTGCTATTATATCGCGTGCCTGCTGCGATGGATGGTGCTCTACCCGCAGGACGACGATCGCAGCTGGTTCGTACTGTCGGATACACCGCATCTAGCAGCCCTGCTCGCCGCGCTCGAAACCCGAGAGGCCGTGAAAGCCGCTCAGCAGGCCGAAGGTCTCGGCCCGACACCGTTCACCGCCCCCACCTATTGCTCTCCGCCCGAAGGATCGGCCACCTAGATGTTTCTCTCAGTATTCGACATGTTCAAGGTCGGCATCGGCCCCTCTTCCTCGCACACCATGGGGCCGATGGTCGCCGCCGCCCGCTTTCTCGACAAACTCCGCGACGCGCCCTTCGACGTGGCCGGAGTGCGCGGCTCGCTGCATGGCTCGCTTGCCTTTACCGGTGTCGGCCATGCCACCGACCGGGCGACCATCCTGGGTCTCGCCGGGTTCCAGCCAGAGACCTATGACGCCGACGCCGCCGAAAAAGCGCTTGCCGAGATTCACGAAACCAAAATGATTTCCCCCGAAGGGCTTGGCGCGCTCAAGTTCGATCCGAAAACCGACCTGATTTTTGACTATGACCGCGCCTTGCCCGGCCATGCCAATGGCATGAGCCTGATGGCCACAGATGCGCAGGGTGACGTGATCCTCAGCGAAATCTACTACTCCGTCGGTGGCGGTTTCGTCCTGACCGAGGCGGAACTCGCCGAAGGCAAGGCCAAGGATGACGGCCCGCCGGTGCCGTTTCCGTTCAAATCCGCAGCCGAGATGCTCGACATGGCCCGCGAGTCGGGCAAATCCATCGCCGCGATGAAACGCGCCAACGAACTGTCGCGCCGCGCGCCCGGCGATCTGACGCGCGGGACCGCACGGATTTGGCAGGTTATGAACGACTGCATCGAAAGAGGCCTCACCAGCGACGGCACCCTGCCCGGCGGGCTTCAGGTCAAACGCCGGGCCAAGGCGATCCATGACGCGCTCCAGGCAGAACGCGGACTTAACCTCACGCCGCCGCACACGATCAACGACTGGATGAGCGCCTATGCGATGGCGGTGAACGAGGAAAACGCCGCCGGGGGCCAAGTCGTGACCGCGCCTACCAACGGCGCCGCCGGTGTCATGCCTGCCACCCTGCGCTATTACCTCGACCATGTCCCCGGCGCCTCTTCGGCCCATGTGGAGGATTTTCTGCTGACCGCCGCCGCGATTGGTGGGCTGGTCAAGTATAACGCCTCGATCTCGGGGGCCGAAGCCGGTTGTCAGGCCGAGGTAGGCTCGGCCTCGGCCATGGCTGCCGCCGGTCTTTGCGCCGTGATGGGCGGCACCCCGGAACAGATTGAAAACGCTGCCGAAATAGCGCTTGAACATCACCTTGGCATGACCTGCGACCCGGTGCGCGGTCTGGTTCAGGTCCCTTGTATCGAGCGCAACGGACTTGGCGCGATCAAGGCAGTCAGTGCCGCGAGCCTCGCGCTGCGCGGTGACGGAACACATCTGGTCCCGCTCGACGCCTGCATCGAAACCATGCGCCAGACCGGCGCGGATATGAGCGAGAAATACAAGGAAACTTCGCTGGGCGGCCTTGCTGTAAATGTGCCGAACTGCTGACGTTGCCGTAACGGAACACACACGAGTTGTGTTGCCAGAACCACGGCACGCTCATACGGTTGAGAAATGTCACAAGACCGGCCCGTATTGGGCATTCTTCTCATGCTCGGTTTCTGCGTCTTCGCCCCGATGGGCGATGCGCTGGCCAAGCTGATCGGCCAGTCAGTCCCGCTGGGGCAGATGATCCTGATCCGCTTTGCCGTTCAGGCGGTTGTCCTGATCCCGCTTGTGCTGGCCACAGGGCGAATATGGCGGATGTCCGGGCGGGTGCTGCGCCTCACGCTCTTGCGGACGGTTATGCATATTATCGGGATCGGCGCCATGTTTACTGCGCTGCAATATCTCGAACTCGCCGACGCGGTCGCCATCGCCTTTGTCATGCCCTTCATCATGCTTTTGCTGGGGAAATACGTGCTGGGCGAAGAAGTTGGCGTGCGCCGGCTGCTGGCCTGCGTCGTCGGATTTTGCGGCACGCTGATGGTGATCCAGCCCAGCTTTGCCGAAGTCGGCTGGCCCGCCCTCTGGCCGCTGCTTGTCGCGGTAAACTTTGCCCTCTTCATGCTGGTGACACGACAGATCGCCAAGGAAACGGACCCCATTGGCCTGCAAGCGGTCAGCGGCGTGATGGCCTGCGCGATCCTGCTGCCCATCGAACTC
The DNA here is from genome assembly GCA_018223035.1 of Paracoccaceae bacterium. Taxonomy (GTDB): domain Bacteria; phylum Pseudomonadota; class Alphaproteobacteria; order Rhodobacterales; family Rhodobacteraceae; genus Heliomarina. Next base: position 113,059 of record JAAEZD010000002.1, read on the forward strand.
TACGGCACCCGGCTCGGCTGGCACGAGGTCGTCACGCTGAACCCGCTAAGCTCTTATGAATGGTCGCTTTTGCTCAGCATCGGCATAATCGGCACTTGTGCGCACCTGCTGATGACATGGTCCCTGCGCTTTGCCCCGTCGGCCACGCTCGCCCCCATGCAGTACCTCGAAATTCCCATCGCAACGCTGTTTGGCTGGCTGATGTTCAAGGACCTTCCCGACAATCTGGCCGCCGCTGGCATATGCGTCACCATCGCCGCCGGGCTCTATATCATCCTGCGCGAAGGCCGCATGGCGCGCAGTGGCGAAGCCGCAAAGCGCGGGAAGGTCTCGGCCGTCGAGGTCGCCGTCAAACCACATCCGCCCGAGATCTGAGCGAAACAATCACCTCATCAAGGCGGGCAAGCGGCAAAATCCCCAACATGCCCGGCCCGTCCAAGTCAAAGGTAACCGGCCCCAGCGCGCGATTGGATGTCCCGATCTGCCCGGCCGGCGTAAACGCCAGTCCGTCAATCGGCCATTCGAGCCCCGTCGAACGCCCGCTCACCGCCCCCATCGGGAACAGCGACACCACGTCACCCGGTTCAAGCTGCACCTCGAAATGCGCGGGAAGATGAAAGATCACCTCGTGCCGCCCTATCAAAACGCAGGCCTTTTCTGTCAATTGAACCAGCACGTTAAGTACAGCTAGCTGATGATCCACACGGTCACCCAGAAACCCGACCGCCAGCACCATCGGCGCTGAAATCCGGCTCAGCGCCTTGTGAAAATCCGTGGTATCCTGTTCTGCGATCCGAAACAGCCTATCTTCTGGAATGCGCGACAGCGCGTCCGTCGAAATGGAGTCGAAATCGCCGAACACCGCGTCTGGCACATGGCCAGCAGCAAGCACCGGGGCCGCCCCCGAATCCGCCGCCACGAGGGCTGGCGCGCGAGAAAGGGCAAGCTCCAGATCGCCGGGGTCGATGGCCCCGCCACCGACAAGCGTTACCGGCGCACCGCTGCAAAAAAGTTTATCGTTCATGGAAAATTAAATGGCATTTTCGTTAACTGATCACAATCTCGCCACGAAATGATACTTTCATTTGCACAGATTCGGGCCGGTTTTGACGCTGTCGACATTGTATAAGACATTGCATTCAAATGCAGAGGACGAGCATCTGATGGTTAATAACAACAAGATTCTGACTGTTTCTTACGGGACTTTTTCCTGCACGCTCGAAGGATTCGACGATTCCTTCGACATGATGAAGGAAATCGCAGAATATTTCCGTACGCTTGCAGCGGATGACCGTTACTTCGGTGCCGAACCTCCCAAGCTTGACGCAGAAATGCTGACCCAGATCGCCCAGCGCGACCGCAGTCGGCAAATCGAAGCCCGTGCCGACGAGGCGGGCACCGGTGTCATTCTCCGCGCCACTTCGCATCAGAACGCCCCCGTTCCGTCGTCACCAGAAGCGCCCGTTGCCAAGGCAGACAAGACCGCCGAAGACATCGTTCAGCCGACGCAAAATTCGCCCGTTTCGGCACAACAAGGCGCGTTTGCAGCCTTCCCCGAATCGACCAGTGTCGCCAGCGCCAGCACCGGCCCCGACAGTATCGCAGCCAAGCTGAAACGCATCCGCGCCGTGGTCTCCCGTAACGAGGCGGAACAGCAGGCCGAAAAGGCAGAAACCGAGGCAACTGCCGAAAACGTCGAATCCACGTCCGGTGAGGATGCGATTTACGAGGAAGTCGCGACCTCAAGCGACGCGCCCGATACGGAACTTGCCGCCATCTTCGACCGGATCGACGCCGCGGGCGAAACCGAGGAAACCATCATCGCCGATGGCGATGCCGAGCGTCGTCTGACCGAATATGACGAGGATTACGAAGAAGACAGTGCCGCAGACGATGGCCGTATTCTCGCCGCCCTTGCCGAACAGAAATCCCGGGAACCTCTGGCTGACACAGAAGAAGACGCGGAACCTGAAATCGTATCGGAAGACGAGAACGAGGAACCCGATCTCGATCTGAGCTCTTATTTCGCCGAGCCGGACGAAGAAGAAGTCGCAATGGTCGAAGAGATGGAATCCGACGACGCAGAACCGGACGCCGCCGAGACATCCGGAGAAGCCACAGTTGACGAAACGCCGCTCTCCTCCGCTGACGAAGAAGAAAACGCCGCCATCTCGCGTGAAAATGCCCGTCGTGTAGAGCTCAAGCGTGCGGAAATCGCAGCGGCCCTTGCCGGTCGCGATGCAGCGGCCGAAGCCATGTCGCAGGACGACGACAGCGACGACGAACCGGATATGGAACTCTCTTCTCCGGCGACGCAGATGACCGGCACCGAAAGCGATCTCTCCGCCGAGGACGAAGCCGACCTTATGCGCGAACTCGCCGCGCTTCAGGACGACCTGATCGCTGAGACCGAAGAGCCGGAAACACGCGAAGAGCCCACCGCGACGCACGAAAGCGATCATGTCGAAATGGAAGAGACAGAAACGGCCGCGCCAGGATTGGACAACGACGTCTCCCGCCTGATGGCTGCCGCAGAAGAGAAAATGGACGCGCCGGAATATTCCACCAGCCGGAACACCTACAGCCGCCTGCGCGCCGCCGTAGCAGCGGCACAGGCAGAACGGTCTGCCGGACACGATCTCAACGACGACAAGGGCGATGACGCCTACCGTCAGGATCTTGCCAGCGTGGTGCGCCCCCGTCGCCGGGACAACAACCGCTCCCAGCGCCCGGAACGGCCCGCGAGGGAAAACCGCGCTGCCCCGCTCAAGCTGGTCGCCGAACAGCGTATCGATATTCAACATTCGGAGAATTCGCGCCTCCCGGTCCGCCCCCGCCGGATCACGACGGAATTGCTCGACACGTCTGCCGACAGCCAGTCCGAGGCTTTTGCCAGCTATGCCAAGCAGATGGGCGCCAAGGATCTGCCCCAGCTTCTCGAAGCGGCGGCGGCCTACCTTTCATTCGTCGAAGGGCGCGAGGAATTCTCCCGGCCCCAACTGATGAACAAGGTCCGCCAGCTGCCCTCCATCGAGTTCAACCGCGAAGACGGACTCCGTTCCTTCGGTTTGCTGCTGCGCGAAGGCAAGATCTGCAAAAATGGCGGTGGACGTTTCACCGCCTCGGTCGATATCGGCTTTCGCCCGGCCAAGCGCGCCGCCGGCTGACAAGAACGTCAGTCGCGCTGATCCGGATCTGCCTGCCCGACGCCCTTGAACACGAATTTGAACGGCAGCGCCCAGATCACGCCCAGCGCGACATACACAAGCAGTTCGACAATAATCGAGGGCCGCTCGATCCGGTTCAGAATGTTGACCGCCAAAGTGATGTAAAGCGGCAGGCCGATGAGCAAGATGACAAGGGCCCAACGCCGCCGCGCTTTGTATGACAAGGCCATCAGCCCCTCCTTCTGCAATGCATCTGTTTTCCTCTTGCGGAAAATACTCCCGCCGGAGGCACCGCGTTTTCCACCGGAAAACGCGGTTTTCCCTGCACGATCAGATCAATCCGCGAAGGGGTCGGTCACAAGGATGGTATCTTCCCGCTCCGGCGAGGTCGACAGGAGCGCGACGGGGCACTCGATCAGTTCCTCGACCCGGCGCACGTATTTGATCGCCTCGGCAGGCAGATCAGCCCAGCTGCGCGCCCCTTCGGTTGATTCCGACCAGCCCGGCATTTCTTCGTAAACCGGCGTGCAGCGCGCCTGCTGTTCGGCGGCCATCGGAAGGTAATCCAGCCGCTGTCCGTCCAGATCGTAGCCGACGCAGATCTTCAGCGTCTCGAACCCGTCGAGCACGTCGAGTTTGGTCAGGGCGATACCATTGACGCCAGAGGTCGCACAGGTTTGACGCAGCAGGGCCGCATCGAACCAGCCACACCGCCGCTTGCGCCCGGTAACGGTGCCGAATTCACGGCCCCGTTCGCCAAGGCGTTGGCCGTCCTCGTCATGCAACTCGCTTGGGAACGGGCCTTCGCCCACGCGGGTCGTATAGGCTTTCACAATCCCCAGCACGTAATCGATGCCGCCCGGACCGATTCCGGTGCCGGTTGCCGCCTGCCCGGCGATCACGTTCGAAGATGTCACAAAAGGATAGGTGCCGAAATCGATATCCAGCAAGGCGCCCTGCGCCCCTTCGAACAGGATGCGCTTGCCCGCCTTGCGCTTTTCGCTCAGCACTTTCCAGACCGGCGCGGCATAGGGCAGCAACTCGCCCGCGATTTCCTTCAGCTGGGCGATCAGCCCCTCGCGGTCAATCGGATCGATCCCCAGACCGCGACGCAGCGGATCGTGATGTTGCAGGGCACGGTCGACCCGCGCGATCAGCGTCGCCTCGTCGGCGAGGTCCGCAACCCGTATCGACCGGCGTCCGACCTTGTCCTCGTAAGCTGGCCCGATACCACGCCCGGTGGTGCCGATCTTGGTGCCTTTGGATGCCGCTTCTTCGCGCGCCCGGTCAAGCTCTCCGTGGATTGGCAGGATCAGCGGCGTATTCTCGGCGATCATTAGCGTTTCAGGCGTAATTTCCACGCCCTGCTCGCGGATCGAGGCGATTTCCTTGACCAGATGCCACGGGTCAAGCACCACGCCATTGCCGATGACCGACAGCTTCCCGCCGCGCACTACACCCGAAGGCAGCGCGTTCAGCTTGTAGACCTTGCCATCGATAACCAGCGTATGGCCGGCGTTATGCCCGCCCTGAAAACGCGCGATCACATCGGCACGCTCGCTCAGCCAGTCAACGATCTTGCCTTTTCCCTCGTCACCCCACTGGGCGCCGACAACGACAACATTGGCCATAACCAGTCCTTTGATAATTGGATCAAACCCGCGCCCGTATAGCGATGCCACAGCCCCGGCGAAACCGGAAATTGCGCTCTCCGGCAGGAAACAGCGCTTTCAGATCGCCTGTTCGTCGGACTCGGGCAGGCGAACGGGTTCACCATGCGGCGTGGACAGATAGGCCCGCTCCCAGGCCGCGCGGACCGACCCCGCCTCCTCCGGCAGTGCCGATCCCTGCTCTGCCAGAAGCTTTTCGAGCGTTTCCAGCCAGGCCGTGAAATAATCGTCGCCCCCGTCGAGATCCCGCGCCAGCCCATGGGCAGCAAGGGTGGCACCGAACCTCTCGGCCCAGTCGGGCCAAGCGAACCGTCCGGATTCGTTGAGATGCACGGTGAGCGCGAAAAGCTGCGCGTGCCACGGTTCGGCAAAGGCCGGTTCGGGGATGTCCGGCATCGTCACGCCGGTTCCAGATAGGACTGCCAGAGGTCCAGCACCACCTCGTCATCGGGATGTTCCGGCGCCGCCCAAAGTTCGGCGGCGGGAAAGACCACCGCGTAAAGCGGTTCGGGCGCTTCGCCAAGGCCGTGCGCATTGCTGTCGGGCAACACATGGCTGCCGTGGAGCATCAAAACCCGGCCCCGCGCCCCAGCCGCATAAGCGGGCAGCCGGGTGTGCCCCCCATCGACGAGCCGGTTATCAGCCGGGCGACGGGTCAAAACCGTATCTCCCGCCACGAAACGAGCGAGGATATCGCTGTCACGATCCGCCGGACCGCCTTTGCTGAGCACGGCGGCCACCTTGACGGCAGTCATTGCCTTGTCGGACAGGGGCTGTTGGTCCGGATCGGACGCGCGCAAGTCGTCCCGGCTGACAAGCTCCGTCGCGACCAGCAGGTCGGTCAGGGCCGCGATCCATTTCTCGTAATAGCTGAAACGGGCATAATCCGTGTTGCCGACACATTCCCGTGCATGACGCGACGTGTCGATATTCCACTTGCCAAGCGCCCCGGCGGCCAGCGTCACGGCCAGTGCCCGGGCGTGCCAGTCCTTGTGAAAGACGGGGGCGTCCTCCGGCTCGGGAATCACCGGTCCGTCACCGAACCGCCCGCCCATGTCGTGAACGCGGCTCATCCCGGCGCCCGCGCCAGCCCGGTGCCGATCATACTGTCGCGCGTGACCAGCTTGGCGAGCTCCTCGACAGACATGCCCTCTGTTCCGGCCGGCCGAAGCGGAATGACGAGATATCGGATCTCGGCGGTCGAATCCCAGACCCGCACCGCGGTTTCCGGCGGCAGCGCCACGCCGAACTCGGCCAGCACCTTGCGCGGCTCACGCACTGCACGGGACCGGTAGGCATCGGATTTGTACCATCCGGGCGGAATTCCAAGCAGAGACCACGGGTAACAGCTGCAAAGCGTACAGACGACCATGTGATGTACGGATGGTGTACACTCTGTGCACACAATGTGCTCGCCCTGTCGGCCATAATAGCCAAGCTCGCGCATCACCTCGGTTGCATCCACCGCAAGCGCCGCGCGAAAGCCTTCATCGCTCCAGGCGCGGGCGACGACATCGGCCCCATTCTTGGGGCCGACCCGGTTTTCGTAGGTGTCGATAATTTCATCCAGCGCGGCCGGATCAACGAGCCCCTTGCGGGTCAGAATCGTCTCAAGCGCCTTGACCCTCAGCGCCGGGTCCGAGGGCAGCAGGGCGTGGGCATGTTCGTGGTCGGAATGATCATGTGGCATGTGTCGATCTTGCCGGCGAGACATTGCTTTTGTCCAGCCGCAAACTCATCCCTTGCCCCGGCGCGCGATCTTGCATAGATACCCCCCGTCACAGGCCGGAGACCAAACAGCCCTTATGGAAAACGTCGTTCTCATCATCCATCTGATCCTCGCCTTCGGGCTGATCGGTATCGTCCTGCTGCAACGTTCCGAAGGCGGTGGCCTCGGCATGGGTGGCGGCGGTGGTGGCGCGATGAGCGGCAGGGCTGCAGCAACCGCCCTTGGCAAGCTTACATGGCTTTTGGCAGCGGCATTTATCTGCACCTCGCTGACGCTGACGATCCTGGCGGCAGAAAAGGCATCGGGCGTTTCGGTTCTCGACCGTCTCGGCACCGAAGCTCCGGCGGAAGGCGAAAGCGCACCGGCGCAAATACCCAATGCAGAAGATCTTTTGCCGCCCGCCGAAGGGGATGACGCACCGCTTGTGCCGCGTGCGGACTGATCTGGCATAACTGCCACAATACCTTGGCTGACGTTTAACTAACGCAACATCATATTGCGGTTCTATTGCCCTTGTCGCGCGAATCCTCTATAGGTGGACTCCCGTGATGACGTGGTTTTTGCGAACCGCATACACTCGAAAATTCGGTACTCACGGGGGCCTGCGAAACCTATGGCGCGATTCATTTTTATTACTGGCGGCGTGGTCTCTTCCCTTGGCAAAGGGCTCGCATCGGCGGCACTGGGTGCGCTTTTGCAGGCGCGCGGTTTTTCCGTCCGGCTGCGCAAGCTCGATCCATACCTGAACGTCGATCCCGGTACGATGAGCCCGTTTGAACATGGCGAAGTCTTCGTCACCGACGATGGCGCCGAAACCGATCTCGACCTTGGCCATTACGAACGCTTTACCGGGGTCGCGGCGCGCTCCACCGACTCGGTCAGTTCCGGGCGCATCTATTCCACGGTGCTCGAAAAGGAACGGCGCGGCGATTACCTCGGCAAGACGATCCAGGTGATTCCCCACGTTACCAATGAAATTAAGGACTTCATCTCGATCGGTGAAGATGAGGTCGACTTCATGCTCTGCGAAATCGGCGGCACGGTAGGCGACATCGAGGGCCTGCCCTTTTTCGAAGCGATCCGTCAGTTCGCGCAGGACAAACCGCGCGGGCAGTGCATTTTCATGCACCTGACCCTGCTGCCCTATATCAAGGCCAGCGGCGAGCTGAAAACCAAACCGACCCAGCACTCGGTCAAAGAATTGCGCTCCATTGGTCTCGCGCCCGACATCCTCGTCTGCCGCTCCGAGGGTCCGATCCCGGTCAAGGAACGCGAAAAGCTGGCCCTGTTCTGCAACGTGCGTCCCGATTCGGTGATCGCCGCGCAGGATCTGAAATCGATCTACGAAGCACCGCTCGCCTATCACAAGGAAGGTCTGGATCAGGCGGTACTGGATGCGTTCCAGATCACCCCGGCGCCCAAGCCGAACCTGGACACGTGGGAAGACGTGGCAGACCGGATCTATAACCCCGAGGGTGAAGTCAAGGTCGCCATCGTAGGCAAGTACATCCAGCTTGAGGATGCCTATAAGTCGATTGCCGAGGCGCTGACCCACGGCGGCATGTCGAACCGGGTCAAGGTCAAGGTCGAATGGGTGGATTCCGAAATCTTCGATACCGAGGACCCAGCCCCGCATCTCGAAGGATTCCACGCCATCCTCGTTCCCGGCGGGTTCGGTGAACGCGGCACCGAGGGCAAGATCAAGGCGGCTGAATTCGCCCGGACGCATAAGGTGCCCTATCTTGGCATCTGTCTGGGCATGCAGATGGCGGTCATCGAAGCGGCGCGCAACGTGGCGGGCCTCAAGACAGCCGGCAGCGAGGAATTCGACCACGAAGCGGGCAAGAAGCGTTTCGAACCCGTGGTCTACCACCTGAAAGAATGGATTCAGGGCAATCACACCGTGGCCCGCAAGGTCGATGACGACAAGGGCGGCACTATGCGACTTGGGTCCTACGACGCGACGCTGGCCGAAGGCTCGAAAGTCGCGCAGATCTACGGCACCTGCCACATCGAAGAACGCCACCGCCACCGCTACGAGGTGGACATGAAGTATCGCGAGAAACTGGAAGAGGTCGGGCTCAAGTTTTCGGGGATGTCCCCCGACGGTCGGCTGCCGGAGATCGTGGAATGGACCGACCATCCGTGGTTCATAGGCGTCCAGTTCCACCCCGAACTGAAATCGAAGCCCTTTGCGCCCCACCCGCTCTTCGATGACTTCATCCGGGCCGCCAAGGAAACATCGCGTCTGGTCTGATCTGAACGGTTTGCAGTCCCGTCGAAACAGAAGACGCAAGTCGATTACTGACGGGACATGCTTCCCCCTAGCAGGACGGACGGGCAAACCGATACAATCGCATCTCCAAGACCCCTTCCCGGTAGTGGCCCGGATTGGCTGCAAATTGCCGATCAGACCACGCAAGGCGATTGCCTGAAGCGCCGGTATATCCTAGCAAACAAACATGTTTCGCTCCCTGCTTGCCCTTTGCCTGACGGTCCCTGCGCATCTTGCCGCGCATCCGCATATTTTCGTGGATACCGGCTTCGAGGTGATCCTCGATGATAGCGGCAGGTTGACCCATATCCGTACCACATGGGCCTATGACGATTACTATTCGCTGCTGATCACTTCGGACATGGGGCTGGATCGGGACTACGACGGCGTTCTAACCGACGAGGAACTGGAGCAACTGACCGGCTTTGACATGAACTGGATCGAAGGGTTCAACGGCGATCTCGTTGCCGGGCTGAACGGCGAACCGCTTACCCTTTCCGGCCCGAGCGAAGCCACGGCCGAGTTCAAGGCCGGGCGGATCATCACGACTCACCTGCGCGAAGTCGAAGGGCATCCACAGGCCGTTGGCAGCAAGCTGTCGCTGAAACCCTATGATCCGACCTATTACACTGCTTATGACGTCACACTACCGGTGACCGTCACCGGCTGGAACGCCTGCATGATTGAAAACGTGCTGCCGCAGATTGGCGACGATCTGGCGGATCTCCAGCAACAGCTTTCCACGCTCGATCCGAATGCGGACCCGGAGGACGTCGGATTGTCGGATCCCGGCGCGGCCTTTGCAACCGAGGTGCAGGTGCAATGCCCAAGCTCCTGATCCTTCCGGTTCTGATCGTCGTCGCGCTCGCATGGTTCTGGCTGAGCGGCGGGTTTGCCGATCTGGCCACCTGGGCCGCGACAGAGCAACGCCATTTCCAGAACGGCATCGCCCAGTCGCTGCGCAGCCTTCGCGCCCGCGAAGTTGGTGCGCTGACTGCGCTGCTGGCGCTCTGCTTTGCATACGGGTTCGTCCATGCGGTCGGGCCGGGCCATGGCAAGGTGCTGATCGGCGGCTATGGGCTGGGGCGAAAGGTGCCCATGTTCCGGCTGGTCGCGATCAGCCTTGTCGCGAGCCTTGGGCAATCAGCCACTGCAATCGCGATCGTCTATGCCGGTGTCTGGGCCTTTCATTTGACACGTGGGCATCTTGTAGGCGTTGCGGAAGGTCTGATGGCTCCGTTGAGCTATGGCGCCATCGCGCTGGTCGGCACCTGGCTGGTAATCCGCGGCTGCCGCCGGATCATGCCGCACCGTGTAAGGCATGACCATGGGCATCACCATCATCACCATGACCACGACGAAACCTGTTCGCACCGGCACGGGCCGACGCTTGAAGAAATCAAAAATAGCGGGTCGCTGCGGGAAACCATGGCCCTGATCGCCAGCATTGCCATTCGCCCTTGCTCGGGCGCGATCTTTGTCTTGTTGATCACATGGCAGATGGGCATCGCACTTGCGGGCATTGCCGCGACGCTTGCGATGGGTCTGGGGACGGCCAGTGTAACCATCGCCGTCGCCTGCGCCGCCACCGGCCTGCGCGGCAGCTTTGTCTCGGCGCTTTCCGGCTCGCCCCTGGTGACAAGGGTGGTTCCGGTTCTGGAAATCACGGGGGGTCTAACGATTACAGTACTGGCGGGCGGGCTGTTGCTGACCGCCCTGGCCTAACCCCATGTTTCGCGCAGCACGCGCATCCAGTTGCCCCAGCAGATCTTTTCTATCCGCTCCGGCGTATAGCCATGTTGCTCCATCGCACGGACAAGGTTCGGCAGTTTGTCCGCCCGGTTCAGCCATTGCGGCGGCTTACAGCCGTCGTAATCGGATCCGAGCGTAACGCCGTCCTCGCCCAGTTTGTCCAGCAAATAGTCGAGCTGCGCCATGGCATCCGCGCGGGGGGTATCCACATTCGGCACACCATCGGGACGCATAAAGCTGCATTCGAAATTCAAGCCGACCACCCCACCACTGTCTGCAATTAGCTGTAGTTGAGGATCAGTCAGGTTGCGGGCATGGGGGCTGACCGCCCATGCGTTGGAATGGGTCGCGACCAGTGGCGCATCGGAAATCTTAGCGACATCGGCAATACCGGCCGCGTTCAGGTGACTGAGGTCGATCAGTATCTTCAGCTCGTTGCACCGCGCGACAAGCGATCTGCCCGCCTCGGTCAGGCCGACGCCAATATCCCCGTCGGACGGGTAGCGGAACGGCACGCCATGACCGAAAATGGTCTCTCGCGACCAGACGGGACCCAGCGACCGCAAGCCCATATCGTAAAGACGGTCAAGTTCGCGCAATTCCGGGCCAATCGCTTCGGCGCCCTCGACATGCATGATCGCGGCGATCACACCGTCTGCCCTTGCCGCTTCGATCTCGTCCACCGTGCGGCAGATCCGGACCGCGCCGGCCTTGTCGAGCGCCTGAAGAATATTCGCCGACCGCTCGACGATTTCCCACGCCTCGGCCTGGTCGACCATCTTTGGCAGCGGCACATCGTAAGGCGGCTTGAGATCGTTGAGCGAGAAACCGCCCCGCCCGGGAGAGCGCACCCAGATGGCAAAGAACCCACCTGCGAACCCGCCCTCCTGCGCCTTGGGAACATCGATATGTCCGTGCGTTCCCTTGACGAATTGCGCCACGGGATCGGATACCTTGAGCCCGGCCAGCAATGTCAGCGTATCGTTGTGACCGTCGAAAATATGTGTTGCCATGGCGGGACGTTGCACAGATTTTTCCGCAGCCGCAATGGCAACCGTTGAGTTTTGCGAGGCGCTTTGCGACCCTGCCTCAAAATCAGGAGACTACACATGCCCAAGGGGTACTGGATTGCCCATGTCGACGTCGATGACATGGAAACCTACAAGAAATATATCGAAGCGAATGCGGCACCGTTCGCCGAATACGGCGCGCGCTTCCTCGTTCGGGGCGGCGAGGGCGAACAGCCAGAGGGCAAATCCCGCGCAAGGACCGTCGTCATCGAATTTGACAGCTACGAAACGGCTCTGGCCTGTTATAACAGCCCCGGCTATCAGGCGGCCAAGGCCCTGCGGGACCCGGTCTCCACCGGCGATCTCAGCATTTTGCCCGGCTATGACGGGTAGGACTCGACGTTGAACCATCTTTGCGGAGCTCGGATGTAACATGCTTAGCAACCTGTTTCAGGCCTTTCGCCCCAAATCGCCGCCGAAACTGCCCGACCCCGATGCCGAGCTTGCCCTTGGCGCGCTGCTGGTCCGGGTCGCGCAGTCGGATCGCGACTACAAGATGGAAGAGATCCGGCTGATCGACCGCATTCTTCAACGGCTTTACAAGCACGACGCGATCGAGGCCGCCAAGGTCAGGGCAACCTGCGAAAAACTGCACGCGGCGGCGCCTGAGACCGACACCTTTGGTCAATTGATCCGCGAGACGACGGAACTGTCCGAACGGCTCGCCGCGCTGGACGCGCTCTGGGAAGTCGTCATGGCAGACGGCGCGCAAAACCCGGGCGAGTTGAAAATCGTCGAAGATGCGCGCAAGGCGATGGGATTGTCTCGCGCCGACAGCGATGCGGCGCGCGACAAGGTGATTGCCAGAAAATCCAACCTAGAAGAGGATTAAGCGCGTTTGTTAAGGCTGCGCAATTTGCCTTGGCCAGCCCGGTTTGGCGGCCTATATGCAGGATATGTTTGCAGATTTGATAAATCGCCTTACGGCGAATGACCCAGAACCGATGAACGATGGCGATGCCCGGCTGGCATTGACCGCCCTTCTGGTTCGTATCGCCCGGTCGGACAATGAGTACGCGCCGGCGGAAATCGCCCAGATCGACCGCATCACCGAGGCCCGTTACGGGCTGAGCAGATCCGAAGCGGAAAACCTCCGCAAGGAAGCGGAAGAGGTGGAAGCAGGCGCACCGGACACGGTGCGCTTTACCCGCGCCATCAAGGATGCGGTGCCCTATGACAGCCGACGCGGCGTGGTCGAGGCCATGTGGCAGGTGGTTCTCGCCGATGGCGACAGGGCCGATGCTGAAAACGCACTTATGCGGCTGACGGCCAACCTTCTGGGTGTCACCGACCGCGACAGCGCGCTTGCCCGCCAAAAAGCCGAGACCAGATGATAGCGATGCTCGGCATGTATGACATGCCGGAAATCCAACAAGCCAACGACCGCTATTGGCAGGAAATCCGCGCCCGGCTTGGCTATGGCCCTGAGAACCTGTCCCGCGATTTGGACTACTGGGATATGTGGCAATCGCCCGACCTGTTGCTGGGCCAGACCTGCGGGATGCCTTACCGGACACGACTGTACGACAAGGTAAACCTGATCGGGACGCCTGATTTCGGTTTGCCCGATTGTCCGCCGGGATATTACCAATCGGTGATCGTTGCGCGGGCGGACAATCGTCGCGACACGCCGCAGGATTTCGACGGCGCCCGTTTTGCGTATAACGAGGACATGTCTCAATCCGGCTGGGCCGGGCCGCTCCATTTCCTGACTGGCCTGCGGTTTTCAGAAATGGTTCCGACCGGAGGACATCGCCTTTCGCTGCACGCGGTGGCCGAGGGGCGCGCCGATATTGCCGGGATCGATGCTGTGACTTGGCTTTTGCTCTGCGAACATGATCCGCTGGCGGCAAAGCTCAAGGTCATCGCGAAAACAAAGCCAACCCCCGGCCTGCCCTACATCACCGCCCAAGACAGAGACCCTGCCCCGATCGCCGAGGCTGCCGCATCAGCCATCGCCAATCTGAACGAACAGGACCGCAAGGCCCTGCATCTGCGCGGTTTGGTCCGTATAGAAACCGCCGACTATCTTTCCGTCCCGACTCCGCAAGTTGTCTGGGCGTGATCGCCAGCTAGGACGTGGCCCGGCGGAACGACCCGACCGAAATACGGGAATGAGATTAATTTTCGGGCATTCCCTACCGTCAATTGCCCCCTCTTGCCCCTTGCCTATCTGAATTCACGATTGCAATACGTGCGGAATTAACTCCTACTACGGCGAAATTCAGCAAAACCGGACGCCCCGTGACAGACACACCGCCCGTCATCCAGATCAACAACCTCCACAAAGCCTACGGCCAGCTCGAAGTGTTGAAAGGCGTCAGCATCTCGGCCAGGCGCGGCGATGTCGTTTCGCTAATCGGATCTTCGGGATCGGGCAAATCCACGCTTCTGCGCTGTGCCAACCTGCTCGAAGACAGCCAGCAGGGCGAGATCCTGTTCAAAGGCGAACCGGTTCTCTGGAAAGGGGCAGGCGCGGTGCGGCGGCCTTCGGACGCCAAGCAGGTGCTACGTATCCGCACCAATCTCTCGATGGTGTTCCAGCAGTTCAATCTCTGGTCCCACATGAGCATTCTTCAGAATGTCATGGAAGCGCCACTGACCGTGCTTGGGCGCAACCGTGGCGAGGTGGAAAAATCCGCCCGGGCCTACCTGGAAAAGGTCGGGATCGGCGACAAATGCGATGCCTACCCGGCACAGCTTTCAGGCGGGCAACAGCAGCGTGCCGCGATTGCCCGCGCGCTTTGCATGGAACCCGAGGCGCTGCTTTTTGACGAACCTACCAGCGCGCTGGACCCGGAACTTGAGCAGGAAGTCGTCAAGGTCATCAAGCAACTCGCCGCCGAAGGGCGCACCATGCTGATCGTGACACATGACATGAAGCTCGCGGCAGATGTAAGTGATCACGTGGTCTTTCTGCACAAGGGCCTGATCGAAGAGGAAGGCGCACCAAGCGAACTCTTCGGCGCTCCGAAATCCGAACGTCTCCAGGGGTTCCTCTCGGCGACGCAAGCGGCCTAATCAAAATAAAACCAAGGGAGTAACTTTCATGAAATCTCTGATTTTAACCACGGCGGCGCTCGCCATCGTTGCGGGATCGGCCTTTGCCCAAGACAAGACGATCCGCATGGGCACCGAGGGCGCCTACCCTCCGTACAACTTCATCAATGACTCGGGCGAAGTCGACGGGTTCGAACGCGAACTGGGCGACGAACTCTGCACCCGCGCCGAGCTGACCTGCGAATGGGTCAAGAACGACTGGGATTCAATCATTCCGAACCTGGTGTCGAGCAACTACGACACCATCATGGCCGGCATGAGCATCACCGACGAACGTGACGAGGTGATCGACTTTACTCAAGATTACTATCCGCCCACCGAATCCGCCTATGTTGCGCTGTCCGATGACGTTGATGTCGAAGGTGGCATCGTCTCGGCCCAGACCGCAACAATTCAGGCGGGCTATGTCGCGGAAAGCGGCGCAACGCTGGTTGAATTCGCAACCCCCGAAGAAACCATCGCAGCCGTGCGCAACGGCGAAGCGGATGCGGTTTTTGCCGATTACGACTACCTCCTCCCGCTGGTCGAGGAATCGGGCGGCGAGCTGACCTTCGTGGGTGAAGGCGTACCTCTTGGCGGTGGCGTGGGCATGGGCCTGCGCGAAAGCGACACCGAACTGCGTGACAAGTTCGACGCGGCGATCACGTCGATGAAGGAAGACGGCAGCCTGAATGCATTGCTGGACAAGTGGTTCGGCGAAGGCGTCGGCACCTACTGATCCCGACCTCAATGCGGCCCGCCCTTTCGGCGGGCCGTTTCTCTCAACGCGGGGCGCAGGTTTTAATATGCCGCCCGCGCCACTGAACGGACCCGCATGTTTTCCTATTGCGTCGATCCCGACTCGCTTGAAACGCTGGCATGGCTGTCTTGTTATCTGACCACCGGCGTCCACATGTCATTCTACATGGCGTTTCTCAAAGTGCTGGGCCTTTTGGCCGTGACAGCGCCGGTTGCGCTTGGCTTCGGGTTTCTTGGCGCAATGGCGGCACGGTCGGGTTTCGGACCGCTGCGCTGGTTCGGCAAGACCTATATCGCCATCGTGCGGGGCGTACCCGACATCGCGTTTTTCCTTTTCTTCGTCATCGCCCTTGATCAGGCACTCGAGTGGCTGCGCCACAAGACACTTTGCCCCGACTGGGACATGCCGATCAGACAAGGCAATGATTTCATCGTCTGTCACGCTGCCAAGCTGCCCGCTGGCAGCGCGCCCGAGTGGATACATGAGACCTACGGGTTTGCACTGGCCGTCATCACCTTTGCTATCGTTTTTGGCGCCTTCGCCGCGAACGTCCTGTTCGGCGGCATGCGGGCCGTACCGCATGCCCAGCTCGAGACCGCGGCAGCCTATGGCATGTCACAGCGCCAGACCTTTTGGCGCGTACTGGTCCCGCAGATGTGGGTTTACGCGCTGCCCGGCCTTTCGAACCTATGGATGGTGCTGATCAAGGCGACGCCCCTGCTCTTCCTGCTGGGGATCGAAGATATCGTCTACTGGGCACGGGAACTCGGCGGCACCAAGACCTCGCGCTTTACCGATTTTCCGCATGGCGACTGGCGTATGTGGTACTTTCTTGCCCTGCTGGTGTTCTATCTCGCCTTCACGAAAGTCTCTGAAATCGCGCTTGAAAAACTGATGCTCCGGCTGACGCACGGGCAGGCCACTACCGGCGGCGAAGCCCAGCGGAGGGCCGCCTCATGAGCGCCTGCCTGCAAACCATACAGGACTACGCGCTGCGCAGCATCGGCATCGGCGAGCGCCTTTTGCCCAGAAGTGATTTTACCCTGTGCGAACAGGTCGTCCTTATCGGCTCGGGCATGATCTGGAACATCTATTTCGGCATCTTTGCCCTGGTCATCGGGTTCTTCCTTGCCACCGGGCTTGCCGTGGCCAAGGGTGCGCAGAACCCGTGGCTGCGCAAACCTGCGGAATGGTTCATCTTTCTGTTCCGGGGCTCGCCGCTCTTCATCCAGTTCTTCTTCGCCTATTTTTTATTTTTGAATCTGAAGAGTAACATCGAATTTTTCGATCCCTTCACCGCTGCCTGGCTTGGCGCGCTGATTGTCCTGTTCCTGAATACCGCCGCCTATTCCGGAGAGATCTTCTACGGCGCGCTGCGCTCGGTGCCCAAAGGCGATGTCGAGGCGGCGGATGCCTATGGTCTGACCGGGTGGACGCGCTTCAAGCGGATCATCTGGCCGACGATGCTGCGACTGGCTTGGCCCGCCTATACGAACGAGGCGATCTTTCTCTTTCACGCCACCACGCTTGTCTTTTTCTCCGGCTTCCCGGCATGGCAGCAACGCGGAGATGCGCTCTATTACGCCAGCTACTTTGCGGACAAGACCTTTAACCCTTTTGTCCCCTACCCCATTCTGGCGGGCTATTTCATCCTGTTCACACTGGTGATCGTCAGCATTTTCGGCCTTATCAACCGGCGCCTGAACCAACATCTTCCGGGCGAGGCCCGGGCCAAGTTCAAGTTCCGGCCAAACCTGCTGCGCTAGAACGGTCGAAAAAGCTCACACCCGTCGGTCGAGCATCGGATCGATAAATTCATCGTCGCCGAATGCCGGTTTTTCATCGTCAAACCCAAGATCGGCCAGCCGTTCCGCCCAGGACTTTGGCAGATGCTGTGCAAATTCCGAAACGCGCTCGCGCCCCTGTCGCGCAATCTGGCGCAGCCTTTCGGCCTTAGCGGGATGCCTGCGTTCCAACCGGGCGAAACGATCACTGGCGATTTCCTTCATCTTGTCCGTGCCAAAGTAAAGGTAGGCACACCCCAGCACTGCACCGATCAGCATGAGCACCGCAGGGTAAACCCACAAAGGCAGGATCAGAAAAACGGCCACGCCGGCGGTCACCGGAAAAACCCAATTCCGCGCGGATTGAGAGACGCTTTCATAACGGGGTCGCCTGACCTCGCCTTCAGGCTCGATGATCAATGTCATGCGCGGGTTTGGCTCGGCAGAGACAGCGGCAGCTTCAGGTCGACGGGTGTCTTTTACCGGTTCCATCCGCTCGACCCGGGGTTCGTCCTGTTCCACCTTGTCTTGCTGCGGATTGCTCCGGCTCCTGTGCGACCGGTTCGTTCGCGGTTTCGCTTGAGCGGAGCTGGAGGTGCGCTGCACATCCGGTTCTGGTTTCTCACTTGCGGCAGCTGCGGCGGCGTCAGGCTGTCGGGGCGGCGCCTCGCCCTTGTTGCCAAAGCCATTGAATTGATAAGCCATGCCAGATCCCGTTTAACGCTTACCACCGACACAAAGGCCTCACGCAGCCGCGTCACCTAAACAGCGGCAGGACATCCCGGGTCGAATTATGCGGAGGAACCTCGCCGCAAACTGGGGCTGACGGCCGACAAGAATATGTCAGACGCGCGGCATTTGTGATTGTTTTTCAGCCTTTCCGGCGCGGGAAATCACCTGCACAAATAATTTGATCAAATTTCGGTGACACTCGTAAGATCCTCCGCTAAACAAGGGGAAAGCATAATTCGAACAAAAAGAGTCTTTCCGTGGACCTCAGGACATTCCCGACTTTCCGAGTAGCCGCCAGCGATCTGAACGGGCAGATGCGGGGCAAACGCGTACCCGGCTCTTATGCCGACAAGCTTGCCGAGGGCGTCGTCCGTATGCCGCTTTCGGTGCTGAACGTGGATCTCTGGGGGTCTGACATCAAAGACAGCCCGCTGGTGTTCGACAGCGGCGACGCCGACGGGGTCTTGCTGCCAACCGATCGCGGTGCGGTTCCGATGCCATGGCTGGCGACGGCTTCGGCGCTGGTTCCGATGGCAATGTACACCGATAAGGGCGACCCGTTCTTCGGAGATCCCCGCCACGCGCTGCAACAGGTGGTCGACCGCTACGCGGCGCGCGGATGGACCGCCATTGCCGCGACCGAGATGGAATTTACCCTGATCGACGACAAGGGCTCGCTTCCCGAGGCACCGACAAACCCCGTCACCGGCCGCCCGGTCTATTCCAGCGCCATCCTCTCGGTCCGCCAGCTTGACGCCTTTGATGAATATTTCACCGCGCTCTACGAGGCCTGCAACCAGATGGGCATTCCGGCGGATACGGTGATCTCCGAAACCGGTCTTGGCCAGTTCGAAGTCAACCTTGTCCATCAGGACGCGATGCGGGCGGCCGACGATGCGTGGCTCTTCAAGGCCTTGGTCAAAGGCCTCGCACGCAAACACGGTTTCGCCGCGACCTTCATGGCAAAGCCCTATGCCGACGATGCGGGTAACGGGATGCATGTCCATTTCTCGGTCGTGGACAAGGACGGGCAGAACATATTCGACGATGGCGGACCGCGTGGCACCGATACCCTACGTCACGCGGTGGCGGGCTGCCTTGCCGCCATGCCGTCGAGCACGCTGATCTTTGCGCCGAACGGAAACTCCTATGACCGGTTGGTGCCCGGTGCCCATGCACCGGTCAGCGCGGTCTGGGCCTATGAAAACCGCACGGCGGCCATCCGCATTCCCGGCGGATCGCCCTCTGCCCGCAGGATCGAACATCGCGTCGCCGGGGGTGACATCAACCCCTATCTCATGCTCGCAACCGTGCTGGGCGCGGCCCTGACCGGAATCGAGGACGGCATCGAACCGCCCGCCCCCATCACCGGCAACGCCTACGAGAAAACCGGCGTCCCGCGCGTTGCCGCGACATGGGGCGAGGCCATCGACCGGATCGAGAATGACCCGCTGATGGCGCGTATCCTGCCCACGGCAATGATCCAGAACCTCGTGATGACCAAGCGGCAGGAATTGGCGCGTTTCGCAGAAACCCCGCCCGAACGACACTGGATCAGCTACCTCGAAGCGGTCTGACCCCCTTGCCCGTCCACCGGGCCTTCGATACCCTTGTTTTGATCATAAATGACATGTGACTCATGAAAATCGGCATCTTGCAAACTGGCCACGCGCCTGACGAACTCCTTGAGAGCTTCAAGGACTATGACGTGATGTTCCAGAACCTCCTTGGCGGGAACGGCTTTGAATTCGAAACCTACAGCGTTGTCGACGGGGTCTTCCCCCCGGGCGCGGATGCCTGCGATGGCTGGCTCATCACTGGCTCGCGCCACGGCGCCTACGAGGATCACCCCTGGATCCCGCCGCTCGAAAACCTGATCCGCGACATACATGCACGCAAGCTGCCGCTGGTCGGGATATGCTTTGGCCACCAGATCATCGCGCAGGCGCTTGGCGGCAAAGTCGTAAAGTATGATGGCGGCTGGGCAGTCGGGCGTGTCGAATACGACATGGGCGGCGAAAAGCGTTTCGTGAATGCCTGGCACCAGGACCAGGTCATCGACCTGCCCCCCGGGGCGCGTGTCGTCGGCGGCAATGACTTTTGCAAGCACGCGATCCTGGCCTATGACGATACGATCTGGACAATGCAGCCGCATCCGGAATACGGCGCAGATTTCATCGAGGGCCTGATCGATACGCGCGGCAAGGGTGTCGTGCCGGAAGACCAACTGAATAAAGCCCGCGAAGAGCTGCGCAAGGGCCCGACCGACAGCCCCGCGATTGCCCGCGAGATGGCTG
The DNA here is from genome assembly GCA_018223035.1 of Paracoccaceae bacterium. Taxonomy (GTDB): domain Bacteria; phylum Pseudomonadota; class Alphaproteobacteria; order Rhodobacterales; family Rhodobacteraceae; genus Heliomarina. The sequence goes on from JAAEZD010000002.1 coordinate 133,334, forward strand.
AATTTTTCAAGAAAGAGAGGGCCTGATGGCCGACTGGACCGACAAGCTTCCGCAACCTGCCCGCGATTTTCTCGAAGGGCGGCGGTTGGACGAAGTCGAATGTATCGTTTCCGATCTTCCGGGCATCGCGCGCGGCAAGGCCGTGCCGGCATCAAAATTTGCTCGTCAGACGTCATTTCACCTGCCTGACAGCATCTTTTTCCAGACGATCACCGGTGACTGGGGCGAAGCGGCCGGCGAGGAAGGTTTCATCGAGCGCGACATGATCCTCAAGCCTGACATGTCGACGGCAACCGCCGCGCCATGGACGGGCGACTGGACGCTTCAGGTGATCCACGACGCCTATGACCGCGACGGCGATGCAATCCCGTTCAGCCCGCGAAATGTGCTGAAACGCGTGGTGGATCTCTACCATAAACAAGGCTGGAAGCCGGTGGTCGCGCCCGAGATGGAATTCTTCCTCGTCGCGCGAAATCTCGACCCGGCCAAGGAAATCATGCCGATGATGGGCCGTTCGGGTCGCCCCGCGGCCGCGCGTCAGGCTTACTCCATGACAGCGGTGGATGAATTCGGGCCCGTCATCGACGATATCTATGACTTTGCCGAGGCGCAGGGTTTCGAAATCGACGGTATCACGCAGGAAGGCGGCGCCGGCCAGCTTGAAATCAACCTGCGCCATGGCGATCCGGTCAAACTGGCGGACGAAGTCTTTTACTTCAAGCGGCTGATCCGAGAGGCCGCACTGCGCCACGACTGTTTTGCAACTTTCATGGCAAAGCCCATCGCGGATGAACCGGGCAGCGCCATGCATATCCATCATTCGATCATCGACATGGAAACCGGCCGTAATCTATTTGCCGGGCCGCAGGGTGGCGACACGGATGCCTTTTTCAACTTCATCGCCGGGCTTCAGCAGCACCTGCCATCGGCCATCGCCGTGCTCGCTCCCTATGTGAACAGCTATCGCCGGTACGTGAAAGACCATGCCGCTCCGATCAACCTTGCCTGGGGGCGCGACAACCGGACAACCGGCATCCGTATCCCCCTGTCGGGACCGGACGGCCGCCGCATCGAGAACCGGCTCGCCGGGATGGACTGCAACCCCTACCTGGGGATCGCGGCAAGTCTGGCCTGCGGCTACCTCGGCCTTGTCAACGAGTTGCGCCCTGAAAAACAGTTTCGTGGTGACGCCTATGACGGCGACAGCGATATCCCCGCCGTTCTCGGTCAGGCGCTCGACATGTTCGACGAGGCAACCGAACTGCATGAAATCCTCGGCCCGGAATTTGCCCGCGTCTATTCCATCGTCAAGCGCACCGAGTACCAGGAATTCCTTCAGGTCATCAGCCCTTGGGAACGCGAACATCTCTTGCTGAACGTCTGAACCCATGGATCTGCTTTATTCGAACGACAAAAAAGGCCAGTACCCGGACAGCTGGTACGCGGCAACGGCCAAGCCCATGGACCCGTTCCCCCCGCTCAAGGGAGAGACCCGCGCCGATGTCTGTATCGTGGGCGCGGGCTATACCGGGCTTTCCGCCGCTCTGCATCTTGCCGAGGCCGGTCTCGACGTGGTCCTGCTCGAGGCGCAGCGCGTCGGCTTTGGTGCGTCCGGCCGCAATGGCGGTCAGCTAGGCAGTGGTCAGCGGCAGGAACAGGATGTCGTTGAAAAGATGGTTGGCGACGCGGATGCCGCCAAACTCTGGGCACTGGCCGAAGACTCCAAGGCCTTGGTCAAGGGGCTGATCGCGCGAAACGAGATCGACTGCGATATCAAGCCGGGCGTGGCCCATACCGGGTTCAACGACCGCGAAACCCGCGAGATGCACGAATACGCTGAACATCTCAGCACCCGCTATGGCTATGACAAGATCGAGCTTCTCGATGAGGAGGCCTGCCATGCCATGTGTCCCTCACCCGCCTACAAGGGCGGCATACTGGACACGGATGCGGCGCATCTGCATCCGCTGAACTATGCGCTCGGGCTGGCGCGGGCGGCGCATAAAGCAGGCGTGCGCATTTATGAGGGCGCGCATGTTCACCACATCGACGAAGGCCGCCCCGCGACCGTCCAAACCGATAGCGGCAAAGTGCAGGCCGACCATGTGATCCTTGCCTGCAACGGCTATCTCGGCTCGCTGAACCGCAAGGTCGCGGCGCGCGTCATGCCGATCAACAATTTCATTGCCGCCACCGAACCCCTCGGAGATGAGGCCGACCGCGTGCTGGCCCGGGACGTCGCCGTTGCCGATACGAAATTCGTCATCAACTATTTCCGCCTGAGCGCCGACAAACGGCTCCTGTTCGGCGGTGGCGAAAGCTATGGTTACCGTTTCCCGGCCGATATCGCCGCAAAGGTGCGCAAGCCAATGGTCGAGATCTTTCCGCACCTGCGCGATATCCGTATAGACTACGCTTGGGGTGGAACGCTTGGCATTACAATGAAACGCCTGCCTTACCTGACCCGGCTCGCACCGAACGTTCTGTCGGCTTCGGGCTATTCCGGCCACGGTGTCGGCTCGGCCACGCAGGCCGGGCAGCTCATGGCCTTGGCGGTTCAGGGCGAAAGCGACGGTTTCGATACGATGGCGCGCATTCCGACGACGCCTTTCCCCGGCGGTGCCGCCTTTAGAAATCCCATGCTCATTCTCGCGATGACATGGTTTTCCATGCGCGACCGGCTCGGCATCTAAGCCCACCCCATCCCCGACGTTCCGACATGAACCAGCCTTGCGACATGAAAATGTCACAACCGAAAGAGCAATAAGCTACGCGTCGCGTATAAAGTTTTGACAGAGCTCACTTTCAACTGCCAACCAATAGTAAATAAACTTTCCAAGTGTACGCTATTTCAGTAAAATGAAAAGCCGTCTTCTCCGTTGAAATTGACAATAATGTTCCTCCAGGTAGGATATTTTTCATCTTGGAGACCGAATCCATTAGCACTACAGAGTAGGATTGCTTCACGAGCGACACGGAAAGCTTCTAACTGATTTTCTTCTTTTGGTTCATTCTCAGCGTTTTGATAAAGAATAAGTCCGATTGAACGCGCGTGAGGCGCAAATCTCACGTTCCACTGAAATGATAACTTAATATTTTCCCGCCGCGCTTCTTCATTCATTTCATCAGCATTCACACAAGCGCTCAGAGCAGAGGAAATAGCAGCTTTATCAGCGTAACTTAAGACAGAATAGTCAGCGTCCGTTTTAGTTGTAATCCCCCCTAAGGCCTGCGCCAACGCATCGTCCACCAAATCGGAAGTCTCGGCTTCACCTTCCAACTTTCGCACAAGCGCCATCAGCGCCAAATTCTCGTTATATAGACGGTTGTTCTCCGAACTAATCCGTTGGTTTTCATCGAAAATTTCGGCACCCAAGGCGCTGTCGCGAAGCATCAAAACAATTTCGTATGCAAGCTGCGAAGTATTCAAACAGCTTCCCTGAATTATCCCATCGCTGGTCGCTGAGAATAACTTCCAATCGCCATCAATCCGCGAGATATAAATCGAATCTTCGAAGCCTTCACCGCCAAGGATTTTGAAGCCATTAGACGTTTCCTCGACTTGCGCGTCAGGCAAACCTCGGCTCACAGTCGTAAAACGGCCTTGGCTTTCGAACATCATAATCGGAAAATTTCGTTCTTCGGATGAATTCACTCCCAAATCGAATACACAATGAAATGACGTCATTGAATCCATAAAACTGTCCAATTCCTCCTGCGCAGCTGAGGCACTTGGCGCAATAGATAGGACAAAGGGAAGTAGGAAGCGTATCATGTCGATCTCTCAGTTGGGTTCTTAATTTATTAAGGATGTACATCAGGCTCACAACGGATTTTACGTGCGACCGGCTATTTTCTTATGGCTGTCACTCAAGTGTCGCGTTGTCCTGAGGCATCAACGAATACGGCCCTCGCAGCGCGAACGTTGGCGCACGCAGCCGATGATATTCTTGGCGACACCCCAGTATCAGACGCGGGGGACGCACACACTTAAACGGCCCTGCGCCATGAAAATGTCACAAGGTTGAGGCAGATTCCGCTTTGTCGTAATCGCTAATTGTTTTACCTTTCCCAAAGGTTCAATTAAGGAAATCGAAATATGAGGCAAGCTCCGGACGTCCATCAGGCTGAACCCATTCCCGAATCCGCGCGCGAAGCTATCGATGCGCTGCTGCAATCGGGCGATCTTTTCCGCTACACCGCACCAGAGAACGCCCCCGTCGCGCTGCTCGAGGCTGAGTTTGCCGAGCTGCTCGGGTCAAAATACGCGCTTGCGGTCTCTTCCTGTTCCGCCGCGCTGTTCCTGTCGCTGAAGGCGCTGGATTTGCCGAATGATGCGCGCGTTCTGATCCCCGGCTTTACCTTTGCAGCCGTCCCTTCGGCTGTGGTTCACGCCGACTGCTACCCGGTTCTTTGCGAGGTCGGCGAAAACTACCGGATCGATCTGGAGGACTTCAAAGCCAAGATCGACGACGATATCTCGGCTGTTATCATCAGCCACATGCGGGGCCATACCTCGGACATGGATGCGATCATGGCGATCTGCGATGCGCGGAATATTCCCGTGATCGAGGACGCGGCCCATTCGCTCGGCACCACGTGGCACGGGCAGAACATCGGGACTATCGGCAAGATCGGTTGTTTTTCTTTCCAGTCCTACAAGATGATCAATGCCGGCGAAGGCGGTATCCTGATCACCGACGACCCCGATCTCGTGGCCCGTGCGATCATCATGTCCGGCGCTTACGAGCATAACTGGAAGAAACATCCCGTCCTGCACGACGCCTTTGCCAAATGGCAGAACAAGGTGCCGCTTTATAATCTCCGGATGGGCAACCTGTCGGCAGCGGTCATTCGTCCGCAACTGCCGGAACTGGCGCGCCGGGTCCGCGACGGGCGCGATGGGCACGATTATGTGGCAACACGTCTGAACGCCTCACCGTATATCGACGTCCCTGCCAAGCTGACCCCCGAAGAACGTGCCCCGGATTCCATCCAGTTCAACCTTGTCGGTCTGGAAGATGCCGAAATCACCACCTTTTCGGCCGCCGCCGAAGCCCGTGGCGTCAAGGTCCAGATCTTTGGACGCTCTTCCGACAATGCGCGGGCATTCTGGAACTGGCAGTTCATTCCCAACCTGCCTGAATTACCCCAGACCCGGGCCATGCTGATGCGCGCCTGCGATGTCCGGCTCCCCGTGCATCTCAGCCGCGACGACTATGACGCGGTCGCCGAAATCCTGCTCGATGCGATCGATCAGGCCACACAGCCGTCACGCGCTTACGGAACGTGAGACACTTAAAAGACCCCGCCCAGTATGTGGTCGGGGTCCCCTTGCAAAAACTTTCACAACGAAAAAGTTGTAAATACTGGCTTGAGAGCTAAGCCAAACATGATGAATACTTGGTTATATTTAGACCAGGTTCCATTATGAATAGACATTCAGGCCAATCGGCCCGCAAGCATCAGATTGTCTTGGGGGCATTCCAAGCATTGCGAAAGTCGGGATTGCCCAACCTTTCCTATGACGCGGTCGCCCACGAAGCAGGGATGACGCGTCAGCTCGTCCGCTATCACTTCGACCGGCACGAAGACCTTATGATCGCGGTCTGCGATTACCTCGCTTCCCTCTACCGCGAAGCCCTTGTCTCGACCGCCGGAAAGCTCAACGGATCGGCGCGGGTAGACGCTTTTCTCGATTTTTACTTCGATTTTCTCGATAACACGCCGAAACCGCGGGACGATCAGATCTATGATGCCATGCTCTGCATGGCCGCGCGGTCAGAACCGATAAAGCATCAGCTACAAGGGCAGTACAAGATGATCGGTCAGGTCCTCAGCCAGGAATTCGAGGTTCAGTATTCCGAACTCGACGCCGCCTCGGCAGAAGAACTTTCCTACCTCTTCGTGTGTCTCATGTACGGCCACTGGAAGATGGTCGCATCGCTGGGTTTCGCCGAAAAACACCGTCACATCAGTCGTCAGGCGATGGACCGCCTGATTCGCTCATATCGGGAACAAGCGGCGGTAAACGAGGTTACAGTCTGGGCGTGTGAGCCCGAGAAGAAACTTTCGGATCGAAAAATTCCTCAACCTTGAATTGAAGATTGCCTTTACTTTTAAGGCATAAATTGCAGGTCATTACACCGCATAGCTCCCTGCCCCTTTTTCATTCCGAAACTTTTTCAGGCTCATTTAAGCTTTGACAGCTTGCTGTTCAGCTCTGCCAACTGCCGCTTGATATCGTCGAGATCCTCCCCACCCTCTTCCTCGCCGGCTTCTTTCTCTGGCCCGCTGCTGCCGGACCAGGCGCCTGTCATCGCCTTGAGAAATGCTTCCTGCTGCGCCTGCAAAGCTTCGAACCCGGGCATCTTGGCAATGGGGTTCATGGCGGTCATATTTTTCATCATCTTCGTCTGGCTCTCGCGGAGCATGTCAAAAGACGATTGCAGGAATTGCGGCATCATCCCACCGCCCGGCACCATGTAGCTGCGGACAAGATCGTTGAGCACGCCAACCGGAAGGACATTCTCGCCGCGGCTTTCATGCTCGGCGATGATCTGCAAAAGGTACTGCCGCGTCAGGTCATCCCCGGACTTCAGGTCGATGATCTGAACTTCCCGTCCGCTGCGGATGAATCCAGCGATATCTTCAAGCGTTACGTAATCGCTGGTCTCGGTATTATAGAGCCTTCGACTGGCATATCGTTTGATCAGCAGGGGTTTGTTATCGTCTGCCATTTTTCCACTCCCGGCGTGATGCCTTGGCAAAGCCTATGCGAGCAAAAAACAAAAAGAAAGGGCAGGTCTTAAGACCTGCCCTTGCGATTACACCATTTGGGGGAACGGTGTGGCTTTCGCGATATTACTTCGACGTTGCGGCCTTTTTGGCGGCAGAGGTCACGTCGTTCGTCGCTTTCTTGACAGCGGCGGTGGCGTCTTCGGTCATGTCCTTGCCAGCAGCCATCATCAGTTCGACAGTGTCCATCTGGACCTTCTTCGCGATTTCAGCAAAAGCAGCCATGTTTTCGGCAGCGCTTTCAGCCGAAGCCGAAGCGAAGTCGGACATCGCCTTTGCATAGTCGGCAGGCTCGGTTTTCGCCTTGGACATGTCGGCCAGCTTGGTCAGCGTGTCCTTGGTCCACTTGTTCGAAATCTCGGCCGACTTTTCAGCCGCTTCGAGAGCAACGCCCGACAGCTTTTCGTTCAGCGTGGCGGTGGTCTTGAATGCGTCTTCGAACGCAGCGGTATCGACAGGGAATGCCCCCATCATGTCTTTCATTACGGTTGTGAAATCTTGGGTCTTAGCAGCCATTTCTAAATTCCTTTATTCGCCTTGCGGTTGAACTCGCGGGGTACGTCCCGCATGATCCTCGTATGCCAGGGAATATACATGCTGCATCGCAGCATTTCAAGAGTTTTCGCTGCAATGCAGCAAAAATCCTTTTGTTCGAAATCAACGACTTGCCTTAGTAGTTACGTAAGTACCGGGTGCATCGGCCAGTGATGAGTGCTCCGAATCCCCGGGTGTGCGTGCGGCGATCTGCTTGCCAGAACGCTTGCGAAGCCAACCTTCCCAGTTCGGCCACCACGATCCTTCATGAAATTCGGCGCCTGCCTGCCAGTCTTCCGCTGAAAGGCTCAGGTCGTCATTCAGGTAATGGCCGTATTTCTTCTTGCTCGGCGGGTTCACAATGCCCGCGATGTGGCCTGACTGGGTCAGGATAAAGGTCCGATCCTTGGCGCCCATTTTCTGCACGCCGCGATAGCAGTCCTTCCACGCGGCGATATGGTCCGTCTCGCAGGCGATCGAGCACAGCGGCACGTTCACCTCTTCCAGCTTCAGCTTGTGCCCCAGCAAATCGAACCCGTCCTGCGCGAACTCATTGCGTTGGCAAAGCCCGCGGAGATATTGCATCGCCATCTTTCGCGGCAGGTTCGACCCATCGCCGTTCCAGTATAACAGGTCAAAGGCCGGAGGCGTCTCGCCCATCATGTAGCTGCGAATGGCCGGCGAATAGACAAGATCGTTGGACCGCAAGTAGCTAAAGGTGCGGGCCATGATGTAAGACCGCAGGAAGCCCTGCTTTTCGACCTCGGCCTCGATCCCGTCGATGAAATCATCAGACAGGAATGGCGTGAACTCACCCTGTTCGGCGAAATCCGTCAGCGCCGTAAAGAAGGTTGCGGACTTTATCGATTTGTCGCCGCGCTGTTTCATGAGCGACAGCACAAGCGCCAGGGTCGTGCCCGCGATGCAATAACCAATGGCGTTGATCTGCTGCACCTTGGTGATCGCCTTGATCTCGCGGATCGCCGCGAAATATCCGTCCTCGATGTAATCTTCCATTCCCACCTCGGCATAGGCGGCATCCGGGTTCACCCAGCTCACCACAAAGAGGGTGTATCCCTGGTTCGTGATCCACTTGATAAGGCTGTTTTGTTCTTTGAGGTCGAGAATATAGAATTTATTGATCCAGGGTGGGAAGATTACCAGAGGCGTCTGAAACACCTTCTCGGTTGTCGGTTCGTACTGGATCAGTTCCATCATCCGGTTGCGGTAGACGACCTTGCCGGGAGACGTCGCGATGTTCCCGCCCAGCTCAAAAGCCTTTTCGTCCACGAGCCGGACAACCAGTTCGCCATTGTTCGCCTCCAGATCCGATACGAGGTTTTCAAGCCCGTCGACCAGCGACTGCCCCTCGGTTTCCAACGCCTTTTCAAGCGCGTCCGGGTTTGTCCCCAGAAAGTTCGTCGGTGCGAGCATATCGACGATCTGGCGCGAAAAATACTTCAGCCTACGCTTTTCCTTTTCATCCATATCCTCGACCGAGTCGACGGCTTCCTGAATCGCATCCGCGTTAATCAGGTACTGTTGCTTGATGAAATTGAAATAGGGGTGCGAATCCCAAAGCGGGTTTGCAAAGCGGCGATCCTTGGGGCCGGGATCGGCCGGCGCCTCGAACTTGCCGCGTGCAAGCGCTTGCTGAGCCTCGGCGAAATGCGTGACGGTCTTGCCCCAATAGGCGACCTGCTGTTCGATGATCCGCGCCGGATTCTGCAGCGATTCCGCCCAATAAGCCGTTGCTGCATTTGCAAACAATTCCTGGCTTGGAGCATCCAATGCGGGGTTGTGGGATGTCTTATGCGCCATCACGTCCACAAGACGCCGCGATAACGCCTCAACTTTTTCCAGATTTTCTTTCATACGCTCAACGTGTTCCACGGAAGGGACGTTGCTACCTTTGTCCATAGTTGTCATTTTAACTTTCCCCCCCTATCATGCTGCTATGCAGAATACCGTCGCCGCGTTCGGGAGGCACAAGCGACGCAACATCCGCCACGCCGGTGCCTTTGATGCAGGAGACCCGATATGCGATCTATGTTTACCTACGACTTGATGGAAACGATGCGGAATACCAACCAGTGGATGGGTGCTTCCGCAAAGGCCGTCGCGTCCTACCCGATGTTTGCCATGTTGCCGAACCCCGCGTTGCGCTGGTTCGAAGCCTGGGGCGAGGTCACCGAACGTTCCTTTGAACGAATGGTGGTCAAGCCTGATTGGGGCATTCACAGTGTCACCTGCGATGACGGTCGGGATCATCTGGTCGAAATTGAGACCGTGATCGAAAGGCCGTTTGGCGACCTGATTCATTTTAACGTCTCCGGGCGTGAACCCAGCTCTCGCAAGGTATTGCTTGTTGCCCCGATGTCGGGACACTACGCTACTCTTCTCCGCTCCACTGTGCAAAGTCTGCTGGGCGATGTCGACCTTTATGTGACGGATTGGCACAACGCGCGCGACATTCCGGTCAGCGCAGGCAAGTTCGACATCGAGGATTATACCCTCTACCTCGTTGACTTCATGAGAGAACTTGGACCTGACACCAATGTGATCGCGGTCTGCCAGCCAGCGCCGCTCACCCTCGCCGCAACTGCCTACCTGGCCGAACAGGACCCCGAAGCACAGCCCCGTTCGCTGACCCTGATTGGCGGGCCCATCGACCCCGAAGCCACCCCCACCGAGGTCACCGATTTCGGCGCGCGTGTCACCATGGGTCAGCTGGAGCAGGCCATGATCCAGCGGGTCGGCTTCAAGTACCCGGGTGTAGGACGGCTGGTCTATCCCGGCCTCCTGCAGCTTTCGTCCTTCATGGCCATGAACGCGGAACGCCACGCCGATGCCTTCAAGGAACAAATCTCTCGGGTCGCACATGGAAGCGCGTCGGACCACGATGCCCACAACCGCTTTTACGACGAATACCTAGCCGTGATGGACATGACGGCCGAATTCTACCTCTCTACGGTTGAACGGATCTTCAAGAACAACGAGATCGCGAAGAACCAATTCGTGGTAGACGGGCATATGGTCGATATTGGCAAGATCACAAGCGTCGCCGTCAAAACAGTCGAAGGCGCGAATGACGACATCTCGGCCCCTGGCCAGTGTGTTGCCGCTCTCGATCTCTGCACCGGCCTGCCGGATTCGAAAAAGGCGAGCCATCTTGAGCCCGGAGCCGGTCACTACGGCATCTTCGCGGGCAAGTCATGGCGTAACAATATTCGTCCTCTGGTGCTCGAATTCATCGACGCGAACAGCGGAACGACAACCAAAACCCGCAAGGCGGCGAACAAGAACGCCGCCTAAAACCGGAGCATCGATTGAAAGACTCATCACCCGCCTGCTTTGAGTGCTCCTGTGGCACCGTTGCGGGCGAGGTTATGCCGGCCTCGCGAAAAGCCGGGACCCATGTTGAATGTTTCTGCGTCGATTGTCGCGCGGCCCATATCTATCTCGGCCAGCCTGATCCGCACCCGAACGGCGTCCACATATTCCAGATCAGCCCGGAAACGGTGCATTTCACCCAAGGCACCGAGCATCTGCGCATTCTTCGTCTGGGACCCAAAGGCTTGATGCGCTGGTATGCTGACTGCTGCAAAGCACCGTTGTTCAACACATTGCCGAAACCAACGATTCCGTTTGCGGGACTGATCGTAGATCGCCTGCAGGACCCTGCCCGGATTGGAAAGGTCGTGACCCAAAGCTTTCTACCGGGAAAGGACGGGGCGAGGCGGCACAAGGGCGCATTTACGATGACAATGCAGGTTCTAAATCGCGCCGCCGCCGCCCGAATGTCCGGTAAGTGGCGGGACACCCCGTTTTTCGATATCGAGTCCGGCGCGCCAACCGCGCCGATCCACGTTTTAGACAAAAAGGAACGTCAGGCGCTGGTCCGATCATAAGTCTGCGGATCTTCTTCCCAAAGAACTGAACCTCGCAGGCATGCAGCTAATGCAGCGTCTGCGCTCACGTCAAAAATGGCCGCCCGGCATCTATTTCCTCACAGGCGGAACTTTCCAAGTTTCACCCGCCCCAGCCTCTAAGCGGCAGTTCGGTCGTCGGAATGAATCGATGGGGTGGAGGGTTTCAATACGAAAGCGGAAATGACCTCGGTCAGTTTTCGGGTGCCGTCCATCATAGATTCACTCGCCGCCGATGTTTCCTCGAACATTGCCGCGTTACGCTGGGTGACATTGTCGAGCTGCGCGATAGCTTCGCTGATGTCGTTCAACGCGCCCGACTGGCGATCAGCTCCGGCGGCGATATCGATAATCCGCTGAACGATACCATTCACGGCTGACATGACGCTTTCGTTCGCCTTGCCGGTTTCGCGAACCAGTCCGACACCCTCACCGACCCGGCTGTCACTTGCGTTTATCAGGTTCTTGATTTCCTGCGCCGCATCCGAACTTCGCAGGGCGAGATTGCGAACTTCCGATGCCACAACCGCGAAGCCTCGACCACTATCGCCCGCACGGGCGGCTTCCACCCCGGCGTTCAGGGCGAGCAGGTTTGTCTGGAAAGCGATTTCGTCGATAACGCCGACAATTTTCTGTATTTCTTTCGAGCTTGTTTCGATCTCACCCATCGCCGTCACCGCTCTTTGCACCAGATCACCACTCGCCAGCACCTGGCGCTTTGTTTCACCCGCTTCGGATTCAGCTTCGCGGGCGGATTTTGCCGTGTCTTTGACGGTTGCCGAGAACCGCGACACGTTCGTGGAAATTTCAGCCAGCGTCGCCGCCTGCCGTTCCGTACGATTGGACATATCCTGCGCGGCATTTGCCATTGCCTGCACGTCGGACCCTATGGATTGAGCCGAACTCTGAACGGTCTCGATCGCCAGACGAAGCGCGTCGACCGCCTGATTGAAATCCTCGCGAAGGTCGTCGTATTGCGGATCAAGCCTGTTCCTGATCTGCGCGTGCAGATTGCGCTCGCGCAGTAACTTCAGGCTCGAGCGTAAAGTATCCACCACAACGCGCTGCCGGTCCGCTGCTTTCTGCCGGTTCTCTGCCTCTTCCCGCGTAGCGTCGCGCGCTTCGCGATCGGCCGCCGCTGCCCGTTCCGCTTCGCTCTCCGCCCGTTTCAAAGCCGCTTCGACCTCCGAACGCGAATGCTGGGCCTGCTTCTTGGCCTCTTCGGCATCGGCCAGCGCGTGTAACGCGTCATCTGTTGATTTCCTGGCTTTTGCATTCGCCTCTTCCAGAGCCTCGTTCTGGGCGCGCATCGCCCGGTCCATCTGATGCTGTTTGCTCAGGGCATAGATCAGCGCGCCGGTCTCCAGCAAAAGGATGACCGCGTGCATCGCAGTACGGGGAATATTCTCAGCAATCGTGGCCGAGGGGAAGACCAGCGCTGGCATTAGGAATGTCAGTGTAAGATGGTGCAGCGCGACCAGTGCAGTAGCTGCCAGCACGGCGCGGATATCGTTCAGCGAAACGGTGATCGCCAAAAGGGCAAAGTACAGCATATGCGCGTCGATCTGCCATGCATGGCCTGCCATTGCCGCGTTCATAACAACCGCCTGCCCAAGCAGGGCCTGGGCTGCGCCGATCCTTGCCACGACGGGCGCCCCCCTTTGCATGAGCGTTCCCACGAAGGCAAAGATCGCCGCGGCAGCGCCGATCCAGAGCACCGGGCTTTGAAGATAGAAAGCGACGCCAATATTGATCGCGGTTCCGACCCAAGCCGCCGCAACGATCATGCGCGCCTCTTTGAGGTTCCCGGTATCTTCGGCTGGGGTATCTTTCATTTCAAATTCCACAAATAGAAGCAATTAACGAGGCACCGACCACAAGAATGGCCCCTTCGTCGCGCAGACGAGACCGAAACCCGGGAGTCTCAGACGCGGCCAGAACGCCCAACGGCGCAGACACAGAGCCAAGCAGTCGACCGCCGGCGCGCTGGACGATCTGCTCGGATGAAGGCCCCCAAGGCAACGAGACGACAAGAACGGGGCTATCACCCCGCGACGGCGCGCCCGCCAGCACGATCACCGGCCCCGTCATCAGCGCCATCACGGGCAATATCAGAATGGATAAACGCGCCATTTACGATCTCTCGGGGTATTCCAGCCCGGAAGATGGTCGCTTAGTATTGTGATCCCGTTAACAGCGACGCAGCGACAGAGTCACCTCGCGTGCCCCTACCGTCGCCCCAGAAAGACTGGAAAATCGGCATATCTATCCCGCCGCACCGATAGAGGCTCATCCGGTTCCGCACCCGGTTTCAGCAGGCAGCCGCGTGGCGCGATATAGCTGTCTATCCTGCGCCGGGCGACTGGCCGCCAGACGAGGTTGAATGCACAGAGCTTTGGAAAGAAGAACACCTCGGAATAAGGCAGATGATCATGCAGCCACCAAGCCAGATCGCGCCAGTCCCGTCCCTTTTCATAGCGATCCGCAAACCATGGGATCACGACCGACGCACCGGCGATGCGGTTCTCGCCCTCGTCCCGGTCCCAGATGTGGCATTCGATGGGGTTATCGTTGCGAGCGCAATTCAGCCCGTTTTCATTGCCAAACCGGTTCACCTCGGGTGAGCGATAGCCCGACCGGATCGCAACACGCCCGAATGTATCCTGCAAAGGGTCCAGCAGCGCCCCACAGAACGCGCGCCCGCATTCGATGGCCAGATCGGGCCGCTCTGGCATGTTCTGAAAACCGTGAAAGGCCGCGATTTCGGAATAAAGAAAGTCGCGCATGTAGAAATGTTCGGACAATCGCACGCGGCCCAAGGTCTCAAGGCTCCACATGGATCCGGGCTTGCGCATCAGCTCTTGCCGAAGCCTTCCCAGCGAAATGCGCCATCCTCGGCCAAGGGTGACAGCGGGTTATGCGCGATTTCCCAGACATGTCCGTCGGGATCGGCAAAATAGGCGATGTATCCGCCCCAAAAGACTTCGCCCGGCGCGCGCAGAATCTCGGCCCCTGCCGATTTGGCCGTCTCGACCAGAACGTCCACCTCCTCGCGCGAACGGACGTTATGTGCAAGCGTCGCGCCACCGGTTCCCAGACGTTCGACCGGAACGCCCATGTCCTCGGCAAGCTTTTCCTGCGGATAAAGCCCGATGCTTTGACCGATGAAGTCGAAAACGACGATACCATCCGGCGTTTCCACTTTTTCCCACCCGAGGTCGTTATAGAATGCGGCTGCTCTCCCCAAATCCGCCACCCCAAGCGTGATAAGGCTTACCCGCTGTTCCATCTTCATCTGCCCAGCACCTCCATGATCGCGGTTTCGATGATCCCGAGGCAAGGGCCGTCGGAAAACCGGTGATCCGCATCCTTGACCAGTGTCAGCCGCATATCGGGGCTATCGGCGTGATCGAGCAGACGCAGGGCGGTGTCGGTCGACACGGCCGTATCGGCGGTCCCCTGAAGACAACGCACCGGAAACGGCAGGGGCAGCGGAGACCTCAGGACCAGCCGCGTGCGCCCGTCTTCGACCATGCGGCGCGTTACGATATAGGGTTCCATGTAATCCGACGGCAGTTCGACCTGCCCCTCCTCTTCAATCTGGCGCTTCTGCGAGTCGCTGAACCCCGCCCAATAGCTGTCTTCCGTGAAATCCGGTGCGGCGGCGATGGTGACAAGCCCCATCACCCGATCCGCGCGTTCGCGCGCCAGAAGCAGCGATTGCCATCCCCCCATCGACGACCCGACCGGCAGGATGGTGCCTTCGGTCAGCTGGTCCACCACGGCCAGCGTATCTTCGTGCCAGTCGCCGATGCAGCCTTCCTCGAAGCTGCCCGAGCTTTCGCCGTGACCGGAATAGTCAAAGCGCAGGAAAGCAAACCCCTGCGCGCGCGCCCATTCCTCCAGATGCACCGCCTTGGTGCCCTGCATGTCCGATTTCAGCCCGCCGAGAAAGATGATCACCGGGCCCTCTCCGGGCGTGGAATGATAGGCGATCCGCCGACCATGGGCTGTCTCAAGATATTCCGGCGCGCTCATCGCCGGGCCTCGGGGCTAAGGGCAAGATCAGGATCCGACATTCATTTCCTCCAGTTCCGGCATTTTGCTGGGATACTGCGTGTCCCCGCGGCCAGGTGCAAGATCAGTCCTGTTCCTCGACCTCTTCCAGCCCGCGCGCCACCCATGTGGCGGCCAGCGCCATGATGGCAAAGCCGGCCAGCGCCAGTTTGGGCCCAAAGATCGACGCCACACCGCCGCCAAACCCGACCAGCAACAGGATACAGCCGATCACGGTGTTCGACACCGCCGCATAAGCGGAGCGCTGATCCTCTGGTGCCATATCCACAAGATAGGTCGACCGCCCCTGCCGGACCCCATTATAAGCGATCATCAGCACCATCAGGCAGGCGGGCAGCACTGCCACAACCCCGGCCAGATCCATCAGCGACACCACGACCGCCGCCGCCATCGCCACCGCGCCGATGATCCCGCTGCGCATCAGTACCTTGCGGCTCGACGCGTCGGACAGGCGGCCCCAGAGATATGAGCTTAGGAAACTCGCCAGCGACGATGCCAGCACAAGCGCGCCCAGCTGCTGCAACCCGCCCTGCTGATCGAGCAGAACGATATAGGGCGGGGCCAGCGCGGTCGACACCAGCAGGCCGCGCACAAGGATGAACCGCCAGAGCTGAGGGTTGTCCTTGAGCAGGCTGAAGTCCACGCGGCCCTTGTCGCCGCCGGTCTCGCTGTTCATCTCGCGCAACATCGACATCACCAGTGACGCACCGCCCCAGAGCAAAGCCGCCAAGCCAATGGCCGCCAGCACCAGCGCCTTGTTCTGGATCACCCCGGTGATAAGCAGCAGCGCCAGCAGCAGAACGCCGGCCGCCGCAACTGACCCTGCCGTTCCGGTAATTGCACCCCGCCGGGTCTTGGCGACGGTCTTGCCCAGAATATCCTTGAATGACACTGAACAGGCGGAGCGGAACAGGGCGAGCCCGCCAAGACTGGCACAGATCGCAAGCCCCGCCGCGACACCTTCCAGCAGGAACCCCGACACCACGATCAGCGCGGCACATATCCCCTGCCCGGCGCTGCCGATCACCCAGATCCACTTGCGCTGCGCCATCCGCTGCACGACGCCCGCCAACACGATCTGCGGCAAGAGCGCGCCCGCCTCGCGGATCGGCACCAGCATCGCGATCAGGTATCCCGGCGCGCCGAGGTTGTTCATCAACCATGTCAGGATCAGCTTCGGGTCGATAAGACCGTCTGCCACCTTGGTCATCGAGAGCGCTACCACATGGCGCAGCCCGTTGGCGGGCTCGACCGCCGCCGCTTCTTCCGACAGGCCCACGTCGTCTTCCGCCCCTCCGGTCAGGGTTTCGAAAAGCTCTTCCGTGGTGTCGTGACTCATCTGGGTGCCTTTCAGGTGCCTGCTGTCGGTAAATGCGCGCCAAGGTCGCTTGACTTGCCCTGGACCGGAATGCAGATAGGGCGCGAAACATAACCCGCAACCGGGCGTTCAGTGGGCGCCAAACCGACGAGGAGTGCCGATATGGCCCAAATCTCTCTCACCCTTCCCGATGGCAATGCACGATCCTATGACGCGGGCGTCACCCCAGCCGCCGTGGCCGAGGATATTTCCAAATCGCTAGCCAAGAAAGCCATCTCGGCCACCGTCAACGGCAAGCACTGGGATCTGCAATGGCCGATCGACCAGGATTCCGACATCGCGATCCATACCCTGCAGGACGAAGAGCAGGCGAATGAGCTGATCCGTCACGATCTGGCCCATATCATGGCGCGCGCCGTGCAGGAAATCTGGCCCGACACCAAGGTCACCATCGGCCCTGTCATAAAGGACGGCTGGTATTACGATTTCGACCGTGCCGAGGCTTTTACACCCGAAGATCTCGGTCTCATCGAGAAAAAGATGAAAGAGATCATCAACAAGCGCGAACCGGTGACCACCGAGGTCTGGGAGCGCGCGCGGGCGGTCAAGCATTACGAAGACAATAACGAACCCTACAAGGTCGAACTGATCGACGCCATTCCCGGCGATGAACCGCTGCGCATGTACTGGCACGGCGACTGGCAGGATCTGTGCCGCGGGCCGCACTTGCAGCACACCGGCCAGGTGCCCGGCGATTCCTTCAAGCTGATGTCGATTGCCGGGGCCTACTGGCGCGGCGACAGCAGCCGCCAGATGCTGCAGCGCATCTATGGAGTGGCGTTCCAGAACAAGGAAAAGCTCAAGGCGCACCTCCATATGCTGGAAGAGGCCGCCAAGCGCGACCACCGCAAGCTGGGCCGCGAAATGGACCTGTTCCACATGCAGGAAGAGGCGCCCGGTCAGGTCTTCTGGCACCCGAACGGCTGGACCATCTACACCCAGCTGCAGGATTACATGCGCCGCAAGCAGCGCGCCGGCGGCTATCGTGAAATCAACACGCCGCAGGTTGTCGACCGCAAGCTCTGGGAAGCGTCAGGCCACTGGGACAAGTACCAGCACCACATGTTCCTTGTAGAGGTCGACGAAAGCCGCGACGGCGAGAACGACGATGCCTCGGCCAAGAACAAGGACCAGACCCGGATCAACGCGCTCAAGCCGATGAACTGCCCCTGCCATGTGCAAGTTTTCAACCAGGGCCTCAAATCCTACCGCGATCTGCCCCTGCGGCTGGCCGAGTTCGGCTCCTGCGCGCGGTTCGAACCCTCGGGCGCGCTGCACGGCATCATGCGCGTGCGCGGTTTCACCCAGGATGACGCGCATATCTTCTGCACCGAGGACCAGATCCAGGAGGAATGCGCGCGATTCATCGACTTCCTCGCGGATGTCTACAAGGAACTCGGCTTTGACGATTTCGAGATCCGCTTTGCCACCCGCCCGGAAAAGCGGGTCGGCACCGAGGAAAGCTGGGATTACGTCGAGAACGCGCTGGAAAACGCGATCAAGGCCGTAGGCCGCGACTATGTGCTGGAACCGGGCGACGGCGCCTTCTACGGGCCAAAGCTCGACTTTTACCTGACCGACGCAATCGGTCGGGTCTGGCAATGTGGCACGTTCCAGGTTGATCCGAACCTGCCGGAACGGCTGGGGGCCAGCTATATCGCGGCGGATGGGGACAAGCACCGCCCCTTCATGCTGCACCGCGCCTGCCTCGGTAGCTTCGAACGCTTCATCGGCATCCTGATCGAAAACCACGAAGGCAAACTGCCCTTCTGGCTCGCGCCGCGTCAGGTTGTCGTCGCCTCGATCACCTCCGAGGCGGATGATTACGTGCAAGAGGTCGTCGCCGAGCTGCAGGCCGCAGGTGTCCGCGCCGAGGCCGACATCCGCAACGAAAAGATCAACTACAAGGTCCGCGAGCACTCGGTCGGCAAGGTGCCGGTCATCCTTGCCGTCGGTCATCGCGAGGTCGAGGAACGCACCGTTTCCCTCCGCCGCCTTGGCGAAAAACAGACCAGCGTGCAGGATCTGTCCGCTGTAACAAAGGCGCTTGGCATCGAAGCAACCCCGCCGGACCTGTTGTAACAAATCCCTCGCCTGCCCCCTATTTCCGCCGTAAACCGGGGGCAGGCTTTGAAACATTTGACAAAATTCTCGCTTTTCAACAGCGTTTCTCCTGTCAAAACCTCACACCGGCTGACAGCGGCGTGAGGCACGGCCTCGTGAAACCCGTGCGGCAACCGCCCCGGCTAGGGTTGAGCACGCCCGACCAAGATTCATGATCAAGGAGGAAGAACTCATGTCAAACACCGCGAAAACGCTCGCCGTTGCCAGCGCCGTCGCTGCCGCTCTCGCCGCGCAGGGCACCACGGCGACCGCCCAGTCCAAAGAGAAATGCTACGGCGTGTCGCTTGCCGGGCAGAACGATTGCGCCGCCGGTCCCGGCACCACCTGTGCAGGCACCTCGACCGTCGACTATCAGGGTAACGCCTGGACGCTGGTCGATACCGGTACATGCTCCGAGATCGACCTGCCGGACATGGCCGATGGCACCGAACGCCAAGGATCGCTGGAACCGCTGGAACGCGACCTGCCCGCGTAACCCCGTAGTGGGCGGCCGCGCCGCTACACACCGGAGCAACCGAGATGCTCGATACCGCCCGCCTCAACCGCCTCCCCGCCGCGCCCGGCGTCGGCTTCAAGCCGCAGCATTTCGCCGCGATCATGGAGGACGCAGGCCCGGTTCGCTGGCTTGAGATCCACGCGGAAAACTACATGGGCGATGGCGGGCGGCCCTTGGCCCAGCTGCGCGCACTGGCCGAGCGTTTCGCCATCTCCGTCCACGGCGTGGGGCTTTCCATCGGCGGGGACCAGCCGCTCGACAAGGACCACCTCGCGCGGCTGGCGAGGCTTGTCGGCCGGCTCGACCCCGCGTCTTTCTCGGAGCACCTCGCATGGTCGAGCCATGGCGAGATCTATCTGAACGACCTGCTCCCTCTTCCCTATACAAATGCCACGCTCACCCGCGTGGCCGAGCATATCGATACTGTGCAATCCACGCTTCGCCGCCCGATGCTGCTCGAAAACCCGTCGAACTACCTCGCCTTTGCCGAAAGCACATGGTCCGAGCCGGAATTCCTTGCCGAACTCACGCGTCGCACCGGTTGCGGCCTGTTACTCGACGTTAACAACGTCTTTATCTCTTCGGTGAACCTGGGATTTACGCCGCAAAGCTATCTCGATGCCTTTCCGCTGTCCCGCGTGGCGGAAATCCACGTCGGCGGGCATGATCACGATGCCGACGATCACGGTGCCCCACTGCTGATCGACAGCCACGCCCGCCCGGTGGCCCCGCCGGTCTGGAACCTGCTTGCTGACGTTCTGGCCCGCACCGGTCCCTGCCCGGTTCTGGTCGAATGGGATAATGATGTGCCAGACTGGGCTACCCTGCGAGATGAGGCCCGCCGCGCTGAACACGCCTTGCAAACGGTTGCGGTCGGATGACCGCCGGGACCGGCAGTTTCGCACATGCTCTGCTACACCCAAATGTGGCTCTCCCCGACGGGCTGACCGACGGGAACGGAAAGCCCGCAGGCCGCCGGTTCAACGTGCTGCGCAACAATGTCGCGAGCTCTCTGGGCGAAGCCCTGCGCACCGGCTTTCCCGTCGTCACAAAGCTGCTCGGCACCGAAAACATGAAAGCCATCGCGGCCCTGTACCTGCGCGCCCACCCGCCCCGCTCTCCCGTGCTCAGCGCCTTTGGCACTGAGCTGCCTGAATTTCTGGCCGGACTGCCGCAGCTTTCCCACCTTGGCTATCTGCCCGACATCGCCCGGCTCGAGCTCGCCCTGCGCGCCTCTTATCACGCGGCGGATGCACCTGCCCTTGATCCGTCACGGTTGACCGAACCGTCACCGCAGGATCTGACCGAGGCCACGCTCTCATTCGCGCCCTCGCTGCGTCTCGTCCGCTCCCGCTGGCCGATCCATGCAATCTGGCTGCGAAATACCCGGCACGACGCGCCTAAACCGGTGGCTGGTCCGCAGGATGTCCTGATAACCCGTCGCGACTTCGACCCCGTTCCCCACCTGCTGCCCCCCGGCGGGGCGGACTGGATCGCCGCAATTTCCAAAGGCCAAAACCTCGGAGACGCTTTGGATGTTGCACAAACCACCGCACCGGATTTCGATCCTGCCAGCACCCTCGCCATCCTGCTGCAGGGCAATGCCCTGACGTCGCTGACCCTGAAAGACCAACGCCTATGACTGCCCTCGTCAATCTCTACCTGCGTATCGCATTCACCATCGAACAGCGGCTCGGCACCGTGCTGATGCCCACCCTCGCCCGCTTCGTCTTTGCCGCGCTCTTCGCGCTTTATTACTGGACCTCCGCCATGACAAAACTCGGCGGCGATATCTCGGGTCTGTGGCAACCGACCTTCAACGCCTATGCGCAGATCTTTCCGAAAGCAGCCGAAGCCTCCGGCTACGACATCAGCGCGGCCAGCAGTTTTGAGAAATTCACCATCCTCGCCGGAACATGGGCCGAGTTTATCCTCCCCGCCCTGATCATCATTGGCCTTTTCACCCGCATCTCGGCCGCGGGCATGATCGGATTTGTCGTGGTGCAGACGCTGACCGATCTTTACGGTCACGGCGCGATCAACCAGCCCGACACCCTTGGCGCGTGGTTCGACAAGAACCCCGGCAGCCTGATCCTCGACCAGCGGGCGCTTTGGGTTATGCTATTGCTGATCCTCGTCTTTCGCGGCGCCGGACCCGTCTCCGTCGATCAGCTTATCAAGCAACGGCTCAACGTGCGCTAGACGGCGCGCATCACGCGACGCCCAGCGCCGCACGGGTATCCGGCGTCCAGCCCAGGTACATGGTTTCGCCATCCACGATCAACGGTCGCTTCATCAGGGACGGGTGCGCCTCAAGCAGCTCCAGCTGCGGGCGCGCACGCTCTGAATCGTCAAGATTTCGCCATGTGGTCGAACGTGTATTGACGAGGCTGTCGCCGAATTCCGCCAAGGCCTGCGAAAGAACCTCAGCGGGAATACCGTCGGACCGCACATCCAAAAGTTGTGCGTCTGGCAATGATTTCAACGCCTTGCGACAAGTATCGCAGTTCTTCAGTCCAAACACCAACATAGTTCGCCCCTTCAATTTCGCGCAAATAACCGGCAATTTAACCCACCGCACCCCGTTTTTCTTGATTTTTACAAATCACATGAGATGCTGACACTGGCCTTAACAAACAGTTGACGTCTGATTGGGCCATTAAAGATTCTGCGCAATTGACGCGCGGAACGCAAGCAAAGGGAGACGCGGAAACATGCCAAGTGGCACCGTGAAGTGGTTTAATACGACCAAGGGTTATGGCTTTATTGCGCCAGACGAAGGCGGCAAGGATGTGTTCGTGCATATCTCTGCCGTGGAAAGATCCGGCCTGACGGGGTTGGCTGATAACCAAAAAGTTGATTATCAATTGCAGGACGGACGCGATGGCCGACAAATGGCTGCAGATTTGAAACTCAAATAATTACCGTTTTTCCGCCTACTAGCGGAACCAAGCCTTTGAGCCTCGCTTCGCCCGGTCCAGGGCGGGCAACTTTCACCCCCGCTGCTCGGACGAATTTCCGAGACAATCTGTCAAGAAACACCTCGACAGAAATCCCCCGTGCATGTCAAAGCCACCTCTCCGGGATTGTTGCCGTGTTTCGCCTTCTAATTAAACAGCCAACGCAGAATTAATTAACTCCGCAATTATCTGATTATTCTAAATTCCGAACGGCAATTCGAAATCCTTCCCTCTCGCAATTCGCCCGATTGCCGTTACAACAGATCAAACATTCTCGGCAGAGGCCACATCGCGACGCATCAATTCCCGCAATGTAAATTTAGAAGGCGAAACAGCCAATTCGCGCCGCGACAATTCCATCCAGTGGTTTTCTTCAAAAGCCGGAAAGAATGCATCCGCGTCCTTTACCGTCATATCCACCTCGGTGATCATCAACCTGTGCGCGAATGGAAACAGCGCCCGGTAGATCCGCTCGCCGCCAATTCCGTAAATGCGCCCATAACCCGCCGCCCGGCTCGCCCGCACTGCATCGACCACGTCCCCGAACACATGCTCTGCAACCGAAGTATCGCGCGAGATCACGCAATTCATCCTGTTTTTCAGTGGCTTGACCGGCAGACTCTCCCATGTTCGACGGCCCATGATGATGGCGCCCCCACTGGTCTCGCGCTGAAACATCTTAAGATCTTCAGGGCAATGCCAGGGAATATCATTATTTTTCCCGATGGCCCCGTCGGCCGCGCGAGCCACAATCAGTGTAATCATCGTCAGACCGCAACCGGCGCCTTGATACCGGGCTGAGGTTTGTAATCGACGAATTCGAAATCCTCGTATTTGAAATCGAACAAAGAGGTAACATCCCGCGTCAGACGCAGTGTAGGCAACGCGGATGGCTTTCGCGAAAGTTGTGTCTGCACCTGATCGAGATGATTCAAGTAAATATGTGCATCGCCAATCGAATGTATGAAATCGCCGGGCTCATATCCGGTAACCTTGGCCAGCATCACCTGCAAAAGCGCATATGAGGCAATGTTGAACGGTACCCCCAGAAACATATCGGCAGAACGCTGATATAGTTGCAGATGCAGTTTCCCGTCCGCGATCCGAACCTGCCAGAGTGTATGACAGGGCGGCAGGGCCATTTCGTCGATCTCGCCGGGATTCCAGGCCGAGACGATCAGGCGGCGGCTGTCCGGCGTTTTCCGGATCGCCTCGACAAGCTTGGCGATCTGGTCGACCTCGCCGATCTGCAGCCGCGCTTCGCCATCGCTGTCGATCTCCTTGCGGATGGTCGGAAAATGCCGCCACTGATGGCCGTAAACCGGACCCAGATCGCCATTTTCATCGGCCCATTCGTCCCAGATCGAAACACCGTTTTCCTTAAGGTACCCGATATTGGTGTCGCCCGAGAGGAACCAGAGCAGTTCATGCACGATGGAGCGCAGGTGCAGCTTCTTGGTCGTGACCAGCGGGAACCCGTCCGACAAAGGATAGCGGCACTGCATCCCGAAATAGGAAATAGTCCCGGTGCCGGTGCGGTCGGTCGACCGGGTTCCCTTGCTCAGAACGGTCTCGAGCGCATCGAGATATTGGCGCATGTGATTTCCTCTGTCTCGGTCGCGGCCTGAACGGATTCGATCCGGCCCTCAATTTCACTTCCAGATAAACAGGAATCCACCGGATCGCAAAGCCTGAGCTTTGCGCGCGAAACCACGTCGCCCTACTCTATGTACCCACACGCCGCAGCAGACCCACAAGATAAAGGTAACCTATCGGCCACGCCACGGCGTTTCGAATCGCAACGACGTTGACTTTTGCACCGCCCCGCCCGACTCTGACCGGAAAACCTGATTAACAATGGTTGAGGCAGATGAAACGGTATTGGCTTGGGTTCGCAGCAGCGACCATGTTGTCCGCATGCGGTAGCGGCGGCGGCAACCCCTTCATCGAGGATACGGACACGGACGATCCCGAAACGGGCGTCCCCGCAGAAGTTGCGCAGGACCTTCAGGGCATTTCCTACGATGCGGACGCACAGACCTTGACCGTACGCGGCATCACCCTCGACAACGAGGAATTCGAGGCCGTCTACAACAGGCGTCCCGCGCTCGACCGGAACGGGTACGAGGCCTACACCACGCAGGACAGCTCCCTGTCGCGGCATACAACCGCCTATGTGCGTGACATCGACGGCACCCGGGCCGCCGTGGTCACGACGGGCGGGCAGTTCGAATACTTCTTCGGCGGGGCCGTCTATGGCCGCGCCGGCGCCTATGATCCGCCATCGGTGACCGGCAGCGGCGGGCTGGCAAGCTATGCCGGACGCTACGTCGGCTTACTGAACGGTCCCGGCGACGGCGGTGACCTGCTTCCTGTGACACCGGGCACGCCCACCTCGGTCAGGCCGGTTCAGGCGGGAGAAGTAACGGGCAAGGTTCTGGTGAATGCCGACTTCACCGACAACGCCGTGAACGGCATCATCTATGACCGAACCTATGTGGACGCCCCCGGAACTGAAATGGTCGATCTGGAACTCGCACCGACGGCGATCAACCCGGCCTCGGGCACTTTTGCCGGCGACGTGTCGATCCAGCAGCAAGTGCGCGGCAGCTACGGCGGTATATTTGGCGGCGACGATGCGGCAACGATTGCAGGCGGTATCTATGTCGAAAACCACATCACCAGCGTCCAGAACGAAGTCGAATACGGCATCTTCGTCCTGCCGAAATGCGGCACACCCGGCGATGCAGCGCTGTGCGACCAGCCCAATCCGTAAACGACTTGCCGGTGCCTTCCTTGCCCTCGGCGTCTTTCTCGCCACTGGCATGGCCCCGGCCCAGACGGCTGAAAATTCGGTTTCCCTAACCCTCCCGCAGGCGCGTCTTCTGGCGGGGCATGCGCTTGAAACAGGCCAGCCCGCGCTCGCCCTGCGCCTCTCTGCCGGACTTGTTCAGGCGAATCCAAAAGACCCCGTCGCCCATTACATGCAGGCGCTTGCTTATGCCGGGTTGAACCGCAACCGCGAAGGCCGACGCGCTGCCGCCCGCGCCTATCGGCTGACCGACATCGGTTCCGACCGGATGCGCGCTGCCGAATTGGCCGCCAAGCTGTCCTATGCCGAAGGCCGTCCGACCCTCGCTCAGATCTGGCTGCGCCGCACCGCGATCCACGCCGAAAGCAAAGAAGTCTCGCAGCAGATCGCGCGCGACTATCGCATTCTGCGCCAGCGCAACCCGTGGAGCTTTTCCGTCAACGCGGGTCTGCGCCCCTCGGACAATGTGAACAACGGCTCGTCCAGCCGGTACAACACCATCGATGGAGAGCCCGATTACGGCCTGCGCCCCGCCGATGCGGTGGCGCTTTCCGGCGTCATTGCAACGCTCGATACGATGCTGGGCTACCGGTTACGCGGCAACCGGCAAAGTGCAACCTACCTCTTGGGACGTCTCTATATCTCGCGCGTCGCCCTGTCAGACAGCGCCGAAGCGCTCGCCCCCGGCGTCAGCGGTCGCAAATACGGCTCGACCTATGGCGAACTGACCCTGCGCCACGCCTTTGCCATCGGCGACCCGCGCGAGGGCAACTTCGCCTCCGTTTCTGCAAGCCTTGGCGAAAGTCGCTTTGGCGGCGACCGTAATTTCTATTTCGCGCGTCTCTTCGGAGACCGGACATGGGCATTATCCGAAGCGTCTTCCCTGACCCTCGGCGTCCTTGCCGAAGACCGCTTCAAGGCGAAATCGAAAGCGAACGATGCGCGGGTCTACGGCCTCTCCGCTGTCTTCGATCACCGGATGCAGGGCGGTAACCGGCTTGGCCTGTCCCTGTCGCTGCGCGATGTTTCGGCACAGGCGATGAACGGCACTTACAGCGGGGCGAGCCTGCGCGGCACGGTAACTTTTGACAAGCGTCTGGGTCCGGCACGGGTCAGCGCGGGGCTTGCCCTTGGCGCGACCGACTATCCCCTCATTGCCGCCGGCCTAAACGCTTTCGGACAGGTTGTCTTCGCGCCGCGCGACGACAAGACCATCGCTGGCGATCTGACCTTTTTCTTCGAAGAATACGACTACGCCGGTTTCGCCCCGACCCTCACGCTGCAGGCCAGCAAGACGGATTCGAATATCTCGATCTACTCCGCACGCGACTTTTCGCTCGCCCTCGGGATCAAATCCACCTTCTGAATTTAGCGCAAGTCTGGTTCTTCCGGCTCAGAACGCTAAAGTTCGCGGGAGCAAACGGAGAATACACATGCCGCTAACCTATCTGCACACAATGGTCCGCGTGAAGGACCTTGAGAAATCGATGGCGTTCTACGCGCTGCTGGGCCTGAAAGAAATCCGCCGCCACGAAAGCGAAGAGGGCCGGTTCACGCTGGTCTTCATGGCGCCCGAAGGGCAAGAGGAATGCCCCGTGGAACTCACCTACAACTGGGATGGCGATGATGCGCTTCCCGATGACAGCCGTCATTTCGGCCATCTCGCCTATGGGGTGGACGATATCTATGCCACCTGCCAGCATCTGATGGACAATGGCGTAACGATCAACCGCCCGCCGCGCGATGGGCGCATGGCTTTTGTCCGCTCGCCTGACAATGTCTCGGTCGAATTGCTGCAAAACGGCGATTCCCGAGAACCAGCAGAACCCTGGGCCTCCATGAGCAATACCGGACACTGGTAATGTGGCGGCTGGCCTGCGTTTTCTCCCTGCTCTTGCCGCTTGCGGCAAAGGCACAGGATTGCAGGCTTGCCCTTGTCCTCGCGCTTGATGTCTCCTCTTCGGTCAATGCCGAAGAGGATGCGCTCCAGCGCAAGGGACTTGCCGCCGCGCTGCTTTCGCCCGAGGTGCAGCGCGCCTTTTTCGCGGTGGACGTGCCGGTGGCGCTGGCTGTTTTCGAGTGGAGCGGCCGGTACAATCAGGAACTGCTCCTCGACTGGCAGTTGATCGGCACCCGAGAGGATCTGTTGAACGCGGCCAGCGTCATCGGCCTCTCCAACCGCAGTCACAGCGAATTCCCGACCGCGATGGGCTATGCGCTTGGCTATGGCGCGCGCCTACTCAGCCGTGCCCCCGCCTGCCTGTTCCGCACCATCGATATCGCCGGGGATGGCATAAATAACGAAGGTTTCGGCCCCGAACAGGCCTATGCCCAGTTCCCCTTTGCCGATGTCACCGTCAACGGGCTTGTCGTGAACAACTCGGATTACGAAGCCGAACGCTCGCTGATCAGCTTTTACCGCAATTCGGTGATCTACGGCCCCGGCGCATTCCTGGAAATTGCCCAGAGTTTCGAGGATTACGAACGCGCGATGCGGCGCAAGCTGGAACGCGAACTGACGCCCCGAGCCGTCGGACTCGATCTGCTCCCGCGCAACCGGGAACCGGGATAACCTTTCGCCGTCTTATTAAAGAGGACGCCCCCGAGGGGCCGCCCCCTGCTGCTCGAACCTAGTAGATATAGCGGATCTGGTCCGTCCAGTAGCGTTCGACCCGCTTAAGCGAGCTCGTGATTTCTTCGATACCACCGGGCCCGATGATGCCGCGTTCCTCAAGCCCCTCTGCATGGCGCAGGAACAGCCCCGACACGACATCGCGGATATTGCGCCCCTTTTCCGTCAGCCGCACCCGAACCGACCGGCGGTCGATCTCGCAGCGCTGGTGGTGCATGTAGCCCATGTCGACCAATTTCTTGAGGTTATAGCTTACGTTGCTGCCTTGGTAATAACCCCGGCTTTTCAACTCGCCCGCCGTGACCTCATTGTCGCCGATATTGAACAGCAACAGCGCCTGCACGGCATTGATCTCCAGAACACCAACACGTTCGAACTCGTCCTTGATAACGTCGAGCAGGAGACGATGAAGACGCTCGACCAATGCCAGCGCCTCAAGGTATCCGGCCATGAATCCTTTCGGATCCGACGGCATCAATTGCATCTCCATACTCATCAATCTCTCCGACTCGATCTGCTTCAACAGAAAGTGACCGGAAAAACCGAAGAATCGGTTAAGCTAATTTGATCTTATTTTTGAAATACTTGCGAGACATCCTGGATCAATCCAGCGTAAGCCGTTGGCGGCGCGACCTGCCCGGTAACCCATTGGTAAAGGTCTTGATCGTTCTCGTGCAGCAACGCGTCATAGGTATCCAGCGCAGCAGGGCTCATCTTGCCAAGATTGGCATCGGCATAGGCGGTCAGGATCAGGTCCATTTCCTTGATCCCGCGCCGCATCGACCGCATCTTCAGGCGCTTGAGCCGGTCTTCGTGGCTTTCGTTCATACGGTCTCTTCCGATTTCATCGCCTGCCGGATGCGCTTTTCCAGCCGTGCGGCCCGCTCGGAATTGGCCCGCATGGCGGTGCGGATTTCGCGCAGCTCCGCCGCATAGCCTGCAAGATCGCTCACCGTATCCGCCGCCTCGTCGGGCGCGCTCATGCCTTCGCCCTCGCCAGTCAGCAACCATGTGATCGATACGTTCAAAAGCCCCGCCATCATCGACAGCTTGTTGGCGCGCGGTTCGGAAATGTCATCTTCCCAGCCCGTCAGCGTCGATTTTTTCACACCG
Organism: Paracoccaceae bacterium; assembly: GCA_018223035.1. Taxonomy (GTDB): domain Bacteria; phylum Pseudomonadota; class Alphaproteobacteria; order Rhodobacterales; family Rhodobacteraceae; genus Heliomarina. The sequence continues at coordinate 162,187 of JAAEZD010000002.1, forward strand.
AGGCACCGCGCGAGATGCGATTGGCTCATTCCCGCCGCTTCCCGGGCTGCGGCGACCCGGTCTCCGAAAGTTGCGGCATCGGGTCCGTACCAATCCGTCGTATCATCCATCATGTCGTGGCGCTCCGTCTTGAGTTGCATTCTTGAGTTGCGTCTTGATCAGATATGGTGCCCAGCATAAGACAGTCGAGCCGTAGATACAAACCCGAGGCCCAAATGTCCTTCCTTTCCGATACCCTGTCGCGCGTCAAACCGTCGCCCACAATCGCCGTCACCACCATGGCCAACGAGCTCAAGGCCGCCGGTCGCGACGTGATCGGCCTCGGCGCGGGTGAGCCGGATTTCGATACGCCCCAGAACATCAAGGACGCCGCCGTCGCGGCCATCGCAGCGGGCAAGACGAAATACACCGCGCCCGACGGGATCATCGAGCTGAAACAAGCCATTTGCGCCAAGTTCGCCCGAGAGAACGGGCTGACCTACGAGCCCAAGCAGATTTCGGTCGGCACCGGCGGCAAGCAGAACCTCTATAACGCACTGACCGCCACGCTGAACCCCGGCGACGAGGTCATCATCCCCGCGCCCTACTGGGTGTCCTACCCGGACATGGTGCTTCTGGCAGGCGGTGAACCCGTCGCCATCGAGGCCACGCTCGAGAACAAGTTCAAGATCACCGCCGAACAGCTCGAAGCGGCGATCACTCCCAAGACCAAGTGGTTCATCTTCAACTCGCCCTCGAACCCGACCGGCGCGGGCTATTCGCATGATGAACTCAAGGCGCTGACCGACGTGCTGATGAAGCACCCGCATGTCTGGATCATGTCCGACGACATGTATGAACACCTCGCCTATGACGGCTTCGAATTCTGCACGCCGGCACAGGTCGAACCCGGTCTCTACGACCGCACGCTTACCTGCAACGGTGTTTCCAAGGCCTATGCCATGACCGGCTGGCGCATCGGTTACGCCGCAGGCCCCGAAAAGCTGATCGCCGCGATGCGCAAGGTGCAAAGCCAGTCAACCTCGAACCCCTGCACCATCAGCCAGTGGGCGGCGGTCGAGGCGCTGAACGGCACGCAGGATTTCCTTGCTCCGAACAATGAGACCTTCAAACGCCGCCGTGATCTGGTGGTCGAGGCGCTGAGCGCCATCGACGGCATCACCTGCCCGGTTCCCGAAGGCGCCTTCTATGTCTACCCCTCCATCAAAGGCCTGATCGGCAAGACCACCGACAAGGGCGTCAAGATCGAGAATGACGAGGATTTCGCCAAGGCCCTGCTCGAAGACACAGGCGTTGCCGTGGTCTTTGGCGCGGCCTTCGGTCTCTCGCCCAATTTCCGGGTCAGCTACGCGACCTCGGACGAGAACCTGAAAGAAGCCTGCGCACGTATCACCAAGTTCTGCGCGGGTCTCAAGTAACGCATGACCGGCGCGAGGATTACCGCCAACCTGCCAAGCCGCGATTTCGACCGGACCGAGACCTTTTACCACCGGCTCGGCTTTGAAACGCGCTTTCGCAACGATGGCTGGATGATCCTCGCGCTTGGCGATGCCTTGGTGGAATTCTTCCCCCACCCCAAGCTCGACGCCCGCGACAGCTGGTTCTCCGCCTGCCTGCGCAACGCGGACATCGACGCGCTGCATGCGCGGTTCGCCACCGCAGACCTGCCGGAAGACGACCGGTCGATCCCGCGTCTCACCGCCCCGTTCCAGCTTCAGGACGCGCCGCGCATGTTCGCCCTTGTCGATGAGGACGGCAGCCTATGGCGCGTGCTTGAAGAAACGGAGGCGTAAACCATGGCCAACCTGCCCGACTATTACTTCCGCGTCCGGGAAAACGGTGCCTTCGTGTTCCGTGTCGATACCGAGAACCGTCAGCGCCGGATCGACATGGACCAGATCGCCGTGGTCAATATCCGCAATGGCGAAATCAAACCGCATGGCAACCGGACCCTCTCCGACACCGATCTCGCCGAAATCAGGGCGTGGATGGAAGAGCGCACGGCCCTGCTCGCCCGCCGCGATCTCGACGATATCCACCGCACCATCGACCACATGAACCTGACCGCGCAATGGGCGCAGTCGCGTGCCAGCGACGACCAGCTCGAAGACATCACGGATGCGCTTCTGCTTGCCATGCACGACCTGCGCTCGGTTCTCGTGCGCAAAAAGGCCGACCGGCTCGAGAAAGTCGAAAAAGCCGCCCGCAAGGATCAGGCGTAACCGACCTCGCCCAGCGATTTACCCCAGAACCGCAGCATCAGCAAAAGCGCCGCCGAGGCGAGCCCCGCCGTCAGCCCCAGCCAGACCCCTACGCCGCCCCAGCCCAAGACAAAGCCCAGCAGGTAAGACACCGACAGGCCAACGGCCCAGTAGGACAGGATCGCGATCATCATCGGCACCGCCGTATCCTGCACGCCCCGCAGCAAGCCCAGCGCGATCACCTGCGCCCCGTCGACAAGCTGGAACAGCGCCGCAATCGCCAAAAGCTGCACGCCCACGATCAGGATGGCCGGCCGCGCCGGATCGTCCGGTTCAATGAACAGGCTGATCACAGGTTCCGGCACCACAAGAAAGGCGGTGACCGTGATACAGGCAATTGCCAGCGACAGCAGGCTCACCACCAGCGCGCCCCGCGCCATATGCGCGCGATCCCCCCGGCCAAAGGCATTGCCTGCCCGGATCGTAGCCACGTTGGACAGGCCCAGATGCACCATGAACGCCGCCGCCGCGACGGTGATGACAATCCCATGCGCCGCCAGCGTCACCGTGCCAAGCCAGCCCATCATCACCGAGGACGCCGCGAACAGGCTGACCTCACAGACCGTGGTCATGCCAATCGGCAACCCCAGCCGGAACACCTGCCCGAACATCTCCCAGTCGGGCCGCCACAGCCGCTGAAACAGGTTGTGATCGGGCAGCGCCCGGATCGCGTAGAACACGATGGCAACCAACGAAATGCTCTGTGTCAGAACCGAGGCAATCGCCGCCCCGCGCAGGCCCAGTTCCGGCGCGCCAAGATTGCCAAAGATCAGAATGTAATTCGCCAGCGCATTGCTGATGGCCGCCAGAACCGTGATCCAAAGCACGATCCGCGTGCGCTCCAGCGCCGCGAGATAGGATTTGATCACCATCACCAAAAGCGCCGGGATCAGCCCGAAACCGGCGATCCGCAGGTACTCGCCCCCGGCTTCGGCCACTGCGGGTGTCTGCCCAAGCAGGCCCAGAAGGGTCTTCGCCTTCCACATGATCGGCATCACCAAAAGCGCAAAGCCAAGGCTCAGCCACAGCCCCATCCGGGTCGTCCGACGTACCGAAACCTCGTCGTCGCGCGCAGCAGCCGCCGCCACCATCGGCATCACCGCCAGCGCGAATCCCGACCCGAGCATGAAAAAGACAAAGAAATAGCTGTGCGACAGGGTCACCGCGGCCAGCGCCTCGACCGAATACCAGCCCAGCATCACCGTATCCGTCAGCCCGATGGCATATTGCGCCAGATGACCTCCGATAAGGGGCAGACCCAGAAACAGGATCGCCTTGGCATGGCCGCCATATGTCATGTGAACGCTCATAAATTGTGCAATATGTGTATTGCACGCCCCCCGCAAGAGGCCACGAACCGGGCGATCGAGATCCCGCGTCCGGGCCGCCAGCACCCTCAGAGGGCGTTCTAATATGTCGGAAAATCCCGCCTGTGGATAAGATTATTATGGTCACGTCACATTAACCATGTACCATGAACCCCCGAACTGAATGCACAAGACCGGAGACGACATGCGTACTGCCCTGACATCTCTCGCCCTGACCGCCAGCCTCGCCGCCGGCACCGTCCACGCCGAGAACCGGATCGACCGGATTCGCCCCGACGCGCCTGCACTTGCCGCCTATGGCGCCATGCCCATCGGTGTGACAACGCTGGAATTCACCAATCCTGACCAGATCGACATCGTGAACACCTCCGAGGGCAGCGAGCCGACCTATGACCGCCCCGTGACGGTAGAGGTCTGGTACCCGGCCGAGGAAGGCACCGAGCCCGGCGGCACTTATCAGGCGATCCTGCGCGACGGCGTGACCGAGGTCACGCTCCATGGCCGCGCCGCCCGCGATGCCACCCCGGTCAGCGGGGAAACCTTCCCGCTTGTCGTGATCAGCCACGGCTATCCCGGCAACCGTTTCCTGATGTCGCACCTTGGCGAAAACCTCGCCTCCAAGGGCTATGTCGCGGTCTCCATCGACCACAAGGACAGCACCTATGACGATAAGGGCGCCTTTGGTTCGACCCTGCTGAACCGCCCCATCGACCAGAAGTTCGTAATCGACCAGATGGCCGCCCTCGACAGCCCCATCGGCGCGATCACCGATGCCGAAACCACCGGGGTCATCGGCTATTCGATGGGCGGCTACGGAGCGATGATCTTTGGCGGCGCGGGCGTCACGCAGGCCAGCACCGAATACAGCTGGGGTACGCCGAACGGGCTGCTCTCGCGCCACCTCGCGGGGTCACAAACCCATGCCGACCTGATCGACCCACGCGTCAAGGCGATGATCGCCATCGGACCCTGGGGCATGAACACTGGCTTCTGGGATGCCGAAGGGCTCAAGGGCTTCGAGAAACCGCTCCTTCTGATGGCCGGCAGTGTCGATGACGTGTCCGTCTACCCGGCGATCCGCCAGATTTTCGAAGGCACCACCGGCACCACGCGTCACCTGCTGACCTTCATTGGCGCGAACCACAATGCCGCAGCACCAATGCCCGCCCCCGAGGAAAGCTGGGAATTCGACGAGGCGCTCGGTTTCGCCCCGTTCGAGCATTATGCAGACGCGGTCTGGGACACCAACCGCATGAACAACATCACCCAGCATTTCGCCACCGCCTTCATGGATCTCCACCTCAAGGACGATCAGCAGATGGCCGAATATTTCGACCTCGTGGAACAGTCGGATGACGGTGTCGTCGCGCTCGACGACACGGGCAAGCCAACCGACGAGCACAGCCAGTGGAAGGGCTTTCCTGATCGCACCGCCAAGGGTCTGCGCTTCGAAACCCTGCCCGCCGGCGAGTGATCCCAGACAGGTGGCCTGCCTGGGCGGGCCACCTCTTTCCCTCACAGCCAAGCCGCTCTAACCTGCCCCGACAAGGGAGAGAATTTTACATGCAATCGGAAACCGTCGAGCTTAATGGCCACCCGTTCTTTGTCCGTAACTGGGGCGATCCGTCCCTGCCCAAGCTGCTGCTCCTGCACGGCTTTCCGGAATATGGCGGCGCGTGGAGCGATCTTGCGCCCAAGCTTTCCGACCGTTTTCACGTGATCGCCCCCGACCAGCGCGGCTATGGCCAGAGCTGGGCACCCGAGGGTGTCGAGATGTACACCGGCTCGGCCCTGACCAAGGATATGGTCGCGCTGATCGACCATTACGGCAGCGGGCCGGTCAGCGTCTTTGGCCATGACTGGGGAGCAGCCGTCGCCTATGGGCTGGCGATGTTCTACCCCGATCACGTCTCGCGCCTGATCATCGCCAATGGCGTCCACCCGGTGCCCTTCCAACGCGCGATGGCATCAGGCGGCGCGCAATCCGAGGCCTCATCCTATATCGGCTATCTCCGCCGCCCGGATTCCCACATCCGGCTGGCCGAGAATAACTTCGAAAAGATGATGGATTTCTTCACCCGGCACATGGGTACCAACTGGGTCGATCCCGACCGGGCCGAGGAATACAAGACCGAATGGGCGCGCGACGGACGGCTCGAAACCATGATCAACTGGTACCGCGCCTCGCCCCTGCGCCTCGCCAAACTGGGCGAGCCGATCACCGACCTGCCCGAATTTCCCACCGACCGGCTCATGGTCCGCTGCCCCCACCTGCTGATCTGGGGCGAACAGGACGGCGCTCTCTTGCCGGCCGCGACCGAAGGCCTCGAGGATTTCGCCCCCGACCTCACCCGCAAAAACCTCCCCGACGCCGATCACTGGCTGATCCACACCCACGCGGAGGAGATCGCGGGAATCGTGAGGGAGTGGATGCCGGATTGAACATCGCGACCGGCGCGGCTGTTACCCTGTCATTCGCAAATCTGCGAAAGACATCGTACGTGATTCCAAGGTCGCAGATCGACTGTTTGCCATTCGCAAACGCCAGGCCCTAAACCCGCAGGTTTCAGCAAAGACCGGGCCGCTCCCCAGCCATGCTTCTTCAAGCACACGACGCTCAAAGCCGAAACAGCTTCAAATTCAGCCCCTGCCAAGCCGACGCGCCCGCACGATTTCGGGCAAGCCAATCAATAATAGCGCCCCGGCCCCAATCGCGAAAAACCAGTTACCAACCGAATTGAACACGATAGCTCCGAGGATGCCGCCAACTGCAAAGGCCGAAAGCGTGAGGGCGTGAAGTTTGAGCCGTGCGGCCGCTTCACGCCTGCCCTCGGCATCGCTGGAAAGCGACGCCAGTCCAATGCCGATATCGGTCGCCATGCCAGACACATGCGTCGTGCGCACCCGGGCCTCGGAGATCAGCGTCGTGACCGCGTTCTGAAACCCCATAACGAAACTTAGCGTAATGGTCATGAGAGCAGCTGACACCCCGCCAGATGCGACCGCCAGTCCGGCGGAGAGCACAATCAATAGACATGCCTCCACGACGATCGCCCATGCGAATGCGCCGTGAACCCGCTTTGCCAGTTCGTGATAGATCAGGGCCGCAGCGGAATAAGCCCCCAGGACAAAAGCGACAACCAACGGCACCGGCCAAAGCGCCAAGGCGTATTCACCGGTCACCAGATAATCCGCAAAGGCAGACACGTTACCGGTCATGTTCGCCGTGAACACACCCGCCGCAAGAAATCCAGCCGCGTTCAAAGCCCCGGCAATCGTCGCAAGCATACCGGCAAGCACCAGGTTAATTCTTTCTGTGCGCTCCTGCCCGACGTGTATCAGCATATTTATTCTTGGATTATGTGACTTCCGGCGCAGGTTAGGGTGTCGTCGTGGAATTGTCAGCCCGCGAAACCACCATCGCGGGAACAGACGTTACTCCTGTCATCGGCAGCAAAGCTGTCCGGTTAAACCGAGCGGTCTGTGCCCCTTAAAGACTGCGCCTAAGCCTCTACCGCAACCGACGCCCGCACCGCCCGCGCATTCAGCTCCTCATAAAGCGCCTGCGCCTCGGCCAGCAGCTCGGAAGAATAGACGGAACTGTCGCCAAGATCCGCACCGGGCCGAAAATACTTCGTAAAATCCACGCCCCCGTGATCCAGACCGATCCGGTCGCAAAGCGCGTCCATCGTTCCTTGCGGGTTGGATCGCAGGTCGTCCTGCGCCACGAGGTGACACCCCTCCCCGTTCTGCCGGATCTCGCGAAAGGCCGCGATCCAGTAGGCCAACCAGTAATCGGGAGACGTTGACTCGCGCCCCCCCGGTGCAAACCCCTCAAAGGCAATCGGACGCATCAACTCGCCGAACTCAAGATGGCCGATGTCATTCATGTAGCGCCGCGAAAACGGGTCTTCCGCGTGACGTGTCAGGAAATTCTTGTGCTGCCGGAGGAGCGAGGCCGCATGGGTCACCGGATGGCGCAGCGGCACGATCACCTCGGCGCCGGGAAACATCTCGGGGATCACCGTCAGCCGCGCGATATTGGCGTTGTTTTTCGACACGTAATGCACATCGCCGCCCGCCGCCTTGTCGCCCTTGCGCAGCAGGATGATCTTGGACATGTGCCGCCGCATCACGTCCCGCGCCTTTTCCTTGATATCCCCCGGACGCCAAAGCGCGATCTTGTTCCCATTGTATTTCTCAGGCCAATAGAGCCGCCAAAGCACCTCGTCAAAGGCTTCGGGGCTCTCAAGATCAATCTCCATCCCGTCCCCATGCGCCCGCTCGCGCCGGGCGACCGAACGGTTCCCGCCAAGTTTGCTCCACAAGAGCGGCGCGGTCAGAAACGGCATATCCGCATAGCGATGCGTGGCCACGTTCGGCAGGTCGTGCAGCGCGTTCAGCAGCGCCGTCGTCCCGCCCCGCGCCAGCGAGGTGATGAATATCGGCCCCGCCGGTTTCACCCCCGCCACCTTGCCGGAAAACAGGCTGTCATCGCTCGCCGCCAGCCGCCGCATCAAACCCGGTGAAGCAAAGGCAAGCGTATGCACCATCTGGTCGCCCGCGCTGTAGCCTTCGCTCGGCTCGGCCTCTTTCTTGCCGCCCAGCAGTCGCGACAGGATCGACCCGACCGCAATCGCCACGACCGACACGATGACAATGAACTCCCAGCTCAGCATCATGTCCATTGACGCCTCAAGCGGCACCAGCCCCAGCCAGTCGGCCAGATAGATCGGCACCGCCGCCGCCAGCAGCGACAGGATCAGTCGCAGTGCCAGACCGCCGGTCTTTTTGATCAGGTCCAGCCCGGTGCGCCGGATACTGGCCTCCTTTTCCTCATCCGACAGGGCGGGGTCGAACATGGCCGCGATCCCGGCAGAGATCGCCGCAAAGACGCCCTGCGACGAGGCAACAAGACGCGTTTTCCATATGCCGAGGCCAAATCCGACCACGGCAACAAGGCAGACAAGTACAGGACCGATCAAGTTCAGCTATCGCGGCTGGGTACTGTCGGCGTGTCGGACTTGCGCGATTTCATCATCCGCTTGACCGGGTACCACACGAACCCGACCACCAGCAGCACCACACCCACGGCCAGCGCGATGGTCAGGGCAATGGCACCCAGACCGGCACCCGGTCCGATATAGGCATGGGCGGGGCCCGCCGCGTTCAGAATGCTCAAAGCCAGAGCGAAGGTCATCAATTTCCGTTGCATGTCAGTTCAGCCTCTCTGAAAAAATTTTCGTCAAGTTCTGGGGGTAGTACTTCGGCCCAGTAAATCCGAAGCAGTCCTTCTTCGGTCTGGTTCTCGTAGCGCCAGGCTAGTTTCCTGTCGGGGGTATATTCCACCAAGCGGCCATCATCCGAAACGACGATCAGCGTATTGCCATTTGGCAGGGGCTGATGGACGCTCATGATCTGGCTGAAAAATTCCGTTTCCGGGTCGGCTCCGTCGATCACCACGCGCCGCTCCCCGGTCACCGCGTTAAACTCGATGATACGGCTGCCCGTGCCCGGCTCCTGCGCATCCATGCTGAAGGTCCGGTTGTCGAACACCGAAATCCAGTCGCCGTCGACAAAATCGGGATCGTGCTGGCGCATTACCTGGCCGACATTCACGTATTTCAATGCCAGGGTGTCCGGGTCCATCACGAAGATCCCCGAGATATTGCGCAGCGAGAACATGACATCGCCGGTCTCGAATATCTCCGACTCCATGCCTTCGGGAAAGGTATCTATGTCGTTCAGATGCAACGTATCACCCCAGACCCCGTCGCCGGGATTAGCCCTGTCCGATACGTATAGCAGGCCTTCGTAATCGCTGTTCAACAACACGTCGATCACCGGGATCGTGCGCAGGATCTCGCCGTCAATGCTGATGTTCTGCATGGTCCAGTCGCGCAGGTTCGCCGCGTGCATCGGATAGGGCAGAACACCTTCCTGCGGCCGTCTTTCAGCCGAGGCCCAGATCGTCCCGTCGGGCGCGTAATTGACCGAATGGTGCCCAAGGTTGTCGAGCTTCCACATCAGGTTGCCGCAGACATCAAGCCGGAATGTGCTGTAATGCTCGAAGTTCGCAACCAGCGATCCATCCGGGAGGATCATCACCCCGTGCAAATAGATGCTGTCGGCGGGCCGGGGAGAAAAATCGCCCTCGTCACCGGGCCAGATTTCCTGCCAGTTCGGCTTCCATGAATGGATCACGCGACCCTCGCGGTCCATCACCTTCACCTCGGTATGGCGGGTCTTGTAATCCCCCGCGACCGCAACCAGCCCCGGCGCGACCTGATCCGGCAGCGGAAAATCGATCGGGGTGTCCGAAGGCGCACGTGTCGATTGCAGCAGTTTGTCGCTCGGCGCGAGCACTTCCTTCACCGTGATGATCCCGCGCAGCATCAGCGGCCAGGGTTGCAGGTTCATCCGGATCGCGAGGATTCCGTAGCAGAACGAACCAAACAGCAGGAGAAACCCCGCGATGGTTAGAAAAATTATCTTCGACCAGTCTCGTTTTTGCGGCGACGATCCTTGGGTAGTCTTATTCATTCAATCCTCGCAACAAACTCGAACATTCTGCAACAGAGGTGAAAAATTTTATTCAATCACCTTTACGGTGACTCGTCAGACGGCTTCTTTCCAGAAAAAAATGGCCTGACAGATAGATTTGACCCTGATCCGCAGGTTTCGACAATTTCCATAGCATCCGCGCGGGCCTTTCTCTCTCTGCAACCTGCGGCTGTCACGCCGAAGGCTCCCGGCTGTTCTGCAATAGAATGCGATGGCGAGGATTTTCGACCGATCTGCCCGTGATATGCCCGGAACAGGTCGGGCGAACCCGCCCGCGATTCGGCCCATCATTGGGCTATCCTCCCAGTGACTGCCGCCGCTCAACAGCCACCCAATGGCACCCTCCGGTCACATGGGTCAAATTCTCTGAATCTCGAACGGCCCGATCCCGGATTCGCCTTCCCCCACCCTTCCGGCTCTGACATACTGCCGCCCAACCAACAAAAGAGCAGCCGCATGAATGATCTCCTCTCCGGGGCCGAGCCCACCGAGTACGACGCCTCTTCCATCGAAGTTCTCGAAGGTCTCGAACCGGTCCGCAAACGCCCGGGCATGTATATCGGGGGTACCGATGAACGCGCGCTACACCATCTTGTGGCCGAGGTGCTCGATAACTCCATGGACGAGGCCGTCGCCGGACATGCCAACCGGATCGAGGTTGAACTGCACAGCGATTATTCGGTCACCATCCGCGACAACGGTCGCGGCATCCCGATCGACCCGCACCCCAAGTTCCCCGGCAAATCCGCGCTCGAGGTGATCCTCTGCACGCTCCACGCGGGCGGCAAGTTTTCCGGCAAAGCGTACGAGACCTCCGGCGGTCTGCACGGGGTCGGCGCCTCGGTGGTGAACGCACTCAGCGATTCGATGGTGGTGCAGGTCGCCCGCGACCGCCAGCTATACGAACAGCGCTTCTCTCGCGGCATTCCCCTTGGCCCGGTCGAACAGGTCGGCGCAGCGCCCAACCGGCGCGGCACCACCGTCACCTTCCACGCGGACGAAGAGATTTTCGGCTCACATCGATTCAAGCCCGCGCGGCTATTCAAATCGATCCGCTCAAAGGCCTATCTGTTTTCAGGCGTCGAAATCCGCTGGAAAACCGCCATCGACGACGGTGAAACCCCGACCGAGGCAACTTTCCACTTTCCCGGCGGCCTCGCTGACTACCTGACCGAAACGCTGGGCAGTTCCTCCACCTATGCCGAACGTCCCTTTGCCGGCACCGTCGACTTCAAGGAAAAGTTCAACACGCCCGGCAAGGTCGAATGGGCGATCAACTGGACACCCTCGCGCGACGGTTTCATCCAGTCCTACTGTAACACCGTCCCCACGCCCGAGGGCGGCACCCATGAGGCCGGCTTCTGGGCCGCCATCCTCAAGGGCATCCGCGCCTATGGCGAGCTGATCTCGAACCGCAAGGCCGCCTCGATCACCCGCGAAGACCTCGTAACGGGGGGCTGCGCACTGGTCTCCTGTTTCATCCGAGAACCGGAATTCGTCGGCCAGACCAAGGACCGTCTCGCCACGACCGAGGCGCAGCGCCTTGTCGAGAACTCCGTGCGCGACCATTTCGACAACTGGCTCGCCGCCGACACCAAATCCGCGGGCGCCATCCTCGACTTTCTCGTGCTGCGTGCCGAGGAACGCCTGCGCCGCCGTCAGGAAAAGGAAACCGCCCGCAAGACCGCAACCAAAAAGCTCCGCCTGCCCGGCAAGCTGGTCGACTGCTCCGCCACCGCCCGCGACGGCACCGAGCTTTTCATCGTCGAGGGCGACTCGGCGGGCGGCTCCGCCAAGATGGCCCGCGACCGCAAGACACAAGCCCTGCTGCCCCTGCGCGGCAAAATCCTCAACGTGCTCGGCGCGGCCTCGTCGAAACTCGGCTCCAACGCCGAGATTTCCGATCTGTCACAGGCGCTTGGCGTAGGGCTTGGCACCCGCTTCAACCTCGACGACCTGCGCTATGACAAGATCATCATCATGACCGACGCCGATGTCGACGGCGCGCATATCGCCTCGCTGCTGATGACCTTCTTCTTTACCCAGATGCGCCCGATGATCGACGCAGGCCACCTCTACCTCGCCTGCCCGCCGCTTTTCCGCCTGACCCAAGGCGCCAAGCGCGTCTATTGCATCGACGAGTCCGAGAAAGAGGCATGGCTCGCCAAAGGCCTCGGCGGCAAGGGCAAGATCGACGTTTCCCGCTTCAAGGGTCTTGGCGAAATGGACGCCAAGGACCTCAAGGAAACCACGATGGACCCGAACTCCCGCAAGTTGATCCGCGTGACCATCGACGAAGACGAACCCGGCGAAACCGGAGACCTCGTCGAACGGCTCATGGGCAAAAAGCCGGAATTACGCTTTCAGTATATTCAGGAGAACGCGAAGTTTGTTGAGGAGCTGGATGTTTGAGTGAGAGCGGCGACACCGCGCCAATAAGATCTTCACTTATTATAAAATCTTTTATACTATTCGAAGTTGCGGGTCACTCAATCCTGTATGGAGCAAGCCGCATGGATAAAAAATTACTACTGAAACCATCACTTTTTCTCAATTTTCTGCTTTTAGTCGTCACTGGTTTCTTTGGCTTCAAGAATTATGAGATAGGTAGAGATTACAATGAAATTAGTTCGCAGCTTCTAAGCATCCAACAAAATTCCTTTTCCTTCTCGGCCAGCATTGAGAATAACTCTTTAGTTTTAAGTGGATCTGGAAGCACATTCTCAGAGCCTAGCTCCTTGCGAATTGTACCCCACTTCAACCAAGATAATGGCTTAACTGTTGAGGGATACGCGTTCAGTGTGCCCACGGGCAAAGGAAAAGCTGATATTTCAAACAAAAAGATACGCTATGAGAATATTGTAGAAGCTGTATGCGATTATCCGCAAAACTTGGAAAACTGCAAAAATGGACTGGCATACCTTGAAATCCAAATGGTGGTCAACGGAAAGAGCGACACAGATACGGCAATGTATTCCAGCTAAGCTTTCACTTAGCTGTAAGCTCGCATTCTGTTCTGCACTATATCTTTCTGGAAGCGTGGCGGCAGCTGAATGCGTCAAGCCATTTGGGAGCAACTTATTAGAAGAATCGTCTTGCTGGGATAGTAGGAACATTTCCGTAAACGGAGAGTCGTTTGTAGTACTATCGAACTCTTCACTCATTGCTCTATTAGGTATTTTGGAAGCCGAAAGCTTCTCAAGCGAAGATAGTGAATTCATCGCAACCCAAGAGCTCTTGAACTTAAGCGAAGAAACGTCTCTACATTTGATAGCCATACAATTACAACCCCCCGAAACTTTTGCGTTTTCTCCCAATGATTGCTCTGTATTTTCTGTTTCGGATGACGTTTCCCCCGAACCTATCGGCCTATTTATGTCGCCCAACGTTATTGAGGATCACAAAAATTGCTATCACGTAAAGAGGGTACTTACTGAGAAGCTTCTAAACAAAATAATAAATCAACGAGTTGCAAAAGCCGGCGGAAGCCAAAGCTCGCCTCCCGGTAGCCAAATCGAATCCATTGACGCTTTCTCCAGCATGATCGCTGATCTGTCAAAATCCGACATTTTGCAACCCTATGAATGGGAGGAGATTTTAGAAAAAGGAGGGAAGGATGGAATGAAGATCAGAAAGGTGCCAAAGAACGGTTCTTCCAGCACCTCAACTGGTACCATGGCTGCAATGGACAGCACGTTAGTTACATTTGATTCCGAAACTCTTCTACCAAGTTCGATAATAATAGATACGGAGAAAAGTGGCAATATTAGGCACATCCCTGAATTTAAGGATGCGGGAATTATTGAATTTTACTATGACCCAACAGGAGCTGAAGACGATCGGCGGGTTACTATAGAAAATCAGTCTATGTCAGGAGACATTATTTATAGAGCGCCCAGTTATTCTATTCAAAATCAATTCGAAGACTGGAAGCACATCTCTTCAGACTCTCAACAAAGTTTGAAAGAACCATATTTCCTCAAAGAACTGGACGAGTTAGTTCGTTTCCGTGTGCTCTATCCAGAAGACTAGCTTTCCATTTGGTTTGGGACTTCTCGTAAGAAGCAGCCCGGCCTGCGTCCGGGCGGAACATTGCCGCTAACCGAAAAGCAACCTAATCAAACGATCCTCGGGGAATACGTTCTCCGCGGCCCTCACGCAAACGTATACCGTTTGTATATACAGACCGTCACATAACCGTTACACTTCGGGGCATGACAAAACGTGCCCTCCTCCTGCTTGCCCTCCTCGCCACCCCGGCCTCCGCGGTATCTCCCATTGCCGAGGCGATCTGCGAGCCGACCCCCGCGATGCATGAGAAACTGACCGGCCAGTTCGGCGCCAGCCGGACGGCCTCGGGCATCCGTGACCCGGAACAGGTGATGGAGGTCTGGACAGACGCTCAGGGCGACTGGACGCTGGTGGTCACCTATGCGCACGGCACATCCTGCATCGTCGCGATGGGCGAACACTGGACGGCGCAGATCCCGACCGACCCTGCCTGACGCGCCATGCCGCACTGCGGCGGTGTACAGGGGGTGCACAGGTGCTGCACGGATGTCACCGGGCTTGAGAAAGCCCAAATGCTGCAAGTGCAGCACGCCTGACCATTCCCAGATCAGAAACAATACCCCGCAAAGGCCACGCACCGTTTACACCCAAAACTCTTTATGATCGACCTTCGACCAACCCCGTTTTCTCCACATGCCATTGAATTAGATACATAATCCTGGAAATTCCGCCGAACCTCCTCATTTCACGCACGGCTTCTCTACTTCGCCTTAACCTATCGTCCCTCTATACTTTTCCCTGTTGTTGTGTTGCGAGGGTCGGATGACCTGTTTTCTGCGCGGCGTCGTCGGTATGGCGCTTGTTCTGATCTCATTTCCGGCCATGGCCGATCCCATCCGCTGGGCGTTGATAGACGACTGGGACGTGGGCTTTTACCCGGCGACCCGTGGTTGCCTCGCTTTCGCGCGCTTTGACGATACCGATTTCTTTATCGGGTTCGACACTTACGAAGACGTGCCCGCGCTGGATATCACCGTGCTCGACGGGCGCTGGGAATCGATTGAACAGAACTCGCGCTACCCGATCTCGCTCGTCTTCGGGGATCAGCCGCCGTGGACGCTCGACATGCTGGGGGTCTACATGGACGGCACGCCGGGTTTGAACATCTTGATCGACGCCTCGATGGACCGCTCCGAAACCTTTGTCGATGAATTTCAGCGCGAAGCGGGTATGACATGGTCGTATGGCGATACCCAGCTGGGCAAATTCACCCTGCGCGGCTCACGGCGCGCCTTCGAAGAGGTCCGCGCCTGCCAAGAGGCGCATCAGGACGAAATCCTGCGCATGGAGCTTGAGGAAAAAGGCATCATCGTGACCCCGGATGCACTCCCCCTCCCCACGGAAGCCGCCGCCAGTGTCACACCCGCCGCGCAAACGGACCTGAGCGCGCAGCGACCGCCGAGCGCGAGCGCAAGGGCAGTCTCCCGGCGTCCTGAGGTGGCCGCAACGGTGCCCCCGCCAGCCGCAGAACAACCCGCCCGGCCAGATGTCACCAAGGCCCAGCCAATCGCCGCGCAGAGCATCGCGGCACCGATCGCGCCAGTCGATCCCAAAGCCATCAGCGAAGCACTCGCAAGTGATTGATCTGTCGCCAGTCGACAGGCCCACAAACCCCCGCTAGGTTTGCAAAAAGACCAGCCAGGAGAGCAGGATGACGCCAGCGGACGCGCAGAAAATTCTCGATGAAAACTTCGCCGAATGGGTGCTTGCCCTGCAACCCGAGGTGCTGTCCATCGACAAGGAACACGCGCTGGTCCGTATGCCTGTGGGCCAGCATCTGATCCGCGTCGGCGGGATCGTTTCCGGGCAGGCCATGGCCGCGCTGGCCGATACGGTGATGGTGCTCGCGGCTCTGGCCCATGCGGGCGAATTCCGCCCCTTCGCCACGACCGATCTCAGCACGCAATTCCTGCGCCCGGCGTCCGGCAATGCAATCCTCTGCCGCGCGTTTGTGGTTCGGGCGGGCAAGGCGATGACCTTTACCCGCGCCGAGATGAGCGATGAGGAAAGCGGCAAGCTGGTCTCGACGGCGACCGCCTCCTTTTACGCCGGCTGAGCCTGGATGCTGATCCGGATCAGCCTGTGTCTGGCCCTGCTTGTTGCGGGTTGCGGTCGTCCCCTGACCAGGGCCGAGCTTGCCTTTGCTACGTCTCTGCATGGCGAAGAACTCAACGTCGACAAGGTCCGGCTGGTCGAGGGCGCGCCGCTCGCCGCGGTCACCTTTCACAGAAAGGCACGGCCCCGCACCACCTGCCGAGAACGCATTCTACCGCC
This sequence comes from Paracoccaceae bacterium, assembly GCA_018223035.1. Classification (GTDB taxonomy): domain Bacteria; phylum Pseudomonadota; class Alphaproteobacteria; order Rhodobacterales; family Rhodobacteraceae; genus Heliomarina. Next base: position 178,685 of record JAAEZD010000002.1, read on the forward strand.
TGTGAAAGAGGGGATCGTGACCGCAAAGCCAGCAGCCATGACCTTGTTCAACAAGGTTTATTTCGTGCGCGAATGGTTTTCCGAGGATTTCCTGTCCGAGTATCCGGAGCTGCTCAACCTAACCGCCGCGATGCTGCTGGGGCACGAGCTGACCCATGTCTGGCAATGGCAGAACCGACAGAAAACCGGCTATTCGCCGCTGCGCGCCGCGGCCGAGCACGGGTATATGAAAGACCCCTATCTGTTTGAACTCGAGGGCGCGCCGGACTTTCTGCAATACGGCTATGAACAGCAGGGCGCGATTGTCGAGGAATACATCTGCTGCCGCGCGCTCGACCCTGCCGCAGCCCGCACGAAACGGCTGCATGACATGCTGCGCGGGGCCTTTCCGGTGACCGACCTTCCCCAGAACCGCCAGCGCGAAAGGGACGTCCTTTTGCCATGGCGCGGGGCCGAGCTCAGAGGGATATGTTCGTGATCAGCCTTCGGTGCCGACCTGGATGCTTTCCAGATAAGTCATGAGCGCCGCCAGCGGGCGTGGCGTCGGCGTCATCGTGCCTTCGACCTCGACGGGCACCAGCTCGCCTTCGAGAAGGTCGCCGAATTCGGGCATGACGCTGGCCGCCTTGCCACGGCCATAGCCGTCAATCTGGGAAAGCACATGCGCACGCGGGAAAACGCCATCGTTGCGCTCGGATATGCGCGTCAGGTCCGGGGCCACGGTGCCGTCATTCAACCGCATACCAGTCGCCGTAGCGGTATGACATCCCGAGCAATTCCGCGCGAAAAGCATCTCTCCCTCATCGGGGCCGGGCATCACGTCGACGGCACAGGCCGCCGCGATGAACAAGGCCGGCAGGCTCCACAAAGCTTTGGCGATCATTGGCTTTTATCCTCTCAACCCACATGGCGAGTCTGCCGGAGCGCGCGCCGTTCGGCAAGTGGCCCGGGCAAAAACTGTGCCGCTTATGCCTTGGGCGCGGCGAGTTCGCCCACCTGTGCCCAAAGCGTTTCGTCCAGCGCCACCGGATCGGCGTGCCGCTTGCCCTGCCCCGGCAGCCGCCCGCCCTCTTCGGCGGCAACAGCCTCGGCCAGTGCCGCGAAACGCGCACCGAAGGTATCTGTGCAGCCTGGATCGATCAGCAGGTAGAACTGGCCCAGATCATGCGGCGGCCCGTCGGGCGCCTTCAGCGGTTTGACGTCGAGCGAATTGACGCCGCCCGTCATGCCCGCGGCCAGCAATTCCGCCATCACGCCAAAGCCCCAGCCCTTGTAGCCGCCCATCGACACCAGCGTCCCGCCCAGCGCGGCCTCTGGGTCGGTGGTCGGACGGCCCTCGGCGTCAAGCGCCCAGCCTTCGGGGATGGGTTCACCCGCCGCCTTGGCCATGGTGATCTTGCCCAGCGCGACGGTAGTGGTGGACTGGTCGAACTGCATGGCAACACCGCCCTGCCCGTCCGGCACGGAAAAGGCGATCGGGTTGGTACCGATCACCCGCGACCGTCCGCCCGGCGGCGCAACGATGGGCGAGGCATTGGTGAACCCGATCCCGATCAACCCCGCCCGCGCGATCTGCCCCGTGAAAAAGCCAAGCGAGGTGCAGGTATGCGTATGCCCTACCGCAAGCGACGCGGTGCCGTTTTCACGCGCCGCCGCCACGGCCTCGGGCAGGCCGCGCGCAAAGGCCGGTTGCGCAAACCCCATGCGCCCGTCGACGCGGACAAATCCGGGGCGCGGGCGGTCGACTGCAGGCTCGACATCGCCTTCGACCCGGCCCGAGACAAGCTGTTTGCAATAGCTTTCAAGGTAATAAAGCCCGCAGATCCGGTTCCCGACAGCCTCGGCCTCGACCACGGCGGCCGTCACTTCGGCCGCAACCCATGGCGCGGCCCCGTGGCTTTCCAGCGCCGCCTGCGTGGCCTCACCGATTTCCTTCAGCGAAACCTCGATCATATGAGCTGACCATCGGTCAGGTGGATGACCCGGTCCATCCGCGCGGCAAGGTCAAGGTTATGAGTCGCGATCAGCGCCGCCATTTCGGTGGTACGCACCAGATCAATCAGCGCCCCGAACACGGTCTCGGACGTTGCTGGGTCAAGGTTGCCGGTCGGCTCATCCGCCAGCAAAAGACGCGGGCCATTGGCCATGGCGCGGCAAAAGGCGACCCGCTGCTGTTCGCCCCCCGACAGCGCCGCCGGACGATGGCTTGCACGCGGGCCGACGCCGACACGGGTGAGCAATTCCGTGGCTCGTGCTACCGCCGCGCTCCTGTCCACACCGTTCGCCAGTTGCGGCAGGGTAACGTTTTCCGCCGCCGTGAACTCGGGCAGCAAGTGGTGAAACTGGTAGATGAACCCGACATCGCGCCGCCGTACCTGCGTGCGCACCGCGTCACCCTCGCCGGTCATGTCCTGACCGGCAATCCGAACCCTTCCCGTATCGGGCGTATCCAGCAGCCCCGCGATATGCAAAAGGGTCGACTTTCCCGCCCCCGAGGGCGCGACAAGGGCAACGATCTCGCCCTTGCCGACGCTCAGATCGATGTTGTCGAGCACCCGCACCTCGCCCGGCAGGCCCTTGTTGTAGGTCTTTGAGATTCCGCCCAGATCCAGCGCAACATCACTCATAGCGCAGCGCCTCCACCGGGTTCATACGGGCCGCGCGGCGGGCCGGGAAATAGGTCACGAAAAAGGAAAGCCCCAGCGACAGGGCCACCGCCGACAAAACGTCCGACAGGTGCAGCTCTGCCGGAAGCGCATAGATCCCCCGGATCGACGGATCCCAGACACCGCCGCCCATCGCATAATTCACGAAGGAAAAGATCGGGTCGATGTAAAGCGCAAAGAGACAGCCCAGAAGCACGCCCATCGCCGTGCCGATCAGCCCGGTAAAGGCACCGCAGATAAAGAACACCCGCAGCACCGAGCCTTCGCTCAGGCCGATGGTGCGCAGGATACCGATGTCACGGCCCTTGTTCTTGACCAGCATGATCAGTCCCGAGACGATGTTCATGGTCGCAATCAGCACGAGGATCGACAGGATGATGAACATCACGTTGTCCTCGACCTCGAGCGCGCGCAAAAAGCTGCCCGAAGCATCGCGCCACGTCCAGATCAGCGCCTGATCTCCGGCGGCCCGGAACAGTTGCGGCACCAGCTGGTCTACCGTTTCCGGGTTGTCGACCATCACTTCAAGCTCATCCGCCACGCCCTCGCGGTTGAAAAAGGCCTGCGCCTCGGCAAAGGGCATATAGATCCTCGTCCGGTCAATGTCATAGCGCCCGGCGGTAAAGACATAGACCACCTCATAGGCGTTAACGCGCGGGCTGGATCCCATCGCGGTCTGCAACCCGTCGGGCGAGGTCAGCTTGACCCGGTCGCCGACCGAAACCCCGATGATCCGCGCCACTTCGGACCCGATGGCAATGCCCTCGTCAAAGCGCGACAGGTCGCCGGCGGATTGCTCCGCCTGCGCGATACCAGGCAGCGATCTGAGATCTTCTGCGGCGATGCCAAAGGCCTCGACCCCGGTGCTTTCGCCTTGCGCGCTCAGCAGCACCTGCCCCCGTATCAGCGGTGCAACCCGCGTCACACCGGGCACCTGCGCGACCGCCTCGGCCATCGCCGGGTAATCGGCAATCGTGCGGTTCACATTGCCTAGCGGGTCGACCTCGCCGGTCGAATAAACCGTCACATGGGCATTGGCGCCAAGGATCGTGCCCACGAATTCCGAGCGGAATCCAGACCTTACGGCAAGGGTGGCGATCAGCGCGAAGACCGCGAGCGTGATTCCGATCAGACTGATCCATGTCATCACGCTGACGCCGCCCTCGGCGCGACGCGCTCTCAGGTAACGCCAGGCAATAAGCCATTCGAAGGCCGCAAAGGGCGGGGGAGTTTTAGGCAAGTCGTGCTCCGATTTCCGGGTCGGGCGGACATTGCGCCGGGCCACAGCCAGCGTCAAGCCGATCCCCGACCCGGGAAATCAATCCTGCGGAGTCAGGCGAAGAACCGCCCCGTTCGCCTCGTCCACCAAGAGCAGAACCGACCCGTCCGAGGTGACTTCGACATCGCGGATGCGGCCCTGACCCTCGACCAGACGCTCTTCGCCGGTAACCATACCGTCACCGTCCAGCTTCAGCCGCACCAGACCACCGGGGCTGAGCGATCCGGCAAGGATATCGCCCTGCCAGGCCTCGAACATCTGGCCATCATAGAAATCGAAACCACCGGGGGCGATCACCGGATCCCAGTAGTACACAGGTTCTTCCATGCCTTCCGCGCGGGGAATGCCTTCGCCAATCGGTGCGCCGCCGTAGGTCTCGCCATAGCTGACGACGGGCCAGCCGTAGTTTAGGGCCGCCTTGGCCCTGTTCAGCTCATCCCCACCTTTAGGTCCATGTTCCAGCGTCCAGAGAACGCCATCGCGATAGGCGGCGCCTTGGACGTTGCGGTGGCCGTAGGACCAGATCGTGTCAATCGCCGCTTCCTCCGAGGCAAAGGGGTTGTCCATCGGCACGCTACCATCGAGGTTCAGACGGATCACCTTGCCGTAGGTGGTAGAGAGATCCTGCGACATCCCCCGTTCGGCCATCGAGGAATGCTCGCCCGTAGTGATGAATACGTGGCCGTCGTCGTCGAACACGACACGCGATCCGTAATGCATCGGCGTCGGAGAAGGCGGATCCTGAACAAAGATATCCTCGACCTCCTCCAGTCGCGTCATGTCCTCACTCAGCACGCCCCGCGCGGCGGCTGTCACCGATTTTCCATCGCCCGCCGGTTTGGAGTAGGTCAGATAGATCATCCGGTCGCGGGCAAAATCCGGTCCCAGCGCGACGTCGAGCAAACCGCCCTGCTTGACAGCATGCACCTCCGGCACGCCCTCAACCGCTGTTTCCAACAACTCGCCATCCGCGCTGATGACGCGCAGGCGCCCCGCCCGCTCGGTCACCAGAAAACCACCACCCGGCAGTTCGGCAATACCCCAGGGGTGCGACAGGCCAGAGGCCACGGTTTCGACCGCAATGCCAATATCGCTTTGCATCGCGGGCGCCCGGGTCTGGTTCTCAAAGGCGGGCTCGAACTCCGGGACGTTCTTGGCCCCCTGCGCCACCGGCTCGGCACAGGCCGACACGCCAAGGGCAAGGGTAGAAATTGCGATTGAACAGGAGGTCAAAATTTTCATGGCACAGGTCCTCGTCTTAGGGGCGGAACGGGTGTCACCCAACACTGCAAGGTTAGGGCAATCAGGCCCCAAGACGAACCAAGCCCGCTCACGATCGGGTGAACGGGCTTTCCATGTCTGATTTGTCTTGCGTCTTAAAGTTCGTGCAGGGCGGTGTTGTTTTCCTGTATCGCTTGGGTTCGGTCATCGGACACCACCGCGTCGAGCGTGCCGTCCTCCCCAAACACCAGAACCGTCCCTTCCGGCACATCGTCACCCATCATCGGGTCGGTCGCGATCACAGAGGCGTTCGCCCCAAGCATCCCGCTGTTCTCTCCCAGCATGGGCGAAATCAGATCGCTGACACCCAAGGGCACGGCGAACGCCCATGTGGCCAGCGCCAACGCGCCTGCTGTAACACTTGCACCAATAACATACTGCGGCCGTTTCATAACCAGGTCTCCACTTTGATCCCTTGCTTCGGGACCATAACACAGGAGGCATAGGAAAAGTTCCGCCTATGGTGAAAACGGACTGTTGATAAATAAGAAAAAATCCGGACTGCAGGACACGGATTGGATGCGGAACCCTGCTTTGGGTGGCATTAGCGCGCCCGGTCCGGCATCGTGCGCGCGCTAAAAGAAAACGGCGGGCCAAACGACCCGCCGACAGTCCAAGATTTCGCATCCGCCCTGATTTACAGGCCTTTCACAAGGTGCGGCGCATAGATTTCCGCCAGTTTCTTGACCGCATCCTCCGGCGGCAGTTCTTCGCTTTCACCGCTGCGCCGCGAGGTCAGCTCGACCACCCCGTTCTTAAGCCCGCGCGGCCCCACCGTGATCCGCCAGGGCAGCCCGATCAGGTCCATGGTGGCGAATTTGCCACCCGCGCGCTCCTTGCGATCATCATAGAGCGGTTCCAGCCCGACCATGTTCAGCGCCGCATAGATCTGCTCGCAGGCCGCGTCGGCGGCTTCGTCGCCCTGCTTGAGGTTGACGATTCCCACGTGGAACGGCGTGACCCCCTCGGGCCAGATGATCCCGTTCTCGTCATGGCTCGCCTCGATGATCGCGCCCAGCAGACGGCTGACGCCGATGCCGTGGCTCCCCATGTGCACGTCGACTTTCTTGCCCTCGGCATCCTGCACGCTCGCGCCCAGCGGCTCGGAATACTTGGTGCCAAAGTAAAAGATCTGCCCCACTTCGATCCCCCGCGACGACCGGCGACGCTCTTCCGGGATCTCGTTGAACCTGGCCTCGTCATGGGTCTCGTCGGTGCGCGCATAGGGCGTCGTCCACTCCTCGCAGATCGCCCGCAACTGCGCCGCATCCGCGAAATCGACTTCCCGGTCGCCCAGCTTGAGATCGGTGATCGCGCTGTCATAGAAAACTTCGCTCTCGCCCGTCTCCGCCAGCACGAGGAACTCATGCGTGTCCTCGCCGCCAATGGGGCCAGAGTCCGCGCGCATTGGGATCGCCTTCAGGCCCATCCGCTCATAGGTACGCAGGTAGCTGACCATGTGACGGTCATAGGCGCGCATCGCCGCCTCGTAATCCATGTCAAAGTTATAGCCGTCCTTCATCAGGAACTCGCGCCCCCGCATCACGCCGAAACGCGGCCGGATCTCGTCGCGGAATTTCCACTGGATCTGGTAGAGCGTCAGGGGCAGGTCCTTGTAGCTCGATACATGGCTGCGGAAGATATCGGTGATCAGCTCCTCGTTCGTCGGCCCGAACAGCATGTCGCGCCCGTGACGGTCGGTGATGCGCAGCATCTCTTCGCCATAATCGTCATAACGACCGGATTCACGCCACAGATCGGCCGATTGCATGGTCGGCATCAACAGCGGGATATGTCCCGCACGCTGCTGTTCCTCATGCACGATATTCTCGATCTTGCGCAGCACCTTGAAGCCCAGCGGCAACCAGGAATAGATCCCCGCCTGCGCCTGCTTGATCATCCCCGCCCGCAACATCAAACGGTGGCTGACAATCTGCGCTTCGGCAGGGTTTTCTTTGAGAACGGGCAGGAAATAGCGGCTCAGGCGCATGTCGGCTCCAAATCGAAACGGTTTTCACAGGGTCTAGGCATTTGCACGCAGCGAGACAAGCCGGTCCGAACGATCGCGCCGCGCTTTCCCGGAAACCAAAGGCCCACAGGAACACCCACCGATACTTCTGTCTGCTGGCGGAAAGGCCGCAAAGCGCTAGCTTTCCCCCAAACCGACAAGGAACAGCCAAATGGATTTCGATCCCGAAACCGATCTCACCTTCACCCGGACCCTGCCCGTCGCGCCAGAAACGGTCTGGGCCTGCTGGACGACGCCCGAGCATATCAAGCAGTTCTTCGTCCCCCGGCCCCATCGGGTCACCGCCTGCGACATCGACCTGCGCCCCGGCGGCCGTTTCGACACCACCTTCGAGGTCGAAGGCAACGTGATGGAAAACCGCGGCGTCTACCTCGAGATCGACAAACACCGCCGCCTCGTCTTCACCGATGCCTATACCGAAGGCTGGAAACCAGCGCCCGAGCCCTTCCTGACCGCAATCATCGAGCTTGAACACGATGACGAAGGCGGCACGCTCTATACCGCCACCGCCCGCCATCGCAGCGCCGAGGCCCGCGAACAGCACGAAAAGATGGGTTTCATCGAGGGTTGGAACATCGTCGCTGACCAGCTCATCGACTACGCGAAAACGCTCTGATTCAGTCTTCTTTGGGTCTCAAATATCCTCGGGGGAGTGCCGTCAGGCACGGGGGCAGACAGCCCCCTCCTCGCTTTCGGCACGATCCGGCCCTTACGCTTTCCGCGCCGCCAGACCGACAAGGTTCAGGCAGGTCTGCGTCGCCCGGGCCATGTCCTGCACGCTGATCCATTCCAACGGCCCGTGAATTTCCTGCATGCCTGTAAAGATATTCGGCGTCGGAATACCCAGCTCGGTCAGGCGCGAGCCATCCGTGCCGCCGCGGATCGGGACCGACACCACCTCCATACCCGCCGCCCGTACCGCCTCGCGGGCCAGCTCCACCGGCGTCATGTCCTTTTCCAGCCAGTAGCGCATGTTGCGATACTGCGGCGTGATCTCACAGGTAATCCGCGCCCGGGGCTCGCCCTTGGCGACGGCGACGCAGACCTCCTGCAACAAAGCTCCCTTCTCGGAGAGCCCCTCCAGTTCGAAATCGCGCAAGAAGAACTGCAATTCGACCTCTGCCGCCCGGCCACGCATCTCGGCCAGATGGATGAACCCTTCGCGCCCCGAGGTCGTCTCGGGCGTCAGCGTCACATGCGGCAGGGTCATCACGATCTTCGAGGCCAGATGCAGCGCGTTCACCAGCTTGTCCTTGGCCCAGCCAGGGTGCGCGGCCACGCCGCTCACGCGCACCAGCGCCGCATCGGCGGAAAAGCTCTCGAATTCCACTTCACCCGGTTTCGATCCATCCAACGTATAGGCAAAATCCGCGCCCAGATCGGCCGGGAGCCGCGCGTCCACGCCGCGGCCGATCTCCTCGTCCGGGGTGAAAGCCAGCCGCAGCTTGCCGTGCGGGATGTTGCGGTTTTCCAAGAGATGCCGCGCCATGGTCATGATGATCGCCACCCCGGCCTTGTCATCCCCGCCCAAAAGCGTCGTGCCACTCGCGGTGATGATATCCTCGCCCTGCTTTTCGCCCAGATAGGGCGAGACCTCGGGCGAAAGAACAAGATCCGGCGCATCCGCAAAGGCGATTTCGCCGCCGTTATAGCCGCGATGCACCACCGGTTTCACCCCCGTCGCATTATACGCCGGAGCCGTGTCCACATGGGCCGCAAAGCCGATGACCGGCACCGCGTGATCCACCGTCGCGGGCACGCTGGCCAGCACCACGCCATAATCGGTCAGCTCCACCTCTTCGGCGCCCATCGCTTCCAGTTCGGACACCAGCAGCCGCGACATGTCGAGCTGCCGTTCAGTGCTAGGCGCGCTCGGCGAATCCGCATCGCTCTGGCTATCAATGGCCGCGTAGCGGGTCAGCCGGTCTTCGAGTTCGCTGTCGAATTCTGTGCGCATCCAAGGCTCTCCTGTTTATTGCGCGCATGGAACACTTCCGCGTGAAACGAAGTCAAGCGACGTCCCCCAAACTGCTCATCTTTGCGCCACCCCTTGCAAGCCCGCGCCCCTTGGGCGATGTGAAGGGAGGTAAATCCAGCAAGGGCCGCGCCATGTCGCTACCGGTGAATGAACAGCTGAAATACTGGGGCATCGCGGCGGCGGTCTTCGCCCTGATGCTCTGGCTGCTCGGCGATGTACTGCTGCCCTTCGTGATCGGCAGCGCCATCGCCTACATGATCGATCCGCTGGCCGACCGGCTCGAACGCGCCGGACTCAGCCGGGCCGCCGCCACCGCGATCATCACCATTGCCGCGATCCTGACTTTCGCGCTGGTCACCCTGCTGATCGTACCGACCCTCATCTCGCAGACCGCCGGGCTGATCGATACGCTGCCGCAACTGACCAATCGGTTCCAGGCCTTCCTTGGCGAACGGTTTCCGGAACTACTCGAGGAAGGTTCGACGATCCGGCAAACCCTCGTCTCAATCGGAGAGTCGATCCGTGAACGAGCCCCGCAGGTGGCCGAAACCTTGCTGGGCTCGGCGCTGTCGCTAATCAACGTCGTCGTCCTGCTGGTGATCGTGCCAGTGGTTTCGGTCTACATGCTGCTCGACTGGGACCGCATGATCGCCCGCATCGATGAGCTTCTGCCCCGCGAACACGCCCCCACCATTCGCCGCCTCGCCGCCGAAATCGATGAAACGATGGCCGCTTTCGTGCGCGGCATGGGGCTGGTCTGCCTGATCCTCGGTACCTATTACGCGGTGGCGCTGATGATCGTCGGGCTGAATTTCGGCCTTGTCGTCGGCTTTATCGCCGGCCTGGTCACTTTCATCCCCTATCTCGGCGCGCTGATCGGTGGCGTGCTGGCTATCGGGCTTGCCCTGTTCCAGTTCTGGGGCGACTGGCTTTCGATCGGCATCGTCGCTGGCATCTTCGTGATCGGCCAGATCGTCGAGGGCAATTTCCTGACCCCCAAGCTGGTCGGCGATTCCGTCGGTCTGCACCCGGTCTGGCTATTGCTGGCGCTGGCGGTCTTTGGCGCGCTGTTCGGATTCGTCGGCATGCTGGTGGCCGTGCCGGTCGCCGCCGCGCTTGGGGTGATCACCCGTTTTGCCGTGAACCAATATCTCGACAGCCGCCTGTATCGCGGCGATGACGGCCCGGGCAGCGTCTGATATGGCCCGTCAGCTTGTCTTTGATCTGCCCGTTCGCGCGGCCTTTGGACGTGGCGATTTCTACGTCGCGCCGTCCAACGCCATGGCGGTGGCAATGATCGATGCCGCGCCCAGCTGGCCCACCCAGCAGCTGATCCTCACCGGACCCGCCGGTTCGGGCAAGACGCATCTCGCGCAGGTCTGGTCGGATACCAGCGGAGCACCCGTGATCGCCGCGACGGACATGGCCGCACAGGACATCCCTGCCCTCGCCTCGGCCCCCTGCATCGTAGAGGACATTCCGCTGATCGCATCGGATGACACGGCGTTGACCGCGCTCTTTCATCTCTACAACCTCTCGCGCGCCGAGGGTCAGCCCCTGCTGATGACCGGGCGCGAGGCCCCGCGCCACTGGAACCTCGCCCTGCCCGACCTGCAAAGCCGCATCGATTCCGTCTTTCAGGTCGAGATGTCGCCCCCCAATGACACGCTGCTCGCGGCCGTGCTGGGCAAGCTGTTCGCCGACCGCCAGATCACGCCCAAACACAACGTGATCCCCTTTCTTCTGCGCCACACCGAGCGTTCTTTTGCGGCAGCGAATGAAATCGTCGCACGGCTCGATCAACTCTCGCTCGAAGAGGGGCGAACGATTTCACGAAGCTTGGCCGCACGGCTTGTGGGTGATACCGATGACAAAGCGTAATTCTGTCACCGAACGGTTACATCTCAACCACATAACGCAGCCATGACACATGCAGATTTCCTAGAGTCCGGCTTTCCTCCGGCGACCGAATTCCCCGAACTGGACCTGACCGGCCCGGGGCGGTTCTATAACCGTGAACTGAGCTGGCTCGGCTTCAACTGGCGCGTTCTGGAAGAGGCCGAGAACCTGCGCGTTCCCTTGCTGGAAAGGCTGCGGTTCGTTTCGATTTCAGCCGCCAATCTGGACGAATTCTTTACCGTGCGCGTGGCCGGTCTGCGCGAACTGGCCCATGCGGGCAACACCACCCCGGCCGCCGATGGTCTTACGCCGGCCGAACAACTCATGCTTATCGGCCAGGACGCGCGTCGCCTGATGCAGGCCCAGCAACGCGTGCTCGTGGAACTCGAACAACAGATGGAATCCGCCGGGATCTCCGTCCTGACACGCAAGGATCTCACCTCGGCGGACAGAACCTACCTGTCGGATTTCTTTCTGAACAAGGTGTTCCCGGTGCTGTCGCCGCTGGCCATCGACCCGGCGCATCCCTTCCCCTTCATCCCGAACACTGGCTACTCGCTTGCCCTGCAGCTGGAACGCAGCCGCGACAAGCGCAGCCTGCAGGCGCTGCTGCCAATCCCGGCGCAGATCAGCCGTTTCGTGTCCCTGGACGCGGAACCGGGCAACCACCGTTTTCTGCCGCTTGAGGAACTACTACTTTTGGAAATCGAAAGTCTGTTCCCCGGCTACAAGCTGAAAGCCCATTTCGAATTCCGCGTCCTGCGCGACAGCGATCTCGAAGTCGAGGAAGAAGCCGAAGATCTGGTGCGCGAGTTCGAAGTCGCGCTGAAACGCCGACGCCGCGGCGAAGTCGTGCGGATGACCCATTCCGCCGGCGCGCCGCAAAACCTGCTCAAGACGATCATGGACGAATTGCACGTCTCGCCCCATGACATGATCGAGGTCGATGGCATGATCGGTGTGGCCGACCTGAGCGAGCTGGTGATCGATTCCCGCCCCGATCTGCTCTGGCCGGTCTTCACGCCGCGCATCCCGGAACGGGTCAGCGATTTCGAAGGCGACATGTTTGCCGCGATCCGCCAAAAGGACATGCTGCTGCACCACCCCTATGAAACTTTCGACATGGTGGTGCGCTTCCTCCAGCAGGCGGCCCGCGATCCCGACGTGGTCGCGATCAAGCAAACGCTCTACCGGACCTCCCGCAATTCCCCCATCGTCGAAGCGCTCTGCGAAGCCGCCGAGGACGGAAAATCCGTCACCGCCCTTGTCGAGCTCAAGGCCCGTTTCGACGAAGCCGCCAATATCCGGCAGTCGCGACGGCTCGAGCGGGCCGGCGCCCATGTGGTCTACGGCTTCCTCGATCTTAAGACCCACGCCAAGATCTCGACCGTGGTGCGCCGCGAAGGCGACAACCTTGTGACCTACACCCATTACGGCACCGGCAACTATCACCCGATCACAGCCCGCATCTATACCGACCTCAGCTTCTTCACCTGCGACAAGTCGCTCGGTCGCGACGCCACCAAGGTGTTCAACTACCTGTCCGGCTACGCTCAGCCCGAATCGCTGGAAAACCTTGCCATCTCCCCGATCACGCTCAAACCGCGCCTGCTCGAACTGATCGACGCAGAGATCGAGCACGTGAAAGCCGGCCGGAAGGGCGAGATCTGGGCCAAGATGAACTCGATCATCGACAGCGAGGTGATCGACGCCCTCTATCGCGCCAGCCAGGGCGGCGTGAAAATCTCGCTCGTCGTACGCGGCATCTGTGGGATCCGCCCGGGAATCAAGGGGCTCAGCGAAAACATCCGCATCAAGTCGATCGTCGGCCGCTTCCTCGAACATTCGCGTATTGTCTGTTTCGGTAACGGCAGTGGCCTTCCCTCGAAAAAGGCCCGGGTGTTCATATCCTCCGCCGACTGGATGGGCCGAAACCTGAACCGCCGTGTCGAAACCCTCGTCGAAATTGAGAACCCCACGGTCAAGGCGCAGATCGTCAGCCAGATCATGGCGGCAAACCTGGCCGACGTGGCTCAAAGCTGGGTAATGGCCCCGGATGGAAGCTTTACACGTACCCCGATCAAGGAAGGCGAATTCGCGTTCAACTGCCACCGGTTCTTTATGGAAAACCCTTCGCTCTCGGGTCGCGGCTCGGCCGGGGCTTCGGACGTGCCAAAGTTGACCCATACCGACGATTGACTCAGCAGGCGCCGTTATTCGTGGATAGTCCAGATGCCTCCGGCGGGGATATTTTAAGACCCAAAGAAGCAGGGGAATTGGCCTGTTCTTCTTTGGGTCAAAAATATCCCGGGGGAGCCGCTCGGGACGAGCGGTGGGGGCAGAGCCCCATATCCGTGGTTTCAACGAGAATTTCGGTCGGCCAGAATTCGAAATATCTGTCGCGGACTGCAATTGACCCTCTTGGCCTATTGCCGCAGATTGTGCCGGTATGAACGGGGAAAAGACCAGCGTGCAGACAGATCCCTCGCAGCCTGAGCCGGGCCCTTTCGGGCACCCGTTATTTGAAGACCCTTCCGCCCGCGCCCTGTCGCGTGTCGGAGTCATCGACATCGGTTCGAACTCTGTCCGGCTGGTGGTTTTTGACGGCGCTGCACGGTCACCGGCTTATTTTTACAATGAAAAGATCATGTGCGCCTTGGGCGCGGGCATGTCCGATACAGGCCATCTGAACCCCGAAGGCCGTGTACGCGCCCTGAATGCGCTGCGCCGTTTTCAGCATCTGGCGCGCGGTATGGGCTTGCCACAGCTGACTGCAGTGGCCACGGCGGCGGTCCGGGATGCAAGCGACGGTCCCGATTTCCGCCAGGAGGTCCTGCGGGAGACCGGGCTGCGGATCTGGGTGATCGACGGCGAAGAGGAAGCACGGCTATCCGCGCAAGGAGTCCTACTCGGCTGGCCCGGTGCCTACGGGCTGATCTGCGATATCGGTGGCTCTTCGATGGAGCTGGCGGAAATCAACGACGGGCGTGTCGGGAAACGGGTCAGCTCCCAGCTTGGTCCGCTCAAGATCGGAGGCATCAAGGGCGGGCGCAAGGGCCGCAAGGAATACATCAAGTCCACGATCAACGAATTGTCTGAATACATGGGCGAGCAGCACAACCGCCTATTTCTTGTCGGCGGCAGCTGGCGGGCCATCGCACGGATCGATATGCACCGGCGCGGCTATCCGCTCAAGGTGCTGCATGAATACCGGATGACCACCAAGTCCGTGCGGGCCACGATCAAGTATATCGAATCCGCCGATCTCGAGGCATTGCGCAGCGAATGCGGGATCTCATCGGCACGTATGGCGCTTGTCCCTCTTGCGTCGGATGTACTCAGCCGCCTTGTGCAGACCTTCAGCCCGAAGGACATTGCCGTTTCGAGCTATGGGATCCGCGAGGGTCTTCTTTACGAACAGATGCCACAGGCCCTGCGCGACCGTGACCCCCTGATCGAAGCCTCGCGTTTCGCGGAAAAGAAGGACGCGCGACTGCCCGGTTTCGGACGTACGCTCTATAATTTTGTCCTGCCGCTGTTCCGCTCTGCCCCGCCCACGCAGAAACGGCTGGTCAAGGCGGCCTGTCTTTTGCATGACGTCAGCTGGCGCGCCCATCCCGATTACCGCGCCGAGGTCTGTTTCGAGAACGCGACTCGCGCCAACCTTGGCGGGCTGAAACATTCGGAACGGGTGTTTCTCGGGCTGGCGCTGCTACACCGTTACAAGAACAAGCGCGAAGGGACCTCGTTTGAGAACCTCTATTCGCTGCTCGATGAAAAGGGCCAGCATCAGGCCGAAATTCTTGGTAAGGCGATGCGGTTCGGGGCGATGCTCTGGATGCAGGCCGATGCCAAAATGGGCGAATTCGTCTGGCAGCCCAAGAAAAAGCAACTGATCCTGAAGCTACCGCAGCAGGCCATGCCGCTTTACGGGGAGGTCGCCGAGGCGCGGCTGATGTCGCTGGCCCAGACGATGGACGCCGAGGTTACCGTCAAGACCGTTCGCTAGGCTGTGCTCAAAGGTCGGTCACGCCCGCGGGCGGAAGATCCGGCTCGCGGGTTTTGGGTTCCGTCTCCGGCTCTGGCTCGGCTTCGGGATCGGGTTTGCGCCGCATGATGATATCGCCATTAGGCAGCATCTCGGGCGCTTCGTACATGGTCCAGTCTTCGACCTCATCCAGCACGCGGCCCATGGCAGGGCCCATTTCCTCCAGAAAATCGCGCATCTTGGGGCCGTATTCCAGCATCAGCCCCTGAAGATCGCGCAGCGCCGGAGACATTTCATCACGTAGCCCCTCAAAGAACTGCTGCATGCCCTTTTCCATGAGCGACGGTTCGTCGTCCTCGGTCTGGGCAGCAAGCGGTGCGCCGGTGAGGCAGATGGCTAGGGCAAGGGCTACAGAATGTCGCATAAAACCAGTATAGCGCAAATCCGGGCGCTCGTAAGGGTCAGATATCGATATCGAGCGTAACCGGGAAATGATCAGATGCGGTGAGCAGAGCATCTCGGAGATTCGGGTCGCGGTAACAGCGGGCATCGTCGAACGGGTGCCAGATCCGCCACGCGGGGCGTTTCGCCATCAGGGTCTGTGAAATCATTACGTAGTCGAGCAGCGCCTGGAGATAGCGTTCGCTGCCGGGGAGATTGAACCGGGCGGTGGTTGGTGACGCGCCCAGCTTGCGCTGGAGCGCTTGCCGGGCGTGCGGATCATAAAGATCGTCGCCAAGCAGGATTTCCACAGAGGACCGTCCGAACAGGTTCTCGTATTCGTCCAGCCCCGGCCCGTCGTTGAGATCGCCCATCAGGATCAGGTTATCGCCACGCGCGAGGTGATCTGAGATTCGGGCGCGCAGCCAGACCGCCTGCGCCAGTTGCTTGCGCCGGTTGGCAATCGACAGGCGCATGATGGCGGCTTCGTTCCTAGCCCCGTGGGGCGCCTTGGACTTGAGATGCGCACCGATCAGGCGAAACGCGGTTCCGGACGCTGTTTCAACGGCCAGCTCAAGCGGTGGTTTGGAAAAGCGGATCGTGTCGGCATGGGCGTCGATATCGAGGTCGATGTGAAAACTCGCATCGAACTGCGGCGCGGCAGGGCTCGACTGCGGATCGTGACGGGCTTTCAACAGGGCCGGATCATAGAGCAGCGAGATCTCCTGCTGGGTCTCGTTGGAAAACCCCGAAACCGCCGCGCTCTGACGGAGCGAGAAATACCGGGCAAAGTTTTCGAGCGCGACAACAGAGTTCTGTTTGCGCCCGGTATTCGGCGCTTCGACAATCAGGATACCATCTGCATCCAGCGCGGTGAAGACCGCGCCCAGCGCATCGATCTGATCGCCGCGCCGCACCTCGAAACGCCCGGACGGACCGTTATCCACCATCAGCGCATTGTCGTTGTCAAAGAGATTGGCGAACCATTCGACGTTATAGGTGGCCAGACGCATCAGGTCAGCGCGCCGTTGATCTCATCCCATGCCCGGTTAATGTCGCGCATTCTTTTTTCCGCGAGCTTGATCGCCTCTTCGGGCACCCCGCGCGCTATCATGCTGTCGGGGTGTGTCTCGCGCACCAGCTTGCGCCAAGCCTTGCGAATTTCCGAGGGCGGCGTGTCCGGCGTGACCCCCAGCACCGAATAGGGATCGGGCTTGGCATCAGAGACAAACCGGCAGCGCAGCGCCTGAAACCCGGCTTCGGACAGTCCGAATATCTCGGCCACGTCGCCCAGAAACCTGTCTTCGTCGGGGTGGTACTGCCCGTCCGCGATCGCGATATGGAACAGCCCCTCCATCAGGTCACGCAGCGTGTTGGGATCGTCAGCGAACATACGCTGGATGGACCGCGCATATTCCTGATAGCCCGCGATATCGGTCCGGGCGAGGTTGAACACCCGCGCGGCATTTGCCTCGTCCTCGCGGGCGATCTGAAAGACCTCGCGAAAGGCGGTGACCTCGTCCTTTGTAACCTGCCCGTCGGCCTTGGCCATCTTCGCGCCAAGGGCAATGATAGCGATGGTAAAAGCTATGCTGCGTTCGGGTGGCGTGCGCAGGCGGTCGAACACCTCCGAAAGGCTCTCGCCATTCGCAAGCGCCGAGAGCGCATCGGAAATTCTGGTCCAGATCGACATGGCAAGAGCTTACTTCAGCACAATCTCGCTGTCAGGCAGAGTTTGCATGCGCAGCGAAAGAGTTTTCGCTGTTCTCGATACAGCGTCTGCCATGCGGCGTTGAGAATTCTGCCATAAGCCCGGCATCGCCGGTTTCGAACTGCACACGATCATCATCAATGTGGGCCGCAAGCGTGCGCCGCAGGGTGTCCGCCTTGGGGTGGGAAACCACCAGCATCTTGAGCGCACAGCCCGACGGTGTAAGCGCCTTGGAAGGATGCTGCCCCTGGGACCATTCGATCAGCGGCGGGAACATGTTGTCATAAGGCAGCACGCCGTCGACCGGCACTGCCATGCGCCAGCACAACTCGCCGCGCGAGAGCTCCATCGGCTTTCCAGCCGTCTCGGGCATCTGGGCAAGGATCGCGTCCAGATCCTCGGTGGCGCAGATCCAGTTGGTCAGCCGCGCCGGACCACAGAATCTGTCAAGATCGAACCAGCGGGGCCGTTCCGGTCGTGGCGCTTCGGGGTCGATAGCGATGGCTTCCAGATAAAGCCCGTCTTCAAGCCCGAGAAGGTTGTTGTAGGTGCCGAATACCGGGTGCTGTCCACCCGGTTGCATCTTCACGCCTAGGGCGTCTTCGACCAGATCGGTGGCACAACCGATCATTTCCCCGGACACTGCCAGATGATCCAATTTCATAATAAAATCTACCTCGTACAAAAGACATAGGTCAGCATAGCTGAACAATCAGAAGATGAAAACAATGCAGGTTAAAGCCAGACGAACACCGTCCATAGGCCTGCAAGAACTGTTGTATAAAAAGTCGCTGCAAAACCGAATGCACGTAAAGCAGGCGCACGTCGGTAACCGATCCAGAACAATACTCTGGCGGCGGCAAAGGCTGTTCCCATCCAGATGACGACTGTTCCGCCAAGCGTCAGCGCAACAAACGGCCATATCAGCATGGCAAGCACCGCCTGCTCGACCGTATTGTTCAAAACCTGTTGATCGACCCAGCCCGGAGAGCCGGTCTCGAACGCCTGCCCGTCGATATGCGAGTCGTCAAAGAATCGCCTCCGCGCGAGGCTCCCGATCATTGCGATCATGACCAGACCGGGTCCGATAAGCGCACCCGGAATGGCCAGCGGCGGCGGCAGGAAAGCGCCGCCACCGTTCAAACCGGCAAATATGACGGCAATGGCCCAGAGCAGACCGCCCGCCATTCCGGCGAGTATGGTGCGCCTCTCAGCCACGGGCCTTGCGGATCAAGGCAAGGATATCCTCGGCCGCCTTGGGGATATTGGTCCCCGGCCCGAAAATCGCCTTGACCCCTGCCTTGTAGAGGAAATCGTAATCCTGCTGCGGAATGACCCCGCCGCAGATGACCAGAATGTCCTCGGCATCCGCCTCCTTGAGCGCCTTGACCAACTGCGGCGCAAGCGTCTTGTGCCCGGCCGCCTGACTGGAGATACCGATCACGTGCACGTCGTTGTCGACCGCATCCTGCGCGGCCTCTTCGGGGGTCTGGAACAATGGCCCGACGTCCACGTCGAACCCGATATCGGCAAATGCGGTAGCAATCACCTTGGCGCCCCGGTCGTGACCGTCCTGCCCCATCTTGACCACCAGCATACGGGGGCGACGGCCTTCTTCCTCGGCAAAGGCTTCGACCGACTTCTGGATCGTGGCAAAACCTTCGTCGCCCTCGTAAGCCTTGCCATAGACCCCGGCGAGCGTTTTGACCTCGGCACGGTGACGACCGAACACCTTTTCCATAGCCATGCTGATTTCTCCTACGCTGGCCCGTGCGCGCGCAGCTTCGACCGCGCCTTCGAGCAGGTTGCCCCCCTCTTCCGCGCGGCGGGACAATTCCTCGAGCGCTGCCGTGCAGGCAGCCTCGTCCCGGGCGCTGCGGATTTTTTCCAGCCGCGCGATCTGGCTGGCGCGGACCTTGTCATTGTCGATTTCAAGGATGTCGATCGGGTCTTCCTTGTCCTTGCGGTACTTGTTGACGCCCACGATGACCTCGTCGCCCCGGTCGATCTGGGCCTGCCGCATGGCGGCAGTTTCCTCGATCCGCAGCTTGGGCATGCCGCTGGCCACCGCCTTGGTCATGCCACCCATCTCCTCGACCTCTTCGATCAGCTCCCACGCCTTGTCGGCCAGATCGGCAGTCAGTTTTTCGACGTAATAGGACCCGGCAAGCGGATCGACCACGTTGGTGACGCCGGTTTCCTCTTGCAGGATCAGCTGCGTGTTCCGCGCGATCCGCGCCGAGAAATCAGTCGGCAGGGCAATCGCCTCGTCCAGTGCGTTCGTGTGCAGCGACTGGGTGCCGCCGAGCACCGCGCTCATCGCCTCATAGGCGGTGCGGATCACGTTGTTATAGGGGTCCTGTTCTTGCAGGGACACGCCCGAGGTCTGGCAATGAGTCCGCAGCATCGAGGATTTCGGGTTCTTCGGCTCGAACTCCTCCATGATCCGACTCCAGAGCAGGCGCGCCGCCCGCAGCTTGGCCGCTTCCATGAAAAAGTTCATGCCAATGGCAAAGAAAAAGGACAGACGCCCGGCGAACTTGTCCACATCCATGCCGCGCGCAATGGCCGCGCGCACGTATTCGCGTCCGTCCGCCAGCGTATAGGCAAGCTCTTGCACGAGGTTCGCACCGGCTTCCTGCATGTGGTAGCCCGAGATCGAAATCGAGTTGAACCGAGGCATTTCGCCCGATGTATATTCGATGATATCCGCGATGATCCGCATCGAGGGCTCGGGCGGATAGATATAGGTGTTGCGGACCATGAACTCCTTAAGGATGTCGTTCTGGATCGTGCCCGACAGCACCGATTTGTCATGCCCCTGCTCTTCACCCGTCACGATGAAATTCGCGAGGATCGGGATCACCGCGCCGTTCATCGTCATCGAGACCGACACCTTGTCGAGCGGGATGCCGTCGAACAGGATTTTCATGTCCTCGACAGAGTCGATCGCCACACCGGCCTTACCAACATCGCCCTGAACGCGCGGGTGATCGCTGTCATAGCCCCGGTGCGTGGCAAGGTCGAAAGCCACCGAAACGCCTTGCTGCCCGGCGGCAAGGTTGCGACGATAAAAGGCGTTGGATTCCTCGGCGGTGGAAAAGCCCGCATACTGGCGGATCGTCCAGGGACGCCCCGCGTACATGGTCGCCTTGACGCCACGGGTATAGGGTGCCTCGCCCGGCATCGAGCCGAGATGACCGACATCCGAAAGATCCTCCTGCGAATAGACCGGAGAAACATCGATGCCTTCCAGCGTCTTCCATGTCAGGTCTTCCAGCGGCCTGTCGCGCAGCTCGGATTCGGCGCGCTTCTGCCATTCGTCTTTTTTTGTCATAACAGCATCCTCGTGTTCATTCCCATCCGCGTGACGCCCCGACCGTCAGGTCAGGCCGCCGCGCGCGCATTCACCCGCCCCATTGTCCGGGGCATCCGTTCAACCAGCGTGACAATCCTGTTAACCCGCCCGGTTTTATCGCTTTCCTGCTTCGCATTCGCGGTTCGGCTCCCTATATTCAAAACAACAGGAGACCCAATGCCGCGCATCTCAGCCCTCGTTCTATCGCTCCTCGTTCCTCTGGGCGCGAGCGCACAGGAAACCGGAAAAGAGGCGTTGAACGCCTCTGAAACCTCGATCATCCAAACGGCCGGTGAAAGCGAGCTCAGCGAGTTCCACTGGATCGCGCGTCCGGTCGTCGTTTTTGCCGATTCCCCGCAGGATCCCCGGTTTATCGAGCAGATCGAATATCTCACGGCAGAGGCCGAGATGCTGCGTGTGCGCGACGTGATCGTCCTGACAGATACCGACCCGGAGGCGCGCTCGCCGATCCGAATGCAGCTGCGCCCGAGAGGTTTCATGCTGGTGCTGGTCGACAAGGACGGCAATGTCGAATTGCGTAAACCGATGCCATGGACCGTGCGTGAACTCACGCGATCCATCGACAAGATGCCGAACCGGCAACGCGAAATAGACGAACGGCGCCAAAGCAACTGACCTGACCTTGCGTCACGTTTACCCGTCGCAGCGTGACTTGCAGCGCCGCGCTGATTATCCTTGCATTTCCAATTATTTGCGACATGCCGCTCGCGCGAGCGTGACCCGCAAGGCTCCAAAGGACTGAAATGCGACTTCTCAACCTGAACGGCGATCTCAGCTACTTCTGGGAAATACTGGACTACGCCGAAAATGAAACGTCTATGTTTTTTAATACTGGATCCATCACATTTTTCGAAAGCAGCGTAGGTTCTGGCAAGTCTTATGCATTGGGCATGACTGGTATTTTCGATGTCGAGACACTGACCGGCACGATCACCAAATCTGCATTCGAACTCATCGACTACGACACCGTCCCGACGCCGCCCTTGATTGCCAACTTCTACGGATTGGACGTTGGGATTGGCAGCGTATTCGCCGAAAGCGCCATCTACGGCTACACCTTCGATCTCGGCAGCCTGACAGACGCCATCACGGCGGCGGGTGAATATATGGTCACCGGCTCGGACAATGACGACAGGCTTGCGCCCGACTCCTTGTTCGAATTCGCCAGCGACGATCTGATGTTCGGCGGCAAGGGCAATGACAGGTTCTTTGGCGGTGCCGGCAACGATCTCATCGATGGCGGCGAAGGCAACGATGTGTTCCACGGCAACATCGGTGAAGACCGTTTGCTGGGACAGCAGGGTAAGGACAAGCTGATCGGGGACGAGGGCAATGATGTGCTTCTCGGCGGACGTGGCGGCGACACCCTGCTGGGCGGTACCGGACGCGACAAGCTCAAGGGCGGCGGCGGCGGAGACCGGCTGGAAGGCGGCGGCGGCAAAGACTTCCTGACGGGCGGCGGCGGTCGCGACATCTTCGTGTTTTCCGACCGTGGCCGGGATGTGGTCAGGGATTTCGCCAACGGGCGCGACAAGATTTCCGTCGATGCCTACATGAATGACCTTAAGATCACCGACACCAAACGCGGCGCGCTGGTGGTCCATGACGATGCCGAAATGCTGTTGCTTGGCGTATCTGCCGACAGCCTCGGGTCGGAGGACTTTCAGTTCATCTGATCCGCGCAGACGATACTGTCCGGTGCTGCAAGGCACCGGACAATTGATCGACATATGAGGCGCGCGGCGCTGCATCGCCTTATTCGAACTCCATGATCACATCGTCGACGGCAAGGCTGTCGCCCGGTCCGGCATTGACCTTGGCGACCACGCCTTTGCGTTCGGCGCGCAGGATGTTTTCCATCTTCATCGCCTCGACCGTGCAGAGCGGCTGGCCCTCCTGCACCTCGTCCCCCTCGGCCACGTTGATCTTCACGATCAGACCGGGCATCGGGCAGAGCAGCATTTTCGAGGTATCGGGCGGCAGCTTCTCGGGCATCAGGTCGGCCAGTTCCGCCTGACGCGGGCTGCGCACATGCACCTTGAGATCCGCGCCACGGCTGCGCAGGCGGAAGCCGCCGGAAATCTTGCCAACCTTGAGCACGAGCCGTTCGGCATCGACCATCAGTTCCGCAAGCTGCTTGCCGGGTGTCCAGTCGCTGGTGACACGGTGGCTGGTGCCATCCTCGAAGACGACCGTCGCTCCTTCGGGATCGGCTTGCACCTTGACCTCATAGCGAAGCCCCTGAAGGTTGACGACCCAGTCTTCGCCGACCACCCGTTCATGGTTGTCCATCCTTCCGGAGATCCGGGTCCGACGGATTTCAGCCACGCGGTGCATGGCGGCGGCGCTGGCTGCGATCCGTCGCAGCACGTCCTCGGAGAGTTCGACGCCTTCGAAACCTTCCGGCCATTCTTCGGCGATAAAGGCGGTGGTCGCCTCGCCCGCGACGAATTTCGGATGATCCATCACAGCGGACAGGAACGGCAGGTTATGCCCGATCCCCTCCAGCTCGAAACTGTCGAGCGCAACGCGCATCGCCTCGACGGCTTCGGCCCGGGTCGGCGCCCATGTGCAGAGCTTGGCAATCATCGGGTCGTAATACATCGAGATCTCGCCGCCCTCGTAGACGCCGGTATCGTTGCGCACGGCGATGGGGCCACTGGGGGCCTCTCCCTGCCACTTGTCATTGTCGAGCAGCGGGCCGGCGGCGACTTCGGCGGGCGGGCGATAGCGGGTCAGACGCCCGATGGAAGGCAGGAAGTTGCGATAGGGATCTTCGGCATAAAGCCGGTTTTCAATCGCCCAGCCGTTCAGCTTGATATCGTCCTGGGTGATCGTCAGTTCTTCGCCATTGGCGACGCGGATCATCTGCTCGACAAGATCGATGCCGGTGATCAATTCAGTCACCGGGTGTTCCACCTGAAGACGGGTGTTCATCTCGAGGAAGTAGAAATTCTTGTCGCCATCGACGATGAATTCAACGGTGCCCGCGCTCGTGTAGCCAACCGCTTGCGCCAGCGCGACGGCCTGCTCGCCCATCGCTTTCCGGGTCGCTTCGTCAAGGAAGGGCGACGGCGCTTCCTCGACCACTTTCTGGTTCCGGCGCTGGATCGAACATTCCCTCTCGCCAAGGTAGAGGCCATTGCCATGCGCATCGCACAGCACCTGAATCTCGATGTGGCGCGGCTGGGTGACGAATTTCTCGATAAAGATCCGGTCATCGCCGAAAGAGTTCGCGGCTTCGTTCTTGGACGACTGAAAGCCTTCGCGTGCTTCGTCATCGTCCCAGGCGATACGCATGCCCTTGCCACCGCCACCGGCGCTTGCCTTGATCATCACCGGATATCCGATCTCGGCCGAGATTTTCACCGCTTCGTCAGCGTCCTCGATAAGGCCCATATAGCCCGGCACCGTGCTGACACCGGCCTCTTTGGCGATCTTTTTCGAGGTAATCTTGTCGCCCATCTTCTCGATGGCGCCAACGGGCGGGCCGACAAAGGCCACGCCCTCGGCGGCCAGAGCCTCGGCGAATTTGGGGTTTTCCGACAGGAAACCATAGCCCGGGTGGACCGCTTCGGCCCCGCTGGATCGGATCGCCTCCATCACCTTGTCGATGACGATATAGGACTGGTTGGCGGGCGGCGGACCGATGTGAACCGCCTCATCCGCCATTTCCACGTGCAAGGCCTGCCGGTCAGCGTCGGAATAGATCGCGACCGTGCCGATCCCCATCTTGCGCGCGGTCTTGATCACGCGGCAGGCGATTTCGCCCCGGTTGGCAATCAGGATTTTCTTGAACATGGAGTGCCCTTCGTCTGGAAGCGTTTGAAATGCAAAACGCCGCGACGCGGATCACTCCACGTCACGGCGTTCGGATTCGGATAGGTGTGATCTGACAGACGGTCGCGCGTTGCGCGACGGCCCGTCAGATCAGGCTCAGCACTTGCCTGGGTTTTCCTGGCAGTAAATGAGGTTACCGGCTGCGCCGACGGCAGCACCGGTGACGAGGTTGGTGTCAAGGACGGCTGCTGCGCCTGCCCCTGCTGCACCACCATAAAGCGCGCGTTCGCCGGTCGTGTCGCCACAGGCCGCCAACCCGCCGACGAGCCCGAGAACCGTTGCAGATTTAACGATGAAAGATGCACGTAGCATGGGGTAATTCCTTCGATTTTTTTATTGCTCGATGGAAAAACAAATGAACGGCTTCTTTGGTTCCACAAGGATAAACCGCGCCCGCGCCGGGTTTCAGCGGCTTCCCGCCTGCGGAGTGCCGGACCGGCACCATCGCCCCAAAGAAAGACAGACAGGCCATCGCGGGGTGCGGTGACCTGCCTGCCTAAGGAAGGGGTACAGAATAGTTGGGACGCGACACGGAAAGATCCGAAATAGATTGTCGCAAGGTCAACTCTTAATGAAAAGTTAACCCTCGCCAAGCCGTTATTACAACTTTTACGGGTATCAGCTATTTCGCGCCGAAAAGCTGCGCTGGCGTGCAGATTCCCGCCGATGCGAGATGTCAGTTTCATCGAAACACCTCGGGGAAGGACAGGCGGGCCACAGCCACGTCGATCTTCAGAAGCGATTCATAGCTGGCCGGATCGAATGGCTCCTCGGCCGGAATCACTTCACGTCCGAATAGCCAGCTCAGCCGCCCCGCATCGAGGTTTCCTCGCTCGAACGGTTCTTCGCCGAAATGTTCCCATAGCGCGGTCATGAACCCCGCATCGGCCCGCCGATCAGGCGGGCGGCGGTCGGCAAAACGCTCGCGCCGGGTCAGAGGTGTGATCCCCTTTGGATTGGGACGGCGAATGACGAACTGGTAATCCGTGCCAGGCAGCCGCCCGGGAAATCCGCGATGTTTCAGCATTGTCCTGCCGCCTTCTTTTTTTCGTTGTATTTGTATGGGGAACGTCGCATCAAAATGGCTCCCAGATACAGCCACCATCATCCGGACGGTAGGATTCAAAGAACTGGGTGGCCTCGGGATCGGCATAGCCGAAAGGCACCTCGCGATCCGCCATCGATATCACGACGCTGGCGACGTCCAATTCATATTTTTCCAGATAAGGCAGCACAAGCTGGACGCAGAGATCGGCCATGTCGTTCGACGCGGTTTCGAAATCAACTGTCCCACCGTCGCGCGCAATGGCCGGGGCAAGGAATCGAAACCGGGCAAGCGACCCGTCGACGGAGTCATCAATCAGGACCTCGCTAAGGGTGACGCTCTGGCCGGAGGGAACCTTGACGGGCTGGTCGGCCCGGAGCGCTTCCGGGACCGAGATCAGCATAAGCAGGGAAAGCGCCGGTCCAATTAGACCGCGGCCCCAACCTTGTCCTTTCGGGCAAGCTCCTCCTGTCGGGGCCGCAGGCGCTACGTTCGTCACGCGCGCAAACTTTGTTCCGTATTTCGCGATCATGGCGCAACTTCGTGC
This sequence comes from Paracoccaceae bacterium, assembly GCA_018223035.1. Taxonomy (GTDB): domain Bacteria; phylum Pseudomonadota; class Alphaproteobacteria; order Rhodobacterales; family Rhodobacteraceae; genus Heliomarina. Next base: position 204,768 of record JAAEZD010000002.1, read on the forward strand.
CGAGTGTCAAACACTGTGGTGATTTTATGTCCTGCAATCTTGAAATTTTCGGACAGGCGTGATTGGCTCGCGCGCCGCAGACGTCTAATGACAGCTGTCCAGACCCGCTGGCTCGCAGGTTTTGAGGCGCGACGGTTACCGCTCCCACCCCCACTTATAGTGGGTGGGTAAAGCCGAGCCGGCACATTTTGGGGCTTTACGATAAGAAATAGCGTGGATTCACCTATTAGGTGAATTATTTGGCAATCTGTGCATCCATAGATTGATTTCGCCCTCACCAGTCGTCCCAAGAGAGCGTTTTCCGCATATCGAAGCGCGCTTGCAGGACACTCAATTTTGCCCCGCTGATTCCTTTCGCTCTGCGAGAGTTGTTTCTGCAAGGCAGGGGCGTGGTTCAGCTGTTGCGCAGCGCCTCTATGAGTTCCGACTTGTTCATGTCCGAGCGGCCCTCGATCTCCAGCTCCTGCGCGCGGCTGTAGAGTTCCTCGACGGTCCAGTCCTCGTAAGGCGGCTGGCTGCCGCCCTTCACCGAAGGGTGCATATCCGAATTGGCTTTCGCGTTGGCGATACGCGCGGCCTTTTCCTTGGAGGCGCCCTGATCGCGCAGTGCTTCGTAGGTATCCTGATCCTTGACCGACGGTCCTGGTGTCTTTCCCATGGCTGGCTCCTTTGAAAAGGAAACCGCTACCGGCGGAAAGGGTTCCGCCGGTCGGGCCGTTTGACGTCTGTGCGGTCTGCATCCGGATCATGATCTGTCGGGCCGTGGTGATGCCTTAAGGCGTAGGAGCCTCCGGCGGGAGTATTTGGAGCAAGAGGAAACTAGAGCACTCAGAGCGGAATGTTATCGTGTTTTTTCCACGGGTTGCTAAGTTGCTTGTTGCGCAGGGAGGCAAAGGCCCGGGCGACGCGGCGGCGTGTCGAATGGGGCATGATGACCTCGTCGATGAAGCCCCGCTCGGCGGCGACAAAAGGATTGGCGAAACGGTCTTCGTAATCCTTGGTATGGGCGGCGATCTTTTCTTCGCTGCCGAGGTCCGCGCGATGGATGATCTCGGTTGCGCCCTTGGCGCCCATCACCGCGATTTCCGCCGTCGGCCACGCATAGTTGAAATCGCCGCGGATGTGTTTCGAGCTCATCACGTCATAGGCGCCGCCATAGGCCTTGCGGGTAATGACGGTGACTTTCGGTACCGTCGCCTCGCCATAGGCAAAGAGCAGTTTTGCGCCGTGTTTGATGACGCCGCCGTATTCCTGGCTGGTTCCGGGAAGGAAACCGGGCACATCGACGAAGGTGAGGATCGGGATTTCGAAACAGTCGCAGAAGCGCACGAAACGCGCGGCCTTGCGGGAGCTGTCGATGTCGAGGCAGCCCGCAAGCACCATCGGCTGGTTGGCGACGACGCCGACAGTCTGACCTTCGAGCCGGATGAAGCCGGTGATGATGTTCTTGGCAAAATCTTCCTGGATTTCGAAGAAGTCGCCCTCATCTGCGGTCTTCTCGATCAACTCTTTCATGTCATAAGGCGTGTTCGCGTTTTCCGGGATCAGCGTGTCGAGGCTTTTCTCGACGCGGCCCGGTTCATCGAAGAAGGGACGCACGGGGGGTTTTTCGCGGTTGTTGAGCGGCAGGAAATCGACGAGACGGCGCACTTCGGCGAGCGCTTCGACGTCATTTTCGAAGGCTCCGTCCGCGACCGACGATTTCTTTGTATGGGTCGAGGCACCGCCAAGTTCCTCGGCGGTCACCACTTCGTTCGTCACCGTCTTGACCACGTCGGGGCCCGTAACGAACATGTAAGAGCTGTCCTTGACCATAAAGATGAAGTCGGTCATCGCCGGGGAATAGACCGCGCCACCGGCGCAGGGCCCCATGATCACCGAGATCTGCGGCACCACGCCGCTGGCCATGATATTGCGCTGGAACACTTCTGCATATCCGGCAAGCGAGGCGACGCCTTCCTGGATGCGGGCACCGCCGGAATCGTTGATGCCGATCACCGGCGCGCCGTTCTGAACCGCCATGTCCATGATCTTGCAGATCTTCTGCGCATGGGTTTCAGAGAGAGAGCCCCCGAAGACCGTGAAATCCTGTGAGAACACATAGACCATCCGGCCGTTTATCGTGCCCCATCCGGTCACGACGCCGTCGCCATAGGGGCGCTGCTTCTCCATTCCGAAATCGGTGCAGCGATGGGCGACGAACGTGTCGAATTCCTCGAAACTGCCTTCGTCCAGCAGCAGCTCTATGCGCTCACGGGCGGTAAGCTTGCCGCGTTTGTGCTGGGCTTCGATCCGGTGCTCGCCGCCACCCAGACGGGCCATGTCGCGGCGGCTTTCCAGTTCCGACAGGATATCCTTCATGATTCAGCTTCCCTCGCAAATTTGGGCCACCATAGCGTCATTCGGAAAATCACACAGGAAAATCTCGCAAATTTGCAAACCACCCTCTTTGCTGTGTGAATATATTGCAAATCAGCAAATTGCCCTTGTTTTGACGATTTTAAGTGTGAATGAGTTAAGCTGCGCGAGGAGAGAGCGCACAACAGGCATTCACAGGTTTGTTTCATGACGACGGATATTCTCGAAGCCTTGCAGTATAAGGGGTTGCGCGATCTCAACGCGGTCAATGTGACCGGGGCGGCGCGCTATACCATCACCTACCAGTTCGCGACGACCTACCAGCCCGACGATCTTGCCTTTTCGGGAACCTACACGGGATGGACCGCGCTGAACGCGGCGGAGAAGGCGAACATCCGCACGCAGCTGGACCATATCGAAACCTTCCTGAACGTTTCTTTTGTGGAGACCTTCGGCTCGACCGACCCGATTCTGAACCTTGGCAAGATCTCGATGGCCGGCGAATACGCAGGAACCACCGGGCTTGGCGGCAGCTGGTATCACTATAGCGGCAATACCATCACGAAGTGGGACGGCAGCGCGGTTTTCAAGAACGACATCGACATGTCACAGGCCAGCGAGGATGACCTCATCCTGCATGAGATCGGCCATGCCATGGGTCTGAAGCACCCCCATGCGGACCCGACGCTGGACGAGGCATTCGACAGCAACAAGTATTCGGTCATGTCCTATGAATCCAACCCGGACAACGGCGAGGATTCCGATGCGATGATGCTGTTCGATGTCTATGCCTTGCAGGACATCTGGGGAGCGGCGGATTACAACACCGGCGACGACACCTATACCGGAAAGCGCACCGATACGGTCGACACGATCTGGGATACGGGCGGCATCGACAGCCTTGATGCAGGTGCGAATGGCACCGCCGTTTTCATCAACCTCAACCAGGGCGCGTTTTCGCAATTCGGCAGCTATGACGACGTGGTGATCGCCTATGGCGTTGATATCGAGAATGCCGCCGGCAGCGCCTTTGACGACGACATCACCGGCAACGCACTGGGCAACCGGCTGGAAGGCGGCACAGGCGACGACCGAATGATCGGCGCCAACGGCGATGACACCCTGCTTGGCGGCGACGGGCGGGACAAACTGTCAGGCGGCAAGGGCCGCGATTCGCTGTTCGGCGAGGCGGCTCGGGACAAGCTCAAGGGCGGCGGCGGGCGCGACACGCTGGACGGTGGCGCACGCAAGGACAAGATCGACGGCGGGCGCGGCGACGATACGCTCACCGGGGGTGCCGGCCGTGACAAGTTCCTGTTCAAGAAGAAATTCGGCGATGACACGATAACCGATTTCAAGGACGACAAAGATATCCTCAAGTTCCGCTCATATGCTGACGCCGATGAAATAATCAGGGCCGGGCAGGATATTGGCGATGACGTGGTTTTCGATTTCGGCGATGGCAACAGCCTGACCGTCCTGAACATGTCGCTTGCACAACTGGGAAATGATATTCTGGTGTGACCACCCGACGTCTGGCAAAGGGCGCGGCCAGCTAAATGAAGAGGCCGGTCGCGTCCTCAATGGACATTTCACACTTGAAGCACTAACTCCGTGCAAATGGAAAGACACCCCGTTTCCCGTTACCTCGATCGCAAGACAGTTCCGCATGTTTCGACCCTGATCCTTGTGACGGGCCTGTCGGCGCTTGCAATGAACGTGTTCCTGCCAAGCCTGCCGGGCATGACGGAGTATTTTCATACCGAATACCGGGTTATGCAACTTTCGGTTGCACTCTACCTTGGGTTCAACGCGATCCTGCAAGTATTGATCGGCCCGATTTCGGACAAGTTCGGGCGACGTCCGTTGATCGTATGGGGGATTGCTCTGTTTCTGCTGGCAACGCTGGGCTGCATCTATTCGCCCACTGCCGAGATATTCCTGTTCTTTCGCATGTGCCAGTCGGTGGTTGCTGTTGCCATGGTGCTAAGCCGCGCGGCGGTGCGCGACATGTTCGACACCGACCGGGCCGCAAGCATGATCGGTTACGTGACGATGGGCATGGCAGTCGTGCCAATGATCGGCCCGGCCTTTGGTGGCGTACTGGATGAGATATTCGGCTGGAAATCGACCTTCTGGGCGTTGTTCCTGATCGGAATCCTGACGCTTGTCGTGACCTATTACGACTTTGGCGAAACCGCGATGAAAAGCGGCAAGACCCTTGGCCAGCAGTTTCGCGAATACCCGGAACTGCTCACCTCGCCGCGTTTCTGGGGGTATTCGCTAGCGGCGGCCTTCACCTCTGGCAGCTTCTTTGCCTATCTCGGCGGCGCGCCCTATGTCGGCAGCGAAGTCTTTCACCTGACACCGTCCGAACTTGGCGTCTACTTCGGTGCGCCGGCGGTCGGGTACTTCATCGGCAACTTCATCACCGCGCGCTGCGCCGTGCGCTTTGGGATCAACAAGCTTGTCCTCTGGGGCGGCATAATGATCTTTGCCGGGATCACGACCTCGACGGTGATTACCATGCTGGGTCATGCGAACGCCTATACCTTCTTTGGCTTCATGTGCTTTGTCGGCCTTGGCAATGGGATGACCATCCCGAACGCGACCGCAGGGTCGCTGTCGGTACGCCCTCATCTGGCCGGAACCGCCTCGGGTCTTGGCGGGGCCTTGATGCTCGGCGGCGGCGCGGCGCTCAGCGCCTTTGCAGGCATGATGCTGAAACCCGGCGTTGGCCCCCTGCCCCTGCTGTTCATGATGATGGCGACCACGGCGCTTGGCATCTGCTCGATCCTGTTGGTCATCTACAGGGAACGCCAACTCGGCCTTAGATGACCTTGCTCCGGGCGGTTTGCAAACATATCCTGCTGGAAAAGCAAACCTGCAAAGGCGCTCTATGGCTCCGCACAAGCTCTACGCTGGCACGAAACTGCGCGAAATGCGCGCCCGCTTTGGGCTGACCCAACGGGAATTCGCCGCCAAGCTCGGCGTTTCCCTGCCCTATCTCAACCAGATGGAGAACAACAACCGCCCGGTGTCGACCACGGTGATCCTCGCCTTGGCTCAGGAATTCGGGCTGGACGTGACAGAGCTGTCGACTGGGGACAGCGCCAGGCTGGTGAGCGATCTTCGCGAGATTCTGGCCGATCCGGTGTTTGCCGATGTCATGCCCCCTCTGGCGGATCTGCGCTTGGCCGCGTCGAACGCGCCCGCCCTTGCCCGGGCCTTTATCGAATTGCATCGCAGCTATCGCCAGACCCATGAACGTCTCGCCTCTCTCGACGAGGCATTGGGCCGCGGCGACAGCCGGGTTCAGGCCAGCCCGTGGGACGAGGTGCGCGACTTTTTTCATTACTGCGACAATTACATCGACGCGGTGGACCGCGCGGCGGAAAGCTTTGCCAATCAGGCAACCGGCGGGCGCGATATCCGCGCGGTCGCGCTTGCCGCGCTTGCGAGTCAGGGCATTCGGGTCGAAATGACCGAGATGGAGCAGCTGCGCCGATACGACGCCCAGACCCGCGTTCTCCAGATTTCCTCGCGCGCCGCGCCCCAGACCCAGATTTTCCAACTGCTGCTGCAGACCGCCCTGCTGCAACAGGACAAGCTGATCGAAGCGACGCTCGATTTTGCCCGCTTTCAAAGCGACGAGGCCCGCGCCATCGCCAAGATCGGTCTGGCCAATTACTTCGCGGGCGCGGCGCTGATGCCTTACAACACCTTTCTCGAGGTCGCACAGGAAGTACGCCACGATCTGGAATTGCTGTCGGCCCGGTTCGACGCCTCGATCGAACAGGTGGCGCACCGTCTGTCCACAATGCAACGCCCCGGCAACAAGGGCATTCCGTTCTTTTTCGTTCGTGTCGATCAGGCTGGAACCATCACCAAGCGCCACAGCGCAACCCGGCTGCAATTCGCCCGGTTCGGCGGCGCCTGCCCGCTCTGGAACGTGCATCGCGCCTTTGAAACGCCCCGCCAGTTCCTGCGCCAGCTGGCCGAAACTCCGGACGGGGTGCGCTATATCAACCTTGCGCGGGACGTCTCGAAACCGGGCGGCTCTTTCGGCGCGCCGGTGCGCCGTTTTGCCATCGCGCTGGGCTGCGAGGTGCGACATGCGGACAAGCTGGTCTATGCGGACAGTCTAGACGTGACCAAGGCCAGCGCCTTTGAACCCATCGGGATTTCCTGCCGCATCTGCGAACGCAAGACATGCCACCAGCGGTCCGTCCCGCCGCTTGAACGACAGTTGTCGATCAATACGGATCAGCGCGGCGTGCTACCCTATGAGGTGAACTAGCGTTTCGCCCGGCGCCAGCCTGCCGCACGCGCCTCGGCCTCGCTGCAGAACCAGCGTTCGCCCTTTGCCGGGGAAATCTTTGTCCGATTGTAATGCTCTTGCCCAGGCATGTGGTAGATCCGCTCACCCTTTGAGGAGACGTTGCCCTTGATGCGGCAATCACCCGGTGCGGGCTGCACATTCACCTGCCGCTGCGCCGCCCGGAAATCCGAAGGCCGCTGCATGTCGGCCCCGTGCAACCCGATGCCCTGCACCGCCGCGCGTTTCTCATCAAGATCATAATCCATCGAGTAACGCCGATAGGCCAGCGCCACCCCGTCCACCACCAGATCGCGCCCCACGTCGCGCCCTTCGACGCTGCAGCGCGCGACGATACGCTGGTAGCGATCCACGGTCACGGCGCGGCAAGTCGCTGTCTTGCCCTGAAAGCGCGCGCGGACCTCGCGCGAGGCCCAAGCCCCGCAGCGCCAGAGCTCACCCCCGCGTTCACAGGTCTGGTCCGGCTCCGGCGTGTCGATACCGAAGAGCCGCACACGCGCGCCACCCACATCCCAGGTATCGCCGTCGATAACGCGGACAACACCCGACGGGTCTGCCAGTGCCATCAGCGGAAGCATGAGCAGAATGAAAAGCGAACAAATCCTTAACATCCTGCCGCTCTACGGCAAAAGTTAACAAACTCACAAGCCGTCCCTCAGAACAGGCTTAACGCTGCGCGCTCTCCCACTGTGGGTGTATCCACGGCGCATCATTCGACGGTGCTATCGGTTCACGCTCCAGCAGGTGATCGGAGATCTTCTCGCCCACCATGATCGACGGACCGTTCAGGTTGCCATTGGTGATGCGCGGGAAAATACTGCTGTCCGCCACGGTCAGCCCCTCGACACCGATCACCCGGCCCTTGGGGTCGACCACCGCCTCCGAATCGTCCGCCCGTCCCATCCGGCAGGTGCCACAGGGATGATAGGCGCTCTCCGCATGTTCCGCGACAAAGGCGTCAAGATCGGCATCGCTAACCTTATCGGCCCCGGGCTGGATCTCATGCTTGACGAAAGGCGCGAAGGCCGGCTGCGAGAAGATCTCTCGCGTCATGCGCAGACAGGCGCGGAAATCCACCCAGTCCTGTTCCGTCGACATGTAGTTGAACCGGATCACCGGCGCCGCCCCCGGATCGGCAGACCGCAAGGTCACCGCGCCCCGGCTGGGCGAGCGCATAGGACCCACATGAGCCTGAAACCCGTGACCCTCGGCCGCCGCCTTGCCATCGTAGCGCACCGCGATCGGCAGGAAATGATACTGCACATCCGGATAATCGATCCCCGCTCGGCTCCGGAGAAAGGCGGCGCTCTCGAACTGGTTCGACGCGCCCAGACCCGACTTCAGGAACAGCCACTGCGCCCCGATCACCGCCTTCGACAGCAGGTTCCAGTGCTTGAAAAGGGTGATCGGCTGGCTCGAGGCCATCTGGAAATAGACCTCGAGATGGTCTTGTAGGTTCGCGCCCACCCCGGGACGGTCCGCGACGACCTCGATCCCGTGCTCGCGCAGGTGCGCACCGGGACCGATACCGGAGAGCATCAGCAGCTTGGGCGAATTCAGCGAGGATGCCGCCAGCACAACCTGTCGGCGCGCGCGGACCACGCGGCCGCCGGACAGTGCCACGCCGACCGCGCGCCCCTCTTCGATCACCACCTTCTCGACCAGCCCACGGACAAGATCACAGTTTTCCCGCTTCAGCGCCGGGCGCAGATAGGCATTGGCCGCAGACCAGCGCCGCCCCTTCCAGACTGTCTGCTCCATCGGGCCAAAACCTTCCTGCTTCCGCCCGTTGTAATCGTCGGTCAGCTCGTATCCGGCCTCACGTCCCGCCGCGACAAAGGCCGCATGCAGCGGATTGTCCCTCGGACCCCGGCTCACATGCAGAGGCCCATCCGTGCCGCGCCAGTCCGGGTCGCCGCCATGCCCTCCGTCATGCCAGCTTTCCATGCGCTTGAAATAAGGCAGCACATCAGCAAAGCCCCAGCCATCCGCACCGCTTTCGCGCCAATGGTCGAAATCGCGGGCATGACCACGCACATAGACCATTCCGTTGATCGAAGACGACCCGCCGATCACCTTGCCGCGCGGCACCACCAGCCTGCGGTTATTCAGGTTCGGCTCCGGCTCGGACATATAGCCCCAGTCGTATTGCTTCATGTTCATCGGATAGCTGAGCGCCGCCGGCATCTGGATGAACGGCCCTGCATCCGTGCCGCCATGTTCGACCACGATGACGGAAGCCCCCGCTTCGCTCAGCCGATAGGCCATGGCACAACCGGCGCTGCCCGCGCCGACGATGACGAAATCCGCCTCCATCAGCCCATGACCTCAAATACCCCGGTGATTCCCTGCGGGGTCAAGGGGGCGAAGCCGCGCCGCAGGCGCCTTGCCCTTGAGGTCGGAGGGAATCGCCCCATCACAATGGAACGGGTGACCTGAGGATCGGACCGATCCCTCAGGCACCTCTCAGCAGAATCCCCCTGCCCCGCGCCAAACGGCACCGCAGGCGCAAATGCGTCGCCTCTCGCCTTTCGCAACAGGAATGCGCGGCAGCGCACCGCTTTCGCAGCGCCTCGCATCAGAATGGCGCCTCAAGATCGCCCATCCGCACGTAGACGGATTTCAACTGGCTGTAATGCTCGATGGCTGCCGCCGAGTTCTCCCGCCCGACCCCGGATTGCTTTGACCCGCCAAAAGGTGCTTCGACCGGCGCATCGTTATAGGTGTTGATGTAACAGGTGCCCGCCTCAAAACCGGCAGCGACGCGATGGGCGCGGGCGAGGTCGCGGGTGAAGACCCCCGCGGCAAGACCGAATTCCGTATCATTGGCACGCGCCATGACTTCGGCCTCGTCCTCGAAGTCGAGAACCGCCATGACCGGACCAAAGATTTCCTCGCGCGCGATGGTCATGTCGTCGGTGACATCGGCAAAAACTGTCGGCTCCAGCCAGAATCCTTCGCGCTCCAGCCGTCTGCCGCCGGTCACCAGCCGCGCGCCTTCCTCGACACCCTTGGCGATATAGCCCTCGACGATCTCGGTCTGGCGGGCGCTGACCATTGGACCAAAGCTGGTGTTCGGGTCCATCGGATCGCCGATCACCGCCTTGCCCAGCCGCTCCGTCAGGCGGGCCAGGAATGCTTCCTTTATGCCCTTTTGCACGAACACCCGCGTGCCATTGGAACAGACCTGCCCAGAGGAATAGAAATTTCCGAGGATCGCCCCCGAGACCGCATTGTCTAGATCCGCATCGTCAAAGATCACCATCGGGGACTTGCCCCCCAATTCCATCGTGACATGCTTCATGCCTGCAGCTGCCGAGGCATAGACCTTGCGCCCGGTCGGGACCGATCCGGTAAGCGAGACCTTGTCGACCCGGGGGTCCGAGACCAGCGCGGCGCCCACGTCGCCCAGACCCTGCACCACGTTATAAACACCGGCGGGCAGACCAGCCTCCACAAGGATCTCCGCGACTTTCAGCGCCGAGAGCGGCGTGGTTTCCGAGGGTTTGAACACAATTGCATTGCCGCAGGCGAGCGCCGGGGCGCCCTTCCAGCAGGCGATCTGGGTCGGATAGTTCCACGCGCCGATCCCGACACAGACGCCAAGCGGTTCGCGCACCGTATACACCCAGTCTTCGCCCAGCTGGATGTGCTGCCCGGCCAAAGTCGCCGCCATGCCACCGAAATACTCCAGCGCATCCGCGCCGCTGGTCGCATCGGCCACGCTGGTTTCCTGATAGGGTTTACCAGTATCCCATGTTTCTAGCACGGAAAGATCGTGATTGCGCTCGCGCATGATATCCGCGGCGCGGCGCAGGATGCGTCCACGCTCCGTCCCGGTCATCTTGGCCCATTCGACCTGCGCCGCGCGCGCCGCGTCGAGCGCCTGCCCGATGATGGCCGGCGTCGCAGAATGAATTTTCGCGATCACCTCTCCTGTCGCAGGATAAATCACATCGATCGGCGCGCCTGCGTCATCCTCGACATAGGCACCGTTGATGAAATGGCTGGCTTTGGGTTGGGTCGGATAGGTCATGACAGATACTTTCTTGCCTCCGGCGGGAGTATTTCGTGCAAGAGGAAAAGCTATTCGCCTCTTGGGAACCGCTTGGATTCCTCGAGCACATTCAGGTCCATGTGGTTGCGCATGTAGCGTTCGGATGCTTTCTGGAGCGGCTGGTAGTCCCAGGGGTAATAACCGCCCTGGCGCAAGGCTTCGTAAACGATCCAGCGGCGCGCCTGGCTGGCGCGTACCTCGGCATCGAAACGGTCCAGATCCCAGCGCGCATCGGCCCGGGCGCGGAAATCGTCCAGTGTCTCTCGATGTGCCGGGTCTTCGGCCAAATTGGTCAGCTCGTTGGGGTCGGCATCCAGATCGAAGAGCTGTTCGGGATCAAGCGCGCAGCGGTTGTACTTGAACCGGCCGTGCCGCAGCGAGACCAGCGGCGCGTTGGAACCTTCGGCCGCGTATTCGATGGCGACCGGGGTTTCCCGCGTTGCGCCATTGGCCAGCGCCGAGATATCTTCGCCATCGGTCCAGGGTTCGATTTCCCCCATGTCGACACCGGCCAGCTTGCCAAGGGTCGGCGTGAGGTCGATGGTAGAGACCGGCGTTTCGACCAGTCCCGGTTCCATGTCCGGCGCCGAGATCATAAGCGGCACGCGGGACGAGCCTTCGAAGAAGGACATCTTGAACCAGAGGCCGCGCTCGCCCAGCATATCGCCATGGTCCGAGCAGAAGACGATGATCGCTTCCTGCCGGGTGTCTTCCAACACCTGCAGGATCTCGCCGATCTTGTCGTCGAGATAGGAGATATTGGCAAAATAGGCCCGACGGGAACGCGAGATGTCCTCATCGGTAATGTTGAAGCTCCGCCAGTCGTTCGCGTCGAAGATGCGTTTTGAATGCTTGTCCTGCTGCTCGTAAGGAATGGCCGGCACTTTGGGCGCCAGATGTTCGCAATCCTCATAGAGGTCCCAGTATTTCCGGCGCGCCACGTAGGGGTCATGCGGGTGGGTAAAGCTGGCCGTCACGCACCAGGGCCGATCATCGCCGCCGCGCGACAGGTCGTAGAGTTTCATCTTGGCGAAATGCGCGACCTCGTCGTCATATTCCATCTGGTTGGTGATCTCGGCCACGCCCGCGCCGGTCACCGAGCCCATGTTGTGATACCACCAATCGATACGCTCGCCCGGCTTGCGGTAATCCGGGGTCCAGCCGAAATCGGCGGGATAGATATCGGTGGTCAGCCGTTCTTCGAACCCGTGCAGTTGGTCGGGGCCAACGAAATGCATCTTGCCGCTGAGACAGGTGTAATAGCCCGCCCGGCGCAGGTGGTGGGCATAGGTCGGGATATCGCTGCTGAATTCGGCCGCGTTGTCATAAACGCCCGTGCGCGATGGCAGCTGGCCGGACATGAAGCTGGCCCGCCCCGGCGCGCAGAGCGGCGAGCCGGTATAGGCATTCGCGAAGCGGGTCGAACGCGCCGCGAGCTTCTTGAGGTTCGGCACGTGCAGCCAGTCGGCGGGGCCGTCGGGAAACAGGGTTCCGTTCAGCTGGTCGACCATCAGGATCAGGATATTCGGTTGAGTCATTTCGGCTTTCCGATGAGGTGGTTCAGCACGTCCAGCGCATGGACGGTGGCGCGTTCGGGCGTATCGGGATCGCTAAGCGCGGCACGGATATAAAGTCCGTCGATCAGCGCGGCCAGCGTGTCGGCGGCCGCGGCCGGATCCCGGGTCAGCGGGCGCAGCGCATGGGTCAGGTTCGACCGGATGCGGCCCTGGTAGACGCGCCAGAGGCGCAGCGCCTCGGGCGAGGTCTGGGCGAGGACGTAGAACGTCATCCAGGCCGAGATCACGTCGGGTGTAAAGCAGGACGGCGCAAAGGACGCGCGAATGATAGCCGCCGCACGAGAGTCCGGTTCGGCCTGTTTCAGGCCCGAGCGCACCTCGTTTCCGAAGTCGCGGAGGATGCGGCGCATCGCGGCGAGAAAGATCTGGTCCTTGCCGCCGAAATAGTGATGAGCCAGCGCACTGGACATGCCGGCCCGCTTGGCGATCTGGGTGACGGTCACGTCAAGGGAACCGGCTGCGCCGATTTCCGCAATTGTCGCCTTGACCAGCGCCTCGCGCCGGATCGGTTCCATTCCAACTTTTGGCATGATCTATCCCTGTCCGGTCCGGCGACAGGCTAGAAAAGGTTTATTGACTCGTCAATCAATAAAACTGAACGAGGCAGCACGCTTACTCCATGCGACGGTATTGCAGGAAGTTGCCGCGCGGCAGGAAGATCAGCGTCATCTGGTGCAAATCGATGGAATCAATGGCGAAACACTGCTTTTCCTTGGTGTCGGGTTCGTAAACGTTGAGATACGGGCCCTTGCCTGCGAAATCTCCACAGCTGTCTTCGACGCTCAGGTATTCCATGTCGCTCACCGCGCCCTGGAACACGTTCTGCCGCTCTGCACCCAGAATCGAGAACTGCGCATTGGCATCCTCGGCCGCGTACCAGTGGCCTTGAAGCTGATGCAGCACGCGGTCATGCGGCCCGGCCGCACGCGGCAGGGCAAGGTCCATCACCACGTTCGCGCCACCATCAAAGCTCTTGGTGACATGGCCGACGATGGCCAGCGGCGCGCCGGGTTCCTGCGCATTCAGGAACTCCATCACCTCGTCTGCGGTGCTTCCGTCCTGATAGGCAAAGAGCTTGCGCCCCTGACCGTGCATCGCGCAATAGGCCCCAAGGGCCGTTTCGCCGCATTCCTGGAACACCACGTTTTCCGCGATGGCCGCCCCCGGTGACGTACCCGTGGTTTCGAACTGGGTTGCCGGTTCCGGTTCCGGTACCTCGCCGGCATCGGCCTGTACCGGCGTGACCGCCACCATGAGATCCGGCCCGCCCCGGGCAGCAAGCGACAAGCCAGCCACCGCAAGCGCCGAGACCGAAGCGGCGCCAATGACATTCAACAGCCAGGTCATATCTTGGTCGCCCCCGAGACGGGCGTGATCGCGCGGCGTTTCAGCTGCGCCTCGCGCAGCGAAATGAACGTCACCGAGGCCAGCACCACAGCGCCACCGACCACGACCCAGACATCCATTGGTTCGCCAAAGACCAGCACACCCAGCATCGTAGCCCAGACCAGTTGCAGATAGGTTACCGGCTGGGTCACCGCGACCGGCGCGGCGGCAAAGGCCAGCGTCATCGTGAAATGACCCGTCGTCGCCAGCAGGCCGACCCCGGCGAGCAGGGCAAGCTCCGTCCATGTCGGCGTTATCCAGACCGAAATTGCCATCGGCGCCAACGCAATCGAAACCCAGACCGCCAGCATGCCGTTGACCAGCGCCGGGTTCGTCTTGTCCACCAGCACCTTGGCCAGCAAGTAAGATCCGCCAAAGACAAAGGCGGCGAGCATCATGGCCCAGTGCCCGATATCGACTTCGCGCAGACCGGGGCGCAGGATGATCATCCCGCCGATCAGCGCCACCAGCACCGCCGCGATCCGACGCTTTGCCAGCTTCTCACCAAGGAAAAGCGCCGCACCCAGCGTCACGTAAACCGGGGAAAGATAATTGATCGCGGTGACCTCGGCGATCGGGATGCGCGTCATCGCAAAAAACCAGAGCGCGACGCCAATCGCATGGCAGAGCCCGCGGGCGCCGAACTGGAAAAACAGCTTTGGGGTGACACGGTCTTTCCGCATTGCGCCCAGAAGCGGCAATAGCCAGATCGCACCAAGGCAATAACGGATGAAAGCGGCTTCGGTTGCGGGCAGGCGCGACCCTACCGTCTTGACCAGCGCGTTAACCCCAACGAAGCATAAACCCGTGACCAACATCCAGAAGATGCCAACCATGGGACGTGAAGGCGTTGCGGTACTCATACATGCCTTGAACACGTTAACGGCAGTCAAGACAAGGCAATACCATCAGGATTTGAATGGCAATTTTGCCGTCACGCGGTGACTTTTTCGTCACATAAAGATGAGCTTGGCCGCAATCGCCCACATCACCGCGCCGATACAAAGGTCAAGCGCCTGCCAAGCCCCGGGCCGCGCGAAAACCGGCGCCAGAAACCGCGCACCATAGCCCAGCGAAAAGAAGAAAACAAAGCTCGCCAGTACCGCGCCCAGCCCGAACAAGAGCCTGTTTTCCGCCTGCGAAGACACCGACCCGACCAGCACCACCGTGTCCAGATAGACATGCGGGTTAAGCCAGGTGAAGGCCAGAACGGTCAGCAATGCCTTGCGCAGACCTGTGCTTTCTCCGTTGGCAGAACGCAATGCCTCGCCCCCGGCCATCGCACGGCGCAGGCTAAGCCCCCCATAGGCGAGCAGAAAAGCCGCGCCGCCAAAGCGCATCACCGGCTCGAACCACGGCAATGCCACAGCCAGCCGCCCGAACCCGGCCACCCCCGCCGAAATCAGCAACGCATCAGAGAGCGCACAGGTCAGGCAGATCGCGAACACATGCTCGCGCCGCAGCCCCTGCCGCAGCACGAAAGCATTCTGCGCCCCGATCGCAAGGATCAGCGAAAAGCCAAGGGCAAAGCCTGAGATGAACCCGGTATTCATATGTCCTCCGAACCTGACCCGGGTTTGACTAAAGTCGCCCACATCCGTAATCCAGTTAATTATCGTCATCCTGATTAAGTTTAGCTAATGCACTTCGATCCCGACCATCTGTCGGCGCTGACCGCGATCCTGCGGCGCGGCAGCTTTGACGCGGCGGCCCATGAACTGGCCGTAACGCCTTCGGCCGTGTCACAGCGGATCAAGGCGCTCGAGGAACGGGTTGGCGCGACACTCATCAATCGTGGCCCGCCCTGCACCGCCACGCAGACCGGCGAACGGCTCGCCAAACATGCCGAGAATATCGGTCTCCTTGAGTCGCAACTTGCCCGTGAATTGCGGTTGGAACAGTCCGGCGAGACCCGGCTGCGCATCGCGGTGAATGCCGACAGCCTTGCCACGTGGTTCATCCCAGCCTTGGCCGAAGTACCAGATATCCTGTTCGAACTCGTGATCGACGATCAGGATCACAGCGCCGACTGGCTGAAACGCGGTGAGGTCAGCGCCGCCATCACCGCCAGCGCGCCCGCCGTCACCGGCTGCGATGCGACCCCACTTGGCAGCCTGCGCTACTTTGCGACCGCCAGCCCGGATTTCGCTGCGCAGTGGTTTCCCGACGGGGTTACTGCCCTTGCATTGGCAAAAGCGCCCTGCCTCGTCTTCAACGCCAAGGACGCGTTGCAGCGCCACTGGCTGGAAACGAAAAGCGGTCGCCGACTGTCTCCGCCCTCCCATACAATCCCGTCCACCCATGCCTTCATCGACGCGGCCCGCGCCGGGCTTGGTTGGGGGATGAACCCGGAAATCCTGTTGCAGGGTCCGCTGAAGCGCCGCGAGTTGATCGACCTTTCGCCCGGTCAGCCGCTCGATGTAGCCCTGTCCTGGCAGGTCAGCCGCGTCATGGCCCCGGCGCTGGCCGACCTGACCGCCGCCGTGAAACGGGCCGCGCGCGACAGGTTGCGCCAGATGTAAGAAAACCGCGGCCCATGACAGACCGCGGTTTCTGAATTCCCTGAATAGCTTTGCGTTACAGCTGCGCCATCACCTCGTCCGAGGCTTCGAAATTGGTGGTGACGCGCTGCACATCGTCATCGTCTTCAAGCGCATCCACCAGCTTCATTAGCTTTTGCATCGCTTCGATATCCATCTCGGTCGTCGTGGTCGGTCGCCACGCCAGCTTGGTCGATTCACTTTCGCCAAGCTCCGCTTCAAGCGCGCTGGACACTTCGTTGAGATCGGTATCGGCGCACCAGATCGTATGCCCCTCTTCCGAGCTTTCCACATCCTCGGCCCCGGCCTCGATCGCAGCCATCATCACCGTGTCCGCATCGCCCACCTCGGCGGAATAGGTGATCTCGCCCTTGCGGTCGAACATGAACCCGACCGAGCCGGTCTCGCCAAGGTTGCCGCCGTTCTTGGTGAAGGTAGAACGCACGTTCGACGCGGTGCGGTTGCGGTTGTCGGTCATCGCCTCGACGATCACCGCGACACCGTTCGGGCCGTAGCCCTCATAGCGGATTTCTTCGTAATCCTCGCCTTCGCCCGCCTGCGATTTCTTGATCGCGCGGTCGATCACGTCCTTGGGAACGGAATTCGACTTGGCTTCTTTGACCGCCAGACGCAGACGCGGGTTCTTTTCAGGATCCGGGTCGCCCATCTTGGCGGCAACGGTGATTTCCTTGGAGAGCTTGGAAAAGAGTTTCGAACGCGCCGCGTCCTGACGGCCCTTGCGGTGCTGGATGTTTGCCCATTTTGAATGGCCGGCCATGGATTGCCTCCGACTGTACTGATCAGGTTTGCGCCTCTATATGGCAGCCCCGCCCTGCCCCGCAAGCCCACACGCGCTGAGCAACACGCGCCACCTGCGCCGGGAACCGCCGCATCCTGCAAGACGTTGCATTCACAGTGGAATTGCGAAACGCTGTCCGCGCCTTGCCAGAATTGCCGGAACACCGACCGTATGACCACTGACCAGATGATCCTGTTCGGCCTCTTTGCAGCCGTCTTTGCCCTGCTGATCTGGGGGCGATTCCGTTACGATCTTGTGGCTTTTGGCGCGCTTCTGACCGGCGTGGTGCTGGGCGTCGTGCCGACCGACATGGCATTCTCCGGCTTCGGCCACCCCGCGACCATTGTCGTCGCGTTGGTGTTGATCGTCTCTGCCGGATTGGTGCGCTCGGGCGCGGTCTTCCTGATTACCCGGACGATGGTCGACAGCTCGCGCCGCCTAGGCACCCATATCGCGCTGATGGGCGGGATCGGTGCGGTGCTTTCGGCCTTCATGAACAATGTCGCCGCGCTCGCACTGCTGATGCCCGTCGATATCCAGACCGCGCGCAAGGCCGACCGTCCCCCCGGCCTCTCGCTCATGCCGTTGTCTTTTGCGACCATTCTTGGCGGCATGGCCACACTGATCGGCACCCCGCCCAATATCATCATCGCCTCGATCCGGCAGCAATCGCTGGGTGAATCCTTTTCGATGTTCGACTTTGCCCCCGTTGGCGGGATCGCCGCGCTTGCCGGGCTGATCTTTGTCGCTCTGATCGGCTGGCGGCTGATCCCGGACCGGGGCAAAACCTACGCCACCGCCGCCGACCTGCAACAGTATATCGCCGAACTCACCGTCCCGGACGACAGCGACCTGATCGGCAAACGTGTCGGCGAGTTGGACGAAGAGGCCGAGAAATCCGACGTGGCAATTCTTGGCCTGATCCGCGATGGCAGGCGCCGATACGGCCGCTCGGCCAATGCCATGCTGCGCGAAGGCGACAGCCTCGTAATCGACGCCACCCCCGATGCGCTCGACGAATTCCGCTCGGCCCTGAACCTCGCCTTCTCCGACCGGGACCGGGAAAAGAAACTGACCGCCGATGCCGAAGGTCTCGAAGTGGTCGAGGCGGTGGTCCCCGACGACGCGCTGATCGCCGGACGCACCGCGATGGGGATCGGTCTTGCATGGCGGCAAAGCTCGGTTCTGCTCGGCATCTCGCGCAAAGGCACGCGTATCAACGATCAGGTGCGGCGGACAGAAATCCAGCCCGGCGATATCCTCCTGCTGCTCTGCCCCAAGGGGCGCGCACCGGACGTGATCGACTGGCTCGGCTGCCTGCCGCTTGCCCAGCGCGGGCTGAACGTGACGGCCAATGACAAGACGTGGCTGTCTATTGGTATCTTCGGCGCCGCCGTCGCCGCCGCGAGCTTTGGCCTACTTTACCTGCCCATCGCGCTGGGTATCGTTGTCACCGCCTATGTGCTGACGCGCATCCTGCCGGTGACCGAAATCTACGAGCACGTGGAATGGCCAGTGATCGTGTTGCTCGGTTCAATGATCCCCCTCGGCGCCGCGCTCGAGGAATCGGGCGGCACACAGCTGATCGCGACCGCGCTGACCGATCTGACAGCTGGCATGCCCGCTTGGGTCATCCTGACCGTGCTGATGGTCGTCACCATGACGCTCTCGGATGTGCTGAACAACACGGCCACCGCCATCGTGGCCGCCCCGGTCGGCATCCAGATGGCAAAGACGCTCGATGTCTCGCCCGACCCGTTTCTGATGGCGGTGGCGGTTGCCGCCTCTTCGGCTTTTCTCACCCCGATCGGGCACAAGAACAACACGCTGATCCTTGGCCCGGGCGGCTACCGCTTTGGCGATTACTGGCGCATGGGCCTGCCACTGGAAATCCTCGTCATCGCCGTATCCATTCCCTCCATCCTGATCTTCTGGCCACTCTGACCCGGTTGCCCCGCGCCCGTTCAACGGCATAGGCTGTCACGAACGGGGAGAGAGATACGATATGGCTGAATCGGCAGACGTGATCATCGTCGGCGCGGGTCTGGCAGGGCTGGTCGCGGCGGCGGAACTTGGTGATCGGGGCAAAAAGGTCATCCTGCTGGATCAGGAACCGCCCCAATCGCTCGGCGGACAGGCCTTCTGGTCGCTGGGCGGGCTCTTCATGGTCGACACCCCGGAACAGCGCCGCATGGGCATCCGCGACAGCCATGCCCTCGCGCTGAACGACTGGATGGGGTCGGCAGGTTTTGACCGCAAAGAAGATCACTGGCCCCGCAGATGGGCCGAGGCCTACGTGGATTTCGCCGCCGGAGAGATGCGCCCCTGGCTGCATGCAATGGGCATGCGCTGGTTCCCCGTCGTCGGATGGGCCGAACGCGGCGGCAGCTTTGCCGACGGGCACGGCAATTCCGTGCCCCGGTTTCACCTCACATGGGGCACCGGGCCGGGCACGCTGGACCCGTTCCTGGCCCGCGTGCGAGAACATGAAAAAGCCGGACGCGTCACCCTGAAATTCCGCCACCGGGTCGACCGGATTTTCATGCAGAACGGCGCCGCCCGCGGCGTGGCCGGAGTGGCTCTCGAGCCGGATGACATGCCCCGCGGCCAAAGCAGCAACCGCATGATCGCCGATGATTTCGCCCTTAACGCCGCGTCGGTCATCGTCACCTCGGGCGGTATCGGCGGCAATTTCGACCTGGTCCGCAAGGCCTGGCCGGAACAGCGGCTCGGCCCCGCCCCCAAGCACATGATCGCCGGAGTGCCCGCCCATGTGGACGGCCGCATGATCGCGATCAGCGAAAAGGCCGGCGGTCATGTCATCAACAACGACCGCATGTGGCACTATACCGAAGGCGTGAAGAACTGGGATCCGATCTGGCCCGCCCATGGCATCCGCATCCTGCCGGGACCTTCCTCCATGTGGTTCGATGCAAAAGGCAACCGTTTCACCCCACCAGCCCTGCCGGGTTTCGACAGCCTTGCCACGCTGCGCGCCATCCTTGCCACCGGATTTGACTACAGCTGGTTCATCCTGACACAGAAGGTCATCGAAAAAGAATTCGCGCTTTCCGGGTCGGAGCAGAACCCCGACCTGACTTCCAAGAGCTGGCGCGAGGTGATCAAGGCTAGGCTCCTCTCCGGCAAAGGCGCCCCCGCCCCGGTCGAAGCCTTCAAATCCAAGGGCGAGGATTTCGTCGTGGCCGAAACGCTGGAGGAACTCGTTCAGGGCATGAACGATCTCGCCGGCGGCAACCGGCTGAATTCCGAAAGGGTCAGAACACAGATCGAAGCACGAGACTCCCAGATCGACAACGCTTTCTGCAAGGACGCGCAGGTCATGGCGATCCGCAATGCCCGTCAGTACCGAGGAGACAAACTGATCCGGACAGCCCCGCCTCACCACTTCCTCGACCCTCAAAACGGCCCCCTTATCGCCGTCAGACTCAACATCCTGACCCGCAAAACACTCGGCGGACTGCAGACAGACCTCGAAAGCCGCATGCTCGATTCAATCGGCAATCCGGTCCCCGGTCTCTTCGCAGCCGGAGAGGTCGCCGGTTTTGGCGGCGGCGGCTACCACGGCTACAACGCTCTTGAAGGCACGTTCCTCGGCGGCTGCATCTTCTCGGGTCGCAACGCAGGCAGATCCGACCATATTGCGTAATCAGAAACAATTGCCTCCGGCAAAGCGGGGGCTCTGCCCCCACCTGTCGAAATCAGGGATTTCGCCAGCCCCCGGGATATTTGAAACCCAAAGAAGAGGATAAATTTTCCCCTGCTTCTTTGGGTCAAAAAATATCCCCGCCGGAGGCTCCCGCCTGTCGGACGGCGCGGAGGCCCGTTACGTCACCTCGGTTCAGTCTAGAGGGGCCAGATGAAGGGAATGACAAGAGAAACCAACACAGACATGCTCAGGTTCAGCGGAACCCCAATCCGCATGAAGTCAGAGAAACGATATCCCCCCGGCCCGTAGACGAGCGTGTTGGTCTGATACCCGATCGGCGTCGCAAAGGCACAGGAAGCAGCAATCATCACGGCAACCACGAGCGGACGTGGATCGAGGCCAAGGGCCGCGGCGAGGCCGATGGCAAGCGGTGTCATGATGACAGCCACCGCGTTATTGGAAACGATCTCGGTCAGCGTCGTGGTCATCAGGAACACCACGAAAACGACAAGCGAGGGCG
Organism: Paracoccaceae bacterium; assembly: GCA_018223035.1. GTDB lineage: Bacteria > Pseudomonadota > Alphaproteobacteria > Rhodobacterales > Rhodobacteraceae > Heliomarina. The sequence continues at coordinate 226,011 of JAAEZD010000002.1, forward strand.
GCAGGCTCTGCAGCCCCGGCACCACCCCGTCGACGACGAGAGCGATCGCGCCGGTGTTATCAAGCCCCGCCCCGACAGCCAGCATCCCGAAGATGAGCGCGAGGAGGCGACCGTCGACAAAGGAAAATGCCTCGTCCGCGTCGATGCAGCCGGTCACCAGAACCAAAGCGACAGCGAGAACCGCAAGAAGAAGAATTGGCGCGACATTCAGTGCGGCAAGGACAACGATGCCGGCCAGCGCGGCGACCGCAATCGGCGCATGACCCCGGCGATAGGCGCGGGCCGAAGGCTGTGACACGTCGACCATTTCCATTTCGCTTGCGAGGCGCTGGATGTCGGCCGGTGCGCCTTCGAGCAGCAGCGTATCGCCAACCCGCACCACGAGATCGTCAAGCTGACGTCCGATGTTCTGGTTCCTGCGATGCACCGCCAGCACATAGACACCATAGCGCCGTCGCAGCCGCAGCCCGCCCAGCGCGCGGCCGACCATCTTGCATTCCGGCGTGATCAGCACTTCGACGGTGCTGGTCTCGACCGCCGAAACCTGATCGACGCGTTTCAACTCCTTGTTGTTCTGCAGGCTCAAAAGCTCGGTCATCTGGGTCCGCAGAACCACCCGGTCGCCGACTCGCAGTTCCACGCCCTTGAGGTTGCGACGCAGCGAAACATCGCCCCGGATCACGTCGATCAGCCGCACGCCTTCGCGTTTGAAAAGTTGGACGCCCGTCACTTCGCGGCCGATCAGGTTGGAGTCGGGCGGGATCACAGCTTCGGTGAAGAATTTCATCTTGGACCGGTCCGAGAGCATGTTCGCCATGCTGTCGCGATCCGGCAGCAGGCGCGGGCCAAGGACGATCATGTAGAGCAGACCCCAGGCGCAGACCACAAGGCCGATCGGCATGATTTCAAGGATACCAAAGGGTTCCAGCCCCTGCGCCCGGGCAACACCGTCGACCAGCAGGTTCGTCGAGGTCCCGATCAGGGTCAGCGACCCGCCCATGATCGCCGCGTAGCTAAGCGGGATCAGCAGCTTGGAAGCCTTGGTACCCAGTGTCTGGGACAGCTGCACGAAAACCGGGATCATGACCACCACGACCGGTGTGTTGTTCATCACGGCCGATCCTGCCATCACCATCGCGATCACGCCCGTTATCGCCAGTTTGGGATGGGTGCGGCCATAGCGTTCCGCCGCCCGTGTCAGAACATCGAGCGCGCCGGTCCGCACCAGCGCGCCCATGATGATAAACATGGCCGCAATCGTCCAGGGCGCCGGGTTCGACAGTACGGGCAGCGCCGCATCATAGGGCAGCACCCCGGTCACCAGCATCAGGGCGACCCCGGCAATTGCCACGACTTCTGTGGGGAAAGTCTCGCGCAGGAAGAGCGCAAACATGCCCCCTACGATGATCAGCGAAAGAACCGCGCTGCCGGTTTCCGAGAGGGCGAGTAACTGCATTTACAAAATTCTTTCTGGCACCAGAAAACAGACGCCGGTTAAAGCGTATTTTCGCCGATTGCGGCCTGTTCGGCAACAGCTTCGTTCCTGCGCGGCTGAACCAGCATCACACCGGCCAGCACGATACCAAGAGCTGCCCAGATATAGGGCGAATAGGTCTCGCCAAGGATCTGCATCGCCCAGAAAACGCCGAACCCCGTCACCACATAGCTGACCTGAACGGCAAAAACCGCGCCCGCCCGGCCCACCAGCCAGACATAGCCCGCGTAGACAACAACGTGAATCAGCGCCGAGCCAATCAGCGCCCATTCCGGCGCCCCATAGGGGCGTAGCGGCGAGATGAACTGCCCCGTCGCAAGGGCCAGCGGCAGCGCCATGATCGCGCCGACAAGCGAGGCGCCAAAGAGCACGCGGATAGGGTCAAGGCCGGCAGTCCCCCAGCGCGCGACGTAATTGCCCTCAAAGGCGTAAAACAGCGGCGCAACCAGCCCCAGCGGAACCCAGGCCAGCATCGCCGCATCGGGCAAGGACGCATCCGGCAGGATCAAAAGCAACACACCGGCCAGCCCTGCCAGCAACCCCAGCAGGCGGCGGGGCGCGAATTTTTCAAGCCCCAACGCCAACGCCATCGGAAAGGCCAGCATCGGCACCAGCGACAGCAGGATCGACAGAACCCCCGATGGCAGATGCGCAATCGCCTGATAAGAGGCTGAGTTGGGAATGATCGTGCCCGCCAGCGCTACCACAAGATAGACCCGCAGGGTATCGCGGTTGAACGGCAGGCGACGGCGCTGTGCCAGCGATACCGCGCCAAAGGCCACCGTACCGATCGCGAGCTGCCAGAAGATCAGGCCGAAATGCCTGTGCCCGGTGCTGACCGCGATCTTGCCCAGCGGCTGCGTCAGCCCCCAGCCCGCGCCGATCAGCAGCAGCATGCCGGTAAAGAACAGCAACTCGCGGCGGGGCATATCGGGCGTGGCGGGCAGGCTCATGGGGTGGCTTCTTGCAGCCTTCCGCCCACCCGGATCATCGAGATCCGCTCGGCCTTGCCGGTCTTGTCATCGGTTTCGACAAAGACACCCGAGAGGGTCGCTTCGCCCTCGGCCGGGCTGAACCGTCCCTTGGGCATGCCGGTGATGAAACGGCGCATCGGCTCGGTCTTGTCCATGCCGATGACCGAATTGTAATCGCCGCACATGCCCGCATCGCTCTGGAACCCGGTGCCGCCGGGCAAAATCTGCGTATCCGCCGTCGGCACATGGGTGTGGGTGCCGACCACGAGACTAGCGCGGCCGTCGCAGTAATGACCCATCGCCATCTTTTCCGAGGTCGCCTCGCAATGCATGTCCACCAGCACCGCCGCCGCCTGACCGCCCAGCGGATGCGCCTTCAGCACCGGCTCGATGGCGGAAAACGGATCGTCAAAGGCGCGCTTCATGAATACCTGCCCAAGCACCTGCACCACCAGCACCTTTTTGCCGGATCTCGTGGTGAACAGCCGGTATCCTTTACCCGGCGCGCTCTTGGCGAAATTGATCGGGCGGATGATGCGCGGCTCGGACTCGATGAACTGCATCATGTCGCGCTGGTCAAAGGCATGATCGCCCAGCGTCAGGCAATCCGCCCCCGAGTCGAGCAAAAGCTTGGCATGATCGCCGCTCAGCCCCATGCCGTTGCTGGAGTTTTCACCGTTCACCACCACGAAGTCGGCGCGCCATTCCTCGCGCAGACGTGGCAGGTTTTCCTGGATGGCCTTGCGCCCGGCGCGGCCCATCACATCGCCTAGAAAAAGAAGTCTCATGAAGAGGTTGGTAAGTGGCGGTTTGAACAAGGACAAGGCCCTTTTGCCACGACACGCGCCCCTAGCGGCCTGATAGCGGTAAAACACCGCTTTCCGTCACGATCATGTCAAGCGGCTGATCGGTCGGCTCAAGCGGCAGCGCCTCGGTTTCCTGTGCAGCGTAGGCAAAGCCGATGGCCAGAACCGGCCCCTTCGCCCGCAAGCACTCCAGCGTCCGGTCATAAAATCCGCCGCCATAGCCCAACCGCCCGCCCTGCCGGTCAAACGCGACCAGCGGCACGATAAGGATTTCCGGTTCCATCCAAGCCTCGACCACCGGTATCTGCGCGCCGAAGGGGCCATCCTTCATGTCGCCGTCCGGCTCCCACAGGGAAAACCGCAGCGCCTGCCCCGCGCCCATGATCACCGGCACCCCAACCGGCCCATGCGCGGCGGCCTCGGCCATCGCAGGAAGCGGGTTGATCTCGGTGCGCATCGGCATATAGCCCGCGAGCGGCACGCCGCGATATCCGGCCAGCACTTCCGACAGGTAACCCGATACGGCATAAGCCCCGGCATGGGCCATGCGGCGCCGCTCGAACGCCGCTTTCCGCGCCGCGGCTTTCAGTTCTTCCAGCGTCATAGCAGGTAGATCGAGGCAAAGCCGAGAAAGGCAAAGAAACCCACCACATCCGTCACCGTGGTCACGAAAGTGCCAGAGGCAAGCGCCGGGTCGACCTTGAACTTTTCAAGCGCAATCGGAATCACCGTGCCCGCCAGCCCGGCCATGACAAGGTTGATGACCATCGCCGCCGCGATCACGATTGCAAGCCTGACCGATCCGAACCAGATCAGCCCGATGATCCCCATGGTCAGCGCAAAGGCCGTACCGTTGACCACGCCCACCAGCACTTCGCGCCGGATCACCCGCCAGACGTTCGACCCGGTCAGGTCGCGCGTGGCCAGCGCCCGTACCGCAACCGTCATCGACTGCGTTCCTGCATTGCCGCCCATCGAGGCCACGATGGGCATCAGCACCGCCAGCGCCACGAATTGCGTGATCACCGCGTCGAACTGGGCAATGACCAGCGAGGCAAGGATCGCCGTGGCAAGATTCACCAGCAGCCACGGAAAGCGGCCCCTGACCGTCTCAACAACCCGGTCGGTCAGAGAGCTTTCGCTGACACCGGCAAGCAGCAACAGGTCTTCCTCGTGTTCCTCTCCCATCACGATCATCGCGTCGTCGATGGTGATCTGCCCGACCAAACGACCCTCCTGATCGACCACCGGGGCCGAGATCAGGTGGTACTGGTTGAACGCATAGGCCACGTCTTCCTCGTCCTGATCAATCGGGATCACGCGGAACATATCCTCGGTCAGATCGGCCAACGCGATTTCCCGACGCGCCGCCATGACCCGGCCCAGCGCCACGTTGCCCACCGGATGCAGGCGCGGATCGACAAGGATGATGTGATAGAACTGGTCCGGCAGGTTGTCGTTGCTGCGCATGTGGTCGATGGCCTGCCCGACATTCCAGTGCTCGGGCATCATCACCACTTCGCGCTGCATCAGACGACCAGCGGATTCCTCCGGGTAGCTCAGCGCCTGCTGCACGGCGAGCCGGTCTGCGTCGGGCAGCGCGCCAAGGATCGCATCCTGCTGCCCCTGCTCCAGATCCTCAACAAGGTCGACAACATCGTCGCTGTCCAGCTCGCGCACGGCTTCGGCCAGCACTTGCGGCGAGAGCAGCGAAATCACCTCTTCGCGCACCGACTCGTCGAGTTCGGACAGGATCTCCCCGTCAAATTCGCGGTCGTAAAGCCGGACCAGCCGGGTCCGGTCATAGGCGTTGATCTGTTCGAGAAGGTCCGCAATGTCAGCCGCATGCAGCGGCTCCATCAGCTCGATCAGCTTTTCGCGGTCATCGATGTCCACCGCATAGAGAATCGCGGCCACCGTCTTTCGATTGAGGGGGTTGTCCTCCTCGTCGTCCAACAGGTCCAGTTCCTCTACATCAGCTTCGGTTTCCATCGGCGCCCTTTCCTCGATTGACCGCAACTTAGAAGAAGCTGTCGGTTAGAAACAATGACAATAGCGCAATTTACCCGGCCGTCCCGTCCGATTATCCTCGGCCGGAAATCAAGCGGGCAGGATCATGCAGACAGAGACCATTCTCACCGGGCAGGTGCTGTCCTTTACCGGCTCTCCCTTCGGGCAAAACGCGGCCGACACCGCCCGTTTCGATGAGGCCGTCGGCATTGGTGGCGGCCAGATCACTGCGCTTGGCACACTCGACGAACTGCGCGCCGCCGCGCCCCAAGCTCGCGTGGAAAACTACGGCGACAAGATCATCATGGCCGGTTTCGTCGATGCCCATGCGCATTACCCGCAGACCGCGATAATCGCGAGCTGGGGCAAACGCCTGATCGACTGGTTGAACAGCTATACCTTTCCCGAGGAAATGCGCTTTGGCGATCCCGGCTATGCGCGTGAGATCGCGTCGCGTTACCTCGACCTGACAACCGCCAACGGCACGACGACCGTCGCGACCTATTGCACGATCCATCCCGAAAGCGTCGATGCGATCTTTGCCGAGGCACAGAAGCGCGGGCAGAGGATTGTCGCTGGCAAGACCTGCATGGATCGCGACACCGCCCCCGAAGGCCTACGCGATACCGCGCAATCGGCCTATGACGACAGCCGCGCCCTGCTGAACCGCTGGCATGGGGTGGACCGGCTGTCCTATGCGATCACACCGCGGTTTTCGCCGACCTCGAGCGTCGAACAGCTCGAAGCGCTGGGCGCGCTCTGGGCCGAGCACCCGGACTGCCTCATGCAGACACATCTTTCCGAACAGTTGGACGAGATCGAATGGGTGCTGGGCCTCTACCCCGAGGCGCGTGATTACCTAGACACTTACGAAGCGCATGGCCTGCTGGGAGAGCGCGGGCTCTACGGCCACGCGATCCACCTCGAGCCGCGCGAGCGCGACCGGCTGACGGAAACCGGCGCTGCGCTGGTCCATTGCCCGACCTCGAACACCTTCATCGGTTCGGGTCTCTTTGACATGGACGGGTTGATGCGGACGGGGCAGCAGGTGGCGCTGGCCACGGATACCGGCGGCGGGTCATCCTTTTCCATGCTGCGCACCATGGCCGCCGCCTATGAGATCGGCCAGTTGCGGGGTCGGGCGCTGCACGCGGCCGAGCTTCTGTGGCTTGCAACCTGCGGCTCGGCCCGCGCGCTTCATCTGGGCGACAAGATCGGCAATATCGCCCCCGGCATGGAGGCGGATCTTTTGGTGCTGGACCCGGGCGCGACGCCTGTGCTTGCCCAACGCACCGCCCGGGCCGGGGACATGTGGGAGACGCTGTTCGCGCTGATCATGCTGGGCGATGACCGGGCCGTCAGTGATGTCTGGATCGGCGGAGGGCGCGTGGCCTGAATGCCGCCGCTGGCGCGGCGACAGCCTCCGGCGGGGATATTTTTTGACCCAAAGAAGGAAGGATCGGTCTTTCAGCAGCCCGGTCGGCCCAACACCATGACCCAGATATTGCCGGTCTGCCGGGCGAGTGCGAATTCCGTGACCCGGTCGAGGAGCATGTTGCGCCTGTGAGACGGGGAGCCGATCCATCCCGCCATGACCTCATCGAGCGAGCGCTGCCCTTTCGCGATATTCTCGGCGATGGTGCAATAGGCATAGCCGGTTTCCATTGCGCGCTGACCGACGTCGGACCCGTCCGAGCCGGTGTGAGAGAAAAAGCCGTTTGCCGCCATATCGCGGGCGTGGCGTTCGGCCACTTGTTGCAGCCTGTCGGATTGCGTCAGCGCTGGCAGGCCTTCGCTGGCGCGGAAGTCGTTCAGCGCCTGTGCCGCCCTGGCGACGGGCTCGGCCCGTGCCGCACCGGTTGCGAGCGTTGCTGTGATAAGAAGCGAAACGAGAAAGCGGATCATCATGCGGACTCCATAAGTTGCCGGGTCAGCCGGTTCTGGCGTTCGACGAGATGCGGCAGGTCGAGTGTCACGAGCTGACTGTCGCGCACGACCTCGCGACCCTGTACCAGCAGGTCGCGCACCCGCATTGGACCGGCAAGCAGCAGCGCGGCCGGATCCCAGCTTCCGGCGGTGTCGACGCCGGAGATGTCCCAGATCGCGATATCGGCGCATTTGCCCGGTTCGATCCGGCCGCAATCGGGGCGGCCCAGCACATCCGCCCCGCCCCGCGTGGCGATTTCCAGGGTTTCCCGTGCGCTCATCGCATCTGCCCCCCGTGTGACCCGCTGCAACAGCATTGCCTGCCGCGCTTCGGCGACGAGATTGCCGGTATCGTTGCTGGCCGTCCCGTCGACGCCCAACCCGACCGGCACGCCGGCGTCGCGCATCGCCCGGACCGGCGCAACGCCGGAACCGAGGCGACAGTTCGAACAGGGACAATGGGCGACCCCGGTTTTCGAGCGCGCGAAGAGGTTGATTTCACCGGCGTCGAGTTTCACGCAATGGGCGTGCCAGACACGCGGCCCGGTCCAGCCGAGCTCTTCGGCATATTGCCCCGGACGGCAGCCGAAATGCGCCTCGCTATAGGCGATGTCCTGATCGTTTTCGGCCAGATGCGTGTGCAGCATGACCTGCTTGTCCGCCGCCAGCAGGGCCGTGTCGCGCATCAGCTCGCGGCTTACGGAGAAGGGCGAACAGGGGGCCAGACCGACCCGGCACATGGAGCCTTCGGCACTGTCGTGAAAGGCGTCGACGACGCGAATGCAATCATCGAGAATGTCGCGCTCGGCTTCGATCAGCGTGTCGGGCGGCAGGCCGCCCTTGCTTTCCCCGATGCTCATTGACCCGCGTGTGGGGTGAAAGCGCAGACCGACCTCCGCGGCGGCGGCGATGGAATCGTCCAGCCTCGCCCCGTTGGGCATGATGTAGAGGTGATCGGAGCTTAGCGAACAGCCCGACAGCGCAAGTTCCGCCAGCGCCACCTGTGTCGAGACGTGGATTTCCTCGGGACCGAGCCTCGCCCAGATCGGGTAGAGCACCTTGAGCCAGTCGAAGAGCAGCGCATCCTGCGCCGCCGGTACCGCGCGGGTCAGGGATTGAAACATGTGGTGGTGCGTATTGACCAGACCGGGCGTGACCAGACAGCCGCGCGCCGGGATGACCTTACCCTTGGTGATAAGATCTTTGCCGACCTCTGTAATCTTGCCGCCCCGGATCAGGATATCGGCCCCAGCCAGTTCGCGCCGGTCGCCGTCCATCGTCAGTAGCAGATCGGCATCCTTGATCAGTATTTCCTGCATTCACGTCTCCGTGCCAAAGAAATGCCGTCTCATGGAAAAGATCCACCGGCACGATCGGAAAACGACGAAGAGATCGCGCATTGGCCCTTGATACGCAGCCGGTCCGGCCGGATCAAGGCAAAGCTCCGGGGGCGGAATCAGGCGGTTGGCGTGTCGCGCAACAGGTCCAGCGCGGCACGGTGCAATGCTGGGTTCGCCGCTGCAAGGCAGCGTCCGCCCTGATGCGCCGGTCCGCCCTGCCAGTCGGTGACGACGCCGCCCGCTGCCTCGATCAGCGCGATTGGCGCCTGAATGTCATAGGCGTTCAGCCCGGCTTCGATCACGAGATCGATCTGCCCGGCGGCCAGCAAGGCATAGGCATAGCAGTCCACGCCATAGCGGGTCAGGCGCACGTTTTCAGCCACCCGCCGGAACGCCTCGCCCTCGGCCGGGGTGCCGACTTCGGGGAATGTGGTGAACAGAATGGCCTCGGCCAGCGTCGCGGTTTTCTTGACGAAGAGGTCACGCGGCCCCAAGGGGCCGGTCATCCTGGCATGGCCCAGCCCGCCGGAGAAACGCTCGCCCGTATAGGGTTGGTCGATCACGCCAAGAAAAGGCCCGTTCGCATCGCCCAGAGCGATCAGCACGCCCCATGTCGGGGTGCCGGAAATGAAACCGCGCGTGCCGTCGATGGGGTCAAGCACCCATTGCCGTCCGCTGGTTCCCTCTTGCTGACCGTATTCCTCGCCAAGGATCGCGTCCTCGGGGCGATGTTCTGCCAGAACCGCCCGCATCGCCTCTTCGGCGGCGCGGTCGGCGATGGTGACCGGGTCAAACCCTTCGGCCAGCTTGTTTTCGGCGCTGAGATTGGCCTGCCTGAAATGCGGCAGAATGGCCTTGCCAGCCGCATCGGCCAGCAAGTGCGCAACATCCATATCGGTGAGGGCAGCAGAAGTCATAGCTTCCACTGCCATCAGCTAGTTCGAGATGCAAGCGGAGGCTTAGGCGACGTCGCTCAGAACCCGAGCAAGATCGAACAGGCGGCGCCGCTGATTTTCCGGGATAGCGTAATAGGAACGCACCAGATCCAGCGCTTCCTTGTCTCCCATGATATCGGCGGGCATCGCGTTGCCCTCGACCGGGGCATCGGCCTGATCCTCGATACCTTCAAAGAAGAACGCGACCGGCACGTCCAGCGCCTCGGCGATGTCCCAAAGACGCGATGCGCTGACGCGGTTAGCGCCGGTTTCGTATTTCTGGATCTGCTGAAACTTAATGCCGACCTTTTCGGCCAGCTGCTGCTGTGTCATTCCGATCAGCCAGCGGCGGTGACGAACGCGCATTCCAACATGCACATCAACCGGGTGAGCCATCCCTTATTCTCCTTACCACACTTATTACATACAGGTCTGGTTTCCGATTGGGACCACCCCCGCATGGTCGGGTAAAAATTCGTGCAAGATGTACGACTTTCTTCCCAGTCAACGCCCCCCTCTGTACCCCATGAGGACATCATAGGGCCGAAACATAAGGTATACTGCGCATTTATCAAGGAAGTTGAGCCGCTATGCACGACACGACCTGATGCGGTGGATGCTATTCCCGTTTCATTGCCAAACATTTACTCTTTAACAAGGACCCTCGATAACCGGCGGCCCGTTGCCGTTCATGGCTATTGTATGGCACAGCCAAAGCCGTCCGTCTGCAACCAAAAGAGAAGCGTTTCGCCCGATGCTCGCCTACAGAATAGAAGCTCCGAAAGAAAAAGCGTTTTTAAAACAAATTGTTACGCCCGAACCGGGACCTAACCAGATACGATTAACCATACATGCATGTGGTCTGAACTTCGCCGACCTTTTGATCCAAAATGGAACCTATCAGGAGATTCCAAGCCCACCGTTTACACTTGGCATGGAAATCGCCGGTGAAATCGAAGCCGTCGGTGAGTCGGTAGGGCATTTTTGCATCGGTGATCGCGTGATGGTCTACGCCGGACAGGGCGGACTGGCCGAGATGGGCGTTTTCGACGCCGACAGGGTGATTCCGATTCCCGAATCCATGCCCTTTGATATCGCCGCCGGATTCCAGATCGCCTATGGGACAAGCCACATGGCGCTGGCCCATCGCGCCCAGCTTCAGCCCGGCGAGACGCTCCTTGTAACCGGGGCCGCCGGTGGTGTCGGGCTCACCGCGGTCGAGATCGGCAAGCTGATGGGCGCGACTGTCGTCGCCCATGCACGCGGTGCCGACAAACTGGCCGTGGCAAAGGCTGCCGGGGCGGACCACCTGATCGACGACAGCGAGGACCTGCGCGCGCGCCTTCTCGAACTCAGGCGGGCCGACGTGGTCTATGACGCAGTCGGCGGCGATGCTTTCCGGGCCGCATTCCGGGCCTGCAACCCCGAGGCGCGTCTGATCTGCATCGGTTTTGCCAGCGGCGACATCCCGCAGATCCCCGCCAACCATCTGATGGTAAAGAACCTCACCGCCATCGGATTTTACATTGGCGCCTACATGCATTTCCGCCCGCAGGCGGTACGCGACAGCTTTGCCACCCTGCTCGACTGGTACGATCAGGGCCGGCTAAAGCCGCATGTCAGCAACGTTCTGCCGCTTTCCGAGGTCGAAGACGGCATGGAACTGCTGCGCCAGCGCAAATCAACCGGCAAGGTCGTGATCCGGATGCGCTGATCTCAGGCCGAGACCTTGAGGCGCGGACGCGCGTGGGTTTCCGCGAAAGCGTCGCGCAACAGCCGTGCCAGCGTCTCATGTACCTCGTCCCGCGCCTCGCTGCCACCGTAGAAGTTGATGAACTGCTGCGGCAGTTGCGGCAGGTCGCCGCCGTGATCGACCTTTTCCAGATGCGGGGGCAAAGTCCCGTCCAGCAGTGCCTGCACGGCGAGATCGGCGGAAACCGTCGCTTCAACCGTCCTGTCTGAATCGGAATCCACCGCGAGGTTCCAGTCGATCCCCGCGTTATCCAGCGCCCGCAGCGCCAAGGGACGGAAGATGCAGTGCCGACAGAACGCCAGATCCAGCGGCCGTTGCCGCCAGGCCGATCCGCCGATTGCCCCCGCCCAGATCAGATCCTTGCGCGCCAGTTCTTCCGATCCGGGCATGCGTTCCGCCTCGGTCGTCACGATCATGTCGCATTCACCACGTGCGAACTGCTCCTTCAGCGCCCGCGTATTCGATGACAGCAGGTTCACCCGATAGCGCGGAAAGGCCGCGTTGAACTGCTGCAGAACCCTCGGAATCGCCGGGTAAACCACGTCATGCGGCACGCCCAGCACGATCTCACCCTCATAGGCCTTGTCGGTCAGGCGCCCGATCACCTCGTCATTCATCGCCACCATGCGCCTTGCGTAACCCAGCAACTGCTCGCCCGAGGCGGTCAGGGCGATCCCCCTGCCCGAGCGGTCAAGCAATTCGAGGCCCAGCAATTCTTCCAGTCGCTTCAGTTGCATAGAGACCGCCGACTGGGTCAGATGCAGAAATCCGGCCGCCCGTGTCACGCCGCCGCTGTCCGCCACCGCCACGAAAGAACGAAGCGTCGTTATGTCCAGATTTCGCATCATCACATTCCTTGATGGGTACCGTCAAAAACATTCGTTTCCAAAATGAACCACATCCCGCCATATACATCAAGGAATTTGATGAAGACGCGATATACGATCACATAATGATGAAAGGACATGGATCATGACCGTTGCAGTTCACCACCGCCCCCTTCGCCGGCGCAGCTTTTCGCCGCTGGCAAGCCTCGCCCAGATGCATGCCGTCTGGCGTCAGCGCCAGAGCCTGCGCAAGCTCGACGATGCGGCGCTTGCCGATATCGGCCTGACCCGCAGCGAAGCGGAACGCGAAGCCTCCCGTCCGATCTGGGACGCACCGACAAACTGGACCTGCTGAGCAGGGCCGGACACATGCACACAGCACGTAACTGAACACCCCGCCTCGCCGGGGTGTTTTCCGTTCACGCAAATGCGAATTATTCGCGTCGGAAACACTTGAAAATCGACGGTCTCTTCCCGATATTCAAAGACGATAGCTGGTGGAATGTGCCACCGCTGAACCTGTTGTCCTGGATGGAGACCTAAATGGCTGAATTCGACACGACCCGCGTAGCTGGCCGGGGAGCGGCCGGATCTCGCGCAGTTAATATTGACGAGGGCCTTCGCGCCCATATGAACAAAGTCTACGGCACGATGTCCGTGGGCATGCTGATCACCTTTGCTGCTGCCTGGGCCCTGTCCGGTCTCGCCGTGACGAACGTTCCCAACGAAATGCAGATCGGTGCCGACAAGTACCTGACCGATTTCGGCTATGCGCTTTATGCCTCGCCGCTGAAATGGGTCGTGATGTTCGCCCCGCTGGCCTTTGTCTTTGGCTTCTCGGCCATGATCAACCGCATGTCGGCCGCAACCGCGCAGACAGTGTTCTATGCCTTCGCCGCCGTGATGGGTGTATCGATCAGCTCGATCTTCCTCGTGTTCACCGGCTACTCGATCATGCAGGTCTTCCTGATCACCTCGATCGCCTTTGCCGGCCTGTCCCTCTGGGGCTACACTACGAAAAAGGACATCTCCGGCTGGGGTAGCTTCCTGATCATGGGTGTGATCGGCCTCATCGTCGCGTCGATCGTCAACATCTTCTGGCCGATGCCGGGCCTCGCCTTTGCGATTTCGATCCTTGGCGTGCTGATCTTTGCCGGTCTGACCGCCTATGACACTCAGAACATCAAGACGACCTACCTGCAGCACGCCCATTCGGGCGATAGCGAATGGCTGGGTAAAGCCGCGATCATGGGCGCGCTGAGCCTGTATCTCGACTTCATCAACATGTTCATGTTCCTGCTGCAACTGCTGGGCAACCGCGAATAAGCGTCAGTAACAGACCCAAAAAGAAACCCGCCAGAGCCTCCTCTGGCGGGTTTTTTGATGGCGCAACAGCTTGTCAGATGACCGCCTTGCCACTGTAAAATCCGCCCTCTCCGCATAGAACTGGCCCGGCATATCTGTGCCGGATCGTCTGAATTCTCGAAAACGGTGCACGGGGGGTGTACAGGGGGTGTACAGATAGCAGCCGGGTTGTGCACCGCCCATTTCAGCGGTTACAGCCAACCCGGCGAGCCGCTTTCAGATCACTCCGAAACCTGCCGGGCCGCCGTCGCCCCGGAGAACTCCAGCCCAAAAGCCGCCTGAGCGGCGCGCGATGTCGAACCGCCAACGCCTTTGAATCCCACACCTTTTCCCTTCTCGCAGGTCGACAGAGCCAGTATCGCGCCCGGAATTAGCAGTCTCGTAATTATCTTGAGCTATCCCATAGGCAGCTTCAATTGAGACAAAGTTAATCGCGCGCCAGCGCCGAGGCCAAGACCATCCGCATCTCGATCGCCGGAAAGGTGATACCCGGTTGCAACGGCACATCGATCGGCCCCAGCTCCAGAAATCCGAGCGCCGCATAGAATGGCACCGCGTTCCGGGTCGACCAGCATTCAAGTATCCGCATTCCGGCCGAGGCTGCCTCGCGCCGGATGTGCGTCATCAGCATCCGACCGACGCCCTGCCGTACCTGAGCCGGATCGGTGGCCACGTGCCGGATATGACCGATATCAGGCGTTTGCAGATCGACGGTCCAGCCGCCGACCCCGACAACACGATTGTCATGTTCAACCGCGTAATAGGTACCGCAGTCGAGAAGCCAGGGCTGCGCCCGCGAAATAAGCGGCAGCGCCGTCACCATCACGGAAGGAGGGTAACAATCCCGAACCAGCTTTGGAAAACTGCGCGCAAGCAGCGCGTCGATCTCTGCCATGTCCAGCGACGTTGTTCGACGCAGGGTAAATCCGCTCACGTTTCAATCCTCCAAAGAAAAAGGGCCACGCCTTTCGGCGCGACCCCATAACTTCTGACGTCGAAATAGAAAGGCTTACTTAATCTTGCCTTCTTTATATTCGACATGTTTGCGGGCCACCGGGTCATATTTACGGATCGACATCTTTTCGGTCATCGTCCGCGCATTTTTCTTGGTGACATAGAAGTGGCCCGTGCCTGCGGTCGAATTCAGGCGGATCTTGATGGTGGTTGGCTTGGCCATTGTCGGTCTCCTACGCCAGAGGCGTTGAGCCCCCGTGAAACTTATGAAGTTCGCCTTTTACCCATGGATCGCCGCGAGTCAACCGGTTCCGTGGCGATTCCCGGTCAAACCCGCCGCGCAAAGGGCTTACATGGGAAAGATCTTGCCCGGGTTGAGGATATTGTCCGGATCCAGCGCCGCCTTGACCGCCGCCATATAGCGGGGGGTCGCGCCAAGTTCCTTTTCAAGATAGGCCTTCTTACCCTGCCCGATCCCGTGCTCGCCGGTGCAGGTCCCGTCCATACCGATCGCCAGTTCGGCCAGCCAGCTGACAAAGCCCTCGGCCTTGGCGATTTCTTCGGGATTGTCCATGTCGATCAGGGGAAGCGTATGGAAATTGCCGTCGCCAACATGGCCGACGATGGGGCAGATCAGCCCCAGTTCATCCGCCTTGCGCTGCGCGGCCTCGACACATTCCGCCAGCCGCGAAATCGGCACGCACACATCGGTGGAGAATCCCTTGGCCCCCGGACGCAGTTGCATCGACGCCCAGTACATGTCGTGACGCGCCTGCCACAGCCGGTTGCGTTCCTCGGTACTGGTGGTCGCCTCGAACCCGCTGCCGCCAAATTCCTCGGCGATGGTGCCGAATGTCTCCGACTGCTCAACGACGCCAGCTTCGGAGCCGTGGAACTCCAGCAAAAGCAGCGGCTCTTCGGGCAGATCGAGCTTGGAATAGGCATTGGCCGCTTTCACGCTCAGCGAATCGAGCAGTTCGATCCGCGCGACCGGGATGCCGAACTGGATCGTCATCATCACCGCCCTGCAGGCTGCCTCGACCGTAGGGAAAGAACAGCGCGCGGAACTGATCGCCTCGGGAATGCCCTGCAGGCGCAGCGTGATCTCGGTGATCAGGCCAAGCGTGCCTTCCGAGCCGACCAGCAGCCGGGTCATATCATATCCCGCCGAGGATTTGGGCGCCCGCTGCGCGGTGCGGATGACCTCGCCATCGGCCATCACGGCCTCAAGCGCGATCACGTTATCCTTCATCGTGCCATAGCGCACGGCGTTTGTTCCGGAAGCCCGCGTTGCCGTCATACCGCCAAGCGAGGCATTGGCACCGGGATCGATGGGAAAGAACAAGCCCTGGTCACGCAGATAGGTATTGAGTTGTTCGCGCGTCACACCGGGCTGCACAACGCAATCCAGATCTTCGGCATGGACGGCAAGGATCTGGTTCATCTCGCTCATGTCGATGCAGATGCCGCCGGCCGGAGCGTTCACGTGCCCTTCCAGCGACGTGCCCGTGCCATAGGCGATCACCGGCACCGCATGGGCCGAACAGCTGCGCATGATCTCGGAAACCTCGGCCGTGTTCTGCGGAAAAATGACCGCATCGGGCAGCTGGTTGGTCAGCCACGTGGTCGTATGCCCGTGCTGCTCGCGCATCGAATGACCGGTATGGACCTTGTCACCAAACCGCTTTTTCAGCACGTCGATCACCGCGTTAATCCCGGCCTCGTTACGCGGCAGATCCTTTACCTGAACCATACTTTCTACTCCTGTTGCGGGCTAGTCGCCCAGCGCGATCCCCTCGCGGCGCGGGTCGGCACCGCCGAAAAGGCTCGCCCCTATATCAATCGCATGCAGGCCAGAGTTCAAATTCCTCACCGAAACCTCGTATCCCATCTGCTCGAGCGGTGCGGCCATGTCGGCGGCCACCGTGCCCTCTTCCAGATCGAATTGGCCAAATCGGTTGACCGCATGTCCTGCGGACACGGCTTGCTGCACATTCATCCCCCAGTCAAGCCAGCCGATCACCGATTGCGCCACATATCCGATGATCCGGCTGCCCCCGGGCGAGCCAATGGCCAGCACCGGCTTGCCATCCTTCATCACGATGGTCGGCGCCATAGAGGAACGCGGCCTTTTGCCCGGCTCGACCCGGTTGGCAATCGGCACGCCGTCCTCGTGGCTGGCAAAGGAGAAGTCGGTCAGTTCATTGTTCAGAAGGAACCCGCCGACCATCAGACGTGAGCCGAACCCGTTTTCGATGGTCGTGGTCATCGACAGCACATTACCTGCCCCGTCAACGATAGAAATATGCGATGTCGAAGGGAATTCGATGGACTGGTCATCGGCCCAAAGCATCGCATGATCGAATTCGGGCGCGCCCGGTTCGACCGTTTCCAGCGCGCTGTCGCCGCTCAGGAGCCGGGATCGCTCCTCCAGATAGTCCGGATCGACAAGGCCCCTCGTTGGCATCGGCACGAAATCCTCATCCGCCATGAACCGTCCGCGATCCGCAAAGGCCAGCCGCGACGCATCGCCGATCAGCCGCCAGGCCTCGGCGCTCTCGGGACCAAGCGCCGCCAGATCGTAAGGTTCCAGCATCCCGAGGATCTGCCCGACGGTCAGCGCCCCCGAAGACGGCGGCCCCATGCCACAGACATCATGGGCACGATAGGTCACACAGACCGGTTCGCGTTCGCGCACCTGATAGATCGCCAGATCAAGTTCGGACAACACGCCCGGATTGCCCTCGGCCCGGTTCACCCGACGGACAATGGATCGCGCCAGCGGCCCGGTATAGAACGCATCCGCGCCGCCCTCGGCCAATATGCGCAGCGTCTTGGCATAGGGACGGTTGCGCCGGATCTGCCCCTCGGTCAGCGGCGTGCCATTCGGCAGGAAATAGTTCGCCGTGGGCCGGAAGTGGCCCAGCCGGTCGGCATCCTCGGCCACCAGTTCGGCAAGCCGGGGCGAAACCGCGAACCCCTCTTCGGCCAGACGGATCGCGGGATCGAAAAGCGTCGCCCATTCGGATTTTCCCCAGCGATCATGCGCCGCCTGCAAGAGAGCGGGGGTGCCCGGCGTTCCGACCGAACGGCCACCGACCACGGCGTCAAAGAATTTCAGCGGTGTGCCGGTATCGTCCTGAAACAGGCGCGGCGTGGCAGCCAATGGCGCGGTCTCGCGCCCGTCCAGCGTGGTCAGCTCGCCGGTTTCTGCGTCGTACCAGATCAGAAAGGCGCCGCCGCCCAGCCCCGAGGATTGCGGCTCGACCAGACCGAGCACCGCCTGCACGGCGATCATCGCGTCCGCCGCGCTGCCACCATTTTGAAGAACCTGCGCCCCGGCTTCAACGGCAAGGGGGTTGGCAGCAGCGACCATCCAGTTCTTCGCCTCGACCGGCTCGCCCGCCGATTTTGCCGCCTGCGCCGCCGCAATGGCGGGCGACATATCTGCAGCTTGCGTGACCGCCGGTTTCGTCGCCGTTTCAGGCTCTACCGCATCCGCCGCCTGCTGCGCAAAAGCAGCGCCCGACACAAGACCAAGGAACAGGATCGCAAACGGTCTTCGTAACATGACAGCACTCCCCCTCTGCGCCATCGGCGCGGGTTACAACATGGACGGGATGACCTGGTCCGGCGGGCGGTGCCCGTCTTCGAAGGTCTTGATATTGATGATGACTTTTTCGCCCATCTCGATCCGCCCCTCGACGGTGGCCGAACCCATATGCGGCAGCAGCACCACATTATCGAGATTGCGCAGCTCGGGGTTGATGTCGGTCCCGTGTTCGTACACGTCGAGCCCCGCCCCGGCGATTTCCCGGTTCCGCAGCATCCGCACCAATGCGCTTTCGTCGATGACTTCCCCGCGCGAGGTATTCACGATCACCGCATCCGGTTTCATCAGCTTGAGCCGCCGCGCGTTCATCAAATGAAAGGTCGAGGGCGTCGACGGACAATTGATCGACAGGATGTCCATCCGTGCGACCATCTGGTCAAGGCTCTCCCAGTAGCGCGCGCCGAGTTCCTTTTCGGTTTCCGAGCGTAGCTGCTTGCGGTTGTGGTAATGCACCTGCATGCCAAAGGCCGCCGCGCGTCGCGCCACCGCCTGCCCGATCCGGCCCATGCCAAGGATGCCAAGACGACGCCCGCCAACCCGACCGCCCAGCAAAGCCGTCGGCGCCCAGCCTTGCCAGTCGCCCCGCTGCATGATCGCAAGCCCTTCGGGGATGCGGCGGGTGACGGCAAGTATTAGCGCCATCGTCATGTCCGCCGTATCATCGGTCAGCACGCCCGGTGTATTCGACACCAGCACCCCGCGCTGCCGCGCTGTTGCCACATCGATATGATCGACGCCCGCGCCGTAATTGGCGATCAGCTTAAGCTTGTCGCCCGCCTGCGCGATCAGCGTCGCGTCGATTTCATCGGTGACGGTCGGCACGAGCACATCCGCGCCCTTTGCCGCCTCTACCAGTTCGGAACGCGACATCGGCTCGTCGGATCCGCGTAATTTCGTGTCGAACAATTCGCTCAACCGCGCCTCTACCTGCTCCGGTAACCGTCGCGTTACGACAACACTCAAACGCTCTCTTGGCACGCTTGCACTCCCTCGGGTTTTCATTTTGGGCCGCCTTGTGTCATCGTGGCGCAGGATCAGGCGAGGCACAAGAACCTCAGGCGGTATTTTCCGCAGCCGGTCCTCGGATCGTACAGGCAAACGAGCGGGCAGTCGGTGACAGGTTTCCTTGGATTTACTCGCCATTTCATGGCGCTAACTGTGGCGTTGGCACTGAGCTCAAACACGGCGATTGCCGAAGAGCACCGTGGGCCGGTCACGAATCTCCCCCTTCCCCGCTTCGTGTCGCTCAAGGCGAACGAGGGCAACGTGCGGCGCGGGCCCTCGCTCACGCATCGGATCGACTGGGTGTTCAAACGCCGCGACATGCCGCTTGAGATCACGGCGGAATATGGCCACTGGCGGCGCGTCAAGGATCGCGATGGCGCGGGTGGCTGGGTGCACTATGCCCTGCTCTCGGGCGTGCGCACGGTGCTCATCGAAAAAGATATGACTCCGGTCTACACACGGCCCGACCCGAACGCGCCCATCGCTGCCGCTTTCGAGCTTGGCGTCGTTGCGCGGCTTGGCGAATGCCAGGTGGTGTGGTGCAAGGTTTCAGCGGGCGGCTACAAGGGCTGGATCGAGAAACAGGCGCTCTGGGGCGTCGCGCCGGACGAAATCCGCGAGTAAAAAGCGCCCGACAGCCTTTCTTTCGGCCAGCAAACAGCCAGCGGCTGCGTAAAGCGGATTTTACCGCCCGCAGGTCTGGCATCCCGGTCAATTCCAGCTAGGTTCCCGCCAAGAACCCCAGCAAGGATTGACCATGTTTGCCATCACCTACCGTTCTTTCGGACCGGCCAGCGACGTTCTAACCCTCGAGGAAATGGATTCGCCCGCCCCCGGCCCCGGAGAAGTGCTGGTCGATCTGGCCTACTCGGGGGTGAACCCGTCCGATGTGAAACTGCGCGCCGGCGCGCGCGCCGGGGCAACCGCCACCGAGCTTCCCTACCCCGCCATCATCCCGCATAGCGACGGCTCCGGCGTCATCAAGGCCGTGGGCGAAGGGGTCGACCTGGCGCGGATCGGACAAAAGGTCTGGATATGGAACGCCCAGTGGCAACGCGCCTTTGGCAGCGCCTGCACCGAAATAGCCCTACCCGCCTATCAGGCGGTACCGCTGCCCGACGGGGTAAGCCTTGAGACCGGCGCGGTCCTTGGCATTCCAGGCCTGACCGCCTGTCACACCGTTTTCAGCGGTGGCGAGGTATCGGGCAAAACCGTCCTCGTTCAGGGCGGCTCGGGCACGGTCGGATATCTGGCCGTTCAACTGGCGAAATGGGGCGGTGCCAAGGTGATTGCCACCGCCGGATCGGACCGCCAAGACCTTGCCCGGCAGGCTGGCGCGGATACGGTGCTCGACCACAAGGCGCCGGATCTCGCGCAGCAGATCCTTGATGCAAACGACGGGAAGCATGTCGATCATATCGTCGAAGTCGAATTTGGCAGCAACGTCCACACCGACACGGCCGTGATCGCGGAAAGTGGCCGGATTACCGCCTATGGCTCGGCACTGGAACGCGAACCCGCGCTGCCGTTCTACCCGCTGATGTTCAAGAACGTCATTCTCGAGATGACGCTTGTCTATTCCCTTTCACCGGAGAAACGCGACCGGGCCATCGCGCGGCTGCATCAGGCGCTGGACGCCGGAGCACTCGCCTGCCCCATCGATGGGATCTACGATCTCGCCGATTGCGCATCGGCGCATGAGGCCGTCGAAACCGGCCACCGCAGCGGTGCCGTTCTGGTGCGCACCGAAAACGCGGCCTGACCCGGCACGCACGGAGGGCGTTGCGTCCGCGCACCTTCGCGCTACCCTGACCCGGATATTCAGCGACGGATTTCCCATGCGCCTTTTCTACCGTTTCCTTTTCGTGGCTCTCTTTGCGGGTGTTCTTGCAAGTGATCCCGCTCCCACTCTCGCGCAGGCGAATGGTCAGCAACCTGAAGGCACGATAACCGTTCAGAACGCCGCCGGTCAGGACGCCGCCATTGCCGAACGGCTGCGTAACATTCTCGCAGGGCTCAGCGGCTATGACGATGTCACGGTCGAGGTCTCTTCCGGTATTGTCACCCTCCGAGGCACCGCGCTCGACGGGGAGTCGATGACCCGACTGGCCGATATCGCAGCCCGGGTCGAAGGTGTGGTCGCCATTGAAAACGAGGTGACCGAATCCGCTGATGTCGCGGAACGACTGAACCCGGCGGTCGCGAGGTTCCGGGCACGGCTGACGCAACTGGTGGCGATGCTGCCGCTGTTCTCGATCGCCCTGATTGCCGCCGGGCTGATTGCTGCCTTGGGGTTCTGGATCGCCCGGTTGCGCTGGCCGCTCGACAGGATCGCGCCGAATGCCTTTATCGCGGATATCTACCGCCAGATCCTGCGAATCGTTTTCGTGATCGCGGGGGTCGTGGTCGGGTTGGATATTCTCGGAGCCACCGCGCTTTTGTCGACTATCCTCGGGGCGGCCGGTATCGCCGGTCTGGCCATCGGCTTCGCCGTTCGTGATACGGTCGAGAACTTCATCGCCTCGGTGCTCTTATCGATGCGCCAGCCGTTTCGTCCGAATGACGTGGTCGAAATCGAAGGCGATGTCGGCAAAGTCATCCGCCTGACATCCCGGGCCACGATTTTGCTGAGTTTCGACGGCAATCACATCCGCATCCCCAACGCGACGGTATTCAAGGCGCGAATCGTGAATTTTACCCGCAACGACGAACGCCGTTTCACGATCGATCTTGGCGTCGCTTCGGATACGAACCTCTCCGCCGCACAGGAACTGGCCCTGAACACGGTGACGTCGTTACCATTCGTACTCGACGAACCTGCCGCGCAGGTCTGGATCGAAACACTCGGCGACAGCGCGGTGATCCTGCGCGTCGCTGCATGGATATCGCAGGCCGAAACCAGCCACGTGCTGGCCCGCTCCGAAGCGACGCGGCTTTGTCTGATTGCCTTTGCCAAGGCCGACATCGACATGCCCGAGCCCAGCTTTCGACTGGTCGGCGCCGCCGCACCGACGCCGCAGACCACGGCGACCTCGCAATCGGAAACCGCCGATACCACGCCGCCTGAAACCGCGCCGCAGAAAACCAACGCCTCTGCTGAGGCCCAACTGGACAGAATTATCGACGAAGAAAGAAAGCACGAAGAGGAAAAGGATCTGCTTAATCACACCGCTCCGTCAGAATAGGTCATTTTTTGCCATTTCAGGCCTTGCACCGCGCTGCCGCTTTGCTTAATTAGCCGCTCACTGTTGGGGTGTAGCCAAGCGGTAAGGCAGCGGTTTTTGGTACCGTGTACCGTAGGTTCGAATCCTACCACCCCAGCCATGATGCAGAAAAAACATCGGAAAACCAAAGGCTTGGCCTTTGGCGCCACGCGCGCATCGCAGCGTGTTTCTCACCCTTTCCGGAACCTCCAAATTGGCCGCCCCACAGCGTCCGAGCCACCTACGACTCGAGCCGGCAGGACGTGTTGCACCGAAGCCATACTCACGCGTCCGGCATTTCCGCGCGTTTTCGGTCGAACTGATTTCCTGCTCGCTGCGGGGACGTTCGGCATCGGGCCGATCCCTCCGTCCGCGGCGACGGAGTAGTGATCCATGCCCTTCGATCTTTCTGCAGTCCTCGACGAAACCGCGATTCCCCGTCTGCTCAAGGAGATACTGCGTGCCGAGCTCGTCCGCATCGTCGCCGAGAGTCAGGATCCTCTGCTCGACGCCGAGGCGCGCTTGACCGAGCTCAACAAGGAATGCGACGCCCTTCTCAAGGACGCTCAGAGCAAGTCCTTCGCCGCCTGCGAATACGCGATTCTCTCGGCTTGCGATCGCCTGGATTTCCCGCGCCCCAGTGTTATTCCGTTCCCGCTCGGCCGCGGCGTCACAGTGCTCCTGAAATCGCTCAAGGCGGTGGAACGCGATGTCATCGAGACCTTTGCGGACCCGCTCATCCTGGCGGAGCCGCTTCTCGCTCGGCACGGGCTCACTGTCACGGATGGCAGGATTCCCGATCTCTTGCGGATCTCCGACGCGCTCGAGGCTGCGCTCCCCGGCAAGAGTTCCGAGATGGTCCGCAAACTGACAACGACGGCCCGCATTGTCATGGAGTTCGAGGGGGATCTTCCTCTCGATCGCCTCCCGGATCACATCGACGGGATCCTCACCCGGATCTCGCGCCTCCCCAAACACCACGGAAGGTCGCATGGCATGAATCCGAACAACCGCGTGCCTAACATCAAGAAGAAGCTGGAGGAGATCGCAGATGCCGATGCACACGACCAAGCCCAGTATGCCGCCCTAACGGCCCGCAACGATCTGAGTGTCGGACAGAAACGCGCAGAACTGGCGGGGCGTTTGACGCCACGCGTCACGCTCACAAATCTCGAACGCCACCTCGACCGGCTTCATGATCTTCTCAGGTCCGCAGCCAGCAGGAAGAACTATCAGGGGCCGACAAAGCTGAAGACGTACCCGCAGCTCGCCCTTCTCATGAAGGACGACTTCAAGGAGCGGCGCCGGGAGAACCCGCTCTATCTCCGCGTCACCCTTCCGAAGTTGCGCCTGCGCTGGTCCAACGAGCGCCTCGTTCGCCTGCTCTCGTCGCCCGTCTATCGTGGCTGTTGGAGCGACAAGCGCCGGTCGAAACCCGGTCGGATGGTCTTTCGCGACGCGATCTACTGGGTTCCGCTCATCCTGCTGACGATGGGCACGCGGGTGAAGGAAGTGCTGCATCTGACCCGGCGCGACCTACTTCGCCGCGACGGCGTGCATTGCCTGCGCCTGTGCTGGAGCGCGGAACAGGAGGGCAAGACCCCTTCTGCGCAACGTATCGTGCCAATTCCGCAGGTTCTGCTGGATCTCGGCCTTGTCGACTGGATCCGGTCGATCGAAGGCGGGCCGAGCGCGCTGCTCTTCCCCGAGATCGTGTCCGCGAATGCGGATTGCCCGGAGGACATCTTCACCAAGAGGTTCCACACGGTCCGTCGCGGCCTCCGCATCCTGCACCAGAACGAGGATCTCTATGCCCTGAGGAAAACCCTTTCATCCGCCCTCTGGCGTGGTGGCGTTTCGATTTCCGACCGGCAAATGATCATCGGGCACGCCAGCGACACCACGATCGGCGCGCACTACACCGATGCTGACATGAAGTCGCTGAAGGAACTCCTCGACAGGGCCGATCATGCGATCGTGGTGACGAAAAATACGGCTCACCGCCACCCGACAATCGCGGGCTGCAATCTCGTCAGCGGCACGATGGCATCGGTGGAAGTCCGCCTCGACGACAAGGGCGATCTCGGCGCGTTTCGAGTCGTCTCCGACGACACAGGCGCACAGGTGCTCGCCATCGCGCTGGTGCGCAATGAAATGCCGAAAAATCCGCGCTGGAAAAACCTCCAGGTCGTCACCGAAGCTCAAGCTGCGGAGATGGCCGCCGACCTGTGTGGCGAATTCCATCTGAGCCCTCCGGAAGAACAGACAATGCAAATGGCGTGGGAACACCTGATGGCGCTCGCATCAGACAGTAGTGAAGCCAAGCTCAAGTCCGCCTCGGAATAGCGGCACGGCAGGAGTTTTAGCCCCTATGTCTCAATCTCGTCCTGCACCGTGGTAATGCCGGAGGTGCGCCAAGCCAAGAAACAAGCCGATCCGCAGGCCGGCCGCTAACGCGGCCCCTGCATCCAGAGAAGGAACACCCCATGGCGGCACGCAAAAGCTCCCTGCGGGACCTGGCCGCGAAATCCAGGAAAGACGGGTTGGCAGCTGCCAACACCGGACCGGTGGCAGGCCGGATCGCCGAGCTCGACCCGGGCTTGGTCCATGCCGGCGGTCTCGCGGATCGTCTCGATGTCAGCCAGGCCGAGATCAAGACCCTGGCCGAGAGCCTGCGCGATGCCGGGCAGAAGGTGCCGATACTGGTGCGGCCGCATCCTACGAAGCCGGGCGAATACGAGATCGTCGCAGGCCGCCGGCGCCTCGCGGCCTGCCGGCTCGCGGGGATCAACGTCCGCGCCGAGATCCAGGACCTGGCAGATCCGACCTCCTCTACGTTTGACTTGCGCAACACGATCGGGCCGGACCACCGTGCCTGGAAACGCGCAAAGTTCCTGCAGCAGTTCCGCCTCTTCTTCCGCTACGACACGGCGTCCAAGACAATCATCTATGGCTGGGTGAACGACGAGAAAACCAAGAGGGAGTACGGCAGCAAGACCGACTCCTACAGGGTCTTCCAGAAGCGCCTTGCGGCGGGAGATCCCTCGGCCGACTGGGATGACCTGATCAAAAGGGCTGCGCCGGTAGATCAGAAATGACGCTCAGTGACCGAGATAAGTCGAGAAGGAGGGCCGCGTGACATCCCCGATCGATCAACCTCCCGAAGTTCTGGCGGCGATGCAACGGACCCGCGAAGCCGCGCAGCAGCTCGAAGTTGATGCGCGTGCCGTTGTGTGCTGGCTCGACGCGGAATTCCCCGGCCTCGTCGTCAGCATGGAGGTGCAGCGCCACTACTCCTGCGAAGACCACGAAGTCGCACATGTCGAACCGCGAGTGACGGAGCGCCCGCGGCGACATGAAGTTCGGGATGCCGCCGAGAAGGCCCTCACGGCACTGGGATGGTCTCTGCAGCCGGAGGGGCGCGATGTCCGCTCAGCTTTCTACCGCCCCCTGAGATCTGCGCATGCTCGGCTGGCGGCCATTGATCGCGTTCAGCGCGCTATGTCGGCCGAAGGCATTGTCGCGCCTCATTGGTCTGTCACGAACAGCGAGGACTGACAGGCAGCCCATCCCATAGCGGCTGCCCGCACGTTCCCTAATCGTTCCGGATGGGCTATCTTTTCAGGATGACGAAAGCCAGTATCGAGAAATTCGCCATCCTCGACTTCGAGGCGTCCAGCCTCTCCCAGGAGAGTTGGCCGATCGAGGTCGGGGTCAGCTGGATTACGAACGGTCACGTGCAGACCTGGTCATCTCTCATCCGCCCGGATCCAGCATGGGATCTCGGCGACTGGTCCCCGCAGAGCGCCGAGGTTCACGGCATCTCCCTCTCAGACCTCGATAATGTGCCCACTGCCGTAGAAGTGGTGGAATCCTTTCTTGATGTCGTGGGGCGCCACACTCTCGTCTCCGATGCCACAGAGTTCGAGGCGCGCTGGCTCTCGCGCTTGCTTCGGACTACCGGTCGAATGAAGACCCCTTCGATCGAAGACTTCGACGCTGTCTCGTTCGCTGTGTTCTCGGGCTACGCCTTCGATATGCTCTACGAGACTGTTGAGCGACGCCCTGCCCCGCATCGCGCGGGCCCAGACACTGCGCGTCTCGCTCGCGGCTGGCTGAGGGCGGCCAAGCATCAGGCATCCCTCCAAGAGGACGGCAAGACCGCATGACCGAGATATTCACCGTTGAGATCATCATTGCGACCGCGATCATCGGCAACAGCGCCCTGGTAACCATCATGGGATTTCTCATGATGCGCGAACCGAAGGACAACCGGCTCAAGGTTGATCTCGATGCCTTCATTCGCAACGCCCCCTATCACCGCCTGCGCGAGATCGGGATCGTTGTTGAGGAGCCTGACCAGAAGCCTTAGGCGACAGGCGAGCCAATCTTTTTTTGCCAGAGAACGAAAAAAGGGGTTGAAAATGGTTCGATATGCCGCTCGACCACCTGTTCGGCGTGCAGGGTCTGACCGACGCTCCTCGTAGCCTCGGGTGGCAACGCTCGGAAATCGTCTCGGCATTCAACGACCGGCATGGCGCGTTTTTCTCGAGGGAGGACTTCCTTCGCCCGGAGCAGGTGAACCGCGAGATCCTCGAGGACGACGACCTACGCGAGATGATCCTCAACAATCCCGAGGACGTGGTGCGACCCGAGCTCGCAAACCTGTTCATGGGCGCCATGATCCGGATGTTCCAGCGCGACACGGAAATGAAGAGCGCCGTCATGACCGACGACGAAGCACTCGAGATGGCCATCTGCCACTTCTTCAGAACAGCTCGCCGTCAGGTCTTTAAGGAGGCACAGGAGCAATCTTGACACCTGCGCTCGGTGGAGGATGCCAATATCATCGGGGCATCGGGTGAAAAGATCGGCGAGGTGGTGGAAATCCTCATTGATGAAGCGAGCAAAACGGCGGCGGCGGTCATCGATGTCCAGCAACAAGGGGCAACTCGAAAGTCCCCCACCTGGAACGACTGAAGGACCAACTGACAGATTGGCAGCTGCCAACCTGCCTATGTCACTTCAGATTGGGGACGCTTCCCTCTACCCGGTGCGCATCCTGGCTCGCCATATGCAGCGAGCAGGCGATCCGTTCCGCCCGCTCGATCACATGCGCGGCACCCGCCGGCTTGCAAACCTCATCTGCCGTCTCGCGAAAAAGCTTGAGCCAGCGATCGAAGTGCGCCCACGTCACGGGCAAGCCCACATGTTTGGGGACCGGGGCACCGATCGGACTGACCGGGGCGCTGGTGATCTTTGCGACGGTCTATTGGGGTCTGCATGCGGCCTTGTACGGCACCAACACCCGGACGATGGCCGAGATATTGGCTGAGGGCGAGATGGCGACACACTATTCGCCGGAGCATCCGCACGGGCCGCAGCCGATGGAGACCCGGCGCGACGGCGATGAACTCCCGCCGATCACAGCGGCTCAGCTTGGCGACACCTCCGTCGCCGACGCCTATGCACAGTCGATGATGGGGATGCATGGACGAGATGATGGCTGGCCTCCGGCACGAGGATCCCGATGTGGCCTTTGGGCTCGGGCTGACCCTGCACCGCGCCATTGACATGGCTCGCATCCAACTCGTCGCCGGCTCCGACCCCGAAAACATGGAGCTGGCACGGCACATCATCGCCGAGCAACAGCAGGAGATCGACGCAATGCGCTCCTGGCTCAAGGCGCGCGGAATCGAGATGCCTGATAGCTGATCCGCTCTCTCCCGTGCCGTATCCTCATGAGGCCCGGAACCATCATTCGACAGGCGGGTAGATGACGGCGCCATCTTCGCGGAGACGAGCTCCCTCGGACGGCCGGGCCGTATCGATGCGGCCTGGCGCCATCAGGTGCCGCACCTCGTGGCCATGGAGCAGTAGCCAGTCGGTGATGATCCTGCGATGACATCGCCACCAGACGGCTTCCGAACACATCATCGCGACGGATTGGCTCTGACCGAGATCGAGCAACTCGGCGAAGGCGATCCGGAAGTCTGAGCCGAGGGCGTAGTCCGCGTAGTTATGAAAGCTCCGCACCCTCCAGAAAGCGTTCAGATCGTTAGCGACATCCGGCTGTTTCGGGCGTCGCCCGCCAAGCGCCAGCATGTGTCGATAGCCGATCTGATTATCGGCCAGGCTTTGCGGAAACGTGTCGTCGTTGAAGTCGGGATTGCTGCGTGATTTCGGGAATGAGCGCACATCGATCAAAAGTCGGACCCCGGCCTCGCGCAGCATGTCGATGACCGTCTGCGGCGACCGGTTGGAATGTCCGATGGTCGCGAAACCGCCGCTCACGAGTCGAGCTTGGTCAGCGCGTCCTCCTTGTGCGCCGCGATATGATCGGTCTTGTCGCTCTCGATCTGGTATTGCGGCTCTTCCTTCGACGCGCGGCGGCGATGGCCCTTATAGTCGAAATCCGCCTCGTGGACCTTCAGTATGTAGCCGCTCACGCGGCCCGCCTCTGAGTTCCAGCTTACATGATCGCCTGTAGAGAACTTCGCCATCCGTGCACCTCCATAACCTACTGAACAGCTGTGTATCTGGAACCGTTCCAGATCGGGTCTGGTTTCCAAGATTGACAGCCTGCCCCCAATGGCTAAGCTCTCCTCATGGTTACGCACGAGAACCTTTTCCGGTTTCTGCTTCTGAACCGCCCGGGTCCCCGGGCGGTCTGCGCATAGCTGCGTCTTCGACCACCCGGGGCTTTCTCACATCCTTGAACTGAGAACGCGGGCTTCGCCGCCCCGGGAGACACATCATGACCATCACCAGGATCAGCCATCTGCCTGCGGGCAGTGACTTTCGATCGCTCTTCGAACGCTCCGCTGTCGGAAGCGGCTTTCTTCTTACCGTCGACGACCGGCTCGGCATCGAGCACCTGCTTCGCTATCGCGGAACCAAGAATTCGCCCAATCCCGCTTTGTTAAACGGGCTGCTGCGACACAAGCTGCGGATCTCGCGCGGAACTCCCAAGCCGGCCTCGACTGATCTTGTCGTGGCCGGATGCCATGTCACCTACATGATCAGTGGTGAGGGCGCTCGCAGCGGCGTGCTCTCCATGAACCCCACGCCGGTGCCGGGACATATTCTCGTTGCTTCATTGCTTGGGGCGACCCTGATCGGGATGCGAAAGCTGCAGAAGGTTCCGCTCCTGCGGGACAACGGTCAGATCGAGACTGTCGTCGTGCTGGATGTGAGCCCGTCTCCGGACCACGACGCGGCCTGATGCTCTGATCCGTCTCTGGCGGGTCAGAACAGTCGGCTACCCACAATGCATCCACGCCACCAGAGGGCGGAAAGGACAATTCGATGAATGCACAACGCTCCACCTCACGCGGCACCGGCCGGCGGCCCAGGGTCGTCATCGATGCCGAAAGTCTGGACAGGCTCGAAGCGCTCGCGGAAGGCGCGATCCAGCGAAACCCTGACCTCGCCGACCGGCTGCTCGGCGAGATCGGCCGGGCCCGCATCGTACCGGCGGCGAAACTTCCGCCGAACATAGTGGCGATCGGCCGCGCGGTCACCTATCGCGATGAGTCGACCGGCCAGGAGAAGACGGTAACGCCCGTCTATCCCGAGGACGCCGACATCGCACGCGGTCGGATCTCGATCCTGACACCGATCGGGGTTGCCCTGATCGGACTGGCAGAGGGCGCATCGCTCCACTGGGACACCAGGGACGGAGAGCGGCGGGTTCTGACCGTGCTCCAGGTTGCCATCCAGGATGCCGCTGAAGGGGTGGAGGCCGGATGATCCGCTGTTCCCGGAGTCTTGCCGAGGCCCATGACCTACCCGGAAGGAGCCGTTCGATGCGCTGATAAAGCCAGGACGCTCCTTCCGGGATATCGGCAGTCGCCGCTTCGGCGTCCTTCCCTTCCCGTTGAAAGAGGGTCTCATGAACCGTCACCTTCCGCTTGCTTGCCCGTCCTGCAAGGAAACTCTTCCGCGCGCCGCCGCGCATCGCTGCCCCATCTGTCGGCACGTCATCACCGGTGCGACCCCGATAATCCGAATCTCCTGTCGCCGCTGCGGTTCGACCGTCGAGCAGCGCTCTGGCGCCGCGGCGATCTGCTTGCGATGCCGGTCTCTTCGCCCATCCCGGCGCCCATACCAGGGCTGTTGACATGAAGCTGATCTCTCATTTCCGACGGCTGATCTGGCCTTCGGTCCTGCTTCTTGTCGCCGTCGGAATGGTGATTCTTGACGAGGAGGCCGAGCAGCGGGTCGGGCTGTCTGTCCGCTTGGCTGGCGGCGTTGTCGGTTGCCTTGCCGCGGCCTGGCTGGGAAGCCGGCTGTTCGGCTTGTTCGCCGATCGCCGGAGGCGCCACAAGCGTCCCTACCCGCGCCTGTTCCGGGATCTCGTGGCCGTTCTGCTGTTCTTCGCCGCGGTCGTTGCCTCGGCCGCACTTCTGCTGGACCAAGGTCTTCTCGGCGCGCTGGCGGGCTCGAGCCTGATACTCGCGATGCTGGGCTTCGCGATCCGGAACGTCGTAGCCGACACGTTGTCTGGCATCGCACTCGGCGTCGAAGCACCCTACCGGATCGGGGACTGGGTCGATATCGAGCAGGTCGCACGTGGCCGGGTCATCGAGATCGGATGGCGCACGACACGGGTGCTGACGCAGGACTCGACCTACATGATCCTGCCGAACAGTCAGATCGCGCGCCGGCGCATCACCAACTACTCGGCGCCGAAGCCGCAGTATCGCGCGCAGCTCTCGCTGAAGCTCACGCATGAACTCCCCGTCGATGCCGCAAAGGACCTGATCCTGAATTCTCTACGCGAAGCACGTCTCATCCAGACCGATCCGGCTCCGGACGTGCGGGTGCAGGAGTTGGGCAGCGAGGGCAACAGCTACGCCGTTCGCTTCTGGCTGTCGCGCTTCGAGCGGGACGTCGACTGCCGCGACGAGGTTCTGGCCCTGATCGACCGAGCGATACGGGGCGCAAACATTCCGGCCCCACGCATGCAGATCGAGTTGAACCGGCCCCGAAGCTCAAAGATCGACCCCCTCGCGCATGACGCGGAGGTTGCGCGGGTATTCGCAGCGCCACCCGAGCGAGAACATCTCGAGGCGTGAGGAGCCTGAAAACGTGAAGGAGACCCCGATGCAGAATCGCATTGCCAGTCGGCACGTTGTCCTCTCCGGCTGTTCAGGTGGCGGCAAGTCGACGCTGCTGGCTGAACTGAGCTCGCGAGGCTTCGAGACCGTCGAGGAGCCCGGCAGGAGGATCGTGGAGGAGGAACTGCGCGGGGACGGGAAGGTTCTCCCCTGGGTCGATCTCGAAGCGTTCGCGAGGCGGGCGATCGGCATGGCAGCCGGGGACCGAGAACGCATGAGAACTGCGGAAGGATGGGTCTTCTTCGATCGCGGACTTCTCGATGCAGCCGCCGCGCTGGAACACGCAGCGAGCGTGGCGGTGTCCGACACCCTGTCCGGACACGACCGCTTCCATCACCAGGTGTTCCTGACCCCGCCATGGCCTGAAATCTACCACGGGGACAGCGAACGCCAGCAGGACCTGAAGAGAGGCGTCGCCGAGTATCACCGGCTGATCGAGACTTTCGAGCGGCTCGGATATGATTCGGTCCTGCTGCCAAAGCTCGATGTCGAAGCGCGGGCCGACTTCATTCTTGATGCGCTTACCTGACAATCGGACCGAAGCTCGTCTTCCTGTCCGGATTGGACATGTCTTTCCGAGATCACTATATGAGCAATGCAAGGCAACCCGCGATGGCGTCGCGATGGCTGTCGCAATTCCGATGATCGCAACAAATGTCCTGAACGCCCGGACTTCCCCCGCACATCTCATGCGGGTTCTGAAGTGATGAGGTGATGTCATGACCCTTGCTCTGCTCTATACGTCGCGGACCATGTGGACAGGTTCTTTCGCAGGGATGGCCTGCATGGCCGCGGCAATGGTTCTGCTGCCATTGGGCGACACGTTGTCGAAGTTGCTGACTGAGACGCTGAACCCGATCGAGGTCGCGACCGTGCGCGTTCTCGCCCAGGCGGCCTTCCTCCTGCCGGCGGCGGTGGTGCTGCGGAAACGTCTCAGGGGAACCATGTTCTCGCCGGTCGTCGCGCTGTCCGGTCTTCTGGTGATGATCACGCTCATCTGCCTGATCGGCGCCTTCGCGGTCATGCCGATCGCCACCGCGATCGCCATCTTCTTCGTGGAGCCATTGATCCTGACTGTGCTGGCAGGTCCGCTTCTGGGCGAGGCCGTGGGTCCGCGACGCCTCGCGGCCGTCGGCATCGGTCTCGTGGGCGCGCTGATCGTCATTCGGCCGGGTGCCGAGTTCGAGCTCGCCGCGCTCCTGCCACTCCTCGCGGCCGCCTCCTATGCGCTCAACATGATCGTTCTACGCCGCGCCGCGCGCATCCGTTCGGGGCTGACCATCCAGTGCGGCGCCACGATCTATGCCTGCATCGGCATGGTGACACTCAGCTTCTGTCTTCAGGAGGCGGGCCATGTTTCTTTGAACTCTGGCGCCCTGCCTGCTTCTGGATGGGCTCTGATCCTCGGGAGCGGCTTTTTTGCCGCGGCGAGCTACGTCCTGATCGCCGAAGCCTTTCGCCACGCCGAAGCCGGTCTCCTGGCGCCGTTCCAGTATCTCGAGATCATCGGTGCCACCGCCGCCGGCTACCTGGTCTTCGGGGAGTTTCCGGACGGTATGACCTGGGTCGGGATCGCAGTCATCCTCGCATCAGGTCTTTATGTCGTCTATCGCGAGCGGTCGCGCGCGCCAGCGACCCTGGAGCCGACACGGCACAGGAGCCGCCGGATCCGGCCCCGGTGACCAAGGTGACCATCAGGACGTGCCTGGTTCCGAACCGAGAAAGCCCATGTCGATGCTGACGACTTCGAGATGACGGGCCATGGCGCGATGCGCGGCCGGACCGTCGCTGGCCGCGATCGCGTCGACGACCTGTTCGTGCTGATCGCCATGCACCCTGGTGAACTCTTCCACGCCGACGCGGCGGTAGGTGCGATCCCACTCCCTCTGCCAGACGGCACGGCAGCGCGCGCCCGAAAAGTGGCGCAAGAGGGCAATCAGGAGCGGGTTGCGCGCGACCTGAGCGATCGATTGGTGAAAGGCGTCATCCGCACGCTCGCACGCCGCGCGATCTCGCGCCGACCGTCCCTCGGCAACGCGCTGGCGTAGAAGGGCGATGTCGCCCGGCACCCGCCGCCCTGCGGCGGCCGCCGCGACCTGAGGCTCGAGCAGGCGTCGTGCATCCATCAGGTCGGCGGGCGTCGTCGCCTCGAGAAGCAGCGTGTCCTTCACCGGCCGCCCAAGGGGCGCTCGACCCCGAAAGGTCCCCTGTCCGACGTGACGCCAGATTTCGCCCTGCGCCTCGAGTGTCGCCAATGCTGCGCGAAGAGTTTCGCGACTGCATCCGACGAGGTCCTTCAGTACCCTCTCCGGCGGCAGGCGATCTCCCGACGCAGGCGCACGCTCCTCGAGAACGTGCCAAAGCCGTGCCCGCGCCGCCTCCTTGTTTGTTCGCATGCCATTCTCCTGATTGGGCCAATATTCAGACCGCGCCTCACTGAAGGCAAGCGGCAGACTCCGTGCAATCAGTCGTTTCGATCTTGAGCTTCTCCGCAGAATCCCGATCCCGGCATCCAGCCAGTGACAGGACCAACGTTCTTTTATTACCAGGATCGTTCACATTCTGCCGCCATATGAGGCATATGGCCCGATAGCCGCCTGCTTTGCGGGCGACTCAGAAGGCATCCGACATGCGTGCATGGCATCATCTCTATCCGGCTCTGCCGGCATTTCACGGCCGCGAGCAGCTGCGGGCCGGCATCGGCGCGCTGCTCGGGATCAGCCTGTGCGGCCTCCTGGTGAGCCTGGCGGCCAGCCTTGGACTGTCTTCCATCTATCTCATCGCGCCACTCGGAGCGACGGCGGTGCTGGTCTTCTGCGTCCCGAACTCGCCCCTTGCCCAGCCATGGTCGGCTGTCGTCGGCAATGCGACGTCGGCACTCGTCGCACTCCTGGTGCTCCAGGTCGTTCCCGGCCCCTGGTCGGCCGGCATCGCGGTCGGCACCGCAATCATCGTCATGATGTTCGTTCGGGCCCTGCACCCGCCGGGCGGCGCCGTGGCCTTGCTGACCGCCCTCGATCCGGCACCGGCTCTGGAAGTGGGACCGCTCTTCGCCCTGGTGCCGGTCGGGGTGACCACTGCCGTGCTGGTTCTTGCCGCCATCGCCTACAACAGGGCTACGGGGCGGGTCTATCCGTTCCGCCAGCCCGAGACGGATGACATCGGAGATCCCGCGCTGCGGCTGGGATTATCGACCGAGCAACTGGGCCAGCTGCTCGACCGGTTTAACCAGGCGACCAACCTTGGTGTGGCGGACCTCGGCCGCTTGCTGGCGGCTGCCGAAGCCGAGGCGGCTCAGCACCGTTTCGAAGGCACGACCTGCGCCGACATCATGACCACCGGTCTCATCACGGTGCGGCCCGGCACCACACTCCCGGAGGCGGCGCGTCTGTTCCGCAGCCATGCCATCAAGAGCCTCCCCGTCGTCGACGGTGACATGAAGCTGCGCGGGCTGGTGCTCCAGGCGGATCTCCTCGAGGCGGTCGCGGCGCAGGACCGCCGAGTAGCCTGGCGGCAGCGGTCCCCGCGTCGCACCGTATCGGACGTGATGCGAAACGCCGA
This sequence comes from Paracoccaceae bacterium, assembly GCA_018223035.1. Taxonomy (GTDB): domain Bacteria; phylum Pseudomonadota; class Alphaproteobacteria; order Rhodobacterales; family Rhodobacteraceae; genus Heliomarina. The sequence continues at coordinate 260,900 of JAAEZD010000002.1, forward strand.
CCGCGCGGTATCGCGCGACCTGCCTGTCGGCGCGCTTCTCAACCGTTTGGCGGCCCAGGGCAGCGAGGTCGTTCCGGTGACCCGGGAGGGGCGACTCGTCGGAATCCTGACCCGCTCCGATATCATGCGGCTCCTTCTTCATGGAGCGGAGGAGCGTCCTGCGGCGTAAGAGCCGCTTGAAATGCCCGCATCCGGAACACATCCTCCGGGCAAGCGAGGACGACCTCGCCCGGCCAGACGGTCAGCACGCGGGATGGCCCGAGGAACAATCGGAGCCAATTCCATGCGCAGCACCGCAGATCGTATTCGCCAGGCCGTCAGTTTCGAACTCATCGGCATCCTGATCGTCACCCCGCTCTTCGCCTGGGTTTTCGATCACCCCATGGGCGACATGGGCGTTCTGGTCGTGCTGGGTGCCACGGCCGCGACGGCCTGGAACTATCTCTTCAACCTTGAGTTCGATCATGTGCTCAACTGGCGCCGGGGCGATGTGCGCAAGACGGTGCCGCTCCGGGTCGTTCATGCCGTGCTCTTCGAGGCGACGCTGCTGGTGCTACTTCTGCCGCTCTTCGCCTGGTGGCTCGATGTCTCGCTGATCGCCGCGCTGCTGATGGAGATCTCCTTCGCGGCATTCTACATGATCTATGCCTTCGTCTTCACCTGGGGCTACGATACCCTGTTCCCGCCGCAACGCACCGGACGGACGACCGCATGATGGACGACGAAACCGACGCAGGCACTGCCCCCTGCTTTGCGCACCACCTTGTGGACGGGCATCCGGTCGACCCCGAAACGGCGCGGGACGTCGCGCGGTTCAGGCGCGCGGAACGGGCACGGCTGGTCGCCGCGCGTGCGCTCCCTTCGGAAGAGCGCCAGAGGGCGACGGCCAACCTGATCGATGCTCTCGACCGGGTCGTCGCGCCCAGAGCCGGAATGACCATTGCCGTCTACTGGCCGATCCGGGGCGAGCCGGATCTACGGCCGTGGATGGGCGCGGCCCATGCGGCCGGTGCGCAGGTCCTGCTTCCGGTCGTGGTCGAAGAGCACACGCCGCTCGAGTTTCAGACCTGGTCACCGGGATGCCGCATGACACGGGGCTTCTGGAACATCCTGGTGCCCGCCGATGGCGAAGTGCGCGTGCCCGACATCGTCATCGCGCCGCTCGTCGGCGTCGACGAAGAGCTCTATCGGCTCGGCAATGGCGGGGGCTATTATGACCGGACGCTGGCACAGCTTGACCCGAAGCCGCGGATCGTCGGCGTGGGGTTCTCCGCTTGCCGCCTGCCGACCATCTACCCGATGTCCTGGGACGTGCCGATGAGCGAAGCTCTCCTGTCCGACGGGACGCATTTGGAGCGATAGGCCCTCGGCACCCCGCGCCTTATAGTAGAAAGAACACCAGCGTCAGCGCGGCACCGATGCCGACGATCAGGGCCCGCAAGTATTCGGTGTGCTGAATCCGGCGTGCCTGCCGGGCTCCAATGTAGCCCCCTACCGTCGTCGCGACCGCCAGAACGGCGGCGGATTCCCAGGCTATCAAGCCGGCAGTCGCATAGGTGGTGACCGAGACCAGCGAGAGCACGGCGGAGAGGAGATTCTTCAGGCCATTCATGCCGTGCAGATTCTGGAAGCCGATCAGGCTGAACACCGCCAGCAGCATGATCCCCAGTCCGCCGTTGAAGTAGCCGCCATATCCGGCCACCAGGAAGATCGCGCAGGCCGAGAGAACGGGTCCGATCCTCACTCCCCTCGCGCGCACCATCGCCACCAGACGCGGCCCGATGGCAAAAAGCAGCGTGGCGGTGAGCAGAAGCCAGGGAACGATGCCGACGAAGGCCTCGCCCGGCGTGACCAACAGAAGGCCCGCCCCCGCCAGCCCGCCAAGCGCCGCGATCGCAATGATGCTGCCCAGGCCGAGGCTCCCCTCGGCGCGGATGTCCCCTCTGTAGGCCCAGGCGCTCCCGATATACCCCGGCAGCGCCGTAAGCGTCGCCGTGGCGTTCGCCATGACCGGCGGCACGCCCAGCCAGACCAGGGCGGGGAAGCTGAGGAGCGTCCCGCCGCCGGCGATGGCATTGATCATGCCGGCGAGCAGGCCCGCGATGACGAGTATGGGCATTGAGAGCATCTGGGCGTCCCTGAGTTATTGGATCACGCTCTTGCCTCGGAGCACAGTTGGTCTGCAAATTGGCCCGCTCAGCTTCACGCAACACAACCGCCACGCTGGAAGGGACCCCATTCCCGTGGACACGGTAAGGGGCAGGCAACCTGGGCCAAGGAGCTACCCAGAGGCAAAGTTGGCCAGACACCACGACCAGACCGCGTCAAGCCTGTCGCGAGGCTGTCTCTGATGTTTCCGCAAAAGATAATAGTCCGAACCGGTTGAGAAATCCGCGCGGCAAATCTCGATCAAACGCCCGGCGTCGATGTCGGTCTGCACGAAGGCGCGGCAGGCGATCGCGGCGCCCTGGCCTGCGAGGGCAGCATCCAACGCAAGCGACACCTGGTTGAACACCGCGCCGGGCAGCCGCCCTGCATGGTCGAAGAAGCGGGGCCAATGGTCGTAGCTGTCATGAAGCAATGGCAGCCCCCGGACCTCGTCGTGTGTCAGCGGCGGCGGGAGGTCTCCGACCAGATGTGGGCTTGCCACCGCGACGAGGTTCTCCCGGAACAACAGGTGGCTCTCGAGGGATGTGGGAAAGGGCGGCCGCGTCTCGCGGACAGCGATATCGACCCGGTCCCGGTCGAAGTCCGAGACGGCGACCGTCGCTACGATCCGCAGATCCACGTCCGGCAGCGCCGCACCGAGAGCCGGTAGCCTCGGCATCAGCACTTTCGACGCGAACGTCGGCGTGACGCTGATCGTGACGGCCTCGGCCTGATGCTGAACCTCGTCAGTCGCCTTGCGCAGCGTTTCGAAGGCCCGGGCGATCTCGGAATGGTAGCTCGCACCGCGTGCGGTCAGGGCGATACCGCGGGGAAGGCGCCGAAACAGGGAGAAGCCGAGGTGATCTTCCAGCAGCCGGACCTGCTGGGCCACGGCGCCCTGCGATACGCCAAGCTCCTCGGAAGCGCGGCGAAAGCTCAACTGGCGCCCCGACACCTCGAAGGCGCGCAGCGCATTGAGCGGCGGCAATGACTTGAGCGGAATGACCACGATCCAGACAGTAGTTTTTCTACTGAATTACAGCCTTCCTTCTGGTGAGACAACTGGCCGGTCAAGGATCAAGATGCGCACCGATTCCGAGGGTCGTCCGGGCGCACGGGCTTGGGTCGGCCGCGCACCGTCCATCGACGGGCGACATGTCACCACCGCTGTTGGACACCATGATGAGCACGCAAAAAGCCCTGATCCTACCGACGTCCTATTCGGTCATCCTCGCCGTCAGCGGGACCCACCTGATCAACGATCTGATCCAGTTCCTGCTCCCGGCGCTCTACCCCATCCTGAAGGCCGAATACGCCCTCAGCTACTTTCAGCTGGGGCTGCTTACCCTCGCCCCGCAGATCACGGCCTGCGTCCTTCAGCCCATCATGGGGCTGTCCGGCGACCTGCGGCCCAGACCCTATACACTGGCGGTGGCCATGGCCGTGGTCGCGTTGGGTATCTTGATGCTGGCTTTGGCCAACTCGTTCCCGCTGCTGCTGGTGGCCGCGGCGGTGCTGGGGATCGGGTCGGCCCTATTCCACCCCGAGGCGTCGCGGGTATGCCGCATGGCCTCCGGCGGCAGGCTGGGCTTCGCGCAGTCGAGCTTCCAGGTCGGAGGCAACGCGGGAACCGCCCTTGGCCCGCTTGCCGCGGCCATGATCGTCTTGCCGCTGGGGCAGGTCAGCACCGTCTGGTTCGGCCTGCTCGCCGTGGTCGGGGTGATGATCCTGCTGTGGATCGCGAGGTGGTTCACCAATCACCAGAAGATGACGAAATCGGCCGGATCATCGGCCCCCGTGGGTCCGGATCTCCCCCGACGGCGCCTGATCGTCGCCTTCGCGAACATCGGCGCGCTGCTCGTCAGCAAGTTCGTGTATGTCGAAACCTTCAAAAGCTACTACGCCTTCTTCCTCATCGAAAAATACGGGGTGAGCATACGGCACGCCCAGACTGTCCTGTTCATCTTTCTCGCGGCCGTTGCTGTCGGCACCTTTGCGGGCGGCCCCATCGGGGACCGGGTTGGACGAAAGACGGTCATCTGGGTCTCGATCGTGGGAGCCCTGCCGTTCGCGCTCGCCCTGCCACATGCCGCTCTCTGGGGCGCGATCCTGCTCAGTGTTGTCGTGGGGCTCATCCTGTCGTCCGCATTCTCTGCCATCGTGGTCTATGCGCAGGAATTGCTGCCACAGAAAGTCGGGATGGTCGCAGGCTTCGTGTTCGGCTTCGCCTTCGGGGTCGGCGCGATCGGAGCGGCCGCCCTCGGGGCACTCGCCGACCAGATGGGGATGCAGGCGGTGTTCGGTTTCCTGCCCGCACTGTTGTTCCTTGGTTTCCTGACAGCCTTTTTGCCCGAGAGCGAATAGCGCCTCGCGCCTGTCCGGTAAGCACTGGGACTGCATTCCCTGCCTACACCGGCGCACCGTTCTCACCTGGCCGTCAACGAAATGAAGCATCTCGCTGCAACTCGCCCGCTCCCTCGGCTGCTCCCCGCGAACCAGAACGCCATCTCCTGCTTCAGAGAGCCCCCGTATTTCAGGGCGTTGGTCGCCAGCTCGAAGAAAACGAGTGACAGGTGCGTGATGGCGGCCGGGCCAACGTCGAGCTCCGGCACATCCAATGCTGTGGTTCCAGTCGCCGCCGAAGTCGTTGATATACTGCATCGACCTGGTGCCGGTTCGGCGGAGCAACCTCTCCCAAAGATCTTCTTCGCATCCATCAGACCGCCGAAGGAGCCGTTCGAGTCGGGCAGGCCCCCAACCGGCATCACCGACGCGGAACTCGTAAAGATGGCTGTCTGTCCAGCCCATGGCAGCTGGAGGATCGCTGGAGTGTTGACAGCCGTACCGGACACGGCTCGGTCTTCATTCTCGCTCTACCAGACGAGCGGCCTGGTTCGGGCAAAGGTCTCCTTCCGACAGGCAGTTCTCAGGCGGCAGCGCCCCGCCGAAAAACCCAGCCGGGATACTGAGCCGGTCGGCCTCGCCTCGGTGCCCTCCCCTAATCCACCGTCGTCAGCGCCGTATCGAAGCGCCCCTCGACCGGAACACAGTCGCCGCTGTCGATCTCGGCAAAAAAGCTGTCCTTCCGGCACAGCCGGGCCGAAAAGGTGCCCGTGATCTTCGATCCGCCCTCTTCCAGCGAGAGCGTGTCGATGGCGATGCCCAGGTCGGGCCCGATCACCTCATTGATATAGAAGGGTGCGCTCATGCCCTCGGGCCACCACGAGACAGAAGCATCCATCATCCCGGCCGAGGCGTCTTCGCCCATGAGCGACATCTCGATCGTCAGGACGCCATGCATGAGGCTCTCCGCCGCCGGATCGTGGGCCTGGACGCTGACCGAGGTCACCGGACCGAAGGCGCGCCATTCCGCGGTTGAGGTACCCTCCGAGGGGACGTCGAGTGTTTCGCCCTCGTAGGCCATATCGCCGATGGTCGCACTGACCGTGCCGACCGGGACCGGCCCGGTCTGGGCCATTGCCGCCTCTGCCAGCCCCGTCAGCCCGACCGCGACGACCGAAAGAAAACTCGCTTTCATGATGGTCTCCCCTGTTCCTCTTTATCCTACGGAAATGACCAGCCTTCATGCTCCACGCGGAAGATCCGCAGCGGCGCCCCAGGTTGGCCGGGGTCGGCGCGCAGCCGGAAGACGGCGGTGTGCGCCCGACCGAAATTAACAATCTCGACGTTGATGGTAACCATCCCGCGGAACATCGGCTGATCGGGATCGGGCCGGGGGGCGCTTACGCTGCCCTGGAAATCCTGCGCGCCGTAGATCGGGTCGGCCTGAAGCGGGTTGGCTCGCATGGTGGCCACGACATCTGAGGAAAAGAAGTTGCCGACATTTGCCGGATCGAGCGGCTCGGGCCCGCCCATTCTGGCGAGCCGCGCGCTCTCGTAGAGAGCGCGAACAAGCTCCTGCGCCTCGAGGATCATCTCGTCTCCCGACATCGCATCGGCACCGTCGCCGGCGGTGTCGACCGGCTCGTACCCCTCAGCGATCAGGTACCGCTGTGCCACCCACCCCGCCTTGCTCATGTCCGCCGAGCGCATCAGGCACCACCGGGGCGGCAGGGCGTCTATCTCGGCCTGCGTCATGGTCGAGAAATGCGCCATGGTGAAGAACGGCACGCAGGTGATCTGCTCCAGGCCCCGGACATCATGGGCGAAGGTCTCGATCACCGGATATCCGGTTCCGGGCCCTATCCGGGCGTTGAGCACATCGTCTGCGGAAACACCGGTCACCCGCCATGCATCGGGGCCATGCCCGTCGATCTCGGCGCTCACAACGCAAGGCAGCAGGGAGACGCCAATGGCGGTCACGACCACATCGAGCATTCTGCGCAAATTCGTTGTCATGAAACCTCCAGCACATCGCAACTCAGGTGCTTATACCCTTGCGATACAAAGGGATCGACCCGCCGACTTGATTTAAGTCGGCGGGCAAGTTGCAATGGTCCTCGCGAACCGTCGTCCTGCGCAGTTCAGCTACGTTCTCGCCTCGAGTTGCCACGGTATCGCAACAAGCTCGAGCGGCTCTGTCGTCCCACTTGCGTTAAGGAGCGGCACCGTCTGTCCCACCTTCATTCCGAGCAAGGTGACCCCGAGGAATGTCTTGATCGGGATACCTCCCTGATCATGTGCAAAACCATGGTCAAAGAGTGTCCGAGATTGTGGTGCCGTCCCCCTGATAGAGTAGGTCACACGTGAACCCAGGGCGGCGACGTTTCCTGCCTCTTCTTTGGGATTCAGAATATGTGCATCCTGAAGCTTTGCCCGGATCAGGTGCGACAGCAGAGGAAAGACACCGCCTTCGATAGCTGCGCATTCCCTCCGCAGTTCTTGCAGGTGCCAGAAGTCCCGCTTGGAAAGAAACGATTGGATCGGTCGCATGGCCTCGACGCTTCCGAACGCCCGGCTATCAATCGCAGCAGCCTCGTTGCCTGATCTTCCAGCGAAAGTCGCCATTTCAGTTGATGTTCGCATATCTTCTCCTCGGCCTGCTCGACGCAAGCCTCAAGAATCCAAAGTTGTTGGTGAAGAAGATCCCCGAGCGTGGAGGTCAGCGCATGCGGCCCCCTGCCCGGGGCAGGGAGCGGTTCAGCAGAGATCCCGGAAACGACCGGCCTCTAATTTTGCATGAGAACACAGACATCACGCCACGCTATGAAGTTTCCGACGCCAAGTCAAACTTTGCCGGGTCCTCGGAGCAGCAGATGCCACCACCCGCTGGGCTGATCCTTTCAGGCGGGGTAGGAAACCTTTCCGTGAGACGGAAAATGAAGACCAGTGAGGCTGTCCGGTCTCCAGGAAAACCGTTGATGCCGGTAGTCCCCGCGTCGGATGCTCCAACGACCGCATTAGTTGCAACCCGTCACTACACGGCAAAAGGCACGCCCACCTGGGTTACCACCAATGACCGGGTGGTGCCGTCTTCGGACAGCAGCTTGGTGCGTTGCCCGGCCGACATCCCGATGAGCGTGGCCCCCAGAACGGAGTGAATCGGGATTTCTCCGGCACGCGTCACAAGGCCGAAACTGAGAACCCCGCATTCGATATCTTTCTCATCCACCACGCAGGAAATATGGCTGCCAAACGTGGCAACATCGGACGGTGCCGCACCCTCAATCGCAACGGCCACCTGCAGTTTCTGGTGTAGAGTATCCAGCATGAGCTGGGAGTAAGCGACACTGCTGTTGTTGGCGAAGCTCAGAAATCTCTCGATTCTCAGCCGATCGGCTTTTGTCAGGCGGCACTTGCAATCCCCGCCACCCGCTTCCGGCTTTCCGTGTCGCGGTATCGTTGATCCCGTAACGTCAGGTATGGCCATGTTTCCCCCTGGAGTTCCCTCCGACAATCTCAGAACTTTTCTCGAGATGTCCCCGGGAGATCGCTGCGCATAAAACGCCCACGATCCGCCCGGGGCTAAGGGCGGTTCAGCAGAAGAAACCGGAACTTGATCTGAAACCTGACCATGGATTGATCGTTGCTTGCCGCGCGTCGAGTGTCAATCCCGGCGCACTGACCGCGATCGCGGAGTGACGGGAAAGCTTCCCCGCGACAGCACCTCTCCCTCTGCGTCGACAACGAGACGGAACGCGCGGTCTGCACGGTAGAAGGTCATGCGCCAACGTCCTTCGTCTTCGCCCGCCCCGCTCTCGGAGCGGCTGCTGATGAGTCCATTCCGCATCTCTTCCCGGACCTGCTCTTCCGTGATCTTGAAGGCCCGCGCGATGGCGGCTGCTTCCACAACGAACCCGCTGTCGGTTTTGAATACTTCACTCATCCCAGCGTCTCCCATGCCCTGATCCCGCGCCGATCTCCGCCAGTCGGCCACTGCGCGGTTTCGCGCGATTGCGCTCGCCCCGAATAGGTGTTTACAATACCACTTGGGAGACGTACCCCGTCAATACAACTGAGACCAAGGTGCCACACCGATGACCTCCATCCAGACTTCTTCGCGCAGCCCCTCCGCGCGCCCGGAGATCACAGCCGATCTCGAGGCACGGACCGGACTCGATGACCCGGTGCTGCGCGAGCTGGTCCATGCCTTCTATGGCAAGGTCCGCAAAGACCCTGTTCTTGGCCCTATCTTCGGGGCGCGGATAGATGACTGGCCACCGCATCTGGAGCGGATGACTGCATTCTGGTCCTCCGTTGCCCTGATGACAGGCCGCTATCATGGCGCCCCGGTGCCCAAGCACGTCGGTCTGCCGATTGACTGGGGCCATTTCGAGCGGTGGCTCACACTCTTTCGCGAGACCGCGAAGGAGATCTGCACACCCGCAGGCGCCGCCCATGTCATCGAGCGGGCCGAACGCATCGCCCGGTCGCTCAACTTCGCGGTCGAGGATGCCAAAGGCACCGGCATCCCGAAACTGGTTTGAGCCTCGCATGGCGAAGCAATTCGATATCGATATTGCCCGCGTTCACGACGAGGCGTCCGATACGGACCGCACGAGGCTGCTCGTGGATCGAATCTGGCCGCGAGGTATTTCGAAGGCTGATCTCAGGCACGATGACTGGATCAAGGACATCGCGCCGACCACCGAGCTCAGGAAATGGTTCGACCACGACCCGGACAAATGGGGAGAATTCCGCAACCGCTACCTGCAGGAACTGGCTGACAACACGGACGCTGTCGAACGCTGCCTCGCATGGTGCCGAGCCGGCCCCGTCACTCTGCTCTTCGCCGCGAAGGACCGGGACCACAACCAGGCTGTGGTCCTGCGGGACTACCTGAGGCAACGGCTCAAGGGGAGCAAGTCGTGACGCTTGAACCCGGGTCCCTGCGCACCCCCCTGTGCGATCTGCTGGGATGTGAGTATCCCGTTATCCTGGCCGGGATGGGAGGCGTCGCGCGCGCCGAACTGGCCGCCGCGGTCGCAAATGCGGGCGGCTTCCCGACCCTGGGGATGGTGCGCGAGGCGCCATCACTCATCGTCTCGGAAATTGAGGACTACCGCCGGCTGTCGGACCGCTCATTCGCCGTCAACGTCATCCCGGCGGCCACGGAGCCCGGCTTGCTGCATCAGCAAATCGAAACCTGCCTCGCGATGGAGGTGGGCGTGTTCTCTTTCTTCTGGGACGTTGTGCCCGAGGCCGTTGCCCAAGTGAAGGAGGCAGACGCTCTTCTGCTGCACCAGGTGGGCACGCTGCGCGCGGCACGGGAGGCCGAAGCTGCCGGTGCGGATGTGCTGATCGCACAGGGCCAGGATGCGGGCGGACACGTGCACGGACGCACTCCAACATTCGACCTGCTCCGGGCCGTGCTGGAAACGACGGCTCTGCCGGTTGTCGCCTCGGGCGGCATCAGCAACGGCAAGGGGCTGGCTCGGGCGCTCTCGTTCAGGGCGCAGGGAGTCCAATGCGGCACCGCCTTTCTGGCTACGGCCGAATCCTTCGCCCACGACTACCACAAGCAACGGGTCGTGACCGCGCAGGGGGAGGATACCGTCCTGACCGACGGCTTCGTGCTGAACTGGCCCAAGGGATCGGTCGTGCGCGTCCTCCGCAACAGCGTCACCGAGTCCTTCGGCCCGACCCTGATGGGACATGACCCAGAGATGATCGCACATGAGGTGATCGCCCGCGACGGCCCCATCCCGCGGCTGCGCCAGAGCACGGACTCGCCCCTGCGCACCACGACCGGAGATCTTGAACAGATGCCGCTCTATTGCGGCACCGGCGCGGGTGAGATCGACGCGATTGTCCCGGCGGCGCAGCGCCTGAACACCCTGTGTGCCGAAGCTCAGGCTCGCCTCGCATCAGCCCGCCAAACGCCTACGGTGGGGCCGACATGAACATCCTTCTACTGCTGATACCCGTGACGCTGATGATGGGTGCAATCGGCCTCGGAGCATTTTTCTGGGCGATGAAGACCGACCAGTTCGACGATCCGGAAGGCGATGCCCGCCGGATCCTCCAGACGGAGGACCGTCCGCTGCCACCAAGACATAGAACTGACCAAGAGGTTGCCAGATGATGGAGCGTTTGACAGGTGCCGAACGCCAGATCGCATTGATGATTTGTGTCGTCATGGCGATTGTCGGGCTGGTGATGGCCGCAGCGGGTCATGGCGATCCGATGGGGAGCCACGGCGCGATCGTGCTGATTGCAGCCGGTATCACGACCTTCTTCGTCCTGCGTGCAATTGGCGAGCCCGAACCGGCCGAGGACCGCACGGTCAACTACTACGACGACCCGACCAAGGCCGGGCTGGTGATCGCCCTGTTCTGGGCCGTGGCCGGCATGGGCATGGGCGTCTGGGTCGCGGTGCAGCTCGCCTGGCCCGATCTGCGCTTCGACGCGGCCTGGTCGAGCTTCGGGCGCATCCGCCCCGTTCACACATCGGGGGTGATCTTCGGCTTCGGTGGCAACGCCCTCATCGCCACGTCCTACCACGTCATGCAGCGCACCAGCCGGGCGCGGCTGGCCGGGCATGTCTCGCCGTGGTTCGTGCTGCTGGGGTTCAACCTGTTCTGCATCATCGCCGCCTCGGGCTACCTGATGGGGGTCACCCAATCCAAGGAATACGCCGAACCCGAATGGTACGCCGACATCTGGCTGGTCATCGTCTGGGTGGTCTACTTCGTGCTCTACATCCGCACACTGGCGCGCCGCAACGAGCCGCATATCTACGTGGCCAACTGGTATTACCTCGCCTTCATCCTGGTCGTGGCGATCCTTCATATCGTCAACAACCTCGCCATCCCCGCCAGCCTGACAGGGGCAAAGAGCTACTCGGCCTTCGCGGGCGTCCAGGACGCGATGACGCAATGGTGGTATGGCCATAACGCGGTCGCCTTCTTCCTGACCGCCGGGTTCCTCGGCATGCTCTACTACTTCCTGCCCAAGCGGGCGGAGCGGCCGATCTACTCCTACCGCCTGTCGATCCTGTCGTTCTGGGGCATCGTGTTCTTCTACATCTGGGCCGGCTCGCATCATTTGCATTACACCGCCCTGCCGCACTGGGTGCAGACGCTGGGGATGACCTTCTCGGTCATGCTGCTGGTGCCCAGCTGGGCCAGCGCCGGCAACGCGCTCATGACGCTGAATGGTGCCTGGCACAAGGTGCGCGACGATGCCACGCTGCGCTTCATGATGGTGGCGGCGGTGTTCTACGGGCTGTCCACCTTCGAGGGGTCGTTCATGGCGGTGCGCGCGGTGAACTCGCTGTCGCATTACACCGACTGGACCGTGGGCCACGTCCATGCCGGCGCGATGGGCTGGGTGGCGCTGATCACCTTCGGCTCGATCTACGCCGTCGTCCCACTGCTGTGGAAGCGCGAGACGATGTATTCTTGGAAGCTGGTGGAATGGCACTTCTGGCTCGCGCTGGCGGGCACGGTGATCTACGTCTTCGCGATGTGGAACAGCGGCATCATCCAGGGGCTGATGTGGCGCACCTACACCGACAGCGGCACGCTGGCCTATTCCTTCACGGACACGCTGGTGGCCATGCATCCCTATTACGTCGCACGGGCTTGCGGTGGTGCCCTGTTCCTGACCGGGGCGGTCCTGGCGGCCTACAACGTCTGGATGACGATCCGGCACGCCCCCGAAAAACGCCCGGAACGCGACTACCCCACCTCGTCCGAGGCGGCAGAACCTGCCGTCCCGGCAGCGGAGTGACCTGATGTTTCGCAAGATCCTCTCCCCCTTCGCCCGCCTGTTCGAGTTCCACGCCCGGACCCACTACCGCACCGAGCGGCACTCGATGGCCCTGACCCTTGGCATCATCCTTGCCGCCGGTGTGGGTGGGTTCGTCGAGATCGCGCCGCTCTTCACCATCGACGAAACGGTCGAGGCTGCACCGGACATGCGGCTCTACACGCCGCTGGAACAGGCCGGGCGCGACATCTACATTCGCGAGGGCTGCTATGCCTGCCACTCCCAGATGATCCGGACCCTGCAGGACGAGGTGGATCGTTACGGCCCCTATTCGCTGGCGGTGGAATCGCGATATGATCACCCAATGCTCTGGGGCTCCAAGCGAACGGGGCCGGACCTTGCCCGGCTGGGCAACAAGTATTCCGATGACTGGCACGTGCGCCACCTGGTCGATCCGCGCGCCGTGGTGCCGGAATCGGTCATGCCGCAATATGCTTTCCTGCTGGACGAGACGCTCGAAACCGCCAGCCTGCCGGATCGTCTTGCGGCCCTGCGGGCGGTGGGCGTGCCCTACAGCGATGAACAGATCGCCAATGCTGATGCCGACGCGCGCGGCCAGGCGCGGCCCGACACCGACGCGGCCGACGGCGCGAGTGCGCGCTATGGCGAAGCGACCAACATCCGCCACTTCGATGGACAGCGGGACCGCGTCACGGAAATGGATGCGCTGGTGGCCTACCTCCAGATCCTCGGTGGGCTCACCGACGCCGCCTTCGCAAATCAGCCACTCGGGGAGGATTGACAGCATGGATCTCACGCACGACCTGACCTCGACCATCGCCAAGTCCTTCGGCCTTTTCTATCTCATCGCCCTGTCGGTGGGCATCACCATCTATGCGTTCTGGCCGTCGCTGGGCAAACGCTTCGACAAGGCCGCCAACAGCATCCTGGATGACGAGGACGGGCCATGTCGGTAAAGGAACGCGATCCCCTCACCGGTCACCAGACTACTGGTCACGAATGGAACGGGATCACCGAGCTGAACACCCGCGTGCCGCGGGCGGTGTGGTTCTTCATCATCGTCACGCATATCTGGGCGTTGGTCTACTGGGTGCTCATGCCGGCCTGGCCACTGGTGAACACCTATACCCGCGGGCTACTCGGGATTGACCAACAAGAACAGGTGGAAGAGCGCGTAGCCGCCGCGGATGCCGCCCGTGGCGTCTGGGCGGATCAAATCGCCGCGCTCCCGCTGGACAAAATCCGTGACGACACCCTGCTCATGGCCCACGTCGACCGGACAGCACCCGCACTCTTCGGTGACAATTGCGCGGCCTGCCACGGAAGCCGCGCCGAAGGCGGCCCCGGTTATCCCTCCCTGGTCGATGACGCCTGGCTTTGGGGCGGCGACGACGAAACGATCCTCGAAACCCTGCGTGTCGGCATCAATGCTCCGCATCCAGACACACGCTATGCCGAGATGCTGGCCTTCGGCCGCGATGGCATCCTCGACCGGGACCAGATCCGCATCACAGCGGACTACGTGCAGTCGCTGGCGGGCCTCGACAGCGGCGCCTCGCCTGAAGGGCTGGAGGAAGGCGCCGCGCTCTTCGCCGACAATTGCTCGAGCTGCCACGGCGAGGATGGTGCGGGCATCCAGGATCTCGGTGCCCCGAACCTCACGGACACTCACTGGATCTATGGTGGCACCGATCAGGCGCTGTTCGAGACGATCTATGGTGGCCGACAGGGCTGGATGCCCGCATGGGAAAACCGCCTGACCGAAGCGCAGCGCAAGATGCTTGCCATTTACATCACCTCGCTGGCTGACGGGGGCCCGGAATGACCATTGAGCGGCCCCGAGTTCTGGCGATCTCCGCCGCATTGCTGGTGGTGGCCGTCTTTGTGGCCGCCAATATCCATCTCGTCTCGGTCTCGCTGTCGTCGCAACCGAGCTGCGTTGAAACCGCCAAGGAAGGCGCCGGCACCCACCGCCCGGCGAAACCGTCATGCTGAGCCAGAACAACGCCCCGCCGCCGCCCGACAATCCGCACGCCGGGGGCATGATCCCAAAAGTGGTTCCACCCCTTGCACGCCCCAGCCCACACGCCCGCGATCTGCCGTGGCGCACCGCCTTCACGTGGCTGCGGGCCGGGTGGCGCGATCTCTGGTCCCACCCGCTTCCGAGCCTGATCTACGGCCTCGGCGTTTTCCTCGTTTCAGTCGTTGTGGTCTGGTTCCTGTTCCGGCTGGAATTCGACTATGCCCTGTTCCCGGCGCTGGCGGGTTTCATGGTGGTCGGGCCGCTGATCGCAGGCGGGCTCTACGAGAAAAGCCGGCGACTGGAGGCAGGCGAACCGGTCGGCCTCGGGCCGATGCTGTTCGTCCGGCTTCGGTCCGGCCGTGCCGGTGTCTTCATGGGGGTCATGCTTCTGGGGCTCTTCCTGCTGTGGATGCGCGCAGCGGTCCTGATCTATGCGCTGTTCTTCGGCATGGTGGCCTTTCCCGGCACCGAGGAGATCGTGCCGATGCTTCTCCTCACCCCCACTGGCTGGGCCCTGCTGCTGGTCGGCTCTGCCGTCGGTGCGCTCTTCGCCGCCTTCTCCTTCGCCATCAGCGTCTTCGCCTTTCCGATGCTGCTGACAGAGCGCACCGACGCACTCTCCGCGCTCGGGATCAGCATGGCGATGGTCTGGAACAACCTTGGAGTCATGATTGTCTGGGGCGCCATCGTGGTGGTGCTGTGCGTCCTATGCCTACTCACGGCCGGACTCGGGCTGATCCTGGTTTTTCCGTTGCTGGGACACGCCACGTGGCATTGCTACCGCGCCATCCGCTCCGACGACGCTGCCGCGCAAGAGGATGACCGCATGTTCATTCGCCCGGCTTGATCCTCCATCGGCGAAGCTGCAGAGGCCTGCTACCTGATGTGAGACCGGTCGCGTCGAGGCAAATGTCTGGGTCATCGCCAGTGCTGCACCCGAAACCGATTGGCGTCGGCGTTAGAATAGATGCAGCGCAGCTTACTCTCACCGCCCCACAACCGCACAACACCCACTTCGACGTCATCCTGCGCGAGAACGGTTTGCGCGACAGTCGTGGATCAAATAGCTGATTAGCAAATGGGCGCTCGTGGTGCTGATGCACACATTTTCCGCACCCAGCCAACACCACCCTTTGATGCGACGAGGCACATGAACAATATCGACGAAAAGCTACAACCGATCCTTGCCGAAGTGGCGAGGCGCAATGCCGGCGAGCCGGAATTTCACCAGGCCGTGCACGAGGTGATGGAAAGCCTCGGGCGCGTCGTGGCAAAGCACCCTGATTATCTCGAACAAGCGCTCATCGAACGGATCTGCGAACCCGAGCGCCAGATTATCTTTCGCATCCCTTGGGTTGACGACCAAGGGAATGTCCAGATCAATCGAGGATTTCGCGTCCAGTTCAACTCGTCCCTCGGCCCATACAAGGGAGGGATGCGCTTCCACCCGTCCGTCAATCTGGGGATCATCAAGTTCCTGGGCTTCGAGCAGACCTTCAAGAATGCCCTGACCGGCCTGCCGATCGGTGGCGGAAAAGGCGGAACGGATTTCGACCCCAAGAACAAATCCGACGGCGAGATCATGCGCTTTTGCCAATCTCTCATGACCGAACTGCACCGCCACCTGGGCGAGCAGACGGATGTTCCGGCCGGCGATATCGGCGTTGGAGGACGTGAAATCGGATACATGTTCGGGCAATACAAGCGCCTGACCAACCGTTATGAATCAGGCGTGTTTACCGGCAAGGCCATCGCCTACGGCGGGTCCCGCGCCCGGACCGAGGCAACTGGTTTCGGCAACGCCTATTTTACCAGGGCCATGCTTGCAACGCGCCAGAGCGACTTCGACGGTAAGCGCGTCGTGGTATCGGGTGCGGGCAATGTCGCCATCCATACCATCGAAAAGGTGCAATCCTTTGGGGGCACGGTCATCGCCTGTTCGGATTCCAGCGGTTACGTCATAGACGAAGCCGGGATTGATCTTGCCCTGCTCCAGGAAATCAAGATCGTGCGCCGAAAGCGCATTTCGGAGTATGCCCGATTGCGTGGGGACGGGGTTCATTTTGTGCCTGCCGGGAAAGGCTCTGTCTGGGATCTACCTTGTGACGTGGCAATGCCCTCGGCCACCCAGAACGAACTTACGGGCAAGGACGCGAAATCACTGGTCAAGAACGGCGTTCTGGCTGTCGGCGAAGGCGCGAACATGCCCTGCACCCCCGAAGCAATCCGCATCCTGCGCGAGGCCGGCATCCTGTTCGGCCCCGGCAAGGCGGCGAACGCGGGGGGCGTTGCAACGTCGGCACTGGAAATGCAGCAGAACGCCAGCCGTGACCGTTGGAGCTTTGAGCAGACCGAACAGCGGTTGGCTCAGATCATGAAAAGCATCCACGACAGATGCGCCGAAACTGCCGATGAATATGGCGCCCCCGGCGACTACGTCCTGGGCGCGAACATCGCCGGTTTCGAGCGGGTTGCGAAAGCCATGCGGATGCTGGGAGTGATCTGAGCCGATCCCCTCGATTATCGAAAGACGAGGGCGATCTCTTCCTGGCTCAGCAGCTTCCATCGACCGGGAGCCAGGGTCTCGTGCAGGCAGAGATCGCCCAGGCGTTCACGTCGCAGAGCTTCGACGAAATTGCCGGTGGCGGCGAACATGCGGCGAACTTGGTGGTATCGGCCCTCCGTCACGGTGATCAGGGCTTCGGTTTCTGAGATTATGTCCAGCACTGCGGGCGCCAGGGGTTTGTCATCGCCTCTGAGCGTGAGCCTACCCGACGCAAACAGAGCGGGTTCCGTGCGGTCGAGTGGACGGGCAAGCGTGGCCCGGTAGGTTTTTCTGAGCCGGCTTCTGGGGCTGCTAATACGATGCAGAAGGTCTCCGTCGTCGGTCAGAAGCAAAAGGCCCGAGGTCTGTTTGTCCAAACGCCCGATAGTTGAAATTGCGGGTTTGCGGCTTCGCCAGCGCGCAGGCAGCCTGTCATAGACAAGCTCGCCTGCCTCCTTGTGCGAACAGGTCACGCCCAAGGGTTTGTTCATCATGACGACCAGGCCAGAAAGCGGATCAAGCGGCCTGCCCGCAACCGTCATGCGGCGGGGCAGGTCCGCGCTGACAGGGATGCGGACGGAGGCGTCCAGGATCTCAGCCTGATCGAAGACAATGCCACCAGCCCGCGCCAGCCGCGCGATGTCCTTGCGGGCACCATATCCCATCGAGGACAAGAGCCTGTCTACACGTGTGAATGAACTGCTGGACAAATCCGGTGATCCTCGTAAGCGAAATGCACCACGCCGGGCTCTTGCGGCTCTGTCGTCATGGTCGGCCCCACCCAGTCAGTCCAGTTTGAATGCTGGAGAATGACCGGCTTTCGGTCCATCGGGGCGATAGTTTCGGGAGCCGGAGGGTGATAGCCCAGAGCGCTATGGGGTCACTTGCTGTTGTGGAGCTTCCTCCGACGCTCGATCAGAGCCACCGCTTTTCTCACACTATGGGAGATTTCTCCGTTGGACATTTTGTCGCCGGGCCGGGCATTGAAGCTCTCGCAGCATCCGTTTTCCCTGAGTAAGCCCATTTCGGTGTAGGCTGTCCCGGCCACGGTTGTTGAATCCAGTGCCTAACAGCTTGGGCCGCGAAGTCCGAACCATAGCGCGACCGTTCATTCAGCATCCTGATACGAGACCGCGCGGGGAGGCGGTCGGCTACTTCCATAGCCGCGGGCCATGTTTCGACGATCAGATCGCAGAAGACCAAGTGGGTAGTTTGGCGATCCGCCCTTTCAGAACACGCAGCGAGAGAGCGCCTCGACCCTCCCCTCAACCGCGAAGCGCGCGCCGCAACCTCTTACGTTCTTCGAAGTCCTCCGTGACGTCGCGCATGATCGCCGCGACCGCCTGCAAGTCACCGTCCTCGCCGCGCAACGGAACGATGGAGAACTGGATCGAGATTTGCGCTCCGTCCTTCCGGATTGCTGGAACTGACAGAAGATCGCCTGCGCCATATTTGGTTTGGCCGGTCCGCATGGTGGCCTCGTAGCCGATCCAGTGTCGCTCGCGCAGTCGCTCCGGCGTGATGATGTCCAATGACTGGCCAAGCGCCTCCCCCTCTGCAAAGCCGAATATCCGCTCCGCGCCCCCGTTCCAGACGCGAATGATACCTTTGCGGTCCGCGACCACCAGCGCATCGGGCATACCCTCGAATAACTTTCGCGCAATCTGCTCCCTGTCCATCGTTAGCCTCCGACTTCGGTCCCACGCTCGGTGAGTATGACATCCATCGGAATATCGTGGGGTTGCGGATAGATCGTGGGCAGCTGCGCCGCGGCGAGTCCCACACCGATGCTGAAGGGCCGCGACGACAGCGCCGCCAGGGTTCGATCGAAGTACCCTCCACCATAGCCAAGCCGATAGCCCTCGGGATCCCAGCCCATAAGAGGCGCGAGAACGACATCCGGCATCACCTTCGGCGCGTCCCGTGGCGGCACAGGGATATTCCAGTATCCGCGCTCCATCCGCGTCTCCGGAGTCCACAGGCGGAACACCAGGGGCGCCGCCCGCGTCTCCACCAGAGGCAGCGCAATGCGGCGACCAGACGCCTGCATCTTGGCCATCAGAGATCGCAGGTCCGGCTCGTCCTTGATCGGCCAATAGAAGGCGACAACCCCGTCGCCCGTGCCGGCAGAGTGCACTGCAAGTATTCTCTTCAGTCCTGCCATCAGCGCATCACCTGTTGCTTTCCTCTGGTGCGAGGAAAGCGTCTGACGCGCCTCACGAAGCCGCTTGCGTTCCGCCGTGCGCCACCGGGCCACGTCGCGCGCTTGTTCGGGATCTACGGCCAAGGGATCGAAATACCCAGGATCGACCTCGGCCGCCATGCAGGGCGGGGAGGCAAAACTTCCCTCACTCTTGAAGCTGTTGAACCCATTGCCCATGTCCGAACTCCGAAATGCAGGTGTAGTCTCTCTCGCGGTAAGATCCATTTACCCGCGCTGGGGCTGTTCACTCTTCTGGATAAGCGCCATAATAGGCACTGTAAATACCACTTCATGGATGGCAAATGCGCCTTACCTCATTCACCGACTACGGACTCCGCATGCTGATGCGCCTTGCCAGCGCGCCGGACCGCGCTTTCTCCACGGCTGATCTCGCCGGGGAGTTCCAGCTTTCCCGCAACCATCTCATCAAGATCATGCAGAAACTCGGCCGGGCCGGGTTGGTGCAGACACGCCGTGGAGGCGGTGGCGGTGCCACATTGGCTCGCGCCCCGGAGGAGATACGGTTGGGGGACGTGGTTCGCCTGCTGGAAGAGGGCCAAGCGCTTGTCGAATGCTTCCAACCGAACGGTGGGGACTGCACGATCGACGGATGCTGTCGCCTGAAGACCCGGCTTCGGGTGGCCGAGATGGCCTTTATCGAGAACCTGAACCGCTCGACCCTTGCTGATGTCGCCCTCCCCGCACCGGAACCCGCCTGACACGGCGATCGTGGCGCTACTTCGGCGAAGATTGACCGACACGGCACGTTACACACGGTTCCTTGCCGCAGATCGGTCTGCTACTCGACGCGTCAGACCGGTTCCACTGTTTCGATCTTCAAAACGCCCACAATGACAGTGCGACCGTCTTCTTTCTTCAGGGGCTCTTCTTGGTGTCTTGACATGCCCAAGAGTGTTGCGCCGAGCAAGGACCCCACCGGAATGCGACCCGGCCGTTCTACTATGCTCATTGTCAAAATGCCCTTCTGTACCGGGCCATTGCTTTCAGCATATGTAATGCGTTTCATAGGCAATGCGATTTGGTCGATGCCTTTGCCAACCGCTTTCCCGGCCGTTCGCATCTTGTAGCGCAGGATCCCTTCTACAAGATGCGGCATGTTCTGTGCCGCAGGGTCATCCCGAGAAAGCAGCCACTCGATGTCGGCGCGGTCAGAAGGCCTAAGAAAGAACTCGGCATCGTTGAGGTGTTTTTCTGGCGTGGTGTCGTAAGCATAGCTATTCGGCACCCGCACATGTTGTGCGTTGGTCATGTTTGTCTCCCAGGGACTGAACTCTGCAGACCCGATGTCTCTATCAAAATGTTCGAGAAATCCCCGGGTGGCCGTGAACGCGGTTACGCGCTCGCCGCCCGGGCAGGGAGGCGGTTCAGAAGCAGAAACCGGAAGAGGCTTTCGTTCGTGACCATGCTTATAGGCTATGCAACAATTAGGTTCTGTCAACCGTCACGGCCGTGGTGCGGCGAAGTGGCACCACTACGAGAGACAGCTCTCACTGCTGCGCGACGATAAACCGAGGTCTTTGATCTCCTTTAGAGGGGCATCATCCATGAGCCTCGTCCGCCTCTGATGGCGTCAGTGCCAGAAGGTCGCAGGCCACGCCGTGCTCTTGATAAACACACGCGCATTGCCGATATCTCGGTCATGACCATGTTCAGTCTTCATACGAGGTTCCTGCTCAACGCAGGAAACACACTGAACCGCCGGTAGCCCCGGGCGGGATCAGGCCGCTTGCCGATCCGCGCCTCGGGGTCTTCTCGATCTCTTACAGATCAGTCGAAGTGACAAACGCGCCAAACTGGCCGGAAGATCACGCCTGTGCGGGTCGCCCGGCTGACGTGGTGCGTGCGTCTCGGTTCAGTTTCTTCGTCATGGAGCATGACATGCACCCCCACGTCTTCAAATCCAATACCCCTCACTTCCCACCCCCTCGAACGGCCAGCCAGCGCAACCGCAAGCCCGGAGCGTTTCGACGTTGGCTCCGGACCACATTTCTCCAATGGCAACACCGGAAGATGATCGAAACTCTTCGAGGCATGGACGATCGCCTGCTGCGCGACATCGGGATTGATCGCAGTGATATCCCGCGCGTCGTCGATGGTCTCACGGAGCGCGAAAGGCGCATGCGCCCGGTCTCTTCGGACGTGGAGCATGACTACAGGCGGCGCCGCAACCAGGCGGCATAGCTTCTCATTTTCCCACCAATCAAGCGCACCATTGCATCGCAATGGTGCGCTTCCTTCACCGTGAGATGGCTCGTGATAGAAAGGAGCGACGAAATGATGATTGGCAAGGCAGACTTCGAGCGCCTGCTCCCCGAAATATTCCGGGTCAGGGACAACGAGAGCCTGACCGGCCAACCGAGTGCCGAGTGCGTGGCGCGGTGGGAAGATGATGGTGGTCGCACCGCACCGGCAAAAACCCCGCCACCAGCCGTTCGAGGTGGCTTCGTCTAACCCCTCCCGCCGTTCTGGCTCATTTGACGCGAACCGATTCCCGCACGTTAATTCATGAGTTTTTTCACGACCGGCTCGGAGATTGCTCCGGCGTCAATCCGCGGGATAGATTCCCGACCCGCCGTTGCGCAGATGCGCTCCTTCCGACGGCCGGGCCGCGTCGATCCGACCGGGAGCCATCAGATGCCGGACTTTGTGTCCGTGAAGCAGCAGGTAGTCCGTGATGATCCGTCGGTGACAGACCCGTGACCCGCTTGTTCATTTCGGTGGTCCCGCAGGCCAAGTAGACCCGAACGCCTGTTCCCGGTCCGATCATGCCGCTTCCACAGCTCCGATCAATCGGGTCAGCGCCTCTCCATCCATGCCGCTGTCGAACCTCAGGCAGCGGCCGTTGCTCAGCCGCAACTCGACCATGACGGATTGCGCTGGCGCGGGGCGCTCGCCGGCGTCCGCGCCTCACCAAAATCGACCGGAATGAAAACGGCCCCGCGATCCGGCGACCATAGGCCCTACTTCTTCAGGTCACGCCGCCAGCCGTAAATCTGGGAGCGCGTTATCTCGTGGGGCTGCGCGACCTGCGTCACCGACGCACCGCCGACGCCGACGCCGACCTCCGACAGGATCTCGAGCTTCTCGTCTTGGCTCCACCGCCGGCGCCGCTCAACGCCCAGAGCCTCACCCAGCATGGCTCCTCCGAATAAGCCACGTCGTTAAGGTCGTCGTTATGCACGATGCACGTGTCTTAGCTCAGAACACCGCCGTCAGGCAGGCGGCTTCAATCGGCTGGTTACTCTCAAGCGGGCCTCACGCGCGCCTTCATCACACGCCCTGAAAGTCTCTCGCGACGGGTTTTCCGCCTCCATGACATTTCGGGACGCCCGAAACCGGCCATATGTGCCTCTATGGGCCCCTCTGAGACAAGATATAGACCGCCATCCCATCCCCTTCGGGTCCTCCGATTTGCAGGATGCTATCTGATACGAGCCGTAGCACCAAAATTGGGGCAGCCGCTGCCCCGGAAGATGCCGATCTGATCAGCCTACGGCTGCGCGCCGCAGCAGACCTCACATCTCGACACCCCCGAGACAGCAACCATCTCAGCTCCCGCCCAAGAAAAGCGGGAGTTTTTACTCGCACGTCTGCGAGCCAGTGCCGGACCGATCTTGCCAGGTCCTGTTCCAGTCGTAGACCCCGCTGCGCGCCGCAGAGCCTCGCCTGTTCCAGTCCCTGCCGAGGTGCACCCGACACGAAGAAGAAATGGATCGTTCGCCAGAGAAGAAAAAGGATCCGGTTGATTTTTCTTCGAGCGGCCGTCCGGTGCCCGCAAGACACCACCAAATCAGCCACTTCGCGGCTCTTTCAGAGGGATTCAGGATTCTCTTGATTCAGAGGCGAATTCGTTTCCGGTTATCAGAGCCTTACAGCCTTGATGTCGCAATTTCCCCGCAAGATGACGCAAAAACCCCGGAAGATGACGACATTTCCCCGCGGCTTGACGCAATTTCTCCGTGAGATGACGAGATTTTCCGGCACGAAAAAGAGTCGCGTATCCCGATCATTTTGCAGTATTCCCTCCGCCTTCTGCGCAAGAAACATCCCCTCTGACTGCAACTGCAGAGACCTCATATCGCGGTCAGCTGAGCACTTGGAGTAGATGCCAGACGTAGCGTCACTCTTGCTGCGGATCGCTTCTGTCCCCCGTCGTTCGACCAACATCTTGCTCATGGACATTAACCGCACTTACGAGGCTTTGACCTCCCCGACCCCGCCCCAGCACCTCAAGAGAGCTGGCACGCCGTTCGCAACCGCAAGCGCTCTTGCTCTGTTGGTTCAGATCGAGTGCGCGCCGCTTCTTGCGCTCTCTTATTCGGCCGAGGACCTCCAGGCGAGGTTTCCCCACGACCAGGTTCCTCTTCGCGCGCGCGGTGTGTTCAAGCAGGAACTGACCCGTTACCTGGCTTGGCGACGAACACTCTTCGATCTGTTTCTTCTTGAGACCGGTTCATTCGCGGACCGAGACGTGGTTGCCGGTTTTGAGCGCATCGCACGTCTGCAATTCGGCCGACACGCAAATGCACTATACATCCTTCGTCACGCTCTACCGCCCGAATTGGAGATCAGGGAGCTCACCTCCGCCACCGCACTTCAGATCGACCGGCGCCTCCCAGGTAAGACGCGCCCGCCATATCGCGCAGCCCTCGCATTGCTCGACCGGCTGCAGGGCGCGCCGCTTGCTGCCGGGAGCCGCCATCTGCTTCCATCGGAGATCATTGGCCGGTTACCGGCCCCGAGTGGGCATCTCTACCACGCTCCATTACCGCCGCGGCTTGCGGCCACCTACTCCAATGCGCCCCCTCTCGTCAGAGCAGCCATGCCGTTCGTTTACCGGCTCTCCCTAATGACCGGCATCCTGTCACAGGATCAGGATCCATCACTCGACGAGTTAGCCTCAAAGAGCATGTCGCTATGGGGTGTCGATCCGAATGATCATGGTTTTCGGCGACCGTCGCAGGTCGCTCTGAAGGCGTATATCAGGAACATCGGGAACCACGTTCAAGTCTCGTTCAGCGCTCCGAAACAGAAGCAATCGGCGCTTCTGGAAGCTTGGTCAGACCTGCGGGAGCAGATGCGCGCGCACGGCAAAGAGGCATCGATCCAGCGAACATTCGGCCTGTCCAGATACGCGATCCGGGACGAGGTATCGCCTGCCCAAATCACGCCGACATGGGTGCGAAAGACCGTGCAGTCGCTCCATGGATACCACCGCAACGCGTTTCGAAGCGGTATTTTCATCCTGGACGACCTGATCATCGATGAGAGCTTTCCTCGCCGCAACCTGCCGCGTGAGATCAGCGGACTGGTACGGGAAAGACGACAGCCGAAGGCCTGATCTTTTTCCTCGACGATCCGGCCAGAGAAGAATTCCTCCCTTGGGCCGGCCAGTCAGCTGGCCCGACGAAATCGGGGTATGAGCACCCCAGATTCACCCAGATTTTCGAACTTTTTTCTTCACGATTCCAGCATCCGGCCAATCTCGTCTTCGAAAGGGAAACAGGACACGCCGAGAAAGTCTCCACTCGCGCCTGATCCTCGACAAACTTGACGGTCGTGTCGGCATCCATGCCGTCGCATCCCGGAAACGACCATTGAGCAGGAACTGCTCCCGGGCCCACGAAATGGAGATTATCCATGAACTCGATTGCCCTCACGCCGCTCCCGTCCCCCGTAGGCGAGACCGTCCTCCATGTCGCGTTGTCGCGCCTCGGTGCGTATCTCGATGACGAATCCGGCTCCCTCGAAGCCCTCCTGAAGCTCGCGGGGCGCTCGGCAGCCGCCGATGACATCCGCGCGCTTCATGCACTGCATCTCGACACCGACGCCACTGAGGAAGACCTTCGACAGCTGCTGATGCAGGCACAAACACTCGTGGTTCGCCTCCTGGACACTGTGCGAGCGATCCCCCTCCATGCGCGGTTCAGCTCCGCTCCGTCCGATTTCGACGCATGGCTACGCTGGTCGGGCGCGCGGCTGCAGGATGTCTGCAAGACCCTGTCGCGAGCTCTCGCGAACTGAGACGTAGAACGGCGGAGGCTCCAACGTAGTCGGAGATTCTGTATTCACCAGATTCGGAGGTTCCCAACGGGCCTGCGGCGCCTGAGAACCGAATTCGGTAGTCGCACCCGGTCATCTTTTCCGACCTGACAACCAGGGACCCATCTCCTCGGAAAGGAGATGGGTCCCATGCGCTTCGAGCTATTCCAAGAACCAATCGTTCCGGCGTCCGCCGCTGGCTTCACGACCGAAGAACTGCGGCGCTACCTCGGTGTCGGCAAGAACAGCGTCGCGCTTATCGCGCAGCGTGTCGGTATCGAAAACCTGCACGGCATCTACCCGGAATGCATCGTCTGGCGGCAGCTCTTCGGGCTCGGAGCGGCGGACGAGATTGCGCTGGCAGCCCTGCGCGAGCCACTCGCAGACATCAACTGGGTATCCAAGGCGACAGGCGTGCCGCAGTCGACCATCCGCGACCATTTCCGGTCCGGGCGTTGGCAATATGATCGTGGGGTTCAATTGGGCGACGAGGATGGAGCAAAGCCTCCTCGACTGCGTCGATGGCTTCCTGCCCTGATCCGGAACCGTACACTCGGCTCGCCTCTCCCGGCCTTCACACGCGTTGCATCGCTTACCGTCACTCCCGGCGACCCTGGCGAGGGGCCCGCCTTCCCGCCCGAGAATGCTGACGATCCGTCGTCCGCGGACGTATTCACGGCGCTTTTTCCCGATCCGACTGCGATTTCCCGATAGCGCCGAAAATAACAACCCCATGGCAGTTTTCGGGGTAGGTAAACTTCCGAGTTTTTATTACCGCGATCCCGATAACGGCCAATCTTCCCGATAACGACAACATCAAGAGGACATGAAGTTGACCGGCAACGCTCCAACCATGCTCGATATACTACGCTTCGGCCAGGCCCTCGAAGGCGGAACCGAGCAGCAATACGCGACACATTTCGCAAGGATGTTCCGCAAGCGCGGATACCGCGATCGCCATCTGGAAACGCTCGAGGGAACCCTGGAGGTGTATCTCCAGGTCGCGCCGAAATACCGGAAAGGCAACGCTGATCTGAACGCGAGGATCCGCGACTGGGGCATCACCCCCCGCACCTACAAGCAATACCAATCGGACGGGCGACGGATGGTCGAAACTTTCTCAGGCGAGCTTCAGAGGCGGCTCGCGCGGCGCGGACGGCAGGACGGTTTCGCACGACTGCAAGCCGTCCTGCCAGACCTGATCGATGCTGTCCTGCTCAAGGAACAGCAAGCCCGCAACCTGCCGAGGCTCATCGATCTCGCCCGGGCCAGGGGCTGGGACATGTGCGACATCACGCGAGAGCGGATCATCTCCCTGCGCGAAGATTGCCTGAGCACAGACGAATGGACCCGCGTCAAGCAAGCGGCTGGGTGCCTGGACTACCTTCGGCAATTCCCGACCTGCTTGTCGCTCCTGCCGAAGGACGAGATCGGCACTCTTGCCGGTGTCCTCCGGCTTGACACGCAACTCCCGGCGTCTCTGGACGAGGAGGTAAAGTCTTGGGTCCGAGAAGCGACGGTGGTCTACCACGACGACATGCACACGGAGGAGGCTCGCTGTGCTACGGCCCAAGAATACTCGGATAGCTGCAAGGCAGTCTACATCGCCGCCCTGCGCACCTACGTACGGGCAGTCAAGGATGACTGCGACATTGACGCTGTGAACGGCCTCACTGCCCTGTTCCGGCCTGAACTGATCGAGAAGACGTTGATCCGGCTCTGCAAGAAGTCCGGAACCTCCGGAGGACTCGCTCCGCGCACCCTGTTCTCCTATGCGCTGAACCTGAAACGGGCCCTGACCACTCAAGGCCTTGTCGAAGAGGCCGCAGTGGTCGAACGGCTCGTGAAGACGCTGCCAGTGCTCATCGAAGGGCAAGCGGCCAGCAAGATGATGTCTCCGAAGGTCGAAGCCTGGTGCCGGGACCTTCTGAACGACCCCAGTGCCATGGAGCTCTTCGAAGCTCAGCATTTCTTATATGCTGAAAAGGCGCTCGCGGCGATGGAACTGGCCGACCTTGAAGGCATCGACCTTCTCGCCTTCAGCCGGTCCCCGAACACGCAACCACTCACTCCCGAACGATCACGCCTCGCCGCAGATCTTCTAAGACAAGCCAGGATGTACGGCACCTGCGCTGCCTTTGCCGCGATCGAGCTCGAAGGGGCCCCGTTTCGTAAATCGAATGTCATCGCCGACCTGAGGTCCTCGGGCCACCCGCAAACCTTCTACGACCACCGTGCCGACAAGACGCGGCCGCGGCTGGCAATTCATATCCCGAACGAACTTCTGAAGAACGGCGACGCCATGAACCGGCGCAGCCAGCATTTGCCCCGCTTCGTCTTCGAGAGGGATGAGCTCGGGGGCGAAGGCTATCGCATCCTGACATTTTACCTGTCGCGCATCCGTGCCCTGTTCGGCGGGGCAGATCTTTCTGATCACGTCTTCCCCGCACTCGAAGCCGAGTCCCGGTCTCTCGTAATCTCGACATTCGATGGCTGGCTTGCCGAATGTTCCACGAATATCGGGCTCCCGCTCCTGCCGCACAATTTCCGACACGGTCTCTGCACGATCGAGATCTTCCATGATCCGACCTGCTACCCGGAGCTCGAGACGCTGACCGGCGACACCGAGAAAACCCTGCGGCAGCACTACGCGTTCGTCGACCGCGAGCGGCAGAGCCGGTCCTTGCAACGGAAGAGATACGAGCGGCGCGCCCAACGACTGCATGCCTCGCCACATTCGGCGGGGATACCAGCATGAAGATCCACCAGCTCCTCGAAAAACCAGTCTGGAGAAGTCTCGCGCAACGTCCCGGGTTCGCCGGCTTGTCCGTCCAATCGATCGAGACGACAAACGGATTCTTCGAGTTCATCGTGGCGCACAGTCTCGCGTCACCAACGGCCGGTGATATCCGGAATTGGCTCGGCGATTGCGCGGAGCCCGAGCGTTCGCTACGGATCGATCATCTCCAGGACGTTTTTGCCGTCTGCCAGCCGTCATTCCTTGGAGCCATCCGGGAAGCGCGTCGTTTCGCGCCTCCCAAGTCTCCCAAAAACCCAGACTCCAAAGCCGCGCACCCTGTGCCCCTTGAACCGCGGGGAAACAAATCTCGCGTGCTCCGGCCGGTCTACGAAACGCATGATTGGGATCCAATAGCCCCGCCGACACGGCGCCCGCCGAGAAAACGTGCCGTCTCCATCGCGCCGTGGGACCTCCCTCTGGACTATCAGAGCGAGTTGCGCCGCGCAGCAGACGGGCTTCCCGGCCAAGAGTCGGGCATGCAGGTGCCCGCCCGCAGCATGGTTTTGAGAATGCGCGAAAAGCTCTGTCAATATGCCTGGTCAGCGGCGCAGCAACATCTGGCCCCAGAGCTTAGCCTGACAGGAATAGACGCATACCTTGCCGACCTAAAAACTCGCCTCCTCGAGCGACCGCATGGACTGCGATGGGCGACCATGCGCGCGACGGCCGATGCGCTCCTCCTATTCACCAGATACGAGGGAGCACAGCCCGAGATCATCCAGCATCTCGCCGATTACCGACGAGACTACGATGTCCGGGAGTCTGCTCAGCGCGCCCTCAAGTTCTTCGCGCTGGCGCGCACAGGGAATTCGACGGATCGGATCCTCGACATGGCCGAGGCACTCCTTGCAGCCGTCGATGCCGAGGAAAGGCCCAGAAAACGGCACCAGATGCGCAATGGCGCGGCCATCCTTTCTATCTTCGCCAATGCGCCGCTTCGCAACGCCTCAGCCCAGCTCGCGTTCGGTGAGAGCCTGTTCTGGAAGCACGACGAATGGGTGATCCGGAGTGAAATCCAAAAAACCCACGCGCGGCGGCCGGAACCGTTCGATTTCCCTCTCCACCCAGAGGCAGGTCGTTTCGTCGATGCGCTTGTCCTCGGGGACGCGTCTCCGGCCATGCTGCCCACTCTGAGGGAAAAGCTGATCCGGGACAGACGCCAGCTTTTCGTGCTGCCCGACGGGCATCCGGCTGCGGCAACATACATCCCGCGCGTCTTCCAGGCCCTCACGGGCAACAGCTTCACGACGCTTCGCGTCATGCTCTACTCGGACGCAGTCGCCCATCACGGTGTAGACGGGATCGAACTTGCCAAGCCGGCAGCACATCATTCCAGCACGGAGATCGTGAAGTCCCACTATATCGCCGAACAGGTTGCAGAGATTCACGCGAACAATATCCGCAACCGACGAAGCCGGCGACTGGCAAAGATGCACTCCGAGAAACATCGCGATCTCATAGTTGCCCTCGAGATATCCAGCGAAACCAAGCCGCGATAAAAATCCACAATATGGCGGTGCCTTACTGGCTGAGGTATGGCGCCGCTCATGGCCGAGGCTGTGTGGAAACTGGAAGCTGGAGACCGAGGGGCGGCGGGTTTGTCGGGTTCGTTCTTGCTGACATCGCAAATGTAATTTGATGAGTCGCCTCAGCTCGGGATCGCGACTATCAGGCCGCGGATGCCGACCAGTGCGACCATCCGCTTGATGTTATAGGCGAGGACGTTCAGCGCCATGGGCGGATATGACGGCGACTTCACACTCGATCAGCCGACAGGCGACAATCACCAGGGCAGCATACTGGGACCTGACGGGATCGCCGTCGCCCGGAAGTGCAAAGAAGCGACCGAACCGGTAGCCGCGATAGACTGTCCGATACGAGACGATCTGGCCGAAGTCCTCCAGGATCTCAAGCTCTACGCAGGCTGGATCAATCTCGATCTGCATCGTCCTCTCCTCCAATACCGATGTCATCCGGCACGGTCCCGCGGGCCCGGCGGAGTGCACGGCGGAATCTCGCGTCGTTGGTCTTCCCGTAAGCCAGGGCCACACAGATGTCGTCCTGCGTCAGCTCGGGGAAGTGCTTGATGATCTCCGCGTCGGACATGCCTGATGCCAGCCAGCCAAGGATGTCGGAAACAGTGGTTCGCATGCCCCGGATCGTCGGGCGGCCGCCGCGGATGTCGGGGTCGGCGACGATCAGGCTATGCTGCCCATCTCCATCCACATCAGGCAGAGCGTCTTCGTCGGAGAGCGCCTCCCACGATGCGAGCAGATCGACCAGGCCGCGCTGGTTTCTGGGATTCCGAGCAGCAAGCCGGTCGACCGCGGCGCGTAGTTGCTCGACATGCGCGACCAGCTCCTCGCGGGTCATGTCGGTGGTGGGTTTCCAGGGCATCTGGGCTGGCCTCCCAAAGTCAGTCGTCGAGTATTCGAGACCTGTCGAGGGCGCTGAGCCAAACTTTCATGGCACGCCTGGTCAGACCTCCCCTCGACACCGACAGCATGGACGCCGAAATCGCCTCGTAGCGCGCCGGCTGCTGCAGGCTCCGGACACGCAAGAGCTCATGCGCTGACATGCCAAGCTCGCGGAACTCGGTGTCGGAAATGTCGTCCGTGCACCGGCGGTAGTATTCCTCAGCCTCTGTCATCGAGCAGATGACAGGGCGCGTCTCGGACGAATGCATTGAGGTCTACGCCTTTGTCTGTCTTTCGCGGCCGCCAAGGCCAGAGCATCCAGCCGGCGAGCAACTGACCAGCCCCGGACAGCGCGGCAACGACCAAGAGAGCGGCGGTCTGCGTCATGTCTCCTCCTCCCCGTCCTCGAACAGCTCCCAGCCTTGCCGCAACAGCCGGATCGCCTCGTGCGCACTCGCGTATCGGCACACCCGCCAGTGTTCGCCTTCTCGCCAGACCGTCTCGGGACCGGACATGAGCCGCGCATCGAGTTCGGCATCGGTAAGGAGTTCCGGCGATATGAGGACGCGATGACCCATGTACCGACGATATCACCCAGCCAGAGCCGGGGCGAGGATAGCGTTGACCATGCGCCAGGCGCCGGCCGCGAAGGTGGCGTCGATGGTGAGGGTGCGCCGCAGCGCGGCTTCGCCGAACCGGCCGTTCGTCGACCGTGCAGCAGTCGCATCAGTATCCGGATCTGCTGCGACGTCGCCGCAGAACGGGCCATCGCGAGAGCTGCCTGATCTATCAGCGCCAGCCGAGCGCAGGAGCGACATGCTTCAGTATCGCCTCGATGACATGCGCGTTGTAGTCGACCCCAGCCTGGATTGGGGATCGTCAGCAGTAGCGTGTCCGCCTCGGCGATGCGCTCGTCGCCGGCCAGTTGCGAGGCCAGCCTGTCGGGCTCGTCCGCGTAGCTGCGGCCGAAGATCGCCCGCGTCTGCGCATCGAGATAGCCGATCTTGTCCTGCCCCTGGTTTCCGCGGCCGAAATAGGCGCGCTCCTCGTCCGACACGAGCGGGAAGATGCTGCGGCTGACCGACACCCACGGTGTGCGCGCGCGTGGCCGGCTTCCTTCCACGCGGCGCGATAGGCGCGGATCTGTTCGGCCTGCTGGAAGTGGAAGGCCTGCCCCGTCTCGTCGTCCTTCCGCGTCGAGCTTTGCAGGTTCATACCCGGCTTCGCCGCCCAGACCGCCGTCGCGTTCGAGCCCGCGCCCCACCAGATGCGGTCGCGCAGCCCTTCGGAATGCGGCTCGAGACGCAGAAGGCCCGGCGAGTTGGGAAACATCGGGTTCGGATTTTATCCGGGACCGGCGTCGGTTCAGTCGAGCCGGCGGTCGGCGAACTCCGCGATCAGCGCGGCGAGGCGTTCCCCTTCGGTGCGGTCCATCAGGATCGAGAAGTTGTTCGCGGTCTGCGCGACGTAGTGCTCATGCCCCCTGCCAACCTTCCCGCCATTCGTGCATGTCGATCTGTCTGGAACAAGGGCCGCATCGTCGGCCAGAAACGCCCGCTCCTGCCGAAACACGTCTGGGCCATTCGGGTGCGCCTCAAGATCGCGAAACGCGTCAGGGACCTCGCGCTGTTCAATCTGGCGATCGACAGCAAGCTGCGCGGCTGCGACCTCGTTCAGCTGAAGGTTGCCGATGTCTTTTCGGCCGGTCAGGTCAAGGAGCGCACGTCGATCACTCAGAGCAAGACGCGGCACCCTGTGCTTTTCGAGATCACTGAAGGGACCCGCAAGTCCATCGCCGCATGGCTTGAGGACCCGGCGATGATCGGGTCAGAACACCTCTGGCCTGGACGCTTCCACGAATGGCTGCATATTTCGACGCGGCAATACGCCCGGCTCGTCCGCGACTGGGTGAGATCGATCGGCCTCGAGCCGAGTTTATATGGCACCCCATTCCATGCGCCGGACCAAGGTCGCGCAGATCTACCGCAAGACAGGAAACCTGCGGGCGGTCCAGCTTCTGCTCGGCCATACGAAGATGGACAGCATCGTTCGCTACCTCGGCGTCGAGCTCGAGGACGCTCTGGCGATATCGGAAGCGGTGGAGATCTGACAGGCGGGGCCTTCCCGCAAGGACGGCCCAAAGCCGGCATTGGCCAAGACCACCGTTGCCGCAGCGCAGCTCCCCTATTCCAGACCTTCATGACACTCCGCAGCATCGCCCAGGGCCCCAAGGTCAGCTCCGCGGACAGAGCACCAGTTCGCTGCGCTTGCTCGAACGGCCGCTATGGGGTGAATCCAAATTCAAATGGCAAAGCGCCCGATAGGTTGCACCGGGCACTTCTTTCTCAAGTCACCTCGAGATTACTTAGTAGCGAGGATGTCGAAATTGTGGACGTTTGCCAACACACCGTCGTCCCATCCGCCAGAGACCAATTCTGGAGCCTTTTCATTCAGGAGTCCGGCGACTTGTCCGGCAAAGTGCGCTTCGCGGCCAGAGTTGTCGGCAAAGATGTCGAAGATAGCAAAGTTGTTCTCGTCAATCTGCAGCGCCGCCCAGAACAATGTCTTGGGTTCGGTATCTGCGACGATGGGGCCGGCGGCGGTCAGCAAGGCTG
Source organism: Paracoccaceae bacterium (assembly GCA_018223035.1). Lineage (GTDB taxonomy): Bacteria > Pseudomonadota > Alphaproteobacteria > Rhodobacterales > Rhodobacteraceae > Heliomarina. The sequence goes on from JAAEZD010000002.1 coordinate 293,848, forward strand.
CCAATTCGGGGCCTTTACCTGGAGCAGCTTCGAGCTTGATGTAAGTTGCGGTCGTTGCCGTGTAGAGATCAACCGGCGCCTTTACCGACAGGACATCGGAGTTGTTGATATTCGCGACAACACCGTCGTCCCATCCTCCGTCGACCAGCGCGTCCGCGTTTTGGTTCAAAGCCGCAGCAACCGCTCCTGAGAAATGAGCGTCGCGTGCTTCTTCATCTGCGAAGATGTCAAAGATTGCGAGCGTATCGTCGGCTTGCAGAGCAAACCAAAGTACGGTGCCCGGCTCTGTTTCTCGCACGATCGGTGCGGCACCAGCCAGAAACTCCGCGAAGGCTTCGGTCTGGCCTTCGGCGGCGGGCATGGCGATGTAGCTGGCAGTATGATTTTCCATCGGGTTGTCCTGTGCAGTTGCAGAAGTTGTGATCAGAGCCAGTGCGGCGAATGCCTGAAGGACTTGCGTTTTCATGCTCGTCTCCCGGTTTGAAGTGCATCGTGGTTGGTTTCGATGCACTCTTGTCCCATGCCGGATGCGTCGGACTCCAATTCCGAAATTCTATTCTTTGATAGACATGGGCTATCGTAGTTGGTTTGATGGCCTGAACAGGGATGTGACGGAGAATGCGGCGATGGAAATGAACCAGATCAGGTATTTTCTCGCTCTCTGCGAGCACCGAAACTTTACCCACGCAGCCAGTGCCGCCAATGTCTCCCAACCTTCCTTGACGACTGCGATCAAGAAACTTGAAGACGAGCTTGGAGGTGAGCTGTTTGTCAGAGACCGTGCGGGATGCAGGCTTACCGCCCTCGGAAAACTCATGCAGCCAAGGTTGCGGAAGGTTCACGATGAGACGCTACAGGCTAAGGCAGAAGCGATCCGTCATGTGCGCTTGGAGCGGGTTCCAATCTCTGTCGGTGTCGGCGAAACGATTGGCCACAACAGAATTGCGGCTGCTATGGAGCGCACTCGTACACGATTGCCGCAAGCCGAAATCGAATTGATCGTTGCGTCATCCTCTGAGCTTCTTGCCGGGTTGCGGGATTGTGAATTTGACGTTGTAGTCAGCGCAGAGAAGGTCAGTGAAGACCTCTATCGCATAGACCGTCTCTATGAAGAGGATTACAAGGTCGTGGTGTCAAAGTCGCACCCGTTGTCTGAACTAAATGCGATTTCTCTTTCGACTCTTGCTGGAACTGATATGCTTGACCGACTAAATTGCGAAATGCGGGATGCTTTGCATGGGACCTGCGCGGATCATGGTCACGAACTCTACGCGGCCTATCGGTCAAATCGCGTGGATTGGTTAGTTGAACTCGCGCGGCAAGGGTCAGGTGCGGTGATCCTGCCAGCCACCGCAATTCCTTCGGACATGGGCCTTGTGTCGAAACCCTTCGATGGTCTTGAAATATCAAGAACTGTTTTGGCTCTTCGATATCGGCACCAAACGACGAGACCAGAGACAAATGACCTGATCCGTGAGATGATGCGCACGCCAGCGTAGTGAGGTCGGTAACCGACTTTCGCCCATGACCTGCCCCCCGCGAAATCCCTCACCGTGATGTAGAGTCTGCGCCAACTCTGAAGGAGCAGACACATGCGAAAGAGCCGTTTCACCGAGGCACAGATTATTGGGATGATCAAAGAGCAAGAGGCCGGCATGCCGACTGCGGAGGTGTGCCGCAGACACGGTCTAAGCACGGCGACATTTTACAAGCTGAAGGCCAAGTATGGCGGGATGGAAGTGTCCGAGGCGGCCAGGCTGAAGGCGCTCGAAGACGAGAACGCCAAGCTCAAACGCCTGCTGGCCGATACCATGCTCGACAACGTCGTGCTGAAAGACTTGCTGGGAAAGAGCTGACGACATTGACGAAGCGGCGAGACGCGGCGCTCCGGGTGATGCGGGATCATGACATCTCGCAGCGCAGAGCCTGCAAGTTGGTTGGTGTCGATCCAAAGACAGTCCGGCGAGAACGCCGGCCGGACTGTGCCGAGATCCGCAAGGAGATGCAGGAGATCGCCGGCAAGCGACGTCGGTTCGGCTATCGCCGGATTGGCGTCCTGCTGGAACGCAAGGGCATGATCATGAACCACAAGAAACTTTACCGGATTTACCGGGAAGAGGGACTGTCAGTGAAGCGACGACGTGGCCGGAAGCGCGCGCGGAACAAGGACGCCGATGCCTTCAGCGGCATGCGTCAACGCGCGCTGGTCCTTGGACTTCGTGTCCGACAGCTTCGGCGCCTCGCGGAAGTTCCGGATTCTGGCGGTGATCGACGACTGCACCCGGGAATGCCTGTGCCTTGTCGCAGACACCAGCCTCTCCGGCGCACGGGTTGCTCGGGAACTGAGCGCCCTGATCAGGGTCTACGGCATGCCCGGCTGCATTGTCAGCGACAATGGAACCGAGTTCACCAGTCGTGCCATCTTGAAATGGGCCGACGAGAACGAGGTGCCGTGGCACTACATCGATCCGGGTAAGCCCCAGCAGAATGCGTTCATCGAAAGCTTCAATGGCAGCCTGCGAGACGAGCTGCTGAACGAGGAACTCTTCGACAGTCTGGGCGATGCGCGGCGGAAGCTGGCCCTGTGGCGCTACGACTACAACGCGGTCAGACCGCACTCTTCGCTGGGCAACCAGACCCCGCAACAAGCGCGCCGAGCGCTTGAGCAATTTGAGGGCTCCGCGCCCGCCGCGCTTGCGTCCGACGAGGCGCACGAATACCAAAGTCCAACCAGCAGACCCTCGTTATGAATGAGGGACCCGCAGGGGGCAGGTCACCCATAGTGCAGCATTCGTCACTTTGGGCTCGAGGCGGTCATGCGGCGGCGCAGAACAAACCTCGATCTTGCTCCGCTCCGAGTGTCGGCTTCCACCTTTTGTCGGTGATCGGATCGTCGCCGCAGCGAATGTCGGCTCCCCGCCCCTCGTGCCTGCGGTTAATCCCATTCGAGACCGGCCCTTCTCGCTCGGGTAAAACGTCTGGGTGACCGGCGCTGGCCTTGCATGCATTTCCGGAGCCGTGCTGGCAAACGGGATCGCGACGCCGGTTGCGCTTCAGACCGGGGCACCGGAAGAGGTCAGGGGCCGGGTGCCGGCGCTCTGCACGATGGCCTTCAGAGGGCTGCCCGCACTCGGCGCAGTCGTGTTTGGACTGCTTGGCGCATTCGTCCCGTTGCGGGCGACATTCTCGGTTCTCGGCCTCGTCGTTCTCACGATCGCCGTGGTGTCCCTCAGAGTTCTCCGTTCACGCATGTGTCTGGAGTCGCGTTCCTCACCCTGAGCCCGGCAACCGGAAGGATCGAGAGACGTGCATCGCGCACTCCCTGACGTGCTCTTCGCAGCATAACGATTGCAGCCCGATCACAAAGTCTGGCGGCTCAGCGGTGACCGCCATCCCAGGCGCACGTTAGACCCGCCCTGAAAGACAGGCAGGCAGACAGCCTGTCGGAACGATGGGTCTTGCAGATCCCGGACCACAGCCTCAAAGGGCTACCGCGCTACGGCACAGTGACGAGGACGACCCCGCTCACCGGCGCCCAGTTCCACTTGCCCCGGTGCCGCGATCGAGAACCCGCTCCTCCAGGATTGACTGCAAGAGATCCGCCACCGCCCGACCGTGAAGGTGGAGTCCGATCTCGTCGAGTGGTTTGTCCTCGGAGGCGGTCTGCGACCCCCAGTTGAAGCTCGTCACGACGATATCGTCATGGTCCCATAGCAGGGCCTTGCCGTGGAGCATCGCATCCCGTCTTTGGACCTTTCGAAGGTCGACACCCTCTCCGACCATCTCCCAGGCAGCGCGCAAATCGCGCTTCTTCGCCTCTCCGGAAGGCACTGAATAGAGTGCCTGAACGGTCTCAATGCGCTCAGACGCCACCTGGGCCGGATCGAAGACATTCTGGATCATGGGAGACCCCATCTTGTGGGTCATCACCACCAAGCGTTCTTCTGCATCATGAGCGGCGCGTCGAAGCAGCGGCAGGTGATCGGGCGCGGCGAGGATGCGAAGGGTTACAGGGATCGCACCCTCCGTCGGGTCGGCGTCGATCAGCCCTCCAGACTTCAACTTCAATGCTGTTCGCATTGCCTGCATCGCATCGCGCGAGTCGCGGGCCGTCGGCACCGCTGCGGTGATGGCTCCGAAGAGATCGAGGCAGCCGGCGACAGCGCGGTCGCGCAGCTCGATCGAGAGCTCGTGAGCGCGAAAAGGCGATTGGAGCCAGTTGCAGGACCCCAGCAATGCACGAGCGCCATCGCTGCCGTCGTCAGCGACGACGATCTTTGCGTGGCTGTGCACCGGTTCGAGATGGGTTGCGACGCCCGCGCCGGCCGCCCGTAACCTGGTTTGGAGCTCCGCCATCGCCCGCGTGTGCTTGCGCTCTTCGTCGAGAGAAGAGCCGAAGAAGAGGTGGACCCGGACCCCGCGCCGAACGGCACGCTCCAGGGCGGCCCAGACACGATCCTGTCCATGCCTGGCTTTCGCGTCGTCCTGCGCGGCAACGAAGGTCGAGAGCACGAAGACATCGCTGCGCGCTGCGTCCACAACTTCCTCGAGGCGGGCAAGGTGATCGCCGCCGCCAACCAGGATCTGATCCCGCACTAAAGTCGTCTCGATCGGTGCATCGAGACAAGCCGGTCGCGCCGGCTGGCTGGGTCGGGCGTCTGGAAGACGACCAGAGGCGAGATGCTCGCGGACCGCCTCACGCAGCGCATCGCTCGCGCCTTCGGGAAGCGCACCATCCCGAGCACGGTCGAGATCAAGGTGAATGAACCGCTTCTCGATCAAGGAGTGGTTGGCGCGCACCATGGCGAAGACCTCGCCGGGACGCAGCGACGAACTCAACAGATGGCGCACGCGTTCTTCCATAGACGAATCTGTCTCTGCCTCATCGTCGTCCGGAAAGTCGATGATCGTCGCCCCTTTTGGGATCTTCTTCAGCGACTTGATCACCACCTCGCGACCGCGAAACACCGAGCCACCCAGCTTGTCGAAGACGAGGCTCACCGTCATCTCGCGGCGCTGCGCCCGCTCAGGGAGCGATCGGCCGGCCAGCAGGTGGGCGCGCGCGGCATCGGTCATCGCAAGCGCGGGTTCGGGCGCGATGCGAACCTCGATCAACCCGAACCGCATCAGCCGGCTCACTGCCGCTTCCGCCACCTGACGGGGAATGCCAAGTTCAACCGCCACCGAGGCGCTCGTCCCCGGTCTCTCACGCAAGGCGAGAAGCACCTCCTCTTCGACGGGACTCCAGCCCCATCGACGCTCGATGATGGCACGTGCACGATACCAGACCGCGGGGATCAGCAGCGTCATTGAACCACCTTCCCGTCCTCACCGCAGGCGATGATCGCCGCCGTGGGAACCGTGTCCGGGTCGTCCGGCGCCGCCATCAGGTCGATCCGTCTCATCAATGCCCTTAGGAACTCGAGGTCATGTCCGGACCCGCGTCCGGGTTCGGACCATTTGACCGCGTTCTTGAGGAAACCGGTCGATGTTACGAGCACGAGCTTGTGCTTCGCGCGGCTGAGCAAAACGTTCATGCGCCTTCGGTCCCCGAGGATACCGAGTGCATGCCTGCCCATCTTTTGATTATTGCGCACGGTGCTCACCACTACCAAGTCGGCCTCACCTCCCTGGAAGCTGTCGATCGTCTGAACGAACACACCGTCGCCTTTGGGGCTGGCGAACCCATTTAAGAGCCCGGTTTCACGATCGACGCGCGGGGCCACGCGTGCGTGGAGGATGCGGCATTGCGCCGTATAGGGCGACAGGATCGCGAGCGTTGGAGTAGCGCCATTTGCAGGACCCAGCCGGTCAAGGGTCTCGGATAGTGCTATGGCCTCGGCCCGGTTGCAGGGCGAAGTGCCGTCGAAAGTCTCGAACGCATCCACCCGGGCCCGGCTCAACGACGGCAGGTCGAACAGGACGACCGGGGCTGACAGCGCACCGCTGACCGGAGTAATCGGACTTGGGCGGTCCGCAATACGATCCACCGTTGTCAGCTGCCCACCGTAGAACGTGTCGGAAACCAGGCCGCAGATAGCAGGATGCATGCGGCTCTGTTCGGTGAGCATCGAGACCGGCCCGCCCCGGCCAGAGGGCATCTCCTCTGTCGCCTCGGCAATCTCGCGGAAGGGCTGTTCCAGTCGAAGCGCTGCCCCGAGTGCGTCGGCGCGGAGGATCGGATCGCTTGCCAAGGCCTTGAGCGACATCCCGACTGCGTCCGGGAGGTCGGACACAGCGTCGATCAGCTCCGGAGCGTCGGCGAGCAGCGCTTCACCAGCATCCTCGCGATAGAGTCTTGCCTTGCGCTCGGCATCGAACGGCGCGAGCTGACGGTGGTCGCCGATCAGGACCCGGCGCGCCCCCAGAAGCAGCGGGCCGATGAGTTCCGAGCCACTCGCCCGTGCAGCCTCTTCCACGATCACCCAGTCGAATTGCTCGCCCTCGGCGACCATCTCTTCGATCACGGAGGAATTCGCCGTCGCCAGCGTCACGTCTGCGCTGCGCAGGATCAGGTGCTCCGTGTCCCGCAAGATCGCCTCTCCCTCAGGGTCCAGATCGCCTTCGGGACCGGACCCGCGCAGGACACGCTCGACCGCTTCTCGCCGCCGGCGCGAAAGAGGGCTCGCATCACCAAGCACGAAGGCATCCAGAAGAGTGCGCGCCTGGTCTCGAAGCTGTGTTTCACCCAGATCCGCCGCGGGGCGCTCGATGCGCACCACGATCGGGTCGCGCTCCGCCTGCGTGAAATGCTCACGCAGCGTGCGTTCCATCTCCGCAAGTGCCTCGTGGTTCTGCGCCGCAATGAGGACGCGCGCGGTCGGATGGGAAGATAGGATGCTGCTGACCAGACGGGATACGAGGAATGTCTTTCCGACGCCCGGGGGACCGACAACCAGGTCGATCGAGTGGCCGCGGCAGATCGCTTCCCACGCATCGGACTTTGAGGGGTCGAGTTCTTCAGGCGGAGCGCCCGGCGCCGCCATGGCGTGAAGTGCGGGGTCAAGTCCGACGCTCTGCGGGCTTCCGATCGCGCGGAGGAGATCAAGGTTGTCTCTGGCCGTGACGACATGCCGAAGTCGCCGGCGGATCTGCGTCTCGGCGCCCCGGTCCGGTCGCGGCCGCAACAGCACGTGCGCCTCCACGGGCAAGCTTCCCTCATGCCGAAACACGTAGAGCCGCCGCCCGCCTTCATCGACGATGTCCTCGAGTGACAACTTCGGCGCAGTAGGGCCGAGTGTCAGCGCGTCCGACACCGTCAGCGTCCATTCCACACTGCCGTCATCGCGCAGCATCTCTCGTTGCAGTTCGGCTGCCGCCTCCATGCGCCCGAACCTGGCTCGCCAGCGATCGCGCTCCGCATCCGTGCGCGCCGCAACCCGAACAAGGCCGGTCTCGGGGGCATCGACAATCTCGGCCGGATAGTGGTGTAGCCGTCCTTCGAGAAGCGACGCGACCTCAATCAGGACCAGTGCGTGCCATTCGACCGGATCGACGGAGTTCAGCACCGTCGTCTTGTCCGCACCCACCGATGCCCAAGCCATAGCCCCGCCGCCAGTCCGTGCGACGCGGTCTCGCGCCTCGTGAAGGTCGCGCGCGACATGCACCCGTGCGTCGATCGGTTCGGAGTCAATCGCGCCATCACCCGGGCCGCGCACTCTGCATCCCGTGATGCGACCGATCCGTTCGTCTTCGGTGAGAGGGCGGACATCATAGACCGCGCGCTGACTGAAGACGTGGATCGTGCCGTCGCGCCGGCCTGGATTGCGCCAGGCCTGCGGTGCCTCCGCGGTCAGATCATCCTGGACGAATGCCAGCAGCGCGTCCGCATCCGCAGCGGCTATAAGACTTTGCGTCAAGGCGGGCACATCGCGCCGCAGGAGATCGCGCCCTGGTGCCACCACCAATTCATACCGGCCGCTTGAGCCCACTCGCTCCAGTTCCGAGCATAGCTCCTCGATTTCGACAGCCAGAGCCTCCCCCTCGATGAGAGCGAACTGCGGCGGCGCCCGGAGGCGATCGAGCAATCGCTGCTCCGGCGGTAGGAGCGCCGTCCCGTCCGCGTTGTTCTGGCGCAGGAGGCCCGCGGCGACGCTTCCGAGATCGCGCCAATCCTGGCCGTGCGAGACGACGGTGCCCGGACGAAGGAGGCCCGCGCCTCCGCTGTTGAGCGAGCCGACATGGATGCAGCCTTCGTAGCCACCGAGTTTCAACTCCAGAGGCTCCACGCTGGCCGTGAAGACGGCGCCATCTGCAATGCCGCCATGGACAATGTCGGCCGCATGGAGATGACCCAACCCCCGAACGAGCCGAGCAATCTGGCGCCAGATGCTGACCCGGCCGGACAAAGTCCGGGCGGCGTCTTCGAGCACGCGGCGGCTTCGGCCGGAGAGGGTCGCCAGCGTTCCGTCCGCGCCGGAGAGGCGGATGCCGATCTCTTGATCGTCTTCAACGAGGTCGATCACCTCCAGCAGGACCTCGCGGGCGGATCTTCGGGCCAGAACACCTCTGACCCGGCGCACTGTGTCCGCAAGAAGGCGCGCGACATCGCGATCGACTGCTGCGCCGGTCTTCTCGATCAGCCAAAGCAGGACGTGCTCCCCATCGGCACGATCCGTGGCCATCCAGAGACCGGAAGTATTCCGAAAACGCTCGCCTCGAATGCCGTGCTCCATCTCGAAACGCTGATCGAGCGGTACCATTGTTTCGGCCTTGCGCTGTCTTTGCTTCAACGGGCGTCCCTCGAAGTGCCGTCGCACACATTATATTGTGTCTGTAAATGCTCAAAACACAAGAGAAGCATTGGCTTTTGGGACGGGACCGAACCGAGGAAGGTCTGATTTCAACCGAAAGCGGATTGCGGAAGCGCGACCGACCAATCTGCATGATGCGGATCGTTGGTGGGTTTCGGGTGTGCAGTCCGGCGTGACCGCGATTATTTGTCAGAGCTTTATGTCCCGTAACTCAATCGGATATCTGATGAAATTCGCGCTGATAGACGGCAATCGGTGAGGCGCCGCCCCCGTAAGCTTGTCAAGGAAAGCCGTGCGGCCATTTACAGGCGGTAGCCGTGTCTTCTGGTGCCGCAGCCATTCGCGCGCGGGCTCGAAGCAGAGCAAAGGTTTGTTCTGTGAGAGGATCTCCCTGGCCACTCCGCCTGCCTTCATCGAGCAACTCACACAGCCGCGTGCGATCGTCGTCATGGCTTTTTCATACTGATTCAAGCCTCTCTCTTCCGGGTCATTCCTCGCCTCGCTCTGTAAGAACGGCACTGCGGGCGAGAGATCACACGGTGCAAGCAAGCCATCCCGCATCATAGTAGATCTGCCGGGCTCGGGGTAGCCCGGTCGGCACCATACGCACCTGCCGGCCCAGTGGCATCTCCTGACCCTCCCCGAAAGACAGACAGGCAGTCAGGCAGACTGTCGGGCTGGCTGCGGGATCGCCCGCATCTCTTGGGATCTTCTCTGTTGCTTCAGTCCAGTTCGGCCGGCTGCCTGCCTCCTGTCAAGAAGCGAGGACTGTCCGTGCGGCGGAAGCGCCCTCTCTATCCTCTTTCTGTCTTTCGGGTCAGGCGGGCGGCAGGAACAGGGAGCTCGCGGCCTGAAGCACCCGGTTCGCCTCGGGGCCATCCGATCCCCAGGCGATACCCTCGCTCAGGCGTTCCGTCCGGCCCAGGCCCGACTGGGGTGTCATGGCGCAGATCCAACGCTCCACCATCGCCATCGTGACGGCGAGGTCGGAAATCACGCTGAGGCGCTCATGGGCACTCTGGGGGTGGGCCATAAGGACGATGATCGCCTCTCTGCGGATCGGCTTCTGGGCAGAAAGTAGGTTCGGCAGCGACGAAAAATATCGTTCGGCGAGCAGCGGTCGGCGGGGCTGGCATGGCGGCTACAGTGAGCTGAGTATCAGGACTACGCAGACACACTGAATAGCCCCGTCTATCGTGCACGCCTTCTTCGCTAATTTTTAGGCAAGGAGGCCAGGGTGAGCAGCAGCAAGTTCAGCGATGAGTTCAAGCGGGGCGCGGTCGCGCAGATCACCGAGCGGGGATACTCGGTCAGGGAAGTGTCGGAGCGGCTCGGGGTCAGCCCGTATTCGCTCTACGCCTGGAAGAAGAAGTTCGCGAAGGTATCATCAGGAGAGGCTGAGAAGGACACCGAGATCCGGCGCCCGAAGAAGGAGCTGGCGCGGGTCTCGGACGAGCGTGACATCCTAAAAAAACCGTTCCCGGCCGCAGCCCGCCTGTGCGCGGTAGAAACTGCCTGTGGTATGCTCATAGCGAAGGGCAGTTGCCGATGGCTTATTGGCGGGCTGGACCCCGTTAAAAAACGTGGCACATGGGCCGATGCGCACTTGAGAGTGGTGACGCCGCATCGCCGTGATCCCGGTTAGGAAGATGACGAACTTGCATGGCCCACGCCCTTCGTTTTGAGCGAAGGAGGTATCATGCCCAAACCCAAGACCGCGACCACCCGGACCTGAAGATGGTCAATCCCAATACAGCCGCGATCGACATCGGCTCGACGATGCACATGGCGGCTGTAAACCCTGATGCCGACATTATGCCAGTGCGCGCCTTCGGGACATTCACTCACGATCTGCACGACCTTGCCGACTGGTTCCAGTCATGCGGCGTTACCAACGTGGCGACGGAGTCGACCGGCGTCTACTGGATACCGACGTTCGAGATCCTTGAGGCCCGGGGCTTCGAGGTGATCTTGGTGAACGCCCGCAACGCCAAGAACGTGCCCGGTCGCAAAACCGATGTCAGCGATGCCGGATGGCTTCGCCAGCTGCATTCCTATGGGTTGCTACGGGGCAGCTTCCGTCCTGATGCAGAGATCGCCACGCTGCGCGCCTACATGCGTCAGCGCGAACGGCTGACCGAGTATGCGGCCGCCCATATCCAGCACATACAAAAGGCACTGATGGAGATGAACCTGCAACTCCATCACGTGGTGTCAGACATCACCGGTGCGACCGGCATGAAGATCATCCGCGCGATTGTCGCGGGAGAACGCAATCCGGACGTGTTGGCCGACTACCGGGATGTGCGGTGCAAATCCTCGCCTGAGACGATCCGGGCAGCACTTGTGGGAAACGACCGAGCGGAACACGTCTTTGCTCTGGCCCAGTCGCTCGACCTTTACGACTTCTATAATGCCAAGATTGTGGAATGCGATCGCAGGCTGGAAGCTGCTGTCGCCGCCCTGTCGGTCAAAGCAGGGGAAGACCTGCCATCGCTGCCGAAGGCCCGTATCAGACGTAAGCAGGTCAATGCACCGGCGTTCGACATCAGGGCGTCCCTTTATGGCGTGCTGGGAACCGACCTGACCCAGATCCACGGTCTCGGTCCTTCGCTGGCGCTCAAGCTTTTGGCCGAGTGCGGAACTGATCTTTGCGCCTGGAAGACGGCGAAGCACTTCACATCATGGCTATGCCTGGCGCCGGGCAACAAGATCTCCGGTGGCAAGCTCCTGTCCTCGAAGACGCGGCGCTCCTCGAGCCGGGCGGCGGCCTTGTTTCGGCTGGCCGCCACGACCATAGGACGCAGCGACACCGCCTTGGGTGCCTTCTATCGTCGCCTCGCGGCGCGGATCGGAAAGCAGAAGGCGGTGACAGCGACTGCCCGCAAAATAGCCGTCCTGTTTTACAACGCCATCCGAAACCGCGTGTCCTACCAAGATCAGGGGGCCGCAGCCTATGACGAGAGGCACCGACAACGCGTTCTGGCCAACCTCCAACGGCGTGCCAAGACCCTGGGTTATGCATTGGCGCCCGTTCCGCCTGAACCGGCTGTTTCTTAGGAAGGGCGAGCCATTGTCCGCCATTGGTCCGAGGACAATGGCGAGTGCGTAGTTCGCCAGGGATGCAAAGTGAGATACGCGTTCGTGGCCGAGCATCGGGGGCAGTTCTCCGTCCGGGCGATGTGCCAGTGTCTGCACATCCACCTTCTGGTGCACTTTGAGTGCTTTGCTCACTCCCGACTTGACACCATATCCTCCTGTTGCCTACATTTATTTTAGATATCAATAAGTTAGCATAGAATCCTACCACCCCAGCCAGTACTCTCTCGTAGATTGGAATAAGCGGGTTCTGGAACAGTCGTTCCTGAGCGTCCCTTTTTAGCGATCCTGAGGCCTAAGCCGCGAGCAAAGCGCTAACGGCAGCACGGCTTGTGAAGGATTCAGTAATGACTGTTCCAGTAAGACGGACTGACTTCCGTCAGGCTACCGTTTCAAACATTTGACTTTCTCGAATTCTCCGGGTCTGCCGGCTTCGTTCCATTGCTCCAAAAGCATTTGGGCCGCATATAGCAATCCCGCCACCTCGGTCAGCGCCGGATGATCGCCTAAGCTATCGACCTCCGCCCTTGCGTATTCGATCAACCGTTCCTCCGGCGATAGCGATTGTTCTTTCTTCTTTCCCCTATTCATATTCCCTCCCGCTTGCGTTTCCCACCGACACGCATGATCCGATAAATTATCTTATTTACAATTAGTTAGTGACGCACTTAGAGAAACCTTAAATAGCACTCATCAAATGTACGTTTGAAGATTTCTGCTGGATCAATGTTTGCGCAGAGTCCGGTGAAGCTGGTCATGCACAGCAATTTGCCGGGAAGCCCCCGAACCTCACCAGAGGTCTCCTGCCTTTTGCAACAACGGCGCAGCCGTTCTGCGGCCACATGCCTCGAGACAGAGTGCAGCCTTTGGCGACAATCCTGAAAACCGTTAAAGGCCCTTAAACCCACGCGGGATTTTCTTTTTCTTCCAAAGTGGCTTAGATCCAAGCCCCGGCTACGGTGACCCGGAATGAATATACAGAAGGCAGCCTGTTTATGACGTCCAGCCTGATCCTTTTTCTGGCCTCCGCCGCTGCAGTGCTTGCGACCATGATGATCCCGAGCTGGGCCGAATTCCTCCTGCTGTCGGCTCCCTGTTTCATTGCCGCGAGCATCCTGTTGATCCGAAACGGGATGCTCAGGATTAGGCGCAAGCAATGGGTCGTCGTGGACGGATCGAACGTCATGCACTGGCGCGAAGGGAAACCGCGACTGGAGACGGTAAAGGAGGCCGTCGCCCAGCTCGAAGCCTCGGGTTTTACCCCCGGCGTGGTGTTCGATGCAAATGCCGGGTACCTGCTTTTTGACAAGTACTTGCACCACCGGGCTTTCGCCAAACTGCTGGGCCTGCCAGAAGAGCATGTGCTGGTGGTGCCCAAGGGGACACCGGCCGACCCGACGATCCTTGCGGCGGCCCGCGATCATGGCGCGAGAATCCTGACAAATGACCAGTTTCGGGACTGGTCCGACCAGCACCCGGAGATCAAAGATCCCGGTCACCTTATCACTGGACGATACGCGTCGGGCCGTCTCAAGCTGGACCTTTAAAAGTCGGCGAAAAGGATCCGTTTCGTCTCACGGCAAGTTTTCGCGAAAGATGATTTCCAGTTTCATCGGCGCAACGGGACGATCGGGTTTTTGGATCGCATCGATCGCCCGGTCGATCAGGGTGCCGGGATCGGTATTGAACACCGCGTCAATCGCACCCTCGACCAGAGCGTTGCGCGTGTCGCGCGTCAATCCGTGACCGATAAAGACAATGTCCTGCCGCGCCCTTTCGGTCAGCGCTCGGGCGATCCCGCCGGATGAACCGCCCACGTTGTAGATGCCCAGGAGGTCGGGGTTTTGATCAAGCAGTGCGATGGTATGGCGATAATTCTGACCGCTGTCGTCATGCCCTTCCCGCATGCCGACGAGGCGGAGATGCGGAAAGAGTTCCTCTTGGATCGACAGAAACCCGGCCTCTCTTTCACTATGCGCTCGATAGTGGCGCGACCCGGCAACCAGCGCGACGGTGCCTTCCCGCCCGTTCACAAAACGACCGATCAGCAAGCCCGCTGTGCGTCCGACCGAGCGGTTTTCGTGCCCAACGTAAGCGTCACAATCGGCATGGCCGAGGTCGGAGACGATGGTCACAAGCTTGACGCCTTTAAGGGCGACCTCGGCCACGGCCTCGCGCACTTCGGGATGGTCGATGGCGAAAAAGACGATTCCATCCGCCCAGGCCGCATTACGCCAGATCGCCTCGGCCAGCGCGGCGGCGTTGAAGCCTTCGATAAAGAAACAGCGGATGCGGGGGCTGCTTTCGTCCTGCGCCGCCACCCTTTCGCGCAGGTGCTCACCGAGATCGCGGAGGTATGGATTGGTGCCGGCCGGAAGCAGAAAAACGATCTTGGGCTGCTGGCTTGTGGTCAGTGCGCGCAGATCCGCCGAGCCGAGAAACCCCAAGGCAACCGCCGCATCTAGCACCTGCTGCCGGGTGCGTTCCTTGACCCCTTTGCGGCGGTTAATCACGCGATCCACGGTCGCGAGCGAGACACCGGCCCGCGCCGCCACGTCCACCATCTGCACCCGACCGGGAAGGGAAGTTTTTTCACTACACATCAATACACCTCAAAAAACCTCATGTGTTTTTCTTTGACACAGGATGCAGCGGAAAACTAATTTGGTCAATAATTGCGGTGTTTTATTGTGATCTAGATTAAAAACGCCGGGAGGGGATGGTAGACAGCCATCAAAACACATCATAATTCTGAGGGAGGAATTCACATGACCAACACCTTGACCCGTCTGGGCCGCCGTTCGGTCCTGGCCCTTGGCGGCGCCGCCGCCGTCAGCGCCGCGCTACCGATGCGCGCCCGTGCGCAAACCGTTCTGCGCTATGGCCACAATAACGAGCCCGCTTCCGTCGCGGGCGCTCAGGCCGACTGGTTCGCCGAAGCGCTTGGCGCATCGTCGAACGGTGACATCAAGGTCGATGTCTACCCCGCCAGCCAGTTGGGCAAATTGCAGGAACTGGCCGAAGCCGTTTCGCTGGGCACCATCGCCTTTTCGCATAATACGGCAGGGGCGCTCGGCTCGCTCTACGAACCCTTCGCCGCGCTCGACACGCCCTATCTGTACCGCGACATCGATCACCTGATGGCGGTGACGGATGTGAATTCCCCGGTCATGCAGGAGCTGAACGAAGGCCTGATCGCCGCTGCCAACGTGCGTGTGATCTATGCGCATTACTTTGGCCGCCGGAACCTGACCTGCAACAAGGCGGTGATGTCGCCCGAGGATCTCGCCGGTGTGAAAATTCGCGCGGTACCTTTCCCGATCTACACCACCGCCGTCGAAGGGATGGGCGCAGTCGCCGTACCGGTCGACTGGTCCGAAGTACCGACCGCACTGGCCACTGGTGTCGTGCAGGGCCAGGAGAACCCGGTGAACGTGGTGCTCAAGGTCAAACTTTTCGAAGTCCAGTCGCACCTGATGCTGACCGGGCACATGTCCAACGCCGAAGTCGTCGTGATGAACGAAGACGTATGGCAGGGCATGAGCGACGAACAGAAAACCGCCGTCGAGCAGGCCGCGAACGAGACCCGCGAAAAGGCGACCAAGGCCATCCTCGACAATGAAGAGGCCGAAACGCAGGCGCTGCGCGATGTTGGCATGACCGTGATCAGCGAGGAAGACGGGCTTGACCTCGCGGCCTTCCGCGAAGGCGTGAATAAGCTGGTTCAGGAACGATTTGGCGAGAAATACGGTGATCTCTACGAAAAGATCGCGGCTATTTCCTGATGACAACTGAAAGCAAGGGTCGCGCAGTGCTCGCGCGGCTTTCCCTTGTCGGTATCTGGCTGGGCATGGCGCTGCTTGCGCTCATGGCCGGTCTGGTGGTGCTACAGGTCGGCGCGCGCAACCTTGCCGACCTCGGCCTGCCCTGGGCCGATGAGCTGGCGCGGTTCTGCTCCATCGGGCTTGTCTTTATCGGCATCCCGGCGCTGGCCGGTCGCCAAGCACTGGTATCAGTCTCGATCCTGCCCGACATGCTGGACGCGCGCGGGCGCAAGGGTCTCGCGCTGGTGTCAGACCTTGCCACTCTGGGCTTCTGCATCCTTCTTCTCTGGGGTTTTGCCGAGTTCCTGCCCCGCACGGGAAAGTTCATGACCCCTGCCCTGCAATTGCCCAACTATTTCTACTATTCGCTCGCCCTGCTCGGCTCGGCCTTTCTGTGCCTTGTCTCGGTCTACCGGGTTGCGAATGTCCTGCGGGGCCGCGCGCCCTCGCATGGGTTCCCCGACGCCGCCGACCAGATCGGACCCATCGAATGACTGCCCTTCTCCTTCTTATCTTTGTCGCGCTGCTGGTCTGTGGTGTGCCGACTGCCGTTTGTCTTGGCCTGTCCTCGGCGGTCGTAATCGTGACGCAAGGGCTGCCGGTTTCGGTTCTCGCCCAGCGCAGCCTCAACGCGCTCGACAGTTCTCCCCTGCTGGCCGTGCCGCTGTTCATTCTTGCGGCCAGCATGCTGAACGCGATTGGCGTCACCACCCATCTTTTTGACCTTGTCCGGATGATCTTTGGCCGGATCCGCGGCGCCGTCGCGCAGGTCAGCATCTTTGTTTCCCTGATCTTTTCCGGGATTTCCGGCGCGGCGCTGGCCGATATCGGCGCGCTTGGCGCCGTGCAGATCAACCAGATGACTGCGCAGGGATATCGCAAGGAATTCGCTTCCGGCCTGACGATCGCCGCCGCCACTATCGGGCCGATCTTTCCGCCCTCGATCCCGATCATCATCTATGCCTCGGTCGCCAATGTCTCGACCGTTCAGCTCTTGCTGGCGGGCATCGTCCCGGCGCTGGTGATCACCGCGCTTTTAATGATCCAGGTCGCAATCATCGCGCGCGTTTCGAACCTGCCGCGCGATGACATCCGACCGCAGGCGAGCGACGTGGCCAAGAAATTCGTCATCTCCTTTCCAGCCTTGCTGGCACCTGTTCTCCTGATCGGCGGTCTGATGTCGGGCTGGTTCGGTCCTACCGAAGTGGCGGGCATGACCGTCGCTTATGCGCTGGTGATTGGCATCTTCATCTATCGCAGCCTGTCCTTCCGCGCGACGCTGAACGCGCTGCGTGAAACCGTCGAAGCAACCGCCAACATCCTGTTCATCGTGTCGGCCGCTGCCCTGTTCGCATGGGTGCTGACACTGGATCAGGTGCCGATGAAGGCGACCGGGTTCCTGCTGTCGCTCTCGGACAACCCGCTGGTTCTGCTGTTGCTGGTCAATATCCTGCTGCTGGTCGTCGGTATGGTGCTTGAAAGCATTGCCGCCATCCTGATCATCGCGCCGATCATCGCCCCTGCCTTGACGGCGGCCGGTGTTGACCCGCTCCAGCTTGGCATCGTCTTCGTTCTTAACCTGATGATCGGGTTGCTGACGCCGCCGGTGGGCATGAGCCTTTATATGGTGTCGATCATCACCAAGATGCCAATCACCCGCGTGATCGCCGGGGTGATGCCCTTCTTTATTCCGCTGTTCCTGTCGCTGCTGGTTGTCTCTGCCGTTCCGGCGATTTCGACCTGGCTGCCCAACCTCTTAATGAAGTGAGCCTCTCATGAGCACTTTTCTCGGCCCCATCCGCCAACTCGGCTATGTCGTGGACGACATCGAAGCCGGTATGAAACACTGGTCCGACGTCATGGGGGTTGGCCCGTGGTTCTACAATCCACAAGTGCCGATCGAAGATTATCTTTACGACGGGAAAAGCTACCAGCCGCATAACTCTGTTGCGCTGGCCAATTCCGGCCCGATGCAGGTCGAGCTGATTCAGACGCGCAATGACGTGCCCTCTATGTACCGCGATTTCAAGGAAAAGGGGCTGCGCGGTCTTCAGCATGTCGCTTTTTGGACCACGAAATATGACGAGGATCTGGCGATGATGCTGGATCGGGACTTTACGCTGAAAATGTCGGGTTGCGTCGGTTTGAACGGGCGGTTTGCCTATTTCGCCGAAGAGCATCACCCCGGCACCGTGATCGAACTGTCCGAGGTCATGGGCCCAAAAGGCAAGATGTTCGACATGATCCGCGACGCCTCGGAAGGCTGGGACGGATCCGACCCGGTGCGCCCCTTTCCTGACCTGAGCGCGCTCTGATGTCACGCGTCACCGCCGAATATCTGCTGGAAACCCCGTTTCCGCTCGACGAGGTCGCCGCAACCATGGCGGGCGAACAATCCAGCGGCACCTTCGTCCGTGTCGCGGGCGAGACCGACGAATTGCGCGCCCGATCTTCGGCCGAGGTGCTTTCGATTGAGGTCTTAGGCGAAAGTGACGAACCGACGCTGGCCTCGGCCTATCTGGAACGCAAGCAGATCGGCGGGCCGTATCATCTGGCTCGGGTTCGGATCGCCTATCCGACCGGCAACATCGGCAAGAACCTTGCGACGCTCGCCTCGACCGTTTCCGGCAATCTTTACGATCTCGGCGAGGTGACCGGGCTGAAGCTGATCTCGCTGGACATTCCCGCAGAGTATCGCCGCCGCTATGCCCTGCCGACGCAAGGTATCGAAGGCTCGCGCAAAACGATGGGGGTTATGGGGCGGCCCGTTTTCGGCACGATCATCAAGCCGAATGTCGGCATGCGACCCGCGGAGATTGCCGCGCTGGTCGATCAACTTTGCGCGGCGGGCGTGGATTTCATCAAGGATGACGAGGTCTGCGCCAATCCGGATATCGCCCCGATAGCCGAGCGGGTGCCCGCCGTTATGTCCGTGATCCGCAAATGGCAGGAAAAGACCGGGCGCCAAGTCATGATGGCCTTCAACATCACCGATGAGACCGATGCCATGCGCCGCCATGCCGATCTAGTCGCGACTGAGGGCGGGTCCTGCGTGATGGCAAGCCTCAACTGGTGCGGCTTGTCGGGAATGGAAACGCTGCGCGCCCATACGCCGCTGGCCATTCACGCCCACCGCAACGGTTTCGGCGCGATGAGCCGTCATCCCCGTCTTGGCATAGAGTTTCAGGCCTATCACACGTTGTATCGTCTGGCCGGGATCGATCACATGCACGTGCATGGTATCGGCGGCAAGTTTGTTGACAGCGCGGAAGAAGTGACCGAGGCCGCGCGCGCCTGTCTTGCGCCGCTGTCCGAGAACGGGCCGGATGACCGCGTCATGCCCGCGTTTTCCTCGGGCCAATGGGCGGGTACGCTGCCGCGTACTCTGGAAGCTGCGCAGGGGCCTGACCTGATGTTCATGTGCGGCGGTGGCATTCTGGCCCATCCGCAAGGGCCAGAGGCGGGAATCGCATCGCTGCGCGAGGCTTACGAGGCGCTGACCGCCGGCGAAACGCTGGAGGCTGCTTCGGCCACCCGTCCGGCGCTTGCGGCAGCGCTCGACTTTTTCGGCAGCCGGTGATGGTGCGCGCCGTATTCATCGGTGACGATTTCACCGGTGCGTCGGATACGCTCGCCACCTTTGCGCGATCTGGATGGCGGACGCGGTTGTTCCTGCGCCCGCCACAGCCCTTGGAATGCGAGGGGTTCGACGCCATCGGCATCGCCACCCCCTTGCGGGCGCTCACGCCCGAGGCGGGACAGACTGTCATCGAAGATATCTGGCCCGCTATCGCGGCGCTTGATCCAGAAACTCTGCATTTCAAAACATGCTCGACCTTCGATTCCTCGCCCCGGATCGGGTCGATCGGTGCCGTTGTAAATGATCTTGCGCACCGTTTTGCACCCGAGCATCTTGCTGTGATCGGCGGCCAACCGAACCTTGGCCGGTATTGCGTATTCGGCACGCTGTTTGCCAAGGCCAGTGACGGTAACGTGCACCGGATAGACCGCCATCCGGTCATGGCGCAGCACCCTGTTACCCCGATGGGCGAAGCCGACCTGCGTCTGTTGTTATCAGAACAGGGACTTGAAGACCTGACACTGGTGCGAGGGGATAGGCCCGCACAACTCCCCCTGCGCGCCTTGTTTGACGTTTATGACAATGGCGACATCTCCCGAATTTCGGAAACTTTTACCGGGTTGCGCGGGCGTCGCCTGCTGGTGGGGGCAAGTTCCGTCGCGCAGATACTAACCCATAGCACGACCGGCTCGGCCAACACTGTTCCACCCGGTGCCCCGCCCAATTCACGGGTTCTGGTCGTCGCAGGCAGCCGATCCTCGGTGACCAGTGCTCAGGTTGCCAAGGCCGAGGGTTTCACCAAGATTCGGATTTTGCCCGAAGACATGGAGAATGCGCCGCAGATTGCTGAAAAGGCTGCGGAACTGTTGAAGGCTAATGTTCCAACCCTTGTCCATATCGACCCACAGCTTGATTATGGCATGTCGCCCGATGCGCTTGCGCTTGCCCTTGCAAAACTGACCGCGCGCATCATAGCGCTTGCGCCGGTGGGATGGCTGGGAATCGCGGGTGGCGATACATCGAGCCGCATCTGCGATTTGCTGGACTTTTCGGCCATCGATTATCTTTCGGATTTCCAACCGGGGATCGGTTTGAATTGCGGGCAGCATTCCTCACCCGAAATCAATGCCATTAGGCTGATCCTGAAAGGCGGCCAAATGGGTACGCCGAACCTTTTCAGTCAGTTCCTTGGGACCGCTCAGGCTTAGCCGACAGGACGGGCGGGAAAGGAACCGCTTTTCTAATGTCGTCAGACGGATTCGACCTGGCTGGTCTCGAGGTATTTCTGCACGAAATCCCGACTGCTTTCGAAATGTGCGGCGAGCAGATCAGGCGCGCGGGGATCACGCGCGATGATGGCATCCCGAAGCAGGTCATGTTCGCGAATGAAACTGCTGATGTCCTTGGGCCCGAAATGGGCCAGGCGCAGCGCCCGGTAGCGTTCGGTCTGGTCCACCATCTGGGCAATCAGCCGTTTCAGCCTGGGCGCGGGGGCCGCCGAGATGAGACTGTTGTGGAAAGCACGATGCCGGATTTCCCAATCGCGCAGGGCTGCCGCATCATGCGGATCCTCCGGCAAGGGTGCATTTGCAAGCCGGTGCGCAGCTGAGAGGATCTGCCCTTCCCAGTGATCATCGCCGTGCTGCATGGCCAGCACCAGCGCCTCACGTTCAAGCGCGATGCGGATGCGATAGATGTCGTTCAGGTCTTCAACTGTCGGGAGCGGCACGCGCACGCCCTTATGGCTTGCCGCCTCGAGCAGACCCTCGGCCACCAGCTTGGCAAGGGCTTCGCGGATCGGGCTGATTCCGCATCCATAGCGTTCGATCAGCTCGCGCGTCAGCAGTGAACGTCCCGGCAAGACCGCCCCGGACAGGATATCTTCTTTCAAGGCGACATAGGTGGCTTCGGCAACGGTCCTTGGCGGAGTCGTCTGCGCCGGAATGGAGGCGGAACTGTTCATATCTGACATAAGCCGCAGCGCGCATATGAAGTCAACGTTCGAAGATCCACTTATTTTCCAAAATCCAATAATGTTGGAAAATGTATTGACCCCGTCCCAAAATCGCCTCTAGCATCACGTCACAAGCCGGTTCGAAGAACGCTGTTCAGGCGCGTCCGGCGGGCATGCATCTAACAAGGAGTTTTTCATGACACGCCCCGAATTCCTGCTTTCGCGGCTGGCCGGTATCGGCACCGCAATGCTGATCTCCACTACGGCCTATGCCGACGACGTCACCCTGCGTTTCTCGACCGCCGGTCCCGCTGCCGATTTCCTTGCCAAATCGATGGAGAGCTTTGCCGAAAAGGTCGCGGCGGCGGATGTTGGCGTCACCGTCGAAGTCTATCCCGGCTCCTCGCTCGTGCGCCAAGGCGCCGAAGTGCCGGCGCTTCAGCGTGGAAATATCGAGATGAGCACCATGTCGACCTTTGAAATTGCCGCGCAGGTGCCTTCGATGGGCTTTTTGAACCGCGCGTTCCTGTTCGACGATTACGACCAGATGATGGAGGTCATGCAAGGCCCCATCGGCGAAACGCTTCATGATGCGGTTGCCAGCGACATGGGGATCGAGATCCTTTCGACCGCCTATCTTGGCTCGCGCCAGCTGAACCTGCGCGAAGTGAAGGAAGTGACCGGGCCCGAGGATCTTGAAGGCGTCCAGATGCGTATGCCCGCCTCGCCCGAGTGGCTGTTGCTGGGTGAGAGCCTTGGTGTTTCGCCTACGCCGCTGGCCATGTCGGAAACCTATGTCGCCTTGCAAACCGGCACCGTTGACGGGCAGGAAAACCCGCTGACGATCCTTAAGGCCGCCAAGTTCGACGAAGTGACAGCCCAAGTGATCATGACAAGCCACCTTGTGCAGCCCGTGTTCTACGCTTTGGCGAAACCTGTATGGGACGAGATGAGCGAAGAACAACAGGAGGCAGTCAAGGCTGCAGCCGTCGAAGCCGCTTCCGAAAACAACGAAGCGCGCTTTGCGGATGAACAGAAGGTCGCCAAGATATTGGCAGACGAGGGGCTTCGCGTCGACGAAATCGACCTGACACCATTCCGTGAAAAAGCTGATGCCGTTTATTCGGAATCGGATCTGGCCAAGGAATGGGATCAGGATCTGATGTCCCAGATCATGGGCGACTGAGCCGATTGAGATGAAGGAAACATCTCCTGTCCTGCGCCGGCTGGGTCTGGCCGGCGCATGGATTGAACGTATCGCTTCGGCCCTTGCGGCGGCGTGTTTCGCCGTCGTGACAGGTGCCTTTATCTGGACGGTGTTCTGCCGCTACGTGCTGCGCGACCCATCGACCAGCAGCGAAGAGCTTGCCATCGTCGTCTACCTCTGGGTCGTCACGCTGGGCGCGTCGCTCGCCATGCGGCTTGATGCGCATATATCATTCGATCTGCTGACGTCCCTTCTGCCCCGGCGGGCGGGGGCCGTACTGGCCGGGTTGGGTGCCCTGATTGCGGGTGCCGTTTTGCTGATCGCCCTGCCCTACACCATCGATTACATCAATTTTCTCTGGAGAGAGAGAACGACCGTGATGCGTCTGCCGCTGAACTGGCTGTACCTCTGCTTTGGCATCATGCAGGGCGCGTTTGCACTGAAGCTGCTGGTCGAAGCCGGACGGCAGGGCATGATCGTTCTCGCACCGCGCGAGGCCACCCGATGAGCCTTGAACTTATTATTTTGCTGGCCGCTTTCGCGGGACTGTCGCTTTGCCGCGTTCCGATTGCCGTAGCGATGCTGGTTTCCGGTTTCCTGTACCTTGCGGTCGCCGGTCAGGACCCCGGCATCGTGACCGATCAGGTGATGAATTCGCTCTACGGCAGCTATGTGCTGCTGGCCGTGCCGATGTTCATCTTTGCCGCCAACATCATGACGATCAGCTCTATCGCCGACCGGCTATTCCGTGCCGCAAATGCGCTGGTCGGAAGCCTGCCCGGCGGACTGGGGCACGTCACGGTGACGACATCGATGCTTTTTTCCTCAATGTCAGGGAGTGCGCTGGCCGACGCGGCCGGGCCGAACCTGATTGCGTTGAAAATGATGCGCGACATTGGCGGGTTCCGGCCCGGTTTTGCCACCGCGCTGGCCGCAGCAGCGGCGGTGATCGCGCCGATCATACCGCCTTCGGTTCCGATGATCCTTTATGCGCTGAATTCCGGCGCTTCGGTCGGTGCGCTTTTCCTTGGCGGGATCGTTCCGGGGGTGATCATGGGGTTCGCCCTGATGGGCGGGCTTGCGATCATTGCCAAGCGAAGCGACCTGCCAAGAGGTGAGAAGCTGCCCAAAGGCGAACTTGGCCCGGTTCTGGCGCGCGCGATCATTCCGCTGTCGATCCCTGTCGTGTTGCTGGGCGGTATCTGGACCGGGGTTTTCACCCCGACCGAGGCCGCTGCGGTGGCCGCTCTCTATTCGCTCGCGATCGGGGTGCTGGTCTATCGCGCCATCACATTCGCAAGCCTATGGGGCGCTATCGTCGAATCCATGCGAACCTCGTCATCGGTGATGCTGCTGATCGCCGGGGCGTTCATCATGAACTATGCCATCACGTCCGAGCGGCTCGACCGGCTTCTGGCCGATTACGTTCAGGGCGCGGGCTTTTCCCGGCTTGAATTCCTGCTGATGATCAACCTTGTCTTTCTGGCTCTTGGCTGCCTGATCGACACGGGCACGCTGATCCTTGTCTTTGTGCCGATGCTGCTGCCGACGGTCGTGGCGCTGGACATCGACCCGGTTCATTTCGGGGTGCTAATGACGATTAACATTATGATCGGGCTGATCACGCCGCCCTTTGGAATGTTGCTATTCACCCTCTCAAAACTGGGAGAAGTCCCTTTGCGGCAGGTGATTTCCGAGATCTGGCCCTTTATCGGCATCCTGATCCTCGTGCTGCTGCTTGTCACCTATTTTCCCGGCACCGTGCTATGGCTGCCCGGCGTTTTCGGGTTCTGAGGAACTGTCATGATAGAAAAATTCGATCTCGCCCCGCAGCCACCGCTGCCGGTTGCTGCTGCCGAGGATTACGCCAAGGCGGCCCTCGACGCCTCGCGCGGCGGCTGGGCTGGAGTGGACGAACACCGGGACATCGCCTTTGGACCGGGTGACTGGCAACGGTTCGACCTGTTCACCCCCACGATTCCGGTTGAGGGCGGCGCTGACGTGGTCATCTTTTTCCACGGGGGCGGCTGGACCAATGGCTATAAGGAGTGGTGCGGGTTCATGGCGCCGGCGCTGGCTGCGCGCGGCGTGGCGCTGGCGGCGCCGACCTATCGGCTGGCACCGGAGGCACGATTCCCTTTGTTTTTTGAAGATGCGATTCAGGCGGTGGGCGCAATTGGCGCGCGGGTCTCGGATTACGGATGCAACCCCCGCCGCCTGTTTCTCTCCGGGCATTCTGCCGGGGGGCACATTGCAGCTTTGATTGCACTGCGGCCTGATCTTTGGAACGGGACGGGCATCGGTGAAACCTCAGTCCGTGGATGCCTGCCAGTCAGCGGCATTCTGGACCTACATCATCCCGCGCCTCCCCCCGGGAGCCTGGAGGAGCGGGTTTACCTCGACGTGCTGGACCACGCCGATGATGACCGTGCGGCCTCGCCGCTGAACTGGCTGGACAACCTTTCTGTCCCGCTGGCGCTCACGTGGGGCGAAAAGGATACCGAACGGGTTCGCCGAAGCAACGAAACCGCGCGTATCGTTCTAGAGGGCAAACCGGATTGCTGGTTCAGGACTTGGGACGAGGACCATTTCGGCACCCATCTCATGCTGTGCGATCCGTCGCACGGTTGGTATGACATTCTGGATGAAATGCGGAAAGGGACGGCATGAAACGCGAAATCGACATGGGGTTGCCGCTACCGGGGCAGCCGTTTTCCTGGGCCATCGGATCAGGCGACATGCTGTTTACGACACACGGTCCCGTCACGCCCGATGGCGCGATTTTGCAGGACACGACCGAGGCGCAGGCGCATCTGACCTTTCAGCATTTTCGCACTACGGTCGAAGCGGCAGGCGGTACGATGGATGACTATCTGCAATTGCAGATTTTCCTGACCGATCCTGCTGATGTCGGCCCGGTCGACGAGGTTTATCGCCAGTATTTCCGCGCGCCCTACCCCAACCGCGCCACGATCATCGTCGCCGGACTTGTCGCGCCGGGTATGAAGATCGAGGTGACAGGAATCGCGCGGGTCAGTTCAGATTAAGCTTGGTCTTAAAGGGGCGGGTAAAACCGGCAGCTGAAGGAGGCTGCCGGTTAACCGTTCAGGCCAGTTCGACATTCCAGGCGTCGTAGCCATAGACCCAATCGGCGTTCCCCTGACCCTTCATGAATTCATTTGCCAGAGAATTTTCCTGAATCCGGGCTGTCCGTGGCTTGCGTGCCGCCTCGAAGACAGCAAGCGCCGCTGGGACGTCATAGGTTTCGGCACCTTTCAGGCTGCGCCCCAATACAACTGCGTCCTCGATCGCCATGCAGGCTCCCTGGGCCATGAACGGCACCATCGGATGCGCCGCGTCGCCAAGAATGGTGGCGTGCCCCTGCGACCATGTCTGCATAGGCTCTCGCACATGAAGGGCCGAGCGCGTGACTTCCTTGCAGTGCGACAGAAGCCGCTGGGCGTCCTCGTGGAAATCGTCGTATTGCGCGCGCAACTCGTCGGGGTCACCGGCCAGCGTCCAGCCCTCTTCGGTCCAGCCTTCCTGCGGTGTCGTGGCGAAAACGAAGATCTCCTCGCCGCGCGTCAGAGGAAAGGTGACGATCTGCTTTTGCGGCGTTTGCCCCCACCACTTGGTAAAAGCATCAAGATCGGTGAGATCCTTGGCCACTTCCTTGGGAAAGACCGACCGGTAGGACACGAGCCCGGTAAAAGTGGGATCGTCCTCGCCCCAAAGGGCGGTTCGCACGACAGAGTGGATACCGTCGGCACCGACAACCAGATCGAAGTTGCGGGTGGTGCCGTCGCCGAAGGTCAGCTTTACACCGGCGTCGAGCAGTTTCACCGATTGGGCGACCATGCCAAAATGGATTTTCTCGGCGGGAATCCGGGCAATCAGCGCATTCAGCAGATCGGCGCGGTGAATGGCAAGCTGCGGCGCGCCGTACTTCTCTTCTGCCGCGTCCGACAGGGGAAGCCGGGAAGTTTCTTCTCCGGTCACGCCATCACGGCTGATCCGGAACGTGGGCCTTGCAGCGGTTTCGCGCAACACCTCGCCGACACCAAGTCCGTCGAGCGCGAAGACCGCATTCGGCGTGAGGTTGATATCGGCGCCGATGCGTCCGAAGTTTTTCGCCTTCTCAAAGACTTCGACATCATGGCCGGATTTCTCCAGCGCAATGGCGGCGCACAGGCCACCGATACCGCCCCCGCAGACGGCGATTTTCAATGCAGACATAGTTGGACCTTTCAACTGCCGGTCATCTCGAACCCGCCCCTAATCGATGGGGGCGGGCTCAGTTTGCATACCCAATCAGGCGGCTTCGAACTTGACGGCTTCCGGCTCGGCGGAGCCGACGAGATACCAGACAGTAGCTGCCTGCGCGCCGTTGTTACGGAACCAGTGCTTGCGGCCGGCTGGTGTCTTGACCAGATCGCGCGGGCCGAGTTCGGTTTCGACCGTTTCACCGTTCTCTTCCCAGCCCACGATGAGCGAGCCTTCGAGCACGAGGAAGGCATCTTCGACATCGCGGGTGAAGGGTTTCACGCCGACGCGCGATGGGATGCCTAGCATTTCCTTGCGGCAGGTATCGGTTTCGACACCGCCGGGACCGCAGTAGATCTTGCGCGTGAAACCGGCGTCTTCCCAGTGAGTTTCCAGCTCGCTGTGGCGCACGACATATTTTGCCATGAGCTGTTGCAGCGCGTGATCACCCTTGGGGTCGAATTTCATCGTCTTGCCCGGCTCGGCACCAAAGGCACGGGCGAGTTCCGGCGCGTGTTCCTTGGGGTGATAGTGGTAAACCGGCGGCAGCGGCTTGCCCACGTCGACCGAGATCGACATGACGACCGGCTCCGGCCCGTCAACACGGAAACCATGGCCAATTTCGCGGGCGTTAAGGATCATGTCCTTGGGGCCGAGGTTAACTTCGACAACTTCGCCGTCCTTTTCCCAGCCGACGATCAGAGCGCCGTCGATGATCAGAAAGCTTTCCTCGATTTCGTGGCTGTGGCAGGCGGCGTACTTTCCGGTCTCCTTGTAGATCAGGGAAAGCGTGAAATGATCGGGCTTGAGCGTCGACGTGTCATTCACCTTGGGCGAGCCACCGGCACCGATATAGCGCATCTGTGCCCGTGCCAGTTCGTCGAAACCGGCGTTGGAAGGAAAGGCATTCCAGTCGAACTGCTTGTCGGTAAAGCGTCCGGTCTGCGATTTCAGCTCATCTGCGAGGGTAGCGAAACCCGTTTCCTGTACGGTCATCTCTGGTTCCTTTCACGGTTGATTCTAAATTTCGGTTGAGAGAAGGATACGCCGACAGCGTTTTACTGAATACAAGGCGTTTTATATATGAAGCAGAAAGAGTCACCGAAACCGGATAACGGCAACATGGACAGGTATCTTGTGCCGGGCCTTGTGCGCGGGCTGAACGTGCTGAAGCTGTTTACCCCCGCGCAACCGAACCTGTCGTTGCGGGATATTGCCGATGCGCTTGGCGTAACCCGGTCGGCGGCATTTCGTTCGGTCTATACGCTGGTTGAAACCGGATGCCTTTTGCATGACCAACGCGCCCAGACCTATTCGCTGGGGCCGGGTGTTCTCCGCCTGACCTACGGGTATGTTGCGACCCGCGAAATTGTCGAAATCGCCCAGCCCGAACTGGAACGGCTGCGCGACCGGACCGGCTGGTCCGCACATATGGGCATACTCGACGGATCTTCGGTTTTGTACGTTCTGCGCGCACCGGCGCGGGAGGCGAATGCCTCGATCGTTCAGGTCGGAAGCCGGTTGCCCTCACGCAGCACGACGATGGGGCGGGTATTACTTGCCGATCTGCCAGATGCCGAGATCATCGAACGTTTCCGCGCCGACAGACCGGGTGCCACAAAGGGCAAGGGGCCGTCGCTGCCCGGCTTGCTTGAACAGGTAAAGGGCGATCGCAAGGCCGACGTCATCTGGCACATGGGGGATTTCGAAGCAGGCATTGCCTCGGTCGCAGCTCCGGTCTGGGATCTCACGGGTCGTGTGGCGGCGGCGATCAACCTGACATCGGCAAATGGCCCGCAATCAGGCGCGCAACTGCCGCCCGAGATCATCTCGGACCTCAAAGCGACCGCCATTCGCATTTCCCGACTGCTGGGGCATGACGGGAGCGGTTAAGAAGGGTCAATTCGTGGGGATATGCCCCATCATGGCTGACAAACGCCGCGCTGCGTCGACCACGCCGGTCATAATCTGCTGGCGCTTTTCCGAGCCTTCCTCGAAATTGGCCTGCGGTCCGGAAAGGCTGATCGCGCAAACCGGCGCGTTATTCTGATCCAAAACGACGCAGGAGCAGGACCCGATGCCTTCTTCGAAAAAGGCGACGGACCAAGCGATGCCAGCGGCACGATCCAGCTTTAATTGGCCTAGCAGGCTATCCACCGTTGTAGGGGTCTGATCGGTGAAGGCAGAAAAGTTGTAATCGTCGAAGATGCTGCGTACCTCATCCTCGCGCATGTGCGACAGGATCACCCGCCCCATCACGGTCGCATAGGCAGGCAGGCGGCTGCCCACGCGGATATTCGACACCAGCTGCACCTCGGGCGTTTCCCGGACGAGCACGATGACATCCGTGCCAGCCAAAACCCCCAGATGCGCCGACAGTCCCGTTTCCGCAGCAAGATGATGCAGTACGGGTTGTCCGGTACGCACGACATCGCGGCTGCTCAACATGCCAGATGCCAGTTCCAGCACGCCATAGCCTAGAACGTAGCCGTCGCCCCCCGGTGTTTTTTCGATCATCTCCTCACGCTCGAGCGTATGCAGCAAACGGATCAGGGTCGTGCGGTTGATGCCCACGGCGGCCGATGCCTTAGCGATGTTCCTGCAACGATTGCCCGCCGCAATATAGCGCAGCAGCGCCATCGCGCGGGTAACGGGGGGCACGTCATAGGAAACGGAGCGCGGTGCTTTTTCGTCGCTTTCCTGGGGCATGGGAGATGTCGTGTTCATCTATACATTAAATTCCTTTGACTGACGACGTGGCACCCATTCTGGGCAAGCACGGCTGAATATGGAATGTCTAACTTACAGGTGCGCGACGGCTTCGATTTCGACGAGAAGCGCGGGATCCACGAATGCCGAAACTTCCATCATCGTGGCTGCGGGCAAAACGCCCTGAAAGGTTTCGCGACGGGCGCGCCCGACCTCATCCTTGCGCGCCATGTCGGTTACAAAAACCGAAATCTTGGTTATGCGCTCTTTCCTACCTCCTGCCGCTTCGACAAGAGCGACAACGCGGCGCAAGGCCTCTTGCGCCTGCTCGTACATGGTTTCACCCACGACCCCATCGGGACCACCGGCGTGTTGACCGGAGACATAAACGATACCGTCGCAGATCACGGCGTTGGAAAACAGGCCCGGGACAGGTCCGGGAATGCCTTCGGCAGTTACGGCGATAGGATCACTCATATGCAGCGGCCTCTTTTCTTTCCTGCCATTCGCGGGTCAGACGCTCGCGCACCGGGACGAAATCGTAGGTCGGGAAGAACTCGGTCGAGAAGACTCCCCAGGCCCGGCGTTCGAGTTCGACGTTAACTTTAGGCAGTAATTCCGGCGGCATCCGTAGGGTGACGATCTGGCCGATCCCCATCACCACGTTCCAGCTTACTATTTCTACGCCTTTGGGTGGGAAAGCGGTCCACCAATCCTGTTCGCCCAGATGTGCCTGAATTTGCTCCAGATTCTGAGACTGATCGTGCTTGAGAAACACGGTGAGCATGACTGTTTCGGCCATCGGTCATCCCTTTTTTCATCATCGCGACACCGGCGTGTCATCGAAACTTCTTGAACATAGTACCGCGAATCGGCATGATTGCAAATAAGAACCATACGTTCAAATTTGAACAATCGGCAGAAAGGGAGAATTTGGGGATGCAAGATCCAGCCCTGAAGAACCAATCCAAAGGCCGCCCGCTCAGCGATGCCGAGCGCGCTTTCGCAGAGGCGCTCGAGCGCATTTACGAAACCGGTGAGCATGATTTCGCAAAAGTTGCTGAGAAGCTGAATGAACGGGGCGCTCCGCGCCCGTCCGGAGAGAGCGGCGCCTGGACGCTGGAAATTCTCGATGCGGAACTGAAAGCCATCAATGCATCCCATGACGCGGCCCACGCCGAACATGGCATCGGCGCCTGAGAGGAGTACGAGACATGGAAGCCACCGCAAAAGGCCGTGACCGGGTCGACGACTATATCAGCCTCGGTCTCCGGGGGTTCTGGATGCCGGTTGCCACATCGGTTCAGTTGAAAGCCGGCAAACCGCTGGCCCGCAAGATCGCCGGCGAGAACCTCGTGCTGTGGCGCGATGGCGCTGGCAAGGTTCGCTGCGTCGAAGATTTCTGTCCGCACCGCGGCGCAAAGCTGAGCCTTGGACATGTTCAGGACGGCAATATCGCCTGTGGTTATCACGGTGTGACGGTCAATGGCGAAGGGACGGTCGTGCGCGTTCCTGCCATGCCCGACTGCGCACTCGAAGGCCGCAAGGCGTTGACCTATTACGAATGCAACGAAGCTGGCGGGGCTGTCTTTATCTACCTGCCCTCGGCAGATCGCCCCGACGCGCCGGAATTCGTGCCGCCAGAAGAATTCACCAGCGACGAATGGCAGGTTTTCCCCTGCATGACCTACTGGGATTGCTCCTATCGCTTCAGCCTCGACAACGCGGCCGACCCGATGCACGCAAGCTACCTGCACGCCAACAGCTTTACGCTGGCCTACGGCTCCAAGCAGGACACGATGAAGCTGGAACGCCGCGAAAAAGGCTTTCAGATCGAACGAGTTAACCAGAAGGGTGTCAACTTTGACTACACCGAAGTTGTCATGGACGAAGGCACGATGTTCTTCCGGTTGGACATTCCCTATCCCGATGGTGCCGGTCCGGGCGGCCCGTTCCGTATCGTCGGTTTCGCGACGCCGGTCGATGAACACACGCATTATTCGTTCTTCTGGCGCTGCCGCAAAGTGCAGGGCACAGCGGCGGAAAGCTGGCGTTTCCTATATCGCGCTTTCCTCGAAGACCGTCACTGGCACGTTCTGGAACAGGACCGCGTAATGCTGGAATCGATCCCGGAAGACGCCCGTCGCCGCGAGATGCTGTATCAGCACGACATCGGTGTTTCCCGTCTTCGCCAGATGATGGTGCGCCGCGCCAAGGAACATTTCAAGGCACTGGACGCAGAAGAATCCGCAGGAAAGCAGACGGCGTGATGAAAGACGCGACCCTCACCCCGATCGAGCCGGAGGCGGTAATTGCCGCCCTGACCGCGCCGTTCGAGCCGAAGGTCGCGGCGGATCTTCGCGGGCATCGCGTCAGCGGTGAGCTTGACCTTCGGGGACGCGAGCTTTGCGGGTTCGACCTGTCGGGTTCCGTGTTCGAAGGTGCGGTTTTGCTGGATCGCTGCACGACGCTGGGGCTGAGCTGGTTCCGGGGCTGCACCTTTCAATCGCAGCTCTCTGCACAGGACAGCCGGTTCGGCACCGATCTCAGGCTCGACGAGGCCCGGATCCTCGCCAACCTGACGCTCTCCAAATCCGAATTCTGGGGCGCGCTGGTGCTCAACAAGGCACGGATCGC
The DNA here is from genome assembly GCA_018223035.1 of Paracoccaceae bacterium. GTDB lineage: Bacteria > Pseudomonadota > Alphaproteobacteria > Rhodobacterales > Rhodobacteraceae > Heliomarina. The sequence continues at coordinate 325,874 of JAAEZD010000002.1, forward strand.
CAGCACTGCATTCCTCGACAACATGCAGGTGCTTGGGTCGCTTTCTTGCGCCGATACCTGCTTTGACGGGCCTGTCAGCCTTGAACAGACTGACGCGCTTGGCGGGTTGTGGGCAGATGCGACGCACTTCGGGTCGCGGGTGACCGCGACCGGTATGGAAATTCACGGGCGCACCTGGCTACGGCATGTGCGTTTTGGCGACGGGTCGGGCAATCCGATGGCGCGCCTGCTGCCCCAGATCCGCCTCTACGGCTACCTCTGGAACTGAAAACATCTCCGCAAAGACAGGGAAACTCCATGACCTCAAGCCTTGAACTTCGGAACATCACCAAGGTCTTTACCGACCGCAATACAGGCAATTCCGTCACCGCCGTCGAGGACATGAGCTTTTCCGTGGGCGCCGGTGAACTGGTTGCCGTCGTCGGCCCGTCGGGCTGTGGCAAGTCCACCATTCTGAATATGGTATCCGGCCTTTACGGCACGAGTTCGGGGCAGGTTCTGATTAACGGTGACGAAGTGACCGGCACCCGGCCCGAAGTCGGATTCATGCTGCAGAAAGACTTGCTGCTGCCCTGGCGCAATATCGTCAAGAACGTCGAGTTCGGGTTGGAAGAACGCAAATTTACCCGAGCAGAGCGCCGGGAGCGGGCCATGCAGGAACTTGAACGCATGAAGCTGGCCGAGTTCGCCGAACACTATCCGCACCAGCTTTCCGGCGGGATGCGCCAGCGCGCGGCGCTGGCCCGGACGCTGGTCATCGAACCCGATATCATCCTTCTGGACGAACCGTTTTCCGCGCTCGATGCGCAGACCAAGCTTGTCTTGCAGCGCCATTTCGCCCGTACAATTGCCGAGGCAGGCGTCACCTGCGTGCTGATCACCCATGACCTGAACGAAGCCGTTATCATGGCCGACCGGGTCGTGGTCATGTCAGGGCGTCCCGGCACCGTCGTCGACGAATTTGCCATCGAACTTGGCAACCGCCGCGACCCCCTTGCCCGTTCCATGGAGGCCCAGACCGGCGTCTACGTCAAACGGCTTTTCGACACGTTGCACCTAGAAAACGAAGCGGCCTGAAGGCCGTCCAACAAGGAGAAGTAAATGCGTTTTGGATTTGTAAAAGCGGCGACAATCGCAGCCGCTACCGTGCTGGCGACCATTCCGGCCGTCTCATATGCACAGGAAAAAGTCAGCTACCTGTTCCCGGCCCCGGACTTCCTGCCGGCGTTCACCCCGTTTCAGGTTGCCCGTGTAAAGGGTTACTACGAAGACGCCGGGCTTGATGTAAGCTGGGCCATCGGCAAAGGCGGCGCGGACGTCGCCAAGCAGGTCGCCGTGGGCAACTCGGACCTTGGTGGCGGCATCGGCGACACGCCGATCATCATCCGTCCCAACGGTCTGGACGTCAAAGCCGTGGCCGTTCTTGGCGGCAAGGCCCTGACGCAGCTGGTCATCCGCAACGACAGTGGCGCGACCGACGTCGCCGGCCTGAAGGGTCTGAACATTGGCGTCATGGCATTTCAGGACACCACCTATTACAACCTCCTCGCAGCGCTCGCTTCTGCCGACATGACCAAGGACGATGCAAATATCCAGGCCGTCGGTCCGGCAGGCATGGTTCAGCTAATGATCTCGGGCGATCTCGACGCGATCTCGGGTACGCCCGACTGGGCCGCAGCGATTGAAGGCGCGGGCATCGACCTGACGATCGTGCCGATCAACGATCTCTTCCCGGCAATGGCGCAGGCGATCATCGCCTCGGACGAAATGATCGAGGAACGTCCCGAAGTGGTCCGCTCCTTTGTTCAGGCGACGCTGCAGGGAATGCGCGACGTGATGGAAGACCCGGAAGGCTCCTCCAAGCTGCTGGCTGACAACATTCCGCAGTTCGAAGGCAAGGCCGCGATGCTGGAAGACATCATGAAGCGCTACACCGAGCTCGTCTATGCCACCCCGGATATGGCCAAGCTTGGCATGATCGATCCCGAACGGATGACCGCCGTTGCCGATTTCTATCTTGAGAACGGAATCGTCAACGAGACGCTCGCCACCGAGGATTACTACGACAACCAGTTCGCAGCACCAACGGAGTGAAAATGGCCGACACGAGTGCATCCCTGAAAAATGGCGCGCCGGAGATTTCCTCCGGTGCCCCCGTCCACAAAGGCAGCAAGATGGCAAACCCGTTCAAGAAACTGACTGCGGGTTCCGGGTCGCGCACGGAAATCCTCGCCATGATCGGCGTTGGACTCGTGTTTCTCGCGATCTGGGAATTCCTGCCCCCCCTGCTGGACGTGCCTCGCTATATCATCCCGACCTTCAGCAACTGCCTTGAAGAGTTCGGGCGCATGATGCAGCGCGAAAACCTGATGGGGCACTTCATGTCGACCTTGATCTCGGCGCTGGTCGGGTTTGCCCTTGGCGGGCTGCTTGGCGCGGCGTCGGGATACCTCCTTGGGCTGTCGAGCCTGTGGGAGCGGGTTCTGTCCCCCTATATTCTTGCGCTGCAAATCGCGCCGAAGGTCGCCTTTGCCCCGCTATTCATCATGTGGTTCGGCTATAACGCCATCCCCAAGCTGCTTGTCACCGTGTTGATCGTGTTCTTCCCGATCCTCGTGAACGTGCTGCAATCGATGAAGACGGTCGACCGCGATCTTGTGAACCTCGCCCGGGTCTATTCGATGAACCGGCTGACGATCTTCCGCAAGATCGAGGTGCCCTCCTCGCTTCCCAACCTGTTTGCGGGTCTGCGCATCGGCGCGACGCTGGCCGTGATTGGTGTCACCGTGGGTGAGCTTGTTGGTGGCAACACCGGTCTTGGCTTCCTGATCAGCTACGGCGAAGGACAGGCGAATACGGCGATGGTCTTTAACGCCATCTTCCTTTTGACCGTCATCGGTATCGCGCTCTACTTCGCCGTCGCGGCGGTTGAAAAGCGCGTACTGCACTACCTCGTACGCGAGGATCACTAAGCCATGTCCGCCTTGCCCCCTTCCGTTGTCCATGACACCATCGCCGGTATCAGCTATTGGCGGCGTACGGGTCATGGCCGGCGGCTGGTCTGCCTGCACGGCATCGGTTCGAATGCCGAAAGCTTTTCACCGCTGCTGGCCGAACTCCCCGAAGACTGGGATGTAATCGCGTGGAACGCGCCGGGGTATGGGGCATCGGAACCTCTGGTTGCCGACTGGCCGGTCGAAAGTGACTATGCCGAGGCGCTAGGTCGGTTTCTGGACGCGCTCGGCCTTGATAGGGTGACGCTGCTCGGCCACTCGCTTGGCACGCTGATGGCGGCCAAATTCGCGGCGCTTTACCCCGCGCGGGTTACCGAGATGATCTTGGGCGCCTGTGCCTGCGGGCATGGTCAGGTCCCCGGCGGCAACCTGTCGGATGCAGCCGCAGCCCGCTTGGCGGAACTGGACGACCTCGGCGCCCGCGCCTTTGCCGAAAAACGCGGCCCCCGCCTGCTGGCCGATCCGGAGGGAAACCGCGAAGCCCGCGAACGTGTTATCGACGCGATGGCTTCGGTGAAACAGCCCGGCTACGGGCAAGCGGTTCGCATGCTGGCCTCCGGTCAACTGGTCGAAAACCTGAAAGAGATCCGCTGCCCGACCCATATCATCTGGGGAGATGGCGATGTCGTCACCCCGCGTATCCAGAGTGAGCGTGCTTCGGCCGCCCTTGGCGGCGCGCCGATCACCGAAATTTCCGGGAGCGGTCATGCGCTGCATGTCGAGACCCCGGCAGAATTATCCAGGGTCATCCAGTCATGCCTTGAAGGCACGGACGAGGGACCTTGCAGCGACAAGAAAGAGGAGACCGTTCAATGAGTGCCGATATGGTACGGGTCAGTCATCTGCGCGGCATCGTGATGCGCGCGCCGGGTATGACGGCCACAAAGAACTTTTACGTCAATGACTGGGGCCTCCAGATTGCTAAGGAAGAAGAGGGCATCGTCTATCTGGCCGGCACGGGCAAAGAGCCTTTCATCTATGCGTTAAAGGATGGCGACAACTACGGCGTGGAATACATCCATCTTGGAATGCCCGACCGGGCGTCGATGGATGCGCTGCACGCACAGGTCGTTGAAAAAGGCGCGCATGTGCTTGGCACCCCCGCCGTGTTCGACGATGCCATCGGCGGGTACGGGTTCGAGATGCTCGACCCCGATTTCCGTCGGCTGCGGTTCACCACCGATCTGGAACCGGTCGAGCGCGAAACCAAGTTCGCCTACCCCCGCAAGGTAACCCATTGCGTGCTGAACACGCCCAATATGGAAGCGACCGAAGCATGGTATGGTGACGTCCTCGGCTTTCGCGTCTCCGACTATTCCGCCGATCAGATGGTGTTCCTGCGGTCCGCCCAGGACATGGAAACTGTTGACCACCATTGCATCGCGCTGGTCCGCGCTCCCTATGCAAGCGTGAACCACGTGGCCTTCGAAATGGCTTCGCTGAACGATTTCATGCGCGGCATCGGGCGCATGAAGCAAAAGGGTCAGGTCCCGTCATGGGGTCCGGGTCGTCATGGACCGGGCGATAACCCGTTCGCCTATTTCGTATCGCCCTCGGGCTTTGTTATCGAATTCACCTCGGAAGTTCAGCAGATCGACGAGGCAACGCACGAGGCGCAGGTCTGGCCGCGCGACGATCCGGAAAAGATGGACCAGTGGATGACCGCAGGCCCGCCCACTCCGGCACAGCGGGCCGTCATGATGGGCCGCCCCGACCCGGGCTTTCCGCCCTCGAACGCCGAGTGACGCATGGATCTTGGACTGAAAGATAAACCTGTTGTCGTCACCGGCGGCTCTTCGGGCATCGGGCTTGCCACAGCGCGGCTGCTGCTTGAAGAGGGTGCGCAGGTGGCGATCTGCGCCCGTGGAGCCGAACGGCTCGACAAGGTTGCGGCCGATTTCGCCGATACGTTCGGTGTCGACCGCGTATTCGCGCAAGCGGTCGATGTGCTACAGGAAGAACAGGTCAACGGTTTTGCCAAGGCCGTCGAAGACAGGTTTGGCGGCGCGGTCGCGCTGATCAACAATGCCGGACAGGGGCGCGTCTCGACTTTTGCCGACACCACAGACGAGGCATGGCGGGAAGAGCTGGAACTGAAGTATTTCAGCCAGATCCGCCCGATCCGCGCGTTTCAAGAAATGCTCGCGGCAAGCGGCAGCGGCGCGATCGTCGCGACCAATTCGCTGCTCGCCCTGCAGCCGGAACCGCACATGGTCTGCACCTCCTCGGCGCGTGCCGGGATACAGAACCTGCTTAAGTCACTGGCCCGCGAACTGGCCCCCGATATCCGGGTCAACTCAATCCTCGTGGGGCTGATCGACAGCAATCAATGGCAGCGCCGTTTCGAGGCGCGCGATGACAAGAACCAGACGCGAGAGGCATGGTACGCCGATCTCGCAAAGAACAAGAACATCCCAATGGGGCGGCTCGGAAAACCGGAAGAGGCTGCGCGACTGCTCGCGTTTCTCGCCTCGCCTGCCGCGTCCTTTATCACAGGAGCACAAGTTGAAATCTCTGGCGGCATATCCCGATTCATTTGAACCCACCGAAGTCGATCCGGTCCGCGCCGAAATCGTGGGCGACCAGATTGCCCGTGCGCTTGCGGATCTTGGCGTAACCACGGTTTTCGGTGTAATTTCCATTCACAACATGCCGATCCTCGACGCGCTTGCGGAACAGGGAAGGATCCGTTTCGTCCCCGCTCGGGGCGAGGCCGGTGCGATGAACATGGCCGATGCCCATGCGCGGGTGACCGGGCAGCTTGGCGTCGTGATGACTTCGACGGGCACGGCGGCAGGCAACGCGGCCGGTGGGCAGGTCGAGGCGCTGACCGCAGGCACGCCGCTTTTGCACATCACGACGCAGGTGGACCTGAAGTTCGCCGATCGCGACCGCGCCCCGATCCATGACGTGCCAAAACAGCGCGAAATGCTGCAAGGCATGTCCAAGCAGGTCTTCCGGATCTGGGATCCGCACGCCGCCATGGGCGTGATGCAGGCCGCCGTATCCGCCGCGCTATCCGCACCCTCCGGCCCGGTCAGCCTTGAAATTCCGGTCGACATTCAGCGCAGCCAGATTTCCGGCACAACACATGCCGGTTGGCCTGCGATCACTCGTCCCTTTGCCAGCGACGCCGCGATCAAGGCGCTGGCCGAGCGTGTGATGCAAGCGAAACGGCCGATGATCTGGCTGGGCGGCGGTGCGCGCGGCGCATCGGAACAGGCGCTGGAACTCGTCAATCGCGGCTTTGGCGCCGTCACTTCGACCAACGGCCGTGCGGTCGTCCCCGAGGATCACAAGGCGACGCTTGGGGCGTTCAATATGACCCCGCAGTCGGAACAGCTGTTCCAGTCCTGCGATCTCATGCTGGTCGTCGGCTCTCGCCTGCGCGGAAACGAGACGAAGGATAACAACATGGCGCTGCCGCCGATCTGCCAGATCGACGCCGAGGCCAGTCAAGGCGGGCGCAACTATCCTGTCGAGATGTTCGTTCATGGCGATGCGGCGGACACATTGAAGCGTCTGCTCGATTGCCTGCCGGAAACGCTCGATACCGATCCGAACCTGCCGCATGAAATCTCAACCGCACGCGCATTGGCCGAAGGCGCATTGCGCCAGCGACTTGGACCTTACCACGTCGTGGCGGATGTTCTGCTCGAGAAGGTTTTCAACGGTCGCCACCCCTGGGTTCGGGACGTGACAATTTCGAATTCTACCTTCGGCAATCGCTACGTGCAGATCGCCGACCCGAAACTGGGCGTCCACGCGCTTGGCGGCGGTATCGGACAGGGTATTTCAATGGGGATCGGTGCCGCGCTTGCCTCGGAAGGGCCCAAGGCGATCACGCTGCTGGGCGATGGTGGCGCGCAACTTGGGATTGCCGAGTTGATCACCGCCGTTCAGGAAAACTGCCCTCTGGTCTACGTGCTGATGAACGATGCGGCCTATGGCGTGATCCAGAACATTCAGGATGCGCAATATAGCGGTCGGCGGCACTATTCGGCACTTAACACGCCCGACTTCGAATTGCTCTGCCAGTCCGTGGGCATGCCGCACATGAAAGTGTCGGATACCGCAGAATTCGCGGGCGTCCTGGATGCGGCCATCGAACGCGAAGGCCCGGTCCTGATCGAAGTCGATATGATTGCCATCGGTCCCTTTGCCCAAGCTTTTGCCGGTCCGCCCGCTGGCGCCGCCGGAAAGGCTGACTGATGCGTCTCGCGCTGATCGGATACGGCAATATTGCCACCTCTCTGCTTGGCATTCTTGCCGAGCAGGGGCTGGTGTTGGACAGGCTGGATATTCTGGCCCGTCCCGGCGCGGAGGATCGCGCAAAGGACAAGCTGTCCGCATTGGCAGACAAGCTGGGCGGCGGCTTGCACGTTCATGGCTCGGTCGAGGCGCTGATCGACGGCAAACCGGATCTGGTTGTCGAGGTCGCAACGCATGACGCCGTGCGTGAAAACCTCTTGCGTTGCCTTGAGGCCGGGATTGACGGTGTACTCGTATCCGTCGGGGCGCTTGCTGATGGAGAGACGGAAGCCGCAATGCATGACGCAGCCAAGACGGGCGGAGCGCTGCTGCGCATCGTGCCCGGCGCGGTCGGCGGGATCGATATGCTGGCCGCAGCGCGACTGTCGGGCGGGCTGGAAGTGACCTATATCTCGCGCAAGCCGCCACAGGCTTGGCAAGGCACCCCTGCCGAACAAAAACTCAATCTTGCCGCACTCGAAGCAGCCGAAGTTTTCTACGAAGGCAGCGCCCGTGAAGCCGCGCGCGATTATCCAAAAAACGCCAATGTAGCAGCGACCATCGCCCTTGCAGGCGCGGGGTTCGAAGCCACCCGGGTCAAGATGATCGCAGATCCCCAGGCACCGGGGAACATTCACGAATACACGGTCCGGTCGAATGCGCTGGACTTCTCCATCCGGCTTGAGGGCAAACCTTCCCCGGACAATCCAAAGACTTCTTTGTCGACGGTCTATTCAGTAGCGCGGGAGATCCTGAACGCTGCCGGGCCGGTCGCGATCTGAGGACGATATGAAAGATATGACGAACGAACTGCCTGATGGACGCCTGTTTGTTGGCGGGGCCTGGGAAGAAGGCCACGGCGCGCCGATCACCTCGGTGTTTTCCCATGACGGCTCCGAGAACATGACGTTCAACGGCGCGTCGCGGGAAGATGGCGAGCGCGCTATCGAACGGGCAAAGGCCGCACAAGCCGACCCGGCATGGCGCGATATGCTGCCCCATGAGCGCGCAAAGATCCTGCACCGCATCGCGGATGGGATCGAGGCGAATATCTCTGGCATCTCGCGGCTGCAATCGCGCGATACCGGCAAGACGCTGACCGAAACGGCGGCCCTAGCTGCCTCGGCCGTCGGTACGTTCCGCTATTTCGCCGCCGTGCTGGAAACCTCTGATGACACATTGACGACCCGGCGCGGCGGTTTCCTGACCGCCTCGGTACATGAACCCATTGGCGTCGTCGGTGCGATCACCCCGTGGAATTCCCCGATCGCCTCGGATGCGCAAAAGCTGGCACCGGCTCTTGCCGCGGGCAATGCGGTTGTTCTGAAACCGTCAAGCTGGTCGCCGCTCGTCGCGCTGGAACTGGCGCGGATCGTCGATGAAGCCGGGCTGCCCAAGGGTTTGCTCTCGGTCCTGCCCGGCGCGGGCCGCGAGATTGGCAACCTGATCGTCGAACATGCCGAGATCGGTCGCATCGCCTTTACCGGCGGCACCGACACAGGCCGCCGTCTTTGCGAACAAGCCGGGCGCAAGCTGATGCCGATCTCTCTGGAACTTGGTGGCAAATCGCCCACAATCGTCTTCGAGGACGCCGATCAGGATATGGCTATTGCAGGCATTCTCTTTGGTATTTTCTCTTCCTCGGGACAAAGCTGCATCGCCGGTTCGCGGCTTTTCGTGCAGCGTTCGATCTATGACGCGTTCGTCGCGAAACTGGTCGAGGCAACGAAAGCGTTGCGCGTCGGCGATCCCTTTGCCGACGGGACACAGGTTGCGCCACTAATCAACCACGAACACCGTGAGGCGGTCGAGGCATATATTGAAGGCGCAAGGGAAGAAGGCGGCGAGATCCTGTGCGGCGGCAAACGCCTGTCTGGCGCGGAATATGACAAAGGCGCCTATCTTGAACCGACGATCATCGCGGGCCTGCCGAACGATGCCAAGACCTGCCGCGAAGAGATATTCGGTCCGGTTCTCGCCGTCCTCCCCTTCGACAGCGAAGAGGACGTGATCGCACAGGGCAATGACAATGAATATGGTCTCGCCTGTGGCATCTGGACCCGTGACTTCCCTCGCGCATGGCGGGTTGGCGGGGCGATCCGGGCGGGCACCGTCTGGATCAACACCTACAAGCAGTTCTCGATTTCGACGCCCTTTGGCGGTGACGGTGCATCCGGCATCGGACGCGAGAAAGGCCGCGAAGGCCTGCGGGTCTGGCAGCGGCAGAAAGGCATCTATTGTGATCTTACGGGCCAACCCCATCCTTGGGCAGGAGTGACACGATGAATTCTTTGGAAGGTCGCCGTGTCGTTGTCACCGGTGCCGGTGGCGGTCTTGGCAAAACCATTGCGCTGGCCTGCGCCTCTGCCGGGGCCGAGCTGATCCTGTCGGATCTGAGCGACGAAAGCCTTGAACCCACCATGGCGGCGGTACGCGAAACGGGCGCGACAGTCGAAAGCAAGCTGATGGACTTGTCGAACCCTGACTCCATTGCGGCTTTCGGGGCGTCAATCAGCGGCCCGGTCCACGGGCTGGTCAATAACGGCGCTATCGCCACCGGTATCGGTGGCATCGGTTTCGAAGACATCGAGATCGAAAGTTGGGACAAGGTCATGACCGTGAACGTGCGCGGCACCTGGCTTGCGATCCGGGCCTTGGCACCTGCCCTGCGGTCCTCGGGATCTGGCCGGATCGTCAATCTCGCCTCGGATACCGCGCTTTGGGGCGCGCCGAACCTGATGAGCTATATTTCATCCAAAGGCGCCGTCATGGCCATGACCCGCGGGCTGGCGCGGGAACTTGGCCCGGATGGGATTGGCGTCACGGCAATCGCTCCGGGGATACTGACGACTCCAAGCACGGAGTACGTGCCCGAAGCGCGGCATAAACTCTATGAAACCCAACGCGCCGTCCCCGGCCCGCAGGGCACCGATGAAGTCGCGGACGTGGCCGCTTACCTTTTGACCAAGGCGGCAATCACACTGACCGGTCAGGTCCTGCCCGTGGATCACGGTTTCGTTTTCAACTAGGAGGGCGCATGACACGCAAAATTGCCATCATCGGCGCTGGCCCGTCGGGATGTTATCTCGCGCAGGCGCTTCTGAAGCAGGACGCGACGGTCGAGATAGACATCATCGACCGTCTGCCCGTGCCCTTTGGTCTTGTTCGCTATGGCGTTGCGCCCGATCATCAGGGGACCAAGGCGGTCTCGCGCCAGTTCGCCCGCCTGTTTGAACGGCAGGGTGTCAATTTCATCGGCAATCTCGATATCTGTACCGGCGCGCATGGTGGTGACATTTCGCTGGATGATTTGCGTGCGATGTACGATGTCGTCGTGCTGGCCACCGGGCTTTCGTCAGACCGTAAACTGGGCATCGCGGGCGAAGACCTGCAGGGCGTCGTTGGTTCTGGCGTCCTGACTCGCGCGTGGAACGATCATCCCGATAGCAAGGACGCAGAGCTGCCCGCCCCCGGCAAACAGGTTGCGATCATCGGCAATGGTAATGTCGCGATGGACGTACTGCGGATACTCTCCAAACAGGACCATGAATACGAGGGGTCGGATTTCGGCTCGCATCACGCCGAAAGTATCGCCGCGGCCAAAGTTGAACGGATCGAGGTGATCGGTCGCTCGCCTGCCAGCTTGGCAAAGTTTGACCCGGTCATGGTCAAGGAAATTGGCAAGAGCGCAGGATTGAAGTTTGAAATGCACGATCTCGACTTTGACGAAGCTTCCGACAGTGATAACCCCAAGATCGCCGCACTGAATGGACTCGCAGAAATCGAACCTGACGAGAAACGTTGCACGATCTCGTTCCGCTTTGGCTGGTCGCCGATCAGCTTTGTCGGGGCTGACGGCAAACTGAACGCCCTGCATATCGCGCGGGCCGACGGGTCCGAAACGCTTGAACTTCCCTGCGACATGGCCGTGACCGCTGTCGGGTTCAGCGATGACCAGCGCCTTGGACGCATGGACCTGATCGAAAGCGCGCCCGATCTGGCCAACGGGCGGTTGGATGACGGACTTTACGCCGCCGGATGGTTCCGTCGCGGCCCTCAGGGAACCATTCCGGATAACCGCAGCGACTCGCAGATTGTGGCCGCAGCGATTGCGCAAGACCTCGCGACCATGCCCGAGAGCGACGCGACTGGGCGCGAGGCCTTGTTCGCCCGGTTTGATCATCTTACGGACTATGCCGCATGGCAGCGGATCGACGAACATGAACGCGCGTCCTGCGCCGAGGGTCGCCTGCGCAACAAGTTGCGCACACGGCGGGACATGCTGAAACTGGCTTTGAACGTGACGGAGACGACACAATGAAGATCAATATCCTCTATGGCACCGAAACCGGCAATTCCGAAATGCTGTGCGAAGACCTTGAAAGCGAATTCGGTGATGATCACGAGCTGCAAATAATGAACCTAGCCGAGGTCGACCCGGCGGATCTGGATCTGTCCGTGTTCCATGTCTTCGTCAGTTCCAGCTATGGCGATGGCGAGCTTCCCGCGTCAGCCAAGCCCTTTGCCGAAAAGCTTGAGGGATCGGACACCGATCTTGCGGGGCTCAGCTTTGCGATTTTCGGGCTGGGCGACAGCGACTACGAAACCTTTGGGCACGGTTCGGAACAACTGGCGGACATGCTGGTAAAGCACAATGCAAAGCAGGTCGGCCCGCGCGTGATCCATGACGCCCAAGGCGACGATCTCGCGGAGGATGTTGCTTTCCCGTGGTTCGCCGAACGTGTCGCCGAAGCCGAGGCAATGTCTGACGCAGCTTGAGCGCATCGGGATGTGGGCAGGCGTGCGCCTGCCTCCGTCTCTGCTCTCTCAGTCCAACACCCGAATGCCGAGGATCTGGCATTCGACAAACCAGTGATCGAGGTAAGTCATCCGCGTGAACGGCGGTTTCTGATCCGATACGATCAGTCGCGAGAATGCTGGCCCGGCACGACCAGCCCGTCGATAAACACGTCGAGCAAGCGAATAACCGTCTGCTGCCAGCCCTCCTGCTCCCGCGTGTAGCAGATCCCCAGAAACGCCCGCATCAACTCTTCTGACGTGATGTCATTGCGCAACCGGCCTTCCGCGACGCCCCGCTGCATGAGCGTGTCTATCGACGAAAGCAGGCGCGCGGAAACATCCGCATAGAAATCCGATGAGCTGTCGAGCGTCGGGGTGAGCGCGTTGAGCATCCCCCGTTTCGTAGCAACCATGCGGATGCTTGCATGCATCCACTTGCGCAGGGCCGCGACCGGGTCAGGATCATTGGCAAGTTCACCCGCAAGCGCGACCATCTCGTCCACCTCGCGGCTGTAGACCGCCTGAAAGAGCGCCTCGCGGGTCGGGAAGTGCCGGTAGAGCGTTCCTATTCCAACCTCGGCCCGACGGGCGACCGCTTCAAGGCTTGCCTCCGGCCCGCCTGCCGAAAACACATCGCGGGCCGCTTCAAGCAGACGTTCGCGGTTCCGGATGGAATCCGCGCGCGGTTTTTTACCTGTTTTCTGCACTTCTCCGCCCATGATGCCTTTGGGTCACCTTTACTCTTGCTAAACGGAGGATGCCTCCGTATATATGTTTTAGCGGACCACAGGCCCGTACCGAAGATTGCACCTATCGGACCTCGGGCGAAAGAGCTCCCGCTAAATACCCGCAAATAAATCCAACATTGGAGGGACCATGACCCTTTCCATAAGCCTCAGCGTGAATGGCGAAAGCCGGAACGTGCCATTGGAAGACACCCGGACCACCCTGCTTGACCTCTTACGCGAACATATCGGATTGACCGGCACCAAGAAAGGCTGCGATCGCGGCCAGTGCGGTGCCTGCACCGTTCTGCTCGACGGCAAGCGGATCAATGCCTGCCTGACACTCGCCGCAAGCGTCGACGGCACAGACGTTACGACGATCGAAGGTCTTGCACAGGGCGATACTCTGCACCCTGTGCAAGCCGCCTTTATCGAACATGACGGCTTTCAATGCGGCTACTGCACCCCAGGCCAGATCATGAGCGCCGTAGGTCTTCTTTCGGAGGGAGACGCAGGCGCCGACCCGGAGCGAATCCGCGAAGGCATGAGCGGCAATATCTGCCGTTGCGCAGCCTATCCCGGTATCACCGCCGCCGTTCTGGACGCCCAGCGCCGACAATCCGAAAGCGAAGGAACCAGCGTATGAACCATTTTGATTATGTCCGTCCCGGCTCGGTCGCCGAGGCTGTTGCCGCCGCCTCCGAGCCGGGTGCCGCCTATCTGGCCGGGGGCACAAATCTGCTGGACCTGATGAAGATCGGCGTCGCCGCACCCGGCAAGGTCATCGACATCACGCGGTTGCCGGGACTTGACCGGATCGACTGGCTTGAAGACGGGTCAGTCCGGATCGGAGCCATGGTGCGCAACGCGGAACTGGCCCGTAACACGGCCTTTTCGGCTGCCTTTCCCGCCATTTCAGAGGCCCTGCTATCCGGCGCGTCGCCGCAGCTCAGGAACGCGGCGACGGTTGGCGGGAATCTCATGCAAGAAACGCGCTGTGCCTATTTTCAGGATCCGCTCAGCCGTTGCAACCGACGCGCGCCGGGTTCAGGATGCGATGCGCTCGAGGGTCATAATCGCTCTCATGCAGTGCTGGGCTGGACGCCCTCCTGCATCGCAACGCACCCGTCGGATTTCTGTGTTCCGCTTGCGGCCTTGGGCGCAATCGTCTTGATCGAAGGTCCGGATGGCAGCCGCGAAATTGATCTCGCGGCGCTGCACGAATTGCCCGGCTCAGAGAGCGCAGGTGGGATTGCCCTCAAGCATGGCGAAATGATCACCGCCCTGCGCCTGCCGGCAGAGACATCCTCATTCGCGGAGCATTCACGCTACCTGAAACTGCGCGAGCGGACCTCATTTGCTTTTGCCTTGGTTTCAGCCGCGGCCATGCTGCGCATGGAACAGGGCACGATAACCGAGGCCCGCATCGCGCTTGGCGCTGTTGCAGCCCGGCCTTGGCGCGCGACCGATGCGGAGACCTTTCTGAAGGGCAAGAAGGCCGAAGCCGACATCTTTGCCGAGGCCGCCCAAATCGCCCTGAAAGAAGCGTCACCCTCTGGCGACAATGCGTTCAAGATCACGCTGGCAACGCGCGTACTGACTCGCGCCCTGACACTTGCCGCCAAGGGCACGCCGGACCGCGTTCCTGCCCTGCCCGCTTCTGTTTTCACGTCTTCCGAAGGAGCCACCGCCCATGCCTGATACACTTCAGACACTTGCGGGCCATGTCCGCCTCGGGTCGAATTCCGGCCAGCCGATGACCCGTCGTGATGGGATTGCCAAGGTCACCGGCACGGCCACCTACGCCGCTGACAATCGCCCCGACAGGCTTGCCCACGCGGTCTTTGCTTCCGCTGGCATCGCCCGTGGTCGGGTGGTTTCGCTGAATGTCAAACCCGCAAAATCGCACCCCGGGGTGATCGAGGTCATTACGCCCGACAATCGTCCGGCACTGCACCTCGACCCCGATGGAAAGTCGCACCCGTTTTCATGGCGGATCGAAGCACTGCAGGACAATACTGTCCGTTACGCGGGCCAGCCGATAGCGCTCGTCGTGGCTGAAACGCTTGAGGCCGCGACCGAAGGTGCCCGTCTCCTCGCCCCGGAATATGATACCGACCCTGCACGCATCGGATTCGAAAATGGCGAGGCTTATGATCCACCCGCCGTTGGCATCGGGGGTAATCCGTCCTTCAGCAAGGGCGATTTCGACACTGGCTTTTCCGATTCCAAACATCGGATTGGCGCCTCGGTCGACACGCCCGTTCAATATCATAACGCGATGGAACCCCACGCAATTGTTGCCGAGTGGAGCGGCGATCACCTGACGATCGACACGCCGAACCAAGCCATCCATTTAGCGAGAGGCGCCTTCGCAGGGTATTTCGGTATTCCGCCAGAGAATGTCACGTTGCGCAGCCCGTTCATTGGCGGGGGCTTTGGGTCTAAAGCCATTCTCGTTGGCCCGCAAATTCTGGCGATCATGGCCGCGCGGAAGCTGGACCGGCCAGTTAAACTGGCGCTTCGCCGGGACCAGATGTTCGGCCCCGTGCAGCATCGCGGCGCGACCCGCCAGAAACTGCGGATAGGCACGGATGGGAACGGTCTGATCAAGGCGCTGGAACACGAAGCCACCGCATCCACAAGCAGCTTTGATGATTTCATCGAAGGCGCGGGGAACGCATCGCTGAACATGTACGCCAGCCCTGCAATCGTTGCTCGGCACTCAGCCGTCAGGGTCGACACCGGCACGCCCGGCCCAATGCGCGCGCCGGGCGAAGCCTCCGGTTCCGCAGCTCTGGAAATCGCGATGGACAAGGCGGCGGAAGCGGTCGGCATGGACCCGCTGGAATTCCGGCTGCGCAACTATGCCGAAACCGACCCGGCCAGTGGCAAGCCGTTCTCGGCCAAGTCCCTGCGAGAGTGTTATGAGCTTGCAGCGCAAAAATTCGGATGGTCGGATCGCCCTCTGGCGCCGGGACAGATGCGGGATGAAAACGGCATGCTCGTCGGCTGGGGCATGGGGAGCGCCCTTTTCCCAGCGCCAATGTTCGCCGCACAAGCCCGAGCGACGCTTCGGCGGGATGGAACGGCGCTGGTCGAAACCTCGGGTGCGGATATGGGGCAAGGCGCCTGGACCGCTCTTGCCCAGATCGCCGCGGACGGCGTAGGGCTGCCGGTCGACAGGATCGAGTTCCTGTCCGGCACCACCGATCAGCCCGACGCTGGCGTCGCTGGCGGCTCGGGCCATACCGCGTCTGCCGGAGGCGCGCTGTTCGAGGCGGGCAGCAACGCGGTGCAAAAGCTTGCCGATCTGGCCACCGCCGACCCGGAATCCCCGTTGTTTGGCGCAGGGAATACAGGCGTCGAGGCCCGCGAGGGGCGATTATTCCGCGCTGACGACGAAAGTCGCAGCGAAAGCTACGCCGACATTCTCGAACGCGCTGGGTTAGAAGCGATAGATGCGATGGGCTCCGGCGGGCGCGATCCAGCCAACGCAGAGGCGCGGGCGATGTTTTCGCACGGTGCCGTTTTTGCCGAGGTCAAAATTGATCCAGACCTGTTCCAGATCCGCGTGTCGCGATTGATCGGCGCCTTCGCAGCCGGGCGGATCATCAACCCGCACCTTGCCAAGAGCCAGCTTACCGGCGGGATGATTTGGGGTATCGGCTTCGCCCTGCACGAGGAAGGCATTCACGATCTGCGCTCGGGTCGTCCGCTGAACGCGGATCTCGCTGGCTACCACGTGCCTGTGAATGCCGATGCCCCGCATGTCGAGGCGTTACTCGTCGACGAGGACGATCCCTATGTCAACGCGCTTGGCATCAAGGGGGTTGGCGAAATCGGCATCACGGGAAGCGTCGGCGCAATTGCCAACGCGGTCTGGCATGCGACCGGAAAACGGATCAGTTCCTATCCGATCCACATAGACGCACTGCTGTCCTGAAAATCACCAAGCCGATACCCGAACAAAATGGCGCGCTACCCTTCCGGGTGGCGCGCCTTTTTTTTAACTTATGCTGCTGGTCCCGCATCCCGGCAGAAAGCATCGTAAAGCGCGGTCATAAGCACATCAAGATCAGGGTCCGTGATGCTGTAATAGATCGTCTGCCCGTCTCGGCGCGTGCCGACCATCCCGGCCTCGCGCAGCCTTGCGAGATGCTGGCTTAGGGCAGATTGACTTATCCCAATCGCCGATTGCAGCATTCCCACGGACTTTTCTCCCTCTACCAGTTCGCACAGGATCAGCAGTCGCTTGGCATTGGAAACAAGAGACAGGCGCGAGGCGACATGCTCGGCCATCTCCTGAAGAGCGGCAACTGACATTTCTTTTCCATTCGCCATTACATTATCATTGCCTTATTTAGATATCGCTAATATATGACGGTTGCGCAAGGTGATGCAAGCCCGGCGTGTTCGATCTTTCCAACCGGAACGGAGAACCAGAATGAGCACTTCGAAACTCAAACAGCGGATCGTACGCAAATCGGCGTCGAACGGTCCTGCAAGCCCGGATGTCTGGGGCATCTATGAACCGGATACCGGCTCCATTCAGTATATCTGCGCGGATCCCGCCACGAAGAAAGCGGCGCTGATTGATGTCGTGTGGAATTTCGACCCAAAGAACTATCGTTTCTCGAGTGAAAGCATGGATCAGGTTCTTGATCTGGTCGCTGAGAACGGTCTGACGGTAGAATGGGTGCTCGACACCCATCCGCACGCGGACCACGTGATGGCCTCGGCGCACTTGAAGGAACGCACCGGCGCGCCCAATGCAATCGGGTCAAAGCTGCCTGACATCGCGGCCATATGGTCGGACATCTACAACCTGCCCGATGCATTTGATCCCGGTCGCGACTTCGACAGGCTGCTTGCAGAGGGCGACAAAATCCCTCTCGGCAGTCTGGAACTTGGCGTGATCCTGTCGCCCGGGCATACGCTCGGCTCGATCACCTATGTCTGCGGCGATGCAGCTTTCACGCATGATACGCTCATGCAACCGGATGTGGGGACGTCACGCGCAGATTTTCCCGGCGGCAGCACCGAAGAACTCTGGGACTCGATCCAGGAAATCCTGTCTCTGCCTGCGGATACCCGGCTTTTTGTCGGACATGATTACGGCACCAAGGACCGGGACGAACCCATGTGGGAAGCCACGGTCGCGGAGCACAAGGTAAGTAACGAGCATATCCGCGACGGGACGTCACGCGAAGAATGGATCAAACGACGCAACGATCGCGATGCGAGGCTTGCCCTGCCCGACCGCATTCTGGCTGCCCTCCAGATCAACCTGCGCGGCGGGCGCCTGCCCCCTGCCGAGGATGACGGCCATTCCTATCTTAAATTGCCAACGAACAAATTCTAGGAGCACCCCATGACACGCACGATGAAAGATCTTGTTGCCGACGCGAACACACGCGTCGAAACCATAAGCCCTGACGAAGCCAACACGATGGCCGCTGGCGGCGGACTCATCCTCGATGTCCGGGAACCCGGGGAGCTCGAAAAGGTTGGCAGCATCGCCGGCGCGTTGAACGTGCCGCGCGGCATTCTTGAAACCCGGGCAGATTCCAGTCTGGATACGGCCGAGGCAGGGCTGGTCGACCGTCGTGGCAACGCGCCTATACTGGTGCTCTGCGCCGCTGGTGGCCGCGCTGCCCTTGCCGCCGACACCCTGCGCGACATGGGCTATGACGCCAAGGTCATTCAGGGCGGCATTGCCGGGTGGAAATCCGCAGGCCTGCCGGTGGAAAA
Source organism: Paracoccaceae bacterium (assembly GCA_018223035.1). Taxonomy (GTDB): domain Bacteria; phylum Pseudomonadota; class Alphaproteobacteria; order Rhodobacterales; family Rhodobacteraceae; genus Heliomarina. Next base: position 344,418 of record JAAEZD010000002.1, read on the forward strand.
GTAAACAATGAGACGTCTGGCGACCTATCTGCCGGTTTTCGAATGGGGAAGCCAGTACACGAGGCAGAGCTTTTACAACGACGGGCTTGCCGCCGTCATCGTGACGGTCATGCTGATCCCGCAATCGCTGGCCTATGCCATGCTCGCGGGGCTTCCGCCCGTCGTCGGGCTGTACGCTTCGATCCTGCCGCTTGTCGCCTATGCTATTTTCGGAACCAGCCGAACGCTCGCCGTCGGGCCCGTAGCGGTGGTTTCGCTGCTCACGGCGACAGCGGCCGGAGCTGTCGCCCCACCGGGGAGCGAGCGCTATATCGCTGCGGCCATCGCCCTTGCGACCCTGTCGGGCCTGATGCTCCTTGCCATGGGGATTTTCCGGCTTGGCTTTGTCGCCAACCTGCTGTCGCACCCGGTCATTTCGGGGTTCATAACTGCCTCTGGCATCCTAATCGCGGCCAGCCAACTGCGTCATATCCTCGGGGTTGACGCAGGAGGTCACAACCTGCTGGAACTGGCCGCCTCCCTTGGCGGGAATATCGGCAACACGAACCTTCCGACACTTACCATCGGCGCACTTGCCACCGGTTTCCTGTTCTGGTCGCGTTCGTCGCTGAAACCTTTGCTGGAAAGAATTGGATTGCCCGCCGGTGCTGCCGCCCTGCTTGCGCGGACGGGGCCGGTTCTTGCCATCGTGGTTTCCATTCTGGCTGTTGTCCTGCTGGGTCTGGAAGAATGCGGTGTTTCGGTCGTCGGGGACATCCCGCAAGGCCTCCCGAACCTGAGCCTGCCACTGTTCGACGCGACTTTGTGGCGTAATCTTCTACCAGCCGCGTTCCTGATATCCGTCATCGGATTCGTCGAATCCGTTTCAGTGGCCCAAACGCTCGCGGCCAAGCGCCGTCAGTCCATTCGACCCGATCAGGAACTGATCGGACTGGGTGTCTCGAACCTCGCTTCGGCTTTTTCCGGCGGCTACCCTGTTACCGGTGGATTTGCCCGCTCGGTCGTGAATTTTGATGCCGGAGCAGAAACCCCGGCGGCAGGCGCTTTTACCGCCATCGGCATCGCGCTGGCCTCGCTCTTCCTGACGCCCCTGCTGAAACATCTGCCTACCGCAGTTCTCGCGGCGACCATCATCGTCGCCGTGCTCAGCCTCGTCGACCTGGGCACCCTGCGGCGGACCCTGCGCTATTCGCCCTTCGACTTCGCCGCGATGCTGGGCACCATCCTCGTGACGCTCGCCGTCGGGGTTGAGGCGGGCATCATCACCGGCGTCGGACTTTCACTCCTGCTGCACCTCTGGCGCTCTGCCCGCCCGCACGTCGCTGAAATCGGACAGGTCCCCGGCACTCGGCATTACCGCAATATCCTGCGCCATGACGTGGCTTGTGCAGACACGGTTCTGTCCCTGCGGATCGACGAAAGCCTATGGTTCGGCAATGCCCGTGCCGTCGAGGACATTATCCAGCGCGCCGTCGCCGAGCGCCCCAATTTGCGTCACCTCGTGCTGAACCTTGTCGCGGTGAACTCCATCGACGCGAGTGCGCTGGAAAGCCTTGAACTCATCATCCACCGGCTTGCGGACCAGAAGATCGACCTGCATCTGTCCGAAGTCAAAGGCCCGGTGATGGACAGGCTCGCCCGCTCCGCGCTCATCGACGACCTGACAGGCAATATCTTCTTGTCACATCACGAAGCGATGGCCAAACTGGCGCCAGAGGTCACCGATAGCGCCGACCGCTCGCAAATGCCCGACATCGATGCCTCACGCCCCTCGCCTGAACGTCCCCTCCGGCAAGCCCGGTAAAGATCGGTGTCAATCCGCGCCAAAGAACTGGTCGGCCGAGCGGATGTCGGCGGCGGCAAAGTCGATCAGCATGCGCACCTTCCGGGGCAGCGCGCGCCCTTCAAGATAAATCGCGTTCAAGACGCCCGTCTCGCCATCGTAATCCGGCAGCAGGGGCACCAGATCGCCTCGCTCAACGGCATCGAAAAGCGCGAAACGCGGGACGTAGGCGATGCCCATCCCTTCGCGGGCCAGTCCGGCAGCCGCCTGCGCGGAATTTACCATGAACTGGCCGCGCACATTCGCCACGTACTCGTCCGCGCTCCGGCGAAAGGTCCAGCGACGCGGGTTTCGCCTATTCGTGTCGATGATACAGCTATGTCCCGCAAGATCCTCGGGTCTCTGAGGCGCATCGTACTTTTGCAGATAGCTGGGGCTGGCGATGAGGATACTGGAAAATGACGCGAGCTTGCGCGCTTTGAGTGACAGCATGTCGGATCGTCCGAGCCGAAAGGCAAGATCGATCCCGTCGGATGCAAGATCAACGAATTGATCGCCAAGCCGTAGATCCAGCGTTAGGCCCGGGTTCGCTCCAGCGAACCGACCCAGCATGTCACTGATATAGACTTCGCCCAGCGTGACCGGTGCCGAAATCCGGATTGTACCCGACAGTCCCCTCGATTCTTCCGCCACCTCTGCGAGAAGGTCGTCGAGATCATCGAGCAAGGCCGGCGCCCGCGCCAGCAGGGTTTCTCCGCCCGGCGTTAGGCCGACTTTTCGCGTCGTGCGTTGCAGCAGCCGCACGCCAAGACGTTCTTCCAGCTCGGCGACATATTTCGATGTCAGCCGGTTCGATACGCCAAGTTGATCGGCCGCAGCGGTAAAGGAACCGGTTTGCGCCGTCGCAACGAAGGCCCGCAATTCATCTACAAGATCCATACTGTACCTTTTGAGAATGATTTATGGATAGTCATTCGCCAAATTCGCCATTTCATTGAAAGCGTTCAAGCCTTAAATCCTGTGCAGAACAGACAGCCCAAGGGCGGACGAAAAAACTCAAACCGGCCCGGCGGATGCCGAGCCAAGATCAGGAGAAGACATATGAATTCTCAGACTTCGGCGGATTTAGCCGCCTTCGCACTGCGCGTCAGCACCGGTATCCTCTTTGTTGCCCACGGCTTGATGAAAGTACTCGTATTTACTGTTCCAGGTACGGTGGGATATTTCGAAAGCCTCGGACTGCCCGGCTTCCTTGCCTACCTTACGATCTTCGCCGAACTGGCGGGCGGGGCTGCGCTGATCCTAGGGATCGGCACACGAGTCGTATCGCTCGCCCTTATCCCTGTGTTGCTGGGAGCGACCTGGGCACACTCCGGAAATGGCTGGAGCTTTTCCGGCGAAGGCGGCGGCTGGGAATACCCGTTGTTCTGGACCGTGGCACAGGTTGCCGTGGTACTGCTGGGCAGCGGGGCCTATGCTATGCGCGTCCCGGCGCTCGACAAGGCTCTGGGCCAGTTCGCCTGAGAAGACCACAAAATGGAATACCGGGACTGCGCAACCGCGGTCCCGCATAGCCAAGGGGACAAGAAAATGAGCACCAGGCAAACATTGAACGACCTTTCCGAACGGCTCTCCCTTTCCGACAGAATGCCGGTTCTCTTTCTTGGGCATGGCAGCCCGATGAACGCCATCGAGGACACCGAATTCAGCAGAGCATGGATCGAGATCGGCAAGACCCTTCCCCGTCCGCAGGCGATACTGGTCGTCTCTGCCCACTGGATCACACGGAACACCACCCTCGTGGATGTCTCTGCGATGCCGCGCACGATCCATGATTTCTATGGCTTTCCAGACGCCCTTTACGAACAGCGATACGACGCACAGGGCAATCCAGAACTGGCCCGCGAAGTTGCCACCCTGCTGGCCAGCCATCATGCGGAAACCGATGACACTTGGGGGCTGGATCACGGCGCATGGACCGTCCTCAAGTTCCTGTTCCCGGACGCCGATGTTCCGGTATTTCAGCTTTCCATCGACATGTCGAAGGACCTCGACTACCAGCTTGAGATCGGCAAATTGCTGTCGTCGCTGCGGGATCGTGGTGTGCTGATCCTCGGCTCGGGCAACGTCGTGCACAACCTTCGCGCAATGCGCCCCGGCGGCAGACCGCAGGATTTCGCGCTCGAATTCGACAGCCTGTTTGCGGATCGCCTTGCCCAGCGCGATTTTGACACGCTGGCTGATCGCAAGGGACTTGGTTCGCTTTTGACGATGGCCCACCCGTCGGTGGATCACTACCTTCCGGCCCTGACGGTGGCTGGTGCATCCAACGACCGAGATGCGCTGACCTTCATGACCGACTCCATCGACCTCGGGTCCGTGTCCATGCGATCCTTCCTGTTTCACGCGACTTGATCAAAGCGCGTGAACGGCAGACAAGAACGTCTTAGGCGACGCTGAAACGCCCGGACTGCATGATATAGTCGACACCACCCTGCACGTGTCTTGTCAATAACTCGACGGCGTCATCTGCTTTTCGCTCGATGACAAGATCTCGCAGTCTTTCGTGCTCTTCCACGACTGTTTTTCCACGGAAAGGAAGCGCGAGCATGTGGTAGCGCGCAAGCCTGTCGTAGATCGAGGAATACGTGCGCATCAGAACTCTCTGACCGCAGGCAGACATCATCGCATAGTGAAACCCCCAGTCGAATGAGACCCAATTCAGGTCACCGGGGGTCTTTCCCTCTATCAAATCGCGCTCGACGGAGGAAAGCTTGTACTGGGCTGCGACGATACCAGCTTCCCACTCGACGTCTCCGCTCACAATCGACTCTCTCAATGCGTGAGTTTCGAGCAACGTGCGCATCCGCGCGAGGTCGTGAAGTTCGGCCTCGTTGATCGGTGCCACACGAAAGCCGCGCTGCCCTTCCGCAGAGACTAGTTCTTCCACAGCCAGACGGTTCAATATCTCGCGCAAGGTGGTCACACTCGCGCGGTAGACCTCTTTCATGCGCTCCAGTTTAAGTTTTTCATCCGGAGCCAACCGGCCATGAATGATATCAGAGCGTATCCGGCGATAGGCCGTATCACCGATCGTATCACCCTGACGTTCGTCAGTATCGAAGCGAATTATTTTCATATCTAACAAGTACCTTCACCGCCGCGCCAAGGAAACTGGAAACAGCTGGTGCGCGGTTTGCAGTTTGACAGATCATCCTGTTTGATGATGGGTAACGTATGCACGTTGCGGCATCGGCTATGTAGTCTTTTCGACCCCGTCCATTCGATCTCCCGGTGCGCGACGAATTTGAACGAGCTCCGCAAGAATTGCCAGCGCGATCTCTCGTGCCGTGACAGCTCCGATGTCCAGCCCGGCCGGAGCGCGGACCGCGTCGATTTTTGCCCGTTCGATACCCTGCGCTTCTAGGCGCGTGGCGAGCGATGCGAACTTGCGGTGACTGCCTACAAAGGAAATATGCTCGGATTGCGTGCCTAACGCCTGTTCCAATGCATGCATATCGCCCTGTCCTTGCGTAGCGATGACAATCGCGCGGCGGTTGTTCGACGAGGAGGCCAGCGGCGCGTCGGGCGTGACTGCACGGACCGTCCAGTCGAACCCTCCGGCCAGATCGGCAAGCGCCGTTGCGACGGGCGAGGTTCCAAAGATCACGACTTCGGGTTGCGGCATGCAGGGTTCGACGAATATCTCGATGAAGCCTTCCGAGGGACAGCCATTTCGGGCGTAGCTGATACCATCGGCGCTTTCCCCCGCGACACGCCCCTCGCTTTTCAAAACGGCCTCGGGCGCGACGGAAACAAGATGCGGGCGTCTTTCGCTCAGGGCGCGCAGCGCAGCGTCGCGCACTGCACCGCGAATGCACCCGCCGCCGAGAAATCCGTGCAGGATCGAGCCGTCCTGACGCAGCAGCGCCCGGGCGCCGGGCTTGGCGGCGGTGGGGCCCGACGTCCGAACAATTGTGGCGATCACAAACGGTACATTATCCGTACACAAGCCGTACATCGCTCGTGTCATTTCTTCGTCCATCACCGGTGTTGGGATCATATCCGTGCAAGGTCCCCTTCAAGGTTGACCAGATCGGCCAGCGTGTTTGCCGCGCGAAAGAGATCAAGATACGGAAGGGCAGCGCGCATGCTTTGCGCGGTCGGCGCATAGCTCTCCCAGCCTTTGAGCGGGTTCAGCCAGATCACGCTGCCGCCGCGCTTGCGCAGGCGGGCGAGCGCTTCGCTCAGCATCTCGGGCGGTTCCGTGTCGTAGCCATCGGACAAAATCAGCACGACAGTTCGTCCGTCAACGATGCGCCTTGCTGGCCCCTTGGCAAACTCGCCAATACTCGCGCCTATGCGCGAGCCGCCCGCAAAGCCATCCGCCATCAGCGACATGCGCGCCAGCGCGCGCAAGGCGTCCTTGTCGCGCAGGGCCTCGGTGATGCGAACCAGCCTTGTGTGGAACAGGTAGGCGTCCGCTCGCGGGTCGGCGCGCATCAGACCGGCGAGAAAGGCGAGGTACACTTTCGAATAAACGCTCATCGACCCGGAGACGTCACATAGCGCGATAATCCTGCGGCTGCGGTCAGGGCGGGCCTTGCGCGGCAGAACGACCGGCTCTCCGCCGGTGGCAAGGCTAAGGCGAATGAGCTTTCGGAAATGCAACCGGCTGCCGCGATTGGCTGCCTTGCGGCGGCGCGACCGTCGATCCCGCATCGCCGCGCCCAAGCGTTCGGCAACGCGGGTAGCTTCTTCGATCTCGGCCGGGGTCACAAGTTCACGCAGATCCTTGCGCATCCGGTTGGTAACATCACTAGCGATCAGCTTGCCTGTGCCCTGCCCGGCGGTCTCGCCACCGCGATCCCCGGGCGAATTGGGTGTGCCCGCTCCGGCGCCTGATCCAGTTGCGGCCGGACGAGAGGAATGCACATCCCTGTTCATGCGCCGCGACAAGGTTGGCGTGACCTTGCGCTTAACGCGGCCACCGTTCAGCCAGTAGGCATCGAACAGATCGTCAAATCGCTCCGCCTCATCCTTACAACCAGTGCAGATCGCTTTCAGCGCCAGCCGGTTTTCATTCACATGCGCCGCGCGGACATGGGTCAAGGCCGTCAGGGCAAGTTCAGCCTCGGCAACACCAAGGCGCAATCCATTTTCGCGCAGATGCGCGATAAAGCCACCGACCCGCGCAACCGTGCCGGGGTCGCGGCCAGCAAAACGGGTGACCCGACTCATGCGGCGCGCCCAGCCAGACGCTGTGCGACCTCGGTCGTGATCGCTGCTTGATCGGATTGGGTTTTGAGCAAAGTTGTCAGAGTATTCTGGAGAACCGCCGGATCATTGGTAAGATCCGCCACGCCGAGCCCCACCAGCGCAGCGGCGAAATCCAGCATCTCGGCAACGCCCGGTGTCTTTTCCAGCTCTTCCTCGCGCAGTTTGCGCACGAAACCGATGATCTGGTCTGCGAGATGGGCCTCGACCTTGGGCAGACGACTGCGCAGGATTTCGATTTCTGCGACAGGGTTGGGATAGTCGACATAGGTGTAAAGACAGCGCCGACGCAGCGCGTCCGACAGGTCGCGCGTGCCATTCGACGTCAGGACCACAACGGGTCGCGTAGTCGCTGTGATCGTGCCAAGTTCGGGAACGGTGATCTGGAAATCGGCCAGCACTTCAAGCAGGTAGGCTTCAAATTCCTCGTCTGCCCGGTCGATTTCATCGATCAGCAGAACCGGTGATTTTTCCTGACGGATCGCGGCGAGCAGAGGACGTTCCAGAAGAAATTCCTCGATGAAAAGCCGGTCTTCGATCTGGGTGCCGCTTTCGCCCGACCCCGAGGCTGCACGTATCGACAATAGCTGGCGTTGATAGTTCCACTCATAGATCGCCTGCGCGGCGTCCAAGCCTTCGTAGCATTGAAGACGGATCAGCCGGGTATCGAGCACATCGGCCAGCACTCTCGCAACTTCGGTCTTTCCAACGCCCGCCGCTCCTTCGAGCAGGATCGGGCGTTGCAGCGACAACGCCAGATGCAGAGCCACGGAAAGATCATCAGCCGCGACATAGCCCTGCTGTGCCATCCTGTGCTGAAGTTCGCTCCAATCCATTCTTTTGCCTTTTGCAGCCGCGTTTCGTTTGATCGGGGGGCCGTGACCCTACCTGTAGATGTGACGCCCCCCCTGCGGTTTGCGCGATCCCCCTTGACCGCGCGTCCCAACCTTACTTGTGCAGTCCCAGACCCTGCGCCGTCTGCCAGATGCGCCAGTGATCGTGCGGCATGTTGCTATGTCGCAGGCCAAAGGCGCGGAAGGCATCCATCACCGCATTCGAGAAGCACGGCACGCCGCCCACATGCGGGCTTTCGCCGACGCCCTTGGCGCCTATCGGGTGATGCGGACTGGGGGTGACGGTGTGATCGGTTTCGTAATTCGGCACTTCCCAGGCTGTTGGCAGGAAGAAATCCATCAGCGTGCCGGTTTTGACGTTGCCCATATCGTCATAGGCGATTTCCTGTCCCAGCGCGACGGCCAGCGCCTCGGTCAAGCCACCGTGGATCTGGCCTTCGATCACCATCGGGTTGATGCGAGTGCCGCAATCGTCCAGCGCATAGAAACGGCGGATCGTCGGCACACCGGTATCGACGTCGATGTCCATCACGCAGACATAAGCGCCGAAGGGATAGGTCATGTTGGGCGGGTCGTAATAGCTGACCGCCTCGAGCCCCGGCTCGATGCCCGGAATGGCCTGATTGTAGGCGGCATAGGCGATTTCGGTCATGGTCTTGAACCGCTCGGGCGCGCCTTTGACCACGAAACGGTCGACGTCGAATTCCACGTCATCGTCATGCACTTCGAGCAGGTAGGCCGCGATCATCTGCGCCTTGGCGCGGATCTTGCGCCCGGCCATCGCGGTGGCCGCCCCGGCGACCGGGGTCGAGCGCGAGCCATAGGTGCCAAGACCATAGGGCGCGGTGTCGGTGTCGCCTTCTTCAATCGTGATGCTGTCAGCGGGGATGCCGATTTCCGAGGCAAGGATCTGGGCGAATGTCGTTGCGTGCCCCTGCCCCTGACTGATCGTGCCGAGCCGGGCGATGGCACTGCCGGTGGGATGGATGCGGATTTCGCAACTGTCGAACATGCCCATGCCAAGGATGTCGCAGTTCTTGACCGGACCCGCCCCGACGATCTCGGTAAAGAAGGCCAGACCGATCCCCATGAGCGAGCGGGTTTCGCCCTGTTTGAAGGCAGTGACCCGTTCCGCCTGTTCGCGACGCAGGCCTTCGTAATCGACGGCTTTCAGCGCCTTGTCCCAAGCGGTGTGGTAGTCGCCGCTGTCATATTCCCAGCCCAGCGCCGACTGATAAGGGAATTGCTCCTTGCCGATGAAATTGATGCGGCGCAACTCGGCTGCGTCCATGTTCAGTTCGATCGCAAGCACTTCGATCATGCGTTCGATGAAATAGACCGCCTCGGTCACGCGGAAGGAGCAGCGATAGGACACGCCGCCCGGTGCCTTGTTGGTATAGACACCGTCGACGCCAAGGTAAGCGACGGGAATGTCGTAGGAGCCGGTGCAGACGCTCATGAAACCGGCGGGGAATTTGGTCGGGTCCGCGCAGGCGTCGAAGGCGCCGTGGTCGGCGGTGACGTGACAGTGTAGGCCCGTGATTTTGCCGTCCTTGGTCGCGCTGATCCGGCCTTTCATCCAGTAGTCGCGGGCGAAGGCGGTGGACATCAGGTTTTCCATGCGATCCTCGACCCATTTGACGGGCATACCGGTCACAATGGAGGCAACGATAGAGCAGACATAGCCCGGATAGACGCCGACCTTGTTGCCGAAACCGCCGCCAATGTCCGGAGAAATCACGCGGATGTTGTGCTCTTCGATCCCCGAGAGCAGCGAGGCGACGGTGCGCACGACATGTGGCGCCTGAAAGGTGCCGTAAACCGTGAGCTTGCCATTTACCTTGTCCATACTCGCGACCGAGCCGCAGGTTTCCAGCGGACAGGGATGGGTGCGGTGGTAGTACATGGTTTCCTCGGCCACGACCTCGGCCTCATCCATGACCTGATTGGTGGCCTCTTCGTCGCCGACCTCCCATGTGAAGATGTGGTTGTGATGCTTGCGGGGCCCATGCGCGCCCGAGGTTTGGCCCGCGAGATCCTCGCGCAGCACGACATCGGATTTCAGCGCCTCGAAGGGGTCGGTGATGACGGGAAGGTCTTCGTATTCAACCTCGACCAGTTCCACTGCATCCGCCGCGATATAGCGGTCGGTCGCGACGACAAAGGCGACCTCTTGCCCCTGGAACAGCACCTTGCCATCGGCCAGCACCATCTGCTTGTCGCCCGCAAGCGTCGGCATCCAGTGCAGGCTGAGCGGTTCCAGATCCTTGGCTGTGAGCACCGCGATCACACCGTCGAGCGCCATCGCGGCCTCGGTATTGATCGAGACCACCTTGGCATGGGCATAAGGCGAACGGACGAAATCGCCGTGCAACATGCCGGGCAGGTTGATGTCGTCGATGTAATTGCCCTTGCCTTGGGTGAAACGCGCATCCTCGACACGTTTACGGGCGCACCCCATGCCCTTGAGATTGGCGACACGGTCTTCGCGGGTGAGTTCGACATCGTCTTTCATTCGGCGGCCTCCTTGGATGCGTTCATCTCACTCGCCGCAGCGAGAATGGATTTCACGATGTTCTGATAGCCAGTGCAGCGGCAGATATTGCCGGCCATGCCGAAACGGACTTCCTCCTCGCTCGGGCTTGGGTTTTCCTCGAGCAGCTTGGCGGCGCGGGTGATCATGCCCGGCGTGCAAAAGCCGCATTGCAGCCCGTGATGTTCGCGAAAGCTTTCCTGCAGCACATGCAGTGCGTCGGGTGTGCCCAGCCCTTCGATTGTGGTGATCTCGGCCCCGTTCGCCTGACCGATGAACATGGTGCAGGATTTCACCGACTTGCCGTTCAGCGTCACCGTGCAGGCACCGCAATGGGAACTGTCGCAGCCAATATGCGGGCCGGTAATCCGAAGCCGTTCGCGCAAGGTATGGATCAGCAATTCGCGCGGCTCGGCGAGGAATTCCTCGGCCTTTCCGTTCACGGTCAGCTTGATATGCAGTTTCTCTGGCATCCTGTTTCCTCCCCTATGCGCGCGACCAGGCGCGTTGGATTGCGCGGGTCAGGATCGCGCCGGCCACGTGACGCTTGAAGGCCACCGGACCACGGTTGTCTTCGGTCGGGTCGATTTCGTCGAGCATGTAGGCGACGGCGGCCTTGATCGCGGCGCTGCCGACCTCGGTATCGACCAGCGCGGAACCGGCCGATTGAGACCAGACAGGGACATCGCTGAGATTGGTCATCGCGATCGAGGCCGAGGCGCATCTGCCGCCGCTCTGCGTGATCTGGACGGCCGCCGCTGCTGTCGCATAATCGCCGATCTTACGTTTCTGCTTTTCATAGGCGTAGCCGCCGGTTGGCGCGGAGAGGGTGATTTCGGTCAGCACTTCGTCATCGGTGCGTGCCGTCATATAGGCGGCTTCGTAGAATTCACGTGCTGCCACGCTGCGTTCGCCGTCCGGCCCGACCAATGTGAACTCCGCATCGAGGCATTGCATCAGGCCGGGCATGTCATTGCCCGGATCGCCATTGGCGAGGTTGCCCCCGACGGTGCCCATGTAGCGGACCTGCGGATCGGCGATCTGCATCGCGGCTTCGCGCAGGATCGGGGCCGATTGCGCCAGCCCTTCATGCGCGATGATGTCATGCTGAGTGACGAGTGCGCCAATACGGATCTTGCCATCGCCGATCGATACTTCCGACATGCCCGGCACATCCTGAAGGTCGATCAGGTGCGGCACCTCGGCCATGCGCAGTTTCATCATCGGAATGAGACTATGGCCGCCCGCCATCACCCGCCCATCGTCGCCATGTTCCTGTAGCAGGGCCAGAACCCCTGCCATGTCCTTGGGACGATAATAATCGAAAGCTGCTGGTATCATTGCCTTGCCTCCCCGCCTTGCAAATCATCTCGCATTCGGAAGGTGAGCGAAGCCGCAGCTCTTCGCTTGGGAAATTAAATGAAAAACAAGGTGTTTTTCACGAAATGCATCTGGCTGAGCGCGAAATGCGAATTCACCGGGAGGTCACAGACCCAGCGCTTCGCGAACAGCCTTGAGATTCGATCTGCTGACTGGCACCGGAGGCAGGCCCTTGCCCGCAAAGCGACACTGACCGTTGTCCTTGAGGCGTTCGAAATTGAGAATATGGGACGGGTTGATGAGGTAGCTTCGGTGAACTTTCAGAAATCCGAAGGGTTCAAGCCGCCGTGTCGCCTCGGTGATCGGCCATTGGCAGAAATGGTGCGCGCCGTCGGTGTAGACATGGGTGTAATGACCCTCGGCGCGGACAAAGGCGATCTGCTTGGGGTCGATCAACAGCGTATTGCCGTCTTTCTTGCAGGGCACCCGGACGGGGGCAGGTGCCTGTTCGGCGACAGGTTCCGCATTGTCCACAAACCTCTCGGGATCCTGCGGTTTCGTCACAGGCTGGGTGACGAGGAAAGTCACGCTCATCCACAAAAAGGCGCCGAAAATCAGGAAGCTCGACAGGATCACGCCAAGCGCAAGCACCTCGTTACTCATGATCGGGCCTAGTTCGCGAAATGTCGGGACCGGCGCAAAGCTTGTTCCGGCGATGGCGACAAAATGAACAGCAAAGACTGCCAGACCGAAACAGAGCGTGCCCAGAAGGATGTTGCGATTGGAGCGATGGCCGTACGCAATCCAGAAGGCCGCGATACAGAGGCCGAGCGCCGAGATGACGGCAAGGATGATACCGAGCGGTGTGTAAAGCGCCCGACACAATTGCAGCCCGGCCATGCCGAGGTAGTGCATCGACAGGATTCCAATCGCGACGATGGCCCCGGCGAGCGTGACGGTGAGCGCAGACCGTTGCACGAAGTGCAGCAGGCAAAGGGCCGCGCCGACGATGAGAATAGCCAAAAGCGCAGAGGCGAGGGTGATGGCGGAATCGTAGAAAAACCGGATCGGTAGCTGCAGACCGAGCATTGCGACGAAATGCATGGACCAGATGCCACCGCCGAGCGCGACGGCCGCCATCGCGACAGAAACCTTGCGCTTTGAAAAAGACTGTCTGGACAGGTCCTTGGTCAGGGTAAGTCCGGTGAACCCCGAGACCAGTGCCACGAGGAAAGACGCAAAGACGAGGCCTGCGTTGTGATCAACCTCAAGCAACTCCATGCGCGGAGCCTACTGTAGGTTCATTCATTATTGCAACGCGCCTGCGAGGGGCTTTGCCGATTTACCGTCAGGACATCAACCGATTTCGCGACGCATGAAGGTCAGGAAACGGTCATCGTCCGTACGGGTGATGTTCAGCCGCAGACCCGCGGTTTTCTGGCCGGAATCCGCCGCGAAGAACGTCGATGGCGCGAGGAATATGCCGTCTCGTGCGGCCCGGTGAGCAAGATCCGTATCGCTGACCCCGTCGGGCAGGTCAAGCCATGCATAGTAGCCCGGGCCGGGCGTCACCCGCAGTTTCAGGCCAAGCGCTCCCATGTCCAACTGAAGTTTGCCAGCGGCTTTTTGCAAGCGTTTGGAAAGTTTCTTGAGATGGCGGGCATAGCGTCGGCTCTGGATCATGTCGGCGACGATCATCTCGGCAAAGCGCGAGGAATTGACCGTGGTGATCATCTTGAGTTCGGCCAGTTCCTCGGTGATCTCGCGCCGGGCAATGATATAGCCGATACGGAAACTGGCCGAGAGTGTCTTGGAGAAAGTGCCGACAAAGATGACCCGGTCGAACCCGCCGAGGGAGGCAAGCCGTACCCCGTCGGGGTCAGGCAGATCGACAAAGGGGTCGTCATCCACCACCATGAAATCCGACATTTCGGCCAGCGTCAGCACGCCATGCGCGGTGGGCAGGTCCATCGACGACCCAGTCGGGTTCTGCGAGAGCGACTGGGTGAAGTAAAGCTTGGGCCGGTGCAGCGTGGCCAGCTCGCGCAGGTGATCGAGATCCGGGCCGTTTGGTCCGCGATTGACCCCGACGTAGCGCACCTGTGAAAACCGCAGTTTGGCGAAGAGAGGGTAATATCCGGGGTCGTCGACCAGCACGGTGTCGCCCGGTTGCAGGTAGCGCCGGATAATCAGGTCGAGCCCGTGATTGCCGCCGAAAGTAGTTACGATCTGGTCTGCGCCGATAGCGATTCCGTCAAGCTGGTGCTGCGCGGCGATGAGGTCGCGCAGGTGCTGGTGTCCCATATGCGAACCATAGCCGGACGCGTTCGAGCCGGCCTCATTCAGTTTGTCGAGCGGAGTGCGAATGGCAAGCCCGACCATCCACGATGAGGGAGGACGTCCGTCGCCGATGCGCACTGCGTAATTCTGATCGAGCTGGGCGCGCAGCAGGGACACGCTGTCAACGGCCTCGACAAGGTGACGAGGAGCCTCGTCGCTGCCGATGGGACGGGCGGGCATGGCCACGGTAAAGCCCGAGCCTTGCCGTGCCACGATCTGCCCGCGGGCAACAAGCCGGTCATAGGCGTCGATAACGGTGTTCTTGGAGACCTCGAACTCCTGTGCGGCGGCGCGGATCGACAGAAGCTTGTTACCGGGAGACAGCCTTCCGGTGGCGATGTTTCTGGCAATTCTCTCTACCAGCTCGTCGGTTTTCGTCACCGCTAACACCCCCAAACTGTACCCTAAAGATGAGCAGTACAGTGAAGCACTGTTTTATTCAACTGTACCTGTGCCGCTACGTCATCGCCGCGTTACAAGATCGCCGGGAGACTGAGGAAAGTTCATATCTATGTCTAAAGAAACACCGACGCGGGTAAACTCGCGGCTGGAAAGCCTGCGCAACCTTGAACCGGAGGCGCGGCTGGACGTGCTGGCGCAGGCGGTCGGTCTGGACGCCGACGACAAGACGGTTCTGGCTGGCCATGACGTGCTGCCGATGTCGCTGGCCAATGGCATGATCGAAAACGTCATCGGTAAGTTCGAACTGCCGCTTGCGGTCGCTTCGAACTTTACCATCAACGGCAAGGACTACCTGATCCCGATGGCGGTAGAAGAGCCTTCGGTCGTCGCGGCGGCTTCTTACATGGCGAAGATTGCCCGCGATGTGGGTGGGTTCAAGACCTCGTCCGACCAGCCTGTCATGCGGGCGCAGATCCAGGTGGTGGGCCTCAGCGATCCGAACGGCGCGCGCCACCGCCTTCTGGCCGCAGAAGCCGAACTGAAAGAAATGTGCAACGCACGGGACAAGGTGCTTGTTTCGCTTGGCGGCGGCTGCATCGGGATCGAGGTTCACGTGTTCGAGACCTCTCCGGCCGGGCCGATGGCCGTGCTGCATATCCTTGTAGATGTGCGGGACGCGATGGGCGCGAATACCGTCAACTCGATGGCCGAAACGATTGCACCGCGTGTCGCCGAGATTACCGGCGGGCATACCCGTTTGCGGATCCTGTCGAACCTTGCGGATAAACGGCTGGCCCGGGCGCATGTGACTCTGACGCCGGAATCGCTGACCACCAAGTCGATGGACGGGGCCGACGTGATCGACGGCATGGTCGAAGCCTGCGCACTGGCGCTGATCGACCCCTACCGCGCCGCGACCCATAACAAGGGCGTAATGAACGGGATCGACCCGGTTGTTGTCGCCACGGGTAATGACTGGCGTGCGATTGAGGCGGGTGCCCACGCCTGGGCTGCACGCTCGGGCCAGTATACCTCGTTGACGACGTGGGAAAAAAGCGCAGATGGCAGCCTGAACGGTACCATCGAAATGCCGATGGCGCTTGGGCTTGTCGGCGGTGCGACCAAGACGCACCCCGCGGCGCAGGCCGCGCTGCGAGTGCTGGGCGTGGAAACCGCGCAGGAACTGGCGGAAGTCACGGTTGCCGTCGGGCTTGCCCAGAACATGGCGGCGCTGCGCGCGCTGGCGACGGAAGGCATCCAGAAGGGCCATATGGCGCTTCACGCCCGCAACATCGCCATTCTGGCCGGGGCCACGGGTCCGCAGATCGAGATCGTCGCAAAGCAGATCGCGTCGAAAGGACACGTGAGTGTCGACGCGGCAAAGGAAATTCTGGCTGGTCTCTGACCGCCAGATGAATTTGAAGAAAGGGAGGAGTATCCATATGACCAAATCGACCAGAAGACATTTCATTCGCGCAGCAGGTGCAGCAGGGCTTGCCGCCCCGGCCGTGGTGGCCGCATCCAGCGTCCGCGCGCAGGGCACGATCCAATGGCGGATGCAGGCGCTCTGGGGCGGCGGCACAACGCCGATGCTCTACGAGGAAAAGTTCTGCGACCGCGTGCGTGAACTAACCGGCGGCAGCCTTGACATCACGCCCTTCGCAGGTGGTCAGATCGTGCCTTCGGCACAGGCATTCGACGCCGTGCGCGGCGGGGCATTCCAGCTGATGAAGACCTTTGACGGCTATACGGCGGGCAAGATTCCGGCTCATGGCTTTTCTTCCACTGTTCCCTTCGGCTTCCCCGAGGCGGACCAGTACGAGGCTTGGTTCTACGAACGCGGCGGTCTGGACATGGCGGCGCGGTCCTATGCACCGGCGGGTCTCACCTATGTCGCGCCGACGGTCTATGGCGAAGAGCCGATCCACTCCAAGGTGGAAATCCGCAAGATCGCCGATATGGACGGGCTCAAGGGTCGTTTCGTCGGGCTGGCCTCGGCCGTGATGGCGGATTTCGGCGTTGCCGTTTCGCCGCTGCCGACCTCCGAAGTCTATTCGGCGCTCGACAAGGGGCTGATCGATTTCGCGGACCGCGGCGACATCAAGGCCAATTACGAAGAGGGCCTGCACGAAGTTGCCAAGTATCTGATCCTGCCGGGGGTTCACCAGCCGTCGACCGCGACTTGCTATGTGGCGAATACCGCCGCCTATGATCAGCTTGACGATCAGCAGCGCGCGGCGCTGGCCGTGGCAGCCCGTGAAGTTTCGGGTGCGCTGCGTCAGAATATCATCGTGGACAATGCCGAGTACCTCTCGAAATACGAGGAAGCCGGTGTCGAAGTCATCACGCTGGATGCGGACGATGTGATCGAGTCGCGCAAGAAGGCCGTCGAGTCCTGGGCCAAGGCCACCAACGGCGATGAACTGGCCACCGAGATGATGGAAAGCCAGAAGCAACTGATGCAGGAAATGCGTTTGCTGTAAGGCCATCGTCGATGCAATACGGCCGCGCGGCAGGAATGCTGCGCGGCCGGTTTATCTTGGGGAGGAAGGCACATGTTTCGTGTCGCGGAAGCGATTACCACTTGGAACCGCTGGACGTTCGAAGCCACCAAGTGGCTGGTCTATATCATCGCCGGGCTGATGCTTTACGAGGTGATCTCGCGCTATTCCCTGCATAATCCGACAAGCTGGGGGCCGGAACTGGCGACGCTGCTGTTCGGGCCGTTTTTCCTGTTGGGCGGACCTTACCTTTTGCATCTTGGCGGGCACGTGGCCGTCGACATTGTTTCGTCCAAGGCAGAGGGCTGGCTGAAGACCGTTCTCGCCATTGTCGCAGCCCTGCTGGCATTGCTTTTCGGGGCGATCCTGCTGCGCTATAGCGCGCCACTGGCGATGCAGGCCTATCAATATGGCGAGACGAGCTATTCCGCGTGGAACCCGGTGGTCTGGCCCGCGAAAATGGTGCTGCCGCTGGCCGCCGTGCTGCTGATCCTCCAGGCACTGGCCGAGGTTGTCTTTGCGATGCGGGGGCGGACGGCCTGATGGAAAGTACATTCGTTCTGGTCGGGATGTTCGCATCCCTTATGGTCTTGATGCTGAGCGGGGCCGGGCTGGCCTTTGTGCTTGGCGCTATCGCGTTTCTGGCGACGGCGACGCTCTGGGGGCCAAGCGCGCTGATCGTGGCGGTTCTCAACACCTTCGAGACGATGACCTCGGAATCCCTGATGGCGATCCCGCTTTACGTCCTGATGGCCGCGATCCTTCAGAAATCGCAGATCATCGACGATCTTTATAACGCGATGGAGAAATGGTTTGGCGGGTTGTCCGGCGGGCTGGCCATTGGCACGGTGGTGATCTGCACCATCATGGCGGCGATGACCGGCGTTGTCGGCGCGGCCGTTGCGGCGATGGGCATCCTTGCGCTGCCCTCGATGCTGTCACGAGGGTATAACCCGCCGCTGGCGCTTGGGTCGATCTGCGCGGGCGGCACGCTGGGCATCCTGATCCCGCCGTCTGTCGTGACCATCGTCTATGCGATCACGGCGCAGATCTCGATCGGGCAGATGTTCATTGCCGGGATCGTTCCGGGCCTGATCCTTGCGGCCTCATACTGCGTCTACATCTGGACGCGGGTAAAGCTGAACCCGGATCTTGCCCCGGCCCATCCGGACACCGCGACCTTCACCATGGGTGAAAAGCTGGCATCGCTGCGCAGCCTTGTCCTGCCCGCGCTGGTGATCCTGTCGGTTCTCGGGTCGATCTATGCTGGTATTGCAACCCCGACCGAAGCGGCCGCCGTTGGCGTGCTAGGCGCATTGCTGTCGGCGATTGTCGCCGGGCGGTTGCGGTTTGCGAACCTGAATGCGGCTGCCACCGATACGCTGCGAGTGACGGCGATGATCCTCTGGATCACGTTGGGTGCCAAGGCGTTCATCTCGGTCTTTGTGGCGACAGGCGGCGCGGACAGCGTTCTGAACTTTGTCGAAGGGCTTGAAGCGTCCCGCTACATTGTTCTGTTCGCGATGCTGCTGGTGCTGATTTTTCTGGGCCTGTTTCTGGACGAAATCGGGATCATCCTGCTTTGCGTGCCGGTCTTTGTGCCGATCATCCAGACGCTTGATTTCGACCCGCTCTGGTTCGGCGTGCTGTTCATGATCACGGCGCAGATGGCTTATATCACGCCGCCCTTCGGCTATACGCTGTTCTATCTCAAGGGCGTGTTGCCGGATCATATCGGCATCGGTCAGGTCTATCGCGGTGTCATCCCTTTCTTCCTGATCCAGGTAGTGATCCTGATCCTGTTCATCGCCTTCCCGGATCTGGTGACATGGCTGCCCGAGCAAACGGCGAACCGGGTACAGTAAACCCAAGCCGCAGATGTGAAAAAGGCCACGTCCGCAATTGGGCGTGGCCTTTTTCGTTCTCGTGAGTGGTCATTCAGTCGGTGATCGAGCCTTCCTCGTCGCCGCGTTCGTGCATCCGCGACTTGACCTTGCGGCCAAGGAAGACCGGCAGAAGGAAGCCGATGATCGCGATGGCCCAGAGCGTGATAGAAAGCGGGCTGTCGATCAGGGTGAACCAGTTGCCATTGTCGATGGTGATGGCACGGCGCAGGTTGTTCTCCATCGAGTTGCCGAGCAACGTCCCGAGGATGATCGGCACCAGCGGCACGTCAAGCTTGCGCAGCACCCAGCCCATGACGCCGAAGCCGATCATGACCAGCAGGTCAAAGGACGACCCGGAGATGCCGTAGATCCCGACAAAGCTGACCATGGCGACGATGGGCATCAGGATGCGCGGCGGCACCATCAGCAGACGCGTGAAGAGACCGACCATCGGGATGTTCATCGCCAGCAGCATGAAGTTCGCGATGAAGAGCGCGGCGATCAGCCCCCAGACCACATCCGGGTTCTGCGAGAACAGCAGCGGACCGGGGGTGATGTTGAGTGACAACAGCACGGCAAGCAGCACGGCAGTTGTTCCCGAGCCCGGTACACCCAGCGCCAGCATCGGCACGAGCGCACCACCGGCGGCCGCGTTATTCCCGGCCTCGGGGGCGGCAACGCCACGCGGATCGCCCTTGCCAAAAGTCTTGTCCTTGTCGACCAGACGTTTCTCGAAGGAGTAAGAGATGAAGGAGCCGAGCGAGGCCCCTGCCCCCGGCAGCACCCCGGCGATAAAGCCTAGCACGGTGGAACGCGCCATCGTGGGAGTCGTCTGCCTGAGCATCGAAAGCGGCGGTGTCAGGCGACCAATTTTCAGGTTTGGCTTTGTCCCGTCCGCCTCTCCGTGGCGATTTTCGAGAAAGATGAAGACCTCGGAGAGCGCAAAAAGCCCGACGATGGCAACAAGGAAATCGAGACCGTCATAAAGGTGAACTTCGCCAAAGGTAAAGCGCGGCACGCCGGTTTGCGTATCGACCCCGATCATCGCGAGGCCAAGGCCCAGCGCGGCGGCGAAGGCCGATTTCGCCTGATTGGTCGAGGAAACCCCGCCGAGTGTCATGAAGGCGAGCGCGAAGAGCGCGAAATATTCGGCCGGGCCAAAGAGCAGTGCGATTTTCACAAGCTGCGGCGCGAGAAAGATCAGACCCCATGTGGCGAAGAAAGCGCCGACGAACGAGGCGATGCCCGAGAGCGACAGCGCCTCGCCAGCCATGCCCTTTTTTGCCATCGGATAGCCGTCGAGACAGGTCATCATCGCCGGTTCGTCGCCGGGAATATTGAGCAGGATCGAGGAGATCCGGCCGCCATACATGGCACCATAGTAGACCGAGGTGAGCAGGATCAGAGACGGCGTGGCCCCCAGACCGAGGGTAAAGGCAAGCGGGATCAGGATGGCAACGCCGTTCGACGGGCCAAGACCCGGCAGCGCGCCCATGATCGTGCCAAGAAAGCAGCCCAGCAGGGCCAGCAGGAGATTCTGCCAGGTCAGCGCGATGGCAAAACCGTCCGCCAGAGAAGATAGGGTTTCCATGATGCGCCCCTAAAAGCCGAGCGGGCCACGGGCCAGAGACAGCCCGAGCACGAGGTGGAAAATGACGTATATGCCGAGCGAGGTGCCGAGACCGGTGGCAAGCGAGGCCAGCAGGCCCGAGCCCAGCCGCCACGTCAGGTAGGCGGCGGCAAAGAAGGTCGCGATGACAAAGCCGACTTCAGGGAGCAGTTCCGCGTAGAGGATCATCACGACGACAGCGGCGGCGATTTCTGCCAGCCGGGCGAGCGTCGGCCATTCGGGTGCGGCGTCGGGGCGAAGTGCGATGACGATGGAACTCAGCCCGAGGACGGCAGCGATGATAAGCGGAAAGGCCTTGGGGCCGACAGCGTCCGAAAGGAAGCTTTCCTCGATGGCGAGGGCGGCAAAGGCAAAGCCGATGGCAAGCAGCAGCCCGAAGATGCCGAAGATGCGATCACTCATCGTAATCTCCTGTATTGGAGGGAAAGAAAGGGGAGACGCCCTGACGAACGAGGACGCCTCCCGGGGGTATCGGCCGAGGGAGGAGGCAGCCGATTACTTGATGATGCCGATCTCGCGCGAGATCTGCTGGATCTGGGCGACCGAATCCATCACGAAAGCCTGGAAGTCGGCGCCTTGAAGGTCGAGCGGGGCAAGGCCGTTGGCTTCCATGACCGCTTTCCATTCGTCGGAGGCGTAGAGAGCACCGATTTTCGACACCCATGCGTCATAGGCCGCGTCCGACATGCCGCCCGGCGCGTAGAAGCCGCGCCAGTTGGCGCCCAGCGCATCGACGCCCTGTTCGCGTGCGGTTGGGAAATCGGCGAATTCGCCATCCAGACGTTCGGGCGCGAGGACCGCGATCACCTTGATGTCGCCGCTGTCGACAAAGCCCTTGGCTTCGGAAAGGTCACCGGTAAAGGCCTGTACCGAACCGGCGAGCAGCTGCGTGACCGCCTCGCCACCACCGTCGAAGGCGATGTATTTGACTTTGCGCACGTCCTCGATGCCATAGGCGTTGGCGGCGATCAGAACCTTGAGGTGATCCCAGCCACCCACGGCGGAACCACCGGCCACGGAAACAGAAGTTGGGTCGGCCTTGATCATGTCGAGAAGCGCGGGCAGCGTATCAACTTCGCTATCGGCAGCCACGGCGATCACGCCGTAGTCGGCACCGATGGACGCCAGCCAGCGGACCTGATCGGTGGTGTTGCCGGGATAGGCGCCCTGCGCCAGACGGGTGGCAGTAGCGGACGATGCCGCAACGATCAGGTCATTGTCATCGCCGCGCTTATTCACGACCTCGGCAAAGGCCACACCGCCGCCACCACCTGCGAGGTTGACGACCTGCATGGTCTTGTCGATCAGGCCCTGATCCTGAAGCGATTTGCCAACCTGCCGGCAAGTAAAGTCCCAGCCGCCACCCGGGTTGGCCGGGGCGATACATTCGGGGTTTTCGGGGGTGAAATCCTGTGCCGGGGCAGCCATGGCGGACAGGCCAAGGATCGCCGCCGCAAGGGTTACGCGAGTTGCGTTGAAGATCATGTGATAACTCCTCCAGAGTATTTTGAATCCGGGCTTTCTGGCCGCCCGGGGCCGGATGCCACCGCACTGCGCTTTGCAGTCTCCTCGCGAGTGGCTATGACTGCTTGTTACAGGGCAAAGCTGTCACCAAGCTGTCATTCCGTGACAGACAGGCGGTTTGGCCAAGCGGAAGGAAACCCAAAATGCGTGTCCTGATCGTTGAGGATGCCACGGACATGGCCGAAGCCATCGCTATCCGGCTGGGCAAGTCGGGGATGGCCTGCGATCTGGCCGATAGCTGCGATACGGCCGAAGATTTCCTTGCCGTACAAAGCTATGACGCGATCGTGCTTGACATAAACCTGCCCGACCGCAACGGCACCGAGCTGCTGCAGGACCTACGCCAGAGGAATGACCGTACGCCGGTGCTGATGCTGACGGCGCTGTTCTCGGTCGATGACAGGGTGTCTGCGCTGGATCTTGGCGCGGACGACTACCTTGTGAAACCTTTTGATCAGCGCGAACTCGAGGCACGCTTGCGGGCGTTGGTCCGACGGGAGGCAGATCAGAAATCTGAAGCGGTCACGCTTGGGCCGCTGGCTTTCCATCCGGCGACGCTTGCCGCCAGTTTGGCGGGCGCTCAGCTTGTGCTGACTCGGCGCGAGGCGACGCTGCTGGGGCTTTTGCTGAGGAACCACACGCAGGTGCTGAGCAAGCAGCGTCTTTATGACGGCTTGTTCGCATTTGACGATGCCGACGTCGGGCTTAATGCGATCGAACTTTACATCGCGCGCCTGCGCAAGAAGCTGGCGGGATCAGGCGTGAGCATCGAGACCCAGCGCGGCCTTGGCTACAGGATCTGTCAGGATGGCTGATCGTAGCGGCGTGGCTCCGGTGACGACCTCACTCTTGTCGCGGGTGATGGTGGGGGTTCTGTCGCTTCTCGCCATTGGCGGCTGCGTGATCACGCTTGCGGCCTTTGCCTATGGAAGAAACGCGGCGCGACAGGCCTACGACCGTCTCTTGCTGGGCGCGGCGCAGGACATTGCCGAGAGCGTGGATATCCGCAGCGGCGCGCCCGTGGTCGATATCCCGGTATCGGCATTCGGTTTGCTGGCGCTCGCGACGGACGACCGGATTGCCTATGCGGTGCACGGGCCAAACGGTGCGCTGATCACCGGACATGACAGGGTGAGACAACCGGAACCGGCGGATGCCCGGAGTGCGGCGCCGGTCTATTTCGACGATAGGATGCAGGGGGAAAAGGCGCGGTTCGTCACCGTGCTGCGTCGGTTTACCGAACGCGATTTCTCGGGGACGGTGGCCGTAACCGTGGGTCAGACATTGAGGGCACGTCAGGCGATGGCCTATGAGCTAACACGTGGTGCGATGCTTGTGACCGGGCTTGGGGGTATTGCGCTGATCCTGAGCGCCTATCTGGTGATCCGCTCGGCCATGCGTCCACTGGAGCGGATGGCCGAAGAGCTTATCGCGCGCGATCCGTATGACCTGACCCCGATGACGGCCGATGGTCCGGCCGAAGTCGCTGTTGTCGCACATGCGATGAACCGGTTCATGCAGCGGCTCGACAGGCAGGTCGGCGCGATGAAAAACCTGATTTCGGACACGGCACACCAGTTGCGGACGCCCGTTGCGGCGATCCGCGCGCAGACGGAACTGGCGCTGGAGGACGATCCTGACCAGCAGCCTCAAAGGCTTGAACGGCTGGTGCGCAGAACACGGTCGCTGGGCGAGCTGCTCGACCAGATGCTGTCGCGGGCATTGGTGATCCACCGGGCTGACAATACGCCACCCGAGCCGATGGACCTGCGCGATATTGCCTTGCGGGTGATCGAGGAGCAGGACCATGAAGTGCTGGCTCCGGGTGTCGAGGTTGAACTGGTGATCGGCGACCGGGCCGTCATGGTCATGGGCGACGAAATCTCTTTGTGCGAGGCGGTCAAGAACATGCTGGCGAACGCGTTGCGCCATGGTCAGGCCCCGATACAGGTGGGCGTGGGTGTTGAGAATGGCGACGCAATGATCTGGGTGGAAGATGCCGGGGAAGGGCCACCGGAAGAGGTGCTGTCACGGATCGGCCAGCGGTTCGAACGGTCCGCGGCCTCATCCGGGAACAGCGCCGGGCTGGGCCTGTCGATTGTCAAATCGGTGGCAGGTGCGCTGGATGGGGCATTCCGCATGGAGCGCAGCGCGAGCGGATTCCGGGCGACGCTGGCCCTGCCTTTGGACACCTCCGGGGAACAGGCGTGATGCGCCCGTGGCTTATCGCCGCCGTACTTGTGATCCTGCGCGCAACCGGCCCGATGGCGCAGGAGGCCGTGGCAGAATTCAAAAGCGATACGGGAGTGCCGACGACGCAATTACTGGTGCGTTCGACCACGGATATCGAGATCCTGGCCCCGCTGTTGCGGGCGTTTGTCACCGCGACCCCGACGATCCATTTGCAATACGAGCAATGGGGGTCGAACGCGCTTTACGACGATAGTCTGGCCGCCTGTGAGCGTGGTGCGTCACCGGCGGATGTCATTTTTTCGTCAGGCGTTCACCAGATGGTCGATCTTGTTAACCGCGCCTGTGCCCATCCCTACCGCTCAACCGCCACCGAGGCGTTGCCCGTGTCACGCCGCTGGCGCGATGAAATATGGGGTATCACGCAGGAGCCGGCGGTAATCATCTACAACACGGCGTTGGTGCCAGAAGACGAAGCGCCGGTGTCGCGTTTCGCCTTGCTCGACCTGATGCGCCAGCCCGAAAGCGCCTTTACCGGCAAGATCGCGACCTACGATGTCGAGACCTCGGGGCTCGGGTTCCTGTTTGCCTTTATGGACAGCCTTGAGGCAACAACCTTTGGCAGTCTCCTCGAGGGCTTTTCGCGCCTGCAGGCCGTTGCCACTTGCTGTTCTGCCGAGATTATCGACGGTGTGGCCGAGGGCCGATACCTGATCGCGTATAATGTGCTGGGGTCTTACGTGGACGCGCGACCGCGCCGCGATGTCGGGGTGATCCTGCCCCGGGATTACACGTTGTTCCTGTCGCGGA
>JAAEZD010000002.1:369477-411291 GCA_018223035.1 Paracoccaceae bacterium
GCCGTCCGATTATACCCTTGTCCTGTCGCGCACCTTCATGATCCCGAAACAGGCGGTGCACAAACGTGAGGCTGCGCTGCTGCTTGAATTCCTGCTGTCGCCGCAGGGGCAGACCATGCTTGCCGAGGTCAACCTGTTTCAACGAATCGACCGCGACGCCCGGCCCCTGCCCGACAGTGCAAGGCGCGCTATCCCCATCGACCCGAAACTGCTGGTCGCCATGGACCGGCACCGGCGGCAGTTGTTCGTTGAGCAATGGCGGACGACCTTTGCCACGGAGCGGTAGGACTAGAGCGTTTGGAATTGTCTTCGGCCCAACCTTGTCGGCGGCGTAACCGCCCGCCGGTAACGGCAGGCGGTTCCTGTAGCTAGTTCAACGCAGGATCAGGGGCGCAGCATCACCTTGCCCTGACGGCCCGGTGTGAGCGCGGCCTTGACCGCGCCGCCGATATCATCGAGCGGAAAGACACCGCCGTCTTCGAGGGTCAGCTCCCCCTTCATCGCGAGCGTGACCAGTTCGGTGATCAGACGTTCGCGTTCTTTCGGATCCATCTGCTGGCCAACGCGCGAGCCCCAGAAGCCACGCACCGAAATGTGTTTCATGATCAGCGTACCCGAAGACAGGGTCAGCGGCGCGCCGGTCGCGGTGCCGAAGACAACGAGTTCGCCATCCACACCGAGCAGATCGGTCAGGTCCATCGCAAGATCCCCGCCAACGGAGTCGATGGCCGAAACCGCCCCGGATGGCCCGACCAGCGCCTGCGCTTTCTTGCGCCAGCCCGCTTCGGAGGTACTGAGAACGTTTTCGATGCCCAGCACTTCAAGCTCTGCGACGGCTTCGGCTCGGCGAACAAGATTGAGCAGCTTGATGCCGCGTGACTTTGCGAGGATCGCCATGATCTTGCCGACGGCGCCATTCGCCGCAGTCTGGATCAGCCAATCACCGCTGGAAACTTTCAGCTGCTCGAGAAGCGAAATCGCGCTGAAGGGCATGGCGATCAGCTGAGCGCCGAGCGTGTCGGAAATGGCGTCTGGCAGGGGGAGGACACCTCCGGCGGGGGCAATGAAATATTCTGCCCACGACCCGTGTACACCGGCGACCGTTATACGCTGGCCGACAAGCGCATCATCGACGCCCTCTCCTACAGCTTCAATCGTGCCCAGGGCTTCGGAGCCACCAATGGCGCCGGGAAGGTCGGGTTTGTAGCCATAATTTCCGCGAACGGTCCATAGATCATGGTTATGGATGGGTGACAGGGTCGTTTTCACGAGAACCTCACCATAGCCGGGGGTCGGTTTATCGGTCTCGCGGCATTCGAGGACATCGGCGGGTTCGCCGAAACTGTCATGAATCGCTGCACGCATGGTGTTTTCCTTTTCAGATGGATGTTTCAGGGCACAGGCGGGCCTTGGCATCGGCCAGAGCGTCGCGCAGTGGCGCGTCATCCTGTGCAAGTTTCGAGAGAATGGCCGCGCCCAGCAGTTGCGCGTAGAGCGTGCGGGCCGTTGAGGTTGGATTGACCAGCGGTCGGACAGAACTATCCGTCTCACCAGCCGTCAGCAGATCGGCGATCCGCCCAGTCAGAAGCGCGACCCCGTTGTCGAGAATGCCACGCATGTCCTCGGACAAGTCGGCGATTTCGGCCGCGAGTTTGACGACAAGGCAGCGGCTGGCGATGCCTTCGGAACGGCTTTCGTCCAGCCAGGCCGCAAAGAAGGTCGACAGCTTGTCGCCCGCTTTGCCGGGGCCGTTTGCCAGCGCGTCGAAACGGGTGAGGTATTCGTCGACATAGTCCTGAAGCAGGGCACAGCCGAAATCCTCTTTCGAGGTGAAGTAGTAATAGAAAGAGCCTTTTGGCACCTCGCTATGCGCGAGGATACGGGAGAGTCCGACCCCGCCAAATCCCCCGGTGAGGACAAGCTCGCGCCCCTTGGAGAGGATTCTCTGGCGGGTCAGTTCTGATTTGGCCGGTGCGTTCATTAGGCTCAGCTAATTAATAATAGACCGGTCGTCTAGTGCCGTTTTGCGATGAGTTCGATTTACGTGGCGTGACGTCGCGTCGCTTTCCGGATTAGGGAAGCAGCCAACAAAAAAACCGGACGCGATAAACGCGCCCGGCTTTGTCAGCGTATATGGTTTCAGGCGCGCCGACGACGCATAAGCGCGATCACTCCGAAACCGGAGACCAAGAGCGGCAGTCCGGCGGGAAGCGGGACGTTGGTGACACTTACAGGAGAGATGACCATCGTGGCCGTGGTGTAGATGTCGGTCAGGTCGCCGAAGGGATCGGTGATGCTGTCATCGAACAGGAACGAAAGGTTCAGGGAAGACCCGAATTGCGATGCCGCACTGCCCGTGATGTCGAAGAGGAAACTGAGCGTCGCGTCGCCATCGAAAAGATATCTGTCGGTTTCACCGTAGATGACCTCGCCGCTTGCATCTTCGAGCGACAGCACGAAAGCCGGATCGAAACCGAGGATGCCACCAGAGACGAGTGCATAGACCGGATCGAAACCGGCCGTATCGGAGACGGGCGCATAGGATTCAGCGATGATGTCACCGGCGTAGAGCATTACCTCAGCCGAGGTATCTGTCACGGTAGTGGCCTGAGCGGGCATGAGACCCGCCAGCAAAAGGGCGGCAGCCGCCAGAATGGTTGATTTAATCTTCATTTTACGTCTCTTGAGTTGGAGGGAGAAGGTGGCCAGCCGCACCCCGGCTGGCCATTGATCCGGCTCAGGCAAAGGTGAGCTGGTCGAAACTGTCGATACCGGAAATGATGATCTGGTCGTTGTCTTCGCCGATCCAGAGCATCACGCTGTTGCCTGTTTCCTTGAAGCGGTTGATGTCCGCCGCGTCGAGATCGAGCGCGTCTACACCTGCCTCAAAATCGGTGAGGCGCGTGGTTTCGCGCATCCCGTTCATGGTCTCGGCCCCGAAAACAAAGGTGTCCGCACCTGCCCCGCCTTCGGCCCGGTCGAGCCGACCGGCGCCAAGGAAGATCAGGTCATCCGCATCGGTCCCGACCAGACGGTCGTTGCGGTCGGTGCCGTGAATTTCGCTTTGGAAGTCGGAGGACAGATCGACGATGGCGATATTGTCAAAGCTGGTCCCGGCAGCGCCCCAGGACCAAACGCCGGCCGCGCCGCTTTCGATTTCGTGGTTTTCGAGATCGTAGGCGAAGATGTCATGGCCATCGACCTTGGCCGAGATCATGCCATCAACGATCTGCGCTTCGAGTTTGAATGCCTCGCCGGGCGTATAGGTCATTGCTCCGCGGGTCAGCATCGATTCATAGTTGTCGACGACCTCGACAAAGGTAAACAATCCCACCCGCTGGTCGATCTCGAGCTTGTAGTAATTGTTTTCGTCGACGTAGTTGAGCATCAGCCCGACCGAACCGGGAGTCGCCTCGACATCCGTGCTGATGACGTAATCGGTCAGCTCGGTGTTGCCTTCCCAGAGCGCATAGCTGCCCTTGTGCAGGGCGTAGGTACCATCGCCGAGCGGTGACCAGCCGCGCTGCCAGACGTCCGAGGCGCTGGCCCCGGCCCAGGTCAGTTCGCGGCTGTAGGCGCCGGAGGTTTCCGTCAGTGCACCGTCGATCACCTCCCAGTTGGCCGGGCCGCCGATTTCCGTGGTATCGATGATCTTCCAGCCCTCAAAGTTGCCGTCTTCGAACCGGTCCGCCGCGATCAGCCTGTCGCCGGTGGCGACATTCACGATCAGCTCGTTTGAGGACTGACCGTCGATATCGAGCGTGTAGGCGTTGCGACCGGCATTGGCCGTAGCCGTTGCAACCAGCCCTTTCTTGGTGACATCGGTGCCGGACCATTTGGCTTTTTCATCGCCTTCAGGGAGGACCGAGGAGGCCCCGTTCAGGCTCACCTGTTCGACCCCGTCGCGATCCCAGTCGATGACCAGCATCTCGGGCCCGGCTTCGGCGGTCAGTTCGGGCGCAGAGACGACAACATCGTCAAAGATCGAACTGTGCTGATGGGAGGAGTAGAGACCTATGGTGCCTCCCTTGAGCGGCGCATCGTCCACGACCGCCCCGCCAAAGAGCGCGACACCATCCAGCGTGACCGTGATACGACCACCGACATTGCTGAGGTTGAGATCCTGCTCGACGTTGAAGGTATAACCGCCAGCCTCCATAGCGATGACGGTTTCGGCACCGTCTTCGACCCGGATGATCTGACGCGTATTGGTCTGGTTATCCAGCGTCAGAAGGTAGTGGTTATCCTTATCGGTAAAGTTGAAGGCCACGCCCATCGTGTCGTCATCCATCGAGCGCATGGTGACTTCCATGGTGATGTCGTCCCAGTCGCCTTCTTCCCAGAGCACGAGATTGTCGGCGTTGTTGGACATGTCAAAGAACGCGCCCTGGGGGTTATCGATGGTGCTGTCTTCGTCCCGCGCGCTGCCTTTGACAAAGAAGTCGCCGGTGCTGGAGTCGCCCGAGAGGTCGATTTCGCTGGCCTCGCCGGAGCCTGCGGTGATGTCGTCCAGCGCGCCGTCGAAGGACAACTGGATTGCGCCTGCAGTCTGTGTGCCGGTCAGGGCGCCTTGGGACGAAACACCGCCCAGCCCGGCGATGGTGGCGTCGTCCAGCACTTCGGGAGTGAAACCGAAGGAGGATACATAGAGATCGCTGGTCTCATTCGTCTCATCCGCGAAGATCAGGAACCCGGTGTCCGCGTCGATGGTCCATCGCGTGCCTTCCGAGGCGTCGGATTGCAGGGTCTGTTCGCCGACAAGCGTGCCGTTCACGAATTTGCGCATGATCTGCTGGTCTGCGTCGTTGATTTCGACCGTGACGATCACGCGGTTCCAGCTGTCATAGCTGATGCTGTCCGGATAATTGCCAGAGATACCCAGACCGGCGGTATCGCTGGCGACGCGGTTGAAGAACAGCTCTCCATCCGAGCCATTGTTCACATCGGTCTGCAAAAGCGCCGCCCAGGACCCCTGCCCCGACGGCAGATACATGTCGTAGGCAAGCGTATAGTTGGCGACCTTGCCGGTCATGTCCGGCTTGATCAGGATGCCTTCGTCAGGGTTCAGCGCGTCAAGTTTCATGACCGGTGTGGCCCCCGAGCCGATCTGCGGCAGACCATAGCCGGTATCGGTGCCGAAGTTCACCTTTTGCACGGGTTCAGCCACGTTCACGAGACCCCAGCCAGCGGCATCGCCATCGTTGAAGGTTTCGACCAGATAGGTCTTGTCCGTGGCGACGATGACGCGAAGCTCATCCGAATGAACCACGCCTTCTGCCGTTTCGACCGTGAGCGTCAGATCGTTGACCCCGCCCGGCAGATCTACCTCGACGTTTTCGCCAGTTGCGATGACTTTCCCGTCCTCATCTGTCCAAGTGTAGGAGACGACATCGTCCTGCGGGTTCGTCGTCTCATCGGCACTAAGGCTGACCTTGGCAATGGAGTCGCCGGCGTCGGCGGTGACGACCTTGTCGGCCCCCGCCTCTGCCTCGACCTGCGCTTTGCGTTCGCCCAGATCTACATTGTAGAATTCTTCCTGATGGCCGACGTAATCGCCGGTCAGGCCATCGCGGCTTTGCTCGCTCGATCCGCGTGACGCGGTGAAGTATTCATCCAGCTCGGTGAAATAGGTCTCGGTATAGAAAGCGTCATTTTCCGGATCGACCGTGACCAGACGGACCGCGCCATTGCCGCCGTTGCCGCCATTTGTCGCCTCAAGCGCGACGCCGTTCTGATAGTTCAGCAGGAACTGGTACACTGGGTTGCCATAATCGTTATAGGAAACGACCGTCTCGGCGCCATCGCCAAAGATGTGACCGCCGAAGGCGAAGACAACATTGGCGTGCGACGAAACCACATCGCGCCAGATTTCCTCGCCGTCCCATGTGCCCTGCGGATCGTCGCTAAGCCAGTAATCGTATCCGGCACCTTCACCTTCGAGCGGCCCGCCGAGCGGATCATGGCGGCCGTTGAAGTTGTTGTAGCTGTGCGTCATGATCATCGCCTTGCGATCACCATATTGCGTCAGCACGTCATCGGCCCAGCGCAGCACGTCGTCGCGCGGTCCGAATTCGAGGTTGATGGCGATCCATTCGGTGCCGTCATCCGCAGTCCAGAGATGGTAGTTATTGTCGTAGCGATCCGGTTCCTGATCGTAGACGCCGCCAAAACTGGGGTCTTCGGACATGTAGGAAATCGAGAAGGCGTTATTGAAGTTCGACGTGTTGCGGATGTCACCGGCGCTATTGACGATATCGTGGTTGCCCTGCACCACCGAAAAGCTGACCCCGGCCTGACGCAGCGTATCGTAAGCCGCGCTGGCGATGTCGAACTGGCTCGTCGAGGACCACTGGCTGACGTCGCCCACGTTGGCCACAAAGTTGATGCCCTTGTTTGAGGCATTGTCCGCCAGCCATTGCGTGATCTCGCCAAAGATATGCTCGATCCCGGGGTTGGAGGTGTAATCCTGCGTATCCGGCAGGATGGCGATGGTATAGGCACCCTCACCAGCAACGCGGACACGGATGTTGTCTTCGACTTCCTGACCAGCTGCGTTGAGCGCGGTGACGGTGAGGTCGGCCAGCCCCAGTTCCGTGAAGGCGAGCGTCAGGATACCGTCCTGGATGGTCGCGTTGACCGCCTCGCCGTTGGAGTTCATGACAGTGAAATCGGTCGCGCCCGCGCCGAAGACCTCGGTCAGGTCGTATTCCTGCGCGGCATCGCTTGTTGCGACCAGCATGTCCTTGATTCCGTTGACGGTCATTTCGCCGGGATCGACGGGCGTTGTGTCGATCAGCTCGACATTGCCGAAACCGCTTTCTATGGACGGAACATAATCGTCGAAACCGAATTGTGCGGCGCCGGGAACACCGCTGAACGGTCCTTCGTGCGTGACACCGCCAAGGGCGGCGATTTCGCTGTCGCCCAATGCGCGATCGAGCAGTCCGAAATGGGCAAGGTAACCCTTGGCCGTTTCGCCGTCATTGTCGGTCAGGATTTTGAAGCCAGTCGCCGCTTCGACGGTGAAACGCTGCGTCGAGACTGACTGGGTGCCGACCAGCGTGCCATCGATGTATTTCGACAGGGTCGATGTGCCATTGCCGTTATCGGTGACCGAGATCGCGATCCGCGCCCAGTCGTTCGCGGGCACGGTGCCCGTGTAGTTACCGCTGATGCCGATACCGCCGCTGCCGTTGATAAAGATATCGCCGTCCGAGGTGTTGTCCGCGCCCAGCTGAAGCAGGGCCTGATAGCCACCTGTATCCGAGGTATTGATGTCCCACACCATCGTAAAGCTGGTCAGGTCACCCGCGTTTTCGGCCAGATCGATATGGAGACCCTCATCAGAAGCGAAGGCCGCGTAGTTCAGGATCACCGCGTCACCTCCCGGCAGCGGGACACCCAATTCGGCTGCGTTGCCGATGGTGCTATCCCCACTGGCGACGCCCGTCCGGTAACCGGATCCTTCGAGGATGACATCGGCGCTGCCGTATTTCGTATTGATCGTCTCGTTGTTAAAATTGATCTCGACCGAGGAGCCAGTCGGGTCAGCCGGAAAGAACCCGTCTGCGGATGGTGTCGGGATGGCAGCAAGCGCCTCGGCCACATCGCTTGCCTGCTGCGATCCTTGCATCAAAAAGATGGACGACACAAAACCTGACGAAGTTTCGCCATCGTTATCGGTGAAGAGGCGCAGCCCGAGCAGCGGGTCGATCGTCCAGCGATCGGTTTCGCCCATGTTGAGCGAACCGATCTGAACGCCGTTCGCAAAGGTAGTGATGATCGTATCCGCGCCTTCGATCTGCACGCTGAACGCCAGCCGGACCCACTGGTTGTAGGCGATTTCACCACTGTACTGCCCGCTGATGCCGATACTCGCCGTCGCGCCCGAGCCTTTCAGGAAAAGATCGGCATCGCCCGACCCGGTCTGGATCAGACCGAGGTAACCGCTGGACGGCGGCGTAAGGTAAACATCCATGATCATCGCGTATTCGCGGATCGGTTCATCGCTGTCCGGCAGGATCTGGACGGACTGGTCGGATGTCAGCTTGTCAAACGCCAGAACCGAGGCGTCGACTCCTGCAATCGCGTCGATGCCAAATTCGCTGGTTGTGCCCAAGGCGTGGAAGGTGAGTTCGGTGGTCATGTCTAGCCCCTGATGACTGGCCGTCACAAAGCGCGGCCGAAAGATCTGTCACTGGCTTGACGGTCACAAAAGCTTCGATCAAATCGTTTATTCCTCCCGAAAACTTAGGGGGAACCTATGAATTATCAGCAGATCCGGGCGTTCAGCCTTGTGGCCCAGGAAGGCAGCGTTCGGCGGGCATCGGAAGTTCTGGGGGTCTCACAGCCCACTGTTTCACAGCATTTGAAGGCGCTTGAGCAGCGTCACGGGCTTAGGCTGCTGGAAAAACGTGGCCGGGGGCTGGTGCTGACCGACGCGGGGAGGGAGCTGTACTCTGTAACCAAAACATTAATGTTCGCGGCCAAAGAGGTTGAAGAATTACTGCAGCGGCGGCCGAGCGCGGGCAACGGTCGCCTCAGGATTGTGAGCGACTCTCCGGCGCTCGCCGTTCATATCGTCTCCCTTATGCTCGAAGAAACGCCGGACCTGCAGATTTCGATTCGAAAGGACAGCGTGGCAGGCGTGGTCGAAGCCGTGCAGGACATGCGAGCTGATGTGGGCATTGCAGTCGATCCGATGATTGGTACCGCCCTGCATGTGCAACCGGTCAAACGAGAGGAATTGTGGGTCGCGCTGCCAAGCGAGGATTCCCTGTCCAAGCAGAACCGGTTTCCGATCGAGATGGTGGCGCAACGCGTTCTGGTTATGCGGGAAAAGAGTTCGCGCACGCGGGCGCTGATCGAAAGGGCGCTGTCACTGGAGAATATTCAGCCTCGACGTGTCATCGAGATTGAGGGCGCCGAAGTGGTGCGTGAGGCCGTTGCCAAGGGGCTGGGGATCGCATTCTGCGCAGGTTCCGAATGCCCGCCGGATCACCGG
Source organism: Paracoccaceae bacterium (assembly GCA_018223035.1). Lineage (GTDB taxonomy): Bacteria > Pseudomonadota > Alphaproteobacteria > Rhodobacterales > Rhodobacteraceae > Heliomarina. The sequence continues at coordinate 378,482 of JAAEZD010000002.1, forward strand.
ATCGCCTACCGGCGCATCACGATGAGGCATGGCAAGATCGGTTTCGTTGAAAACGTGATCATCCGGCAGGACCGGCGCCGCGTGCCGGAAATCGCCCAGTTTCTGGGTGCTGCGGAAAAGGTGCGGAGTGCACCGGTCGAAAGTCTGAAGCAGAAAAAATGATCAAGGCGCGAAACGCGCGCCGTAAACTCTTACTTGGCGCGTCGCATCGGGGAGACAGAAATGCAGCGCGGCAGTAAGGGCCGCCTGAGATTACACAGTGACCTTTCGGGCAACAGATCAAGACCGGGTCGAACTAGCGACACGTTCGGCGATCAAGACCGTCGAGGTGTTGAGATTGCCTGACGCCATCTCGGGAATTGCCGAGGCATCGGCAACGCAAAGCCTTTCGATACGGTGGAACTTCAGCGTCGCGCGGTCGACCACTGCCGCTGCGTCCGTCCCAACTCGACAGGTCGACGACTGATGATAGATTGTCATGCAGTGGCTCCGAATAACGGCTTCAAACTCTTCACCGGTCTGGGCATCGCCAGCGGGGACATTTCTCCGTCCACAAGATCCTTGAGCGCTCCACTCTGGGCCAAGCGACGCTGGATGCGGATCGCTTCGATCAGCGTAGCCAGTTCTGTGCCCGACAGGTGCGATAAGAGCTACTTCGGATTGATATCCGGATACTTGATCGGATCTGCCGAGCGAAACGAGATATTAACCCGGCTTTTCGGATGCTTAAGGGTCGAGTGCGTGGTCATGCCCCGCTTTGAGCTCAGGAAGCAGTAGTTATCGCGATGCGGCGTGACCGATCCCTCGAGCTGAAGGTAAGGTTAGACACCGGGTCGTAACCGCTCATGAGCAAAGGTGTCGCGCTCAAAAGAACCGGCCCAGTTCAGAGAGTAGAGTTCGTGCGCAACCCAACCCGTTCGCCGTAGCGGTGCCGCGCCGTTAGAAACCATCGCAGTTGTTTATCCTATGCTGATCGTTCGGGGGAGCCGCTTGCATCGACGTGAGTGACCGGGAATAGGCAAAAGAGTAATAACGGCGCAAGGCTTTGGAGGCGCGCAGTTTTTCGAAAGATTTTCTGTCGCGCCAAGAAACAGTACCGCAAGCCTGTTGGCCCCATGCGGCAAACACAACCGCCCGCGTGAGGCCTGACATCAGGAGTTAGAAAGGTCGGATGCCCATGGCGGATTAGCGCCGGCCCTTGAAACGGTAACGGCAGCCACCTTGGCGCCGAATTGCAGCGCCGCCCGCACCTTGTCGGGCGTCAAGACTCGAATGCCCGCTTTGGTCAGATCACCGCCATTGATTAACTGCGCCATCAGCCCGGCGTTGAACGTATCGCCTGCTCCAACGGTATCGACAACGCGCACCGGTGCCGCAGGCACCGAAACCTCGAAACCCTCGACGTGAAACGCGGTCGCCCCTTTGGCACCTTGTGTGACGATGACTAGAGAAACGCCCTGCGCAAGCATCTGATCCGCCTGATCACGAAGTCCAGCGCCCGTGTCTCCCGTCATCCATCCAAGATCATCATCCGAAACCTTCACGATGTCACATTCCGAAATGATCGTGGCCATCCGGGCGCGATAGCGGGCTTCATCCTGAATAAAGGCGGGCCGGATGTTCGGATCCAGCACGATTGCGCAGTCGGGCGCCTTACGAAGGAGAAACTCCGCATAAGTGTCGGCGCAGGGTTCGCAGGCAAGGCTGATACCTCCGAAATACATGGCCGATACGTCAGCAGAGATTTCCGGAAGATCTTCTGACTGCAGCATGCGCCCAGCAGAGTTTTCGTCAAAGAAATCGTAGGTTGCCTGCCCATCAGCCAGATGAACGAAGGCCAGAGTCGTGTTCCGCTCTGACCTTACAATCGTTGACGTATCCACGTTGCTTGCCTGCAGTTCAGTCAATAGTTGCTGACCGAACAGATCCGTCGAGAGCCCCGTGAGCATCCCGGCGTTGACCCCCAGTCGTCCAAGCGCAATGGCGGTGTTGAAGATCGCGCCGCCCGCATGGGGTACAAAGCCGGTCCGGCCGTCACCCAGTTGTTCCGGGATCATGTCGATCAATGCTTCGCCGCAACACAGGATCATCTTGCTTCCTTGGCTGAAAAACCCTTTTAAAGGGTAAAGATTTTTGACGTCAGGTGTCTTGCACCATAACCCGATTCAGGAGCCAGCCACATATGCGTCGATTGCAGAAACAGTGCCTTTCGACCATATCAGATTGAGCCACTTGGTGAATTCCGCCGAGAACTGCGGATCGTCAGCCAGATCACCATAGATCTTTGCCTGACCGATCCAGCGTTCCGGGTTTTCCCTAGCCTCCAACGCCATCGCGGAAAGTGCCTCCCACTGCGGATCGTTCGGCGCAATCGACGTTCCGTCTTCTCGCGCGCCGGCACACATCCTTGCCCAGAGCGCTTCGACAAGGCTGAGTCCGCTGATCGGACCACCTGCAGCAAGCGCGTCACGCAGGATCGGAAGCACAAAGCCCATGTGCCGGGAAGACCCGTCGAAAGCGACGCGCCTTGTGGTGTCATGGATGGCCGGGTTGGCAAACCGGGTCTCAATCAGCTCGACATAAGCGGAAGGTGTCATACCCGGAACAGGTTTAACGTAAGGGGCAATCTCTTCGCTTTCGACCTTTGCAAAAAGTGACCTGATGGCCGGATGCGCCATGCACTCTGCAATGGTCGCAACAGAAAGCAATTCACCTGCATTCGCGATAACCTGATGGCCGGCGTTCAGAATGCGGATCTTCATCGTCTCGTAATCGTGCACCGCATCCGTAAAGGTCGCGCCGACCTTGTCCCAGTCAGGACGCCCCGCGCTGAAGTCATCTTCGATTACCCATTGACGAAAATTCTCATGGGTGACCGGCGCGGCGTCTTCGATCCCCATTTTGCTTGCCAGCGCGATCTCATCAGGGCCGGTCGCCGGCACGATGCAATCGACCATGGAATTTGGGAAGGCCCCTTGTTCGTCGATCCAATCCGCAAGTCCGTCGTCGATTTCCCGGGCAAGCGTTACCACCGCGTTCCGGGTAATCGCCCCATTTCCTTGCAGGTTGTCGCAACTTTGCACCGTGAACGGCGAAAGTCCTGCGTCACGGCGAAGCCCTAACGCGGCGACAATCGCACCAAAGACCGAGCGCGGCGCCTCGGGTCGGGAAATGTCATGCTGGATATCCGGATGGTTCAAATCCAGTTTTCCCGTCGCAGAGTCGGTGTAGTAGCCCCCCTCTGTCACCGTCAGCGCGACGATGCGGATCGACGGGTCGGCCATCGCCTCGATCAGCGGGCCGTTGCCTTCTTCGATAGGCAGGTAGTCGATCATAGAGCCGGTCACTTCTGCCGATGTACCCGACGGGTCGAGTTCGACCAGCGTGGTCAGGCAATCCTGCGCAAGCAGCTTTTCACGCATGTTGATATCATAAGACCGCACCCCGGCGCCGATGATCGCCCAGTCCAGAGCCAACCCCTGCTGCATCAGCCGGTGCAGATACCAAGCCTGATGCGCGCGGTGAAAGTTGCCGAGTCCGATATGCACGATACCGGGCTTCAGCGCCTTGCGGTTATAGGTCGGGCGCAGGACATCGTCCGGCAGTTCCCCGAGTGTTGCATCTGAGAGTTTCATATTCCTGTATCCTGCAACTGGCCTGTCAGCTCATCCACTGACCGCCGTCCACATTGTAGGTTTGGGCGACGACATAACGGGCTTCCTCGCTGGCAAGGAATACCGCCATACCTGTCAGATCTTCGGCCGTTCCCATACGACCGAAGGGAACTGCCCCGCCGACTTCCTTCTTTTTCTGTCCCGGTGCCTTGCCTTCGTATTTCGCGAAAAAGGTATCCACGCCGTCCCAGTGCTCCCCATCGACGACACCCGGCGAGATCGCGTTGACGTTGATCCCGTGGCGGATAAGGTCCAGCCCTGCGGATTGCGTCAGGCTGATGACGGCAGCCTTGCTGGCGCAATACACCGCGACCAAGGGTTCGCCGCGGCGACCGGCTTGGCTTGCCATATTGATGATCTTGCCACCCTGTCCGCACTCGATCATGTGCCGCGCGACCGCCTGCAACATAAAGAGCATTCCGGCCACATTGATCTGAAACACGCGATCGAAATCGGCGCGGGTGATGTCGACAATTGGCGCGGCGGAAAAGATCGCCGCATTGTTGATCAGAATGTCGATGTGACCGAAACCGGCAATCGTGGCGTCCACGGCCTCTTCGATGCTGGACTGGTTGCTGATGTCCAGTTCGACCGCCATCGCCGCTTTGCCCAGCGCGGTCGCGGCCTCTCTCGCACGGTCGATATCGATATCGGCAATCGCGACCTTTGCGCCTTCACCGACATAAGCCTGTGCGAAAGCGCGCCCGATGCCGCGCGCGGCGCCCGTGATTAGCGCCGTCTTTCCCGCAAGCCGGTTCACGCGATCCTCAGGCCCTGAGCATCAAAGCGGTGAAGCTGCGTCAGATCCGGTGTCAGGAAAACCTTGTCGCCGTATTTGAGGGCAACCTCACCACCGGCCCGCACGGTCAGCGGGTCGTCGAAGCCGTCGCATTTGACGTGAAAGAATGTGTCGGATCCAAGATGCTCGGACACGCCGATCGTACCGGACCACGTTCCCTCGGTCTGCGAAATCGCGATGTGTTCGGGCCGGGTGCCGATGGTGTGAGCATTGTGTTTCGCAGCCTCGGGTCCGGTCAGCAGGTTCATCTTTGGTGAGCCGATGAAACCGGCGACGAACACATTCCTTGGTGCGCGGTAGAGTTCGAGCGGGCTGCCCACCTGTTCGATCACGCCAGCCTGCAGCACAACGATCTTATCGGCCATCGTCATCGCTTCGACCTGATCGTGGGTGACGTAGATCATGGTCGTCTTGAGACGCTTGTGCAATTCGGAAATCTCAAGCCGCATACCCACGCGCAGCGCGGCGTCGAGGTTCGACAGCGGTTCGTCGAAAAGGAAAGCTCCGGGTTCACGAACGATGGCACGACCGATAGCCACACGCTGGCGCTGCCCGCCGGAAAGCTGGCCCGGGCGACGATCAAGGTAATCCGTCAGGTTCAGGGCGGCGGCCGCAGCTTCGATGCGCCGGTTTTGTTCCTCGACCGGCACGCCTGCCATCTTCATCGGAAAGGCGATGTTCTTGCGCACCGACATATGCGGGTAAAGCGCATAGGACTGGAAAACCATGGCGAGGCCACGTTTCGCCGGGGGCACATGGGTCGCATCCTGCCCGTCGATGCTGATCTTGCCCGAGGTGATATCCTCAAGCCCGGCGATCAGGCGCAGGAGCGTGGATTTTCCGCACCCCGAGGGGCCTACGAAAACGGTGAATTCGCCGTCTTCAATGGTCAGATCCAGTGGAGGAATGACTTCGACCGGACCAAAACTCTTGGTGACGGATTCAAGCTTTATTTGTCCCACATTCCCGTTCCTTATTTCACAGCGCCAAACGTCAGGCCGCTTACAAGTTGCTTCTGGCTGAACCATCCGAGGATAAGAATAGGTGCGATTGCCATCGTCGAAGCCGCCGAAAGTTTCGCGTAGAACAGCCCTTCGGGGCTGGAATAGCTGGCGATAAAGGCCGTCAGCGGAGCCGCCTTAGCCGCCGTCAGATTCAGCGTCCAGAAGGCTTCGTTCCAGGCTAGGATGATGTTCAGCAGCAGGGTCGAAGCAATGCCCGGCATCGCCATCGGCGTCAGCACGTAAAGAATTTCTTCCTTGAGCGAAGCGCCGTCCATTCGCGCGGCTTCGAGTATCTCGCCGGGGATTTCGCGGAAATACGTGTACAGCATCCAGACGATGATCGGCAGGTTGATGAGCATCAACACCACGACGAGACCCATCCGCGTATCCAGAATGCCCATCCGGATAAAGATTAGGTAGATCGGGTAAAGAACCCCGACGGCGGGCAGCATCTTGGTCGACAGCATCCAGAGAAGGATGTCCTTGGTCCGCTTGGAGGGCACAAAGGCCATCGACCATGCGGCAGGGATCGCGATGATAATACCAAGGATGGTCGAGCCGCCCGCGATGATCACGGAATTCCAGAGGAAGCGCATGTAGTCCGAGCGTTCCTGCACGACCGAGTAGTTTTCCAGCGTCCAGTCGAAGAACAGGAAAACCGGCGGGTCGCTAATGGCCTGCGCCTCGGTCTTGAAGCTGGTCAGGATCGTCCAGAGGATTGGAAAGAATATCAGCAGGCCGATCCCCCATGCGATGGCGGTGTTCAGGGCCTTGCGTTGTGGTGTTACTGCGCGTGCCATTCCAGCCTCCTCATGCGTCCAGGTTCTTGCCGACGATGCGCATCAGGAAGATCGCAACGATATTGGCGAGGATGATGGCATAGACGCCACCGGCGGAGCCGAGCCCGACGTTCTGGCTTTCGAGTACCCGCTGATAGATCAGGTACGTCAGGGTCTTGGTGCCAAATGCGCCCTGGGTGGTGACGAATATCTCGGCGAAGATAGACAAGAGGAAGATCGTCTGGATCAGCAGGACAACAGTGATCGCCCGCGACAGGTGTGGCAGGGTGATATAGCCAAAGCGCGAGAGCGGCGAGGCCCCGTCCATTTCGGCGGCTTCAAGCTGTTCGCTGTCGAGCGACTGTATCGCGGTCAGCAGGATGAGCGTCGCGAAAGGCAGCCACTGCCAGCTTACGATCAGGATGATGGATTGCAGCGAGGCTTCGGACAGCCACGAAATCGGCTCGGCGCCAAAGAATTTCCACAGATGTGCGAAAAGTCCGTTCACGGGATCCATGAACATGTTCTTCCAGACGAGCGCCGACACGGTCGGCATCACGAAAAACGGGGCAATGACCAGAATGCGAACGATCCCCTGCCCCCACATTGGCTGGTTCAGAAGAATGGCCAGCAGCACACCAAAGATGATGGTGATCGCCAGAACGCCGCCAACGATGATCAGGGTCGCCTGAACGCTGGGCCAGAAAGAGCTTGAGGAGATGAAGCGGACGTAGTTGTCGAACCCGACCCATCCAAGATCGCCACCACGTAGCGGCAGGTACTTCTTGAAAGAGAACCACAGTGTCATGAGGAGCGGTACAAGCATCCAGCCCAAGAGCAGGATTACCGCCGGAGCCATCATGGTACGCGCAGCGGACCGCGAATGCTGGGTGGCCATATCATACCTCCATCGCTGAACGGCACTATGCCGTCACCTTGGCGTTTGGCAGCGTAGGTAAAAGGGCCAGAGGGTAGACTTCGATACCCTCTGGCCAGGGAGGAGGACTAGTATCCTGCGGCTTCCATCTCATCGACGGTCAGCGCCTGAGCTTTTTCGAGAGCTTCTTCTGCGCTTTGCTGACCGGCCAATGCAGCCGAGAATTCCTGTCCTACCTGAGTGGCGATACCCGCAAATTCGGGAATGGCCGCAAACTGGACACCGACGTAGGGCACCGGATCAACCGCGGGGTTGTTCGGGTCCGCCGAGAGGATACTGTCGAGCGTCATCTTGGCGAAAGGGATGTCCTTGTAATTCGCGTTTTCATAAAGCGAGGTCCGCGCTCCCGGAGGAACGTTGGCCCAGCCTTCTTTCGAAGCCACGAGCTCGATGTATTCCTTGGAGGTCGCCCAGTTGATGAACTCCTTGGCAGCGTCTTCCTTCTGGGTGCCTGCCGGGATTGCCAGCGCCCATGCCCAGAGCCAGTTGCTGCGCTTGCCAAGACCCGCATCCGGAGCCAGTGCAAAGCCAACCTTGTCGGCCACGGAGGAATCGTCCGGGTTCGTCACAAAGGAAGCAGCCACGGTGGCGTCAATCCACATGCCGCATTTGCCCTGCTGGAACAGCGACAGGTTTTCGTTGAAACCGTTGTTGGATGCGCCCGGAGGTCCGGCATCGTTCATCAGGTCGATGTAGAAGTTTAGCGTGTTCGACCATGCTTCGGTTTCGAACTGGGGCGTCCAGTCCTCGTCGAACCAACGTGCCCCAAAGGAGTTCGCGGTCGCGGTCAGGAAGGCCATGTTCTCGCCCCAGCCCGCCTTGCCGCGCAGACAGATGCCGTAGATCTCGTTGTCCTTGTCGGTCATCTTGCGCGCCGCATCGGCCACGAATTCCCAGGTCGGAGCGTCAGGCATTTCCAGCCCCGCCTCTTCCATCAGGTCCGTGCGGTACATAATCATCGAGCTTTCGCCGTAGAACGGAGCGGCATATAGTGTGCCGTCCAGCGACAGGCCGCCGCGCATGGCCGGCAACAGATCGTCCACGTCATATCCAGCGGGAAGATCATCGAGCGGCACGAGCCAGTTGTTCTTTGCCCAGATCGGCGTTTCGTACATGCCGATGGTCATGATGTCGAACTGACCGCCCTTGGCGGAAATATCCGTCGTGACGCGCTGTCTCAGCACGTTTTCTTCCAGTGTAACCCACTCGACCTCGTGACCCGTCTTTTCGGTGAAGTCATCGGTCAGACCCTGCATGCGGATCATGTCACCGTTATTGACTGTCGCAATGGTGATGGTCTCGGCATATGCCGCGCTGGTGGCCAGGACCGACAGCGCCGTTGCCGCACGGAATGCGTTTCTCAAGGACATCCGGCTCCTCCCTATGGTTTGGATGTTGTCCGGATACGCTAATGGAAAACATATCGCCGCGTCAATTTTAAATTTACGCGCGTAAATTTATTTGCAGAAACCTGCGATTACATATGCTTAGGCTGACCCTCGCATGACGAGCTTTCCATCAAGCATCGTGACGGTCCGCTGCTCTGCCCGCTTTTCCGATTCGATTAGTCCGAACAGGGTTTTTGCGCTTTTTTCGGCAATGACCTCGTAATCCTGCGACACGGTCGTCAGCGTCGGACAGGTGTAGCGGGAGAAAGGATGGTCATCGTGCCCAGCCACCCTGAGATCGCAGTCCCCCTCGATCCCGACCTTGAAGCCCAGCTGATAGGCGGCCGAAAGAACACCGATCGCAAGGCGATCGTTGCTGCAGAGAATGGTATCGGTAGGCAGCTTTCCTTCGGACAGCACCTTGGTGCCCTCGCGAAACCCGATTTCCTCGAGATTCCAACCTTCTCCATCCACCTGGATCAGCCGAGGTTCGTGGCCCAGTTCTTCCATTGCCCGGACATAAGTAGTGCGCCGCTTGAAGGCATTCGGGTTGGCTGGCGTTTTCATTTCGAAGAATGCCGGGGGCTGGCCCGTCCTGCATAGGTAATCGACAATCAGGCAGACGCTCTGCACGTTGTTCGATCCGACAAAGGCTTCGCCAATATCGTCGATGTTGGAATCGAAGAGAACTGTCGGCACGTCCTCGCAGAAACTCGCGATCCGCGATGCCAAAGACATCCTTCCAAGCGGGGCCATCAAGACACCGGCGGGCTTGATAAGGCGCAGGTTGTCGAGATTTTCGATCTCCTGTTCCGGATCGCCATGCGAGCCAAGCAGGACCGGACGGAAACCGGCTTTGATGACCCAGTTCTCGATATTCCGGGCCATTTCCGCGAAAAACGGGTCAGACAGGTTGGGTACCACGATCCCGATGTTCTTGGTCAGCCGCCGGTTCTGATTCATCGCATAGATGTTGGGATGAAAGTCGAACCGCTCCAGCGCCGTTTCGATACGTGCGCGGGTTGAACTGCGTACGCTGGCTGGATCGTTGAAATACTTGGACAATGTAGGCCGCGAGATGCCGCTGACCGACGCAAAGTCTTCCATATTCCTGATCTTCGGTTGGCTCATCGATCTGTCCGCTTGAGAAGTCCGGCCCGGTCGCGAAACCGGTATTTGCCGATAATGGCAAAACCTTACAGATTTTTCCAAGGGTAGTTTACACGCGCAAAATTTGCCAGCCTTCGCGATAATTCTCCCTGCACGGGAAACGGGCCGAACCGCGACCCCATCACCTCAGGCGAAGACAACTATGCACGGCTGTTGATTACAGCCGTGCATCTAAACCTTTTCAGGCAGATCAACCATTTAATAGCGATGCAAGCACCGCGTCGAATGATCTTTAGTGCGCAATCATGACATGCCGCGCGACCGTATAGTCCTCGAGCGCATACATTGACATGTCCTTGCCATATCCCGACTGCTTTAGACCGCCGTGCGGCATTTCGTTGACCAGCATGAAATGCGTGTTCACCCAGGTGCAGCCGTATTGAAGACGCGCAGAGATATCGAGCGCGCGACCGATGTCGCTGGTCCAGACAGAGGACGCGAGACCGTACTGGCTTTCATTCGCCCATGCGACGGCCTTGTCGGCGTCATCGAAACGCGTGACTGACACCACCGGCCCGAAGACCTCGCGCTGGACGATTTCGTCTTCCTGCAATGCCCCTGCGACCACCGTGGGGCGGTAATAGAATCCGGAACCCTCGGCGACGTCTCCGCCCGTGGTGATCTCGATATGCTTTAGTTCCGAGGCGCGCTGCACGAAACTGGCGACCCGGTCGCGCTGGCGCTGCGAGATCAGCGGCGGGATTTCATTCTGGGTGTCGTCGGCATTGTCGAAAACGATAGACGACGCCGCGCTTGTCAGATCGGCAACAAGATTGTCGTAAATCTTGGGTCCGGCGTAGATCCGGCAAGCGGCCGTACAATCCTGACCGGCATTGTAATAGCCAAAAGCCCGCAGCCCTTCGACCGTGCGGCTCAGATCGGCATCATCCATCACCAGAACCGGGGCTTTGCCGCCCAGTTCAAGATGCGTGCGCTTGACCGATTTCGATGCGGCCTGAAGCACTTTCTTGCCCGTCGCGACATCGCCGGTAATCGAAACCATATCCACGTCGGGGTGATTGATCAGTGCGTTGCCGACGCTGCCACCCTGACCGACGATCACGTTCACGACGCCCTGCGGAAAAATGCCGGCGATGATTTCGGCCATCAGCAGCGCCGTCAACGGTGTCTGTTCGGATGGCTTCATGACCACCGTATTGCCGCCCGCCAATGCCGGAGCTAGTTTCCACGCCATCATCATCATCGGGTAGTTCCACGGTGCGATGGACGCGACGACGCCAATCGGATCACGGCGGATCATTGAGGTATGGCCTTCCATATATTCGCCGGCGAGAGGCCCGTGCATGTTGCGCACGGCCCCCGCGAAGAAACGGAAGCAGTCAGCCACGGCGGGGACTTCCTCGTTGCGAACCTCATTGATCGGCTTGCCGCAGTTCAACGCCTCGAGTTGAGCAAACTCCTCGATCCGGGCTTCGACGGCATCGGCAAGGGCAAGTAACAGCCCCGAGCGGTGGCCCGGCGTCGTGCGCGCCCAACCGGGAAAGGCAGCACGGGCGGCAGCGACGGCCCGGTTGACCTGATCCATATCCGCCTCTGCCATCTTCACGATGACTTCACCGGTCCGGGGGTTCAGGACTTGTTCCTCGGTTTCTGTGCCCGCTTCCTGAGCACCGCCAATCAGCATCTTGGTCTGCATGGGTTTCCTCCGTTACTTTCCTTGTCCCGCGACCTGATCGGTCCCACGGGTCAGATAATAGGCGCCCAGAATGGGCAGCATGGTGACAAGCACGACAACCATGGCCACCACGTTGGTCACGGGCCGTTCGCGCGGACGCACCAATTCTTCAAGCATCCAGATCGGCAGAGTCTGCTGCTGTCCGGCGGTAAAGGTGGTGACGATGACTTCGTCAAAGCTCAGCGCAAAGGCGAGCATGCCGCCCACCACAAGCGCGGTCGCGATATTTGGCAGGATCACATGACGTAGCGTCTGGAACATGTTCGCTCCAAGATCCATCGACGCCTCGATAAGGCTGCCGCTCGTCCGACGGAACCGCGCCACGGCATTGTTATAGACGATGACGACGCAGAAGGTCGCGTGCCCGAGAATGATGGTCCAGGTGCTGAAGGGGATATCCGCGATAGAGAATGCCGAGCGCAGCGCGATACCGGTGACGACACCCGGCAGGGCAATCGGCAGGATCACCAACAGGGATACGGTTTCCCGGCCGAAGAACCGGGTCCGGCTGACGGCAGCGGCGCAAAGCGTGCCAAGAAACATCGCAATCACGGTCGAGATCGACGCGACCTTTACCGAGAGGCTCAGCGCTTCCCACACATCGGGTCGGTTCCACGTGACCGCGAACCACTTCAGCGTCAGCCCCGGCGGCGGCCATGCAAAGCTCTTTTCCTCGGTCGTGAACGCATAGGCAAAGATCAGCAGGATCGGCAGGTGCAGGAACATCAATCCGGCGGCCGCTGCGATCTTGAGGGACAGGGGCGCGCGGTCAGAGAGCATCGAAAGCCCCCATGCGTTTCGCACCCCAGAGATAGAATCCCATGATCACGATGGGCACCACAGCGAAAGCAGCGGCGAGAGGTATGTTACCGGCAATCCCCTGATGCTGGTAAACCGCCTGCCCGATGAAAAGACGCGATGTGCCAATGATTTGCGGGATGATGTAATCGCCAAGTGTGAGCGAAAACGTGAAAATCGATCCGGCGACAACACCCGGCAACGCCAGCGGGAAGAGGACATGGCGAAACGTCTGACCGGGACGCGCGCCAAGATCGCCAGACGCCTCGAGCATCGACGTCGGCACCCGTTCAAGCGCCGCCTGAATCGGCAGGATCATGAAGGGCATCCAGACATAGACGAAGACGATAAAGGTGCCCGTCACGCTGACCGACAAAGAATTTCCACCGACGACGGGGAGCGACAGGTAAGCATCCAATAGCCAGTTAAGGTGCAGGCCTTCCAGCGCCCAAGTCAGGATGCCTTCCTTGGCAAGGATCAGCTTCCACGCGTAGATTTTCACGAGATAGCTGGACCAAAGCGGCATCATGATCCCGAGGTAGAAAACCGCCCTCCAGCGTCCCTTTGCGTAGCGCGCGGCGTAGAACGCAATTGGGAAGGCTATGATCGCCGAGGCGACCGTGGTGCAGGCCGCCATCAGGACAGTCCGCAAGATGATGTCGAAGTTCGCCGGGGTAAAAAGTTCTGCATAGGTGCGAAGCGTGAATTCGTAATTGATCATCCCGGTGAAGTGATCAATCGAAAAAAAGCTCTGCAAGAGAAGGGCAAATAGCGAGCCGAGGTAAATGATGCCGAGCCACAGGACCGGGGGCAAAAGCAGCAGGAACAGCAGCAGGGATGGGTGCCGCCAGAGCGTGTCGGAAAGCCGCGCCCCCAGCCCTTCGTTCCGGGACTGCACCAAGCTGGCGTCGGTCTGCGCCATGCTCACGCTCCGGCCCGCATCAGGTGCAGGTCGTCTTCGGCCCATGTCAGCGCAACTGTATCGCCCTTGGCGGGTCGCGGCGCATCCTGTGGTAGCAATGCTGTCAGCCGCGTCCCTTCGGCCTCAAAACTGACACGCGTGGTCAGCCCCAGAAAGCTGAGCCCGGTGACCTGCGCGCTCAACGGCCCGTTCTCTGCCAGTTTCAGACGTTCAGGACGGATCGCGGCCGGACGCGACTGACCGGTCAAACGTGCAACTAGGTCTGCGGGCAACACGTTGGAAGAGCCGACGAAATCCGCGACGAAAGGCACGTCAGGACGAAAATAAATGTCTTCTGGCACGCCGACCTGAATGATCTTGCCATCATTGAAGACTGCCACCCGGTCCGCCATCGACAGGGCCTCGCCCTGATCGTGGGTGACGAAAACGAAAGTGATGCCAAGCTGGCGTTGAAGGCCCTTCAGTTCTTCCTGCATCTGCTCGCGCAGCTTCAGATCAAGCGCACCGAGCGGTTCATCCAGCAAAAGCACACGCGGTTTGTTCACCAAGGCCCGGGCCAGCGCGACGCGCTGACGCTGACCGCCGGAAAGCTCTGACGGTTTGCGCGCGCCGTATCCGCCAAGCCGCACCATCTCCAGCGCTTCATCGGCGGCCTTGTGGCGTTGCTTCTTACCTTGCCCCGCGATCATCAGCCCGTAGGCCACGTTGTCTCGCACGTTCAGATGCGGGAAAAGCGCGTAGTCTTGGAAAACCGTATTCACATGCCGCTTGTATGGCGGCAGATCGGCGACCTGTTCGCCAAAAATGCGGATGTCGCCTCCGGTCGGTCGTTCAAACCCGGCAATCAGGCGCAGGCAGGTGGTCTTGCCCGACCCCGAAGGGCCCAGCATCGCAAAGAACTCACCTTCTTCGATGGCAAGGCTGACGCCATCCACTGCCCGAACCGCGCCGAAATGGCGCGACACGTGGTCGAAAACTACGGCTGACATGGGAAACTTCCGGTTTTGGCCCGTGCCGCCAGTAACTTGGCGACACAGGCTGGGTTTCAGGGGATCAGCGGCCGCCGATCACGCCGATGTAATCCGATACCCAACGGTAATAGGGCACGCATTCGTCTTGGCTTTCGCATTGCGCAACAGGCGTTTTCCAGAATTTGATCTGGTCAAACTGGGCAAGACCGTTGGCATCGCAGCCCTCTTGCGTCTGCATACACGCCCGTCCGTACAGGCGGCCGGCACCGAAGGGACAGCGCCGAACCAGACCGAAAGGTCGGATTGCAGGTTCGAGCTGAGCTGATGTTCCATCCACTTGTAGGCACAGTTTGGATGCTCGGCATCCGCATGCAGCATGGTGGTGTCGGCCCAGCCAGTTGCGCCTTCTTCCGGGATAACCGAGGCGACTTTCACGTCATCGGCCTGAAGCAGGTTCACCTGGAACGGCCAAGAGCCCGAAGCGACCATGCCCTCGTTCTTGAAGTCGTCGATCTGGATGAAGGCGTCATGCCAGTAGCGGCTGACCAGTTCGCGCTGCTGGCGCAGCAGGTCAAGCGCGGCATTATACTGGTCCTGCGTCAACTCGTAGGGATCTTTGATGCCCAGATCAGGCTGATGGTACATCAGGTAGTTGGCCGCATCAGCAATGTGTATCGGGCCGTCATAGGCCTGAACGCGCCCCGCATTTGACTGACCGTCCGAAAGGGTGGTTTCCTCAAAGACCACGCTCCACGACGTCGGCGCTTCGGCGAAGGCTTCGGTGTTGTACATCAGCACATTGGGCCCCCACATGTAGGGCGTGCCGTAGTGCACACCATCGACCGTGTGCCAAGGCGCGTCCTTCAGGCGATCATCCACCGCGTCCCATGACGGGATCAGGTCGATGTTGATCGGCTGGACCCGCTTGCCCGCGATCATCCGCAGCGACGCGTCGCCGGACGCAGTCACCAAGTCGAAGCCGCCTTCATTCATCAGGGCGACCATTTCGTCCGAGGTATTGGCCGTCTTGACCGAGACCATACAGCCGGTTTCTTCCTCAAACTTAGTGACCCAGTCAAAAGCGGGATCGGTTTCGCCCCGCTCGATGTAACCGGCCCATGCGACGATAGAGAGCTCTCCCTCGCCTTCTCCGATTTCCGTCATCTGCGCCAGCGAACCGGTGGCAACCGAGGCGGCGGTAATGGAACTCACCACGGCGGTGATGAATGTCTGCTTCATTGCGATCTCCCTGTGGGCAGGCCGCGCGACCTCATGGACCGCCCATCGAGAACCGGTCCGGCGCCGCCGGATACCCAAGATTTTGATTAGTAAAGCCCGGTCCGTTCACCGGCTCGCAGTCCGAAATCCCACCCGGGAAGATCAGCCGCATCTCGACCATATGAAGCGGTTGCTGCGTTCGCAAATTCATAAATCAGATAACAGCATTCGGAAAATCCGATAGCTCGCCCACGTCAAAGTCGCAGGTGTCGGCCAGATTGCCCCATCCGCGCAAGAGAGATGAAATCGCGCACGGCCTGCGACAAGGGCAGGCCCCGCCGCCAAACAACACCGACCTGAACGATCGGCAGGGCGCCCGACACATCGCGACTTTCGATCCGGTCACCATCGAGCGACCACGGCCTGTAAACCAGATCAGGCAAAAGCGCGACACCCGCCCCCGTGGCGACAAGGCTCCGCACCGCCTCGACGCTACGCGTGCGAAATGCGATCTGCGGACGCCGCCCGAATGCCGACAAAAGCTTTACCGCTTCTTCTTCCATTTCATCGACATTCAGCATGATCAACGGCTCGCGCGCCACGTCGTCCAGCCCGATGCTCTCGCGCCCGGCAAGACGATGGCCAAGCGGCAGCCAGAGCCGGAAAGACGATACATCGAGGATTTCGGATTGCAGCGCCATCCGGTCACGCAGGTTCGAGATCACCATGACCGCCACGTCCAGTTCACCCCCGATAAGCAGATGTTCAAGATACTCGCCGGAATCCTCAAGCGCCGAGACATTCACCACGGGGTTCATGCGCCGGTAGCGCGAAAGGAGATCGGACATGACATAGCCCGCCATTAGGGATGTCACGCCGATGTTGAGCCGTCCGGAGGTCGTCCCAGGTGGCCTTCGAAACGCGCCCTGCGCGCGCGAAACATCCGACAGGATCTTGGTCGCATGGCGCAGAAACTGGTGACCGCTGTGGGTAATATTGAGCCCGCGCGCATGACGCTCGAAGAGGTTCACGCCAAGATCGGCCTCGAGGTTTTTCAAAGCCTCGGTAACAGAGGACTGGGATATGGAAAGCGTTTGCGCGGCACCTATGACCGATCCACTCTCGGCAACCGCTACAAAATACCGCAACTGCTTGAGTGTAAACGACATCCCGGTCCGCCCCTGTTCGTTTCTAATATTGGTAAACCGCGCAATTGATACCGGCAAGACAAACGCAAGGTCAGACAGCCGGCAAGGCTCAGAAGCCAATATGCCGCGCTTTTCGATGCATGAAGTTCGATACGGCCCAAGATTTGGCGCTTGCGCCAGATAAGCGCGGAGAGTTCAGGCTTTATCCGCCTGAAAAACAGTAGCGGCAATTCTTCGAGAACCTCAAAGGATCAATCTAACAAAAAGTCATTCCGCCCCGCGCAATCTCAACTCGCTCGAGAATTTACTGACCGTTCTGGGAGAGCAATCTGGCAAGGCGAGTGGAAGCTTTTGGTTCACTGCGTGAGCGCGCGATTGCTGCGCAGTGACGCCCAAAGCCCCACGGTCAAAGATGTCGGCAGAAATTAACCCTCGCACAAGCGTGGCGGATCGCGTCCCAAAACCGTCCTTTTGGCCGCGTTACAGGCCCCTTTGCAGCACGTTCAAGGGCAAGTGGCTGCATTCCAGAAGGCAAGAAGAACTTGCGAGGTACGGTGTGATTTTCCGATAACCTTTCACAGCCTTGACGTTGTCTTTCCCGGCGTTGAGAACATGTAAGGATCAAAGGCCGCCTTAAGGACAGACCGATGAAGTTTTGCTTTCCCATAGTTATCATTGACGAGGATTTCCGCTCCGAGAATACATCGGGTTTCGGAATTCGAGCGCTCGCACAGGCCATTGAAAAGGAAGGCTTCGAGGTGCTCGGCGCAACAAGCTACGGCGACCTGTCGCAATTTGCACAGCAGCAGAGCCGTGCATCTGCCTTTGTCCTCTCCATCGACGATGAAGAGTTCAGCCCCGGTCCCGATCTCGACCCGGCCGTTCTGAACCTACGCAATTTTATCGAGGAGGTTCGCGCCAAGAACGAAGATGTCCCGATCTATATCTATGGCGAGACCAAGACATCGCGGCATCTGCCGAACGATGTCCTTCGAGAGCTGCACGGCTTTATCCATGCTTTCGAGGACACGCCCGAATTTGTTGCCCGGCATATCATCCGTGAAGCGAAAAACTACCTTGAATACATCCAGCCGCCGTTCTTCAAGGCGCTGCTGGATTATGCCGAGGACGGCTCCTACTCTTGGCACTGTCCGGGGCATTCGGGTGGCGTGGCCTTCCTCAAATCGCCGATCGGGCAGATGTATCACCAGTTCTA
Source organism: Paracoccaceae bacterium (assembly GCA_018223035.1). Taxonomy (GTDB): domain Bacteria; phylum Pseudomonadota; class Alphaproteobacteria; order Rhodobacterales; family Rhodobacteraceae; genus Heliomarina. Next base: position 396,202 of record JAAEZD010000002.1, read on the forward strand.
CGGTGAAAACATGCTCCGCGCCGATGTCTGCAACTCGGTCGAGGAACTGGGCCAGCTACTGGATCACAACGGAGCCATCGGCGCGTCCGAGCGCAATGCGGCCCGGATTTTCAACGCCGATCACTGCTTCTTCGTGACGAACGGCACCTCGACTTCAAACAAGATGGTCTGGCACCACAATGTCGCGCCTGGCGATGTGGTGCTCGTGGACCGCAATTGTCACAAATCGATCCTGCATTCGATCATCATGACGGGCGCGATCCCGATTTTCCTCAAGCCCACGCGCAACCATTGGGGCATCATCGGGCCGATCCAGAAGTCCGAATTCGAACCCGAGGCGATCAAGGCCAAAATCCGGGCCAACCCGCTGCTGGACGGCATCGACCCCGACACGGTAAAGCCACGCATCCTGACCCTGACGCAATCAACCTATGACGGCGTGCTTTACAACACCGAGGTGGTGAAAGAACTGCTCGACGGCTACGTCGACACGCTGCATTTCGACGAGGCCTGGCTGCCGCACGCGGCCTTCCACCCGTTCTACGGCACCTATCACGCCATGGGTCGCAAACGGGAGCGCACGAAGCACTCGGTGACCTACGCCACGCAATCGGTCCACAAGCTTCTGGCCGGGATCAGCCAGGCCAGCCACGTGCTCGTGCAGGATGCGGAAGAAGCAAAGCTCGACCGGCATCTGTTCAACGAATCCTATCTCATGCACACCTCGACGAGCCCGCAGTATTCGATCATCGCAAGCTGCGATGTCGCTGCGGCAATGATGGAACCGCCGGGAGGCACCGCGCTGGTCGAAGAGAGCCTTGCAGAGGCGCTCGATTTCCGGCGCGCGATGCGAGAGGTCGATGCGGAATATGGCAATGACTGGTGGTTTCAGGTCTGGGGACCCGACACGCTGGCCGAAACCGGCATCGGACGTGCCAAGGATTGGGAGCTGAAGAAAACCGACAGCGAGGCCGTCGAAAGCTCGGGAGAAGATGCTTGGCACGGTTTTGGCGACATGGCCCGCAACTTCAACATGCTGGACCCGATCAAGGCGACGATCATCACGCCTGGGTTGAACATCGACGGCAAGTTCGAGGAAACCGGCATTCCGGCCTCCATCGTGTCGAAGTACCTGACGGAACATGGCGTCGTCGTCGAAAAGACCGGTCTCTACAGTTTCTTCATCATGTTCACGATCGGGATCACGAAAGGCCGCTGGAATACGCTTCTCGCCGCGCTTCAGCAGTGCAAGGACGATTACGACCGGAACCAGCCGCTCTGGCGCGTCATGCCGGAATTCTGCGCCAAGCAGCCGCGGTACGAACACATGGGCCTCAACGACCTTTCCCAGCACGTCCATCGTCTCTACACGAAATACGACGTCGCACGGCTGTCGACCGAGATCTACGTCGGCGACCACCAGCCGGCGATGTCGCCACTGGATGCGTTTTCCCAGATCGCCCGCAGAAAAACCGAAAGGGTCGCGATCGACGATCTGGAAGGCCGTGTAACGACAAGCCTGATTACCCCCTACCCGCCCGGCATTCCTCTTCTTGTCCCGGGCGAGATCTTCAGCAAGGAAATCGTCAACTACCTTCGCTTCAACCGCGAATTCGCCCGCGAATGCCCCGGTTTTGAAACAGACATACACGGGCTGGTTCAGGAAACTGCGGAAAATGGCGAAGTCAGATATTTCGCAGATTGTGTCGCTGAGTAACGACGGAACAGGTCGGTAGGTCAAGGCCGCCTCGGAAGTAGTGTCCGAGGCTTCCTGCCCTGCTCAGGAACTCCCATATTCTCGCGCAAAGGCACAGCTTCAGGCCGCGTAGAAGTGCCTTCGCGAACGCGGCTCTTGAACAATCCTACAAAGCTTGGACGTCCCTTTCTATTTCCCATCATTGCACCGCTGCCCTTCCAAAAGGTCGGAAACCGGACCTTCGCTGAGAGAGCGCCTTGGCTCTGCCGAGTCTGACGAAGCGGAAATTCGTCGAACTTGGGGAGGGGGCTTTTCGCTGCACTGCGGTACGTGCGCGCCAACCTGTCACGGATCGCCTCGGGCATTCCTAGGAACTCACGGCTCGCATGTCGCGTTTGGTAAACGAACGGCAGAGCCGGTCGAGCCTCTCTCGAAGCGCTCGGCAAAACCCAATCACTTACGCCAGCTGCCAAGCAGCCGCGAGCTTGTAAGGAGCCCTCAGATGACAGACCATATCGACGACCTGATGCCGCCCGCGGAGTACATTACGGATGCCTACAAGGGCGCGGAGAAGCTCAAGGGCAAGCGCGCCCTGATCACCGGTGGCGATAGCGGCATCGGTCGTGCAGTCGCGCTTCATATGGCCCGCGAAGGCGCCAAGGTCGCTATTCTATATCACACAGACAAGGACAGCGCCGAAGAGACGCGCGTGGGCATCGAAAACGAAGGCGCGGAGGCACTCGTTTTGCAAGGCGACACCGCTGACAGCGCCAGCTGCACCGCAGCGGTGGAGGCCGTCGCGAAGCAATGGGGCGGCATAGATGTGTTGGTAAATAACGCAGGCATGCAGAAGCCATATGACACGCAAGCGGAGATCAGCGACGCCGACTGGCAGAAGCACTTTGGCGTCAACATGCACGGAATTTTCTATACCACACGCGCTGCGCTCGACCATATGAGCGAGGGCGGTAGCATCATCAACACCACCTCCGTCAATGCCTATGTCGGCAACGACGCGCTGGTGCCCTACACCGCCACCAAGGGCGCCATCGTCAGCTACACGCGTGCACTGGCGCTGGAATTGCTCGACCGTGGCATTCGGGTCAACCAGGTCGCGCCCGGGCCAGTGGTCACCGAGATCCAACTGGTCTTCAAGGATTTCGACAAGGAAATGCTCAGGAGCATGTCGTCCCCCATGGGCCGGATGGGCCAGCCGCGCGAACTGGGCCCTGCCTACGTATTTCTCGCCTGCCAGGACAGCAGCTTTATCACCGGCCAGACGATCCACGTGAACGGTGGGATGATCACCAATGGCTGACCTCGGGTCCGCCTGGGCGGACCGGGAAGGCCACCGCTCCTGGTTGCACGCCGAGGGCCGCCGCCTTCTCGACCACTACCGCCGCGCGCGGGTTCCGGCTGGGTTTGCAACGCTCGGCAACGACGGCACCGTGGTGGACGAGACGCGAAATCCATTATCACGGCACGCATGGTGCATTGCTACGCGCTGGCGAGCCTTATGGGGGTGCCGGGCGCGGCCCCTTTGGCCGATCATGGGCTCGAAGCATTGCTCGACGGACCCCTTCGCGATGCCGGTCGTGGCGGCTGGTTCGCCGATGCCAGCGGCCCCTCGCGGAAACAGGCGTATCTTCACGCTTTCGTCGCGCTGGCCGGTGCCTCCGCGACCATGGCCGGACGACCGCGCGGCGATGAGCTGATGTGCGCCGCAATTGACACGTTCGATACTCACTTCTGGATCGCGGGCGAAGATGTGTTGCGCCCGAGCTTCGCGGCCGACTGGTCGGACCCCGAAGCCTATCGCGGTGCCAATTGCTGCATGCATGGAACGGAAGCCTGCCTCGCCCTAGCCGATGCAACAGGCGAGGAGCGCTGGCTGGATAGGGCACTATCGATGGCGCGGCGCTTCGGCCACGACATCCCGGCAGCGCATGACAGCCGCCTGCCCGAACATTTCGATGCGGACTGGACGCTGCTTCCCGATTACGACGCCGATCACCAGGCGGACGATAGGCGGCCATGGGGACTGACGCCGGGGCATTTTGCGGAATGGGGCGGCCTGCTTCTCAAGGTTGAAGCAGCCTGTCTAGCGCGCGACCGCCATGCGCCGGAGTGGCTGCTGTCACAGGCCACAGCGCTGTTCGACAAGGCAATGGCGCAGGGTTGGGCGCCGGACGGCAAGCCCGGCATGGTCTATACCATCGGCTGGTGCGGCGAGATCTCGGTTCCGAACCGGGCGTATTGGGTTCAGGCTGAAACCGCGAACACGGCGTTGATGCTGCATCGACGAACAGGCGAAGACCGGTTCGAGGCGACCTACCGTATGATCTGGGATTATATCGCCGAAACGTTGATCGACCGCGAAATCGGAGGGTGGCGGCACGAAGTGGATGCCGATGGGCACCTGAGCGTCGCCGTCTATCCGACGCGCGAAGACCTCTACCACGATTTCCAGGCAACGGTGACGCCACTGATCCCGGTGTCTGCTTCCGTTGCGGGAGGACTTCTGGCGTGAGCGCCGCATGGCATGACGCGGGGGTAGCGGATGATCGCGTTCGGTCGGATTTTTGCACTGTGATTGTGCCGCGGTTTCCATTGTCGGGCCATTCGTAGCGCAATCCAGTTCGTGCAATACTGCCTCCAGGCATCGCATTCCTAAGCTCAAGGATTTGTAAATAGAGACAAACTCTATTCCTCATTAAGCGAGGCTTTGTCAGGCGGGCGGTAGTCAAAGCGTTCTAAAGAAAGTCCCTTCCGCCCGTTCTACCGCCATCCACTAATCGAAGTGTTGCACACTGCACTTATGGCGGATTTGGCGACCTTACGATGCAACTTCGGCTCAGAAGGCGAAAATCCCCTTCGGGTCCGTAAACTACTCATGGGCTACTATTGCCGCTCCGTCTCCGAGATTGGCAATGAAACGGGAAGACATAACGCGGCTCGTTGCACGCAAGCCGGCCGTACACTTACCCGCTATCGAAGGATGCGCTCGGTCATGCGGGGTGCAAGACGGTGCAGCCAAGGGAGAAACTTGGCTTTTGCAACCCAAATCTCCTCCTTGCCCGCGCGAAGACCGGACAGGATTGCCGAGGCAGCGTTCTCGGACGATATTTTGCCCTTTCCCCGACCACGGGTCATATCAGTATCGACCAAGGGTATGATCACGTCGACGACGAGCAGATCGTGCCACGAAGATTGTGACTGGTATCTCAGAGCCTTTGTGAAGCTCCGCAATCCCGCTTTCGTGGCGCAATAGACAGGCGCGGCCTCTTTCGGCGCGATTGCGAGGCCGGACGAGACATTGACCACAAAAGGCGTGGTGCTGCGGCGCATAGAGGGTACCAAGCCTGAGATGAGGTAGATCGGTGCCTCAAGGTTGATTGCGATCTCTTGTGTCCATCGCATCTCTCGATCTGCAGAGCTTTCGGCGACAAAAGACATTTCTGTTTGTATCCCGGCATTGTTGATCAGCCCGTCCAAACGGTCAAAACGCTGAATAACGTCATCAATCATCAGTCGGCGATCACCGGACCGGGACAGGTCACAAGGGAACGGAATCACACGTTCCCCCAGTTTGTCTTGAAGGGCCCTGAGGTGCGCCTCATCCCGGGCAATTGCAGCAACCGTCGCCCCCTCGGCAATCAACCGTTCGCATAACGCTTTGCCAATGCCGCGCGTGGCCCCTGTGAGGACGACATTCGCGCCGTCGAAAGTAATAGATTTATTGTGCATTGCTGAAAGCCCGATATCCGTCTTCGTAAGCCGGTATGATATCCACGATCTGCCAATAGGAATTCGCAACCAGCGCTGTGTCGCGCAGGCGTTCCATCGCAAAGTAGTAGGCCGTCGCCGTTTCGGCGGTGATCACCATGATGTCGGAAACGCGCGCATTAAACGCTTCGGCGTCATAGAAGCGGAATGTGATCGTCTCGTCGCAAAATACTGCGTTCAGAGCCGCATCCGAAATGTCATCCCGTTCCGAGCGATCAAGCGCCAACCACTTCGGCGACGCCGCGAGCAACAGAAAGATGGTGAGTTTCATGTGTTTTCTCCATATTGCGGTTGCGATCAAGAATGTGAACTATTGCTCAGTTTCTCAACTCGCATCTGGAGGACTCCATGGTCGGCAATATCGAACCAAGAAAAAGAGGGCGCCAGTCGCGGGCCAAAGCAACGGAGGATGCAATTGTGGAAGCCGTTGCTCGCTTTTTGGAAGAGGTTGGCCTTGAGCCTTTGACGACCAACAAGATTGCTGAACGCGCCGGGGTAAGCATCGGCTCGCTCTATCAGTACTTCCCGAATAAAGAGGCGATCCTTGTGGCGCTCATTCGACGGGAAAGATCACTGTTGCTGGCCGATGTGGCGGCGATCGCTGACAGTGGAGCCAGTCCGCAGGAGAAGATCGAAAGGTTGGTTGGCGCAGGCATCAAACACCAGTTCGCGAGACCTCGTCTGGCACTTGCGCTTGAGTACGTAGAGCGGACGGTGAACCTTGGAGAGGAAGCGCAAGACCTTGAACGTCTCCTGTCTGAGGCCGTTTCCGGCATTGTGTACCTGCAGTTTCCTGGCGCAGGCAGCCATGCACCGAGGGACGTGGTCGCGATGGCCCAAGCACTCATCAATAGCTCCGCAATGGCTGGCGAAACCGATCTGCAAGCTCTCCGTTCGCGCATCACCAAGGCCGTTTACGGGTATCTCGGCTGAACAAGGATACATCGGCATGGCTGTATCTTCGCGCCACTGTGCGCAAGCAAGTCTTGGCGCAGCAGTGGCGTGTTTGCACGGTGTCCCGCGAACGGCGGGCTTGATCGCCGCTGGATTTCGCAAGCGTGCCGAACGGCCGGTAAGCGAGTCGAAAGCGCAAAACCCAGATGGAAGCGTGAAAGTCCGGCGAGGGCCAGCCGCATCATGTTGCTTCGCAAGCTGGCGCAATCCGGCCCGCGGCGCTTAGGCATGACCGCTCGGAGTGAATTTCTACGCATTGCGCATCGCCTGAGAAAGGCTGGTTTGGTGTCAAATAAAGAGGACTAGGATCCGCTCACTTCATGCGGAGGATCCTGCAAAGTTCTGCGCTAGCGGGGCGGGAATGGTATTTTGCAAGAAGAGAGGCCTTCGCGATTCATGAAGAGCAGTGCCACTGAAACTGGGCGTCCGGCAAGCAACAAAACAACAATCGCGCGGCAACTGAATTTTACGTTCCCCGCACGAAGCGCATAAGCGGTTCCTGTCCAGAACAAGACATCCGAGCCATTTAGACACGCAAACAGATTCCAACGATCTGGCAAGGGCGCATGACATCATAGGCACTTCGCTCGCCCCTTGGCATCGGGACACTAGTGGACGTTCAAAAATAATCCGAAGTAAATGTTGGGGTTCCGATCGAGATCATTCGCGCGGTATGTCTCGGCGTCCAATAGCGGCCATTTTTGCAATCTCAGAGAAAGTCTGCGGCGTCCGCACGGCAGACCATCACCCGTGTAAATTGCTGTACAGTGTTTCCAACGTCGGCTTCGAGGCAGTTGCACCGCAGCGCCGGGCCAGAAAGCGAAAGTCGGGTTTGAGCCTCCCGCGACAGTTTCAGAAGCCAAGCTAGCGGCGCCGTCCGCTGCAAAGCCGCATGACCGCCTCGAGCCCAAGATTGCCGAATGCCGTATTTTGCAGCAAAGTTAGCTTTTTAAGAGACTTGCCTCAAACGCATTCATCCAAAATTCACCTCGGAGAACTCGTGCCCACCATCACCGCATTCAAATCATCTCCCGACAAAGGTGTCGGCCTTGCGCGTGATATGCGCGTCCGGTGGTCGCTTGAGGAAGTTGGCCAATCCTATGATGTGCGCCTGGTAACTTTTGAAGAAATGAAGCAGCCAGCGCACCTCGCACTCCAGCCCTTCGGTCAGATACCGACTTATGAAGATGGTGACGTGGCACTGTTCGAATCAGGGGCCATCGTGTTCCACATCGCGGAGCGTCACACTGGCCTGTTGCCCAGCGATGAAGCAGGACGCGCCCGGGCGATAAGCTGGATGTTCGCCGCCCTGAACACTGTCGAGCCTCCGATTGTCGAGCGCGATTACGTCAAGTATTTTGAGGCCGACCAGAGTTGGCAGGTTGAACACTTGTCCATGGTCGATGACCGCATCCGAACGCGGCTGGATCAACTCGCGGCCGCCATGGGAGAGCTGATCTGGCTGGCCGGAGGTTTCAGCGCAGCCGATGTGCTTATGGTTCATGCGATTTGCAGGTTAGAGGGTTCGGGCATATTGGAAGAATATCCAATATTAATGGATTACATCGCGCGGGCAACTGAACGACCCGCCTACAAGCGAGCGTTCGACGCGCAGTACGAGGTATTTCAGAAAGGCTCGTCTCATTGAGAAAGCGGACGTTGCCCGCGATAATAACAGATGGCCGCAAAGTCCCGCACAGCGGACCATCGCGATGGATACGATGCTGCGCGACGGCGCGAACGCCCGCTTTCGGGCCAGAGCACCGCGGCATCGGGAAAACCGGTGAATGGCGACTATGGCCCGTGAGTTTCATGTTTTTACGTGAAAATAGGCACGCAGCCCGCCGCAGCGCCGCATGACCGCTTAGAGCCCGAAAGCGGCGGTTGTTAGAGGACATGAGTTTGTCAGCGTAGCGATGCACGGTTCTGTCGTAAGCACCTGCTTATGCCGATCCGGATCAGCGTTGCTCCAATCGAAAGTCGTGCTCTCGCCTGCCATGTCAATCCCGCGGCTAGCCCAGTCGCATCACCTATCCCGGAAAGGATACGACATGACCAAGAATCTTGTTCTCGCACTGAGCCTTACTTTCACGCCGGCCATCGGCTTCGCTTTGCCTTCTGTCGGCGACGTGGTCGGCACAAACCCAGAGGACGCGACGGCGGCGCTCGCAACCGCAGGATGCACTGTCGACGAGTTCGAAGCCGAGGATGGACAGATCGAGGCCAAGTGCCATGACGATGCTTCCAAGCGCTACGAGGTCTACATCGATCCCGCGTCCGGGGCCGTTACCAAGATCAAGTCCGAGGACTGATCCCGTGTCGGATCATGTGGAACCGGGCGCCCGCGCGGCGCCCGAGATCGCTCAACCCTGGGACCCGGTGGTGCGACTGACCCATTGGAGCATTACCGCCGCCGTCATTGCCAACGGTCTTCTGACCAAGCCAGGCGGCACGATCCATGTCTGGATCGGCTGGGCCGCGATGGCCGTGCTGACACTTCGCCTCGTCTGGGGCCTGAGCGGCCCGGTCGAGGCGCGGTTCGCCTCGTTTCTTCCCGCTCCCCGCGCCGCGGTGAGTCATCTCGCTGACCTGCTGCGCGGACGCCCGCGTGAACACTCCTCGCACAATCCGGCTGGAGCGATCATGGCCTACGCGCTTTGGGCCTGTATGGCCGTAATGATCGGCACTGGCCTTGTCATGACCGGCGGCAAGAGCCCCATCACGATCGCCGAGGAGAAGGCCGCCGTCGCCGCGGGTGACTGGTCGGTGCTGGTCACCGAAAACGCCGGCGACCGGCACGGCGACGAAGAGGGACTTGGCGACGTCGCGGAAGAAGTGCATGAAGTGACGGCGAACCTGATGCTGCTCCTCGCCCTGTTACACGTTGCGGGAGTCGCGGTCGAGAGCCGCGCGCTTGGCCGCAATCTGGTCCGCGGGATGGTAACTGGACGGCGGAGGTGATGTGAACGGTGAGAGCCTGACCCAGGCGAAGCTGAAGCGGCGTCAACTCGGCCTCGCGGGGGTGATCGTCCTGCAATGCGTCGCGGCCGTGTTCTTCGTCGGTGATGTATTGGTGGATCTCATGCAAGCACCGCTCGCCGAGCATGCCCTTCTGGAACTGCTCGTGACGCTGGCCCTCATCGTCGGGATCGGTCTGAACGCATGTCAGCTGCGACGCATGCTGGAACGGATGCAGGTACAGGACAGGGCTCTGGGCACAGCCCGAGGCGATCTTGCGCGGATCGTGGAGTCTCAGTTCGACACCTGGTGCTTGACGCCCGCTGAACGCTATGTCGGGTTTCTGGCGCTAAAGGGCCTCGACGCCGCCGAGATCGCTGCGATCCGGGGCGCCGCGAAGGGCACGGTCCGTGCGCAGCTTACTCGAATCTATGCCAAAGCCGGCGTCTCGGGCCGCGCCCAGTTCGCAGCGTGGTTCGTCGAAGACCTTCTCGATGGCGGGCTCGGAACCGCTGGCTCTAATCCAAGAGGCTTAACAAAGGCACCCATCCAAACCGAGCGACTCGACCCAAAATAAGACCTGTTTTCAGAGCCGTAATAAAACGCGCCTCACGAAGCTCGGCTGATCGTCCCTCCTTTCGTTAAGACTTTGCAGATTCAACAGAAATCAAGTAGGTGCGGCGAATGGCAGCTGAGTCTCGCGGTCTGTACCTTCAGACAGACTGCGGCTATGTTCCGGAAGGAACCCATTATTTTCCTTACGCACGCCACGGTCAACGGTTTAGGAAGTTGAGCCCTGAGAAGCTGAAATGTGTATGTGAAACGAATTTCGATTATCTTCTTCTGATCCTGCAATGGTTCTCATTTGTTTGGGGAGCATTCACGGTGCTCATAGCGCTAAACCTCTATTCAATCGAATCCGGCTACTTTTGGACAGTTCCGCCCTCAGCGCCGTGCGCTGACTATTAAACTTCGCCAATTATTCATCGTCTGGTGATAGGGCTACGCACCGGTTTTGCGACTATGGGGATCGGCGGCATTCTGTTCTACCTGAGACGAATATATCTGGTGCGCTGACCAGCAAATTTGTCCCGCTGAGCCGACCTTAGTTCGAGCGAAGGATAGTTGGACTCTGTTTTGCGTTCCAGCACAGTTTAGCATCGCAGTGTCCGAAATGATTAGAGATTTACTGAAGAAAAGATAAAGTTTTACTTGTTCTAGGAAAACGGATTTGTTGACATTGAAGAAAAAGCTATTGCGCGAAGGCTCTCTGAAATACACGACCTAGCTTTCACGCAAGGCGGCGATGTAGCTATTGATAAGCTTAAACATCTTGAGGTCGAAGTGTCCTATAACGAGCCTGGGCGCGAGGTTGATCAGGAGAATTTTGACAGAATAAAAGAGATGGAGATTTACGTTCTTATGACTTCGTCAGGGCATCAAGAAGGCTGCCGGAAGCCGTTATCGGGATGGTTGATACGGTCGATACTAGTCAGCCAAGAAAAATTGAGACCATCAATATTGGCCTCAAGCGGCTTCTGAAGTCATTGAATTAGGGATTGACCTGCCGATCCGTAGTGACTTGTGTCCTAGAATATTTGCAGGTTGGACCGGGAATATTCGAACACTTTGCTGCCAAGGGCCAGAGGTCGGCTTGGAGCCCTAAGCGCTAAGATCGGTCAGCAAGCTCTGTTCGGCCCAAGGTGCTTTTATACCTAAGTTCCAACAATACTAAGATTTCACTCAATTTTGGGTGGGTTGTGATTTGATGTTGCTGGGCCGTTGCTAAGCTTGCCGCCGCTGGTAGTGTTCCGCTGGGAGGATCAAATGTTGCAACAGTTACCACAAAACAACCTGTCTCACGTGCTCGGTGACACCAACGAACCGCTGCGTGACGAGACAATTCCCGAACTCTTGGCTGCGACTAGATCGACCTGGCCCAATCGTGAGGCGGCCATTTTTCCAGCTCAGAAAATACGTTGGACCTGGGCGGAATTTGGGCGGCATGTGGACCGCTTGGCTGGAGGTTTGCTTCGCCTTGGTATCGGAAAAGGGGACCGGGTTGGCGTATGGTCTCCAAATCGGGCCGAGTGGCTTCTGACACAATTTGCAACTGCGCGGATTGGCGCGATCCTTGTTTGCGTCAATCCAGCCTATCGCCCTTACGAATTGCAATACGCCCTGCACAAAGTCGGCTGCAAAGCGCTTGTGACGGCCCGTAGCTTCAAGTCGTCGGATTATATCGGGATGCTACAGTGCCTCGCGCCCGAGCTTTCTTCTTCCCCTCCCGGCAAACTTCATGCGGCCAAGATACCTGAACTGCGTGTGGTTATCGCAATTGGCGACGAGGCCCCACCGCAAGGGATGCTTTCTTTCGAGGAAGTGTTACAAAGCGGCGACGACGTTCCGTCGGTTGAGTTGGACGAGATCACCAGCTCGCTGAAGCAAGACGAACCGATCAATATTCAGTTCACTTCCGGCACAACCGGCAGCCCGAAGGGCGCCTGCCTTAGCCACCGCAACATCGTCAACAATGCTCATTTCGTTACGGCACGGATGAACCTCACAGAAGAGGACCGTCTCTGCATCCCCGTGCCGTTCTACCACTGCTTCGGTATGGTCATGGGAACGCTCGGTTGTGTATCCAAGGGTTCGGCAATGATTGTTCCCGGAGAGGGTTTTGATGCTACGGAAACCTTGCGTGCTGTCTCGAGCGAAAAATGCACGGCGCTCTATGGGGTGCCGACCATGTTCGTCGCTGAATTGGGTCTTCCCGATCTCGACAGCTATGATCTTTCATCGCTGCGAACAGGCATAATGGCGGGGTCTCCATGCCCCGCGAGTGTCATGAGGGACGTTTTCAAAAAGCTGAACATGACCGAGGTGACGATTGCCTACGGCATGACAGAGACCTCGCCTGTCTCTTTTCAGACCCAAGGGGATGCACCGTTCGAGAAACGCGTATCGACGGTCGGTACGATCCATCCACATGTGAAATGCAAGGTGGTGAACGAAGCTGGCGAGACCATCGGCGTCGGCGGACAGGGACAGTTGCTGACCCGCGGGTATTCCGTGATGCGCGGCTACTGGGGCGATTCCGAGAAGACAGCCGAGTCAATTAGAGACGGTTGGATGCACACTGGAGACCTCGCGGTTATCGATGGGGACGGCTATTGCGATATAACCGGCCGGGTGAAAGACATGATCATTAGAGGCGGCGAGAACGTCTATCCGAAGGAAGTGGAGGAGTTTATCTATACGCATCCTGCCGTCGCTCAGGTGCAGGTCTTCGGCATCCCGGATGAGAAGTTGGGCGAAGTTGTTTGTGCCTGGATCGTGCCGAAACACCGTGCAGATTCGGACCCGGAAGAGCTGCGCCAGTTTTGCCTGGACCAGATCGCCCACTACAAGGTGCCCCTTCACATACGTTTCAAGGACGAGCTGCCGATGACTGTCACCGGCAAGCCGCAAAAGTTCATCATGCGGGAAGAGATGGTTAAAGAATTGGCCTAGAATTATTGGCCTGGCACAATCAGACTCTCACAGTGTGACTTACGTGCGCAGCGAATGTCCGAATTGTCGCCCAAGCCGCTTTTCGCTGGATCTTCTAACTGAATAACCGGCTACACGCGACAACGACGGCTTCGTCCGCATGGCCGACTGAACCGCTCCGTGTTTTCCGGAGTGTTCAGTTCAAGGAAGTGAGGTGCCCCTAGTTTCCTGTACACCTGTCTTGTTCAGTTCATGCTGCCCGATCTCATGGTCCAAGGGCGTCAGAATTCCGTCGCCCGAGTGCTAGCGCTACGAGTTGTAGAATAGCTCGATGTAGTCGAACACGTCTCGCCGCGCGCCGTCGCGGCCGGATATAACCGTCTCCTGATCCGCTCCGGCTTCAGCAGCTGTAAGACGCTTTCTGCAACGGCGTTGTCACAGCAACTCCCCCGCCAGCTCATGTAAGACCGACAGATATTTACTGGCAAACACCAAGAAGCCCGGTTCCAGATCATGCTGATGTACAAACATCTGCCACTCCCAGCTGGTGAACTGCGAACCTTGGTCGGAGTGCATCGTGACCCGATCCGCCGACTTGCGCCGCCACACGGGCATCAGCCGTGCCTGCAGTGCGAGGTCGGTGCACCGCGACACCGTTGGAAGCTTTGCTGCACGACGAAGGCAATCCTAGACGGGAGAAAGAGGCGACTTGACCCAGAACTCGCAACCTGCGGCAGCGACGATAGTTGTAGAAGTCCGTCGCATCCAAGCCAAATAAAAATGGCGGGTTTGCTAGAAGAGCCGCCAATTTACTTAATCTTTTCATATGGTAGTGGCGGACTGAGGAACAGCATAATTATTCGACCAAACATCTGATTTATAGTTGTAAATATTAAAATTAAATCTCTCTTACCACATAAAATACCACGGCAAACTTCAGGTAAGGGATGACCCCTCAAGAAAACTTAAGTCCTGAGCGAAGCGTTGAGCTAGTTAAGCATCAGCCGCTTTTCTACACATGAAATTACTACTCTGCCCCTTACCAAAAGAGCGGGAAGCATGCGTAATTGGGCCGACCCTGTTCTAAGGTCGAGCTCCCGATAGGATCACGGCGATGCTGTGAGAAAGGGAGATAGAATGGATTATGTTGTTGGTTTGGATGTGTCGCTGCGTTCCTGTGCGCTGTGCATTGTTGATGCGCGTGGCGAAGTCTGCATGGAGCGACAACTGCCGTGCGAAGTTGAGGGCATCGCTGATTGTCTGGACGCGTCCGAACATCCTATCGAACGGATAGGCTTTGAAGCAGGCGCCCTTATTCAGCAGCTTTTCTTCGGCTTGCAGGACAAGGGGTTCGACATTGTATCCATGTAGCTGAACACCAAACTTGACGGGATCGTCCAATCTGAACGAGGTCAGTGGATGAAGACAAAAATGTCTGCTGCGCAACGTGAAGCGTGCCGGGAAGCAGGGCTCTCCACTACCAATCCGAAACGTGCATGCAGCGGCGTCCTTCGAACGCCAAACCAGACTGTGAAAAGAAGCGTGACCCGGATAAGCGATCCCAAGCCGAAAAATGAAGGGAAATGAGCTTGACCCAGACACCCAATTAGAGAAGCCAATCTTCGCCGCGGACGCAAACTGACCACACAACCGAATAAGAGCGTTCATGTTTGACGCTGTGGGGTGTTACAACCTGAAAAAACAGGTAGAGGTAGAAAAAGAAGGTGGATGCTCGTTGCGAGCGAACGAATACTGTGAAGCTAGCGAGCGGAATTCAAATGTCTGACAATAAATATGAAAATGGTCACTGCTCCAAATGCGGATCACAAAGAGCGGACATCGTTGCCGAACACACAGACGAATATCAGGATGAGAATTTCCATGCGGTAACCCACTATCGGATTCTTGAGTGTAGAGGCTGTGGCTACCACTACTTCAAATCGTCCAGCTCAAACTCAGAGGACTATGATCACTATGAGACAGGCAACGGTGATTATGAAACAATTCATAACGAAACTATCCACTACTGGCCGCCAGCTTATGAAAGGCGGTCGCCAGATTGGGTTGATGAAATCGGGTTAACAGATCGAGTTCTCGGATCGCTCTTTGAGGACGTCTACACGGCGCTAGACAACAACCTGGGTGTACTTGGAGTAGCCCCCTGAAAGTGGTCCACCAACTGGGATAGATTTGTCCCGCAAATT
>JAAEZD010000047.1:0-17015 GCA_018223035.1 Paracoccaceae bacterium
AATTTGCGGGACAAATCTATCCCAGTTGGTGGACCACTTTCAGGGGGCTACTCCAACTGGAGGGATCGACAGTGTTTGAACGGGCTTCTCCCCGTCAGTTACTTTTCTTGAAACAACGCGCCGAGGATATGACCTTACTGCGGAACATCGAACCATGGCCTCTCAACCCGGGGGCTGTTCGCCTGCACCGCTGAAGCCGACATTGTCGGCGAAAGCGTTGATCTCTGTCGACCAACGTGACGTAAGTGGTACAGGCTAACGGCGGGACGACTTGCCGCCCGACGCTTTATGTTGGTCGAAAACTCCATTGCTCGAAATACAATGGCTGGTTCGAGAACCGCCTGAACGAGGCTGCGGCGGGCTGGACGATCTTTCTTGTCGCGAACAGAACAGATTGTTCTTAGTTTTTACTGGCCCTTCCTACATATCGATGGTCATGATGCCGAGCTATGTCACTAGCGGTCCATCTTGTGTTTCTTTATGCTGTAGATAGCGTGAAATTAAGGTCTAACAGAATGCACTCGGTAGCGAATTTGCAACAGCACCTCGCGGCTATTGTCGAAGGTTCCGACGATGCGATCATTACAAAAAATCTCAATAGTATTATTCTAAGCTGGAACCCCGGCGCCGAACGTCTGTTCGGTTATTCTGCCGATGAGGCGATTGGCCAACCAATTACCATGCTGTTCCCGGCCGATCGCATGGATGAAGAGGCCGATTTTATTGCCAGGCTGCGCCGGGGTGAGCGGATATCCCACTTCGAAACGATCCGAAAGCGCAAGAACGGAACTCTCGTTCCGATATCTCTGACTGTTTCGCCAGTGCACGATGACCATGGCAACGTTGTCGCGGCTTCTAAAATCGCCCGCGATATCACTTTGCAACACAAGATCGCTGAGCAACAACAACTCCTCCTGTCCGAAATGCGTCACCGGGTTGGAAATTCTTTTGCAGTAGCGGGGGGCCTCATTGCCATTGCGGCGCGTCATGCCAGCAGCGTCCAGGAACTTGTGGTGGATATGCGTCAGAGACTTCACGCTCTCGCAGCAGTCCATTCGCGGGCTGTTAGCGATCCGTCGGGCGCTGAACCCGAGGGCACTATGCTACTAGATCTCTTCAACTCGATATTGGAACCTTTTGCCGGTGACATTGCAGCGCGGATGGAAATTCCAGAGATCCGTATTCCCTCTGCTGCGATTACGCCACTTTCGCTTGTCATTTTTGAGCTGGCAACAAACGCTGTGAAATATGGAGGCCTCTCTGAATGTGGACGTGGTATTGAGGTACAGGCCGAAGCGGTTAACGGACGTCTGATCATCCGCTGGAAGGAAAACTGCGCACTAGAGCCTGATTTGTTAAAGCCCAACCGTGTGGGATTTGGAACGCGCATGAGCGAGAGTGCTGTCAGCTCTTCGCTTGGCGGTACGTTTTCTCGGGACTTCCTTCCGGAAGGCATGATTGCGACGCTGGATCTTGATTTGGCCGCGGTCAATGGAGCTTTGGACAGCAACCGCTCCGAGACAGCGGCGAGGTGATCGGATAAGCCCAGAGGATATAGGCTTGTGGCTCTGAAGTTAGTGTCCCGGTTATCGATTAATTTTCCAGACTGAGCATATATCTTTGACCGCAAATTGCCGCCAAGAGCAGGTAGAAACATTCGCGAGTCGGTGCTGGGGCATCTATAGCCGACATTCGAGTAAGGTGCGGCATCCGGTACAATGGGCTCCTTCCGGACCTTCGCTGCGGCTTGTCTGAAGGTCCGGATCGCGGGACCTTCCTGCAGTTCGCTGCTGCTGCGCGAAAGTCCGCTACCGGAAATCTACCTGTGCCAAAAACGGTCGTTATCGCCGGTGACAGTAACGGTTGAGTTTTGGCACATCCTGCGGTGCCGAGGAGGTCCGCTCCGAGCCCTTCCACGACATCGGTGACAATCGCAGCATCCGTCGAAGACAGGCGGGAAGCGGTCGTTCGCCGCACCTGTCACAAGAGCGAGCGGTGCCCACAAAGCCGTCGCAGATTCGAGCGAGCTACACAAAGTCGTCCGACGGAATGCGACGCCGATGCAATGTCCTGACAGCTGACAGTGGTACTAAAGGAAGTTCTGGCCTATGTTGCGAAATGGATTTGAATTGCGAACGTCATGGTGCGGGACGGCCCTTGCTTATGGTGCACGGGCTCGGGGGAAGTGTCCGGTCATGGGACAGCATCGTCCCGATGCTATCCCATGCGCGCGAGATCGTGCTGATCGATCTGCCGGGGCACGGAAAATCTCCGGCGCTTTCGGGGCGCCAGACAATAGCGGCCTATGCGGACGCGCTCGAGCAGTTCGTCGACCTGAATGGGCTTGCAGGAGTTGACACGGCCGGCAGTTCCGTCGGCGCACGCCTGGTTCTGGAATTGGCGCGGCGGGGCGTCGGCGGCCACACGGTCGCCTATGATCCGGGCGGTTTCTGGCGGGGCTGGGAAACGGCCTGGTTCCGCTACACACTGTCCGCCTCGGTTCGGCTGGTACGCCTCTTGCGCTCGCGCATTCCGGCATTGTCGCAGAACAGGGCCGCGCGGACAGCGCTTCTGATGCAACTGTCGGCGACACCCGGCACCCTCGATCCCCAGTTGGTCCAGAAAGAGCTGACGGCCATAGCCGGGACCGAAGTATTCGACGCGATGCTGCGCGAGTTGGCGAACGGTCCCTTGCAGGAGGGGACGGCCACACCTCCGGGCCGCGTGACGATTGGATGGGGTCGTCAAGACCGTCTCCTGCTGCCCAGGCAAGCGGAACGTGCTCAAGCAGCCTTCCCTACCGCCCAGCTACATTGGTTCGAACGATGCGGCCACTTCCCGCAATGGGACCGCCCGACGGAGGCCGCAGAGGTCATTCTGAAGACCGTCGAGGAATGAGGTACGGATAAGTTTGAAGTCATCGCCCGGCGTGCTTGCCAGCCCCGACTTGGAGAACGACGCCAATAATGCAGCGGCAGCTATCTATCTCTTTACAACTCTCGCCCGAGGAACAAGCCAGAGGGCCGAAGAGACAGAAAGCCCCTTTGCCAGTCTGGCCACCCAGCATTCTAGCAAAGTGATGCCTCACCGTCGGCACGGCTTCGGGGTAAGTCCGGACTTGAGGTGTGCTCAACAGTAAGCATCAGATTCGACCAGCCTCAGCGACCCAGCACTTCAGGGGACGCAGGCCCAACATAAGAGGGCGGAGAGCCGTCATTCGCTGCACCCGGCTCCAATATCCGCACACCGGACTTTGCTGCCGTTCGAGTTTTGGCTGTTAAGGTCCGCTCTATGCGGTTTGCGACAGCCGTCATTCGTCCTTGAGGCTATCCGAGATGTTCACGGTTTCGATTGCGCGGCCAAGTTCACCCGAAAGCAGAGGCTTCGACAGCATCGCGAGCGGGCGGATTGCCGCCCTCTCCTCGTCGGTCACCTGATGCATGCTCCCGCTCACGATGATGGACGGAATATTCATCTCCGTACGAAGCACGAACGCCGCATCCTGCCCACGGCTCCCATCAGCAAGCTGAAGATCGACGATTGCAAGATCAGGAACCGACTTTAGGGCCATCTCGATCGCCTTCGTCGCGGTCGCGGCGATGCCGACGACGTCATGTCCCATTTCATCGAGTTGCCCTTCCAGATCAAGCGCGATAAAAATGTTGTCTTCAACCACAAGCACTTTTAGAGCGGCGGCTCCTTCATTCGGGAAAATAGATTCGTGTCCGCCAGCCATTCTTGCCCTCTACCTCGATTGTCCCGCCCAATTGCGACGCCATTCCCCTTATCAAGCGCTGACCGAGACCCGACGATGGTGATTTGATATCCAAACCATTGGCAGCCGGGGACGTTCCGTCATCCGCAACCTCGAGGATGATCGCGGAGTCGCCGTTGCGCCGCAGGCTAATGGTCACGTTGCCCTCGTCTTCTTGTCCGAAGGCGTGCTTGAACGAGTTGGTCACCAGCTCGTTCACCGCCAGGGACAGCGTGATGGCCTTGTCGGTTGGAAGCCGGACCGCTTCCACGTCGAGCGCGATTTTCACGCCCCGGCCTTCACTCGAAAGCGAAGCATCAAGGTGCTCTTTCAACCTTTCCATATATCTGTCGATCTGGACCGAACTGACGTCTTCGTCTTCGTAGAGCGAGGCATGGATCGCCGCGACGGCGTTCACGCGCGCCGTAGCGGCCTTGAGCGACGCGCGCGCCACCGCGTCCTCGGTCGCGGATGCTTCCAGGTTCAGGATGCTCGTCACCATCTGGAGCGAGTTCTTCACCCGGTGATTAACCTCTGCGATCAGGAGGTCACGCGCTTGGACCGCCTCGCGCAGGCTCTCTTCGCGTTCGCGAATCGATGTCACGTCAAGGACGATGCCGACGATCCTGACTTCCTGCGTGTCCGGATCTCGGACAGACTCCCCGTGTCCAATCGCCCATCGCACGGTCGCGTCAGGTCGCACAATCCGGTAGTCGAGATGCAGGTCGGACCCAATTGTGCGCCCGACCCGCTCGATCTCGGCTAAAGTCATCTCAAGGTCATCAGGATGGATGCGGTCGAAAAACGCCTTCGCCGCTGTGACAGTCTCTCCTGGCTCAAAGCCGAACAGCGCATCCAATTGCGGCGAGCGGGTCAGCCTCCCGGAGGCCGGGTCGAACTCGAAATAGCTGAGCTCTGCGCCGCGCATTGCAGCCCTTCGCTTCGCGGCGTCAGCGCGCTCCCCCAGAACCCTCCGCGTGACGTCTTCGGCTGTATGGATCACGTGGGTCACCCGTTCCGGATCGGATGCGTCGGCGAAGACGGGTGAGTTCAGGATCCGCCAGTATCTTGTGCCGTAGCGACCGTCGGCTTCCTGGACATCGTGCTGTCGCAACGGCATTTCCTGTGCTTCGCCAGTCGCGACAACTGCGGCTGTCGAGGCCTGCAATTCCGCCTCAGCGTCCGCGTTCGGGTCATCGGGATTGGCCGGAAAGGCCTCAAAAACCCGGAACCCGATCAGTTCTTCGGGCTGGCGGCCCAGCATCGCGCAATAGCGTTGGTTCGCCGCGACGATCCGGAGATCCGGCGTGAACACCATCTGCGCCGCCGGCGCTGCGTCGAAGAAAATGCTCAGATCGGTACCGCTGACTTCATCCATTCTGGTGCCCTCCAGCAGCACGATTTAGCGATAGCTCAGCCCAAATATACAAGCTTCAGGAATGACAGTTGTCGATTCCCAGCGTGATGTTGGAAAAACGGATACCAAACAGACCCTTGGGTGGGCAAGACGCGTTTCTAGGGCTGCGATATAGCTTTTCGATTGTCAGTAGCCCTCGAAGATGAACACTGGTCTTGCTGCGACAAGTTCTAATGTCCGGTTCAGGGACGTCACCTGAGGTGGCTAATTGGCAGCTAAGGTACGCTCGCGGCTACGTTGATGTCGGCTTTCAGCGCTTCCAATCCGTTTGTGCTTCGTGCAGCAATTGGGAGGTATGGGCTCCTTCCGGACCTTAGCCGCGGCCTGTCTGAAGGTCCGGATCGCGGGACTTTGCGGCCATTCAGATCAGTCCAAGAGATGCCCACTCGATCGAGGCCAGCCCCCATGCAAGCAAGAGAACCATAAAAACCAAACAGAGCTTCAGAGCCATATGCTTCTTGAGGCGTCTCTCCATCCATTCGATAAGAGAAACCAATACGATTTCCATAGCTCTCGGCATCCTTCTGGTTCACAGGACGGCATACAGCAAACTCAGAGCCCCTGTCCAATAAGGCGATTTTGGGCTCGGAGCCGACCTTCGCCGCGTTTTGCACGGAACAACACAATCGACCAACACGGTTCCAAGACATAGATAAAAATTTATCCGGAGGTTCCATCAAAACAGGCATTGTCAGGATGAGAATAACGGGAACGTTTTCCGCTATATAATGGGCAAATATGCTATAATGAAGCAAACCATGGAGTATTGAATATGCAATGGCTTTTCGTTTCTCTATTGATTTCTTGCCTTGTGATTTCCGTCGGTGAGGCGAGATCCGCCGACACGACCTTCAAGGACAACGATTGGAATATTTCCTTTTACAGCAACTGCGGATTCCCGGTTGAGCGCGGGAATAACAGATCGGTGAAAACTGTGCGGATGGCTGGTGATCGCGCGACGTGGTTTACGCTGCGAGCTGGCGACGTCGGGACATGCTCGACCGACGCCAAGCCTCGTAACAATGCCCCTTTCTGGGAACGTGCAGAGATCAAGCAGCGCGGGTATATTGAACGCGGAACCTTAAGCTCGGTCAGTTTCTCTTTTCTTGTTCTTGAAGGATTTCGCGGAACCAAAGAGGGCTTCTTTCAGATCCATGCGCACAATGACAACTGCCACGCGTATCCTCCAGTGATGATGATGTTTGACCGGGGGCAACTTGTTGTGAGAGCACTTCGCAATGTCACTCAGACAGGGCGAGAAACGGGCTCGAAAGGGGAACATAGGACCTACCCTGTTCGCGGATACAGCCTTCGCAGCTTTATGGCAGCGCCGGTAACTATCAACGTTTCCTACGATACGCGAACTTCCCCCGGGACCCTGTCAGTCAGGATTAACGACAAGAAAGTCATGACGGCGCCTGTAGAGATCGCGGCATGCGGAACTCCTCACGTGAAGCTCGGCATATATCGCCCAGATCGCGGGTCGGGCACGTCTACTGCAGTGTTCGACGATGTGAACCTTACATCCACTCGATAAATTCTGCCGTTGTCCGTAGATCCCGCTGCCCAAATATGCCCTGCATACGGGATCTTTTCGAAATTGATTACCCACAAACCGTGTTGGTCAGCTATGCGGGACAAAGCCGGCATTCGAAGTTGTCGACCGAAAGTCGGCATTGCGGCCGTCCCATGCTACCACCGCACAAAAATCACAACCTACTTAGGAAGGTGGTGCCAGATTTTCGGATCAATGCTGGCCGCAGCGAAGATGCCACCCCATAAGGCGCCGGGAATGCCCGGGGTCAAAACGTCCTGACCCGAAAGGATGAGTCCCGGCACCGGTGTCTTTGCCTGCAGTGCGCCGCTCAGCACGCGTTCGGGCGTGACGTTGATGCCATAGAACCCGCCACGGTGCAACTGCCTAACGGTGGCTTCGTTGATCTCGCTGGATTTGAAGTCAAAGTCCGAGAGGTCTTTTTAGGACGGGAAGCGCCCTACCTTTGCGTTATAGGCGAACACACTCAGCCGCAACTGGCGAAGGAACGTCGGCTCATCGACACCTTCACCTCCATGATCCGTAACGGCGAGGAGAACGGGCTGGCGGCCTGGTTAGATCAAGCAAAGGCGTCTGAATTGGCGGCCTTTGCGCGAGGGCTCTCTGTCGTTCTCGATGCAGTTACAGCGGCGCTCAGTAAGCCCTGGCTCAACGGCCAGAGCGAGAGCCAGATCAACAGCCTGAAGATTTTAAAGGGACAGATGTATGGTGCTGCAGTTACCGAACTTCTTCTGGCGCGCCTCCGACATTCGGAATGAGGAGGCCTCAGAAATCGAGTCGGACCCAATTTTGCGAAACGATTTACAGGAGACTGCCGCCGTGGTGATTTGACGAGGGTGAACCGCGCAGATAAGCAAGACTCGTGAGCAAACCATCCCATAATGCGATCCTGCCATTTCCGATGGCCTATCGCGGTGAAGTCTTCGGGAGCTTCTCTGAACTCTGGGATGTGGCGAGGAGTAGATCCCGATCCAACGAAGGGACCGTCAACTCACGGATGCGGATCAGGTTGGCTCACGAGGCGCCCAGCGATGAATTGCTCGACGAATGCCTACTACTCGACAGCGATGAGTATCGGCGCAGATACGGGGTTCGGCGCACCTTCGTCGAAACCGATCACGGTCGGATGGACGTCAGGACACTCCACGAAAACCAGAACGGGCCGATTGCCTATGCAACCTTCCGAACCAGGCTGAAGCGCCTCGAGGAGAAGGGGAACTCCATTGGGGCCAGGGAACTGCGTGCGGCGGCAACGTTTGATTTCACCGAGTGGCGCACGGCCTATGGCGGTCGCAAAGGTGGGGAGTTCCACTACGATGGCGAGGTCTACCCAGATGCCGTGGGATGGCACACGAGCTTCAACGGTTTCCTGCGCGCCGTGGGCCGATACGATGATCGAGACACGCTGAAGCAGCGCAAGAGGAGCTTCTGGGACATAGACGATCTGCTGCGTGAGCCGATCGCCAACGACGGCATGCCCGGCCACATCTACAAGATCACCAACGCCCAGACGGGCAAGATCTATGTCGGCTTGTCTGTGAATACTCCACAGGTCCGCTTCAACCAGCATGTCAGTTCTGCCCAGAAGGGGAGTGACAGCCCCCTGCACCAAGACATACGAAAGTTCGGCAAAGAGCTTTTCGATCTGGACCCCCTCGAGAAGGTGCCGGCCGCGGAGGACGGTCTAAACTCGCTCGCAGAGCGCGAAATACACTGGATTGCAAAGCTCGGCACGCTCGCTCCGGCTGGCTATAACAAGCTCGAAGGCGGACAGCTTGGGCGATACAAGGGCACACCGGTAAGTACGCTCTGGGGGGATTTCAGGTCGAGCTCCGATATGGGGCGAGTGGTTGGCGCGCAGAGAGGGCTGCCGCCTTACGTGGTGCTTCGCTGTTGGCGGGAAGAAAAGCCTCTTCCCGATAGGGCGCGCAAGCACAGCAAGCACCCGGAGGCGGGGAGCGATCTCTTCCGCCAGTGGCTCGGGATTTGGAAGCGTGCAGAAGAGATCGGCGCCGCGGTCAACTTGCGTTGGGCGGATTACGACTGCTGGAAGGCCGACATCGAGATGGTCGCTGGGGAAGGGCGTTTGACGCGCGCGGATGAAACTCTGCCTTGGGGTCCGGATAACGTGATCCGGATGTCGATTGCCGAGATCGTCCAGAGGACTCACGGCAAGGAGATCGCTGCCTTCGGTCGCCGGTGGCCGGTCCAGCAGCATGCTTTCGACGAGTTCAGCATTCCGCGGAACACCTTCGCGTGGCGCATCAAGCATGGTTGGAGCGTAGAGGACGCGCTGGCGACACCTCTGGGCCCGACTTCGAAAACGCCTATCACTTTCGAGGATGAGGACTTCGAAAGCCAGAGCGCGGCTGCCAGCATATTGGGAGAGCGATACGGCATCCACAAGGAAAGCGCGCGCGACTATATCAGGAGGTGTGTCCCAACGAACAAATGGCCTAAGAATGGCATGCATCACAGGCGCGGAATGGGCATCCGTCAGAGCTACACCATAAATGATGCCCATTACCCCTCCAAGAAGGCCGTCGCCCGTGCCTTCGGCCTGTCCCCCGGCGGCCTCGACAAGCGGCACAAGAAGCTGATGGACGAGGGGCTGAGCGACCAGGAAGCGATGGCACAAGCGGTGAAGGCGCCACTTGCGGATGCGACGATTTCCATCTTCGGGTATGACTGGACGAGCGCGAAGGCCGCCTGTGCCGTGTTCGGGCTCGCCCACAGCACCTATCGGGCACGTGTCGAAAAACATGGCATGACGCCCCAGGAAGCCATCCTGACCCCCACCGCGCGAGGCTATGCAGGCTATAGCCGAGAGGAAGCCATCCACATCTGCAGATTGAAATCTGAAGCGCTGACCGGTTCACCTCCTGAATGAACGTCCGGCGAAGACCATCTGAAGGGCTCTGCGGCCGCACGAGGACGGCATCCCAGGGTAAACTGCCCGCTGCGACCGAGAGTCTCGGGGCTGGTCGAATTGCAACACAGGGGCGCCGGCGGCGTCGAACTAACCGAATGTCACCTCGAGTGTAGACGCGAGTGTGGGTTCAAACGTGCAGAGAAGGCCCGGAATCCGCCCAGATGCCGAGCGGCACGTTGGAGCGTTTTTTCATATTTCGGACGGGTTTCTCAGGTGTGAATTCCTAGAAGGGTAGGGGGAGTTTAAACGGCCTTGCGGAGGTAAAAAGCCGAAAATTCCATGCGTCCCTTGGAGAGGGGAAACCCTTTACCGAGGTCAAAGCACCTAATTTTGCCATTGTCTAGATGTTCAGTCCCGGCATTTCGTGGATCGGATCAATGGTGAATCTGTCTGGCTCCGATGTCCATGTTTTGCAGATGTATTCGTAGAGCAGTGAGGCCGCTGAGCGTCTTGAGCCTGCTCGGCCGTTGTAAACAACTAGGCATTCGGTGCGTCGCGGCGGAGCGTCCGATTGAACCTCTCATTACATCAGTTGTTCCAGGGCGACCCGGCATAGCTGCGGATTGGCTTTATACCCACTCTTCGAAGCCTATCTTGCATCGCTCCAGCTGCGACTCGGTCCGGTAGCACGTCGCGACCAGACTAAGTTTCACTGGCACTTTGAAGCGACGGGCATTCGTCAAACCTAGATCGAAGGAAATTTGGCTCAGTGGATCTGGTGTCGATCACTCTCAGATAAACTCAAGGCTTTGCAAGTCATCAGTATCGCACCGGAGCAAACCGAACTATTTCGCTCCGCCAAACAACTCCGGTTCACCTCCGCACTTGAAAATTACCATGACCTGCGGCAAAATTTACGTGCAGCCGTCCCAGTCACGAGATCGTACTATTTGTTGGACAGTGAGGGTGGCCAGCCACTTTCAAGACCTGTTATCAATAATTCTATTTTTCCTAATAGACTTCCATATATATTTGCCACCTGCAAAATCGGAAAGAAAATGAGAATCGAAATATTTAGAATCCTGCCAATCGTATTATTTTCCGCGGCGATTTTTTCTCCATTATCTGCTCAAGAAAAAAGTGACACGCTTTCAATTGCAAGCTGGGGCGGACCATACAAAGACAGCCAAATAAAAGCATACGGCGATCCATATGAAGAGTTAAATCCAGATGTCGATATCATATGGACCGATAGATCACCTGACGTTGTAGCCACGCTACAGGCCATGAAAGAAGATGGAACCGTCACATGGGACCTTGTTGATGTCACAGCGGATGAAGCTATTCGTCTTTGCGATGAAGGGTTGGCAATAAAATTTGATCCAGAAGTGCTGCTCGCAGATGGAGCTGATGGCACTCCAGCGAAAGAAGATTTTGGCGCCTTTTTAATTAGCGACTGCTTTATTCCGAAAATTGTTTTTTCGACAACATTTGGCTATCGCTCAGACATGATTCCAGCAGGCACAAAGCCACCCACGAATATCTGCGATATTTTCGATTTGAAAACATACCCAGGGAAACGCAGCCTTCAAAAAAGCCCAATCAATAACTTGGAGTGGGCGCTAATCTGCGACGGCGTTGATAAAGAAGATGTTTATGATGTGCTTGAAACAGCCGAAGGTCAAGAAAGAGCACTTGCCAAGCTCGAAAGTATAAAGGAAAGCACCATTTGGTGGTCCGCCGGTGCAGACACCCCTGAGTTGCTTTCAGAGGGTAAAATTTTTATGGGCTCCGCAGACAACAATCGCTTATTTTCAATAATCGAAGAAAAAGATCAGCCCGTCAACATGATGTGGGACGCTCAAGTGTTCAATCTTGACGGCTGGATAATCCCGGCCGGGCTGCCCCAAGACCGATTAGCGCGTGCAAAAGACTTTGTAAAGTTTGCAACGGAAACGCAGCGCTTAGCAGATCAAGCGGCCTATGTCCCTTACGGACCAGCGCGAAAGTCGTCCACTCCTCTTGTCGGTAAACATTCAAATCTTGGCATTGATATGAGCCAATATATACCCACAGAGCCCAGCAATATGACCAACACGGTTATCTACAATTATGATTTCTGGGCTGACTATCAAGGTGAAATAGATACCAAGTTCCAGGACTGGATTGAAAAGACTGAATTCGAAGAGAAAGGAAGCTCATCATATAAGGCAAAAGTTAACGTTCTATTCGGAACAACGCGGAAGAGAGATGACTCAAGACCCTCAACTGAGTTGTTCAACTCTTACAAGTATGATAAAATAGAGTACGGCTTTGTTCAGGTGTTAGTTCCGGAAACACATCTAATTGGAGATACATCCAACGGCAGCAAGACAATCTTTGAACGTTTGAAAGAAGCCGTTCTTGGAGAGGATAACGCCGACGAGTTTGCGCTCAGCGATCTAAAAATACTTACACAGGAAGAGTTTCGCAGTCATCTTGCTGAAAACAATGATAACCGTCAAAATGCGGGATTTATTTATGTGCATGGGTTTGCCACTTCTTTTGAGTTTGCGGCACAAAGAACGGCGCAAATCGCTTTCGACCTCCAACCGTATATAGCGGCTCCAATGTTTTTTAGTTGGCCTTCACGAGGCGTCAGGTCTCGGAGGGCCTACCAAGCCGACGAAAATATGATTGAACTTAATCGATTAGACTTAGCAGAATTCATAAAACAAGCAGTAACGACCAAGAACCTTAAAAAGGTTCATGTCATCGCACACAGCCTAGGTGCAAGGTTACTCTCAGAGGCACTTGAAGAACTAGAAAAGCAAGATCCGGAATTACTGGGAATGGTTGGAGAAATCGTTCTTGCGGCCCCGGATGTAAGCTCCCAATCCTTTGAAAAGAACTTTCTTCGGCACTTCATGCAAGATCCTGCAAGAACGACGATTTATGCCTCTGACAGTGACTGGGCGCTCAATATTTCGAACGCTTGGCACGGAAACTCAAAATCCTCCATTAGACTGGGTGAGATTAGAGATGGTATGCGTGTCTTCGAAGGAATTGACACGATTGACATAAGTGGATTGGATGGAAGCTTTGATGGACACTCGGTTGCACAACAGAACCCCGCAGTGTTGGCAGACCTATTTTGGATTTACTCCAAGAATATCAGACCAAACGAACGTTGTTGTCTGGAAGAAAAACATCTAGGGGAAATGCGCTACTGGAAAATGAAGGGAAAATAATAGATCACTGAGCACGCGGGTTGGCGATGCCGAAACTCTCCACTCGACCCCGTCTCAGGCGTGCTTG
The DNA here is from genome assembly GCA_018223035.1 of Paracoccaceae bacterium. Lineage (GTDB taxonomy): Bacteria > Pseudomonadota > Alphaproteobacteria > Rhodobacterales > Rhodobacteraceae > Heliomarina. Next base: position 12,896 of record JAAEZD010000047.1, read on the forward strand.
ATAAGAATCTCCGACCCTCCTGAACATGGCATCGTCCGAACCAAGTGACGGCGGGACTCGGCGGTCCGCACTCAGCTAAGCAGCAGGTAGAGACGCGTTTTGTTGGTTCTGTCGCAAACTTGCAGGGATGTTGCAAGTAGCCATCTTGAGAATAGATTTACGCCGCGAGCTTCGTAGAAATTTAGAACGGCGCGGCGCGGTCGGAAGCGATCTGTCCTTTTCGGATCATTTGTGCCCCCCGGTTTCGGAGATCGTGGCGTCAGCTGAACGAAATGCCTTTAAGTTTATCATCGGTCGGGTGATCCGTTTGTTGAAGCGGTGGTTCTAATCGAGGATGTCGTTCCGATGCTTGACCTGTTGGATTTAGGTTATTCGGCCGTTTTCCGTGTGCTTCAGGACAACATTGACCAGCTTCCCTTGGAGACCGCGTTTGTGAGTTGGCTCTGTTCAGGGTTTATGTGCTACTCAACGCGCCTTAAGTCATCACATGACGCCCTCGAAAGTCAGCGATGCGCCCTTCAGGGGTTTACGGTTGATACGATGAGCTGACTTAAGAAGCTTCGTGACGGCCACTTGGTGCCCTTTGTCAACGAAGGTTTCGTTATCATGGCTCAAGAGACCTGTTTCCAGATCCAAATCCTTCAGATGTATTTTGGGGAACTTGGCCGGGTTTCTCTGTATCGAGTTCGCAAGCGGGGTAAGTGGCGAGATCGAGAGACGATTGACAACGATCCTGTCAATATATTTGAAATGCTTATCCAAAAAGGCAGTTGTCGCATCCACGTCATCTGGGGTCTCTCCAGGGTACCCGATAATGGAGGTCATTCTGACACTTATGCCAGCGTCCCAGGCGTTACGGACAAACTTCGAGAGCGCGTCCGGATTGGTACCTCTTGCCATCGAGTTGATGATTTTACGACTGCCGGATTCCAAGCCCGTCGTAATTCTGGACAACCCAGCTCGCCGCGCTCTTTTCAAATCTTCGAGGCCCAGTCCGTTTTCCCCATGAGTATTTACGTGGACAGATGCGGTCCATTCACAATCCGGCACAACGCTTTGCGCGTGGTCGATAAGTGCCTTCCAGACATCAGGGTTCGAGTTCAGTTTCAGGTCAAGGAAGGTAAATAAAGTGGCGCCGTGCTTCATATGTTGATGGCGCATTTCTTCGAGCACGTTTCCGGGAGATCTACTCCGAAAGGTTCTGCCGGAGGTCGTAAAAACATCACTACAAAATGTGCAAACCCCCCACCCACAGCCACGTCCGGTCATGATCGGAATGATCTTGTTGGGATAACTTTCCCACGGAAAATCAGAGTAATCGGGAAAGGCGATATTGTCCAAGTCCGTCAACGGTGGGTGTATTTCACCTGCTTCGTCTCCAGGCCGAATAAGGCCTGCAATCGGAATTGCCTCGCCTGAGATTGTTTCTTCAACGATTTTGGGCAGGTGGGCGTCCGGTTCGCCGGCATATACGGCTGAAATGCCTGGGATTCTGAGCCATTCTTGAACAATTTCGGGTACACTGAACATCGGGCCACCAACGATCACGGGAACGCCTGATGCCCTGGCCTCAGCGCAAATCAGCTCGCATGCCTCACGATACATTGTGTATGCTGAAATCATAAGCACATCGACGTTATCACGTAGCAGAGCCCGAACCGCTTCGATCGTAGGCTTCTGTATACTCAAGCGAACCGGGGATCGAAATCTTACAATTCGACTGCGAAGATTTCTTATCCGCTGACTTTTGGTAACGGCGCTCCGGTGCCGCAATATTGCTTCGTAATGACCAAACGCATGAGGTCGCTTGATACGTTTGAAACTGCCGACGCCTACGGCGAAAGGTGACACGACGCTAACTTTGTGTGACGCGGCTCGCAAAATGGATGCAATGTATCCAACGGACATGGTCGGATATCTTGAAAAGTTGTTCAAGTCGACAACTGCTATGTGCAATTTTATCTCCGTAAAATTTGGATGGGACGGGCATTGTAAAGGAATGTTTCTGTCGGTCGTCCTTCCTTTCAAACTAACGTCCGGAAGTACACTTCGATGAAGCACCACCAAATAGCTTCACGAGGTCGCTCTCAACGATTTCGGGCGTTGTCGCTGCCAAAGGACTGGCCAGGAAGAAGGAAGACGCGACTGCTATTAAAGTGAATCTCGTTATCAATCTCATATTTCCTCTAAACTTTCATCTCATAAAGCGCAATTTTCGATGTTTTCGGCCTAACTCCGAGCGTCGACCTAGAATAGAAAATTGTCGCTATTGTTCAGTTCAGAAAGAGTTATATTCTCGACAAATATCTCGACGTTTTTGAAGGTCACCGCAACATCATCTCCGGTCTGTTTGAAATCGAGCTGACCTATTCGCGTGGCACCGCCGCCAATTTCAATCGTGTCTTTTCCTGTATTGAAGTCAGTAATTGTGTCCCTTCCATCGCCCTTTCTGAAGTAAAAGGTGTCTCGGCCGCCACCGCCCATGAGCATATCGTTGCCTTTGTTACCCTTCAGGATGTCGTTTCCACCCCCACCATAGAGTTGATCTCCTTTTGCGCCACCAAGGAGAGTGTCTTTCCCCTTGTTTCCAAACAATGCGTCATTTCCGGTATTGCCGTAGAGCTTGTCCGCGCCTGTACCCCCGAAAACGGTGTCAGAACCGCCTCCGGCATGAATTTCATCACTGCCACCTTGTCCCGAGATACGGTCAACCATCGAAGAACCGCTAATGACGTCATTGCCAGAAAGGAAATACGAGTAGAGGGTTAGGAAATCAGAATTCAACACGGCTGAAGCAACATCAAGCGCGGGCACATCTGCCCCGGAAACCTCCAATGCCAAAACGTTTGATGAAAATGCCTGTATTCCGGTCACGGTTCCGCCAACCAGAGAGCCATTTCCGTCATAACTGAAGGAACCATAGTAGTCGTTCGAATTGCCGTAGCTGTCGGCGAGCTTGATCAGACTACAGGTTGCGACCGTAACCTCACCATAAAAACCAACGCGGCCATCAAGAAAATCTACAGCCGTATACGCCTTAACTATTGTCATTTGGCTCCCTTTATCTCTTTGCCCTAGACGAATGGACCTCTGGTAATAAGTCAACGAGTTTTTGGTTCCGATAGGACGCCGCCGCTCACTGTTGTCGCTTCGCCCTTCTACCTGCAGACTCTCGTTATGAATTGGGCCTCCCCATTCGAACGGGTCCACCCCTGTGTTTAGGAAATGGAGGACGACGAATGGCCAACAAACGACCGAAGCCGGAAGAGATTGTCTCGAAGTTACGGCAAGTTGAAGTATTGATGGGGCAAGGGATGCCCCGTCTGGATGCGATCAGTCAGATCGGCGTTGTTGAACAGACCTATTACCGCTGGCGCAGGCAGTATGGCGGAATGGGTGTTGATCAACTGAAGGAACAGAAGCGTCTGCAGAAAGAGAACGAACGGTTGAGACGCGTTGTGTCAGATCTGACGCTCGACAAGGTCATCTTGATGGAGGCCGCAAAGGGAAACTTCTAAGCCCCGCCCGTCGCCTTGCTTGCATCGACCATATCCGCTCTCGGCATAACGTTTCGGAACGGCGTATATGCCGGGTGCTGGGGCAACATCGTTCGACACAGAGGCGTATTCCTCAGGGACGTGCCGATGAAGACAGTCTTGTCGCCGACATGATCGAGCTGGCCCGCCAATACGGACGCTACGGCTACCGCAGGGTTGCCGTTCTGCTCCGAGATGCTGGATGGTCTGTAAGTGATGGTCGTGTCGAGCGGCTGTGGCGAAGGGAGGGGCTGAAGGTTCCGGCGAAACAGGCCAAGAAAGGGCGGCTATGGTTGAATGATGGCTCGTGCGTCCGATTGCGGCCGGAATATCGCAATCACGTTTGGAGCTATGACTTCGTGCGTTGCCGGACCGATGACGGCAAGGTCTTCCGGACGCTGAACGTTATCGATGAATTCAGCCGCGAATGTTTGGCGATCAAGGTGAAGCGAAACTGAACTCGACAGACGTTATCGATGTTCTGACAGACCTCTTCATCCGGCGGGGCGCGCCAGCCTTCATTTGCTCGGACAACGTCCTATGCGCGGAATGATTGGCTGATTTGGCATCAGGTCATGGTCATG
>JAAEZD010000048.1:0-7305 GCA_018223035.1 Paracoccaceae bacterium
TAAGCCCCGATCCTCTTGATACGGATGCCGAGCTTGCGGGCCTTGTCGACGATGTACTCGGTGATGCCCGAGCCGGGCATGGCGATCAGACCCTGTGGCATGGTCTCGAGCATCTTGTCGTTGCGCTTGAAGGAAGCGGCCTTGCCGTGGCTCTTCCAGTCGGGTTTGAAGACCACCTGGGTGACGCCACGGGTATCTGCCCATCGGGCCGCGATCATCTCGGCACTCTTAGGCGTGCCGCCGTGCAAGAGCACCATGTCGGGGTATTTGGCAAAGGTGGTATCAAGGACAGACCAGATCAGATCGTAGGCGTGACAGTCTCCGCCCGAGAAAGCGATCCGCGTGCCTTCGGGGGCAGTGCATCTGGGTCTCCTTGCGGCGCTTGGCCGAGAGATAGGCCCGGCTATCCACCACGGCGGAGGTGAGGCCGCGATGCGAGACCTTGGATCCGGTGCGAGGCAGCCACGGAGACCCGGTAGCGGCCGAGAAATGGTCCACGGCCAGATCGCGCATCTGTTCGAAAGCGTCGCGATGATCCCAGAACTTCAGCCCGATCAGCTGGAGGCGCTCGAGCTCGACCGAGGCGACTTCGGAGCCGTCCTGGATGGCCAGACTTTCCCGGACCTCGAACTCATTGTCGTCGAGGAGCTTCTGGATATGGGTCAGCCGGCGATGGAAAATCGAGGTGAGGGACCAAAGCATCTCTTCGAGAGTGTCTTCCAACTGGCTGCCGGTGAGGAGGCCGGTGGTGGTGTCGAAAAGCGTCGCCATGGCGAGCTCGACCTCGTCAGGCTGGGGCAGGGGGCGATGATCGGTCTCGCCGGGACCCGGTGTCGCGCCGTGAAGTGAGAGGTGGTCGAGGATGGCGGAGGTCACGCCGGTCTCCTCTTGGATGTCTGTCTGATGGGGCATTGTCTGGTTCCTCTGTTTGATCTGACCCGATTTGGATGGGGCGATACCAGGACCGGCCGCGACCGGGCTGCATCCGTCAGGATCGGAGCGCAGCGGAGAATGCGCCGCGGGCCGGAAAATTGTCCCCGCGAGGAATGGCCCGAAGGGGCAGGGAAATTTTCTGGTTCGGGGCGCATTGCTGCCCGGGCGAGGGGCACTCAGCCCCGACCCGCTGGTCCATCGCTCCCCTTTTCCAAACGGGATCAGATCGAAGTAGTGGAACCTTTGCCCTGTCGGACATCCCCGGGGAGGTCGGCGGTCAGCCTCCATCGCGGCGACGAATTCCGCCCGCGTCACGAAGGGGAAATCCCCCGTACCCCAAAGCCCGAGGCGGGACGCATAGGCGAGATTGCCGACGACCGTCGCCCCCGTGGCCGAGACGTAGAGCACGCGCGCATCGGGCACCGCGTTCTGCAAGGCGAGGCCCGCAAGACCCTGTTGGGACGCCTTCTTGTCGCCGCGGTCGGACTTTTCGCCGGCGGCGTTCGCCATGGCGTGGCTTTCATCGAATGCGATAACCCCGACGAAGCCCTCGCCGAGCCAGGATGTCACCTGATCGAGGCGAGAGACCTTGCCCTCGCGTTCGGCAGAGCGCAGCGTGGCATAGGTGACGAAAAGGATGCCCTCGGGCAGGCGGATGTCGCTTCCCTGACGGAATTTCGAGAGCGGCACGATATCGCTTTCGCGGCCCCCGAGCGCCATCCAGTCGCGACGCGCATCTTCGATGAGCTTGTCGCTCTTCGAGACCCAGACCGCGCGGCGTCGCCCTTGCAGCCAATTGTCGAGGATGATGCCCGCGACCTGCCGCCCCTTTCCGCAGCCGGTGCCATCATCCAGGAACCAGCCCTTGCGCAGGCGAAAAGCACCGTTGTCGCCCTCGGACGCGGCCATCAGCTGGCCCTCGATCTCGCCGCGCTTGAACCAGCCCTTGAGATGCGTCTCGTGGGCATTGCCTGCATAGATGACGCTTTCGAGCTGCGGCGCGGAGAGAAGGCCGTCGACCACAAGGGACTTCGGCAGGACAGGGCGGTAGGTCGGGACGGGCGGCGGCACCGAGGCCATGGCGGCGGATTGCACCAGCGCCGTCGGATGTTCTGCTGCACCATCGATCCGGATCGCCTGCAGGTCGTAAGCCTCGTAGACCGTGTCCTGCAGCGCGCCGTCCGGTTCGCTCCATGCTTTCGGCAGGTAGTCGAGCGGGGCCGTCTCGATGTCATCGAAGGGATGCCTTGCACGTTCCTCGGCGAGGGCGCGGGTTTCCTTGCGGGCGGCGTTGCGAAGGGCGTGCAGGTTGGTGCGGGTCGGGCCCGAGGGAACCGAGAGCGCCGTATTTGTAGGGCAGGGTGGGGGGCTGCGGCGCTCCGGGCAGTTGGTCAGAGCTGATGCGAGGAGATCGGCCGTCGTCGCGCAGATCGGATGATAGGCGGCCTCTATGTCGACCGGCGCGGTCGCTTCAGCGCCAGGCGAGCCTTACGTGTAGTCGGTGTCGAACAAGTCGATCTTGAACCAAACCGTTGTGTCCCCAAACTCGATGACCCCCATCTCGTGCCAGCCTTGGGGGTCGCTGTCGGCATTGAACTTGTCAAAGTCGGCAACGCGGCGCGTGAGCTCCTGTTGGGCCTCGGGCCCAAGCGCCGCGACGCCGCGTGTCATCACGAACTGGCCTTGCGGGACTTCCGCGACAGGGGTAGTGCCGAGGATGGAACGTCGAAACGCATCGTTCTGCGCAGCGATCAATGCGGCTTCCCGAACGGGATCGAGGTCAAGGGTGGTGGTCATGGGATGTCTCCGGGGACGGGCCAGCCGATCCGATATCGGCTGTAGGCAACCCGTCAGCCGGAAAGGGCCGCCCTCGATGTGAGGACGGCCCAAGGCTCAGGTTAGGTTCAGATCGGTGCTCGACTCGTCAGGCAGCGTCGCCGCTGAGGAACGCGGGCAAGGACGACGGTTCATCGCTCTCAGCCTCAGCCAGAGCATCTGCGGCGTGCACATCGCCTTCCTCGGCCTCGGGCACATCGTTGCCCATTTCGGCACCAGCCTCCGTCGCATCGGCAAACACCATCCCGTCTGGCAGCCAGCGCGTCGTCTTTGCAACCGTCGCGGCGTTGAATCCTTCCGTCTCGCCCGATGTTTCCGCGAAAGCCCGTTCCATCGCGGCCGCGATGTCGCCCTTGCGCTCGCGATTGCTATCTTCGGCGTAGTCGTCGCCGATCAGCTTGCGCGCAGTGGCCACCGCATGCCCCTTGTTGACCCGACCCCAGTAGTTCTGCGCGGTCGGGCGCCAGCAGGCCGCCACATCGACATCGAGCCTTGCACCGATCTCCTCGATGATCGGGGAGGGGCGATTGTCGGAAGAGAGCTGCGGTTTGACCGCCAGACCCGTCGCCCAGGCGAACAGCGCCTGCTTGTCTGCAATCGGCAGCGCCGACATCGCCCGGAAGTCATCGGGTTTCTCCAGTTTCATCCAGTCCGTGGCGAGGTCCTGTTCCAGCGCCTCAAGCATCTTCTGGGCGACAGTGTCCGCATGCAGAACCTCGCGGTTTTGCGCCTGGAACGGCCGGATCGAGATGTCGAGCGTCTCGTTGTAGTAGGATCGCCCCAGAGCCTGCTCGCAGAGCGCGTAGAGCATCGCATCGAACGCCACCTCGAAATCCGCCGCCAGATGCGCCCTGAGGATATGCTGGCGCGTCGCGCGCAGATCGTCAGCGAGGATCGCCGAAATTCCGTCCGCTTTGCTCAACGTCGCGGCCGGGTCGGAGGTCGGCACCGGTGTCGAGGATGTCGGCGGCGTTACCTGCGGCCGGGCGGGGGAGAGGGCGCCATCCGCATATCCGGTGGTCTCGTCAGGTTCGCGCGCAGCAGGAATATCCTCCGGTCGCACGAGACCTTTCTCGACGCGCAGCGCCCCGTCATGGCCGATGGTCAGAACCACACCGGCGATAGCGCGATCTTCGTCAGCATAGGGCTGCCGTTCGCGCTGCAAGGCCTCAATCTCGCGCAGCCGCGGCTCAATGGCGTAGTATTCCTCGGTCTCGGCGTCCGTCCAGTCCTCCCCGTCGTTCTGCGCCGCCAATTCTTCCTCACGCGCGATCAGACGTTCCTCCTCGGCGAGCAGGTCCGGATCAGGCTCGATGTCCTGCGGATAGACCCGCCCGAAACTGCGAAACGCGCCGTAATCCACCGAGAGATGCAACTCGACCCATTTCAAAGCTGCCTCGAAGGGTTTGGCCACGTATTGCGGCTTCTCGATGGCGAGACGCTCGAGGAGCTCGGGGTTTTCCATATGGGCGCTGGCACGGTCGTCGAAGAGATCGCGCAAAAGAACTCCACCCGCCGCCTCATAGGCCTCGGTGCCGACAAAGCGCCCAAGCGCAGAGTTTGCCGAATGCGCCGTCTCGGTTAGTTGGCGTTTGATGCTCTGCGCATGGATGTGATAGCTGCCTTTCACGGCGTTCCAGACCGCCAGTTGGCGATCATGGTCGTCGGTCAACGTGAAGGCCATCACACATTCGAGGGTCAGGTCGCCCGCACGGAACTGCTCGATGATCTCGGGCGCGACACGAGCGAGTTTGAGACGACGGCGCACCAGGTCGACGGAGACGCCGAATTTCAGCGCGATGTCGTTCCCGCTGCGGCCTTCGGCGATCATCTTGTCGAAAGCTTCGAACTGGTCGGCTGGATGCATCGCCGCCCGCTGGAGGTTCTCCGTGTCGGAGGTGAGGACAGCATTGCGCTCATCTTCGACGAGGCAGGGCACAGGATGATCGGCGGGAATGACGCCGTCCTCAGCGAGTTGCTTCAGCGCCTTGAGGCGGCGACCGCCGGCATCGACCGCAAAGCGTGTCGCTGACAGCGCATGAACCACCAGGTTCTGCTTGATGCCCGTCTCGCGAATGCTGGCAAGAAGTTCGACGTCGTCGCTGGCGCTCGCGGCTACCTTGCGGACGTTGAGCGGGCTCGGCTCCAGCTGGTTGATCCGGATGCTTCGGTGTTCTTCGAGGTGGCGGGTTTCGAACGCGTCGTGGTCTTGGCCATGGTTCGGATCCTTGTCACGCCGAACCCGGATGAGCCTCTCTCTATCCTTTCAAGCCCGGCACCCGGGCTGCCCTTTCTCTGGCTCTTAGCAGTTGCAGATCACGGCATCAGTCAACCGGCTATCTTAATCGTAGAATAGTGTCACCGGCCAAGGACGGCATGACTATGATATGCGTCATGCTTTAGAAGGTTTCGCCCCAGAAGGTGGCGGAAGGCATGGAGTTCTTGGCCGAAAACTCGACGAACAAAGAAGGCGCTCCCGAGGCATTCTTCAGCAACCCGCAAACCCACGCATGCAACAGGTCCTGTCGCAGGTGCAGGGCAACTGAAAGGCAGGGGGTCAACGCCGGGTCTGGTAGACCCGGATAATCCCTTCGCGCAGCACGGCGGCGGCATTTTCTCGGCTGAAGGTCAGGTGACGGCGTATCGAGGTCAGTCCGGCTTCGCGGTCACCGTCGATCAGTGCCTGGGCAATTCGGAAATGTTCCTTGAAATCGGCGCCTTCGCGGATCGGCGTTTCAATCTCGATCTCGCGTATGAAGCGGATGCGGGCGTTGATCGACTCCATCATCGAGACCAATACAGCATTACCGGACATTTGAAAAATGCGCATGTGGAATTCCTCGTCGGCGGCGGCGGATTCCTTGGGGTCCGTGTCGGCAAGCCCCGCATCGATTTGCTGCCAGAACGCCAGAAGTGCCTGCGCCTCCTCGGGGGTGCCCCGGTCGAAGGCCAGCGCAAGCGCCTCGACCTCGATACACAGGCGCGCCTCGGCCATGTCGAAAAGCTCGGTGTCGGTCAGCGAGCGTGCGAAGAAGCCATAGTTGGGGCGAAAGTTCATCAGCCCTTCGGTCACTAGCCGGTTCAGCGCGTCGCGCACCGGGGACCGGCTGACCTCCAGGCTCTTGGCAAGCGTGTTCTCGTTGATGCTCTCGTCCGGCAGGAACTCGTAGGAAATCGCCATCTCGCGGATTCGCTCATACACAAACTTGCCCTGACGAGGCTTGCGGGCGGGCTTTCCGTTGGGTTGCTCGGGGTCCATGACGTTTCTTTTCCTGTGATCGAGCGTTGTTAGCGCCGTTTTCGGACCGCTGTCCAGCAGCCCCGTCGCGATTTCCGGTTGACCTTCATATATCATACAATATTGTATGAAGTAATAGGGAGAGCCGCATGAGCTATTTCAATCTGTCTGGCAAGGTAGCACTGATCACAGGCGCGTCGTCGGGGATCGGAGCACATTTTGCGCGCACATTGGCCGCTGAGGGGGCCATCGTCGCCATTGCCGCCCGCCGGGCCAACCGACTGGACGCGTTGGCGGCCGAGATTGCCCGCTTGGGTGGCCGGGCCGTGTGCGTGCAGATGGACGTGACCGACCCCAATGACATCACCGCAGGGCTCGACCTGATCGAGGCGCAGGCGGGCCCGGCGCAGATCCTTGTGAACAACGCCGGGATGGCAGGGCGGTATCCCTTTCTCAAAGCCCCGCGCGAAGAGACGGAACAGATCGTTGCGGTAAACCAGACCGCGGTCTGGGACATGGCGCAGGCGGTCGCGCAAAGGCTGGTGGCCGCCGGACTGCCAGGCTCAATCATCAACATCTCGTCCATCACCGGCCTGCGGGCGGTTGGTGGCGCCGCAAGCTACGCTATGACCAAGGCCGCCGTGGCCCATATGACCAAGCTTCACGCACTTGAGCTGTCGCGCTACGGCATCCGCGTCAATGCCATTGCGCCAGGTTACTTCATGACCGAGCTAACTGAGGATTTTCTTGGCTCCGACCCTGGCGAAGCGCTGCGCCAGCGCATCCCGATGAAGCGGATCGGCAACCTCGGCGAGCTCGACGGTCTGCTTCTTCTGTTCGCCTCGGATCGCAGCAGCTTCATGACCGGGACGGTGGTGCCGGTCGACGGCGGCCACCTGCTGGCAAGCCTCTAACCATTCCCAAAAGGACCGACTCCATGGATTTTACCCTCTCGCCCGAGATCGAAGACTATCGCCAGCGCGTCCGCGCCTTCGTGGATGATCGCCTCTTGCCGCTGGAAGCTGAGCGCAGCTCGTATGACGAACATGACAACATCCGCGAGGCCTTGGCTCACGAGCTTCGCGCAAAGGCGCGGGCCGAGGGTCTCTGGTGCTTTCAGATGCCGAAGGACCGCGGCGGGCAGGGTGTGGGCGTCGTCGGCATGGCGGCGCTTTATGAAGAGATGAACCGGTCGATCTTTGGGCCAGTCTGTTTCAACTCTGCCGCACCGGACGACGGCAACATGATCCTGCTGGAAAAGGTAGGCACCGAGGCGCAGAAAGCGCGCTGGTTGCAAC
>JAAEZD010000048.1:7315-16482 GCA_018223035.1 Paracoccaceae bacterium
TGCAACCGATCATCGACGGCAAGGTGCGCTCGTCTTTTGTCATGACCGAACCGCATCCGGGTTCCGGCTCCGATCCGGCGGGCATGATGCTGACAAGGGCGACACGCAAGGGCGACACATGGATCGTCAACGGTCGCAAGTGGTTCATCACCGGCGCCGAGGGCGCGCAGAATTTCATCCTAATCGCCCGCACCTCCGACGATCCGCGAAAGGGGCTGACGGCATTTCTGTTCGACGCGAATCAACCCGGCTGGCGGATCGAGCGGCGCATCCCGATCATGGGCCCCGAGGAACATGGCGGGCATTGCGAGATTGTCTTCGACGGCTTGGAAATTCCCGATGAGAACCGTCTGATGGAGGTGGGCGACGGGTTGAAGGCGACGCAGATCCGCCTTGGCACCGCGCGGCTGACACATTGCATGCGCTGGCTCGGCCTGTCGAAACGGTCGATGGAGATTGCCCGCGAGTATATCCGCACGCGTGAGGCATTCGGGAATTTTCTGGGCGATCGCGAGAGCGTGCAGATCGCCATGGGCAAAGCGGCGATGGATATCCAGGTGGGCCGGCTTCTGGTGATGAACGCGGCGTGGAAGCTGGATCAGGGAGATTTCGCCCGCAAGGAGGTGTCAATGGCCAAGATCGCCGTGGCCAACACTCTGCACAGCTGCGTTGACACCGCGATCCAGCTGAATGGCGCGCGTGGCTATTCAAAGGACACTGTTCTGGAATGGATCTATCGCTACGCGCGGCAGGCCCGCCTAGTCGACGGTGCGGACGAGGTGCATCAGATGGTGCTGTCGCGCAACTACGCCAATTACGGCAGCGATTTCTGGTCATGGGGCCTGTGATGGCGCCAGATGAGGACAGGTTCGCCCCGTTGCCGGGCTGGCTGTGCAGGCAGCTGGGCGCGCACGAGGCCCGGATTGACCGGATGGAAAAACTCTCCGGCGGGGCGATTCAGGAAAACTGGTTGTGCGATGTCACGCTGTCGGGAGGCGCTTTCGACGGAGCGCAGGCGTGGGTCCTGCGCACCGATGCGCCATCGGGCATCAGCACCTCGCTCGGGCGGCCAGAGGAATTCGCCATTCTCCGCGCGGCATTCGACGCGGGCGTTGCCGCGCCAGAGCCGATTGCGCTGTGCGAAGATGACAGCGTTCTCGGGCGCCCTTTCTACTTGATGGCGCGGGCAGGCGGCACGGCCCACGCGCGCCGCATCACACGAGATCCCGAGTTGCCGCGTTTCGGCACAGCGCTTGCGGAACGGCTGGGCGCGGAGCTGGCACGGTTGCATCGGATCTCCCCCCCGATCACGGGGCTGGAGTTTCTGCCCGTGCCAGATGGGCACCCCGCGCAGGCCCGGATCGACCGCTATCGCGCCGATCTGGACGCGCTGCCCGACGGGCATCCGGTGCTGGAATACGCGCTGAACTGGCTGGAGGCGCGGATGCCTGCGGCGAATTCCATGGCTTTGTGCCACACCGATTACCGGACCGGCAATTACTTGGTCGATGGCGGCGAGCTGACCGCGATCCTTGACTGGGAGTTCGCATCTTGGAGCGATCCGGACGAGGATATCGGATGGCTCTGCGCGCGCTGCTGGCGTTTTGGTAATGACACACAGCGCGCCGGCGGCATCGCTGGACTGGAGGATTTCCTGCGCGGATACGAGCCGGTCAGCGGGCGCATCGTCGACCGCGACGGGTTGATCTATTGGCAGGTCATGGCCGAACTCCGTTGGGCGGTGATCGCGCTGCAACAGGGCGAACGCTGTCGGTCGGGCACAGAGGTCACGCAGGAACTGGCGCTGACCGGGCTGATGGCCTCAGAGATGGAACTGAACATCCTGAACCTGATCGAGGAGCGCGCCACATGACCCGTGCCGACCCGAACACCGCGATCCTGAATGCGCTGCGCAAGGAATTCGCCGAGACGATCCTGCCCCGGCTCGAGGGCGCGGACCGCTACACGGGCGCGATGATGAAACGCGCGCTCGATGTGCTGGCGGCACGGGCCCAGCAGCCCGATCCGGCCCTGGCCCTGAATGTGGCGGGCTACGGCACACCAGAAACGCTGGCGGCGCAGCTGCGTGGCCAGCCCGGGCAGACGCCCGAACTGTCCGCAGCCCTGCGCACCTATGTCGAGGCCAAGCTGCGCATCAGCAACCCGAAATTCCTGACGGCTACCAAAGCCGCCACCGAAGGAGCCGATACATGAGCCTGATCCCCGTCGATCTGAACGACAAATACGACCTGAGCGTCAAACAGGTCTACATCACCGGCACACAGGCGCTGATCCGGCTTTGTCTGACACAGCACTATCTCGACAAGAAGGCCGGGCTGAACACGGCAGGCTATGTCACCGGCTATCGCGGCTCGCCTCTCGGGGCGCTGGACAGCCAGTTCCCCCGCGCGAAAAAGCAACTAGGCGCCGCGCAGATCGTCTATGAACCGGCGCTGAACGAGGACATGGCCGCCACCGCCCTCTGGGGGGCGCAGCAGGCGGAAATCCGTGGGGAAGGAAAATACGACGGCGTCTTCGGCATGTGGTATGGCAAGGGGCCGGGGGTCGACCGCACGGGAGACGTTTTCCGCCACGCAAACCTTGCCGGGTCGTCGACGAATGGCGGCGTGCTGGTGTTGATGGGCGACGACCACACCTGCGAAAGCTCGACCACCTGTCACCAGACGGAATACGCGCTGAAAGACGTGATGATGCCGGTCCTGAACCCGGCCAATGTCTCGGAGATCCTTGAATATGGAATCCACGGCTGGGCACTGTCGCGCTTTTCCGGTCTTTGGGTCGGGCTGAAATGCGTGAAGGACAATATCGAAAGCACCGCCTCGATCTGGGCCGATCCCGACGCGGTGCACCCGGTTGTGCCGGAATTCAACATGCCGCAGGGCGGACTGAACATCCGCCCCTCTGATCCGCCGCAGGAACAGGAAACCCGTCTGCACGCTTACAAGATCGACGCGGCACTGGCGTATGCGCGTGCCAACAGTCTGGACAAGGTGATCTGGTCCGGGGGCGCGAGCCCGCGTGTCGGGATCGTGTCCACCGGCAAGAGTTATATGGATGTGCTCTCGGCCATGCAGGTTCTGGGCATAGATGAGGCCCGCGCCTCCGAGATCGGCCTGGCGCTCTACAAGGTCGCTATGCCCTGGCCGCTGGAGCCTCGGAATATCACCGCGTTTGCGGAGGGGTTGGAGCAAGTCATCGTCGTCGAGGAAAAGCGCGGCCTGATCGAGGAGCAGCTGCGCGGCATTCTCTACGGGCACACCGCGGCTCCTGCCAGCATCGTTGGCAAGCGCGACGAGCAAGGCGAGACTCTGTTTCCCGCACAACTTGCGCTGAATCCGATGCAGATTGCCGCCGCCATCGGCGCGCGTGTGGCGGATGCCGGGTTGCTGGCCCGCGCTGCCGAGATCGCCGTCGATCTGGGGCGCGAGGCCGAAGCTCTGGGCGTCAAGCGCACGATGTATTTCTGCGCGGGCTGCCCGCACAACTCGTCCACTCATATCCCCGAGGGCGCGCGCGGCTACGCGGGCATCGGCTGTAGTTGGATGGCGCAGATGATGGATCGCGGCACCGAAGGCTATACCCATATGGGCGGCGAGGGTGCCAACTGGATCGGCGAGTCGAAGTTCTCGACGCGCGAGCATGTGTTCCAGACCCTGGGCGACGGCACCTACAACCACTCCGGCCTGCTGGCCATTCGCGCCGCCATCGCTTCCAAGACCCGCATCACCTACAAGATCCTCTACAACGACACGGTCGCCATGACCGGCGGGCAGGACCACGAGGGCGATCTGTCGCCCTTCAAAATCGCGGCCGAGGTCAAGGCGGCAGGTGCCGAACGGGTCGCCTTCATGTCGGACCGGCCCGATCTTTATTCCGAGTCGCAGTTTCCGCCCGGCACCACGATCGATCACCGTGACGACCTGCTGCGGGTGCAGCGCGATCTGGCCAAGGTCGAAGGTGTTACCGTGCTGGTCTACGAGCAGACCTGTGCCGCCGAGAAACGCCGCCGCCGCAAGCGCGGCAAGATGGAAGACCCGGACATGCGGCTGTTCATCAATCCGCTGGTCTGCGAAGGCTGCGGTGATTGCGGGGTGAAATCCAACTGCGTCGCCGTCGCGCCGCTGGAAACCGAGTTTGGCCGCAAACGGCAGGTGGATCAATCCGCCTGCAACAAGGACTATTCCTGCGCCAAGGGCTTCTGCCCGTCCTTTGTGCAGGTCGAGGGCGGCAGCCTGCGCAAACCTGCGGCGGTCGAGGGCGTCTTGCCCGCGCTGGTGGAGCCGGTGCGCCAGGTCTCGCTGGACGCGCCCTTTGGCGTTGCGCTGACCGGCGTCGGCGGCACGGGTGTCGTTACCATCGGCGCTTTGCTGGCGATGGCAGCGCATCTCGAGGGTAAGGGCTGCGGCATCATCGACATGCTGGGCATGGCGCAGAAGGGCGGGGCGGTGACCTCGCACATCATGCTGGCCAACAGGCCCGAGGACATCACCGCCATCCGGATCGCGCCGGGGCAGGCGGACCTCGTGCTGGGCTGCGATATGGTGGTGACGGCTGGTGAGCAGATCCTGAGCCTCGTGGGCAAGGAGCGCTCGCGCATCGTTGCTAACACCCATGAGATGATGACCGGCGATTTCACCCGCAATGCCGATTTCACCCTGCCGGTAAAGCGCATGGAGCAACGTCTGACCGAGGCCGTTGCGCCGGGCGCCGCGCATCTGCTTGACGCAACCCGGATCGCCCGTGCCCTGATGGGAGATACCATTGCTGCAAACCTCTTCATGCTGGGCGTCGCCTATCAGAAGGGGCTGATACCGGTGTCTGCCGAGGCCATCGAGAAGGCTATCGCACTGAATGGCGTGGAGATCCCCTTCAACCTCAAGAGCTTTGCCTGGGGCCGGCTTTACGTGCAGGATCAGGCGCTGGTGATGGAACGGGCCAAGCCCGGCATGGGCACCCCCGCGCTGCGCCAAAAGACGCTGGACGAGTTGATTGTCCACCGCGTGACCGAGCTGACCGCCTATCAGGATGCCAGATACGCCGCGCGCTACAAGGCGCTGTTGGATCGCGTCTCCGCCGCCGATCCGAACCACAACAAGGCCCTGACGC
Source organism: Paracoccaceae bacterium (assembly GCA_018223035.1). Lineage (GTDB taxonomy): Bacteria > Pseudomonadota > Alphaproteobacteria > Rhodobacterales > Rhodobacteraceae > Heliomarina. Next base: position 12,443 of record JAAEZD010000048.1, read on the forward strand.
GGGCGGTGGCCGAGAACGCCTACAAGCTGATGGCCTACAAGGATGAGTACGAGGTCGCGCGGCTCTACACGGATGGACGGTTCCGCAGGGCGCTGGAAGAGCAATTTGCTGGCGACTTTACCCTAAAGCTGCAAATGGCCCCGCCAATCGTCAGCAAGATCGACCCAGAAACCGGCCAACCGAAGAAACGTGTCATCGGGCCGTGGATGCTGCGGGCGATGGCGCTGCTTGCGCGGATGAAAGGTCTGCGGGGAGGAGCCTTCGACATCTTCGGCCGAACCGAGGAGCGCCGCATGGAACGCCGGCTGATCGAAGAGTATTTCAGCGATATGGAGACGGTGGTGAAGGCGCTACCCGAGGCGGATTACGCTATCGCCATCGCCCTTGCGGCCCTGCCCGAGAAGATCCGCGGTTACGGCCACGTCAAGGAAGCCAGCGTGCGTGGCGCTTCGACAAAACGCGCTGACCTGCTGTCGCGGCTGGTGCCTTCGAGCGCCTCTCTGCACAAGGCAAGCTGACACACATCCTGGAGACAGACATGAGCAAATCCGTAATGATCCTCAGCGGTGTGCGCACCGCCATCGGCACCTTTGGCGGCTCGCTGAGCGGGATCGCTCCGACCGACCTCGCGGTGCGTGTCGCCGCCGAGGCCGTCTCCCGCTCAGGGCTGGAGGCGGCGGCGATCGGCCAGACCGTGATGGGCAACGTCATCCACACCGAGCCGAAGGACATGTACCTGTCACGCGTCGCTGCCATCGGTGCGGGCGTGCCGGAAACGAGCCCGGCTCTGACGCTGAACCGGCTCTGCGGCAGTGGGCTACAGGCGGTCATCTCCGCGTATGAGCAGATCCTGCTGGGCCATGCCTCTGCCGCATTGGCGGGCGGGGCCGAAAGCATGAGCCGTGCCGGGCACCTGCTGAGCGCCGCGCGCTTCGGGCAGAAGATGGGCGATGTCTCGGGCACCGACATGATGATCGGGGCGCTGACCGATCCGTTTGGCAATGGCCACATGGGCATCACCGCCGAGAATGTCGCGAACCGCCACGGCATCGACCGCGCCGCGCAGGACGCCCTTGCGCTGCAGTCGCACCGTCGCGCGGCGGCGGCGCAGCAGGCGGGATACTTCGACAGCCAGATTCTGCCGGTCGAGGTCCGTAAGGGCCGTGATATGGTAGCCTTCAAGACCGACGAGATGGTGCGCGCCAATGTGACACCCGAAGATTTGGCCAAGCTGCGCCCGGCCTTCGCCAAGGAAGGATCGGTCACGGCGGGCAACGCCTCGGGGATCAATGACGGTGCGGCGGCTCTGGTGCTGGCGGGCGAGGACCTTGTACAGGCCAAGATGCTGACGCCGATAGCGCGTATCGTGGCAACGGGTCTGGGCGGGGTTGCCCCCGACGAGATGGGCCTTGGCCCGATCCCGGCCAGCCGTCAGGCGCTGGAGCGCGCGGGGCTCAAGGTCTCTGATCTCGATGTGATCGAAAGCAACGAGGCCTTCGCCGCGCAGGCTTGTGCCGTTTCGTCCGAGCTGGGCTTTGACGCGGCCAAGGTCAATCCGAACGGCGGCGCCATCGCCATGGGCCATCCTATCGGCGCATCGGGCGCCATCATCCTCATCAAGCTGCTGAACGAGCTGCAGCGCACCGGCGGGCGTTACGGGCTTGCCACCATGTGCATCGGCGGCGGTCAGGGCGTCGCACTGGTGGTGGAGAACCTCTCGTGAGCGCGGCGGTCGGAAAGGTCGCCATCATCGGTGCGGGCACCATGGGGGGCGGCATCGCCATCACTACAGCGCTGGCCGGGATCGAGACCATGCTGATCGACACCAGCGCGGACAGCCTTGCCCGCGCCGGGGCGCGGCTGGATGCCTATCTGGCGCGTCAACTCGGCAAGGGCCGCATTGACGCAGCGACAAGGGATCGGGCGCGCGCCAACCTGTCCACCGCGACCCAGATGACGGCCTGCGCCGGTGCCGATCTCGTTATAGAGGCGGTGTTCGAAAAGCTCGACGTCAAGCATTCGGTGCTGCGCGACATCGAGCCCCTCGTCGGGCCCGACTGCGTCATTGCCACCAACACCAGCTGTTTGAAAGTCAGCCACATCGCCGCTGTACTGGAGCGACCGGGGCGATGCATCGGGCTGCACTACTTCAGCCCCGCCGAGATCAACCCGGTGGTCGAGTTGGTGCTCGGCGCCCAAAGCAGTACCGCAGCGGTCGACCTTGCGGCGGGCTTTCTTGCGGTCACGGGTAAGCAGGCGTTGTCCTGTCGCGACCGCAACGGCTTTGCGCTGAACCGGTTCTTCTGCCCCTATTGCAACGCTGCGGTACAATGCGTCGAGGACGGCCTCGGTACGCCCGCGCAGGTCGATGCCGTGGCGGCTGCACTGTTCGATCAACCTATTGGGCCTTTTGCCGCCACGAATATCGTCAAACCAGCGATCATGCTGCACTCACTCGAGAACCTTACGCCTTTGGGGGCTTTCTATGCTCCGGCGGAACTGCTGCGCCAAAAGGTGCAGGAAGGTACAGTTTGGGAGATCGGCCGGGCGGACCCGTTGGCGCCGGATACGGAAGCCGTGATCCGGCAGCGTCTGAAAGGGGCAGTCTACCTGCCGCTTCGCGATCTGCTGGATGAGGGCGTTGCGGACGGCAGCGACGTAGACCGGGGTGCTGCGTTGGCACTGCGGTTCGGCAACGGGCCGGTGGCGATGCTGCGATCAGAAGCCGTCGACGCGCAAGACTTAGCCATCAAGGCTGCACGGGAAAGGGTGTCCGCAGTGGTCATGGCCTGACCTCTGCCTGCAAGGTCAGGCGCCAGATTTGCGATACGCGAGGACGGCACCTGGAATCTCAAAGCCCACGTCCTCGTTAGATCGCTGAACGAACCGGGTCTTGGTAAAGCCTTAGGGGGCACCACGGCGATCCACCTGGTGCCGAGAATGCGGAAAGTGGCAAAGCCGGGGTCGGTGGCGGTGGCGGTGACTTCGTCGCGGGTGATCTCGCGCAGCTTGAGCCCCTATTTGCACCGCAGACCGATTTTCACCGTGAAACGTGGCGCGGCCACTTTCGGGCCCGGCACGGAGCTTAGCCGCCCTGGTACCACGCGTCCTAACCTTGTTCATCTCTTCGACGCACCCGTTTCTCCTTCACCAGGCGCCCGTCATTACGCAGGTGCCAGATCACCTAGTTGACACCAATAGCGGCGCCTCCAGGGTCTGTTAGGCAATAAGCCGCATCAAGCTAGGGTTCTGTTCAGTTTCGGGCTTACGTCGCTCAACTGGCGCGACGGTCCCTTCAACCCTCACCCTCACCTTTCAGGGGTTACAGCGCGATCTCCGCCTCGAAGTCAGGACCTTGCGCATTCTTTTAGCCTCTCTGATCTCCTCGCCACTGAAGATAAGCAGACCGTAAGTCGTCGCTTGTGTCAGAGTTCCAATTTCGGCTTGGCACTCTGGGTCCAAGCAGAACGGTGCGTGATCGACATTCTAATCAACATTGTGGGCCTTGTCGGAGAGCACGGTTTCCTGACTGTGCCGCATCCGGAGATCGCGAAGGGTCCTGCGGTCATCCGGACGGCAGTTTGGGAATAGCTGTCACTGTACCCTAATTAATCAGATTCTGCGGATTCAGGGTCATTTTGGGCATTTTTGTACCCTTAATTGCAATATATCCACAGGCTCGGCGCTTCAGGATTTGACCACATCTGAGCTCCTCCAAATTGCATCGGCCCGCGCCAGAAGGCTGTTGATTTCCGCTGAGAAGTGACCCGGTAGCCCCATAATTTTCCACTGAGAATTGACCCATGTGATCACGCTGCCCCGACGGAATCGGTCGGGGAGAGAAGGAGTGATCGACATGGGATTTTTGAGTGTTATTCGACGCTGGGCATTGCGTGACAAAATGCCAATCCGCGAGATTTCAAGACGCACCGGGCTGTCTCGCAACACCATCAGAAAGTATCTGCGCGAGGGCGCGGTCGAACCGAAGTTCAAGACGCCATCGCGGCCGAGCAAGCTGGACCCATATGCGGACCGTCTGT
>JAAEZD010000049.1:0-16310 GCA_018223035.1 Paracoccaceae bacterium
GGCAGGAAACCGCCCGCGCTGTCGCAGATATGGATGACCGGCAGGCGGTTTTCCAGCGCGACATCCAGAAGACGCACGACCTTTTTGACCGTATGTGGATACCAAGCCCCGCCCTTGACGCTAGCGTCGTTGGCGTGGATGGCGACCTCGCGACCCTGCACAATACCGATGCCCGTCACCACAGCGGCGCCAGGCACGGTGCCATCGTATTCGCGACAGGCGGCAAGTGTGGAAAACTCCAAAAACGGAGTGCCGGGGTCCAGCAGCAGTTTCAACCGCTCGCGCACGCCCAGTTTGTTCTGGCGGGCAAGGCGGTCGATATCGCGTTGCGGACGTTCGAAACGCGCCGCGTGCTGGCGGGCGTGGAATTCCTTCAGCCGTTCAGACATGGCGGCGAAATTTGCCTTGTAGTCGGCGGCATTGGTGTCGATCTGACTTTCAATCCTGCGCATTGTCACTCCTCCTCCGGGGCCAATTGGGCCAGGATGTCTTTCAGACCAAAACTGTCGCCTTCGGCGAATGGCATTTCGGCAACGACCCCGCCGCGCGGCGCCGTCAGTGTGGTTTCCAACTTCATGCTTTCGATCACCAGAAGCGGCTGGCCTTCTTCAACCGCATCGCCGGGTTTAACCGCAACCGACACCACGACACCCGGCATGGGCGCCACCAATCGGTCGTCGCTCGCGCCACCGTCGCTTCCGGCCAGGCGTTCGGCGGGATCAACCCGCCCGACTTCGTAGGTTCGCCCGTCCATGTGCACAAAAGTTGCTTCCGGCCCCACGGCCAGTCGCAATTCGCGCACAACACCCTTGGCCCGCAGCTTGTAACCGCCCGGCAGACCCGTCGGGTCCAATTGGCAGGTAACAGCGCCAGTGGGGGTATTGAGCACGAACCGGCTGCCATCATGACCCAACCAGCAATCAGTCTCTTCTCCGTCGATCTGAAAAATCCGTTGCATCAGTTTCTCCACCCGCCCATCTTGCGGTACATTTCCGGTATCTGCATTACGTCACTCACCAGGCGCTCGTCCGATAGGGCCGCCGCCGCTATCAGCAAGTCAGAGACATCTTCGCCCGGCGCGGTCAGCGTTTCGGATTGTTCAGCCAGGAAGCCAGTTGAAACGTCACCAGAGGCGAAATCCGGATGTGCAAGGATTGCATCCAGGTAACCAGTGTTGGTCGTTACCCCGAGAATCACATAGCTTTGCACCGCGCTCCGGGCACGGGCGATGGCCTGCGCGCGATCCGGGCCATGTACGATCAGCTTGGACAACATCGGGTCGAAGTCGGTTGTCACCTTGCCGCCATCCAGAATGCCGCTGTCCACGCGGATCCCCTCGCCCTGGGGTTCGTCCAGCAGCAGGATATCGCCGATCGCGGGCCGGAAATCGGCCGTCGCGTCCTCGGCGCAGATGCGCAGTTCGATCGAGTGTCCGGTTTGGGGAATATCCGCCTGCACGGCGCTCAGCCCGTCGCCCGCCGCGACACGCAGCTGCTCGGCAACCAGATCGAAGCCGGTCACCAGTTCGGTCACCGGATGTTCGACCTGAAGGCGGGTGTTCATTTCCAGGAAATAAAAGGCCCCGTCCTGCGCATAGATGAATTCAACGGTCCCTGCCCCGCGGTATTTGACGGCACGGGCAATTCCGGCAGCGGTCTCGCAGATCTCATCCCGTTGCTCGGGGGTCAGCGCCGGTGACGGCGTTTCCTCGATAATCTTCTGGAACCGGCGCTGGATCGAACATTCACGTTCCCAGAAATGGACCACGTTGCCCTGTCCGTCGCCCATCACCTGCACCTCGATATGGCGCGGGCGTTCGATATAGCGTTCGACGAAAAGCCGCCCGTCGCCGAAATATCGTTCGCCTTCGCGGCGCGCGGTTTCGATTTCGGTTTCCAGCGTGCTGTCCTCGCGCACAACGCGCATGCCCTTGCCGCCACCGCCGGCCGAGGGTTTGATCAGCAGCGGATAGCCCACGGCGCGGGCGCGTTCGACAAAGCTCGCCGGATCATCATCCTCGATCGCCGAGGGGGCGACGGGAAACCCGTGTTCCTCGACAAAGGCGCGGGCGCGGACCTTGTCCCCCATCAGGTCGATGACCTCGGACGTCGGGCCGACAAAGGTCACTCCGGCTTTTTCCAGCGCCGCGACAAAACCGGCATTCTCTGACAGAAAGCCATAGCCGGGATGCACCGCATCCGCGCCGATCTTTGTTGCCGCCGCGACGATCTGCGGAATATCGAGATAGGCGGCCACGGGCGTCGGGCCGTCGATCATCACGACCTCATCTGCGATCAGATGCGCCGGCCCCTCTTGCTCGGCGACATGACGCAACACGGCCGTCGCAAGCCCGCGGGCCTTGGCGGTGCGCAACACGCGCGCCGCGATCTCGCCCCGATTGGCGACCAGGAGTTTCGAAATGGTCATGGTGTCGTCCTCTTAGTTCCGGGCCGCGGCATTCAGTCCGTCACGTGCAGCCAGATCGGCTGGCACGGGAATTTCGATATCAAGCAGCATCTGCGCGAACCCTTTGCCCTGCGGGTCTATGCGAACCGAGGCGATGCCGCCACCGCCAAGCGATTCATGCAACAGGAAATTCAGCGAATGGCTTCCAGGCAAGTCGAACCGTTCTACCCTGCCGTCGCAGACATGGGCGAAATAGTCCTTCACCACCTCTTCGCTGAGAGCCGAGCGGATATATGGCAGGTAGTCCGGCTTGCGCGCGAGGATGCCGATATTGGCGATGTCCCCCTTGTCGCCCGAGCGGCCCCAGGCCAGATCGACGAGGCGGACCTTGACAGCGTCCGGGCCGGGCTCGCGGCTATCTGCGGGCGGTGCGGCAGGTGGATCAAGGTGGACTGGCGTAGTGGCCACGCTCACGGGCACATCCTTGCCGTCGACCTCGACCGCGACGGGGGTCTCGGCCTTGCTCTGAAGGAAGGAGAACAGGCGGACCACCGGTTGCACCTTGGGCCGTCCGGCGAAGAACCCGGTCAGACCCTGCGCGGTCGAAATCGCCATCGGTGCTATTTCGCCGGCAAAGATGTTCAGCGCGGCGCGATCGTCATGGACCGCGCCGATCTTGAGCACCACCTCGCGGGTTCGGGCGCGCGCATTTGCGCCATAGGCCGCCTCGGCCCCCAGCACCTCGACGCTGACCTGCCGGAAATCTCCCATGTTGCGGTCGCGGAAAATCCGGCGACAGCGGGTCAGGATCGCCTCGGCCACACGTTCGGCCTTGGCGGGTGCATCAATCGCGGCCAGTGTCAGGGTAGAGACCGCGCGCCAGCCATCGGCATGGGTCGCCGACACCTTGTAGCTGTCGGTGCGCCCAAGCCCCCTGCCGCCCTTGACCAGCACCTGATCGGGTCCGACCTGCTCCAGGGTGACCCCGGACCAGTCGCAGATCACGTCGGGCAACAGGTAGGCGCGCGGATCCCCGATTTCATAGAGCATCTGCTCTCCGACTGACCCGGGCACGACCAGCCCGCCGGTGTCAGGCGTCTTGGTCATGATGAAACTGCCGTCTTCGGACGCCTCGACGATGGGCATGCCCATATTGTCCCAACCCGGCACGTCCTGCCAGTCGGTGAAGTTGCCGCCGGTTCCCTGGGGGCCGCATTCGATCAGGTGGCCGGCCAGCGATCCCTGGCTGAGCTTGTCCCAGTCATCGTCGCCCCAGCCGTATTCATGCATCAGGGGACCAAGCGCGACCGCGCTGTCGGCGCAGCGTCCGGTGATCACGATGTCGGCCCCGGCATCCAGCGCGGCAGCGATGGGGCGGGCACCCAGATAGGCATTCATGCTCCAGATATCATCTGGAAATGCGACACCCGAGAACATTTCCGTCTGACCGTTTTTGCGAATTTCATCGGCCCTGGGCAACAGGTCATCGCCTAGCACGACTCCGATGGACAGATCGATCCCGGCCTGGGCGGCGGCTTTGGCAAGCGCATCGCTGCAGCCACGCGGGTTCACGCCCCCTGCATTGGCAACGACCTTGATCCCTTTTGCCTTGATATCCGGCAACCAGGGTGCCAGCGCCTTGACGAAGTCCGGCGCATAGCCCGTCTCGGGCGCTTTGGCGCGGGCCCGCGCCATCAGCGACATTGTCACCTCTGCCAGATAGTCAAACACCAGATAGTCGATCTCGCCCTTTGAGACCAGTTGACCGATCGCTTCCGGCGTATCGCCCCAGAAGCCCGACGCGCATCCGATGCGCAGCTTGCGTTCCGACATATTCCTCTCCTCCCCGTTTGATCAGCGGCCCGTCCATTCAGGTTTGCGCTTCGAGATGAAGGCATCAAAGCCTTCGCGCGCGTCTTCGGTCTGCGCCACACGCGGTAAAAGTGTTTCTGCAAACCGCATCTGCTGCGGATAGGTCATATCCTCCATCGCGTGACAGGCGTATTTTCCCAGCCGGATCGCGCTCGGCGACTGCGCGGCGATCTGGGCAACCAGTTCTGCAACCTTGTCGTCCAGCCCCGCGGCATCGGTCACATAGTTGACCAGATTGAACTGCAGGGCTTCCTCGGCCGTAAGAGGAACGCCGGTGATGAACATCTCCATCAGCCTCCGCCGGGGCAGCACGCGCATCATGGGTGGCACGATCGTCATGGGAAACAGACCCACCTTCACTTCCGGCGTTCCGACGCGGGCATGATCCGCCATCACAGCCAGATCGCAGGCACAGATGATGCCCGCTCCCGCCCCCATCGCGACGCCATTGATGCGCGCGATCGTTGGCTTTCGGCACGCCTGTATCGTCTCGAACAACCTTCCGGCAAAATGATCCGGGTCCGCCGGATCCTGAACAAACGGGCCGCCATCCGCCCCCGCCTTGATGTCGCCCCCGGCACAGAAGGCGCGCTCGCCCTCGCCGGTCAGAACGATCACGCGGCAATCGCTGTCCCTCTCGGCAGCACATATGGCGGCCATGATCCCGTCTGCGACCTCACGGTTGAGGGCATTTCGATTATCAGGACGTCGAATCGTGATACGCACTTCTTTGCCGAGCACCTGCGATTGAACAACGCTCTCAGTCATTTCCGAAGTTCCCCCCTGCATTCAGGACGCCGCGCTTTCTTACGTCAGGTCGTCAAAAGCTTGGCTTGATCTATTTTCTAACATGTGTTTGATTTTGGTCAACAACGCAAACAACATTTTTCGGGAGGACGATATGACCGCTCAAAGTGAGGCCATCTCGGCTGATCTGGAAGCCATCAGGGCGAACTATTCTTTGACTGATGAGCAACGCCAGATCGTCGATCACGTGGATCGGGTATCGCGCGAGGTGCTGCACCCGCTGCAGGCGCGCATGGATGACGAGGAATGGTGGCCCGATGATCTGTTCAAGCAGATGGGCGAGCTGGGCCTGCTGGGGATTACCGCGCCGGAGGAGCTGGGCGGATCGGGGCAGAACGAGTTCACCCAGGCGCTGGTGTCCGAGGTGATTTCGAAGTGGAATCCGGCTGTGGGCCTCTCGCACGGGGCGCATGACAACCTGTGCCTGAATAACCTGCTGCGCAATGGCTCCGAAGAGCAGGTGAAGAAATACGTGCCGGGCCTTTGCTCGGGCGAGCTCGTCGGTGCTTTGGGCCTGACCGAACCGGGTGCGGGATCCGATGCGCTCGGATCCATGGCCACCACTGCCCGCCGCGACGGTGATGATTATGTCATCAACGGCTCGAAGATTTACATCACCAACGGCCCCATTGCCGATGTGATCCTGCTTTATGCCAAAACCGACAAGTCGAAGGGCGCCAAGGGCATTTCCGCTTTCATCATCGAGACGGACAATCCCGGTTTCAAGGTGGCGCAAAAGCTTGACAAAATGGGCTTTCGCGGCTCGCCAACCGGAGAACTGGTGTTTGAGGATTGCCGCGTACCCGCATCCGCCATGGTTGGACCGGAAAACACCGGCGTTTCGGTGGTAATGAGCGGGTTGGATCTGGAGCGTGCTATGGTTGCCTCAGTCTGCGTTGGCATGGCCGAACGCGCCCTGGAACTGGGGCTGGAATACGCCAAGATTCGCGAACAGTTCGGCAAGCCGATTGCAAGTTTCCAGATGATGCAGTCGAAACTGGCCGAGATCTACACCGAGGTCGAAACCGCGCGCGCCTTCGGTTATCGCGCGCTGGCCGCCTGTACCGGGTTGCCGAAAGGGGCCGGGGGCCGCGGCGAAATCCACAAACTGACGGCGGCGGCCTGTCTTTACGCCGGCGAGGCATTCAACAAGGCGGTGACCGAAGCCTGCCATATTCATGGTGGCTCTGGCTACATGCAGGACACCGAGATCAACCGGCTGTTCCGCGCCAACAAGCTGCTGGAAATCGGCGCGGGTACAAGCGAAGTCCGCAAGATCATCATTGCCGAAGAACTTTTGCGCGCCTGAGGGGGACGAGACAATGAACAAGCAACTGCGCAACGACACCGCTCTGCCAACACATTTCATGACGGACGAACAGCAGGCCCTGGCCGATCAGGCCGGCAAGTTCTTCATGTCCGAATTCCACCATCTGAACGCGGAAATGGACGATACTGATGACCTGCCGCCTTCGGTTTTCCCCAAGCTGGGCGAGATGGGATATCTCGGCCTGAACGTGCCGCCGGAATTCGGCGGGGCCGGGCTCGACTTTACCTCGGCCTGTATCATCACCGAGGAAATGTCTAGGGCCTCGGCGGCCATCGGACTGACCCATGTGGCCCATGACAATTTGTGCGTCAACAACATCTATCGCAACGCCAATGACGAGTTGCGCCGAAAATACCTGCCGGGCCTGTGCAACGGCACGCTGGTGGGTGCTCTGGGCCTGACCGAACCCGGCGCGGGGTCCGATGCGCTTGGCTCGATGCGGACCACGGCCAAAAAGGATGGCGACGACTACATCCTGAACGGCGCCAAGATCTACATCACCAATGGGCCGATTGCCGATCTGGTGCTGGTCTATGCCAAGACATCGCCCGAAAAAGGGGCCAAGGGCATTTCCGCCTTTATCGTGGAAACCGACACGCCCGGTTTCAAGGTGGCGCAGAAGCTGAACAAGATGGGGTTCCGCGGCTCGCCTACCGGCGAACTGGTGTTCGAGGACTGCCGGGTGCCCGCAAAAAACATGGTCGGCAAGCTGGATGGCGGGGTTGCCGTTACCATGTCCGGACTTGATCTGGAACGTGCCATCGTCTGTTTCAACGCTCTGGGCATTGCGCAGCGGGCGCTGGATATTTCCATCGATTACGCCAAGACACGCCAGCAATTCGGCAAACCGATCGCCAGTTTCCAGATGGTTCAGGCGATGCTGGCCGACATGTATACGCAGATCGAGGCCGCGCGCAGCCTGTCCTTGCGCACCGCTGCCATGTGTGAAGGCCTCGAAGAGGGCGAAGGCGGGCGCGGCGAAATCCACAAGCTCACCGCTGCGGCGATCTACAAGGCCGCTGAGGCGACATCCTTCGTGCTGGACAAAGCTGTCCAGATTCACGGCGGCTCAGGCTACATGCGTGATACCGAAGTGAACCGGCTGTACCGGACCGGTCGCGTGCTTGAGGTCGGCGCGGGCACCCAGGAGGTTCGCAAACTCATCATCTCCGGCGAATTGCTGAAGAACTAAGGGGGCGGAACATGAGCGAAGCGAAATCAAGGCGTTACGCGTCGGATCTCATGGCGGGCCAGGTTGCCCTGGTCACGGGGTCTGGATCTGGAATGGGCCGGGCGACGGCGATCGAAATGGCCGCTTGCGGAGCCAGGCTTGCGCTGTTCGCGCGCCGGGAAGAGCCGCTGGAAGAGACCGCCGAAATGATCCGCGCGGCGGGGGGCGAGGCCTTCGTCGTGCCCGGAGACACCCGCGACGAAGACAGTATTGAAACTGCGATGGGGCGGATCAAGGACCACTATGGGCAGTTGGATGTCTTGGTGAACAATGCCGGCGGCCAGTATATCGCGGCCGCCCGCGATATCACCAACAAGGGCTTCGAAGCCGTGATCCGCAACAACCTGATCGGATCTTGGCAGATGACCCGGGCAGCGGCGGATCACTTCATGTACGACAATGGTGGATCGGTTGTGTTTGTCACCGCCATCTCTGCGCGCACCGCGCTTACCGGCTTTACACACACCGTCGCCGCCCGCGCCGGTGTGACGGGCATGATGAAAACGCTGGCCGCCGAATGGGGCGAGTACGGCATCCGGCTGAACTGTGTCGCGCCGGGCACGATCAAGACCGATGCGCTTGGCCGCTATCCGATTCCGCCGGAACAGTGGAAAAAGCTGAACCGCTCGGTGCTAAACCGGATGGGGGCGGCCGAGGACATCGCAGGCACGATCATTTTCCTGGCCTCGAAACTTGGCGGTTTCATCACCGGAGAAGACATTTATGTAGACGGCGGTGAGACCTTGCATATGGGTCATGACGCGCGGGACATGATCAACCCCGCGATGTTCGAAAAACGCGAACGGGGAGATGGCAAGAATGAATAAACAGCCCGTCCTTCTGGAGATTTCCGACAGGATCGCCACGGTTACGCTGAACGATCCCGAGCGGCGCAACCCGGTCACCGGAAACGACATGATCGCTGCCCTTCTGAAGACCTTCGCCAAGGTGCAGGCCGATCCTCAGGTCAGCGTGATGATCCTGACCGGCGCCGACCCGGCCTTTTGTGCCGGCGGCGACATCAAGGAAATGAACGATCCCGACAGCGTGTTCCGCAAGGAGCCGCTGGCGGCGGCGCAGAGCTATGTTGATGGGGTGCAGCGGCTGCCGCTTGCGCTCTACAACATGGATATTCCGACCATCGCCGCAGTCAACGGCCCGGCGGTGGGCGCGGGGTGCGACCTGACCATGATGTGCGACATGCGCATCGCGTCGGAAAAAGCAAGGTTCGGCGAGGTGTTTCTGAATCTCGGAATCATTCCGGGCGATGCGGGCAGCTGGTTCCTGTTGCGTCGTCTGGGCCACCAGAAGGCCGCCGATCTGACCTTCTCAGGGCGCATGGTCGAGGCCAAGGAAGCGCTGGAGCTTGGTATGGTGCTTGAACTTGTGCCTCATGAAAAATTGATGGAACGTGCCCGCGAACGGGCCGCTGTCATCGCCGCGAAACCGCCGCGTGCGGTGCGGGTCGCCAAGCGTCTGATGCGCAATGCCGAACGGATGGACCTGCCGGATTTCCTGAATTCCGCGGCGGCCTATCAGGCGCTCATGCATCAGACCGAAGACCACCACGAGGCGGTTGCTGCGTTCGTCGAAAAACGAAAACCCAATTTCACGGGGCGTTAAAGGAAAGATCGCATGTCAGACATCACCCAAAAGAAGATGGAGCAAATCGCGCAGATGTGGAATGCGCGCGGCAAGGGTCTGATAACGCATATGGCGCTTGAGATCGAAGAGGTCTCGACGGAAGGTGTTCGGGTTCGGATGCCGTTCAATCCGGACTTTTGCGTCGATGCGGAACAATCGCTGCTCCACGGTGGTATCCTGACGGCACTTCTGGACAGTGTCTTTGGACTGGCGAACTTTGTTGCCATCGAAGGCGTCAGTACCATGGCCACTCTTGACCTCAGAGTTGATTACCTGCGCCCGGCCCGTTCACGCGCGGATGTCATCGTTCAAGCGCATTGTTTTCGCAAGACCCGCCACATCGCCTTCAATTCCGGCAGCGTCTGGTTCGCGGGCCATGAGGATGCTGAAATAGCCAGGGGAACCGCCTCGTTTGCATTGACGCGCGGCGAAACCAGCCTGTTTGACGCAATGACAAAAGGAAAAACTTCGTGATGGACGTGCAAACTGTCAATGCCAATGTATCCCGGGTGCCGTTCTTCCGATTTCTCAACTTTGAGGTCAGAAGTCTAGACAGTCTCCATGCTGAGGCGGAAATGACCTTTGATGACCGCCATGTCGGTAACCCGATCATGGAGTACTACCATGGCGGCATAATCGCGAGTTTTATGGAGGCCACTGCCGCCATCGCGGTACAGCCCGATTTCGCCGACGTTCCGGCCAAGCCGATCAACCTGACCGTCGATTACCTCAGACCCGGTGTGAAGGGACCGCTTTTTGCGCGCGCTAACGTCACGCGCAAAGGCAAACGGATGGCAAGCGTCAGCGTGCTCAGCTGGCAGACGGATCGGGAAAAGGCGGTTGCCGAAGGGCTGTATCACTTCCTTCTGGTCTGACCGGGGCAACCGCTTTCAGGGCTACCTTGTCCTGTGGACGGGGTCGCTTCCCGGTTACAAATGCCTTCCAATAACAGATTGATGAGCATGCTGGAGAATTCAGGCAGTGATAGATATCCTTCCACTCCTGCCTTGTTCGGGTCGAACCATTCCACCGTCCAGTTTAAGGCACCCAACATCACCTGGCGCAAGGGGACGATCTTGATATCCGACCGTATGGCACCGTCGTCCTGAGCTTCACGGAGTATCCGATCCCAGAGTTTTCCATACTCACGGCGAATACCCCTGTGCCTCTCCCTGAAATGATTGGGGAGCATTCCATAGCTTCTGATATTCGCCGAGGTGAATTCGCTTGCCTTGAAGAGGAAATCCAGGTGCGCCCAGATTGCAGTCGCTATCCTGGCGTAATGATCGTACGGGGCATCGAATTTCCGAACGGCGGCTTCGACACCTGCTAGCAAGTCCCTCAGTCCGGCGTTTAGAACTTCGTCAACGATCGCTTCCTTGGAGTTGAAATGGTAATAGACGCTTCCCGCTTTCATGTCCGCTTCTTCCGCGATCTTTCTCAGCGTGGTCGCCTTGTAGCCATTGTCCCTCAGAACGCGCGCTGCGGCCTTTAGAATTTCTGCACGGGTCTTAGCCGCCTTGCCGTCGGGATCCGGGATCTTGGCGGGAGTGGCGGGGCACAGCTTCAAGCCTTCGGTACCCGCCTTGCGATGTGGACACATTCCGTCAAGTATCAGCTTACTCATTCGTACCGCGAGGATGCGCACCGGATACTTGTCGACATCGTACCATTCTACGGTCCAGTTCATGGCACTCAGGATGAACTGGCGGATCACAGCAGTGGATATGTCGCTTCGAAGGTGGCCGGCGCGTTTGGCGTCATTCAGGAATTTGCCCCAGGCCCCTGCATATGATGCACGCAATTCGCGATGCGGGGCGCGTGTTTCGTCCGACAACATCGGATAGTTCCGAATATTGGCTGACGTGAAGTCGCTGTCGGTCAAGAGATAGTTCAGATGTGTTTCAATCAGCAATTCGAAGGTCTTGCGAAAACCCTCCGAACTTGTCGGTGCCGACCGAACGATTTCACTGACCGCCTGATATAGTTGACGGACGCCAAGATCGAGAACTTCGCTCAGAATCTGGTCTTTGGATTGAAAATGATAATAAATGCTGCCGGCCTCAATGCCAGCTTCCTGCGCGATGTCGCGCATAGTCGTTGCGTGATAGCCTTCATACCGAAAAAGTCGCGCAGCCGCCGAAAGGATACCCTCACGTGTCCTCTCAGACTTGCTCAAGTCTTCGCTCAGTGTCCTGGGTGGGTCAGTCTTGTGTACCATTCCATTTCAATACTTGCGGGACACGAGACTGTCCATTGCATTAAATCTAACAAATGTTAGAATAACGCAAGGAACGTTCCGAATCAAGTTCTTTGCCAAGATGATAGCGGAAGAGGAGGACCTCCATATGCGAGGGTTGAGTGGAAAACGCGTGATCGTGACCGGCGGCGGCAGCGGCATCGGGCGCGCGGTGTGCGAACGGTTCGGCGAAGAAGGTGCCGAGATTGCGATCTTTGACATGAGCGAAGACGGGGCGAAGGAAACGGTTCGCCTGATCACCGAGGCCGGCGGCAAGGCGCAGGCCTTCAAGGTGGACATCACCGACCGTGCCCAGGTCGACAAGGCTGTAGCCGAGTTCGAGGCCGGGGGTCCGGTCGATGTGCTGGTGAACAATGCCGGCTGGGACGTGATCAAACCGTTCCTCGACACCGATCCCGACCTTTGGAAAAAGGTCATCGACATAAATCTTTACGGTCCGCTGAATATGCATCACGCGGTGCTTCCGGGCATGGTCAAGAACGGCGGCGGCCGTGTGGTCAACATCGCGTCCGACGCCGGACGCGTCGGATCATCCGGCGAAGCCGTGTATTCGGCCTGCAAGGGTGGCATCATCTCGTTCACCAAAACCGTAGCGCGCGAACTGGCGCGTAAAGGTATTCAATTGAATGCGGTCGCCCCCGGCCCGACCGATACGCCGCTGTTCGCTCAGGTTGCCGAGGGCGAGGCCGGTCAAAAGATCGCCGAAGGTCTCAAGCGGGCGATTCCGATGAAGCGTCTTGCGCAGCCGACGGATTACCCTGGCATCATCTGCTTCCTGTCGTCGGACGACGCAGGGTTCATTACCGGCCAGGTGATTTCGGTTTCGGGCGGCCTGTCCATGCACGGTTAAAACGCTGGCAGCAGCGCCGGACTCAAGGCGCTGCTGCCATACCGTGCCAAGAGTTACCTCCCCGACTGGCCGCGCCTTATGTGCGGCCCTTTTTCATTCTAGAAAGGTTGCGAATGTTTCAGCCAGGCTCTGACATCCAGCGGACAAGCACGCTGACCTCATTTCTGAAGGGCTGCGGCATTGACAGTTACGAGGAACTCGTCCGCCGTTCGAATGAAGACCCAGACTGGTTCTGGGGCCAGATCATTGACCATGCCGGGATACGGTTCGCGCGGCCCTACAGCCGGTTGCGAGATATCTCCGAAGGGCCCGAATCGATCCGGTGGGCCGTCGGGAGTACTTTGAATCTGACGGAAACCTGTCTTGACGCCCGAATTGCCGATGGCTTGGGCGACAAGGTCGCAATCGACTGGGTCGGCGAAGACGGAAGCCGCCGCCGCTGGACCTATTCCGACCTTACCGCCGAAGCCTCCCGCGTCGCCTCGGCCCTTGCCACGCGCGGTGTAAGGCCCGGTCAGGCGGTGGGCATCTATATGCCGATGATCCCCGAAATCGAGGCCGCGCTTCTGGGTATTGCCCGGCTGGGCGCGGTTGCGGTGCCGCTGTTTTCCGGTTTTGCGCCCCATGCCATCGTATCGCGCCTGAACGACGCGGATGCCGTGGCGGTGTTGACGGCGGATGCCACACCCCGGCGAGGCAAGCCGGTCTGGATGGAAGCGACCCTTGCCCAGGCTTTGACCGACGTACCATCGGTTCATACCGTGATCAGCCTGCGACGGTTCGGCGATGCGGTGGCCGATCCGGCCCGCGATCTGGACTGGACCGAAACAGTGGGCCGCGCCAGTCCGGAGTTTGCCGCCGTTCCCGTCAGTGCCGATGACACCTTTCTCATCGCCTATACATCGGGCACCACCGGGCGGCCCAAGGGTGTCGTGCATACCCATTTGGGCGTGCAGGCCAAGGCCACGGCCGATTTCCTGCTTTGCCTCGACATGAAACGGGATGACCGGCACCTCTGGATGACCGACATGGGGTGGGTCATGGGACCGCTCACCCTTTTATCGGTGCTCTTGTCCGGTTCGACTCTGGTGCTGGCCGAGGGCGCACCATCAATGCCCGGCGATCCCTTCAGGCTGCTGCGTCTTGCGTCCGAGATGGAGGTCACGCATCTCGGCGTGGCCCCGACCCTGGTACGGCAGTTCATGACGCAGGATACTGAATCTTTGTCGGGCTACGACTTGTCGTCCCTGCGCATCGTCGCCTCGACCGGCGAGCCCTGGACCGAGGATGCCTGGCTCTGGCAGCTCGATCATATCTGTCGCCGCCGCGCCGTGCCGCTGAACATCTCGGGCGGGACCGAGCTTTTTGGCGCGATCCTGACCTCGACCGTGCTGCACGAGCTCAAGCCCGGCGGATTTTCGGCCCAGGCCCTGGGTGTCGGGGCCAAGGTTCTGCGCCAGGACGGCAGCGAAGCCGCACCGGGCGAGGTCGGCGAACTGGTCGTGACCCAGCCGCCTCTGGGTCTGACCCCGGCCATCAGGGGGGACCGCGATCGCTACCTTGACACCTACTGGTCCACCTTCCCCGGCCTCTGGCGGCACGGCGACTGGGTGCGCTGCGATCCGGACGGGACATGGTATATCCTGGGCCGGTCGGACGACACGCTGAACATCGCCGGCAAACGCATCGGCCCGCCCGAGATCGAGGCGGCCCTGACCGAAACCGGAGAGGTGGTGGACGCCGCGGCCATCGCGGCACCTGATGACATCAAGGGCGTGGCTGTCGTCTGCGTCTGCGTGGCGGCACCAAATGTGTCGCCGGACGCGGAGCTCGTGAACCGGCTCAAGGATCGTGTCGGGGAGATCGTCTCGAAACCCTTCCGCCCGCGCGAGATCCACTTTGTCGAAGCGCTGCCCAAGACCCGCAGCATGAAAACCATGCGCCGTGTCGTGCGCGCCGCCTTTCTCGGTGAAGATCCAGGCGATCTGTCGTCGATCAGCAACCCGGAAACCATTCAGCCCATCGCAGACCTGCAAAAGGAAAAGTCATGATCACTGTTTTCGGAGCCACGGGCACGACTGGTGCGCCCCTCGTCGACACGCTTCTGGCAAAAGGCGCGACCGTGCGCGCTGTCACCAGCGACCTCTCAAAGTTAGACGCGCTAAAGGCCAAAGGATGCGAGGCGGTCGTCGCGGATTTCACGGACCCTGCCGCGCTGGCGCGGGCCTGTGACGGGGCAGAAAAGATATACCTGGTCACGCCTGCCCATCTGAACATGCGCCAGTGGAAGGCGAACGTGATCGAGGCGGCCAAGGCCGCGGGCGTGCGCCATATCGTTGTGGCCACGGGGCTTGGCGCGTCGCCCAAGGCGGGGCTGACCTTTGGAAAGTGGCATTCCGAAACCCAGGAGCTGCTGAAGCAAAGCGGCCTTGACTGGACCTTTGTCCAGCCGACCTATTTCATGCAGAACCTGCTGTGGCAGGCCGGTAACATTGCAAAGGACGCCGTGTACTATGACGATCTGGGCGGCCCCGTGGCCTGGATCGACGCCCGCGACATCGCGGATGTCGCCGCCGAGGCGCTGACCGCTCCGGGTTACGAAGGCAAGGCTCTTGGTCTGACCGGGCCCGAAGCTCTTACCGGAGAAGATATCGCCGCCCTCCTGTCCAGGGTGACCGGGCGCACTGTCACCTGCGCACCCCTGTCGGCCGAAAATGCCAAGGCGGGCATGGTGGCTGGCGGAATGCAGGACGAGGTCGCCAGAGCCATGGTCGAATTGGCTTCCATCGCGCCCAAGGGCTACCTTGCCGGCATCGAGACCACGGTCAGCGATGTGATGGGACGCCCGGCGCGCCGATTTGCCGATTTCGTCGCCGAGAACCGGGATGCTTTCGTCAAGTAACCTGATGGCGGCGCCGCTTTATCTCGAACTGGCGCCGCCTGAGGAAGCGGCCAAACAGATCGACCATTTGTTCGTGTTCCGCGATACCGGTGTGCTGAGCGGTGGTGGACGCGGGCGGTTCGCAACCGACCTCTTTACCCTTTCGGTAACGCGCGACGACAGCGGCGGCGGGCGCGTATCGCTGGCAGAACCGCGCCCCTATTTTTCGCCCCGCCCAAGGCCATTCCAGGGTGTCGTGGCCGGGCTGCGACTGTCGTCACGACCGCAGCGATTTCCCGACTCCAAAGGGCTGGACATGCTGGCCTCAGAACTGGCCCGGATTCAGACCGGGGACGATGACCTGCCTGCGCTCATCGCGGTGCTTGACGGCCTTGCGAGAGACCTGAGCTTTGCCGCACCAACCGGAGCTTACAGCGACCGGACCAAACGTCGAAAG
Source organism: Paracoccaceae bacterium (assembly GCA_018223035.1). Taxonomy (GTDB): domain Bacteria; phylum Pseudomonadota; class Alphaproteobacteria; order Rhodobacterales; family Rhodobacteraceae; genus Heliomarina. Next base: position 15,739 of record JAAEZD010000049.1, read on the forward strand.
GTGCGGGCGGAAACCGGCGTGTCGCGGCGGCGGCTTGCGACCTTGCGACGCTTTCGCCGGGCTCTCGGGCAGCTTGCGTCAAAGACCCTGCCGCTGAGCGATCTGGCGCTGGACGCCGGATATTACGATCAATCTCACTTGTCCGCCGCTTGCCGGATCTTCGCCGGCAAACCGCCCGGCGCGTTGCGCGCTCTGTCTATTCCGCGTCGTTTTGACCTTTCGCTACAAGATACGCGCCTCAAAGACCGCCTAAGATTGGTCATTGACGAATGAAATCGAAGAGGAAGACCCGCCATGACACAATTCAAACCGAAAAACCCCGACTATGACGCACGCGTGCGCAACAGTTTCGATCGCCAGAAGGTGATGAACACGTTGGGGATCAGCATTGCCGAGTTGTTACCCGGCCGCATCGTTCTGGAAATGGCACATCAGGTTGCACTGACCCAGCAGCATGGGTTTTTGCATGCCGGAATCGTGTCGACAGCGCTGGACAGCGCCTGCGGATACGCGGCCTTTTCGCTGATGCCAGCGGACGCGGCAGTGTTGACGGCCGAATTCAAGATCAACCT
>JAAEZD010000050.1:0-15644 GCA_018223035.1 Paracoccaceae bacterium
TGGAACTTCTTTCAGGCTGCAGGATATGTCTCAGGTTAAAACAGAACGGCTTTAACTACCTGAAATCACTGGGTCAGGTCGATCTTCTGGTGACGCTTTGCTATGTGGTCTTTTTGGGGATCATCGGTGGGCTGATGTTCTTTGAATCGCTCCGCGCCATCCGCCGGACCCGCAAAGGGGGCCGGGTTCAGCGCAAAAAGCACTACTGGGTCCACGGCCTGCCCTTCAAAATCCGTTTCCGGGTGTCGGGGCTCTATATCTCGGTTATCCCCCCGGTGATCGTCGGCGCGGCGGTTGGGATGCTGTCGGCCATCATGGGCGTCGGCGGCGGCTTCATTATGGTGCCCGCGATGATCTACCTTCTGGGCATGCCCACCAAAGTGGTTATCGGCACCTCGCTGTTGCAGATCATTTTCGTGACCGGCTTCACCACCATGCTGCACGCCACCACCAACCAGACGGTCGACATCGTGCTGGCGGTGCTTTTGCTGATCGGCGGGGTGCTGGGCGCGCAGGTCGGCACGCGGATCGGCGTGCGGATGCAGGCCGAGCAGTTGCGTATCTTGCTGGCGGTGCTGGTGCTGGCGGTCTGCGGCAAGCTGGCGCTTGATCTGCTGTTAGAGCCGTCCGAACTTTATTCCCTCAGCCCGGTGGCAGCGGAATGACCCGCGCAGCCCTCGCATTCGTTAGCCTGGTGCTCACAGCCCTCACCGCCTCCGCAGATGAGGAAATCGTGCTGGGCCTCAGCCAAGCCGAAGTCTCCATCACCACCAATTTCGACGGGTCCGAGATCCTCGTCTACGGCGCTGTCAAACGTGAAACTCCGATCCCCGAAGGCGCGCCGCTTGAAGTGGTCGTCACCGTCTCCGGCCCCTCGACCCCGATCATGGTGCGGCGCAAGGAGCGGCGCTTTGGCATCTGGGTCAATACCGACGCGGTTGAAGTTGACCGCGCGCCGAGCTTCTATGCCGTGGTCACCTCCGGTCCGCTGTCCGAAGTGCTCAAGCGTATCGAAGACCTGCGCCACCGCATCTCCATCCCCCGCGCCATCCGATCTGTCGGCGCCCCGATGGAGATCGCGGACCCGACCCAATTCACCGACGCGCTGATCCGCGTGCGCAAAGCGGCCAACCTCTACCAAGTCATCGAAGACGGAGTGAAGGTTGACGAACAAACCCTCTTCCGCGCCGCGGTGGCCCTGCCCGCCGCACTCACCGAAGGCGCCTATGACACGCGGATTTTCCTGACCCGTGGCGGCGATGTGGTGGCGCAATATGAGACAGTGATCGACGTGCGCAAAGTCGGTATGGAGCGGTGGCTGTTCAAACTTTCGCATGAACAGTCTTTCATTTACGGGCTCTTGTCGTTGTTCATCGCCATTGCTGCGGGCTGGGGTGCCTCTGCCCTCTTCGGCTTACTGCGCCGCTAAACTTATCTTAGCCCCCCCTGCACCCCGTCATCTGAGAGGGTAGATTCCGGCTGGGTGCAGAATAGTACGTTAGGCGCACCGCTCACAGGATTGGCGCAAGGTCAGGGCGCTGGAGGCGCGCAAGCCAGCTGCGGCAGAATGGATCAGGTGGCTGAATATAGCGGTTATAGATCTGATGTTGTGTTATAAATCTGATCATGACCGATGCTGGCAAAGATCTTTGCATCGTCGACTGGTGTGCCCCCATTGGGTGGTCCAGTTTGAATGTTAGTGCATGGTCGGCCTTTGGTCTATCGGGACGATGCTTTTGGGCGCAGGCGGTCGGTAGCCCAAGGCGCTGTGCGACCTGACCGTATTGTACAACCGAACACCAGAACACCCACGTTATCGATCGGCGCGAGGTTCTTTATCGATGGCACCCTTGGTGTGGCCGATCGGTTTATATCCATGAGGTGATCGACAAACCTGGTGTGGCAGTTTTTCGATGCAACCTCACTGGCGGTCGGTCTGACCGGTCTCTGGAAGTTATAGCGCGACGATCTGGGTGAGACGCCGTATTGCCGCATCCAAGGATGTTCCTGACGGATCAGATCCTTGCCTCAGCTGATTGTTCCCGGGGATTTTCGTTTCCGCAGGCCGTGGGTTTTTGTGGATTGCTGGTGACCTCTGACGCGCGAAGCCTCCATATTGCGCAGCGTGTCAGAGGTCATCAGCGGGTGTGCATCCCCGTCGACGCCGAACACCAATGCTCTGGCCATTTCTCCTCTCCAGATCTTCACGCGACGCTGCACCGTGCGGATCAACTCATCAGGATAGTCATCCGGATGAGTCGCCTGAAGCCTGTGCAGGAGCTCGCGCCCGGTTTGTGACGGGTCTTCGTGGAACCACGCTGAGGTCGCTGGTGACCTTGGCCAGTGGATCGGGGCGGCTGTCGCCGAGCCGTAGCCAGAAAAGCAGCGCGCTCCTCGGCGTTCAGATAGAGCCGATTTCCTTGGGTATCGTGAAGGCGCATTTCGCTCATGTTTAACACTATGCATGTAGATTTCCACGCGGAAGTGAGCCGGGTTTTCCATCGAGAAGTGAGCCACCTTTAGGTTATGTTTCAGGTTTCAGGCTTGGGTCAAGACATCATTGCCCTCCCTCTTTTTCCGCGCTGCAACGGCTGCACTGGCCTTGAAGCGGAAGCTGTCGTTGCCGGTCTCAAGGATGTGGCAGCGGTGGGTCAGGCGGTCGAGGAGTGCGGTCGTCATTTTGGGATCACCGAAGACTGTGGCCCATTCGCTGAAGCTCAGGTTCGTGGTGATGACAACGCTGGTGCGTTCGTAAAGTTTGCTGAGCAGATGGAAGAGTAGCGCGCCGCCTGATGCGCTGAACGGTAGGTAGCCGAGTTCGTCCAGGATCACGAGATCAAGACGGACAAGGCTTTCGGCAAGATGCCCAGCTTTGCCTTTGGCCTTCTCCTGTTCGAGCGTGTTGACGAGCTCAATTGTTGAGAAGAAGCGGACCTTGCGGCGATGATGTTCGACGGCCTGTACGCCGAGGGCGGTGGCAATATGGGTTTTTCCAGTGCCGGGGCCGCCGATCAGGACAACGTTCTGCGCGCCGTCCATGAACTCACAGCGATGAAGCTGCCTTATGGTGGCCTCGTTGATCTCACTGGCCGCGAAGTCGAAGCCGGAGAGGTCCTTGTAAGCTGGGAAGCGGGCTGCCTTCATATGATAGGCAATGGACCGGACTTCACGTTCTGCGACCTCAGCCTTCAGCAACTGGGCGAGCATAGGCACCGCGGCGTCGAATGCCGGTGCCCCCTGTTCCATGAGATCCGTGACGGCTTGAGCCATCCCGTGCATCTTCAGACTGCGCAGCATGATAATAATGGCACCGCTGGCGGGATCATGACGCATGGCGGCCACCGGCGGTCCGGGCCCGCAGGCCATCATAGCGTTCGACATTGGCCTTTGGCTCACTCCGCAGAACAAGGGCCTGTGGGGTGTCGATGTCGGGCCCGCCGATCGTTTTTCCGTCGATCAGGCGGTGCAGAAGGTTCAGCACGTGGGTCTTGGTCGCAACACCTTCAGCCAGCGCCATTTCCACGGCGACCAGCACGGCCTGTTCATCGTGATGCAGAACCAGCGCCAAGATGTCGACCATTTCCCGGTCCCCACCAGGCTTGCGCAGCATGAGGTCTTGCAGCTGCTTGAAGGCCGGATGGAATTCCGCAAAGGGCGCACCGTTCCTGAGCGCCCCTGGCTTACGCTGAAGGACGGCCAGATAATGGTGCCAGTCGTAAATGGTGCGTGGTGGAAGTTGATGGCTGCGCTGGATCACCCGCGCATGCTCACACAGGATCTGTCCTTCGGCAGCGACCACCAGACGTTCGGGATAAACCCGCAGGCTCACCGGGCGGTTGGCAAAGGACGCCGGAACGCTGTAGCGGTTGCGTTCGAAGCTGATCAGGCAGGTTGGCGACACCCGCTTGCTGTGTTCGACAAAGCCATCGAATGCGGGGGGCAGCGGCATTAGAGCGGTCCGCTCAGCGGCCCAGACATCTGCAACGCTCCCAGGTAATGCTGCGTGCGGGATGTCGGCCCATAATGCGACACACTGCTGTTCCAGCCAGTCGTTCAGGGCCGCAAGGTCGGGGAAGTCCGGCATGGGTTGCCACAATCGGTGTCGAGAATCCTGCACGTTCTTCTCGACCTGCCCCTTCTCCCAGCCCGCAGCCGGGTTGCAGAACGCAGGCTCGAACACATAATGGTTCGCCATCGCGAGGAAGCGCATGTTGACTTGTCGCTCCTTCCCGCGACCGACGCGGTCGACCGCGGTGCGCATATTGTCGTAGATTCCGCGCTCCGGGATGCCGCCAAAGACACGGAACCCGTGCCAATGGGCATCAAACAGCATCTCATGCGTTTGCAGCAAATAGGCCCGAACCAGAAAGGCTCGGCTGTGCGACAGCTTGATGTGGGCGACTTGTAGTTTGGTGCGCTCGCCACCCAGAACGGCAAAATCCTCGCTCCAGTCAAATTGGAATGCTTCGCCAGGACGAAACGAGAGGGGCACGAAGGTGCCGCGCCCCGTCGTTTGCTGCTCCCGCTGCCTATCAACCCGCCAGTTACGCGCAAAAGCCGCGACACGGCCGTAAGATCCATCAAAGCCAAGAGCCACCAGATCGGCATGCATCTGCTTCAGCGTGCGACGCTGCTTGCGCGATTTGCCGGCCTCGGTCTTCAACCAGCCAGCCAGTTTCTCCGCGAAAGGATCAAGCTTGCTCTGCCGCTCTGGCGTCGTGAACTGCGGCTCGATCGTGCCCGCGTTCAGATATTTTGTAATTGTATTGCGCGACAAACCCGTGCGTCGCGCGATCTCACGGACCGATAGTTTCTCCCGCAAAGACATCCGTCGAATAATATTCAAAAGTCCCATGTGTATCACTCCGCTGCTCCCCGTTGCGCATCGCGCTGGGGGAAGGGTCACATGGCTCAAATCTCAGTGGAAATTATCCGTCTATCCGGCTCACTTCTGCGCGGAAATCTACACTATAATTTTACTTACCGTCTAAGGAGTCTGTATACAGAGAACGTCAAAAAATACCTGCTTTTCGATGGTGTTGATGAGGGCACACCACGTGATCCTTCGGTGCTTGGCCCCTATCCTGCTTAGGCATGCGATCCCGAGGCGTATAAGTCCCTTTTACGTTCACTTCGTGAGGCCGCTGCCCCACCGCCAGGCCGTAGAGTGATAACCCCTTCTCTGAAAAAGTGACCACAAACCCACATTTGTGCTTTTGTGCATTCACGGATCACGATGTGTCTTTCCGGATGGGTAGCCCACGATGATGCCGGTGGCGGGGTCTACAATCTTCTCGATGTCGCCTTGGAGGCCCTGCGTTCTTATCATTGCAAAGATTCGGATTTCAGCATTTGGGCAGACCGCTCGCAGCAGCTCCGCACAGGCGAAGCTTGTGCGTCCCATCGTCAGCACGTCATCCACAATGGTGATTTTGTCCGGCACGAAGAACGGATGTTCCGCCTCAATGCTGTCCAGGTGAACCGGCACAAGCGGCCTTTCAGCCGCCGGCGAATTCGAGGAACGTGGCACGGCCTTGGTCCGCGTCAGGTAGGATTGCACATCCTGGCCAAAGCCATGCTCATGCAGGGCATCGCAGATGACCTTGGCGGGCCACAGCGCACCGTCCGGCAGGGGCGCGGAACGCGGTGCAGGCACCAAAGTCACGTCTGGCCCCAGAAACGGCTTTAGATTGTCGGCTTTGGCGTCACGCAAGTGAGGGACAGCCGAGGCGATGATATCCACCCTGCCCGCTTTGATGGCACCGCATGTTCCTCTCGATCGTTTCGAAAGGTCGGAGCTGCCTCGTGGGGAATAATTGGCGAACGTGCCGTACTCATAGCTCGAAGGCACGAACGCCCCCGGCAGTGTAATTCGGGATGTCGAGCAGGATATCCGGTAGGTTCTCACGGCGCAAAACCTGCGCCCCATACTCGATGAGCTGCTTTGGCCAGGTCAGATTCGGGTCGTTGGCGAGGTTCTCAAGGAGGTAGAGGTCGCGCCCGAGCCGAATTGCTTCCCAGCCCTGGTGTCGTGTCCCGCTCTTCTCGCTTGCCTCGATGACGATGGTCGCATCGCAGATGAGCGCCATCGTCCGGTTACGGCGCGGGAAGTTTTCGCCCTTGCCCGGATAGCCTTCGGGAAACTGTGAAATCGCAAGGTGGTTGCGCCTAATCTCTTCGAGCAATCCCGCATTCTTGGCCGGATAGGCCTTGGACAAGGGGGTACCAAGCACGGCAATGGTGCGCCCGCCCTCTTCAATCGCCGTGCGGTGTGCCACCGTGTCGATGCCTTCGGCCAACCCACTCACCACGATGATGCCTTGCTCTACGAGCGCCCGCGTCACGGCCTTCGCGCGCTTGATACCGTCCGGCGTTGCCTTGCGGGAGCCAACGATTGCCACGCGGGAGCCTTCTGTCAGCAACGAGGTATCGCCCGCCGTGTACAACACGTCAGGGGCGTTCTTCTCTTCAACTGGCCCAAGTGGCCCAAGGGCTTCTCTTGTTCTTAGCTCTGCGTGCATTTTCGTCCTAGCGATGCCTTTTGCGTCATCGCCCTCCCCTTTGTTTTTACATCACAAATATAGCTTGGTGTAATATTCCACACAAACCCACATTTGTGCCTTTGTTCATTTGCGGGTCATTCCCGCCTCGTCTTCCAGTTCCTTGGTTCGCGTCTCGATGTATGCTTGCAGCTCACCGACCATCTTCCGGTCGGTCGCACTACAAGCGGTCTTGAACCGCGTGTGCAGGCTGGCCGGTAGGTCAAGGCTCAGGCGTTTGGTCGGCTCATCCGTCGCCGCAGCTTTTGGCACCGGCCTTTCTGCCCGTGTCGTGTCATGCCCTGCCCCGCCCCGCTCGAACGCGAGGATCTGGTCATCGGTGGGCTGCTTTGGCTTCGGAGCCGCTGAAAACGTCTTCTTCGACATACCGCTCAATCTCTTTCGTTAGGTGTTCAATCTCACGGGCGGCATTGCTATCGCCTGCCCACTCGAAAATCGTTTGCCCCATGGTCATGCCTTCTGCGAAGGCTACCCGCTGCTCGATTTCACTTTCCAAAATCGGCAAGCCCGCTTCTGCGGCCATGTTGCGGATATCCCGACCAATCACGGTTTTCCCTATTTTACGGGAAACCACAAACCCACATTTGAGGGTTGGCTTAAATTCTTGCGCTTCCTTCACTTGGCGCACCGTCAAGTCGGATGCCCAGGTTGAGAGACCAGAGGGCTCAATCGGAAGCGTCACGAAGTCCGATGCCACGATACAGGACCGGGCAATCTCTTCGGCGTGGGGTGGCCCGTCGATGATTGTGTGGTCGTAATCTTGCGCCAGCTTGAGCGCATCCCGCGCCATGTTCGCGCGCGCCATACTCACGACCTGAAAGGGCGCATCTTCGCGCAGGCTCGCCCACGTCGTGGCCGAGCCTTGCTTGTCCGCGTCTATCAGCAGCACCCGATGCCCCTGACGTGCCAGACAGCCCGCCACGTTCACCGAGAGGGTGGTTTTGCCGACTCCGCCTTTTTGGTTCAGGAAAGATATTATCATGAATCAACCCCACCACATTCTCGGGAATGTGTAAAGTCACAAACCCACATTTGTGCGTTTTTAGTGCTTGTATGCGCCACGTTTTTTGCAAAACGCCAAGAAGTGCTTGTCCGCGTCCTTCACGTCGATGGCCTTGTCGTGGACCCAAGACCGCCATTCGCTTTCGAGCACGTAGACATCCCAGCCAGGCGCAAGACGCCGTGCCTCGTTGTGCGTGTCGAGCTTTTTAAACCGCAACGCTTGGAAGGGCAGGGCGACCACCGCCTCAGCCGCCTTGGGGCGGAAGACGACATTATCGCCCTCGATGCTCATGAGGTAATCGGGCAGGTGGTCGTGCACCGCATCATCCTCGATAATCTTGCCGAGCAGGCGGCGAAATTCCTTGGTGGTCGAGCCCGACCCACACTTGTCGCGAAGTAACTCAATGCCGCATTTCCATTTTGGCTGTGACCCGCAATGCTTTCGAGCCAGCTCGTAGAGCCGCCGTTCGAGGGGCTTTCGAAGGAAGAAATATTCCTTGTTCAGCGTCAGAACATGATTGTTCTCTATGGCGTCGAACACCCAGTCCGACAGGGTAATCTCGACATCCTGCATTCGTCCGTCGCGCGTTTCCCTGACGATTTCCGCAGACTCGATGAGGCCGAAGACCCTGAAATATTCGTTCCCACCCTGGCGGATGTTCGTTTCGATCTGCGTCCCTTGCAGCCGGCGGAACGCGTCCTTGAGCAGCTTGTAGCCTTGACCAGACGCCTGCCGGTTCGTTGCCACGAGCAAATCATGTGCCTTGAACCGGAGCGTCCTTTTAACGGTGCGGCCTTCGTTGAGCGCTGCCATGCACTGGCTGATGCAGTAAATTAGCACATCACGGTCATGCACCGTGGCCAGCCCGTACCGGGAAGGCGACACTTCGATGAAGTTCTCGCCATTCTGATACCGCCGAGGCTTCATGTCCGGCTTGGTCGAGAGCGTGAAGACAGGGTGCTCCATCGAGGCCATATCGCCTTTTGGGACAGCATCCACGATGTCACACACGAAGAGGTCTTTTTGCGGATGACGGTCGGGCAGCAACGGGGAGCGTGAACTCGTCATTTCACACACCGCCCAGCACGTTCGAGATTCGTCATTTCACACACCATGGGTTACTATCGTCATTTCACACACCACTCGTCAAGACTCGTCATTTCACACACCCTGATGGCTGTGGATAACTTTGGGGAAGGTTCGTCATTTCACACACCCTGATTCGTCATTTTACACACCGAGATTCGTCATTTCACACACCGGTCGCTTTGAATATCGTAGATATCCCAAATACTTACACGCCAAAATCCACAGTGTAACTCTATTATAACTCTATTTAACTCTCTTGATCTGCTACCACCTTCCCACGAACCCACATTACATACTGTCCCACAGCTTTGAGAACTCAAGGCGTGACACATTAGTGTTCACCGCTGATAGAACACGCACGCATCGACACCCGTGGTTGTCGTGGTCCAGGACGCCCCAAGGACAGCACATGTGGAAGCGTTGCTGGCCAAGAAACGAGGAAGCGTCACCGTCAGCACCAAGGCCAAAACCAATGCGCCCAGACCAAACCATGGCAGGCGGCTTTTGAGACGGTCCGCTTTCTGTTCACGTTCGAACACCGCTCGATAGGCTGTGGACCTGTCATCTTCCGATTTGGCCAAGGCCCCGATGGTCTTGTCCGTCTGGACACCAAGGCGTCTGACAATCTCGGTCATCGCATCTGCGGTAGCGCCCAAGTGGCTGTCGAGGGTCTGGCCCAGAAGATCTCCGTATTTTTTCGGGTTGGTCTGGTCCCGTGCGGCGAAGGCGGCGATCCGCGCTTCTGTCGCAACCTTGATTTGCTTGTCCGCCACGGCGGTCAGATCGTCGATCCTGTCGGACATACTGGCGACAGCCGTTGCCATGAGATCGAGCGTTTCGCGCAGATCATCGTCGGAGAGGGCAGGGAGGTCGGGTTGGTCTGGCATCGGGAGGCGTCCTTCGGATTACTGGTCCTGCGGGACGAACAGCCCCTTGAACTCGGGATCGGCATAGTACCGCAACTTTTGCGCGACGGCGGTGGCTTGCCCCTGCACGCGCAGAAGCTGGTTTTCCGGGCGGAGCTGCATGATTTCATCGGGGGTCAGCAGATCGCGGCCCGTGCGATTGTTGCTGAAGCTGGGGCCGTCACCGGGCTTGAAGCTGTCAGTCTGGAATCCGGCTGTTTCCTGACCCATCATCTGGCTCAACCATTTGGCTGTCTCGAAGTCATTGACCCCGAAGACCTGTTGCACCCCGGCATTGGCAATGAAGGTTCCCGCGCGTTCGCCGTAGAGGTCCTTGAGCTGGCTCATGTCCTGCAGGATTGGCCAGAGCTGCAACCCATAGCCCGCCATCAGCCCCATTGCGCGCTCCACGGCTTCCAGACGGCCCAGGGCGGCAAACTCGTCCAAGAGGAACAGCGTGGGCGTCTTGAGGCGCTGTATGCCCCCCTGAGCGTCTGCGGGGCCGCTCTGGGGCCTCACGGTCGCCTCAGCGTCCCGTGCGATGTCCTGAAGGGCTTGGGACACCAGAAGGCGCAGCCAGCGGCTGTAGGCGTCCATCCGGTTCGGTGGCAGCACCAGAAACACCGAAGCGATCCGGTGGCGTAGATCGGAGAAGTGGAAATCCGACCGCGACAGGACTTTGGCAATGCGCGGGCTGTCGAGGAAATGGGTGTGGCGCTGTGCGTTGGATAGCACCGAGGCGGCTTCCCGATCTGCCTTACCGAGGAAGCGGTTGGCGGCGCGGGCGATCAGCCCGCCCGCCGCATCGCTGTCCTGCATCAGCTCCAGCAGCGCGCGCAGCTTTTCCGGGGGCAGGGTGAGATATTCCCGGACGGTGGCGAGAGACCGGCGGTCGCGGTCCTCGTGACAGACGCAGAACATGATCAGCCCGCCAAGGATGGCCTTGGCCTCCTCGTTCCAGTGCGCTTCCGTGACCTGTCCCGGCGGGTCCATGACCAGCGCCTCTGTCAAGGAGGCCGCATCCTCGCCCAGATCGAGGCTATCCGGGGTCAGCCGGTCGAGCGGATTGTAGGCGGCAGAGGGCATCCCCGAGACCTCAAACGGATCGAGGACATGGACCGTCCCGAACCGCCGCCGCGCTTCCCCGGCGATCCGGGCATTCTCGCCCTTGGGGTCGATGACCAGGACCGAGCGTTCCGCCGCCAGCAGGTTCGGGATGACGGTGCCAACGCCTTTCCCGGCCCGTGTCGGGGCGAGGGTGATCAGATGGGCGGGACCGTCATAGCGCAGCAGCTGCCCGGTGTGCGGATTGCGCCCGATCAGAAGGCCGTCTTCACCCTGGAATTTCTTCAGCTCCTTGCGGTTGGCGAAGCGGGCGGAGCCGTGGCTGTCGCCGGTCAGTCCGAAGAAGGCGTCCGCGCCGGAGGCCATGCGCCAGTACTGGAGCCCGAAGATACCACCGACAAAAATGAACGGGCCGAAGACGAGCATCACGCTCCGCATCAGGACGCGCCATCATCGGCAGGGGCAGGGGAGGGGACGTCCCACTCCGCAAAGGCTTTGCGGTCCTGTTCACGGGAGAGGTTGCGGATCAGCCGGTCGAGCATGGCGGCGGCCCCGGAATCCCGTTCCGCCAGGTCCATGAGCGCCCCGCCCAGGATCACCTTGCGCCTGGTATCCAGCTTGCGCTGTCTGGTGGCTTCCCGGTTCCTCAAAGCCTGAAGACGGGCCTTGGCCTGGGCATATCGTTTCTCTGCTTTCTCCAGTTCGGTCTCTGCCAACTGCCCACTCCACTCAAACAACTACCTGTAGTTGAATATTGTGTTGCCAGATTAACTGCAAGCGATTACCCGTAGGCCTGAGAAGGACAAGGGCGCACTTATGCAAACTCTCCACCTGCGGTTCCGAGCTTTGCGTGCGATCTCCTTGAGGCATGGCCTCAGCCGATGGCGAACTCCGTCCGACGCGGGGTGCGCCGGAATGAAAGGTCCTCCCGGCCTCTCAAACTCTCCAAGGCCAACCTCAGCGGTTGGATCGCGTCCCGCAAACTCGCACCAGCGTTTCGCCCGATGCCCCACGGTGGGGACCGGTCTGCCGTCGGTGTCTCCCTTGCGGGAGGTATCGCGCTGTGGTGCTGACGCCCCTCCGCGATACCGGGTTTGCCCCCGGCAAACCGCCAGTGATCTGTCCCCATATCCCGCCCCCCATGAGGCTGGGGATATGGGGACAGATCACTGGCAAGCCCGCGCCTCGGAGAGCCGTTGGCTCGCCTCAAGCGGGCTGTCTTTTCCCCTTAGACCGCGCCGGTTCCGGGCGCACCCTTGCGGAGAAAAGACGGCTGATCCGATTGCCAATGTCAGGGCACCGGCACGGATCAGATCCGGCGCGTGGGCGCGTTTGCATCACAGGCGAGGGGAGGGCGCATGGCCAGCTACCACCTCTCCGTGAAGACGATCAAACGCAGCGCCGGGCGCTCTGCCACGGCGGCAGCGGCCTACCGTGTCGGGGAGCGCATCGAGTGCCAGCGAGAAGGTCGCGTCCACGATTACACCCGCAAGCAGGGCATCGAGGAGACCTTCATTCTGACCCCGAAGGACGCCCCGGATTGGGCGCAGGATCGCTCCAAACTCTGGAACGAGGTTGAGGCCAGCGAGACGCGCCGCAACTCCGTCACCGCCCGCGAATGGGAGCTGGCGCTGCCATCCGAGATCAGCGCCGAGGACCGCTCGCAGATCACCCGCGACTTCGCCCAGGAGCTGGTCAGCCGCTATGGCGTTGCCGTCGATGTTGCGATCCATGCGCCGCACCGCGAGGGCGATCAGCGCAACCACCACGCCCACGTCCTGACCTCCACCCGCAAGCTGGAAGCCGGGGGCTTCACCGCCAAGACGCGCGTGCTCGATTCCGCCAAGACCGGCGGTTTCGAGATCGAGCAGATGCGCGGCCTCTGGGCCGAGTTGCAGAACCGCGCGCTTGAGCGGGCAGGGGAGGTGGAACGGGTCGATCACCGGTCGCTCGAAGCGCAGCGCGAGACGGCGCTGGATCGTGGCGACAAGCTGTCCGCCGAGGAACTGGACCGCGATCCCGAGCTGAAGCTTGGGCCAGCGGCCAATTCCATGGAACGGCGGGCAAAAGCTGTGGCCGAGCGCCAGGGCCGGGAATACAAACCTGTCACCGAACGCGGTGCCGTGGTCCATGCCGCCCGCCAGGCCCGCGCTGCCTTCCGTGAAATGCGCGAACGGTTGGACATTGCGCGGGAGACCTATGGCATAGAGCGCGAGGCGGGGCAGGGTCGTGTCTCCGCCGGTCTGGCGGCACTCAGGGCTGCGACATCGAAAGATCGCGACGGGCGCGCGTCAGATGATATCCGGGAGCGGTTGTCGCAGGTCGTGGGCCGGTCACGGGACCAGGACGACACGCCAAAGCCAGAAGGCCGCAATTATGCGCGGGAGCGGCTGAAAGAGATCATGGAGAAGGATGCCGGGCGCGATGGCCAGGCGGCGGTTCACAAGTTGGGCGGGTTCAGCGAAAATGACCTTGGCGAGGAGGCCGCGGGACCGTCGCGGGTCCCGGCACAGCGTCAAAGGCAGGACCGTTCCGAGGATATCGGGCGCGAGGATCGCAAGCCGTCCGTGAACGAGCGTCTGAAGGATGTGCTGAACAAGCCGCGCGAGCGGCTGGAACCGGATAACGACCGTGATCATGAACGCGATGATGGTGAACAGGAAAACACGCGGGACAGGGACCGTGGCGAAGGCCACAGCCTGTGACGCGGTCTGACAGGACAAACAGAGGAGATCGAAAGATGGATGAAGTGTTCAACGTGGGCAAAACGTTGCTGCTGGATGGGCAGCCCATGTCCTTGGTGACGCCCGCAGGCGTCGAGGCCTGGATCGACCAGGGGATCAAGTACAGCTATCGCTACGACCAGGTGCGCGATCCGCTCGACGGCCAGATGAAATACCGCTGCATCTATGAGAAAGAAGGGGCGGACGTGCCGTTCGTGCTGGTCAACAGTCCGAGCAGCGGCGACGGGCGCGTGATCTTGTTCGATGAGAAGCCGGATCACAACGTCTTGGTTTGAGCCAGTCGTATTTTACGGACTTGGTGAAATCCAATTTGCTGCTGCTGTCCAAAGCGTACCCGGTAGTTCAGGCTGGAAGGCAATGATAAGGCCTATGATGCTTGCTACGCCCGTTGTCAGTTGGAAAGGTCTACTCTCGGCAGCAAAGTTTATGAAGGTACGAACTCGTCCGCCATGCATTTCCCACCAAGTGGTATTTGTTTTAAGCGAGCGGTCCCGGGCACGACCTGCGATATTTGCGATCATATCGACTTTGCGTAGGGTCGATTGATGCAGACCAACGTAGTTTCCTTGCTCAAAAGCCTCTGCTTCCGACGCACCATTCAGAAAGTCGCGAGGTTGAATTTTGTTCTTTTCAAGCAATGTGGTCAGCCGGGGATGGCCAGTGTAACCGACGCCATAAATGTCGATTAGAAGTCGGGCGAGATCAAATTTGTTCTCATCAGGGATGATGAAAGGTGGCTCTCCACCCAAGACACGATATCTGTGCTCAATCGCAGCGAAGCCATAGTTGATATCGCGCATGTTCCAGTGGAGGTATTTCATGCCTCGGTGGCTGCCTACATGTGCAAAGAATCCGTCGAGCATTTTCCGTTCTAGCGCATCGTAATGTTCGGTGATTCCAGACAGATCAATGCCGTCAAGCTCTGCGATCTGGTGGATCGAAAACGATACTGTTTGACCTGAGTCGAGTTTCCTGACGGCAATGGACGTAATTCTGGGCGATCGACCATCTGTTCTGTCGTAGAAACTTTCGCAAGAGTAGTGCGTCACCCAAACGTTAGAAGCGTCCTCAAAGAGTCGGTCAACAATGGCGCGAGAGGCTTTTTGCTTTCTGGGGTCAGGGGCTGACAACGTATGTTTCCTCGCGTTTGGATTGAGCGCGTACCATCTATTGAAAACCCTTTTGGATCAAGCCGATGTAACCGAGGGGTTGTGAGACAATCGACTGCAATTCTGTGATCCCGGCGATACGCCGGTCTCGCTTTGAGCGATAGACAGGGCAGGGGATCGACGGGCTGACGCCCGCTCACCCCACCCCTGACAGTTTCCAAATCCTGTTGATCCGCCTGCCATCCTGTCAGGTCCGAGAAAACCGGCAAGCGCCGCCTGCGGCGTCGGTTCCGGTCGAGAATTCCGGTTCCTCCCACGCGCATGCGCGTGGTTCCCTCCCAAATTCACGCCCTCCACCCGGTTGTCACGGCCCCGCCAGGCCGCAGGACGGGCTTTGCCCTTACCTGCTCTGCCCTTCGGAATGCATGGGCATTCCAAAGATCAGAACAGGAAGGCCCGCCCATTGGCGGAAAGGGGAACAGACCCGGACCGCGTCACGCGAAGGAGGGTCACAAATGGCCGCAGAGAAGTTTGACGTTTATTCCCATGTCACAAATCAGATCATCGCGCAGATCGAGGCCGGAACACCGCCCTGGCGCAAGCCGTGGACCGGCGGCGGGGCATCGGTCAGCTTGCCGGAACGGTTCAACGGCGAAGCCTATCGGGGGATCAATATCCTGATGCTTTGGGCCACGGCGATGGCCAAGGATTACAGTTCTGCCCGCTGGATGACGTTCAATCAGGCCAAGCAGCTTGGGGGCCATGTTCGCAAGGGTGAGAAATCCGCAACCGTGGTGAAATACGGCACCGTCGAGCGTGAGGGCGAGAACGGCGAGGAACGCCAGATCCCCTACGCCAAAGCCTACCGCGTGTTCAACGCCGACCAGATCGAGGGTTTGCCTGCTGAATTCTACATCTTGCCCGATCCGCCCCGTGATCTTGGCACCGTGGCCGACTCCGCGTTGGAGGCGTTCTTTGCAGCCAGCGGCGCTCAGATCGACGTGACCGAAGATCCGCGCGCCTATTACAACATCAAGACCGACCGCATTCACATGCCGCCGATTGGCACCTTTCACAGGGCCACAGGGTATTACGGCACCTTGGCGCATGAGCTGACCCATAATGCCGCGCTCCGGTTTATGCCGCGCTTGTTCAGGCGAAGTCTTGTT
>JAAEZD010000094.1:0-2112 GCA_018223035.1 Paracoccaceae bacterium
GAGGGTCGCCAGAAAGCGAATGCCGGAAGGAAGGGCGCGTGATGAAACTGGGTATCCGAAGTTCGACAAAATCTGTCCGAATTTTCTCGGATTGAGGTGGCTGCCTGAGTCATTTCAATGATTTAGGGGTGGTGTTTGAGCAAGCGCGTGTAGTCACACGCCTATGCTCTTCGGACGATTGCGAAGAATGCCTTTGAGGATTATTCTGTAGGCATGTTCGTGCGTATCAACAAAAGCGGTGAGCGCCGCTACCTGCAGGTTGTCGAGTCCTACCGCAATGACGCCGGCCAGCCGCGCCATCGTGTGGTTGCCAACCTTGGGCGCATCGATGGCATGGAAGAGGGCCATCTCGACGCCTTGATCCGAGGCTTGTGCCGCGTGGCCGGGCGGGATGAGCCAACGGCCCCGGAGATCACACATGCTCCGGCGAAGGCCTTTGGAGATGTCTTCGCGCTGCACGCGCTGTGGAAAGACCTCGGGTTTGACCACGCTCTGGGGCGCGCGCTTCGATCCGGAAAGCGGAAGCTGGATGTCGAGGCACTCGTGCGGGCCATGGTCTTCAACCGCCTGTGCGATCCCGCCAGCAAGCTGGGCTGTCTGCGCTGGCTCGACACTGTGGCCGTGCCCGAGATGCCGCCCAAGGTCGAACATCACCACCTCCTGCGCGCCATGGATGCGCTGATGGACAACGTCGACATGGTCGAGGCCGAGCTGGCCAAACAGCTCCGCCCCCTGGTCGATCGCGATCTGACGGTTGTCTTCTACGACCTGACCACCGTGCGCATCCACGGCGAAGGTGAGGTTGACGACGATATCCGCGCCTACGGCATGAACAAGGAGACGGGCGGCATTGCGCGCCAGTTTGTTTTGGGGGTCGTACAGACCGCCGAGGGCCTGCCGCTCATGCATACCGTGCATCCGGGCAACGTGGCCGAGACCAAGACGCTACAAGCCATGTTGGCCACCGTCTTGCAGCGCTTCCCGATCGAACGCGTGATCCTGGTGGCTGACCGTGGCCTGTTGAGCCTCGACAATATCGGCGCCCTGACATCCCTGGCCGAACAGGGCGGGCGCACGCTGGAGTTCATCCTGGCCGTCCCCGCGCGCCGGTACGGCGACCTGGTCAAGACCTTCCGAGACATGGTCTTCGACGAGAATGGGCTGGCCGAGGATCGGTTTGCCGGTCACCGCCTGATCATCGCCCATGATCCCATGCGCGCCGCCGAACAGGGCGAGCGGCGGCGCGCCCGCATCGCAGAACTGGAGGCCATGGCCGAGAAGATGGTCGGCAAGCTGGATGCTCAAGACGCCGGACAGACCGCCAAGGGTCGCCGCGCCTCCGACCGCGGGGCCTACAGCCGTTTCACCCGGGCCGTCGCGGAGGCCGAGCTCACCCGTTTCCTCAAGGCCGATCTCAACGCGGATCGCTTCAGCTGGCACGTCGACGAAGACGCCATTGCAGAGGCCGAACTCTTCGATGGCAAGCTTGCGCTGATCACCAACGCCCCCGACCTCACCGCCGCAGACACCGTCGCGCGCTATAAGGGCCTTGCAGACATCGAGCGTGGCTTCCGCGTGCTCAAATCCGACATCGAGATCGCGCCGGTGCATCACCGGCTCCCCGACCGTATCCGCGCTCACGCCATGATCTGCTTCCTGGCTCTCGTGCTCTACCGCGTCATGCGCATGCGCCTGAAGGCCAAGGGCCATAGTGCCAGTCCGCGCACCGCCCTCGATCTGCTTGAGCGCATCCAGCGCCATACAACAAGCATTGGCGAGCGCACCCTCAACGGCCTTTCGACGATCACCCCGGAACAATTGGAGCTCTTCGACACCCTCGACCTGCCAAAACCCGCTTGATCCCTTCTCGGTAGTCACACAATGGCAAACCCCGCCATAACAATATCAATCACTTAGGCGATTTACTGTCGAACTTGGGTTGCCCCTGCATTCGAACACTACATGAATGCGCTTCCCCTTTTGTCCGTTCTCACGCAGGAAGGTCTGCAACCGCTCAAGACAGAAATGCAGCGCCAACTCGTAGGGGCTCCAAGGGGTCGCGTATTTCGCGACAAGGGCCTTCTTGTCGATCACCGAGCCGATCAGCAGAAC
>JAAEZD010000014.1:0-140493 GCA_018223035.1 Paracoccaceae bacterium
TCGCTAAGACTTTCGCCAACATCCTGGCGGAGCGGCATCCGGATCGCTACACCGCCACCATGTCCAAAGCAAAGCGTAAGGGGCGCGTGTTCATCGACTGGCTGCGTAATGAGCGCGGCGCCACCGCCACTGCCCCCTATTCCCTCCGTGCCCGCCCCGGCGCCGCGGTCGCAGTGCCTGTTACCTGGTCCGAATTGCAGGATCTGGAACGTCCCGACGGCTTCGGTGTCGGCGATATGGCGGCGCGTCTGAAACACCCCTGCCCACTCCGCGCGGCCAAGGCGCGCGGCATCGGGACCGAAGTCGTTGTAGCGCTGGAAGACTGGTCCCGCGACTGAAAGCCCTGCAACGGGACAGGCGAGCCGTGCGGTCCCGGCGAGCCCCGAGGTAACGACTGCTCTCAGGAGCCGCGTGCTGCACGCCCTGAACTGATGGCTGTCCCGATCAAACTTCGCGCGGCCACGTATTGACCGACCGGTTCCGGAACTGACACCCCCCGGGCCTGCGTTGAACCCGGTATGACGCAACAGGAGAGCCGCATGACCTATTCCCGCTTCGCCCTGATGATCCTGACCTCGACAGTCGTCATGTTCGTGCTCATGTATCTGAATACCTACGCATTCGAGCATGTATTCTTCAGCGAAACCCGTCTTTACATGGCAATCCTGATGGGGGCGACTATGGCCATTGTCATGCTGTCTTTCATGGCCTCAATGTATCCCAGCCGAACCGTTAACATCGGCATCTTTGGCAGCAGTATCGCCGTGTTTGGCCTTTCGCTCTGGCTGGTGCGCAGTCAGGCCACGATTGACGGCGAAAGCTATATGCGGGCGATGATACCACACCACTCCATCGCCATCATGACTTCGGAACGGGCCGGAATCGCAGATGCCCGGGTGGAAAAGCTGGCGACGAACATCGCAGAAGCTCAGAAGAAAGAGATATCCGAGATGCGGGCCCTTGTCGCCGATCTGAAAAGAGGCGAGGTCGTGCGGGAGGTCTATGAAGATCCGGCACCCCGAAACGGCACGCTGAACGACGCACTGAACAATACGCTGCTGTCCGAACTCGATCTCGCCCCATTGCCGGCAGATGCCGGCGCTACGGGGGAGACCTGTAGTTTTCGTCGCACCCGCACTGAAGACCCCATCATGCTCGCGAGCGCCGACAGAAATGCGGCGACCGTCAGTTTGAACGGCGTCATCCTTACGCTGGAGAGCACCGAGGACGGCACGGCCTTCACTACAGAAGGCTTGAATATCACCATCCACCAGGTGGATGCACGTCGTTTCGATACGCGGCTTACCTTCTCTATGTCCCCGGGGCCGACCGTTTCGTATGGCGGCTTTTGGTCCTGCTGACCGTAGTTGGATAAATCGTCAGGATGTCGCGGCGAATTCCGAGCAGAAAAGAAAACACAGCTTGTTGCCTTCGGGATCGCGGACGTAGGCGGCATAGAAGTCATCGGAATAGACAGGCCTGTCACCTGGGGGGCCTTCGTCTGTTCCACCGCAGGAAAGGGCAGTTTTCCAGGCCATCTTCACCGCAACTGTCGATCCGCATTGAAAACCGATGAGAACGCCGTTCCCAGCCGATGCCGGTACTCCGTTCAAAGGAGCACGCAGCGCAAACTGGGGCCATCTGATGCCCTTGCACTGCCAGATAATGCCTGCCGGGCCGGTTTCCTCTGGCTCCGTCGTGCGGACCAAGCCGACATGGGCGAGGACCGCATCGTAGAACGCCGTCATCGCGACCACGTTATTGGCGCCGACCATTACATGTGTGAACAATGTAATCCCCTCATTTGACCGCCGAGTCAATGGCAGTAGGTTCCAGGTATTTTTTGAGGACGCTCAAGCAAACCGCCCGTTTGAATAATGACCTCAATCTGAAGCCTGGGTTGCTCTCCACCAAAAACTGCCAAGGCACTTGGCGGTTGGCCGCCGATGTCCCGGGCGACAGGAACTGTTTGAACCGCCTCGCATTGAGTCACTGACGAGGAGAGGACAGGGCGGACATGTGCAGTGAAGAAGATATTGTAGAATTGATACCGGCGCTACGGTCCTACGCCTGGGCGCTGACCCGCAGGCACGAGGATGTCGATGATCTTGTGCAGGACACGCTGGTCAAGGCAATCGACAAAATGGAAAGTTTCAGACCCGGAACAAATCTTCGCGCGTGGCTGATGACGATCATGCGTAATACCTTCCTGAACAGTATCGCGAAGTCGAAGCGTTCAACGACAGGAAAAGAGAACTGTATTTCATCGACGCTGGCGACCCCCGCGACCCAGGAGTGGGGGGTGAGGGGTGGCGAACTCATGGAGGCAGTGGGACGCTTGCCGCGCCACTACCGCGAGATGCTGATCGTCGTGGTGATGCTTGGTGAGAGCTATCTCGAGGCGGCCAAGCTCTTCGGTGTCCAGATAGGAACAGTCAAAAGCCGCGTAAACCGCGCAAGGGCCATGGTTGTCGCCGACCTTGAGGCCCGCGCGCCGAACGATCCACTTTCCGATGAGCCGTCGGCATTGGCGATTTCCGAACTTCCCTAATTCAGCCGCGCCGAGCAGCCTCGCTTAACCGGTGAGACAACTTTTCCGCCAGTGACGTGAGCTCCTCCGGGAATTCACGATCCCGAAACGCTTCCATCTGCTGCTGAATCGCCTCGTCGAACTGTGCAGTCGTTGCTGTCTTGGTTGAGCTCGGGTCTGTCTTCTTCATTTTGATGCTCCCTGTGTCATTTACGATATCCGGGGAACACCGGATCAATTTTTCTGGACGGTCCGGAAATTCCGGATCCACGTGGAGAACACGCCGGGAACGTTTTGCAACGTTGGGGATGGCAGCCACCCCGCGCCCGAAACGTGAGCGACTCGGTGCCAGGACGGCCGATCGGTTACTGGATCACTGCGCAGGCGATGCGATCGCCGGCGTCGCCCGATGGCTGACTTTCGTAGTCGTCGGGGCCGCTGTGCAGCATCAGCGCCCGGCCTGACAGGTTGTCCTGTTCGGCGCCCAGCACCGCCTGATGGTTGAGCACCTGCGCCTTCAGCGTGCCATCGCTGGCCACATACTGGTTGGGCATGTCACCGGCATGATGGCCGCCATCTGTGAAGAAGCCGTGATTGGTGCTCGAAATGGTCAGATGTCCGCCTGCCGACTCGAAGCCGCCCTCGGCATCACATTCGCCGGTTTCGTGTATGTGGAATCCATGCCAGGTTCCCGGCGGTAGTTCGGCCAAGTCGAGCTCGATCAGAACCCCCGCAGGCGTGCCGGAGAGGGTCGCCATTCCGATCTCCGTGCCCTCGGTGTTGATGAATGTTGCCTGTGCATCGGCGTCCTGCCCTTGGGCTTGAGCCACGTCGGCAAGACCAAGCGACACCCCCGTGGCAAGTATGAGCAGCCGGGTAAAGTTCAGTGGTTTGAGTGGATTGATCATGGGATCCTCCTTGGTCTTTTCAGGGCGGCGGCCGCGGGGCCGCCGCTTCTCAGGTCAGTGCTTCAGCGGTCATTCGGTGGGTCGAACCCGCAGGTTATTCTGCACGTGAGTCACGCCCGAGATCCTATCGGCGCAGTCCTCGGCGCGGCGTTTGGCACGGCGCGACTCCACGGTGCCATCCAGCGTGATTTCGCGGTCCTTGACGCTGACGGTGATTTCGCGGGCATCCACGAACCGGTCGTCCGTGAGGCGGTCGTGGATATCCTCCTGGATGCGCGCATCCGAACGGACATAGCCTTTCGGGCCGCGCCCGCGGTGGTCCGCCTCCCGGCGCGCTTCGGCCTCGTCGTCTCCGAACCACGAAGCGATTTCGTCGCCGGCCCTGTCCATGAAGTCCCGCTCACCGTCATCGCCCTGTGGGGCGCCGCGCCGGCGCATCGGACCCGGGCGCCGGTAGGGCCCATAGCCATAAAGTTCGTCACCATAGGCAGGCGGAAGGAAGGGCAAGCCATAGCCGCCGAACATCGGCGCCGGGCCGTATCCGAACCGGTCCAGCCAGGAACTGCGCTCACCAGGGCTGCGATCATCAGGTTGGTGCCGCCGCGACATCGCTTGACGGGCTTCCTCTTCTGTCAGGTCGTCTTTGTGTCGTGCCATGGTGGTCTCCTCTTCTGGGTGCCATCCGCGCGAAGCGGACTGTTCGACACCGGGAACAGGCAAACACCGTATTTGTTCCCATCCGCTGCCGACCGGAAAACCAGGGAAGTACCTTGACATAGCAGGGAGGCAGGAGGGGTGGGAACATTCCCCCCCGGACGCTGTTCGCAGACGTAGGGTCCTCAATCATGGGAGAACCGGATGAAACGTTTCGAAGGACAGAAAGTCATCGTCACCGGCGCCGCGTCGGGGATAGGGCAGGCCACTGCGCATCGCTTCGCCCGAGAAGGGGCCCGCACGTGTCTGCTCGACAAGGCTTGGCACGACCAGCCAGTCTCTGGTGACGCTGAAGAGTTACGACTGACTTGCGACGTGTCGGACAGAGAAGCGGTCGACGAGGCCGTGAACCGCGCCGCCGAAACGCTCGGAGGAATTGATGTTCTCGTCAACAACGCGGGCTACCCGGTAACCGACCTGGACGACGACATGTCTGACGAGACCTGGCGCGCGCATTTCGAGGCCGACGTTCACGGGCTGCGCTACGTCACACAGGCGGCACGTCCCTGGCTTGAGGCCGCACGCGGCGCGATCGTGAACACCGCCTCCGTCGCCGGTTTGGGCGGTGACAGGGCAATGGAGGCGTATGACGCCGCCAAGGGCGCCGCGGTGAGGCTGACCAACGCCCTCGCCATCGACCTTGCCCCGCAAGGTGTCCGGGTGAACGCTGTCTGCCCGACTCTGACCCGGACCGGCATGAGCCGGGCAGTCGAGGAGCAGCCCGGAAAACTTGAAGCGTTCCGGCAGGCGATACCACTGGGGCGCATCGCAGAGGCCGAAGAGGTCGCGGCGGCGATCCTCTTTCTGGCGTCGGACGATGCCAGTTTCATCGCCGGTGTTGCTCTGCCGGTCGATGGCGGTGTGACCGCCGGCAACGGTCAGCCACACTTGGCTTGACCCGCCGAGGTCACGATACGCATTCGTCAGATCATGGGAATGCCGCCGGTGACCTCCACCGTCGCACCATTGGTGTAGCTCGAGAGCGGATCGGCGAGCATCACGAAGGCGGTTGCAAGTTCCGCAGGCTGCGCCGGGCGGCCGATCGGCTTGTCCTCGCCGAAATGTGCCACCGAATCCTTCGGCAGCGTCGCCGGGATCAGCGGCGTCCAGACCGGGCCGGGAGCGACGCAGTTTGCGCGAATGCCGCGCGGCGCGAGCATCTGTGCCAGCCCCACCGTGAAGTTCTGGATCGCCCCCTTGGTCGCGGCATAGGCCAGCAGCCCGGGGTTGGGCTTGTCGGAGTTGATCGAGGCGGTATTGATGATCGCGCCGCCCTTTTCCATGATCGGGACGGCCGCCTTGCAGAGGTAGAACATCGAATGGATGTTGGTGCGGAAGGTCATCTCCCACTCCTCGTCTGGGATGTCCTCCAGCGTGTCGAAATGCATCTGGTGGGCGGCGTTGTTCACTAAGATGTCGAGCCGACCGAAGGCCTCGTGGGCGTCACGCACCAGCGTCCGGCAGTGATCGCCGCTCTGGATGTCGCCGGGCATGACATAGGCCCGCCGTCCGGCCTCCTCGACCAGCGCGCGGGTCGCATTCGCCTCGTCGTGCTCTTCAAGGTAGGAAATCATCACATCGGCGCCTTCGCGGGCGTAGGCCAGCGCCACCGCGCGGCCGATGCCGCTGTCGCCACCAGTAACAAGAGCGGCCATGCCTTTAAGCTTGCCGGACCCCTTGTAGCTGTCTTCGCCATGATCGGGGCGCGGCTCCATCTGATCAGTGCGGCCCGGCGTGCGCTGGGGCTGCTCGGGAAAGGGGGGCTTTGGATAATTCATGAGACTTCTCCGCGTTTGTGTTGGGTAGTCAACAGCCGCGCTGTTCCAATGTTCCAGCCACTTCCGCGTTTGCGCTCAGGAGGAAAAGTGTCCAGGCGATGAAAGAAGGTTAGGTATAACGTATGACCGGGTCACGAATGGAGAACGCAATGGATTGGTCAGGCATGTTGTTTCAGGGATGGAGTGGAATCCTGCGCACCGCGATTGTCGGCACCCTTGCCTATGCGGCGCTGGTTGTTGCGTTGCGGACGTCGGGCAAGCGGACCCTCGCAAAGCTCAACGCGTTCGATCTGGTGGTTACTGTGGCTCTTGGGTCGACTCTCGCCACTATCCTCCTCAGCAAGAATGTCGCACTGGCCGAGGGTGTGACGGCGTTGCTGTTGCTGATCGCATTGCAATACGGCGTGACGGCTCTCTCCGTGCGTTCGACCTCGTTCGCGCGCATCGTTCGGTCGGAGCCGACTTTGCTGCTGCGCGATGGTGAGATCCTTTCCCGAGCGATGAAGCGCGCCCGGGTTACCGAAGCAGAACTCGAGACGGTTGTGCGCACGGAAGGGCAGTGCGACCCGAAGATGGTTGCTGCCGTCATCCTGGAATCTGACGGCTCCTTTTCCGTCATCGCAGCGCCGGAGGCGGTCCGTCGCACCAGATCTCAATCGCCTCACCCCGGGGGCGCGACACGCGAAAGCCATTCCGGGTAGCTGACGTTCCGGGCATCGCCAAGTTGGAGCCATTGCCGACAGTTCTCCAACGTTTCTCGATCCGATCCTTCAATTGCGATGGTCCAGGACGGAGGCGAGGATTGAGGCGTTGCACGTGTGATTTCGGCGAGAACCTCGTGTATCCGGAGACGGATCCGCAGCTTTCTGACAGGGACTGCGGCATGACCGAATTTCTTGAAAGCCTTGATGATGTCGGTCCTGTCATACATTCGGTTCTGCAGAAAGGGTGGAAATGAACTGGTATCTTCAAACGCCAGCTCGATCTCGGTTCGGTTCGCGGGCAATTCAACCACCCCGCCCGGCGCCCATAGCTCGTAGCCTTCAGCTTTGCGGCGCATGATCTTGAGATCAAGTGACTGACAGTTGCGGAGCTTGAAGCTCGGCGAGATGTCTTTACCCAGGAAGTAAATGTCGGTCCTTCTTTCCCGTTCCAGAAACTCTCCGGCGTTCGAAAGGAGACCCATTTGCTTATCCAAGTCCAGCGAGAAAACCCGAAACTCATATCTCGCTGATACGACGTTACTTTTTGCATTAGCCATGGACCATATCCTTGAAGATAGCTTCTTCCAAAGCGAGACTGAACCCTCCCAATTTACCTAAGGAAACGAGGTAACGCTGGAAGGGGTGAGCATGTTCTGCATTGGGGAACTGGACGACGAGGCTCGCGGCTCATGGAGATCATAAAACTGAAAATTCATCAAAGATGCCATCGATTTCGCTTCCGGCCGCCGCGAGCGCGGCCAGTTTTGCCCTGTCACCAGTATATTTCTTTCGGGCCTGCTGCGAGGTGTGGTCATTCATCAACATGCCGGCCAGCGTCGCATCCTCGCTGATCGCGAACACGACATCGTAGACGATGGATCGACAGATATGAGCACCGGTCCCAAACTCGGTTGACCAGACCTGCGACACGTAGTTCTCGGCAACGCGCGTGCTGTCAGGATGGACAAAAAGAGGCCATTCTTCTTCCTCGGCGGCATCGCGCAAGGCGTCGAGATATTTTGGATCATCATCCTGAAGGAGACGGACGTCGACAAAATGCTGCACGTTCGGATGAACGGATCCTGGGTATTCCTCCCGACCGGGACGATGCCGTGTCTTGCGCAACTTGTAGTCCCGCAGGCGGTAACGGCCCTCGGTCCAGACGAGGTCGCGGCCGAACCTGAGATCATGCCATTCTCGTCGAAGGGGGGTCAGGGGCGGCACCGCGATCGCCATGGCCCTGTTGCGTTTGACCAAACGCCTTGCCGGGTTGGTTTGCTTGGCCACATCTGCGAGGATGGCTTCGGCGCGCGGATGAATGGTCGTGATGTCAATCGCGGCGAGGGCGGCAAATTTCTGCGCCGTCTCGACGCTGGCCCGGTCCCGCAGCTTCTGGAGAAGCTTGTCGATTTGCTTGACCAGGGGCTTCGGGTAGGCCTTCGAGAAGCGGAGGAAATCCCTGAGATCGGCGAATGTCGCGATGATGGTTGAGGTGCTCAGTGGCGCGCCCCGGGCGGAAATTCTGGTCGTCTCAAAAGTATAGTATTTCCGGAGGGAGGTTATTTCGAAGTCCAGCGCCAGCTGGCTTTCCCGGAGATACCAGCCGTATTGACACAGTTTCCGGGTCATGCGGTCGTAGAGATCCGGTGCCAACTTGATCTCGCCACCTTCCCTCCGGTCCCGGATGCCCGCAAGGTGTTGTTGCCACTCCATGGGAAGCTCTTCGAGATAAAGCGAGATATTGCGCTTGTAGTCGCGGCGCGGCTCACGCGAGATGCCGGCAAAGCGCGCGCAGGCGGTCAGAGACTGTTCTGCAGCACGCAGAGACGCGAGCGGCGGGGCCTCGGGACCGTCGGTCTTGATCATTGCCGCGACAGCATTGCCGATGGCGGCGGCGCCGTCATTGAGGCGAGCCCAGACCCGGCAGTCGGACGGCGTGAGTTCCGCGCAGCCATGTTCGATCATGAACTCGACCAGGCTGTCGAGTGCCTGCAACTCCGCGAGCGGCATGCCCAGCAGGATGGGGGAAGCCGCGTTGGGTTGCCAGTGCGGTTTTGCGAGGATGACATGACGGGTCATTTTCCGGCCAGAGCCTCCGCCAGGAGATCCTGCACTTCCTCGAGCTTCTGCCGCTTGTCGATCCACCCGTAATAGGTGTCGAGCACGCCGACCGAGCAGCCGAGATACGCGGCTGCCCGCCCTCGGTTGCTCCAGGACCGCGCGAGCAGCAGCGTTGCGAAGCCATGCCGGAAATTGTGCGGGAACATCGGCAAGCCGATCTCTGCGCTACTGCGGGTCAGCCACTTGTAGAGCATCTTCCCTCCGAGAGGGTTTGCCGATCGCTCGGAGACGAACAGGTGTGTGGCCAGGGCGCACTTCTTCTCTTCGCAGTAGTCCGGGTTGGCGAAGTCGAAAAGCGGCCGCCCAGTCGTCAGGTACCAGTCGAGCACATCGTAACCGCAATACTTGTCATCCCGGATGTGGATAGGGGGCAGCTCAACATACTCGCCTTTCATGTCTTTCTGCGCGACCCGTAGCTCGAAGAACTTCCTTTCACCTGTCGTCTTGCGGAACAGATTCTGCCCGGTGCCGCTACACTCTGCAGCCAGCGCACTGCCTTTCCGTAGGCCGGCGCCACGGATTGCCAGCGCGGAGAAGGCGGCGCAGGTCGATAGACGCCGCGCGGCACGCAGCTGCGATGTGGTGAGAGCCTTGTCTGTCGCGAGAACGTCCTTCGCACGCTCCTGGTAAAGCACGTGTTGCCTGAGAAACGTTCGAACGTCTGCGGTATTGTGAATGAGGTTCTCGCAGAAGGTCCGGTTCTTGGCGGACATCTTTTCACCCGCCGCGTGGCCTTCCTGAAGGTGCGGGTTCTTCTTCAAATTCTTCAGCCACTTCTTGGTCTTGAGACCGTTGGCCTTGCCGATCTGGGCGACGATGCGGACGTATTCCGCGGCGGTCCGAAGACTGAACCCGGCATCCGTTTGAGACTGTTCGATCCAGTGGCGGATGGCGGCGATGCGAACCGGTGTCTCGAACAGCGAGTCGAGACAGTTCAACGACGCCACGTCCGCAGCGCCGGTTTCCTGTGCGGCCCGGGCCAGCGCGACCAAAGCTGCGCGGTAGGTCTCGGCCGTTTGCGCCTTGTAATTCTCTGTGCAACTCTCGGAGACATCATCGTAGGTGCTTTGGTCGTAGCGTGCCGTCTCGACCATGTCGGCGATCATCTTGCGCACGGAGTCGGGCAGGGGGATGCGGGCCGTCGGAACGAGATAGGTTGGGTCGAAGTCTGGTGGCAGATGTGCTGCGATCTGCGGGAAGACGCGATGGCGGGCAAGTGCCCTGAGGGCTGTCGCCGATGCGTCTCGCTCGTGGACGGGCATTTGATCCAGGAAGGGCGGAACGAGGTCGTGGGTCAGGTCCATCGGATCGATACCGGCCGCTCTTGCGCGGTCCGAGAAGGTTCGGATCGCGCCGAGTGTCCCCGAATGCACCGGACCGTGGTCTTTTGATAGGTCCGCCAGGACGGCCAGGAACGGGGTCCAGCCGTCGATGCGCTCCCGCAATGCTTTCTTCGCGGCGACAAGACCAAGGGTGGTCCGGATCCTGCGGCGGACGACCTCGCGCCACTTTGCATAGCTGGTCTTGGACTGCCAGAAACTCCGACCTGAGCCGGGCAGCGGACCGGCGCCGATCTGCTTGAGTGCCGGGAAATTTGTGTCAAACCACGCGAGGAGGTCGACCTCGCCCCCATCGAGAGTAGAGAGCGGTGCGTTGAAATACTCGGCCAACCGAGCAATGCGGGTGCGTTCGGTTTCGTTGACGGTCTCGTCGCATACTGTCTGCATGGTTTTCGAGGCTGGCACGACGTCGGACATGGCCGCCTGAGAGGCATTGGCGAAAAAACCCATTCGGTATTCCTTGTCGGGTTGTAGGGAGGCGGCCGACGTTCCGGACGGCCGCGCGATTTCGGGGCTCAGTCGGACTTAGGTGCGGCTGCGGTTTTGCGGAAATTCGCGTAAAGGGCCCTGGTGCGCTTGACGCCAGTGTGCCCCAGAAGCTGGGCTGCCGGGATCGGGGAGTGGGGGGGCGCATTCGTCCGGGAGAGAAGGCTCGCCTGGACGTGACGGATCCGCATGACGGATGTGCCGAGCGCGAAGATGTACCTCCGGATGGCGCGGCGGACGGCGTTGCGCCAAGCTTGGTAGGCTTGGGCACTGGTCCAGGGAGCCTTGGCACCGTCGAAGCCGCCGCTCGGAAAGTGCGCATCGAACCAGTCGATGTCCGCGGGAATCTTCTCAAGGGGCCTGTCGAGGACGGTCTCGACCCGACGCAGGGCGAACTGTAGGCGCGGATCGGGTTCGTGCTCGAACACTTCCCGAAGCGTGAATGGCGCCTGTGCGAGCGGGTTCGCAACGATGCGGCTTTGGTATTTGGTCTTGGGAACCATGGGATTTCCTTTCATCTGGGTCATTGAGGAGATTGGTCGCTTGGCGTGCACACGAAGCGAAAATGTGCACTCGAGTCGAAATATCCGGGAACTAAGCGACGCCTTATGTTCCCGACAGTTTCGCCTCGGCCGGCGTCCCGTGCAGGCCATCGCCTCGGCGTGCATCTGCGCCGGATCCCGTGCACGAAAGCTGCGCTTCGGCTTGGGCGGCAGCGCGGGCCGTGGTCTCCGCGAACAGGCCGTCAGGCGCGCCGACGGTGGCGCCAGGCGCGACTTCCGAGCCGTCTTCGATTGCCTCCTCGGCCCTGGGGTCTTCCTCCGTGACGCGGTCCTCACCTGAGGACGCGAGCCTGTGCGCCACGTCCGAGAGGATGTAGCGGACGCGTCCCCGGCTGATGATGCGCGCGGGCAGATCGTCCTTGTCCGCGACCATCGCGTTGATCCGGGCTTGCGGAACCCCGAGGGTCCGCGCCAGGCGCGAGGCGGGCAGAGCATGTCCAGGGATCGGGTCCAGGCCATGAAAGGCGTTTCTGGGGCTCGCCAGAAGCTGCTCGACCTGCGCCCTCAGCATCAGATTTCGCTTCGGCCCCAACGCGTAGAGCGGGGGGTATGCATTGCCGGGCGCGCGGAGCTGGTCCAGGAGAACGTCGCCGGAGACACCGAACCACTCCGCGGCCTTCGTTGCTCGCACCAGGCCCCGGCCGAGCATGTCGTCTTCGAGGGGATCCGATGGGGTTACGCCGAGCAGTTGCTCATAAACTCTCAGCATCGGGAATTTTCGACCGAGCGGTTCAATGGCGAACCGGGCAAGGAAGGGGCGCACCTCGTTGCGCGAAAGCGTCGACCAAGTGTGCAGGTCGAGGAGCGTCGCGGCGTGAAATCGCGTGAAGGGAAGCATGGGCATCTCCTGTTTTGCAGGAGATGGTTCCGATCGCAGAGTGACAAAAAGAACCGGGGGTATCCGCAGATCGTGTCGATCGGCTATGCGGACCTTCCTGTAGTTGGCTGTGCATGCTTCGCAGCCGCCGCGACAGCGCATGCCATCGTAAGAGTGGGCGTATTCCGTTGAAAAACTCGTGCTTGATCGAGGCACATCTGGCTGATTCAATTCCTCCAGAGGGTTGGAGGATCTGCAATGATGGGACGACGGCAGGAGGCGCAACCGGAGCTCTTCTACGAGTTCTCGCTGGAGGATCACGTCCCGCAGAACCACTTGCTCCGCTCTATTGATCGGTTCGTCGACCTCTCAGGCATCCGCACCCATCTCGCCAACTTCTACAGCCATACCGGCCGCCCGTCGGTCGATCCGGAGCTGCTGATCCGCATGCTGTTGGTGGGGTATTGCTTCGGCATTCGGTCGGAACGGCGACTTTGCGAAGAAGTGCATCTGAACCTCGCGTATCGCTGGTTCTGCCGGCTCGATCTGAGCGACCGCATCCCTGACCATTCTACGTTTTCGAAGAATAGGCACGGCCGGTTTCGTGACAGCGAACTGCTACGCCACCTGTTCGAGACGACCGTCGCGCGGTGCATCGAGGAGGGCTTGGTCAGCGGTCAGCGCATGGCGGTGGACGCCAGCCTGATTGAGGCGGACGCGAACAAACAGAACTCGACGCCGAAGGAGGACTGGGATGTCGCGAAGATTGATCCAGCCGATGCTCCCCGCGCGGTGCGCGAGTATCTCGACACTCTGGATGAGACCGCGTTTGGTGCCGCCAGCGCAGTGCAGCCCAAGTTCACGTCGCATTCCGATCCGGCGAGCCAATGGACGGCAGCGCGCAAGGGCCCGGCCTTCTTCAGCTATTCCGACAACTATCTGATCGACACCGATCACGGCGTGATCGTCGATGTTGAGGCGACGCGGTCGATACGGCAGGCCGAGGTCGGCTCGACCAAGACCATGCTGGATCGCGTGAGGGCCAAGTTCGACCTACATCCTGAACGGCTGATCGCGGACACGGCCTACGGCACCGGGCCGATGCTGGGCTGGCTGGTCGACCGTAAGATCGCCCCGCACATCCCTGTCTTCGACAAGTCCGCGCGCACCGACGGCACCTGGAGCCGGGTGGACTTCGAGTGGGACGCCAAGAACGATCAATACATCTGCCCCGAGGGACACGCGCTGAAGCAGTTCCGCCGGAACTACTCCGATCCCAATCGGGGGCCGACCGGCAAAGGGACGGCCAAATACCGCTGCCTGAAGCACACCTGCCAGGCCTGTCCTTCCAAGGCGCGTTGCTGCCCCAACATGGACTTCCGATCCATCACCCGCGAGGAAAACGAAGACGCCCGGCAAGTGGCCCGTGACATCGCGAAGACCGACCAATACGTGATCTCGATGAGGCTACGGAAGAAGGTCGAGATGCTCTTTGCACACCTCAAGCGCATACTCGGCATGGGACGGCTCCGATTGCGGGGTCCATGCGGCGCAAACGACGAATTCCTCCTCGCTGCCACCGCCCAGAACCTCCGCAAGCTGGCCAAGGTCTTTCCCGCACCGCAGCAACCGCGGAAAGCCTGACAACAAAGGCACTCACGGCCGTTTCAAGTGGATCATTGCTGCGGTCGCGAGCGGGTGTTTTTCCACGGAATCGGCGGGAAGCGGGCATTCGCTGCTGGATGCGCGAACGGCCGGTTTCGGCTTCAGAAAAAGACAGGGCGGTCTTGACGCGAGGGCGAGACCGGAACCCGCAATCACCTCCGTATGCTACAAGGGGGATTTCAATCACGAGGCACTTTGGTACTCTCGAAAGCGATGAGCCGGCATTGGCGCAAAATGTGCAGGAAGGGTGGCGTGCATGGCTGCAATTGCAACGATAAAGACGCTGAGCGGCGTCGGCGTCTTGGCAGATAAAGCTGCACGAGAAGACATATCCCCATTCCGCCAGTTTAATCTCGTTTACGGTTTCAATGGATCCGGCAAGAGCACGTTGTCGAGGTTATTTGCCTGCCTTGAGGAGGGGAAGCATCACGAAAATCTTCCGTCAGGCTGCAGCTTTGAGATTGCACTCGATAGCGGCGCAACGTTCAAGGCTCCAAACGCACTGGGAGGCCTTGAGAGCCACGTCCGCGTATTCAATGAGGATTTCATCGCGCGAAATTTGGAGTGGAAAGAGGGCCGGGCATCGTCGATTTTCTATATTAGTGAAGAGCAGTCCGATCTTGCGGCCGAACTTAGTGCTGCTCAGCAGACACTCGCGGACAAGGAGCGGTCACGGGACGCAGACAAAAAAATTGCTGACGAGCGCGAAAAAGCGCTCAAGAACTACCGAACAGAACGGGCCAAGCTGGTTGCGGCATCGCTGCATCTGGGCAACCGCAGGTACGAGGCCAGACAGCTGGAGAAGGACTATGAAACGCTATCATACGACAAAGACGCGAGGTTGGAGGCTGAAGCCCTCACTGCTCTTGTCGATGTAGCCCGCCTCACAGCGCCGCCGCCGGCTCTGAATGCCATCTCAGTAGAAGTTGATGCCATTCGGAAAACCGCGGAAGGCGCACGGCACTTCGCTGAGCTGAGTATTGGGACGGTGGTGCTGGACGAAATGGAAAACCACCCTGCTATGGTTCCTTGGCTGAAGACCGGTCATGATTTTCACAGCGCGAACGAACTGGAAAATTGCCTGCTATGCGGCAACACAATCAGCGACGCTCGAAAACAGAAACTCGCTCAGGCACTGGACGACCGGCTCTCAAAGCTGCTTGGGGAGTTGAAAGACGCGGGCGCGAAGGCTTCAACACTTCTGACCGAGATCCGATCCGCTTCAGACGCTTGGCCCAAGACTGCCGAACTCGAATTGCAGCTTGCGGAGCGTTACGCTACCGCTCGCCATGACACAGACAGCTTCCTGAACGACTTTGTCCCTGTCATCGAGGAAGCGTGCCGCATTATTTCTGCCCGTTTGGAACAACCAACCACACCCATTACACATGATCTGCCGAGCTCCGATCAGATCGCGGCACGGAGCGAAGCCCTCAAGGAAGCTATCGCCGTGCAAAATGCCGTTATCAGCGAGCACAACGAAGCGTCTGCGGATTTTGCTAAACGCCA
This sequence comes from Paracoccaceae bacterium, assembly GCA_018223035.1. Taxonomy (GTDB): domain Bacteria; phylum Pseudomonadota; class Alphaproteobacteria; order Rhodobacterales; family Rhodobacteraceae; genus Heliomarina. The sequence goes on from JAAEZD010000014.1 coordinate 15,136, forward strand.
GGACGACGCCCGCGAGGCCATCAAGAAGCACTATCTGGCCGAAGGGCACGAGAACTACGCCGCGCTCAAAAAGTCGCTGGAAGAAGCGAATGGTCGCGTGAGCTCTTTAGAAGAAGAGATCCGCACGCTGGAAGGCGATATTACTGAACTCAGTGCCAAGGTGCGGACCCATGGCCCGGCCGCCGACCAGATCACGAAGCTTGTTCGCGCCTACCTGGGCCACGGTGAGCTGACGATATTTGCGGTCGACGGAGGATACGAGCTACGTCGCCACAACAAGATCGTTAAAGGCCCGCCCAGTGAAGGCGAGAAAACTGCTATCGCGCTCTGCTACTTCATCTCATCACTGGAGGCCGACGGGCAATCGCTCAAAGACCTGATCCTCGTCATCGACGATCCCATCTCAAGCCTCGACACCAAGGCCATGAACTATGCGTGCTCGCTTATCCGCTCGCGCCTGATCGGGGCCGCCCAGCTTTTCATTTTGACCCACAATCAGCACTGCATGAACGAGTTCAAGAAAGCTTGGCGGAACCAGGCTAAGGCAAACCCTCCGACAGCCGCGCTGCTATTTCTCGATATTTCAATGCCCGAGGGCACAGAAGCCAGAAGTGCCCGCATTGTTGAACTGCCGTCCCAACTGCGCGCTTACGACTCCGAATACCACTTCCTTTGCCACAAGATGCTTCAGTTCGAAGCGGCTGGCGGCCAATACTCGGAATACTGGTTTATGATGCCCAATGTGATCCGGCGGGTTTTGGACGTTTTCCTCGCCTTCAAGGTTCCGGGTAGCCACCCCCTGCAACAGAAGCTCGAAGCCCTGACGAAGAAGTGCCCAGATATCGACGATGTCCGTATCAAGGCCTTAGACCGCTTGATCCAGGTCGAATCACACTCTGATAGCCTCGACGATCTCGTCTCGCATTCCTCAATGACGATCGAGGAGACGCGGGATGCGAACGCCGCTCTGCTCGAACTGATGGCGGCGTCGGACGCCGACCATACCAAGGCGATCCGCAAGCAATGCAAGGACGCGTGAAACAGCCCAAGGACCAAGGAAAGCTCGGCCAACAAATCAGTTGCACGAGCGTTTGAATCGATGGCGGCGCCCCTTCAAGCCCTGACGACCAGCTGACTTGGAGCCGAAGCGGGCGTTGGCATGAGGGGCATTGAACGTCAGCTCAGGGCCGGGAGCGACGGCCAAAGTCCAACCCGAACGAGCGTTCCCGCCGCGCTGCCGCAGGTCCGCTTCGAGCCCGCTTTGCCGGATGCTGCAAGATGCACGGATGACTGCTCTGGCGCTATGAGATCAACCGCGTGAGGCGAGACGGCCTAAACTGGCTAAGCAAATCACGACGAGGAGCAACAGGCAAAATCTCCTGTAATGGACTTGCCATGCGGGTTTGAACGCCCAAGTTCCGAGTAACACGCCCGCCAGTGTAATCGGGATCAAGATCGCACCGCGAAAGAGGGCCGTCTCTGTCATGACACCATACAGAAGCATATGCCCCAAGGATGTGAACATGCCAATGAACAGGAACATGGTGAGTGCAGCGCGCATCTGGGTAGCAGGAGCGCGGCTCGCCAGCACATAGAGGGCTACGACCATGCCGCCGACAGAAGCCAGACCCGAGACGATTCCGGCGGTCGTGCCGACGACATATCGCCCGGATGTGGAAGTCAGAACGGCTGGCATGGAACGGAAGAATTGCAGGATTGTGAGAATGAGGATCACCGCAACGGCGACCAGTTTTGATAGGTCCGGCGAAACGGTTGTTGTCGCCAATAGACCAATCGGCACCCCAACGAACGACCCGATGGCAAATGGCCAGACTTGGCCCATATTTGCATCACGAACGCCGCCGCGAAACATTGCGAGGCTCGCAGCGCCTTCCAGAATATGGAAGATCGGGATCAGTTCGACGGGTGGCAGGATCAGCACAAGGCATGCCATTAACACAGCGGACAGGCCAAAACCTGCAAACCCTCTGACACAGCCCGCCAGAAACGCCACACTACTACAGAATGCCCATTCCCATCCTGTCAGGCCCACGAGCAAGAGGGGTTCAGACAAGCACTTTCCCGTCAGCAAACACCTGCGCCCATTGCTTGATCTCAACCCTGTCACGCAAACCAGTCGGCCAGAAAGGATCAGCCTTCACCAACGCCCAAGCTTGATCGAGGGTCTCGACGTCTACCAGCCAAAGGCCGCTCTTCACCGTACCTTCGGCTTCCTTCAGTGGACCGGCGGCGTGTATGATGGCCTTGTTCTCCCTTAGAAAGGCGAGGTGCAGCGGCATGAAGCGCAGGCGAATGTCTGGGGCAGCATTCGCATTGTCATGAAAGTGAATTGTATAAAGCATATTGGCTTCCCTTCAGATCAAGCAAAATTGTTACGGCGTTCATGCATTCACAAGGCCCGTACATGCAGTTATAAACTGCAATTATGCAGCATATGAGCTGGGACGATTTACGTGTGTTGCTCGCGGTTTCGCGTGCCGAAAGCCTTGCTGGAGCGTCGGATCTTCTGGGCCTCGATGCCACAACGGTGTCTCGCCGGATCAGGGGATTGGAGAAACGCGTCGGGGCGACTCTAATCAATCGTGACAGATCGGGCCGCAGCCAACTGACTCATACCGGTCAACAACTCGCCGACCTCGCAGAGCAAATGGAGCAGCACGCGAACGCGGCGGATACGTTGATTGGCAAGGATACCCCGCTCAACGGCACGGTGCGGCTGACAGCGGTTCCATTCCTTTTGAACCGCCTGATCGCGCCACGGCTTGCGGAGTTTTCCCAGCTTCATCCCAGCCTGGTTGTCAGCTTGATACCAGACAGCCAGAATCTCAGCCTGACCAGACGCGAGGTGGATGTGGCTCTGCGCTTCGGCGAACCGCGCGAAGGCGGCAGTGCCGTTCTGGCTCAGAAAATCGGACGCGTTATGTTCTCGGTCTTCACAACCATAGACGGTTTGGAGGTTGCACCCGAGGAACGTCCTTGGCTTGTTTATGATCCTGTCGCAGCACATTTGCCCCAGGCGGCGTGGACAGAAGAACTGGCGCGACGTACCAATGGGCTGCGATCACAGCTCTTGATGCACGACCTTGAGACCGCGTTTGAAACTGCCGTTGCAACACCTGCCCGCGCTGTTTTGCCAGTCACATTCGCTCGCCGGGACCCTCGCCTGACCGAGCTAAAGCTACAGCAAAAAATGCCGCATATGGCTCGTGATGTTTGGCTTCTCCGTCATGCTGACATGCGCGGCATAGAACGTGTCGATGCCATTACCAAGTGGTTGATTGAAGCGAGTTTGTTCAGCTGACTAATTCAGATAAAGCGGTCATTGGCGCAGGTGCGGAGAAATGGTGTTTTGTCCGCTCTGCCGACCTTCACCCTCCGAAAATGCTGCGCGATGGACGAATGACCGGTTCGACGAAGCTGCGCCGCAGCGCCCGGCTAAGAAGCGAACGGCAGCAACGGGCCGGTCGCGTCATCGTGTCATGCCTTAGAGGTCGCGCCTTCTGCCGCAGCGCCGCTTCAGGCCTTTTGGAAACATTCAAGAACGATGCCGCAAGCCGCTTCTGATTGCGGATGCCGCATAGGATCCCCGTTTCCGCAATTGTTGACACGACCGATTCACGACAATCCCTGATGACATCACTCCCATCCTGAGCGAGATTCGCCGGTCTAAACCGCTCCTGGGCGGCTTTCTCGCCAGTCGCGGATCCGCGCGAGGTGGAGGTGGGCAGACGCAGCCGTCATGAAGGACTGCTCGCGCATGATCCGCTCAAGGATTTCCTCTGACACCAGCATTTCTTTCGAAGGATCATCGCCTCGGGCATGATCCCCGAACTCTCGCAAGCAGCGCCAGACGAAATGCGCGGCTTCCAGAACCTGCTTGGTCTCGCCTTGGAGCGCGGCCTCGAACCTGCGTGGCAGAGGAAAATGAGCATTTTTCAGCCTGTTTCCGGTCTTGGGCATCGGCCCGAGTTTTTCAGGCGGCAGAAGATTGTCAGCGGCAATGTTCGGCACGGTCCGCAAGGCGTCGAAGTTGTCTACAGCCCGGACCCACTTCCGGCGCAGGTCGGGCTGCAGCGACCGTTCGTGGATCCATGCCCATTCGCGGTCGAGCTGCCAAGGCTCGAGCCCCGATTTCCCTGCCACCTCCATCATCGTGTCGACGGGGTTCTCGGCGCGCGGGATGCCGGCCTCCACGAGCCTGGCTTGCAGGTTTTGCCATCCGGGCGTCCATACCCGGCTGACCCGATCGGCCAGACGCTGCAATGGCGCGCGGTAATGGAGCATTTCCCGTCGATGGCTCGTGACGGCCGCCGCAATCAGGTCACCCCATGGAATGCTGTCGATCTGGGCGTCGAAGACCGTCTTGTCGGACGTCAGCTCATACAGACGCCGCGCCGCGGTGATCAGTTCCTTCACCCCAAAGGCGCCGTATCCCGCCGCTTTGGCGATCGACCGCAAGGAGTTCTCCAGGGCTGTGGACATTTCACCGCGGCGATGGCGGAGCCAGTTGCGCTGGTCGCCGATCGCGGGCCCCGGCAAGAGCTCGGGAAATACAGAACGCAAGACGTCGAGGGCTGCCAGTCCCGTCAGGCACTTCGGAACATCTCGCAGTCCTTGAGCCTTCAAAAGGAATTCCCGCGCGACGTCCATGTCGATCTTTTCGGGAGGTATCGGCGGCTCGGAGCATTCGGCATATTTCCTGACTAACAGCAGGCCCTGCATGTCGGTGCCGCTCGCGATCGTGCCCTTGGCGCGGGAGATCACACCCTCCCAAGAAGAAAGCCGTTGCGTGTGCGCCAGAAACGTGCTGAGGGCGGTCCGGTAGTCGCGCCGAGTGAGGTCCGCACGTTCCTCGACCCTGGTCTCGAAGAACCCCACGGCGTCCTGCAGAAAGGTGGGACTGTCGATGTCGAAGCCTGCGTCCAGAAGGTCTCGCAGCAGCCTGCGCAAGTCCTTCACCCGCCGTCGGCTGGTCGAGCGGTCTTTCGCAAAGGCTGCAACTTCTGTCTCGATCGCGGTCGGTAACATGACCGGTTTTCTGTTTGTCTTTCGTTTCCGAGGTTCGGCGACCTTGTCACGGCGTTCCGGTCGACGGACCCGGTCCGCAGTAACATCTTCGGACACAGCCGCGGGCTCGGTGCATCGAAGTAACGAGAGTAGCGTCCGGAGGTAGAGAGCCGCGGTGTTCGCGGAGATCTGCTGCCTTACCGCGACATGGTATCTCGTCGCATCCTCGAGGCTCAGCGACCAGCCGGGCTTCGGCCCGTCTTCTGAAAGTAACCCAAAATCCACGGCAAGTTCGAATGCGCGCCGAGCGTGAAGGGCGTGACCGGCGGGAAGTCGTCCGCGAACTGCCGCGAGCGCGGCCGGCAACTCGATGCGGTGTCTGTCGCCATCGCGATAAGCCGGGAAGGGGCCGATTTTCTCGGGGCGAAGGATCCCGGCCGCGACAACGCGCGGATCGTCTGTGAGCTTGTCGATTGTCGTAACGGAATTCCGGAGGGCATTTCTTTTCTTACCACGGAGATCGCGGTCGGCCGCGATGACGAACTCGCGCGTCACATTCCGCAAGATCATTCCCGGGAATAACTCTTCCATCAGTTTCCGGTTTACGCCAGGCAGACGGCGTTCCCGCGCCAGCTGGTTAAGCAGCGTGTAGGGATCAGCGTCGGGCCATGCCCCTGCCAGCCGTGCGTGTCGCAGGAGGCTCTCCCGGCACCGGCCGTAAAGGCCAGCGTCCCCGAATGCAGCGGCAAGATTGTCGTCCGGAACCTGGGGAAACGTGGACGCGAATGATGCCTCCGAAGCGAGCACCCTGGGGTCGTGAAACGTCTCTTCTCCTATCGCGCTACAGGCAAGGTCGAGGAACGCCAGGATAGAGGTTCTGCCCGATGATTGCACGGCGCCGCTTTCGATCCGCATCCGCAGATCGGCCAGGCTCAGGGAAGGTTGCGAATGGGTCATGTGGAGCAGATGGGATCATTCGGGAAATCGAAAAAATCGCCCTTGGCGACCACGCTGGCCGCCAAGGGAAAACCAGTCATATGGCCAGAACGCTCTCGAAAGCTCCGATGGCGTCGGAGAGCAGGTCGGCAATCACGTGCAGGACGGCGCCGCGCCCTGTGATCCTCCACTCCGTACCGTAGGGATCGGCCGGCCGCTCCACTGCGTATTTCGCTTGCGCTGCCAGCTCCTCGACAGCCACCTGACGATGGACGCAGATGAGCATCGTCCGGCAGCTCGACAGACGCTCGGCGTCCGACGAAGCCGCGCCGAGAAGCACGTGGTAGTGGGACACACTTTCCGAGAATGCTGGGGCGGCGGCATGCGACCGGAACCGGATTAGGACGAGCCATTGTGCCGCGCGGCATGAAAGCGCCTGTGCCCGCAGAAGGCGGCCCGACATGTCCTCCTCGTTTGCGGAACTCGCCGCCGCGGTAGCTCGGCCGACGCTGCTACCCTCCGTGTGATCGGGGGCGATGACGGACACGCGATTAGTATTGTGATGCATGGTTTCCCTTTCCTCGAGTGAGAGATTGCGGCGATCTGCCGCTTCAAGGGCTCGGCCCGGGCAACTGACCGTCTCGTGGTGGTTCTTTCATCCGCCGGCGACCATGAGATTGGCCAGAGCTTGGTCAGACGAAGAACTTTTCTGCAAATTTTGAGCATGGGAAGAAAAAAGCAGCCATCATCATCCGGCCATGACAGTAGAGTTGGAAAGCCCCACAACGCCTGGTCACCGGCTGACGATCCCGCCCAAGATTGCGTGCCGAGGCGGACGTTGAATCCGACTATTTAGCGCGGGGAAATGTCGTCAGCTTGCGGGTTTTTTGCGTCAAGACGCGGGGAAATGTCGTCATCACGCGGGGTTTTTGCGTCATTTTGCGGGGAAATTGCGACATCAAGGCCATAAGATTCTGATATCCGAAGACAAATTCGTCTCTGAATCAAGAGAATCCTGAATCCCCCTGAAAGAGCCGCAGAGCGGCGGATTCTGGTGCGTGTTGTGCGCACCAGACGCCCGCTCGAAGAAAAATCGACCGGATTCTTTTTCTCTCCGGCGAACGTTCCAATTTACTCTTCGTGTCGGGTGCACCTCGACAGGGACTGAAACAGACGAGGCTCTGCGGCGCGCAGTAGGGTCTATGGCTGAAGCAGGACCTGGCGAGATCGGTCCGGCGCAGGCTCGCAGACGTGCGAGCAAGGGCTCTCGCCTTTATTGCGCGTGAGTTGAGATGGTTGCTGTCTCGGGAGTGTCGAGATGTGAAGTCTGCTGCGGCGCGCAGCAGTAGGCTCAGCTGATCGACAATTTCCGGGGCAGTGACCACCTGCTTTCGGTGTTATCTGTTCGATCGAACGTTGAGTTCTGAAACTCAGACGGTCGTCGCCCATAGCCGGAGGCGGAGGCGGGGGCGATCCTCGCTCACCACGGAGCGGTCCGCGAAAAAGCAGAACAATTTTCAGACCATGCGGGCAACGGAGCAGATACACGATCGTTCAATTCGAGGAGGTGCGAGTGTTTCGCCCTTGTCGCCGGCATGGGTGATGATCGCGCGGGAGAACTGGTTCTCCGGGAAGATCCCGACATCCTCGGCGAACATGCAGAAGAGCAGCCGCGTCATGACCTGGCTCATGTCGTGGCGCCGGGCATCGGTGGCCCAGCCCCGGTTCGCCTTCACGAGTGCGTCGTAGAGCTTTGCGAGCTTGCCCGTCGCCTTGACGTCGACCGGGTTCTCCTCGGCCGGACGGTAACGGTCCTTGCCGACGGCCGGCAGGAAGAACCCGAACTGGTCGCCGATCTCGGAGAAGGCGCAGTGAAGCCGCTCGCCGCTCTTCCAATGCTCGGCCGCGGCTGTCTCGCCGTCGGTGGCAATCAGGCTCGCCGGCTTGTGCTTCGCGGTCCGCTTGCTGCCCTTCAGCGCATCGAGGGTGGCTTCAACCCCCAGAGCGCCGGCCGGGCGCTTAATGGAATTTGAGGTTCATCAGGACACCCGCCTCGATGTCCGATCTGTTCAGAGACCCACCACGCAGCTTGGAAACCGCCGCTTGGGCATTGTCAGTCGCCTCCGCGAAAGAGAACCCGAATTCCGCCGGATCGAAGGGGGGCTTGGAAATGGGCTCCAAGACCTCGAAGATGTCTGTCGGGTTCATGCGTTCACTCGGTAGATCTTTTTAGAATTGAATATTGCTCGCGGTGGAACGTATCTCAATGGCAGTATCACTTAAACGCCTCCGGGCGGAGTTCTTTAAGGGAGAGAACTCTATGAACATGCTTCGTAAGACAAGTGGCCTCAATGAACTGAAGGTCAGCTGTTATGAGAAACCGGTCCATTCGCACCGCAAGAACGAGGTAGACGCAGGCGTTGATTGGATGGCGGAGCGCCAGGGCGAGTTCCATAGCACGTCGCTCCAGGAACTCGTCTGCGTCGATGATTGTGATGGGTGCCGTCTGCAAAAACAAGAACAGGTCAATGGCGCACTCATCTCTGAGCATCTGCTTTGCAGCGAGGGTCCGGAGGACGTTTCCAACCTCAATCATAATGAGGGCAGGCGCGACCACCTCGGCTCCCTGGAAGAGCTCGGCTTTATCGCTGTCCTCCTCGTCCACGATCCACTTCATCGCGACCGAGGCGTCTACTACGAAGCGCCGCCTTCCCAACATCACGCGTCGTCTTGATCCCGGTCCGCGAGCAGGATCTCGGTCGAGGTGGGGGTCTCTGGAGAGAGCTTCACGCGCTTGGCACGAGCCTCGGAAAAGAAGTCAGATCTGTGCCCGGGGCGGAGCGCTTCCTCCAGGATCCTGCGATGCTCCGCCTCTGCGGATCGCCCCGCTTTCGCCGCCCGCTCCTTGAGGGCCGCGGCGATCGCGTCGTCGACATTTCGAACGGTGAGTTGTGCCATGACAGACATCCTGACTGCGAAACGATGGCACTGTGAAGGCGAACTACGGGGCTGGCAGATTTCTCTGGCCGCGATGAATGCAGTCACTTGGGCGCAGTGACGCCGTCCACCTTGATCCCTGTCCCCTCCAAGAGATGGTAGGGCGCATCCCGGACCACGGCGTCAATGTCGACGTCGGGCCGATCGTCCTTTGGTTCGCGCAGCATGAGGAAGCCCATGATCGTCACCAGCAGGCTGTTCCCCACGATGGCCGCCGTGAGAATGACTTCAGTTGTGAATATGTCGGTCATACTTTCCTCCCTTCGATTTCGAAAGATGCCTGTTGCTGGCTCGCTCTGAGCCACCCCCGCGCGAGCCGTGCGGCGTCCGGGCCCGCGCGATGAGGGGCAGGGCGCCGCTCTACCGTCTCGTAGAGCAGATCCAGAGCATATCCCTGAAAGGCGGCGAACGAGACAGCGTCGAAGTCTTCGATATTGTGGACATCGCTCCGACCAGCAGCCTCCATTAGGCGGGCAAGCCAGTGCGCCTCGAACTCGGCGGCATCAGAGACAAGCCTGCGGTGCCGGAGCGCATCAAAGAGACCTTCGGCGACCTCAGCAGGAGACGGGGCGCCTGCGAGTTCCGAAAAGGGAATCCCATGGACGGCGGCGCTCTGTATCGACCAGTCATTCAGGTCCCATGTAGGGGCCGGCCGGATAAGCGACGACCAGGTTCTCACTTGGTTATAATCGAGCCACGACAGGCCGATCTCGATCGGCCAACTTTCCGGCGACAAGCTCGAGGCTTCGAAGTCCAGGATTGCGAACTGCTCGATTGCTGTTTCCGTCATACGCAGAATGTAGCTCAACGAGAGTGATCAAGGAACGTGCTGCGCTGACCTTCAGGACCGTGTTCTGCAAGTACTGCGCGCTGGACCCGGGCGACTGCCGTCACGCGAGCATGAGCAGAGCCCGACGGGCGGTAGAAATCCGATCGGACATCCCGTCCCTCCGGACACATAGACCACCCCAGGGCCGTGAGCGCCTTTTCCGCGGCGTCCCGTATCTCATGCCGTCTCGGGCGATCCTTCACCCGAGGCTCGACATGCGCGACCTCATTGTCCTCACAGCTATAGTGTTGCTGCACCTCCAAGCTGATGACCAGGCCCGGGAATTCCGCATCGAGCCAGCACGCAACGGCGCGCGCATCCTCCTCAAGACGCCTCGCTGCCTCTCGGGTCCTTTCCATCGCCGCCAAGACTTCGGGGGAACGATCTATGGGGCTTGTCACGTGTAACTCCCTGTTGTTTTTGCATAGCCGGCAGGTTTTCAGTTCATGTTGCTCTGCCACGGCGACGAACGAGAAGCGTCGTTACTCCTGCAGGTCGATGTCTGAGGGAATTTTCCCTCGAGAATTCAAAAAGCCTCGGGCAAAAGCGTCTTGCTGATCTGACATTGGCCGACCAATGGCGTGGCGAAGCAGAAATCCACGTTCCGGTATCTGGTCATAGATGAGGAATGGAGGATGGACTTTATGCTGCCAGGTTCTTCCGAACTCGATCGCGCAGCACGCCGGAGCGGCAGGAAAGACAGACAGGTCTGCATCCATCCCGTGCTGATCCTTGATAGCATCGAACGTCTTTCCGACGAGCTCCCGAAAATTGGAGAGATCATTCTTGTTGCGAAGCTCAGACGCGCCAAGCCTGCTGCTCCGGATCTCCCAGATTGAAACGGATTCGTCAGGTAGCGCCCGGATGACACGATCATCTGCAATGTCAGCGGTTACGGAGATTTTCAGCGCCACTTTCTTCGGGCCGGGAGCCCCAGGGGTGCAGGCGAACTCGAGAGGTTCACGATCGTTCGGCCATGCCCAACCCGGCCTCGGCTCCCTGTGTCTGCCGTAGACGGAAACGGGAGACAGGTCTGGAAGCAGTCGGCCCAGTTCCATGAGGACGGGCATGGGCGCGAAGCCGAACACCGCGAGATGCTCGAGCTCACCGTCCGCAAACCTTCCGTCGATCTCCCGCTCGATCTTTTTGCGAAGTGCATCGATGACGGCGGGGTAGTATTCGGGATCGTTGTCCTTATGCGCGATGTCGCGGATCTTTACGTCGATGGGACGCCGGTCTGCCGGGGTGAACTCTGGCCTCATGGCCTCGATGCAGTCGCGGAGCGGAACGGCTGTCTCGTTGTCGCCGACCGCCGCGGCGATCCGAAGGATATGGGCGGGCGTTGCATTCGGGTTTGCGAGTAGGCGCTCGATCCGCTCCTCGTTGGCGCGCTTCATCTCGCGTAAGACGTCCACGGTGTAGCGGTCGATCTTCGCGGGATCGTCGATCTCGCGGTGATGCGGATCGCACATCAACATCAGGTTCTCGGGATCATCCGCGAGCTGGTGCGACAGGGCTGGATGGCCGCGTTCGCCGCCAGGGTCAGAGGCGATGATATGAGCCAGGTAGGCATGGTTCTTCGCCAGATCACCCGTCACGAGGTCGCCGTCGAGGCGCTTGCCACAACCGTGATACTGGCACCGGCCGGCAGCACGGCCCCATACGAGAATTCTTGTCTTCTGCGATGGACTACGCCCTCGTGCCATCCGGAGCCTCCTGTCTCTGCCTGAGGATCTCGCCGACGGATATCGGGCCCGGTGCGTTCGAGCCGCGCCAGACGCCATCGAGATGCCAGATTTCATAGAAATGGAGCCACTCGGATGCCCACGGGACGATCCTGTCGGCGATGAGCATCGTGCTGTCCCATTCGCCGGCATCGGGGTCGAACAGGCAGAGCGCGGAGTCTTCCGGGGTATGATGATCGTAGTTCAGGTGCGGCAGATCGATGAAGTCGGTCCCCGGTCGGGGCTCGATTGGCGGGTCCAGGACATGGACCAGGGGAACGGCTTTCGGATTCTGCCATTCCCAGATGACGGCGACCTCATATTTCATCTGGAAACCCCGGAGAGGTCCGATCCACGCGATGGCCCGACCTTCTTCCAGTATCCGCGGCCGGAGGTCAGGCCAGCGATGCCGCATGCGGTTGAGCTGGACCTGAGCAGAGCGCGGCTTCCGGGGCTTGGTCTTCATTTTCCGCGGAAACCGGGATGGAAGTGGTGGACAGGGGCCTTCGAGACCTTGGCCGCTTGTTTCGGCGCGGGCGAGATGAGGCCGGGATTGGCCACGAACCCCTTGTTGTGCTCGTAATGTGCGGCGCCGGCGGACGAGGAAAGACCGTCGATATAGGCCCGAACCGCCTTCTCGCTGACCCGCTCGCCGAACAGGTCGTCGAAGATCTTGCGTGTGTCCGCCAGGGTGGAGGTCCGGGCGCGAGCCAGTTCCGATCCCAGATGCCGCAGATCCATCCGGAAGAGCTTCATCTCCGGATCGTGCTTCGGCCACCGGTCGTTGAAGTTCTCTTCCCAGAGTGCCGGATTGCGCTCCTCGGGGCGGCGACCGCTTTCCAGGGCGACTGCCATGCGCCGGTCGAGTTCTGCGGCATAGCTCTCGAGCTGTGCGCAGATCCCGAAGGGGGATAGCGGGACCTCGGCGGCGATCTTGGAAAGATAGACAGACACCGGGCGCTTCTCGTCTCGGTTGGCATAGCGCAAGTTGAGGTATCGCTTCATGAGCTTGAGGGCGATGACCTGCGGTGCATCCCGGATCGGATCGATCGGCTCGGGGAGCGCGTCGATGTCCGCATCGGCCATGATGGTGCCTGGCAGTAGGCGATCCTTCATCTGCAGCTTCGAGCGCACATCGCGGACATGATCCTGGAAGCTCCGGCTCGGCATCGTGATGCGGGCCCTGAAGTCTTCCGCAAAGCCGTAGGGGTTCACGCGGAACCGCTCATCACGCCCTTCATCGGGGCTGTGATAGATCTCACCGACACGCTCGTCCCGAGGATCACGGTCCGGATCCATCGGCGTGACGTCGAGGTGCATGAAGGCGAACTGGAGCTGGATGCAGCGCGTGCATCGCTCGATCTTCTTCACGTCGGGAAAACCTTCGAAGGCGGCATGGAGCTCGTCGAGCGCCTGTCTCGGCGTCCATCCGACCGGGGTGCGAAACTCCAGGATGGCGTCCAGGTCGAACCTGTCGTCGTCCGCGCCATGAACGATGGTCGCGCCAATGGCGCGTGAGCCTTGAGGGTAGACGAGGGCGGTCTCCATGTATCGCCGGATCGGACTGTTCGGGCGCTGGAGATGCTCGGGGATCAGGTTGTATCGTTTCGATGCGACCTGGTTGTCTCTCGGACTGAGTTCCATCTCGAGAACAGTGCCGAGCAGCAGGGCATCGAGTTGCGGTGCGGTATCGTCGAGCGGCATCGAACAGGCCTCCTCCAGTGTGGTGCCCGACCGATTGCCTCCCTTCAACCTTCCGCGCCAATCACCACAATATATGCCATGCGTCAATTCTTTTCAACACTACAGGATGTATTTTGTTCTCTGTTTACCCCTGATGTGGATTCGCCGGGTTTCGTCCGTCAGGGGGGCAGATCCTTGCGAGACCTCCGGAGAGAAGGAGCATGCTGTTGGCAGCTGCCAACACCTCGGAGAGATCAGGGAGCGAAAGATGCAGCCGATGGCTTGTCGCGGGAAGCCGCTGTGCCCATATCAATGGCACGGCTCTGGTGATCCGTTCCGCCCACAGTGGAGAAGCATTTGTGCGCACCGCAGGACGAAAGACCTTGCTCTCTTCATCCAATCTCTTCGACGCATCGCCGTCGGCATAGTGGGCACCCAATACGGCATCTGTTGAAGGATCATCACCTTGTCTATTCACTCTCCCGACCAGCACGCCTTCAAGCGTGCAGCCCAGGCACTCTCGAAGCTGCCGGGCGCAAGCTCCCTGAGCGCGTGCCAGACCGCTCTTGCTCAGGCGAGCGGCCACCGTGATCTGCATCACCTGCAAGCTCTCCAGGCCAAGATGCACCACCCGGCGGAGGCTTCTGTCATCATTCAGGCCGACATCGTCTCCCGGCTTCACCGGGCCAGCGGTCTTCGGATCGGTGACATCCTCGATGCCCTGACCCGAACCAGGTTCTTCGGCGGCAATCCGGACCCGGAAACCACGCTCGCCGTCCGAGAGGCTCTGTTCGCCGCAGATTATCCGGCTCGCGGGCGGCAGGACGTCGGAACTCCGTGCCGCGTGAAAGCCCCAGGCTATGACGATGCGCGCGCCTTGCTTGTCGAGCGTGGCGAGGGGCCGAAGGGGCTCACGCGCGTCATGATCGATCACAGCATCATGACCTGCGTATCCCGGGAAGCCCCCGCACATCGCGCCGGGCGCCTCTTCGTGCCGCTGCGCTTCTGGATGCCTTACGGATTCTGGACGGAAGCAGATGGCGCGAAGGTCTTGTTCTCCCGCGACTACTGCCCGCTCTGGAAAATCCAGGAGGGGCATGCCCCCGTGCGGGACGATCCGGACCGTGACGTGAAATTCGTCAAGCAGGAGTGGTATTTCGACGAGGGCTCGTTACGGGGGCCGGTCGACCAGGTTATGTCTCAAGGCCTCGACATTCTGCGAAAGCACCGGGTGGTCTCGCTGCCCCGGCTCGTGGAGTGGTTCCCCGAGTGTCTCTCGACAGGACGATGGATTTCGGACCTGAAGCGCTGGCCGGGCTTTCCCGAAGTAGTCCGGGCCGGATAAGCGCCTGCAAATCCCACCACATGACGGGGAATTGTCCGCATGAGGTGGGGCCGTCAGGGGGCGATCGTGCCGGATGTTGGCAGCTGCCAACTCGGAGGAGGGGACGTTGCGCAGACTGTCACAGCACGGTTCTTTGTTGATTTCTTTGCTTTCACACTATATGTGAATGACAGGGCGACAGACCGGCTGAAACAGCGCCCACCCACCTTCACGGTTTTCGCGCGAGCGGATGGCAAGTGGTAAGTCGGATCCCAGGGCTGCCTTCGGGCAGCCCTCAAACTTTTCAGGCACCCTTTTAGAGATGTCTCAGCGGTTGGCGAAGACCAGCGGCCGTCCCAGGAACACGTTCTGGATCAGCATGGCGAACCGGACAGCATTCGGTCTGTTGGGAGGGGCGTAGGGTGAATCCTCCCTGCGATAGGCGCTCTCGACGCGGAGTTCGATGTGCTTGTCGCGTTTCCTGTTGATCTTCTTGACCTCGAAGAAGAGGTGATACCGGTCGTCTCTCTGTGGTGTCTCGACCGCGAGGAAGACGTAGTTACGCTTCTCCCAGGTCTGGAATACCCGCGCCCCTGGCAGCCCCGCCAGGATCGGCTGAAGGTTGTGACTGTCGGCGTAGCGGTCCGGGCAGAAGATCCGCTGATCGAAGCACATCTCATCCAGAGGGTCTCCCTCCACATGCGCCCTGGTGAACACGTGCGATTTGTAGACCACCCGCACACGCCGGTTGTTGCCGTCCGGCGTAGGGCAGAGGAACTCGAACGGATCGAGATGTACCAGGGAAATTTCCTGGCCAGCGACGAAGAAAGGGTCCCAGTAAATGCTCTGTGGCGGTGGCGGGTTTGTCATTCAGCGCGATCGGTAAGAAGAGAAAAGATGGGCGTTCTACCCAGTTCAAATAGGAAGAGGCAACGGCCGTCGTGAAATCTGCGGGCTCCTTTCTTGCCGAAGGCTTGCTCAGGACGGCTCGGAACCCTTGTCATCCCGATCGGTTGGCAGCTGCCAACCCTGGCTCCCCTTGGCTGCCTGCCGGATCCCCCACATCATGGCTTGAAAAGAGCTGGTATCCGCACGGAAGGGGATGTTCACATACATCCTGCCGTCCTCCTGAGGAGTGACCTCCACTCCGCGGTCTGCGAGCATTTCGAGCCAGATATCGGCGATCGTCTCGAACTCCGTCAGGCTTTCCCACTGCCCATAGCGCTCCCAGAGAACACGATGGGCGTCGCGCAGGCGCAGGAAGAACGGGGAAAACCAGTGCCCCTCGAGGGCCTCCGATATCTCTCGAAGGTCCGTTTCAATATCCTGATCGAGCCCGTCGGCGGTGCCCAGCACGTAGGAGGCATACTTCACGAGGTTACCGATGTTTCGCTGCGCCTCGATCATGAGCGCGTCGTAATCGGCGTCGTGCCGACACTTCAGGATCGCTTCCCGCACGTTCGGCCCTGCTTCGCCAAGGATGTTCAGGAAGACGCCTTGATAGTTTTCGGACGGGTCATTGCCGAAGCCTGCAGAGATACGACAGGCGGCATACTCATCCCATGAGGCCTCGATGACCTCCAGGCGGAGCCCTTCATACCATGTGTCCGCCCTGTAACGGAGGATAACGCCCGGGAATTGCCGATCCTTGATGGCGTTGATCTCGACATGCGCACATTCGTGGGCGATGATGTGAACCGCCTCCTGGCAGGCCTCGCTGTCGGGCTCCTCCATGAGACCTTCCAAAAAGACCGCATTGAACAGGATGTGCGATTTCAGGACCCCGTCGCGCAGGACGGCGGGTGTCATGGCGACCCCGATGCCCCACTCCTTGCTGAACGACAGATCAGAGGACGTCTCGACTCCGCGATCCAGTTCTCTCAGGGCTTCCCCATAGTCGTAGGCCAGTGTCACGCCATCCAGGGTCTCGAGGTTCATGTGCTGACCGAAGATATTGATCAGCCCGAGGACGTTCGATCCGATGGCGCGAGCATCTTCCTCGCGAGCGTAGTTCCTGGCTGAGGCCGAGAGGTCTGTCGGCGTGGTTGTCTGCGGTTCTTCCGACAATTGATCGTCCTTGCTTCTCCTGCACATTGAAGGTGCGGTCTCCTCGTAGTGCTGCAAATTGCGGTCACAGCTTGCTCCCCACCTCACGGAACAGTGCCTCGATCTCGCCGACGGCTTTCGAAATTGGCGGATAGAATTCCGTGATCGCCTGGCCGGAGATCAGTGCTTGCGTGAAGGCCTTGCGCTGCCAGAGCCGCGCCTTGGCAACCGGCACGTCCGGGTAGAGTTCCTGCAGCACCGCTGCGGTGTCGTCGCCCTCGGGCCCGACGGCCGCCACCTGGCTCCCGACGAATCTTCAATGCCAACCGGTCTGCTTCATGATCTCGACAGTGCCCGCGGCCAAGTTGAAGTCGAAGGGAGTCGACCGAATGGGAATGATGAGCAACTCTGCGGCGCGGACCGCGGCGTCGATCGTGCCGCCGGCATGGGACGGCGTGTCGATCACCACGCAGTCGGCGTCATCTTCCTCGGCTTGGGAGAGATAGACGATCTGCCCTGCCACCGCGCCGGAATTGACACTCGAAGGCCCCATGGGTGTGAACCTCTCGGTTGGGGATCGAATTGAGAGCTTACGACCTGTCATCTGATCTCTTCAGTTTCCTCTATTCGCATAGCATTTCAGCCGTTTTCTTCACCATCGTCTTGCCATTTCTTTTCAAAGTTGGCACGCGCTGCACGATGGCGCTCCTCGATGATAGTGGCAATGTCTGTAAGCATCATGAGACGAGCTGCCTTCTGACGTTCGTCGAGCCGAAAGTAGGGTACTCGAACCTCCCCGCTGTCGACTTTCCTGGCCAATGTGTCTGCCTCATAGCCCCAGTATTGAGCCGCCACCTCAAGAGGAATTAAGGGTGTGCCGCCGAAATGGGCCAGGAGCATATCAAGTGTTGTCATCATTACCTCCGCATGGTTGCTGCGTAGGAAGTGAGATCGAACTGCAGGACGCGGAAAAATTCCTTTGCGGAAGTCTGCTATGCATGACGAGTGTGGTCGTGTCGCGACGGTGGTCGGAAATCGAGGGTGGCGTCATCTCGGGGTGATGCAACACCCCGCCCAACTGGAGACGGCGAGCACCAGGCAGATCACGCCATGACGGCGATTGCCAATACCGTGCCGATGCCGCCCTGAGCTGTTCGCGTCGTGCCAGATCCAGTCGGGGAAGGCTGACGACCGGGAAGCTCTGCTTTAGCCCATTGCACTTGTCCTCCTTGCCTTAGGGGCCGAACCTCGAGCTGCTCAGAGCAAGCCGCCAAGGAATTTCGCAACAGACCTGAGACACGATCCGGGTGTGGCCGTGTCGCCAGAAAACGCGCAGAAGTCGCGGACTCGGCACGTGATCAGATGCTGGCCCAGTATTCCAGAACCCAGTCCAGCCAGTGCCAATTCTTGAATTTATCGCCTTTCTTTTCGACGTTCACATACCGATCCAAGCAGCTTCGAGACTGATGCCCTGAGGTCTTCATCACGAAATGGTCACGCTTTCCCTTCTCGAACAGGCGGCTGATACCTTCGTGCCGAAGATCGTGAAAACGCAGATCGTCAATCTTGACGCGCTGCCGGTGGCGTCGAAAAGCGGTGCCTACTGAACGCGGATTGTATGGGAAAATAAACTCTGACGTCCTGGGCATGGAAAGAATGATTTTCATGGCCTGAGGGGTGAGCTTCACCCAAACGTCGTTAGTTTTCTTTTTGCGGGGGTGCTTCATCTGCCGGACCAGAATTTTTCGATCAGTCACGTTTAGGTCACTCCAGCGAAGACGACAGATTTCACTGAGGCGGCGACAGGAGAAGATGGCGAACACACTTATTGTGATGACAGGGATTTTTTGCCGTTTGTTCGCAAGCACTGCGTCAAAGATCAGATCGAGCTCATCGAGAGTGGGGCGCCGTTCACGTTCCTCGGACCGTGCCAAGATTTCGTCGTGCCACAATACTTTCATGGCGCGAACGACGACATCGTATGGGACATCCTCGTCGCGTTCAGCTGCCCACGTCAAAGACGAAGCAAGCATTGTCATGTAGGTCGCCGCGGTTTGCGGCATCATTTCCAACTTGAGCAGATCCTCTGCCGCGTCTTGGAACCACTTCAGGTCTATTGTAGACGCTGGTTCCTGACAGCGTGGGTGGTTAATCCAAAATTCGAGATTTTGGGTTGCGGTCTTTTCGACGCTCCGCCCCTTGTCCTTCCTTTTTTGAATTAGATCGCAGACACGAGGTGCCGTTTTTGAGCATTCTTCTTGCTTGGGAGCAAGTAAACCCAGTTGTATTTGGGCCAAGGTGTCATCTCGCCATTTCTTGGCGTCCTTGAGGCTTGAGAACGTCTTGCTTGTATTGATTGGGCCACCGTCGGTCCTGCGACGGATTTGCGCGCAGTATCTCGGAAGGCCGTCTTTCGGAGCGCGTGCCGAAATGAAGGGTTCGTCCGAACAGTCTTCTACTGTGGGAAAGTTGTCCGCTTTGGTTGAAACCTGCGCCCGCTTGGTCTGTTTCGGCTTTCGCGAAGAGACTTTCTTGCTGGTCCCGGAACTTTCGGCAGGTCGCGGCTGGGCGGGCAGTTCTGCGCGGAAGGCAAATGGAGAACCCGCTGCGCGGTCACGCGAGATTTGCTGAAGTAGATTCTTGGAGCTAACTTGGGTCGTGTGAGACATGACCGTCCCTTTCTTGTTGATCGTTGAGAACGTGGTGTCACTTCGATCTGGCCGGAAACCGTCCGAATGGGGTAAGGCGAGGCGCAGCCAGAATCAGGTGGTTCGCCTGGCCCTGGCGGAGCTCTGGCTCGGACATGATTGGCGGGATGGATGTTGCTACTCAGTAGCAAGCTGTCTTGGAAAACCCCCGGAAACCGGGGAAAACCCCCGGGAATCATGAGAAATCCCGTTAGGTGGCTGTCTGCATGTGCGGAGAGGAAGTGTATGAAATTAAATGCAAAATACGCGTCACGGCTTGCCGTGGCACCCATGATGGACTGGACCGATCGGCATTGCCGGTTTCTTCATCGCCAGTACAGCCAGCATACCCTGCTATACACTGAAATGGTGACGTCACCGGCGCTCGTGCGGGGACAGGCGCTGCACCTGCTGGCACATCACGACTCCGAACATCCCGTGGCGCTGCAGCTTGGTGGCTCCGATCCGGCCGAACTGGCCGAGGCGGCCGTGATGGGGGCGGAGGCAGGCTATGACGAGATCAACCTGAACTGCGGCTGCCCGTCGGATCGCGTCCAGTCGGGCAGTTTCGGCGCGGTTCTGATGGAAAGCCCCGATCTGGTCGCCAGATGCGTGACAGCGATGAAAGATGCGGTGGATGTCGATGTGACGGTCAAATGCCGCATTGGTGTTGACGATCAGGACCCGGAAAAAGTCCTCCCCGACTTCCTGTCCCGGATAGAGGCGGCTGGCTGCTCAAGGGTCACCATCCACGCCCGCAAGGCCTGGCTCCAGGGGCTGAGCCCAAAAGAAAACCGCGATATTCCGCCTTTGGATTATCCGCTTGTCCTGCGCATGGCCGAACAGTTTCCCGACCTGCATATTTCGGTCAACGGCGGCATCAAGACACTGAAAGAGGCGATCGGTTTCCTCGACGCGGGCCTTGACGGCGTGATGATCGGGCGCGCGGCCTATCATGACCCGACCACGGTGCTAAGCACGGCCGACGCTGAAATCTACGGGGATGGGGCCGCCCGTTCACCCGAAAAGGTCGTGCGGGCCATGCTGCCCTACATCGCCGCCCACCTTGCCGAAGGGGGCAAGCTACACCAGGTAACGCGCCACATGCTCGGCATGTTCGCGGGGCGACCCGGTGCGCGGGCATGGCGGAGGACGCTCTCCGAAGGCGCGCATAAGCCCGGAGCGAATGGCGATCTGGTCATTGCAGCGCTTGCGCAGGTCGAAGAAGCCGTCGAACTCGCAAATGCAGGATGACGCGGCCGGCTACGTGTCCGATCTGTGCAACTTCACGGGAACATAATCTTTGACGAAGTCGCAAGAGCTCGCAGATCTGGGGTGGTGCCTGTTTGACCATGATCCCAAGTTGATCGACTGGGCTTCGGCTGCTCTGCCTTCAGCTCGACTTGCCATACGCGATCCGGCCCTTGCTCATCAGTTTCAGTGCGAAGGTACATGGTTCGTTGGCTTGGATGCCTTGCCGAATGATCCCGAGGGGCGCATCGACGGTTCAGGCCCGCTGCAGGGCACTGCCGTAGACTTCCTCCGCAGCGCCGAGGGCTGGTCAGACCTTCACCCTGCGCAAATCTCGGTGACCTATCCCGGCTATCCGAAGCCGCGAGATGGCGAAACACCGGCAGCCTTCCGCTATCGCCTCAAGCGGGATGCGGCGCATATCGACGGGATAATTGCCTCGGGGCCTCAACGCCGTCGCTTTATCAGCGAACCTCACGCGTGGATCTTGGGCATTGCGCTGACCGAGGCCGATGCGAAAGCCGCGCCGCTCGTGGTCTGGTCGGGCAGTCCAGCCATTATCAGGCATGGATTGCTTGAGGCGCTTTCACCCTTTCCGCCGACGCAATGGGAGAGCATCGACGTGACCGACGCCTACCAGTCCGCGCGGCGCGAGGTTTTCGAGAGTTGTCCCCGCGTCGAACTGCCCATGAAACCGGGGCAGGCGGTTCTGCTGCACCGCCTCGCGTTGCACGGCGTGGCGCCGTGGCAGCAAGACGCCCAAGCCTCGGCAGATGGTCGTATGATCGCTTATTTCCGCCCGCCAATGTCGGGCGGCGTCGCCGAGTGGCTGAAGAACGACTAGCGTTTCAGCCGGGCAGCCCGCCCGCCGCGTCGTTTTGCTAGCTTTGGCGCCCGCGATGGCAATTCCTGCATGATCGTCCGGCGTTCTTCCGGTTCCATTCGCGACCAGCGGGCGATTTCTTCAATCGTGCGATAGCAGCCGGTGCAAATCCGCTCTGCCGGATGGATGACGCAGATCTGAACGCAGGGGCTTTCGATCTCGTCGCGTGTCCAGACCGGCGGTTTCACGATGCATTCTCCCGCTTGAGATGCCCGATCCGGTCCAGCGCGCCCTGCAGGATATAGCTGGCGGCGACGTGATCGATAACCTCGGCCCGGCGCTTTCGAGACGTATCCGCCTCGAGCAGCGCGCGCTCGGCGGCCACTGTGCTGAGACGTTCATCCCAAAAGCCGATGGGCATCTCGATCAACCGCACGAGGTTGCGGGCAAAGGCGCGGGTCGACTGACAGCGCGGCCCTTCGGTGCCATCCATGTTGCGGGGCAGGCCAAGCACGATGGCACCGATCTGCCGTGCCTCGACCAGTTCTACCAGTCGGGCGGCGTCCAGCGTGAACTTGCGCCGTTTTACCGTCTCAAGCGGCGTCGCAACGGAACCGAACAGATCAGACACCGCGACACCGATGGTCTTGTCGCCAAGGTCCAGCCCCATCAGCCCGCGCATCTGCGGGCAGGCGGCCGCGAATTCCTCGAACTCGTCATAGATCATTCGGCAATCCCCGCTCTGTCTGCCGCCGCTTCGATCTGCGCAAGCGCCGCAGCCTCTCCGGCAAAGGCCGACCGGGCATTATCATAGATCGCCCGCGCCTGATCGAGGTCGCCCAGAACGCCAAGTGCGGAAATCAGCCGCGCCCATTCCTCGGGCGGTCCACCCTCATCGGCAAGCCGCGCGGCCAGCCCCTGAACCATGCCTTCGATCATCGCCTGACGGTCCTCAGGTGTCATATCCCGTGTCGCCTCGACATCTTCCGCGCTGGGACCGCGCAGCTGTGTGCCGCCTGTCTGCGGCTCAGGCGGCAGGGTAAAGTTCACACCCGCCTCGCGCGCAACGCGGGTGATCTGCTCGCGGATCGGCGGGATCCAAGGCGCATCTGACGGGCTCTGTGTCAGCAGGTTGTTCCAGATCCGGAAGGCCTGATCGGGACGGCCGGTTTGCACCATCATCAGACCCCAGTAATACTGAGCCGCGCCATTTCGCGGGGCAAGCGACAGCGCCTTTTTCAACGCGTCTTCCGCCTCGGGCGAGACGTAGCCGCCCGCCGCGAGGATCAGCATATCCGCAAGATAGGTGAAATCCTCCGACCCGGCATCTTCGCCTTTAAGCGCGATGACACGCTTTTGCGCCGCATAGGCTGCTTCAAAATTTCCGCTGGCGGCCTCGTGGCGCGCCAAAAGGGACTGCCCGGTCAGGTCGTCGGGGCGGGTCGCAACGGTTTCGCGCAACTCTGCCACAAGGTTCTTGTATTCCTCGGTCAGGTTGGCAGGCGCGGGCTGGTCGGGCACGCTCGCTTCGGCGGTGGCCTGATCGGGCCGCGATGCGCGCAACTCCTCGGCCATGGAAACCCGGCGCTCAAGGCTCAGGTCTCCATATCCCGGCGCGCCAAGATCGCGGTAAAGGAAAAAGCTCCCCGCCACGACAACCGCCACCAGCACCGCCGCCATGGCCCACGACAGGGTCGGCGTGGCCTCGCTTTCCGCAGACTCGCCCCGTTTGTCGGCATCGGCGGAAAGAATGCGCCGGGATACCTCGGTGCGGACGCGCTCCGCATCCTCGGAACCGATCACGCCGCGCGCCAGGTCGCGTTCCACCTCGGCCAACTGGTCGCGATAGACCTGCACGTCATAGCCTTCGCTCTCCGCGGCCGACCGTATCCGCGATCCGCGCAGCAAGGCCAAAGCCAGTAAAAGCGAGACGCTCAGCGCCAGCAACAAGGTGATGATCCAGAATGTCATGCGTTCTCCTGCTCTGACGCCTATCTAGACCCCTGACGACCGGCGAAAAAGGGACAAAGCGGCACATGTTCCAATTGATCACGCCGAATTATGCTTGGCAAAGTGTCGCTCCGGCAAATTTGCGTGACCTCGGGTCTTTCGTTCCCGGCCCGCAGACGCAAGAATGGAGCGACCAACATTCGAATCCAGTCCGGGAGCTTCTGAATGAAACGTTACTCTGCTTTTGCCATCGCCCGCGAAGCTCTCCGATTTCATTCCGGTTGGGAACGCGCCTGGAAAAGCCCGGAACCGCGCCGCCGGTACGATGTGGTCATCATCGGGGCAGGGGGGCACGGGCTGGCAACGGCCTATTATCTTGGCAAGAATTTCGGCATCACCAATGTCGCGGTTATTGAAAAGGGCTGGCTCGGCGGCGGTAACACCGGACGCAACACGACGATCATCCGCTCGAATTACCTTCAGGATCCTTCGGCCGCGATCTATGAAAAGTCGCGCAGCCTCTATGAAACGCTTAGCCAGGAACTGAATTACAATGTCATGTTCAGCCCGCGCGGCGTGATGATGCTGGCGCAAACCCAGCACGAGATACGCGGCTACCAAAGAACCGCCCACGCCAACGCGCTGCAAGGCGTGGATACGCGGTTTATCTCGGCCCGCGAAGTCAAGGAACTCTGCCCGATCATGAATATCGATGGGCCGCGCTATCCTGTTCTGGGTGCGCTCTGGCAGCCGCGCGGGGGGACCGCGCGCCACGACGCGGTCGCTTGGGGATATGCCCGCGCCTGTTCCGACATGGGCATGGACATCATCCAGAAATGTGAAGTGACCGGCGTCCGTCAGGAGGAGGGTCAGGTGCGCGGGGTCGAAACATCGAAAGGCCCCATCGACTGTTCCAAGCTGGGCATCGTCGTCGCAGGCCATTCCGGTCGTCTTGCCGATATGGCCGGTTTCAGGCTGCCGCTGGAATCCGTCGCCCTTCAGGCGCTGGTCTCCGAACCGATCAAGCCCTGCATGGACGTGGTTGTAATGGCCAACACCGTGCACGGCTACATGAGCCAGTCCGACAAGGGCGAAATGGTGATCGGCGGCGGCACCGACAGTTTCAACAACTACACGCAGCGCGGCAGTTTCCATCATATCGAGGAAACCGTTCGTGCCCTCATCGAAACCTTCCCCATGATCTCCCGGCTCAAAATGCTGCGCCAGTGGGGCGGGATCGTCGATGTGACCGGCGACCGTTCTCCGATCATTTCCAAAACACCGCTCGAGGGATGTTTCATTAATTGCGGATGGGGCACCGGGGGATTCAAAGCCATTCCCGGCTCCGGCTGGGCCATGGCTGAACTCATGGCTGCAGGACAGTCCACGCTGGCGGAAGAATTCTCTCTCGACAGGTTCCGTGTCGGGAAATTCATTGACGAAAGCGTTGCCGCCGGAGTGGCCCATTGATGCCTCAGCACGCATATTCTGCCTGTGGGGTTGGCGCTCCTGATGTGCAACAATGGAACTTTGCTATCGAAACTCACGTTAGATCGACGGGGCGAAGCAATAGGACAAGCAAATGTTTGGACCGATACTGCTCAAAAAAGTCAATCCGTACCGTCGCGGACCCCAGTGGAGAGCGCGACAGTACAGTCGTTCGATCGCCAACAAGGCTATGTGGCTACTCCTTTCAGAATTCGTGTTCGTCGCGGTCCTCGCATACCTCTTGCACAAGGTCTGAAATCGGGGGAAGTCCCCAACTCGCGAATTTGGCCAAGTGCCTGATCCAACTGAGGCACTCGGCGCCGCACTGTTCCGCCAAGCACGGTCGCATAAATTTTGAAGCTTCCGGGAACCGGACGAATTCAAAAATCGTTATGCTAGCGAAAACAAGCACAGGAGGGCCGAGATGGCTCATTCATCGGAAACGGGACGGTCGTCAAACGGCGCTCTCGCATTCATTCTTGGCGGCGTCGTCGTGGCGCTGGGCGTTCTCGGCTGGATCGTATTTGGCGGTGGGATCCCCACTGCAGATCAGCCTGATGTTCGGATCGAATTGCCCAATGGGCAGGCGATCGAAGGAGAGGTCTCAGGAGACTGAGTACTGCCGCTGTCATGCGGCTTTGGTAATATTAAAGAGTTTAAGATGGGCTTGCCTCGTGCCCATCTTTTTTCATGTCAGGGGTGCAGAAGCCGACGCCCGACACAGCTTAGGGTGGCATTTCGCCGGGTTTCTGCGTCTGTGGATAAAATTTCGCAGCTTCGTTAACTTCTCGTTTCAAACGGTTTACAAATCAATCGAAACCGGAGTTTTTCCCGTTTCCATTTTGAAACGTTGGGCCTTGTTCGGCCCCTTTCCCCGTTCCTACCCGTACAAGGCACCCACTGATCGCTGCTGGTTCTCCGGATCAGCATTCAGTCGCGCTATCGGTTCTCTTGTGCGCGGCCGTCAAAGTCAGGAGATACGCCTATGCTGATCCTTCAATGTCCCTATTGCGGCGTTCAGGCCGATGAGACTGAACTGAGTGCTGGCGGCGAGGCGCATATTGAACGGCACGGTCCCGGCTCTTCCGACGAGGCGTTTGAAGAATATCTTTTCGCGCGGGAAAACCCCTTTGGCGTACACTTCGAGCGCTGGCGGCATTCCTATGGCTGCGGCAAGTGGTTTCATGCCGCGCGCAATACCGTGACGCTTGAAGTCTATGGTACCTATCCCGCGCAGACCACCGAACCCCCGGCGAACATCCGCAAGCGGATTTCCGGGGTCGCGCCGGGCTGGACATGGAGGTTCCTTGGATGAACCGGACCGTCGAAATATCCGAACCGGAAAGGAGCCCCTCATGAGCCACCGCTACTCCAAAACCGGTCGCCTGATTGACGAGAACAGGGAAATATCCTTTACTTTCAATGGTAAGACCCTGCGAGGCTTTAAGGGTGATACACTTGCCTCGGCCCTGCTTGCCAATGACCAGATGTTGGTCGGGCGGTCGTTTAAATATCACCGTCCGCGCGGCATCGTGGCCAGCGGGACCGAGGAACCCAACGCTCTTGTAAACATGGGCGAGGGCACCCGGTTCGAGCCGAACCAGCGCGCCACGACGACCGAACTTTTCGACGGGCTGGTGGCACGTTCGCAGAACCATTGGCCGACGCTCGACTTTGACGTGGGCGGGATCAATGCCAGCCTTTCGCGGCTGCTCCCGGCAGGGTTCTACTATAAGATGTTCATGTATCCCCGGGCCTTTTGGAAACATGTCTACGAACCCTTCATCCGCCAGTCCGCCGGTCTGGGTCAGGCCCCCAAAGAGGCCGACGCGGATACATACGAGCATTTCCACGCTTTCACGGATGTATTGGTGATTGGCGGCGGGGTCGCTGGCCTTGTCGCAGCCCGTTCAGCTGCCGAAACCGGCGCACGGGTGCTGGTTCTGGAACAATCCGCGCATTGGGGGGGCAGGGGCCCGGTAGACGGCGGCCGTATCGACGACCGTCCTGTGGATAACTTCGTGGAAACTTTGGTAAGCGATCTAAGCGTGCGCGCCAATGTCACGCTGCGCACGCGCTGTATGGGCGCGGGCGTCTACGATCACGGCTATGCACTGGGATATGAGCGGCTCAGCGATCATGCGCCCGACGGCAACGGCCCGCGTCACCGGCTCTGGCGGATCCGTGCCAAGCAGATCATCACTGCAACCGGGGCCATCGAACGCCCGCTGGCATTTGCGGGAAATGACGTGCCCGGCGTGATGCTCGCCTCAGCGATGCGCGACTATCTCGTGAACTACGGCGTCGCCCCCGGCCAGCGGATTATCGTCGCCACCAGTAACGACGATGCCTATCGCACGGCCATCGAGCTGAAAAAGGCCGGGCTGGATGTGCTGCGCATCCTCGATGCCCGCGAAACAGGGGGCGGCGCCCTTATGAATCAGGCCCGTCAGCTTGGTATCCGCATCGATTGCGGCCGCGCGATTGCCAAGGTGTCTGGCGGAAAACGGGTCCGCAAGGTGCAGATATGTGCTCAGATCGGCGCAGGCGGCGCGCTAGAAGAGGTCGGCTGTGATGCGGTCGCGATGTCCGGTGGTTGGTCTCCTGCTGTGCACCTCTGGTCCCATTGTGGCGGCAAGCTGCTGTGGGATGATACCCATGCACATTTCCGCCCCGATCCCGAGCGTCCGCCGACCGGTGCAGATGGCAAGGGGTTCGTCCTGCCTGCTGGCAGTGCCAATGGCATCCTGTCCCTCGACGGTATCGTGCCGGATGCGATCCAGACCGGGCGCGAGGCCGCCAAGGCCGCCGGGTTCCGGCTCCGCAAAGCGCCGGAGTTTTCCGTTGTTCAAAACTCCGAAGCCCCGCTCGAACCGGTCTGGCTCATGCCACAGGAGGCCCGCGTCGGTCTGAGAACAAAAGCGTGGCTGGATTTCCAGAACGACGTCAAGGTCAGCGATGTGCAACTGGCCGCGCAGGAAGGTTATGAAAGCGTCGAACATACCAAGCGCTACACGACCCTTGGCATGGCGACAGATCAGGGCAAGCTGAGCAATATCAACGGTCTCGCCACGCTGGCCAATGCGCTCGGCGCGCCGATCCCGGCCGTCGGAACGACCACCTTTCGCCCGCCCTATGCGCCGATCTCCATGGGCGCCATCGCAGGCGAGGCGCGCGGATCGGTCTTCCAGCCCCTGCGCCGCACGCCGATGCATGAATGGCACCGCCAACATAACGCCGAATGGGAACCGGTCGGCCACTGGCGTCGTCCCTATGCCTATCCGCGCACCGGTGAGACGACCCATGAGGCGGTGATGCGCGAGGTCAGCAATACCCGGCAGAACGTCGGCCTGCTCGATGCGTCGACACTCGGCAAGATCCTCGTCAAGGGGCCGGACGCGGGCAAATTCCTCGACATGCTCTACACGAACATGATGTCGACCCTGAAACCGGGCAAATGCCGGTATGGGCTTATGTGCTCCGAAAACGGCTTTCTCATAGACGACGGCGTGGTTGCCCGAATCGACGATGACACATTCCTCTGCCATACGACCACCGGCGGCGCCGATCGCATCCACGCCCACATGGAGGAATGGCTGCAGACCGAATGGTGGGACTGGAACGTCTATACCGCGAACCTGACCGAACAATTCGCCCAGATCGCCGTGGTAGGCCCCAAGGCGCGCGAGCTTCTCGACAAGATGGGCGGTATGGATCTCTCTGCGGATAGCCTCAAGTTCATGGAATGGCAGGATGGCCAGATCGGCGATTTCAACGCGCGCGTCTACCGTATCTCCTTCTCGGGTGAGCTGAGTTTCGAAATCGCCGTTCCGGCCTCTCAGGGGCTGGCCTTCTGGTCGGAACTCATGAAAGCGGGGCAGGCGCTTGGTGTCATGCCTTATGGCACTGAGGCGTTGCATATCATGCGGGCCGAAAAGGGATTTATCATGATCGGCGACGAAACCGACGGCACCGTGATCCCGCAAGATCTTGGCCTGAACTGGGCGATATCCAAGAAGAAAGAGGACTATCTTGGCAAACGCGCACAGCAGCGCGACCATATGACCGATCCGACGCGATGGAAGCTCGTCGGTCTCGAAACGCTCGACGGATCGGTGCTGCCCGACGGGGCCTATGCCGTGGCCGAGGGCACGAATGCCAACGGCCAGCGCAACACGCAGGGCCGCGTGACCTCGACCTATCATTCGCCAACCCTGTCCAAGGGCATCGCGATGGGGCTGGTTCTGCACGGGCCCGACCGCATGGACGAGGTGCTGGAATTCCCCGGCACCGACGGCAAGACCTATCAGGCCCGGATCGTCGATCCAGTCTTCTATGACAAGGACGGGGAGAAGCAGAATGTCTGAGACGATCAGCGCCCTGAACAACGCGGGCTATTCCGGACTTGTGCGCATCGATGAAACCGGCCTGCAGGGCATGATAACCCTGCGCGGGGACCTGTCGCTCACCACCGTCAAGAAGGTGGCGACAACCGCATCCGGCGCCACCTTTCCGGGACAGCGCCAGATCACCGTCTCCGACACCGGGGCGCTCGCATGGATGTCCCCGGATGAGCTGCTCATTCTCTGCCCGTATGAGGAAGTCTCCGACCGGCTTGCCAAGATGACCAAGACCCTTGGCAATACCAACGCACTGGCTGTCGATGTTTCGGACGCGCGAGCGATATTCGCGATCTCGGGCGAGGATGCCCGCGACGTTATGGCCAAGCTCTGCCCGGTCGATCTCCACCCCGACGTGTTTAAACCCGGAGAGATCCGTCGCACCCGTCTTGCACAGATCGCCGCCGCAATCTGGATGGAGGATGACGACACCTTCCGCCTGATCTGTTTCCGCTCGGTCGCGCAATATGCCTATGACGTGCTCAAGGTGGCCGCAGCCGCCGGTTCCGCCGTAGGGTTTCATAAGGCCAATGGTCCGGCTTGATACCGACACCTCCCGCGCGCACCCAATTCGGGCTGACTTCCATTTGTCCGGAACATTAAATGCGCGTATTGCAAGGGCTTGGCGCGAATCCGGAACCTAGAGGATTGCCTCGCGTTTTAGATTGAGCCTTGACGATAGGGGCCAACGCGCTCAGTTACGTCTCAGGACATTCACCATGACCAAGGGAGGCCGAAATGGCTTTTGAACTACCTGATCTTCCATATGCTCACGACGCGCTTGCATCGAACGGCATGTCCGCCGAAACCCTCGAATTCCACCATGACATTCACCACAAGGCCTATGTCGATAACGGCAACAAGGCGATTGCCGGGACCGAGTGGGAAGGCAAGAGCCTCGAAGAGATCATCAAGGGCACCTATGACAGCTCTGCCGTGGCTCAGTCGGGTATCTTCAACAACATCAGCCAGCTCTGGAACCACAACCAGTTCTGGGAAATGATGGGCCCGGGCGAAAGCAAGATGCCGGGCGATCTGGAAAAAGCGCTCACCGAAGCTTTTGGCTCGGTCGACAAGTTCAAGGAAGACTTTTCGGCAGCCGGTGCCGGTCAGTTCGGCTCGGGCTGGGCATGGCTGGTCAAGGACACCGACGGTTCGCTCAAGGTCACCAAGACCGAAAACGGCGTGAACCCCGTTTGCTTCGGCCAGACCGCACTGCTGGGCTGCGACGTGTGGGAACATTCCTACTACATCGACTTCCGCAACAAACGTCCGGCATACCTGACCAACTTCCTCGACAACCTGGTCAACTGGGAAAACGTCGCTTCGCGCATGTGATCCGCGACGGATATATCATAAGAAGGCGTCCCTCGGGGCGCCTTTTTTCATGGGTGGGTTTGCGGCTCACATCAGGCGAATAACTTGATTGCCAGGGTAAAACAGACCGGATCTTTCTGGCAAACTGCGGCGAAGGTCGAGTTTGAGCTGAAAAACCGACCTTCCACCGGCACGCGACTGTCCAGATTAGATAAGGTGGAACACAATGGTAGTGGTGCCCCCTTAACTACTTAGGTTGCTTTTGATAGGTGTGGCTATCTGATGCGGGACGTCGAAACGTTTCGCCGTTAAGGAGCGAGTATCATTCACGTTGACACGCTAGGCCAGATTGATCCTGAAGAAATTGTTGCGAGCCTGAGAGAGAGCCTTTTGGTTCTGACTGAGGATTTGGTGGTTGAATACGCCAACGACCGGTTTTTCGCCACCTTCGAGGTCGACCGGGATGAGACGATCGGGGCAAACCTGTCGTCGCTTGGGAACGGCCAGTGGAATATTCCGACGCTGATCGGCGCTCTGGACCGCATTCTGGACGAAGGTCACAAAGTTGAAGATGTTGAGGTGGATCACGTCTTCCCACACATCGGTCGTCGTGTCATGCGGCTTAACGCGCGCAAGACGATCCGTCCCGGCAATGGGTCGCGGCGTATTCTCTTGGCCATAGAGGACGTGACGGCCGAAAGCGACGCGGCCGCAGCGCTCGAGCGGGAGCGATTGTTGTCCAAGGGTATTGTCGATACTGTCCGAGAACCTCTCTTGGTTCTTGATGAGCAGCTCGGAATTATCAGTGCCAGTCGAGCTTTTTACGCCACGTTTGATGTAGAACCTGGTGAAACCGTTGGGCGCAAATTGGACGATTTGGGGAATGGACAATGGGCAATCCCTGCTCTCCTTGAACTGCTCACGGACGTCGTGCCACGAAATACCTCCGTCGAAGACTTCGAGGTCAAGCACGTCTTTCCCAAGATCGGCGAAAGGAACATTCTGCTAAACGCGCGCAAAGTCCATCGTGAGGGCAACCATACCCATATGTTGCTGCTGGCCATGCAGGACATTACGGTACGTCGCCGCCTGGAGGCAGAGCGTGCAGCGGCACTGGATCACGCTGAACGCCTTCTGGAAGAGCTCAACCACCGTGTCATGAACAGCCTGTCCATGATCGGGGGCATCATAGCGATGGAAGCGCGCAACCTCAGCGATGAGGATTGCCAAGCGGCCTTCACACGAATGAGAGCGCGAGTGGACGCTGTTGGTAAGCTCTACAAGACGTTATCGCGTGCCGAAGCCGTCGATCAGGTGAATACGCGGCAATATCTATCCTCGCTGGTTGAGGATCTAATCATATCCTCGGGCCATGCGAAGCCGCCGGAATTAAAGGTGGACATCGTTGAACTGCCACTGTCAACACGGGTCGCCATTCCCTTGGGGCTGATCGTGAACGAGCTTGCCACGAATAGTCTGAAATATGCATTCAGCGACGAGGGGGGTGGTCATTTGTCCGTTTTATTGGGGGTTGAAAACGACATGTTCCAGTTGTCAATTTCTGACAACGGTGGCGGCATTGATCCCAACGCACGCGTGGATTCCGGGTTGGGCAAGAAACTCACCGAAGCCTTTGCGACCCAGCTTAGTGGAAAGATGACAACGCAGAGCGATGAAACAGGCACCCGCCACAGGCTGGTCTTTCCGCATAATTCCACAGAAGCAAGCACTTAGGTGCCGTTCTTCCCGGTTGTCCGGATCGGAGATCGCTGTCACCCCTGCTCGCGCTGTGAATGTCGGGAAGGTCCCGCATAGCAGAGCAAGACAGTTTGCCGACCCCCAAAAAATGGGCCCATCCCGCCGAGCCTCGGTCGAAAATTGGTGCAAGTACAAAATTTCTGGTCTTAACTGGCGCATCAGATCCCGTTTTCCCTTTGCGGTACAAAGCGATGCAACCCACAACAGCGGTAGCGGAATACACCGACGTCACCCTCGCGACGCTCAGCCTCACCAGCATCGCGATTATTGTCGTTATCGGACTGCCCATCGCGCTTGTCGGGGGATACTGGCTTGGCGTTACCGGGCGGCGTCGCCTGATGGCAAAGGGACAGCAGGTGGAAAGCCACCTTGGCGAAACCACGCAGGGCGCGTTCCTGGCGCTTCTCGGCCTTCTGCTTGCCTTCACCTTTGGCAACGCGCTGTCCATATCGCAATCGATGAAAGCCGCCGCCACCGACGAAGCCGCCGCCATCGGCACCGCTTTCCTCAGGGCGGACTATCTGGCTGACCCCGGCCGGACAGAGCTGAAGACCGCGATTTTCGACTATGCAAAAACGCGCATCGTGCCTGCCCATCAGCAGATCGACACCCGCGAAAAATTCGATACATGGCTCGAGGCCAGCCTGATCGCGCAGTCCCGGCTCTGGCCTGCCACCCTCGAGGCCACGAAAGAGCCGACACCGCCGCCCATTCAGGCATTCATGGCAAGCGCGGTCAACGGCGCGCTCGATGCGCATCTCTACCGGGTCGCGACACAGGCCGTACCCATCGCGCCTTTCTCACAGATGGTCGTGCTGATCGCGACGATCACGGCGGTGTTCCTGCTTGCCAACCGCACCGGCATGTTGGGGCGTTCACTGACATGGCGCACTTTCGCCTTTTCAATGCTGACGGGGCTCGTGCTCTACATGGTTGCAGACATCCGCAGGGGCTATCAGGGCTTTATCAGGGTCGAACAGAGCGAGCTGTTCGCAACGATCTTTGAAATGGAGCAGGCGCTAAGGGCAGAATAACCTGACAGCGGAAACGATCGCCTCCGACTGGCTGAACTCATGCCGTCTCCCCGGTCAGTAACCGGATCATCATTAACTTGATATGTATTTTCCCAAATCGTTTCGCCCGGCTCTTGCAACCGTCCCGGTTCAAGCGCAGGAGAGGCGGACAAGGGGATCGGGATGAGCGAGACATACAAGGGACTTCTGGCGATGGTCGCCGCCTGCTCCATCTGGGGGCTGTCTCCGATTTATTACAAACCCCTGAGCCATGTGCCCGCGACCGAGGTGCTCTCTCACCGCCTGTTCTGGTCGCTGGTGTTTTTCGTCGGCATTCTCGCGTTACAGGGAAGGCTGCGCGCCATAAAAGAGGCGCTGAACTCTCCGCGCCGGGTGGGGATCATCGCCATCGCCTCGGGGATGATCTCGGTCAACTGGTTTCTTTTCATCTACGCCACCCAGATCAACCGCAACGCCGAAACCAGCCTTGGCTACTACATGTTCCCGCTGATGGCTGTCCTTTGCGGGCGGTTCGTGTTCCGCGAAAAGCTCGGCAAGTCTCAGATCGTTGCCATTGCGATGGCGATACTGGCGGTCTCGATCCTGACATGGGCGCTGGGCGCGGTGCCGTGGATCTCGCTTGCGCTGGCGATTTCCTTTGCGATCTACGGCGCGATCAAGAAAACACTACCGGTCGGCCCGATGGTATCGGTCACCTGCGAAGTGTTACTCTTTATGCCCATCGTTATCGCGATCCTGCTGTCCATCTACACTCAGCGTCCGGGCGCCTTCGGGCAGTCTTGGCAGGACACTCTTCTGCTGATTTTTGCAGGCCCGCTTACCGGCATGCCGCTGATCTTTTTCAGCTACGCGGCCCGGCGCATCTCGATGTCGACAGTGGGAGTGATGCAATACATCAACCCCACGCTCCAGTTCATCTGCGCCTTCGTGCTCTTCAGTGAACCGTTCACATCGGTGCACGCGGTCGCTTTCGCGCTGATCTGGTCGGCGCTCATCATCTATTCGGTCGCGGCTATCCGTCAGGACAGGGCGGTGCGCAGGTCCGCCATGGCCGCCGCCGGAGAATCCACGACCCTGATGTGATCGCGCAGCGAGGCATCGGCAAATCCCTGTTCGATCACATGGTCGATCAGCACCAGCAGCGGGTCCCAGTACCCGGCGGTATTCAGCAGCAGGATCGGTTTCTCGTGCAGCCCAAGCTGCGCCCAGGTGAGCACCTCGAACAGCTCGTCCAGCGACCCGGCACCGCCCGGCAGCACGACCACCGCATTGGCGTTCATGAACATGACCTTCTTGCGCTCGTGCATCGTCTCGGTGACGATATAGCGGGTCAGATCGGTTTTGCCGACTTCCCATGCCACAAGATGGGTAGGGATAACGCCAAAGGTATCGCCCCCCGCGCTTTGCGTGGCGCGGGCCACTTCACCCATCAGCCCCACGTCCCCGGCGCCGTAAACCAGCCGCCAATCAGCCGCTGCAATGGCGGTTCCCAGCTCGCGCGCGTGCTCGGCATACACGGGAATTGCGCCGGAGCGTGATCCGCAATACACACAAACTGACTTTACCGACATGAATGAACCTTTCAGGAGGGGAACCGATATTCGGGTTTTGACCCCTGATATCCCGGTTGCTAGGCTTGCTCAATGCAGCGGCGCAATTTGCCGCATCTGGGACGATGGCGTGCGGGGGCACGCTTTTGGGGATACAAGATGACTGAAACGAGCGGGCCGACCGGCCGCAGGGTAATGATCGTGCTGGGCTGCGTTCTGATCGCCGCCTGTGGCGGTGGCTTGTACTATCTGCTTTTTGAACAGCCACGCCGTGGTGAACTTGTAGCGGTTGTCGGAACCTCCGAACCCGCGGACCAAGCCGACCCCAAAACGACAACTGCCGTTCAGACGCAACCTGATACCGGTGAGAGCACTGACGCAGCCGCAGCGCCGGAAACCGCGTCGGCAGAGCCTGCCACTCCTGATCCAAATCAGGACACGGCAGAACGCGATAACGCTGAAACCGCAGAGACCGCAGAGACCGCCACGGTCGAAGAGGCTCCATCCGCACCGGAACCAACCGTGCCCGCCGTCGATATCGCCCGCGTCGAACCCGATGGCAGCGCCCTGATTGCCGGATCAGCAGAGCCAGGGGCCGAAGTAATCGTTCGTCTCGATGGAGAAGAGGTCGGGCGAACCACCGCTGGGGCAGATGGCAAATTCGCGGCTTTTCTCGATCTCGACCTCGGTAGCGCCCCGCGCCTGCTGACCCTGATGTCCGAAGTCGACGGGCAGGAGGTCGCCTCTACCGACCGCCTGATCCTCGCCCCGACCACCCTAGCAACAAACGAAACAGACAAAACGCCGGCTTCCGGCAACGCAGCTCCGGAAGCAGGAGATGCGCAGGTTTCGTCGGGCGAAAACGGGTCCGATGACGGAGAGGCAACCACCACAACCGCA
The DNA here is from genome assembly GCA_018223035.1 of Paracoccaceae bacterium. Lineage (GTDB taxonomy): Bacteria > Pseudomonadota > Alphaproteobacteria > Rhodobacterales > Rhodobacteraceae > Heliomarina. Next base: position 50,861 of record JAAEZD010000014.1, read on the forward strand.
GAGGCCGAAACTTCCCGAGACACCCCAGCCGATGACACCGCTTCGACCGAGGTGGCAATTGCGGAGAATGCGCGGACCAACAACCCGGCAAGCGAACCAACGGCAAGTGAGGAAGCACCCTCTGCCGCCGGGCAACAGGTCGCGAGCGACGCACCTAGCCAAGGCACCTCGCAGGATACTACGGAGCAGGTCGCAACGGCACACCCGACCCCTTCCGAAACAGCCTCGACCGAAACGGGCGGAACGCAAACCGCTGCGCCAGCAAACGCGGACGTAAATCCGGCCCCCGAGGCAATCCCAACGACCACGACTGATACGGTCACCGCAGAGACTGTCCCGGCGGTAGAGCCGAAGGTCGAAGAGCAAACCGCTAGTGTCGATGCCAGCACCGTGTCAGAATCCGCCACGGCAAGCACCAGCACGACTAAGCAGAGCGCCGCAGTGGACACTGAGAATGCGGAAGGCAACCCGGTATCGGCGGTCCCGGTGGTGGAAGCTCCATCAGGCGCAGTGGCGGTTCTGCGGGCGGGGAGTGACGGGATCGAACTGCTGCAACCGGCAATCCCGGACCGGTCCGATGCCATGACAACCATGGCACTGGATACGATCAGCTATTCCGCAGCGGGGGATGTACAGCTGAGCGGGCGTGCCAGCGATTCCTCCCTCGTCCGGGTCTATCTCGACAACCGAGCGGTCGCCGATATCGATACCGACACACAAGGGGCGTGGCGCGGCGAATTGCAGGACATCCGTCCGGGGGTCTACACGTTGCGCCTTGACGAACTGACCCGCGAGGGTCGTGTGCTCAGCCGCGTGGAGACGCCGTTCAAGCGGGAACCGCCTGCCGTGCTCAACCCGCCCGCGCGCGACAGCTCTGAAACTGGGGGGCCTCAGCCGCCGATCCGCGCGGTTACCGTGCAGCAGGGCGATACCCTCTGGGCGATTTCCGAGGACCGCTATGGCGAGGGTACGCTCTATGTGCGGGTTTTCGAGGCAAACCGCGACTCGATCCGTGATCCTGATCTCATCTATCCGGGGCAGATTTTTACCATTCCAGACTAGGGCACGGGACGAAAACCTGATCGTTTGGGTGTGGTGACTGCCGTGGAGAAAGGGGGCCAGCCCCCTCTTGGCCCTTCGGGCCAATTCACCCCCGGGATATTTTTGACCCAAAGAAGATATTTTGCCCCGAAAAAAGGTGATAAGCGATTTCCTGTCGCTGGGGGGCGTCTGTTGATCGCTTTGCGGTCTGCTTTCTGCGAAAGCTGTGAACGTCTGTGGCGGGACCATGCGTAATTGGTAGACGCTATGGTCATTTGCGGTCGGGGATCCTATTTTCGGGCCAGCTGACAAGGATCGTTCATGTCTCAAGCCAATTCGGGTGCGCCCAACGAAACCCGGCGTTCGGGAATTCGCATCATCCGGGCCGTCGCCCCTTATCTCTGGCCCGCGGATGACCGGACCCTGCGCATCCGGGTTGTGCTGGCGATGGTCATGCTGGTCAGTGCCAAGCTGATCGCCGTGTCCACGCCGGTTCTGTACAAAGGAGCCGTGGATGCGCTTGCAGGGGAAGGCGTGCCACCGCTTGCGCTTGGGGCGGTCGGTCTGACCGTTGCCTATGGCGTCGCGCGAGCATTGAATGTCGGGTTTCAGCAGCTGCGGGATGCGCTTTTCGCGCCGGTCGCCCAGCGGGCCCTGCGGCGGCTGGCGCTCGAGACATTCCGGCATATGCACCAGCTGTCGCTGCGCTATCACCTGACGCGCAAGACCGGGGGGCTTTCTCGGATCATCGAGCGCGGGGTCAAGGGCGTCGATTTCCTGCTGCGTTTTCTGTTGTTCAGCATCGGGCCCTTACTTCTTGAGCTGATCCTGATCGCGATCATCCTGACGGTAATGTTCGACTGGTGGTATCTGGTGATCGTCGTCGGGGTGCTGGTATCCTATGTCTGGTTCACCTTTGCCGTCACCGAATGGCGCGTCAAACTGCGCCGCGAGATGAACACGCAGGATACGGATGCCAACCAGAAGGCCATCGACAGCCTGCTGAATTTCGAGACCGTCAAATATTTCGGCGCCGAAGAGCGCGAGGCGCAGCGCTATGACGGGGCGATGCGGGGATACGAGCGGGCGGCGCTCAAGACCTCTTACTCTTTGTCTTTCCTGAATTTCGGCCAGTCGGTTTTGATCACTTCTGGTCTGGTCGGTGTCATGGTGCTTGCGGCCATCGGGGTGCAGGCCGGTACCCTGACCGTGGGCGATTTCGTCATGGTGAACGCCTATATGATTCAGATCACCGTGCCCCTGAATTTCCTTGGCACTGTCTATCGCGAGATCCGGCAGGCGCTGATCGATATGGGAGAGATGTTCGACCTGTTGGAACAGCCGCCCGAGGTGGAGGACAAGTCCGGCGCGTCCGATTTGCAGGTTTCCGGTGGCGAGATCACCTTTGACAAGGTGCGCTTCAGCTATGACCCGGCGCGCGAGATCCTGCGTGGCGTGTCGCTGAGCGTCGGTGCGGGGCAGCGCGTTGCCATTGTCGGGGCAACCGGGTCGGGCAAGTCCACCGTGGGCCGTCTGTTGTTCCGGTTCTACGATGTGACCGGCGGGGCGATCCGGATCGACGGTCAGGATATCCGCGATGTCACGCAGGAAAGCCTGCACAGCGCCATTGGCGTGGTGCCGCAGGACACGGTGCTGTTCAACGATACGATCCGCTACAACATCGCCTACGGATTGGACGACGCGACGCAGGACCAGATCGAAGAGGTCGCCCGCGCCGCCCAGATTCACGACTTCATCCGCTCGCTGCCGGAAGGATATGAGACGCAGGTGGGGGAACGGGGGCTCAAGCTCTCGGGTGGTGAGAAACAGCGCGTCGGTATTGCGCGCACCTTGCTGAAAGACCCGCCGATCCTGCTGCTGGATGAGGCCACAAGCGCGCTGGATACGGATACCGAGCAGGAAATAAAATCGGCGCTGGACCGGGCCGGGCAGGGGCGCACGGTGATCACCATCGCGCACCGGCTCTCGACCATCGCGGAATCCGACCTGATCGTGGTGCTCGAGGCGGGCGAGATCGTCGAGCAGGGGAGCCATGCCATCCTGTTGGCGCGGCGTGGCCGCTATGCGCAGCTCTGGAACCGGCAATTGGCCGATGAAAGCGCGGCCTGACGGGCCGCGCTATTCGGCTGCCCGCATCGGCTTGCTCAGATCGGGATGCGCGGGGTCGGCATCATCGGAAACCGGGGCAAAGTTGCTCTTCATATCATCCCAGATCAGGTCGCCCACGGGCATCTTGCGGGCGGTCTTGCGCAGCCGCATGTCGCGAGCGATGCGGCTTGACCTGCCAAGCGTGAGCCGGGCCAGCAATTGTCCGATCCAGCGCGCATAGGTCGAAATCCAGACCCGCAGCGCAAGGAAGGACGGGGTGACCACAAGCGTCAGAACCGTCGCGATTCCAAGGCCGAACACCACCGCCGTCGCGAGTTGCTTCCACCAGAGCGAGGTTGGTGAGTTGATCGAATAGCCACCGCCGATGAAATCGAGGCTGAGGCCGAACATCATCGGCGCCAGACCAGCCATCGTCGTGATGGTGGTCAGCAAAACCGGGCGAATGCGATCCTCGGCAGTGCGGATGATCGCCTCTACCCGTGGCATGAACTGCGCGTATTCCTGGTAGGTATCGATCAGAACGATATTGTTGTTCACCACGATCCCGGCCAGCGCGACAATGCCGGTCCCTGTCATGATGATCGAGAACGGCTGGTTCATCACCATCATCCCGATCAGCACGCCGGTGGTAGAGAGCACCACCGCAAGCAGCACCAGCACCGAGTTATAAAAGCTGTTGAACTGCGCCAACAGGATGATGAACATTAGCCCCAGCGCACCCAGAAAGGCGTTTTGCAGGAAAGCGCCGGATTCCGCCTGTTCCTCCTGATCGCCGGTCCACTGGGTGCTGACCGAGGAGGGCAGAGGATTAGTTTCCAGCCATTCGGTCAGCGCCGCGATCCTTTCGTTGGGGTTGATCGGCACAAAGCGGGCCTCGCCCGAGGCCAGCGCCTCGCGCACCGCGTCCAGACTGCCTGCCTCGCCCAGCGACACCAGCGTAAAGCTGTTGCCACCGGCATTTTCGACAGTGGGGCGGTCGGTCGTGGTGCCTTCGGGAACCTCATGCACAACCGCCAGCACGGCATTATCCGTGCCGGTGATCCGCGACAGACCCGGCGCGACATCGGCTTTGACATCGAAATAGCGCTGCTGATCGAAACGGCTGATCGAGGCCAGCTTGGCCACCGGTTTGCGTGTGATAAAGTTGGACAGCGGCACAAGACCGTCGCTGGTGCGCACCTTGAGCGTGTCCAGCGTGGACAGCACCCGGTCCTGCTGGGGCAGGCGCAGGCGGATCTCGATCTCTTCGTCCGAGGTATCGCTTGGCATCGTGTCAAGCAGCAGACCCCGGGTGATCAGCTGCACCATCGCGCCCACTGTCGCCACGTCGGCACCGAACCGGCCTGCCTTTTCCACGTCCACGTCAATCTGCCAGTCGATACCGGGCAGGGGCAGCGTGTCTTCGATCTGGATCAGTCCGGGCGTCCCCTCGAACTGTGCGCGTGCCATCTTGGCCGCTTCGGTCAGCTCGGCCCAGTTGTCGCCCATCAGGCGCAGATGCACCGGCTTGCCCGAGCCCGGACCCTGTTCCAGCGGTTTGATCTCGGCCTCGAACCCCGGCAGCTTGGCCAGTTGCGCGTTCAACTCTTCGATCACGGTATTGCCGTCAAATTCGGGCGCGGTGACATGTTTCTCGAACCGCCCGCCAAGGATCGGTTCGTTGACGGTGGGGCGGTCTTCCCATGGTACGATCTCGAACTGGACCTGACCCACGGTGTCCGCAGGCTGCTGGCCCGCCGCCGGTCCGCCCACGTTCAACCCGCCGTCCCCGGCAAAGGAAAACACGTTGGTGACCGCCGGGTGCGCCTTGATGACGTCCTCGACCTGCCGCACCAGAGCATCCGATTCCGACAGCGAGATATTGCCCCGCGCGCGGACATAGACCGAGGCCTGTTCCGGCTCGGTTTCGACAAAGAACTCGACGCCGCGCGAATTGGCCGGGAACAGCACGAAGGCGACATAGATCACCCCCGCAAATACCGATCCGATGGCGACGATCGGCATAATCGGGTTGCCCGCGATCAGCTTGATGACCCAGCCGAAGGGCGAAAGCCGGTGACCCGAGCGCACGCGTTTCTCGCGCCGCTCTATCCGCGCCGCCCCCAGCGTGACCGAGGCCGCGAACGCACCGAACAGGAAGAACGCCGCGCCAAAAAGCGACCCCGCCACATCTGGCATACCGGCAGGCAAAAGATAGGTGGGGTTCAGCACCTGCATTGCGCCAAGGAACATCAGGTACAGCGAGGGCGGCACCAGCAGCGCCCGCACGACCCAAGGCAGTCTCGCGCGAAGAAACTCGGATATGCCGTTGAAAACCCGTGACATCCGCCCGGTGACGCCCCCCATCACCGGCAGGTAGATCAGCGCCACGATCAGCGAGGCAGACAGGACGAAAATCAGCGTCACCGGCAACATGCCCATGAACTCTCCCGGTACACCGGGCCAGAACAGCATCGGCAGAAAGGCGCAAAGCGTCGTCGCGGTCGAGGACACTACCGGCCAGAACATGCGCTGCGCCGCCTCGACATAGGCATGCATCGGGCCGATCCCGTCCTTGATGCGCTTGTCCGCGTATTCGACGATCACGATGGCCCCGTCGACCAGCATCCCTACCGCAAGGATCAGGCCGAACATCACGATGTTCGAAATCGATACGCCCATCACTGCCAAGAAAACAAAGCAAAGCAGGAACGACGTCGGAATCGCAAACCCCACCAGCAGCGCCGCCCGGCTGCCAAGCGCGGCGAGCACCACGATCATCACGAGTGCGACCGCCGTCAGGACCGAGCCTTCCAACTGCGCGACCATGGACCCGACTACGCGGCTCTGGTCATTCGATGTGCCGATGTCGATGGCCGCCTGTAATTCCGCCGGCCATTTCGCCCGCGACGCCTCCAGCGTTTCCTTCACCAGATCCACCGTGTCGATCAGGTTGAACCCCTTGCGCTTGACCACCTGCAACGCAACCGTGTTCTCGCCGTCGAAACGCGCCGTGCCAATGCGGTCCTCGAAGGTGAAATTGATCTCGGCCAGATCGCCCAGTGTCACAACTCGGTTGCCATTCGTCTTGACCGGAAGCGCATAAACGTCGCGCGGCTCATCGAAAGAAGATGGGATCTTGACGCTGAAAGTACCCTGCGCGGTTTCGACTTCACCGGCCGCGATCAGCTGGTTGTTGTTCTGCACCGTGTTGATCAGCTCGATGGCTGTCACGTTGTAGGACTCCAGCCGCAGCGGATCGATGATGACCTCGAGCATCTCGTCACGGTTGCCCGCGATCCCGGCCTCAAGCACCGGCTCAAGCGCTTCAAGATCGTCTTGCAACTCCTTGGCGACACGCGCCATCGTGCGTTCCGGCACTTCGCCCGTCAGGCTGACGATGACGATGGGGAATTCGGAAAAGTTGATCTCGGCGATGGAATACTGCTCGGCGCCTTCGGGGAACTTGGCCTGCGCCGCGTTCATCGCGTCGCGCACATCGGCCATGATCGCCGTCTTGTCCCAGCCGAACTCGAACTCCATGACCACGTTGGCGTAATTCTCCGCCGCGGTGGATGTCATCTTGTCGAGCCCGTCCAGATCGGCCAGCTCGGTCTCCATCGGCTTCACCAGCATCTTCTCGCTGTCTTCCGCCGAGATGCCCGGGAACTGCACCGACACGATCAGAGCAGGGATCTCGATATCGGGCTCGCCCTCCTTCGGCAGGCTCCAATAGGCAAACCCGCCGATTACCAGCGACAGGACGATAAAGGCGATGACCATGCGGGCACGGTCAGCCGCCCAGTTGACGACCCCGATCATCAAAGTGGCTCCTGAAAGCTCGGCTGCACGTGAACACCATCCGTGACAAAATCCGTTCCCACGGTGATCACGTCGGTCTCCTCCGGCAGGCCCGACACCCAGGCGCCGCCGGTTTCGTCGCGCAACAACTTTACCGGCACAAAGGCGACAATATCGCCCTCGTTCACAACGCGCACACCAAGCTGGCCGTCATTGTTCAGCGTCAGTGCCGATTGCGGCAGCTTGTGCGCCTTTGCGCCCTTGGCGGCAATAGCGATGGTCGCCGTCTGACCGTCACGAATGCTCAGCTCTTCGTTGGGCAGGGTGATCTCGGTCAGAAAAGTTCGCGTCGTCGGATCGGCGGACCGGCTCAGAAAGGTGACCTTGCCGGTCACCTGCCGTCCGTCGATCAGCTCGGCCCCGGCCTGCGCGCCAACCGACACCCGGTCGACCTCGGTTTCGGGCACGTATCCGACCAGCTTGATCGGGTCGAGCTGGATGACGCTCGCACAAAGCGACCCGGCCTGCATCAGGCTGCCCAGCTCTGCGGTATCCGATTCCAGCACACCGGCAAAGGGCGCCTTGATCGTCAGCCGATCAATCTCGCGTTCCGCTGCGGCAACCGCGGCGGCCGCGGATTCGATTCCCGCCTGCGTGGTTTCTTGCGCCGTGGTGGCGCTTGCGATTCCCGCTTCGGCCGACCGGACCGAGGCACGGGCAGATTTCAGTTTCGTTTCAGACGCATATCCTTCGGTGCTGAGTTTTTCTGACGCGCGATAGTTGATCATCGCCTCGTCCAGCCGGGCGCGGGCTTCTTCCAGCCGCGCATCCGTTTCGGGCACTCTTGCGCGGGCCTCCTTCAACCGGGCGCGCGCCTCTCCAAGCGCCGCCTCCCGCGTGCCGGGATCAAGCTCGCAGAGCACATCGCCCGCCTCGACAAAAGTCCCCTTGCGCAGCGGTTCGGAAATCACCGTGGCCGAGGTCTCCGCACGCACCTCGACCTCACGCACCGCCGCCGTTTCGCCACGCAGAATCACCGCGTTGTCGATGGTCTTCGCAGAAGAATGCTGAACTACCACCCGGATACGTTTTTCCAGCGTTTCAGACGCTGTCTCGCTTTCTGCCGCCGTTTCTTCTCCGGTCTCGGAACTCGCAGCCTCGGTCGATTCCGATCCGCGTGCAAAAGCCAGCAGCGCCTCCCGCTCAAAGACAATGGCATAAAGCGCAAAGGTCACCAGCAGCGCTGTAAGAACCGGAATGAGGCGCATCTAGGTCTTCCTCAAGATACTTGCGCGACAGAGGCTGTTCCTTTGACGCGGCTATGATTGCTTTTAAGAGATATACGGCGGACTAAACTGATCGGTTCACTTTACGATTTTTCCCTTACGTTCGCAAGGGTAGGCACGCCCGTTGCCCCGCATGCACTTGGCTTGCGCGTTCATGCAGGTTAATAGGGGGCAATCTGCTCGGATCATAGGCACTTTCTGTGGCCGCCGGGATTGGGAAAACAAGGGGTTGGCCGCCATTGTCGCAGGCTTTGACGGCGGCGGGATGAACGGCACAGGAAAAGCGAACAGGCATGAGCGATACCGACAGTTTCATCGACGAAGTGAACGAAGAGGTCCGCCGCGACCGTCTTTATGCGTATTTCCGCCGCTATGGCTGGATTGCGCTGGTCGTGATCGTCGCCGTCGTCGGGGGCGCCGCCTGGAACGAATACCGCAAGAACGAAGCCGAAGCGCAGGCACAGACGCTTGGCGATGACCTGCTGAACGCGATGCGCCAGAACGAGGCCGAGCAACGCGCCGCCGACCTGTCGCTGATTACCGCCGACACGCCCGGTGGCAACGCGATCGTGGAATTCTCGCTGGCGGCGGCCCAGGCCGAGTCGGGCCAGACCGATGCTGCCGTTGCCGCGCTCAACAATATAGCGACGCAGGGCGATCTTCCCGAAATCTACCGCCAGATCGCGGCTTTCAAAGCGCTGACACTGCAGACGGAAACGCTCCCGGTCGAAGAACGCCGGATCGGATTCGAAGCTCTCGCCGTGGCCGGTGCGCCGCTGCGGCTTCTCGCCGAGGAACAACTGGCGCTACTCTCGGTTGAATCCGGGGATGCGCAGGCCGCAATTGACCGGTTCCAGTCGATTCTTCAGGACGCCGAGGCGACTGCCGACTTGCAACAACGCGCCGCGCAAGCAATTGTGGCGCTCGGCGGCACGCCGGAACGCCGCCCCGAGACGCAACAGGGTTAACGGACATTGAAGGCAGACGCCCGGGTCAGACTGACCCCATCGGCGGATGGAAGTGACAGGACAGGCAAGACGTTATGATTGGACCGTTTAATTTCTCGCGGGCGCTGTATTCTTCCATCGCGATTCCGCCTCGCCAGAACCGCAGGCTCGCGCAGCGCGGTCTTGGTCTCTGCGCGGTTGCCCTGCTGACGCTGTCGGCCTGCGGCGAAAAGGAAGTCATCCTGCCCGGTGAGCGTGAAACCATCCGCCCCGAGGTTCAGGACGGTCCGCTCACCCCGAAGCCCGATGAAATCGACAATGTTTCGCGTGCCATCTCCATTCCGGGGCAGGTGGGCAATGCAAGCTGGCAGCAGGCGGTCGGCACCCAGTCGAACCGTGTCTCGAACGCGCGGCTGCGCGTCGCGCCGCAGCAGGTCTGGTCCACCAGCATCGGCTCGGGCGACGGTCGCCGCGTGCGCATCACCGCCGACCCGGTCGTTGCGGGCGGTCTGATCTACACGCTCGACAGCGGTGCGCTGGTTTCCGGCGTGACGCCCTCGGGGCAGGTCGCATGGCAGACCAACCTGATTCCTGCCACCGACAAGGAAGAGCAGGGCACTGGCGGCGGCATCGCCTATGACAACGGTACGCTCTATGTTTCTTCCGGCTATGGCCGCCTGACCGCGCTCGATGCCAAAACGGGCGCGATCCGCTGGCAGCAGAAACTCGGCGCCACTGGCAGCGGCACGCCGCTGATCGACGGTGGGCTGATCTATCTGGTGGCAGGCGACGACACCGGCATGGCGATCCGTACATCGGACGGCAGAATCGCTTGGGAGATCAAGGCCGTGCCCAGCGTTGCGAATGTGCTCGGCGCACCCGCACCGGCCATCGCCGGCCCCTACGTCGTCTTCGGGTTCGGCTCGGGCGAACTGATCGCCGCCTTCCGCAAGGGGGGCACCCAGCGCTGGAGCGCCACCGTCGCCGGCAAACGCATCGGCAGCGCCGCGAGCCGTATCGGCGACATCACCGGTGCGCCGGTCGTTTCGGGCAACACACTTTACGCGGGCAACAAATCGGGCCGTACCGCAGCCATCGACATTAACAGCGGCGCGATCCGCTGGACTGCCCGTCAGGGCGCGATGAGCCCGGTCTGGCCGGTAGGTGGCAGCGTCTTCGCGGTGACCGACCTCAACCAGCTTGCGCGGCTCGACGCCAGCAGCGGTGACACGATCTGGGTCCGTGACCTGCCTGCCAACGTCAAGGAAAGACCCAAGAAACGCGGCCCCGTCTACGGCAACTACGGCCCTGTCCTCGCGGGCGGACGGCTTGTTGTGGCCTCGGGCGACGGTTACCTGCGCTTCTACGCACCCGACAACGGCGCGCTTGTCGCCACAGTGCCGATCGCGGGTGGCGCCACCACCGGACCGGTCGTTGCGGGCAATACGCTCTACGTGGTCAGCTCCGACGGAAAATTGCACGCTTTCCGTTAGGCGCGATATGCGCTAAAGGGCGCATTCGTCTTACTCGAAAGTGCTCAAGGCCATGTCCTTTACTCTCGCCATCGTGGGCCGTCCCAACGTGGGCAAGTCCACCCTTTTCAACCGCCTCGTCGGCAAGCGTCTTGCGCTGGTCGATGACCAGCCCGGTGTGACCCGCGACCTGCGCGAAGGCGCGGCGCGTCTTGGTGACCTCAAGTTCACGGTGATCGACACCGCCGGTCTTGAAGAGGTCAACGACGACAGTCTTCAGGGCCGGATGCGCCGTCTGACCGAACGCGCGGTTGATATGGCCGATATCTGCCTTTTCATGATCGACGCCCGCGCCGGGGTGACGCCAACCGACCAGATGTTCGCGGAAATCCTGCGCAAGCGCTCGGCCCATGTCATTCTTGCGGCCAACAAGGCCGAAGGGTCCGCCGCCGATGCGGGCGTTATCGACGCATGGGGCCTTGGCCTTGGCGAACCGATCCGGCTCTCCGCCGAGCATAACGAAGGTCTGAACGACCTCTATGCCCAACTGATGCCGCTGGCCGACGCCTTCGAGGAACAGGCCGAACAGGACGCGCCCGAAACCGACGTAACCCTCTCGGAAGAAGTGGACGAGGACGAAGCCGCCATCGGCGCGCCCAAGCCCACCAAGACCAAGCCGCTGCAAGTGGCCGTAGTGGGACGTCCCAACGCGGGTAAATCCACGCTCATCAACAAAATCATTGGCGAAGATCGCCTGCTCACAGGTCCCGAGGCGGGCATCACACGCGACTCGATCTCGCTTCAGGTCGAATGGGGCGGCACCCATATCCGGCTGTTCGACACGGCGGGGATGCGCCGCAAGGCCAAGGTTCAGGAAAAGCTCGAAAAACTCTCGGTCTCTGATGGTCTGCGCGCGGTGAAATTCGCCGAAGTCGTCGTCGTGCTCCTCGACGCCGCGATTCCCTTTGAACAGCAGGATCTGCGTATCGCCGACCTTGCCGAGCGCGAAGGCCGCGCGGTGATCATCGCTGTCAACAAATGGGACATCGAAGAGGAAAAGCAGGAAAAACTGCGCGACCTCAAGGAAAGCTTCGAACGCCTGCTGCCCCAGTTGCGCGGTGCCCCGCTGATCACGGTCTCGGCCAAGACGGGCAGGGGGCTTGACCGGCTGCACGATGCGATCCTGCGCGCCTATGATGTCTGGAACCGCCGCATCACGACCGCCCAGCTCAACCGCTGGCTCACCGGCATGCTCGAGCAGCACCCTCCTCCGGCCCCGCAAGGCAAACGGATCAAGCTGCGCTACATGACACAGGCCAAGACAAGGCCACCGGGATTCGTTGTCATGTGTTCGCACCCCGACAAGATGCCGGAAAGCTATTCGCGCTATCTGGTCAACGGGCTGCGGCAGGACTTTGACATGCCGGGTACGCCGATCCGCCTGCACATCCGCTCGCAGAACGACAAGAACCCCTACAAAGGCCGCAAAAAAGCCGCGCCCAGCAAGCTGCGCAAGCATACCGAAGGGCGGCGCAAGTAGCGCTGCGCCTGATACTTTGCTTGCCATGTGTTGGTGATCGCGGCTGAATTTGCCGCGATCACCAACGATGAACCTTGGCCGCCATAAATTCGGTCAAGCCACCGGCTTGCGGCTGAAACTAACTGTGATGCAGCCCGGTATCCATGCTCTAGGATAGCGCATCGGCGATCCTCAGCAGCATCGTGGCGGCGTCCGGCGATGCCGCTTCGCGGGCGATCTTCTCCGTTTCAAGAACCGAGCGATGCGCCTTTGACAGCACGTCCTGTCCTTTTTCCGTAAGCTGCGTGCGCTGGATACGGCCATGCTCCGCATCCGGGCTCCGCTCGATAAGGCCCGATCTGTCAAGTTTGACCAGCATCGATTGCATGGTCTGCGGTGTCACGAAAGCCCGCCGTGCAAGACGCGCGTTCGAGGCGCCCGGCTCGTCCTCAAGGCTGCACAGAACATTATATTGCGGCGCCGTGAGACCAAAATCCTTTAGCTGCCGGTCCATATGCAGGCGCAGCGCCTGTTGCGCCCGCTTGATCGCATAGCCGAGCGACTCCTGTGGTGCGAATGGGGTGTCTTCTGACGTTGATGGTGATTTGGCACTTTTCATATCAGCAGGCTTATATTATATCAGGTCCCTGATACTAGCGTTCCCCCCCGAGAAAGACAATCCACATGCCCCATCTCATCGGTCCTGACTTCATCGGCTTGCAGGTCGCAGATCTCGACGCCGCTCGCGCCTTTTACACCGATACTGTCGGTCTCACTCCCGCATCTTTCGCGCCTCCGGGTGCGGTTGTGTTCGACACCAGGCCGATCCCTTTCGCCGTCCGCACCCCGGTGGTCGATCTCGAGGCGACTCGCCCTCTCGGTCACGGGATTTCCCTGTGGTTCGGCTGCGATGACGCCGATACGCTGCATGATCATCTCGATGCAAAGGGGGTGACAATTGCCTTCGCGCCCAAGGATGGTCCCTTTGGTCGCTACTTCGCGTTCGAGGATCCGTTTGGATATACAATCACTGCCCACACCGTAGCGCAGGAAGGTTGACCCCATGACCTGCTGGATCGGTGTTGCCTCAGCGGATCATGTAAACGCAGGTGTCGAAGGTGGCTTTGCGCAACTGGGACACGGCAGGCATGATCCCGTCAAGGCCCTGCACCGGGACGACTGGCTGGTCTACTACTCCCCGCGCGAGGGCATTGGAAAAGGCGCGCCCGTCCAGGCGTTCACGGCCATCGGCCGCGTCACCTCGGACGAGCCCTATCACGCGGCTCAGGCAATGGACTTCAACCCTTACCGTGTGAATGTCGATTACTTCCCCGGCGTGACGCCCGCCCCGATCCGCCCGCTGCTTGGTGTCCTGAGCCTGACACACGATCATGTGGACAACTGGGGGCTTCTGATGCGCGGCCCCAAGCGGAGGATTCCCCCGGAGGACATGCGCTGCATTGCGAAAGCCATGGGCCTCCCGCCGGATGATCTGACCCGTATCGAGTAATCGCTATTCCCCCTTGGGTGGCGTCTGGGATCACGGCGCCGCCAGCCACCCCACTCGAAACTCAGGCTGCCAAGTACGCTTCGCCGTGCCAAAACGCCGCGACCAACCCCGGTCTCGACTGTTCCGCGCCTGTGCCGCCTTGCATCCAGCACAAACCCTTGGCAAGACAGGCTCAACGTCTCCCAAACTTTTACGTCAGGCACGAAAATCCGGTGAACTGGACCGATATCATACGCGAATTCATCACGCTTTTCGTGGTCATCGACCCCATCGGGTCGATTCCGGTCTTTCTCTACGCCACCGCCAATGTGCCCCATCGGCTGCATCGTGCCTATGCGTTGCGCGCTATACTGATCGCCATGCTGGTACTGCTCGGCTTTCTCGTCGGCGGGCAGTTCCTGTTCGAGGCGCTTGGCCTGCGGCTTGGCACGTTCCAAATCGCAGGCGGCATCGTTCTGATGCTTTTCGCGCTGACCATGATCTTTGGCGACTCCAAGGCCGCGCGGGAAATCGACGAAGCGGCCCATGACGACCTATCCGGCGCGGTATTCCCGCTCGCCATTCCCTCGATCGCCTCGCCCGGCGCCATGCTCGCCGTCGTGATCCTGACCGACAATCACCGCCAGCCGCTCGAGGATCAGGCAATCACCGCCGGTCTGCTGATCCTCATTCTCGCCTTCACCTTCGTGCTGTTGCTACTGGCCACAAGGATCCAGAAACTGATCGGCTCCACCGGCTCCAGCGTCATAAGCCGCGTGATGGGCATTATCCTTGCCACGGTGGCCGTCGATTCAATCCTGAGCGGGCTCGAAACCATGGGTGTCCTGAATCTAAGCGCCTGATCGCCGCGCCACGCAATTTTAAGTCCGATCAAATTGAAAAATATTAAGAAAGTGTTAAGTTGCGCGCATAGGTATAGCCGCGGCAAATTTCTGCCCGCAGATGCGACAGGCAAAGCAAGACATGAATCTCCGAGAGCACACCCGCAAGTATTGTGACAAGGACAACCGGCTGGCATCGCTGAGCTATTTCGGCACATTCGCGGTCTATTTTTTCTCGCTCTATTTCGCGATCACGCAGATCGAGGTCTGGTATGTCGCCGCGCCGATGATCCTGATCCATGCGTTTTCGGCCGTGCGGCTTTACGTTTTGCAGCATGACTGCGGCCACCATTCCCTGTTCGAGACACGCCAGCAAAACGAATGGGCCGGGCACGGCCTGTCGCCGTTTACCTTTGCGCCGTTCGAAGTGATGAAGCAGAACCACAACCTGCACCACGCCAATATCGGCAATCTCGAACATCGCGAGACCGGGGAAATCCACACGATGACCCTGCGTGAATGGAACGAAGCCGGGTTCTGGCAACGCCTGCAATACCGGCTCTATCGCAATCCTTTCGTGCTGGTGCCGCTGGGCTCGCTCTTTACCTATTTCATCCGCTACCGCTGGCCCAAGAACACCACCCGTTTCGGTGTCCAAGGTGTGCTGCTCCACAACCTTGTTATCGCGGCTTATATCGGTTCGCTCTATGCGCTTTTCGGCTGGACCGGCGTGCTGGTCTGGCTGGGGGCAAGCTTTCTCGGCGGCATGATCGGCGTCTTCCTCGTCTATCTCCAGCATAACTTTGAAGACACCTACTGGGATCGCCGTCCTGATCTCGACCCGCAAGTCGCGGCGTTACAGGGGTCCTCCTGTCTCGATTTCGGCTGGGCCTTCGACCATATCGTTGCCTGCATCACGCTGCACGATATTCACCACTTCAACGCGCGGATCCCCAGCTATCGCCTTCGCGCCTGCCACTATGCCTTGCCCGAGGAAATTGCCCCCCGCCGCATCAAGTTCCCCGAGGCGGTGCGTGCGCTCAACCTCAAGCTATGGGACGAGGATCAGCAGCGCCTGGTGCCTTTCCCGTCCTCGGGTCAGGCCGCGCCGCTGAACGCCTGAGGATCGGGATTCAGAAATCCGCTCAGAAAAGTATAACTTTTGTATATACAATAGATAGCTTTGTGATACATGTGCCTTTGCCGCGCAGCAGATTGCTGTTGGCATGAAACTGAAATTTAAGGAACATAAACATGGCGAAGAAAGCTAAGATCAAGGAACTGAAGGCCGAGGTCAAAAAGCGCGAGAAGAAGGTTGCCCGCCAAGAGAGCAAGCTCAAGTCCGCCAAGAAAGCGCTTAAGAAAGCGGCCTGATCGGCGCGATTGCGGGGCGGCGCAGGGCTCACTTGTCCGCCCCACAGAAAAGGACTGAACATGACAGCATTGAATGAAGTTAATGGAATTGGCCCCTCTCTTGCGGAGGCACTCGTAAAGTACGGCTTTGACAGCGCCGAAAGCATCGCCGCCGCCACGCCCGAAGCACTGGTTTCCGTACCGGGCATCGGCGCCGCCAGCGCGCCACGTCTGATCGAAGCCGCCAAAGCGGTTGCAGGTGGCCCCGACGCCCCCGCGCTCGATCCCGCACCCGAGCCGGAACTTGTGACGCCCGTTCCCGATCCTGTCGTTCTTGCCGAACCGGCCAAAGACAATGGCGAGCCAAAGGCCGAGCCGGAACCGCAGATCCCGAGAGCAGCGAAACCCGCGAAAAAGAAACCGGTCAAAAAGTCGAAAAAGACCGACGACAAGAAAAGCAAAAAGACCAAGTCGGACAAGAAATCGAAGGCAGAACCCAAAAAGTCTGACGTAAAGAAGTCTGAAAAGAAGAAGTCGGACAAAGAAAAATCCGACAATAAAAAAGACGCCAAGAAGAAACTGGAAAAAACGGCGAAAAGGATGTCGGACAAGCTCAAGGCGCTTAAAAAGAAACTCTCCAAGAAATCCAAATCGTCGAAAAAGAAAAAAACCTCGAAGTAATCGGGCAAATGGCATTGGTCCGTTCGTCAGGACGCGCGGACCGCTTCTCTACCGAAACGACCGTCCGGATATCGACAGGGCATTGCCGCTCGGGTCTTTCAGATTGGCAAAGACGTAGCCATCCGCATGGTGCAGAGGCCCGACATCGACACCGCTCTCAACCAGTGCAGCGCGCATCGCCGGCACGTCCGCTACGTCAAAGACCAGCTTGAGTTGCACCTGCCCCTGTTTTTGCCCCTTGCCAGCGGGGTGCAACAGCTGAACCAACCCGTCGCCGGGAGGGCGCAATTCCACGATCGGATCCGTCGGATCGTTCAACACCTGATATCCGAAATAGCGCTGGTAAAAGGCAGCGGTCTTCTCAACCTGACGGCAATAAAGAATTGCGCGGCCCAGTTTTGTCACCGGCTCAGCCCGTCAGCCGCCAGAGCGTCGGCACTGCGATCACCAGCGCGCCAATGGCTGCCAGCCAGAACACCGCCGGATTGCCGCCCCAGTTCGACACCGCCACCCCGATCAGCGCCCAGACCACGGCGATCCCGTAGGCGGGTGAACTTCCCGTGCGCCGCAGCACAAAGATGGCGATCACCAACGCCAGCAGCAGGGCAACAATCGCCGCCTCCCGCTCGCTCGTCAGCCCATAGCCCGCCAGCACGATCCCCAGCGCCACGCAGGACGCGGCCGTCAGCCAGCCAGCGTAAAGCCCCAGCGGCGCGCGCGCCCAGCCGATATCAAGCAGCGGCGCCCGGCGCAGCGCCACCAGCGCGGTGCCCAGCATGATCCAAATCAACACAGTTGCGGGCAGGGGAGCGACCTCTGCCACCGGCAGCCAAGCCGCACCCACCCCGACCGAGGCCGCAAGCGCGGGCCGCATCGCCAGCCAGTCCGGCGCATTGCCGCGCCAGATCAGCCCAAAGACCGCGCTGATCAGCAGCCATGCATAGATCACGCCCCAGATCGAAAACGCATAGCCCGAAGGCTGCACCATAGGATCGACCTGCGGCACCGGGAATTGCCCGGACTCGAACCCGCGAAACCCGGGCGTCAGCAGCGGCGAGGCGACAAATGCCAGCGTGGCCGCTGCGACCACCCATGCCATCGGCTCGGGCAGGCGTCTCATGACAGGGTGCCCTCGGCGCTCAGCATGGTCTTGCCGCCCAGATAGGGCGCCAGAACCTCGGGCAGCTTGACCGAGCCATCCGCCTGCTGGCCGTTCTCCAGCACCGCGATCAGGCAGCGCCCCACGGCAAGGCCGGACCCGTTCAGCGTATGCACGAACTCGGGCTTGCCACCGCCCTCGGGACGGAACCGCGCGTTCATCCGCCGCGCCTGGAAATCGCCCGTCGTCGAGACCGAGGAGATCTCGCGATAGGCATCCTGCCCGGGCAGCCAGGCCTCGATGTCATAGGTCCGCTTTGCGCCGAACCCCATGTCGCCGGTGCAGAGGATCACCGTGCGGTAAGGAATGCCAAGCTTCTCCAGCAGACCCTCGGCACAGCCCAGCATCCGCTTCTGCTCTGCGTCGCTTTCGTCCGGGTGGGTCACCGACACCATTTCGACCTTTTCGAACTGGTGCTGGCGCAGCATTCCCGCCGTATCCTTGCCCGCGCTCCCCGCCTCGGACCGGAAGCACAGCGTATGCGCCGTCATCCGCACCGGCAGCGCGCCTGCGTCCAGAATATCGCCCGCCACTGTATAGGTCAGCGGCACCTCAGACGTCGGCACGAGCCACCACCCATTCGTGGTCTGATAGCTGTCCTCGCCGAATTTCGGCAGCTTGTCCGTGCCATACATCGCCTCGTCGCGCACCAGCACGGGCGAGTTCATTTCGACCAGCCCGTTCTCATCCACATGCGTGTCGATCATGAACTGCGCAAGCGCCCGGTGGATCCGCGCCACAGCCCCCTTGAGCATCACGAAGCGCGAGCCGGAAATCTTCGCCGCCAGCTCGAAATCCATCGAAGCCGCGACGCCCGCGATCTCGTAATGCTCCTTCGGCGTGAAATCGAAGGCAGGCTGGTCGCCCCAGCGCTTTACCTCGACATTATCCTCTTCGCCGCCACCATCGGGCACATCGCTCGCGGGCAGGTTGGCGATCCGCGCCAGCATATCGCTCAGCCTGGCGTCCAGCTCCTTTGCCTCGGCCTGCATCTCCGCCACTTGCGATTTCTTCTCCGAGACCAGCGCGCGCAGCCGCTCAAACTCGGCCTCGTCCCCTTTGGCCTTGGCCGCCCCTACCAGTTTCGAGGCCCGGTTCTGCTCGGCCTGCGCCTCTTCGGCCGCCTGTATCCGCGCCCGGCGCTCGCCATCAAGCGCAAGCAGCTCCGACGACACCCCCGCATCCCCCCGCCGCGCCAGAGCGGCGTCGAAAGCTTCGGGGTTTTCGCGAATGGCACGAATGTCATGCATGTCTTGGTCCTCGGATCCATGAGTCGGTTCGCCGCCTTATGCCTCATGTTGGAAGAGGAGGGTAGGGGGAGGCTCAGTCCTTGCGCTTGTCCCATGTAGACGGGTCATCCGGGTCGAACCCGATCTCTTTCTGGAAGGCGCGCCAGGCCGCTATGAATTCATCATCAGATGCGTAGGATCGATTGAATCTTTCAGGTACATCAACGCTTTCTGGAAATTTGACGGTTGAGTCGCCAAATACTTCACCGAGGTCGACCGGAAAATCGGGTATCATGGTGAAATCAACTTTTCTTAACGCCGCCCCGCGGAGATTGGCGGCATTGAAAGAGGATGATGCATCAAACTGTGCTTCGCTGAGGTCAGCCCCCTGAAGTTGGGTCTTATCTAAGATTGCGCCTTGCAGCAGGGATTTTCTAAGATTTGTATTCTGCATTTCAGCACCGGTGAGGTTCGCCCTCTGCAACTGAGTTTCTTCGAGACGAGCATTTTGTAGGTGGGCCGACTGGAGGTCAGCACCTTGCATTTGCGCCAGCAAAAGATTGGCTCCACGTAGCTGAGCTTCTCTTAGGTAGCTTTTCTGCAATTGGGTTAAATGAAAATTCGCCCCTTGAAGCTGCGGTTTCTCAAGGTTCGCGCGCTGCAGTTGCGATGACCGGAGATTTGCATACTTTAAATCCGCGCCCGAAAAGTTGAAGCGTTGAATTTTGTTCATTTTTAAGTTCCAAAGGGTTTGCCAGTCTTCGGTGAAATCGTGTTCATGTTCAGCGAAAAAACTTTGGCAGTCAAAACCTTCAGGATTCGCGCCAACTAGTTTTGTGCAGTACTGCTCACGTTCCAGAAATAGCACTCTGGTGGGCCATTCGCCATTCGATATCGGTTTACCACAAACACTAGGAGGTAGTCCTCGTTCCTCGCACCATACAGGTCTGTACGATATCCGGTCCTGCTCTGGTGTCAGCCATTCTGGCGGCACTTTTGAAAAATTCTCACCTTCCAAATGTGCTTTCGCGACAAGGTTAGGAAACGGGGCATAAAAAATTTTATTTGTCTCTACAGTTTCTTCGGAAATACCAATTTCGCGGGCATATTGTGCAAGGCTTCCTTCGGTACGAAACCACCCGGCCAACGTGATAAGAAACGCGACTATTGCAAAGGCTTTAAGCGTCCGTTTGCTCAACCGTCTTGGAACCGCTTTATCGTCTTCCATGAGGGTAGCAAGCCGTTTCCAACTCACGAGACCCATGAAAACCGACAAAAGGAATGATCCCCCGTTCACAAAAAGGGTCAACCATTCGTATTGCGGAACAGTAGAACGCCACCAGAAAACCAGTAAAAGGGCCGGCGTCCCTACAAACGCCAAGCTTATGTTTATCCAGTTCGTTTCATCACGAAGCGGCCTTGGCGGTATGGCACCGTCCTGTCGGCGTGCTAGGGCAAAATCGCTGACCAACCAAGGTGCAATGTGGTTGGATATCGGATCGCCCTGAAATCGAGCTGGGAGTTTTGCGAGTGCTTCCCAGTGTTTCATCAGGTGCATGTGAAAGTAGGCGTAGACGAGCGCGCCGAGACAGGGCGCGATAGCCATGAAAAGGAATGTCGGCACGGCGACATTAACCAAAGGCAGGGTCGTCTGGCGTTCGGGAATGAAGAAATCCACATCATCAAGCCCCATTAACGTAACGCCGACAAATGCCATATAGGCAAGCAGCCCGAACCAAATGCCCTTGGCGGTGCGTGTCGTCTCATTAGCTTGTTTAATAGAGGCTTCTTGGCGTGCGAAATTGATTTCGCTCGAACCGAGACGGTTGCGGAGCCTTTCCCTTTGTTTTTCAAGTTTCTTTGACATTTACGAGCGGTACCTCCTGCGAGATCACCATGACGCCAAGCCGCATCACTGCCAAGCCCGGAATGTCAGGAGTCCGGCCCGTTCACCCCCCTGAACAATTCGGCACCGTTTTGTAATAATCCTCCGGCAACCACACCGCGTTGAACACGCTCGCGTTCACCCCGTCGCCCGCGATATTGTTGAATTCGAACACGATCTCGCCCTCTTCGGAAATCTCCACCACGCGGCCCTGCGTCGGAACGGTGATCAGGTGCGCGCCCGAGGGGAGGCGCTGCTGTTTTCCCTGCCACGGGCTGTACCACGCGGAGTCTGGCGGTGTATGAAAACGCCGGATATCGCCCGTTGCCGGATCGACCGAGATGATCCCCGACCGCCCGCGCCCGGTGGCGTTGTCATAGATCTCGATGCGCCCGGAGGCGGTGAAATCCGGATCGTGCTGGCGGATCCAAGGCCCGTAGGCGGTCCATTTGAACGCAAGGCTTTCGGGGTCGAGCACGGCGACGAGGTCAAGCTCGCGCAGGCTGATCAGCAGATCGCCCGGGCTGAAATCCGGGAAGGCCGGTGCAAATTCGCGGCGCAGCGGCTCGACGTCATTGGGATGAAAGATATCGTCCTCCAGCCCGCGCCGTATCTCGCGCACCGGGGAAAGCTTGTAATCGTCGGGCAGGGCGAGCATGACCGCGTTGCGCTCGGACGCGGCCTGTACCTCCTCCATCGAAATCTCGCGCAGGTGTTCGCCGGTGTCCGCGTCCATCTGCAGGATGCTCTGCAGCGGGCTGCTGACGGTATCCGGGCTGAACCATGTCCAGAGCGTCCCGTCATCGTCTATGTCGATGGAATGATGATAGACCCCCTCGCGCGTCCAGAGCGGTTCTCCACAGGCATCGATCCGCGCCATCAGCGGGCCGCCCTTGGCGAAATTCACGACGATGCTGCCATCGGGCATCATCTGCATGCCATGCGGGTTGATTTCATGCGTGGCTTCGGTGTCGCCCGACAGGGCGCGATAGCTCGTCGGCCAGACATGGACCTGTTCCCCCGCCGGATCGAGAAGCCGAACGGAATAGGTTTCAAGCTCGACATCGAAGCCCATGATCGCGCGATATCCGGGCATGACCTCACCGGCGTTTTTCATGACGGCCCGGGGGTCGCCGCTGGTGACATTCGCTTTCATGAACTGGTTCTCGCGGCCCCAGTGTCCGAAGCGGCGGTAAAACTCCACCTGCTGGCGCAGCAAAAGAAGATCACGGGTGGGCCAGATCTTGTAATGGCGAAAGGCGAACCCGCTCAGAAAGACCAGCAGCAAAATGAGGAGCGCAAGGCTCGCCAAGGGGATGATCTTCTCCCGTTTGGACACTGTTTAATTCCTTTCCGGATCAGGGCAGGGCCATGTGCACCACCGGTCAAATTCTTGCGCAGGGAAATCGTTCAATAGGTAACAGGTTTAGGGCCTGACTTTGCCTCCCATCAAGGTTTTTCGGGACCGTACAAGCGCCGGGACAGCCGTTGCGCGATGAAAAGCCTCAATCCGTCAGGATTTGCTGAGGTGGGTTTTATGCAGAGAAATGGCGTCGCGTACTGGGCTGGCGAAGTAATGTTCCCCTAGGTCACAATGGGAGTTAGTCCCGTAAATTTCGCCGCACCGCGGCGGTGTACAGGGGGTGTACGGGGTGTGTACAGTTGTCACCCCTCTGTTTTCCCGGTTTCCCCGCCTTGCATTGCCCCCCCTCAACGCATAGGTTCCGGCCAAATTCGCGGGGGGAGTCCCCGGCCCAGACAACAAAAGGAAGACCCCATGGAAGGTGGCGCAATCGCCCAGTTTCTCCCGCTGATCCTGATTTTCGCGATCATGTATTTCCTGCTGATCCGTCCTCAGCAGAAGAAGGTGAAAGAGCATCAGGCCATGGTCGAAGCCGTGCGCCGGGGCGACCAGATCATCACGCAGGGTGGGATCATCGGCAAGGTCACCAAGGTCAAGGAAGACGGTGAAGTCGAAGTCGAAATCGCCGAGGGCGTGAAAGTGCGCGTGGTGAAATCGACCATCGCCAACGTGACCTCCAAGACCGAACCGGCGAAGTAACGCGGCTCTGTAACCATCTGAAAAGGCAGGGCAATGCTCTACATCGATCTCTGGAAGCGGGTACTGATCTGGCTGGTCTGTGCCGCCGGTCTGATATTCGCTCTGCCCAACGCGTTCTATACGCGCGTCGAAACCCATAATGACGCGGTTGCCGCCATCGAGGTGCGCGGCGAGAACCCCGATCTGCTTGCGGCAGAGGCCCAGTGGCCGTCATGGGCGCCGACGGACCTAGTGAACCTCGGGCTCGACCTGCGCGGCGGTGCGCATCTGCTTGCCGAGGTTCAGGTCGCCGAAGTTTACGCAACCCGGCTTGAAGGGTTCTGGCCCAGCCTGCGCGATGCCCTGCGCCCGGAACGCGATACGGTGGGCGGTGTGCGTCGTGTGCCATCGCCGCCAGAAGAGCTTCGCGTGCGCATCGGCAACCCCGATGGGATGGCCCGTGCGCTTGAAGTCGTTCGTGGACTTACCCAGCCTATTCAGTCTCTTAGCGGTGTCGGGTCGACAGATTACGTGGTCAGCGGGCAGGGCGATATCATGGTCGTGACCCTGTCCGAAGCCGAACAGCGCGCCTCGGACGACCGCACCGTGCGTCAGGCACTGGAAATCATTCGGCGCCGGATCGACGCGGTCGGCACCCGTGAACCCACGATCCAGCGGCAGGGCGCGGACCGGATTCTCATCCAAGTGCCCGGCATCGGCAGCGCCAGCGAGCTGAAAGAGATCATCGGTACAACCGCACGCCTGACCTTTAACCCGGTCATCTCGCGCGGCGGTGACCCCGAGGCGAATGCCGGTCCCGGTGAGATGGTCGTGCCCTCGCTTGACGAGGAAGGCCAGTATTACACAATTGAAACCGCGCCCGTGGTTTCCGGCGACGAACTGGTCGACGCGCAACCGTCCTTTGACCAGAACGGCCGCCCGGCGGTGAATTTCCGTTTTAACACGACCGGCGCACGCAAATTCGGTGACTACACGCTCGAAAACATCGGCCAACCCTTTGCCATCGTCCTCGATGACGAGGTGATCAGCGCCCCGGTTATTCAAAGCCATATCCCCGGCGGTTCGGGCATCATCACCGGTCGCTTTACGGTCGAGGAAAGCACCAATCTTGCCGTGCTGCTGCGCGCCGGTGCCCTGCCGGCCGAGCTGACCTTCCTTGAAGAGCGGACCATCGGTCCGGAACTCGGACAGGACAGCATCGACGCGGGCAAGATCGCCACGGCGGTCGCCTTTGCTGCCGTTCTTGTCTTCATGGTGCTCAGCTACGGGTTGTTCGGGATCTTTGCCAACATCGCGCTGATCCTCAACATCGTGATCCTTTTTGCGGCCCTGTCGCTCATGGGGGCCACGCTGACCCTGCCGGGCATCGCCGGGATCGTGCTGACGGTGGGTATGGCGGTGGACGCCAACGTGCTGATTTTCGAGCGTATCCGCGAAGAACTCAAAACCGCGCGCGGTCCGGCTCGAGCCATCGAGCTGGGCTATGAAAAGGCGCTGTCGGCGATCCTTGACGCGAACATTACCACCTTCATCACGGCCGTGATCCTTTTCGTCATGGGCTCGGGCCCGGTGCGGGGGTTCGCGATCACACTGGGCCTTGGCATCCTGACCTCGGTCTTTACGGCGATCTTTGTCACGCGGCTGCTGATCGTCATGTGGTTCGAACGCCGCCGTCCCAAGACAATCGAGGTTTGATATGCGGCTAAGACTGATCCCCGACGATACGCAGATCGATTTCTTCAAACGCTGGAAACTTTGGTTCGGCATCTCGATGGTGCTGATCGTACTGGCGGCTGTCTCCTTTGGTGTGCGTGGACTCAATTACGGCATCGATTTTCGCGGCGGCACGACCATCCGGACCGAAAGCATCACCGATCTTGATATTGCCAGCTATCGGGAAGCGCTGAACGCGCTGAACCTTGGCGATATCACCATTTCCGAGGTGTTCGATCCGACCTTTGACGCCGATCAGCACGTGGCGATGATCCGTATCCAGGCGCAGAACGATCAGGAAGCGGTCAGCGCCGAACTGATCCAGTCGGTCGAGGACGCTCTCTCGGCCATCGTGCCGGATATCGAATTCGTATCGGTCGAATCCGTTGGTCCCAAAGTCTCGGGAGAGCTGATCTGGACGGCGGTTCAGGCGGTGACGCTGGCGATCGGGGCGGTGCTTATCTATGTCTGGCTGCGGTTCGAATGGCAGTTCGCGGTCGGGGCGGTGATAGCCCTGATCCATGACGTCATCCTGACCATTGGTGTGTTTTCGGAACTTCAGATCAAGTTCGATCTGGCGATCATCGCGGCGCTGTTGACCATCGTCGGCTATTCGCTGAACGACACGGTGGTGGTCTTTGACCGGGTTCGTGAAAACCTGCGCAAGTATAAGAATCGTCCGCTGAAAGAGGTCCTGAATATCTCGATCAACGAAACACTCAGCCGTACGATGATGACCTCGCTGACCACGCTCTTGGCGCTGTTCGCGCTGATCGCGCTTGGCGGTGACGTGATCCGCGGATTCGTTTTCGCGATGATCTGGGGCATTGTCGTCGGAACCTATTCCTCGATCTTTATCGCGGCGGCGATCCTGCTGTACATCGGGGTCAAGCGCGACTGGACCAAGCCGGACAACAACACCGGCAACCAATACGCCAATATCGATGCCTGACTGGATCTCCGGCGTTCTCGCAACGCCGGGGCTTGGCTGGCTTTTCCTGACCGTGGTGGTCGGGGGGCTGGTGCGCGGATTTGCCGGGTTCGGCACGGCGCTCATCATCATGCCGGTGGCCAGCTCGGTGCTGACCCCGGCCGGGGCGCTCACCGTGCTGGTGGTCGTCGATCTGCTGGGACCGATCCCGAACCTGCCGGGGGCCTATCGCACCTGTAACAGAACCGATGTGATGCGCCTTGGGCTTGGCACGCTGATCGCGCTGCCCGTCGGGCTGTATGGCCTGTCCCATATGCCCGAAGAAGTCTTTGGCTGGCTGGTGTCGGTCCTAGTGCTGGTGACCCTGATGGCGCTGATGATCGGCTGGCGCTATCACGGCAAGCTGACCCCGCCGCTGATCCTTGGCACCGGCGCGACCGCCGGTGTGCTGGGCGGGGCCACCGGGCTGGCCGGTCCGCCAGTCATCATGCTCTACATGGCCAGCACGCTGCCGGGGGCGGTGGTACGCGCGACATTGCTGCTTTATCTCTTCGTTCTCGATTCCATGATGATCGTGATGCTGGCGGCCTTTGGCATGTTGGATCCCGCAATGGTTCTCATCGGACTAGTGTTGCTGCTCCCCTTTGTCGCGGCAAACGTAATCGGCGGGCAGCTTTTTAAATTCGGGAGCGAGCGTCAATTCCGCGCGGTGGCCTACACAATCATCGCCGGATCGGCCATTCTGGGACTGCCGCTCTGGCACTGACGGCCAGAGAGAGGCGAAAGGAGAACCCATGCGTCTGAACGAAGTCACTTTCAACGACTCCAAGCCTGTCGACGGATATGGGCCGGGCTTTTTCCGCATCGGCGGCGAAGTTTATCATGGCGCCGTGCTGACCGGTCCCGAGGGAACCGGGTTGTGGGGGGGGTACACGGACCCTGAACCGCTGCTGGCGCTGGCCGGGAAGGTCGATGTGCTTTTTGTCGGGACCGGCGCGGAAATCGCGCATCTGCCACGCGATTTGCGCAGCACGCTGGACGAGGCCGGGCTCGGGGTTGAGGTGATGAACTCACCCGCTGCCTGCCGGACCTACAACGTTCTGCTCTCCGAAGGGCGCCGCGTCGCGATGGCGCTGGTCCCGGTCTGACCGCTTTGCTCTTTTGTGCGGCGGGTCAATCGGTTATCGCACATTCATGACGCTGACAGTATCCGATCTTTCGATTGCGCGGGGCGGCCTTCCGGTGCTGCAGGGGGTTTCCTTTGCCCTTGCGCCGGGAGAGGCGCTGGTGCTGCGCGGTCCGAACGGGATCGGTAAGACGACACTGTTGCGCACGCTGGCCGGCTTGCAGCCGCCGGTTACCGGCCAGATCGATGGCGCTGACGAAACCATCGCCTATGCGGGCCATGCGGACGGGTTGAAACCCACGCTCACCGTTGAAGAGAACCTGCATTTCTGGGCCGAGATCTTCGGGACCAAGGGGATCGAGACGGCGATTGACGCCTATGAGCTGAACAACCTCCGCTCACGCCCCGCTGGTGCGCTTTCCGCCGGGCAGAAACGCCGGCTGGGGCTGGCGCGGATGTTGGTCACCGGGCGACCGATCTGGGTGCTGGACGAACCGACCGTGTCGCTCGACACAGGGGCGGTGTCCATGTTCGCGGATGCCGTGCGCGCGCATCTGGGGCAGGGCGGCTCGGCCCTCATTGCCACCCATATCGAGCTTGGCCTCGACGCGCGGGTGCTCGACCTCGGGACCTATCGCGCCAGCCTTCCGGCGCTGGACGATTTCGACGGGTCCTTCATATGAAGGCGCTTTTGATCCGGGATCTGAAACTGGCGATGCGGGCAGGCGGCGGTTTTGGCCTTGGCCTTGCGTTTTTTCTGATCGTCACCGTTCTGATCCCGTTCAGCGTCGGGCCGCAATCGGTGCTGCTTGCGACCATCGCGCCGGGGGTGCTCTGGCTTGGGGCGCTGCTGGCCTGCCTGTTGTCGCTTGACCGGCTGCTTGCGCTCGACTGGGAGGATGGCACGCTCGACCTGCTGGCCACCGCACCGCTGCCGCTCGAATCCGTCGTGACGATCAAGGCGCTGGCGCATTGGCTCACGACCGGCCTGCCGCTGGTGCTGATCGCGCCCGCCCTTGGCGTGCTGCTAAGTCTGCCTGCACCGGGCTATTTCTGGCTGGTGATCTCGCTGCTGGTGGGCACCCCGGCGCTCTCGGTCATCGGCACATTTGGCGCTGCGCTGACCGTGGGACTGAAACGCGGCGGGCTGTTATTGTCGCTGCTGGTGCTGCCGCTTTACGTGCCGACTCTGATCTTCGGGGCCGAGGTCGCGCGGCGAGGCGCGACGGGCATGGAAGCCACCACGCCGCTTTTGCTTCTGGCCGGGATCACCGCCGGGGTTACCGCGCTCTTGCCCTTTGCAAGCGCCGCCGTCCTGCGCGTCAATCTGCGCTAGCTTATGTGAATTGTCCCCCTTGCCGAGAGTGGATAGATAAGAGCCATGTCATTGTGGGAATACGCCAATCCTAAGAAATTCCTGACCACGTCAGAGCGGGTTCTGCCCGTGTTCTGGTGGTTGTCGGGCGCCTGCATCGTGGTCGGGCTGATCTGGGGGTTCTTCTTTACGCCCGACGATTACCGGCAGGGATCGACGGTCAAGATTATCTACCTTCACGTGCCCTCGGCGCTGATGGCGATCAACGCCTGGCTGATGATGCTGGTGGCTTCGCTGATCTGGCTGATCCGCCGCCACCATGTCAGCGCGCTCGCCGCCCGTGCCGCCGCGCCCGTGGGCGCGACGATGACCGTTATCGCACTGGTGACCGGGGCGATCTGGGGCCAGCCGATGTGGGGCACTTGGTGGGCCTGGGATCCGCGCCTGACCTCGTTTCTGATCCTGTTTCTGTTCTACCTTGGCTATATCGCGCTTTGGTCCGCGATCGAGGATCCGGATACCGCCGCCGATCTGACCAGTGTGCTTTGCCTTGTGGGCTCGGTCTTTGCGATTCTGTCGCGCTATGCGGTGAACTTCTGGAACCAGGGGCTGCATCAGGGCGCGTCGGTCATGCGGGCGGGGGCGATCACCGGCACCGATACCGAGGAGAAGGTCAGCAATATCTTCTTCTTCCCGCTGTTGGTCTGCATGGTCGGGTTCGTGCTGCTTTTCATCGCGCTTGTACTTTACCGCACCGGCACGGAAATCCGCGCCCGGCGTATCCGTGCCATGATGGCGCGTGAAAGGATGGCGGCATGATCCCCGATCTCGGCAAATACGCTGCAACTGTCCTGTCGTCTTATGGCGCGTCGCTTGTTCTGCTGGCGCTGCTGGTTGCGGTGACCCTGTGGCGCGGCCGCAAGGTGCGCGCCGACATGGCCGAGCTTGAAAACCGCCTGAAAACAAAGGCCAATCGCGATGGCTAAAATCTCGCCCCTGATGGTTATTCCGCCGCTCGTCTTCCTCGGGCTGGCCAGCCTGTTCCTTGTGGGCATGTTCCGCGACGACCCCGAGGCACTGCCCTCGGCCAGGATCGGCCAGCAGGCCCCGGCCTTGCAGATCACCGAATTGCCGGGCAAGGCGCTGTTTGATGACGAGACGTTGCGCGATGGCAATCTCAAGCTGGTGAACTACTGGGCCAGCTGGTGCGCCCCGTGCCGTGTCGAACATCCCAACCTCGAAGCGCTGCGGGCCGAGGGGCTGCCGATCTACGGGATCAATTATAAGGATGATCCGGACAACGCGCTGGCCTTCCTTGCGGAACTTGGCGACCCCTATGAGGCCGTCGGGGCGGATAATTCGGGGCGCGCGGCGCTTGACTGGGGGGTCTACGGCGTACCGGAAACCTACCTGATCGATGGTGACGGCAATATCCTGCTGCGCGTGGCTGGGCCACTGGTGCAACGGGTCATCGACAGCCAGCTGCGCCCGGCGATTGAAAAGGCCCGCTGAGGCTCAGATCGCCCGGCACAGGCGGAACGCTTCAAGCACCGCCGCGTGGATATCCCGTGACGACACCGCATCGCCGATCCGGAAAAGGTGAAAGCCCTCAGCATCCGCGTCGACCACCGTTTCGCCCACGGTCAGTCGCGCCATGTCGAATGCGCCCTTGTTGGCCGAAGTCTCGCGCAGGGCGAGATAGGTATCATCCATTGGGATCGTCCCGTTTTCGATCACCAGACGGTCGGTCACGCGGGTTTCCGTATTTCCCGTGTAGATATTCGCGAAAGTCGCGGCGATCCGGTTGTCCGCACGCGCGACCGAGACAAGCTGCATGTCGGGCAACAGGCTAACCCCCGCCTGATAGAACTGCCGCATCGACAGCGGACGCTCGATATTCGTCGCTTCCTCGCCAGCGTTGCGGTCGGGCGTGACAAAGCTCACCTTGGCGCCACGCAGTGCAAGCGTCGTCGCGCCATGCAGACCGGCGATGGTGCCTGTCCCGTCGTAAACCAGCACTTCGCCCTCGGGGGCCTGTCCGCTTTCGAGGACTTCCCACAGCGTATCGGCAAGCTCGGCACCGGGGATCATGTCCTCCATACGGTCGGGCAAGCCACCGGTTGCGATGATGACGACATCCGGGTTGGACGCCGCGATCTCTTCCTCTCCGGCAAGGCAGTTATAGGTGATCGCAACGCCCAGCCGTTCCAGTTCGTTCAGCCGCCAGTCGACGATGCCGATCAGGTCGCGCCGCTTATGCAGTTGTGCCGCCAGCAGCAGCTGTCCGCCCGCCTGCGGCGCGGCCTCGAATACCGTCACCGCATGGCCCCGCTCGGTGGCGACCCGCGCGGCCTCAAGCCCGCCGACACCGGCGCCGACAATGGTGACGCGGCGTTTCACAGGGGCAGGTTCGATCGCATGGGGCAGGACCTTTTCCCGCCCGATAGAGGGGTTGTGGATGCAGCTCCCATGCGCCGAGCAATAGGTCGCGCCCACACAGGGCCTGATCTCGGCCTCGCGCCCCTCGCTCAGCTTTTCGACGATATGCGGATCCGCGATATGGGCGCGGGTCATGCCGATCAGATCGACCAGACCCTCAGAGATTGCGTAGCGCGCGGTGGCAAGGTCATTGATCCGCGCGGCGTGAAACGTCGGCAGCCCCACCTGTTTGCGGAACTCCGCGACAAAGGGCAGTTGCGGGGCCAATTTCACCGCCATGCCGGGCATGTATTCCGACAATCCCACCGCGGTATCGATGCGCCCATAGGTGAGGTTGAAGAAATCGATCAGGCCAGAGGCTTCGTGCAGATGCGCCATCTCGAGATAATCCGCGTCGGACATGCCGCCGCCATCGCCTTCGCCCACGGCCATGCGGATGCCGATGATGAAATCCGGCCCGCAGAGACGGCGCATCTCTTCCAGCGCCTCAAGCCCGAAACGCGCGCGGTTTTCGACCGATCCGCCATAGGCATCGGTACGCTTGTTCATGTGGGGCGACCAGAACTGCCCGACCAGATGGTGGTGCACGTGCAACTCGACCCCGTCGAGCCCGGCCTCCTTGCAGCGCCGCGCGGCTTCGCCAAATTCCTGCGTGATGCGGCGGATGTCATGGGGTTCGATTTCCTTGGCAAATCCCCGATGCAAAGGTTCGCGAAACCGCGAGGGTGCGACCGTTGGCAGCCAGTTCTCCGCCCGCCAATGGCTGCGCCCGCCCAGATGGGTCAATTGGCACATGATAGCGGTGCCGTGTCGGTGAACCCGGTCGGCGAATTGCGCGAGCACCGGGATCACGCTGTCGTCGCGCAGGTTCAGCGCGCCAAAGACCGACCCGGAATCGGGAGAGACGTTCGAGGATCCGCCGAACATGGTCAGCCCGATCCCGCCCTTGGCCTTTTCCTCGTGGTAGCGCTGGTAGCGATCCTGCGGCAGACCGTCGACGCCGAAACGGATCGCGTGGCTGGTCGAAAAGATGCGGTTCTTCAGCGTCAGTTTCTTCAGGTGCAGCGGTTCAAGCAGGGGATCGGCGGCAAGGGCGGGCTGGTACATTCTGGCTCCTGTAGTCCGGGCCATCATGTGCCTCTGATCCGCGCAGTCAATACGCGGGCCCAGCCCAAGCAACGCGAAAAGCGAGATTTGCCTATTCGCTGAACCGGGCAATCGCCTTGCAGAGGCGAAAATGCCCCATCAAAGCGCCTCAAAAAGGCTTTGGGCTTGGCGTGATCCTGCACATTTCGTATGCTTTACGCTGACAAAATACAAAGGTTACGCAGATACATGACAGAGCAGCCCAATCCCAAGCGCCGCATCGTTTCCTCGCGCCACCTCGCCGAAGGGGAAAGCTGGGAAACCTCCGAGATCGAATATGGCATGATCATCGCCTATAACGCCTTTTCGCGCTGGATGACCAAGTGCATGTCGGCGGCGGGCAATACGGATCTGACGCCATTGGAAATCCTCGTGCTGCATAACACGAACCATCGCAGCCGTGAAAAACGTCTGGCCGATATCTGTTTCCTGCTGAACATCGAGGACACGCATACGGTCAACTACGCCCTTCGAAAGCTGATGAAGATGGAACTGCTAAGCTCGGAGAAGCGCGGCAAGGAAGTGTTCTATACGACCTCCGACAAGGGCGCCGCGCTGTGCGAGGAGTATCGCATCGTGCGCGAGCGCTGTTTTCTCGACGGGCTGTCCCGGCTTGATATGACCGGCGACGAAATGCGGGAAATCGCCGCCAGTCTCCGCACGCTTTCCGGCCAGTACGATCAGGCCAGCCGCGCTGCCGCCTCGCTCTAACTGCCCATCATGTTGGGCAGCACGGTCACGATCTGCGGAAAGAGCGTGATCAGCAGGACGCCCAGCAGAAGCAGCAGAAAGAACGGAAAGGCCGCTTTCGCGATGCGCAGGATGTCGATGCCTGTGAGCCCCTGAATGACAAAGAGGTTGAACCCCACGGGCGGGGTGATCTGGCTCATCTCGACAACGATCACGAGGTAGATGCCGAACCAGAGCGGGTCGATCCCGACGGCGCTTACCATCGGCATGATAATCGAGGTCGTAAGCACGATCACCGAAATCCCGTCGAGAAAGCAGCCCAGTACGATAAAGAAGATCGTCAGCGCGAAAAGCAGCATCGGCACTGAAAGGTCCATCGCGCCGATCCATGCGGCAAGGTTGCGTGGCAGACCTGTAAAGCCCATCGCCACCGACAGGAACGCCGCGCCAAGCAGGATCAGCGCGATCATGCAAGAGGTGCGTACCGCCGACATCACTGCCTCGCCGAAGAGCTTCCAGCTGAAGGAGCCGGAAAGCCATGCCAGCAGCGCCGCCAGCACAACGCCAAGCGCCGCCGCATCCGTGGGAGAGGCCAGCCCGGCATAGATCGACCCGATGACCCCGATGATCAGAAACGCCACCGGAATCAGCCGCCGCGAGGCCGCGAATTTCTCGCGCAGCGAATACCGTTCCTCGATGGGCGGGATCAGCGACGGGTTCATCCAGGTGCGCACGGCCACGTAGCCCGCGAACAAAGTGATCAGCATCAGCCCCGGCAGGATACCGGCGATGAACAGGCGGGCGATGGATTGCTCGGTCGCGACGCCATAGACAATAAGGATGATCGAAGGCGGGATCAGCAGGCCCAGCGTCGCTGATCCGGCCAGCGTACCAAGGATCAGGCTTTCGGGATAACCGCGCTTGGTCAGCTCCGGCACCGACATGCGCCCGATGGTGGCGGCGGTGGCGGCGGATGATCCCGACACGGCGGCAAAGATCGCGCAGCCAAAGACGTTCACGTGCAAAAGCCGCCCCGGCGCACGGCTGAGCCAAGGCACCAGACCGGTGAACATGTCGTCGCTCATCCGCGAGCGGAGCAATATCTCTCCCATCAGGATGAACAGGGGCAGGGCGGTCAGAGCCCAGCTGTGCGAATGGCCCCAGAATGTGGTCGCGATGATGAGGCCCACCGGCGCGTTCGAAAAGAACACCAGCGCCACGACTCCGACCAGTGTCAGCGCAAGCGCGACCCAGACGCCCATGGCGAGCAGGCCAATCAGCAGGGTAAGGAGGATAACGGCAATAATCGGATCAGACATCGCTTATACCTCGTCCGGGGTCGACAGGACGGGGCGACGTTTGCGGACCAGATCGACGAGCGTATGCAGGATTGCGATCAGCAGCAGGATGATGCCGAACCCGGCAATGCTCTGTGGGATCCAGAGCGCCACGGGGATGATCCCGGTCGAGACGTCGCCGTAATGTTTGCTCTCCAGCACAAGGCTGATCATGAACCATCCAAGGAACCCGACCAGCGCGGCGGCAATCACCAGCACCAGCGCCTCCATGGCGACCTGGGCGCGCTCTGGCAGGCGGTCGGCCACGAGGTTGACGCGGATATGGCCGCCTGCGCGCAGGGTATGAGCCAGCGCGAGGAACGTCGCCGCGGCCAGCATGAAACCCGAGAAATCCGCGTAGGAGGGGATTGTCGAGGGAAGCTGGTCGAACCCCAGTCGTCCGGCCGCGTTCAGCAGGATCTGCGCGCTGACCAGCAGGCAGATGCACAACGTCAGCCCTCCGGCAATCGCGCCGCAAATGTCATATAACCGTTGAAGTATGCGCCCCATGTCGCCTGGCCCCTTTAAGTCTGACCGCGTTGGATATGAAAAGGCCGACAACACGGGATGCTGTCGGCCTGTACGATCAGAGCTTTAGTTCTGATAGGCGTCAAGGATAGCAAGCGCGCTATCCGAGGCGCTGCCCTTCCAGTTGTCGAGCATCTGGTCTCCGATGCCCTGCAGACCTTCGACCAGTTCGGCGCTCGGCTCGTAGACGGTGACACCGTTCTCGGCCAGTTCCTTGGTCTTGCTGTCGGCCTCTTCGGCGGACATCTCCCAGCCGCGGGTTTCAGCGGCGGCGGCGGCTTCCATCACGGCAGCCTTGGTTTCTTCGTCCAGACCGTCGAACATGCGCTGGTTTACCACGACGATGTTCTTTGGCACCCATGCGTTGATCGGGCTGTAATGCGACACGAAATCCCAGGCGGTGGAATTCACACCGGTAGAGGGCGAGGTGATCATCGCTTCGACCTGACCGGTGGCAAAGGCCTGCGGGATGTCCGAGGCTTCGACCTGTACCGGAGCGGCACCGGCGAGCGTCGCGAATTCTTCCAGCGCGGCGTTATAAGCGCGGAAACGCAGGCCGTTCAGATCGTCCACGGTGGCGATTTCGCCGTTGGTATAAAGACCCTGCGCCGGCCACGGCACCGAGAACAGCGGGATCAGGCCCTGTTCGGCCAGCAACTCAGTGATGACGGGTTTCTGCGCGTCCCAGAGTTTCTTGGCATCGTCATAGCTGGTGGCGACAAAAGGCTGGCTGTCGAGACCGAAGGCCAGATCCTCGTTCGACAGGGTCGAGAGGAAGAATTCGCCAATCGGCACCTGACGCGAGCGCACGGCGTTCTTGATCTCGGGGTGTGGAAACAGCGAACCCGCCGAATGGATCGTGATGTCGAGCCCGCCATCGGTGGCTTCGCGCACGTCATCTGCGAATTCCATGATGTTCTGGGTGTGGAAGGTCGCGTCGCCATAGGGCGTGGGCATGTCCCAGCTTTCGGCATGGGCCGGTGCGGACAGGCTGACAGCGGTGGCAGCCGCGAAGAGCATCGCGTGTTTCATAAGGGTCGTCTCCCGTGTTGAGGTGCG
This sequence comes from Paracoccaceae bacterium, assembly GCA_018223035.1. GTDB lineage: Bacteria > Pseudomonadota > Alphaproteobacteria > Rhodobacterales > Rhodobacteraceae > Heliomarina. The sequence continues at coordinate 86,020 of JAAEZD010000014.1, forward strand.
GATCCTGTTTCGAATCCGCTTGCTTTCATAACGTTGACAAATTGTCAGCGTTATAACCATAAAGCAACAATATTTTGGATTCGGGGATCGACAATGAGCATCGCAAGCAAAGAAAAGTGGCAGTTCTGGGTGGATCGTGGTGGCACTTTTACCGATATCGTCGCCCGCAAGCCCGACGGCAGCCTGCAAACGCACAAGCTTTTGTCGGAAAATCCCGAAGCCTATACGGACGCCGCCGTGCATGGAATCAAAACCATGCTCGGGCTGGATGCCAAGGCCGAGGTGCCCGCAGGTCGGATCTCTGCCGTCAAGATGGGCACCACCGTCGCCACCAACGCGCTGCTCGAACGCAAGGGCGAACGCACGCTGTTGCTGATGACCCAAGGGTTGGGTGATCTGCTGCGGATCGGCTATCAGAACCGGCCGCGCCTGTTCGATCTCAACATCGAACTGCCCGAGCAACTCTATGAAAACGTGGTGGAAATTGAGGAACGTCTGGCCGCCGACGGTACGGTGGTGACACCGCTCAACCTCGACCATGCCCGCACCGCGCTGACCTCGGCGCATGAGCAGGGGTTCCGCTCTGTCGCCATCGCGCTGATGCATGGCTATCGCTTTATCGACCACGAAAAGCAGCTGGGCGATCTGGCGCGCGATATCGGATTCACGCAGGTCTCGCTTTCGCATGAGGCCAGCCCGCTGATCAAGCTCGTCGCGCGGGGCGATACGGCGGTGGTCGATGCCTATCTCTCGCCGATCCTGCGTCGTTACGTGGATCAGGTGGCCGATGCGCTGAACGCGGCCAAGGGCGGCTGTGACAGCCTGATGTTCATGCAATCCAATGGCGGGCTGACCGATGCGCGCCTGTTTCAGGGCAAGGACGCGATTCTCTCCGGGCCGGCGGGCGGTGTCGTTGGCATGGTGCGCAGCGCCGAGGAACACGGGTTCGACAAGCTGATCGGATTCGACATGGGCGGCACCTCGACCGATGTCTGTCATTACGCGGGCAGCTACGAACGCTCGTTTGAGACCGAGGTCGCAGGCGTGCGGATGCGCGCGCCGATGATGTCGATCCACACGGTGGCCGCAGGGGGCGGTTCGATCCTGTCCTATCGCGACGGGCGGATGCAGGTGGGCCCCGAAAGCGCGGGGGCCAACCCCGGACCGGCCGCCTATCGGCGCGGTGGCCCGCTGACCGTGACCGATTGCAACGTCCTGCTCGGCAAACTGCAACCCGATCAATTCCCCGCCGTTTTCGGCCCCGATGGCGATCAGCCGCTCGATGCCAAGGTCGTCCGCGAGAAATTCGCTGCGCTTGCAGAGGAAATCGGCACCGGCATGTCGGTCGAGGAAATCGCCGAAGGATTCTTGCGCATCGCGGTCGAAAACATGGCCAACGCGATCAAGAAAATTAGCGTTCAGCGCGGCTATGACGTCACCAAGTACACGATGAACTGCTTTGGCGGGGCCGGGGGGCAGCACGCCTGTCTTGTTGCCGACGCGCTGGGGATGGAGAGCATCTTTATCCATCCCTTCGCGGGGGTTCTTTCCGCCTTTGGCATGGGGTTGGCCGACATTCGCGCAATTCGCGAACACCAACTGGCCCTACCGATCAACGACACAGAGGCGGCGGAAGAGGCGGTGAAGCGCCTGATCGACGAAGCCAGCGCCGAAGTGGCCGGGCAGGGCGTCGACCATGCCGACATTATCACTAAGCCGATCGCCCATATCCGTACCGGCGGCGCACACCAGACGCTTGAAGTGCCCTATGGCAGCCCCGAGGAAATGACGGCCGCTTTTGAAGAGGCGCATCGCCAGCGCTTTGGTTTCGTCCCGGACTATGCCGAGCTGATCATTGATCTGCTGACAGCCGAGGCGGTTGGCACCACCGGGGAACAGGTCACGCTGCCCGATACCTCTCTCGCCGACGCAAAATCGCAGACCGTCCGCATGTTCAGCCAGGGCGACTGGCGCGAGGTGCCGCTGGTGGACCGGGCCAGCCTTGCACCGGGCCAAAAACTCGACGGCCCCGCGATCCTGACCGAACCGACCGGCACCAATATCCTTGAAGACGGCTGGCAGGCCGAATGCGTCTCGGGCGGCAATCTCGTGCTGCGCCGCGTCGTTCCGCTGGCCCGGCAAGAGGCCATCGGCACCTCGGTGGATCCGGTCATGCTCGAAGTGTTCAACAACCTCTTCATGTCCATTGCCGAGCAGATGGGCGCGACGCTCGCCAACACCGCCTATTCGGTGAATATCAAGGAGCGTTACGACTTCTCTTGCGCGATCTTTGACGCGGCGGGCGATCTGGTCGCGAACGCGCCGCATGTGCCGGTGCACCTTGGGTCCATGTCCGACAGCGTGCGCACGGCGCTGCGTGAAAACGCAGGGAAAATCCGCCCGGGCGACGTTTTCATGATGAACAACCCCTATAACGGCGGCACCCATCTGCCCGATGTGACTGTCATCACGCCGGTCTTTGATGAGGCGGGCGAAAACATCATCTATACCGTCGCTTCACGCGGGCATCACGCCGATATCGGTGGCACCACCCCCGGCTCCGCGCCGCCCGACAGCCGCCATATCGACGAAGAGGGGGTGTTGATCGACAATTTCCACCTCGTCGATCAGGGGAATTTTCGGGAAAAGGAAACGCGCGAACTCTTGGCTTCGGGCAAATACCCCTGCCGCAATATCGATCAGAACATGGCGGACCTTTCGGCGCAGATCGCCGCCAACGCGACCGGCGTGCAGGAGTTGACCAAGATCACCGGTCAGTTCGGGCTTGAAGTGGTTCATGCCTACATGACCCACGTTCAGGACAATGCCGAGGAAAGCGTCCGCCGCGTGCTTGATGTGCTGAAGGACTGCGCGTTTACCTATCCGATGGACAGCGGCGCAGAGATCAAGGTGGCGATTTCGGTCGATAAATCCGCGCGTGAGGCGACCATCGATTTCACCGGCACCTCGCCGCAGGACGAATTCAACTATAACGCGCCCAAGGCGATCTGCCATGCGGTGGTGCTCTACGTGTTCCGCACGCTGGTTGGCAGCAATATCCCGATGAACGAAGGCTGTCTCAAACCGTTGAAACTGGTGATCCCCGAAGGGTCGATGATCAACCCGACCTATCCTGCAGCGGTGATCTCGGGCAATACCGAGGTCAGCCAGTCCATCGCCGATACGCTTTACGGCGCGCTGGGCGTGATCGCGGGCAGCCAGGGCACGATGAACAATTTCGTCTATGGCAACGCAACCTACCAGAACTACGAAACCATCTGCGGCGGCACCGGCGCAGGCGACGGCTTTAATGGCGCAAGCGCGGTGCACGCCCATATGACAAACACCCGCATGACCGATCCCGAAGTGTTGGAGACACGCTTTCCCGTGCGGCTCGACGCGTTTTCGATCCGCCGCGGCTCGGGCGGGAAGGGGCGCTATACCGGTGGTGACGGGATCATCCGAAAGCTGCGGTTTCTCGAACCTATGACGGCAACGGTTCTGTCCTCGCACCGTATCACCGCGCCGCATGGCGTGGAAGGGGGCGCACCGGGGGCTACCGGCGAAAACAGCGTGATCCGTGCCGATGGCCAAGTCGAAAAGCTGAACGGCAATGACGCGGTGGAAATGGCCGCCGGAGACGTGTTCGTTCTGAAATCTCCCGGCGGCGGCGGTTTCGGCAAAGCCTGAACCGACAGCGCCCCGAATGTGCCGGGGCGCTGTTTCTATAATCAGGACAGGAACGTCTTGAGCGTCTCGCGCATCGGCGTGGTCGGCCGTCCGATCAGCGTGGACAGATCGCGGCTTCGCGTGGCAAGCACGCCGTTTGCTGCCTTGGCATCGCTGTCGGCAAGGATACCGGCAAAACCTTCGGGCAGACCGGCTTCGACCAGTGCCTTGGCATAGGCCGCTTCATCGAGGTTCACATAGGTCACCTCCTTGCCGGATACCTCGCTCAGCAGGGCGGCGTATTCCGTCAGGTTGAAATCCGTGTCACCTCCAAGCTCGTAGGTCTTGCCCTCGTGACCTTCACCGGCCAGCACAATCGCCGCCGCCTCGGCAAAATCCTTGCGCGAGGCCGTTGCGAACCGGCCTTCACCTGCCGCGCCAAAGTGCTGGCCCATGCCGACAGCTTGCGGCGCTGTGCCTGCGATATTCTCGGAATACCAGCCGTTGCGCAGCAGGGTGTGGGGGACGCCACTGTCGCGCAGCGCGGCTTCGGTCACGAGATGTTCTTCCGCCAGCGCCATGCCACCGGTTTCCGCGTTGAGGATCGAGGTATAGGCGATGAAACCAACGCCAGCCGCCTTGGCCGCGCTCAGCACGTTTTCATGCTGGGTGGCGCGTTTGCCGACCTCTGAAGAGGAGATCAGCAAAAGCCGGTCTACCCCGTCGAACGCCGCTTTCAGGCTGTCCACATCTTCGTAATCGCCCTTGCGCGTGGTGCTTCCTTTGCCCGCATAAGCCTTGGCCGCATCCTCGGATCGTACCAGCGCGATGATGTCTCCGGCGGGTACAAGCGTGCTCAGGTGGTCCACCACAAGCTGTCCAAGTTGCCCGGAGGCCCCAGTCACGAGATAGGTTGTCATTTTCTTTCCTTTCCGGTCTCGAATCGAATATAGGTCTCATTTAGAGACCTTCATTCCTTTGCGGAAGGAGGCAGTTTTTCGGAACAAGGTAACAAAAAGGGAACCACCTATGCAGCGCCTCAGCGATGGCAAACTGAACCAGTGGAAAGCCGAGGGGTTCAATCCGGCCAATTGCCCGGTGCGGCAGGTGCTTGATCATGTCTCGGCCAAATGGCCGGTTCTGGTCCTGATGGAGCTTGAGACCGGGCCGCGCCGGTTCAATGAACTTTTGCGCGCTTTGCCAGATATTTCCAAGCGGATGCTTACCCAGTCCCTGCGGGATCTGGAACGCGACGGCATTCTTCGGCGCGAGGTGTTCGACACCAAACCGCCGAGCGTTAGTTACAGCCTGACCGATCTGGGCGAAGGCTTTCTGCCGCATCTGTTGGCGCTGGTCGACTGGGCCGAGGGCAGCATGCAGAACATCCTGACCGCCCGTAAGGAATTCGACCTGCGCTGAGAGGGCGCTATAGGCAGAACGAAAAACGGCGCCCCAAACCGGGGCGCCGTTCTTATTTCAAACAGTCTGTGGCTTATGCCAGATCGAAACGATCCAGCTCCATCACCTTGACCCATGCCTCGACAAAGTTCCTAACAAACTTTTCCTTGTTGTCGTTCTGGGCATAGGCTTCGGCCAGTGCGCGAAGCTGCGAGTTCGAACCAAAAGCCAAATCGACGCGCGAGGCGGTCCATTTGACCTCTTCAGTCGCCCGATCGCGGCCTTCAAAGTCCTGCTTGGAGCCTTCGACGGCTTTCCACGCGGTGCCCATGTCGAGCAGGTTGACGAAGAAATCGTTGCTCAGCGTGCCCGGCTTGTCGGTGAAGACACCGTTCTTGGACCCGTCGTAATTCGCGCCCAGCACACGGAGGCCACCCACCAGAACCGTCATCTCCGGCGCGGTCAGGGTCAGCAGCTGCGCCCGGTCCACCAGCAGTTTCTCGGTCGGGATATCCGCGTCGCCATTGACATAGTTGCGGAACCCGTCTGCCTGCGGCTCGAGCACGGCAAAGTTGTCGGCATCGGTCTGCTCGGCCGTTGCATCGGTCCGACCCGGCGAGAAGGGCACGCTGATGTCATAGCCACCGGCTTTGGCCGCCTGTTCAACTGCGGCGGAACCGCCCAGCACGATCAGGTCGGCCATCGACACTTTCTTGCTGCCTGCACCCGCGTTGAACTCGGACTGAATGCCTTCATAGACCGACAGCACCTTGGCCAGCTTTTCCGGCTCGTTCACCTGCCAGTTCTTCTGTGGCTCAAGACGGATGCGCGCACCATTGGCGCCACCACGCTTGTCCGATCCACGGAAGGTTACGGCCGAGGCCCATGCGGTCGACACCAGCTCAGCCGTGCTGAGTCCGGACTCGAGGATCTTGGACTTGAGCGTCGCCACGTCCTGATCATCGATCATGTCGTAATCGGCTTCGGGGATCGGGTCCTGCCAGATCAGATCCTCATCCGGCACCAGCGCGCCCAGCAGACGCGAACGCGGACCCATGTCGCGGTGGGTCAGCTTGTACCACGCGCGGGCAAAGGCATCGGCAAACTCTTCCGGGTTTTCGTAAAACCGGCGCGAGATCGGCTCGTAAATCGGGTCCATGCGCAGTGACAGGTCAGTAGTCAGCATGTTTGGCACGCGACGCTTGCCTTCCTCATGCGGATCTTCGACCGTTTCGACGTTGAATTCGTCCTTGGGTTTCCACTGGAAAGCACCGGCCGGGCTCTTGGTCAGTTCCCATTCGTATTCGAACAGGTTCTTGAAAAAACCGTTGCCCCATTTGGTGGGGGTGGTGGTCCAAATCACTTCGAGACCCGAAGTGAAGGTGTCCTTGCCGTTGCCAGCGGTCCAGCCAAAGCCCTGCTCGGCGATATCCGCGCCTTCCGGCTCGACACCGACGGCTTCGGGGTCGCCCATGCCATGGGTCTTGCCAAAGGTGTGTCCGCCCGCGATCAGCGCCACGGTTTCCTCGTCGTTCATTGCCATACGGCCGAATGTCTCGCGGATGTCGACGGCGGCGGCCAGCGGATCGGGCTTGCCTTCGGGACCTTCGGGATTGACGTAAATCAGTCCCATCGTGGTCGCCCCCAGCGGGTTTTCCAGCTCGCGTTCGCCGGAATAGCGCTTGTCGGTGCCCATCCACTCTTCTTCAGTGCCCCAATAGATGTCTTGCTCGGGCTCCCAGATGTCTTCGCGGCCACCGGCGAAACCGAATGTCTTGAAGCCCATCGATTCCAGTGCGCAGTTGCCCGCAAGGATCATCAGATCGGCCCAGGACAGCGCGTTGCCGTACTTCTGCTTGATCGGCCACAGCAGGCGGCGCGCCTTGTCGAGGTTAGCGTTATCCGGCCAGCTGTTCAGCGGGGCGAAACGCTGCGAACCCGACGACGAGCCGCCGCGCCCGTCGCCTTCGCGATAGGTGCCCGCGCTGTGCCATGCCATGCGGATAAAGAAGGGGCCGTAATGTCCCCAGTCCGCCGGCCACCACGGCTGCGAATCCGTCATCAGCGCGTAAAGGTCCTGACGCACCGCTTCGAGGTCGAGTTCCTTGAACGCCCTGGCATAGTTGAAATCTTCGTCCATCGGATCGGACAGCGGCGTGTTCTGGTGCAGAATCCCGAGGTTCAGCTGGTTGGGCCACCAGTCACGATTGGTGCGTCCGCCGGTTTGCAGGCTACCGTGGATAACCGGGCATTGACCTGCGCTGGCCTTGTCATTTCCGTCCATTTTTCTCTCCGATACTCGCTGGATATATGTCTGACTGTGGGTCTTGGGGAACATTCGGGCGCCAGGGCTGCTTGCGTGCAAGCGGACCTTTCGCCATGCGACCGGCTCTCGATACGAGATTTAAGGTGTCTGCACGCAGGACTACGGTACAACGGCCAACCGCATGTTGGTCGCTGCGCGTGACACTGGTGTGACCCGCTGCCGATTTGGCATTGAACACTCCCCCTCCATACGACTCAGCGTAAGGGAAAGGGGTCATTAGTTTAAGTTGTATTTTTAAATTGTAGTCATAGGATTTGATTATGACCTGGGTGGCGGTCTTTACCGTTTACCCCTGCGAAGCCAGTGTTTCCGGGCGCGCGACCTGCTCGGTCATTTCCGTGTCGCGCGTCGTGATGCGCCACAGGCAGACACCAACTGCCGTCAGGATCAGGCCCGACAGGGCAGGCGGCGTGCCATAGCCCAGCGATTCGATCTGGCTTGCGACCAGCCCGTAACCGCCGATGATCCAGAACCCGACCATGAGAAAGACCTTTTCGGCCCGGGTGGCCCGCGCCGCGATGCCCTCGCTCAGCATCGCGGCGGCGATCCCGAGCATGGCGAGGTCATAGTCGTAATTGTACGGACTGATCAGGCAGGACAGGAAAATACCTGCGGCCAGGAACACCCGGCCCGATACGCCGGTGCGCGAGGTCAGCGCCAGCGACAGCAGCACCACCAGCGCGCTCAGCGCGACGGCCCCGTGCAAGGCGAGCGCCAGCTTTGGACCCGCCCCAAGCGAGGCCGCCAAGGCATAGACCGAGCTCATCCGGTAAAGAATGAACCCGCCGTCCTGCAGGGTCTTCCCGGTGCCGCGTATGCCGTCCAGCGCAGCAGGCCAGACCCCGGTGCCAAAGGCGAGCGTTGCCAGCCCGCAGGCGGCGCCGACAGTACACAGCGATATCGCAACCACCGACCAGCGCCGGTCGAGCAGCGCCCAGAGACCGACCCCAAGTGCCAGATGCGGCTTGATCGCCATCAGGCCCAGCGGCACCCCGGCCCAGCGGGATTTGCGCAGCGCCAAAAGAGCGGTCAGCCCGAAAAGCGTCCCGATCAGGAAACTGTTTTGTCCGGCGCGCAGGATCAGCGCGATCAGCGGCAGGAACGCCACCAGAACCGCGTGCCAGTTCTCTCCGGCAATCTTGCGCAGCACCAGCAGATAGGCGGTCAGGGTGCCGCCCATGAACAGGATATAGCCAAGCCAGTCCGGCACCAGCGACAGCGGCGCGACGACCAGATCGAAGGGGGGCGGATAGCTCCAGATCAATAGCGTTCCGTCATAGCCGGGCATGTCGGGCTGACGTGCAAGAAACACCTGCGGGTCATAGGCCGCGTACAGGTTACCTTCGCGGATCATCGTGCTGACAAGGTAGAACACGTCGAAATCGCTGATCTTTTCCTTGCCAAGCGCGACCGGGGCAACAAGCTCAAGCGCCATGTAGCCGATCATCGCCGCGAGCAGGGCACAGATCATCAGGACGGTCGCAGGTTTCAGACGGATCATGAATGGGCCTCGAAAGGGGGCGCAAAAGCCCAAAGCCGGGCGCCCAAGTATGACATCAACGGAACAATCCCTGCCACGCCCAGCATCGCCATGGCAAGGCTTGCACCCAGCGTTGTCGCAACGGCAGTAATCAGGCTGCTCGTGCCAAGTGACAGGAGCGACAGGGCGATGAACCGCATAAAATAGGTGCGGCCGGACCCGCTGCGCCGAAAGCTGAAACGCAGGTGGCCCACAAAGGACAGGGTGACGGCGGCGGCAAAACCGGCAAGGTTGCACAGCCCGGCGGGCAGACCGAATACCGCGTTAACGACAAGGGCGACCAGCACATGCACCAGCGTCGCTGAAATGCCGACCATGCCAAAACGCAGCATCTCGCCGCCAAGTGCCAGGACCCTCGAACTGTCAGATGCCATGCGGCCTCGCACCGGCGGGGCGGGTGGCCTCTGCGGGATGGGACGACCGGACGATGTAAAGCGGCCTTTCGCGGACCTCTGTCAGGATGCGCCCCACATATTCACCAAGGATACCGATGGCGAAAAGCTGGACGCCGCCGAACATCAGGATCAACACGAGCGTCGAGGCATATCCCGGCACATCGACGCCAAAAACCAGCGTGCGCAGGAAAATCCACGCCGCATAAATGAACGATGCGAAGGCGAGCGCGCTGCCGACATAGGTCCAGACGCGCAAGGGCTTGGTGCTTGACGCGAAGATTCCGTCCAGCGCCATGTTCCACAGTTTCCAATACCCCATGCTTGTCTTGCCGGCGCGGCGGCAATTGCGCTGGTAGGTAACCTCGTCGCTGTCGAATCCGACCCAGGCAAAGAGCGCCTTGTTGAGCCTGACCTTTTCGCCCAGCGAGCGGATGATATCGACGACCTGCCGGTCGAGCAGGCGGAAATCGCCCACGTCCGAGGGCATGGGCTGGTCCGACAGCGCGTTGAAGACGCGGTAAAACCCGCGCGCCGTAACCCGCTTCAGCCAGCTGTCCGAGGACCGGTCGCGGCGCTTTGCGTTCACGATCTGCGCGCCCAGCTCCCATTTCTCGATCATCTCGGGAATGATCGACACATCGTCCTGAAGATCCACGTCCACCGGAATGACCGCGTCGCCGCGCGCATGGTCCATCCCCGCGCAAAGCGCCGCTTCCTTGCCAAAGTTGCGCGACAGGTTGATCAGGCGGATCCGATCGTCCTTTTGCATGTAGGATCGCAGCACGAATTCAGTGCCATCGCGGCTGCCGTCATTTACGAACAGGATTTCGGTGTCAAAGCGCGCGTCCAGCACGGCAAGTGCCGCTCGGGCCGCGTCAAGAAACGGTCCGATTGCATGCTGTTCGTTATAGACCGGAACGATGAGGCTAAGCAGCCGCTCCTGCGGTCGGGCAGGTGGCCTGCCACGCTCTCGCTCTTCGACGTACGTCGATTTCATGTCGCGGTTCCTCATGCGCAGCAATGGCCGCGCGGCTCGGCACCTCTGATGCCGGATAAAACGGGCGTAATTATGACGGGGCGGGTGAAAAGAAATCCGAAGGGCTTTAGCCGGGCCGAAGTCGAGACTCGATACGCTTGGCTTAACAGGGATGAGCACCGGCGGATTCGGCAAAGATAGTTACAACAGAATGAGAGTCTCTTGACGCTTTTGCGCGTCAGGTTGTTGAAACTAAACTGATTTAAAATGTTGTATCGTATGATACAAACATTAACATAAGATGAATCATTAAGTTAGCTAAAGAAAAGACGAATTCTGGACTTAAAATCTGCTCCGGGCATGGGATGGAATAAAATCGCAACTCTGGACGGGCGCACCAAGGTGCTTTCTCTTGGCGTTAAAGTTGCCGCATAAGTTAGCATGGCGTTTGCCGGCTAAGTCTATTTGCGAATACTGGACGATTGAAAGCCGTGTTTGATGCGAACCGCTCTAGGTGCGGTTTTCACAGGTTACGCCAAAAAAGGTACCATGAGACGACTGCCCGGGGGAGGGGCGATGGATCTTGACGGTGCGAAGCTACAAGAAGGTGTTGAAATACGTTCACGTCAGTTTGCGTCTGGCCTTTCGGTGGGCGCCACCACGACTGCTCATCACGCCGGAAATGCCGAAATTCATACCCTCCGATTTCAGAGAGGATAGAGAGCATGCCTGATAGAATTGCGAAAGTTGCAAACCGCCTAAAGGTGATGCCGACCCGCAGTCCGCGCGCCCTGATCGCCGTTGCAGGGCCTCCCGCATCCGGTAAGTCCACCTTTGCCGCGCAACTTGTCGCCCATCTCAACCAGTCCACGCATTCCGCGGTTCTGGTGCCCATGGACGGTTTCCACCTGGATAATTCCGTCCTTGCCCGGCGCGGCCTGCTGGCGCGCAAGGGCGCGCCGGAAACCTTCGACGTTGATGGGCTGGTCAGCGCCATGTGGCGGCTGGCGACCGAACAGCATCTCTACCTCCCCTGTTTCGACAGGGGACAGGACAGGTCCATCGCCGGGCGGATCGAAGTCAATTCCCAGCACACTTTGGCGGTGATCGAAGGCAATTACCTGCTCTGCCGCGACGCGCCGTGGAACCACCTGCGTCCGCTCTGGTCCATGTCGGTTTTCCTGAACGAACCGAACCACGTGCTCTTCGACCGTCTCGTCCAGCGCTGGCTCGACAACAAGCATGACCTGCGTGAAGCTCAGGCGCGCGCGCAGAACAACGATATGGCCAATGTCGCATTCGTGCGCCGCTCGCTCGACCCGTCTGTCGATCTCGTCTTTGGCAGCGAGGTCGAAATCCAGCAGGGCGCCTGATCCCGGCACCTAACCACGGGGCCGGTACGTCTCTTGACAATCGCTTGACATCACCTGATCCGGCTGCGCAGATGTTGCGCGTTGGTGCCCGGGGTTTGCCCGGGTGAAAAGGGAATGCGACAGGGGCACGACACCGCGCCCCAAGCGCAGCCGCCCCCGCGACCGTGACCAGAGAGGTTGCCCGCTTGCCACTGATCTCCCAAGGTCGGGAAGGCAGGGAAACCGCCAGGGCCCGCCCTGACATCTGCAAGCCGGGAGACCTGCCAGCACAAGTTGACGTGAACCGGGCGGGGTGCCCCGGAGGCGGGTCCGTACGAGGATTCTGGCTCTTTCCCCGCTCAATAAGAATTGGACCCGGCCCGTGCCCCAACCCGACAAGACCGAAGTGCTGGTCTGCACAAAGTGCCGCATGACAGACGACCCGGTGGAAGGCATCCGCCCGGGTGCCGCTCTGTTCAGCGCGCTCGACGCGATGGACTGGCCCGACGGTGTGTCCTTTCGCCCCGTCGAATGCCTGTCGAACTGCACCCGTGGGTGTTCGATCGTGCTGCGCGGCGGCGCCGAGCGGTGGAGCTATGTCTATGGCAACCTGACCCCGGACATGGCCGACACCGTGCTCGATGGCGTCACACGCTATCAGGCCACCGCCGACGGACTTGTGCCCTGGCGCGAAAGATCTGAACACTTTCGCAAGAATTGTATCGCTAGAATACCCCCATTGGAGTTCCCCGAATGAACGACCTCGCCAAACTGCCGGTCACCGTGATCACCGGCTTCCTCGGCTCCGGCAAGACCACCCTGATCCGCCACCTGATGCAGAACCCGCAGGGCAAGCGTCTGGCCGTGATCGTCAATGAATTCGGCGATGTGGGTGTCGACGGTGAAATCCTGAAATCCTGCGCCATTCCCGACTGCCCCGAGGAAAACATCCTCGAACTCGCCAATGGCTGTATCTGCTGCACCGTGGCCGATGATTTCATCCCCACGATCGAGGCGCTGATGGCGCTGGACCCGCGCCCCGATCACATCCTGATCGAAACCTCCGGTCTGGCCCTGCCAAAACCGCTGCTCAAGGCGTTCGACTGGCCCGATATCCGCTCGCGCATCACTGTCGACGGCGTGATCGCGCTCGCCGATGCCGAGGCGGTCGCGTCGGGCCGCTTTGCCCCCGATGTGGCCCGTGTCGATGCCCAGCGTCTGGCCGATGACAGTCTTGACCATGAAACTCCGCTCTCAGAGGTGTTCGAGGATCAGATTTCCTGCGCCGACATCATCCTGCTGACGAAACCCGATCTTGCCGGTCCCGAAGGTCTGGCAAAGGCGCGTGAAGTCATTGCCGCCGAGGCACCGCGCCCCCTCCCGGTGGTCGACGTGGCCGAAGGTGCGGTCGATCCGCGTGTGATCCTCGGTCTCGAAGCTGCCGCCGAGGATGACATGGACGCGCGCCCCAGCCATCATGACGGGGCTGACGATCACGAACATGATGACTTCGACAGTATCGTCGTTGACATCCCCGAGGTGACGGACCCTGCCGATCTGGTCGCCCGCATCGAAACCCTCGCGAAATCGCAGAATATCCTGCGGGTCAAAGGCTATGCCGCCGTCGCGGGCAAACCCATGCGCCTTCTGGTGCAGGCGGTTGGTGCGCGGGTCCGCCACCAGTTCGACCGTCCGTGGAAACCGGGCGAGGCCAAACAGGGCCGTCTTGTCGTCATTGCCGAACATGACGATATCGACGAAACCGCCATCCGCTCGGTGCTGGTGGGCTAAGGCGATGGGATATGCCCGTCATATCCTGACCCGGCTGAAAGGGCGCTGACCCATGCATGTGGTGTTTCGCGAAAGTCAGGGGCTGGAGGAAACGGAAACCCCGACCGACCTGGGCCAAAGCCCGGGCGATCTGGTCGTGCTGTCCTTTTCCGACAGCGATCTCGGCGCATTTGCCGCCGGGTGGCACCGTGCGCGCGAAGGCGGTTTTGAACCGACCCTGCGGCTTGCCAACCTGGCTGCGCTGAAACACCCGCTTTCTGTCGACACCTATGTGGAACAGACACTTGCCGGGGCCAAAGGCATCCTGATCCGGCTGATCGGCGGTATTTCCTACTGGTCCTACGGAATTCAGCAGGTGCAGGATCTGGCGCGGCGCAATGGCATTGCGCTGGCGGTGCTTCCGGCCGATGGCCGCGCCGATCCGCGACTGGATGAGGTGTCGACCCTGCCGGTCTCGACCCTCGCGCGGCTGACCCGGCTCTGCGATATGGGCGGTACGGTCTCGGCACAGGCCGCGCTGGCGCAGCTTGCGCTTGCCGCCGGGTTCTATGCCGGTCCGGTGCGCGGGGCCAAGGCGCTGCCGCAGGTCGGGCTCTGGCACCCCGAGGATGGCGTGATCTGCCCGCTCTCGGCCTATCCTGTCACCCGGGATCGCCCCCGCGCGCTGATCACCTTTTACCGCGCCTATCTCGCCGCCGCCGATACCGCGCCGATCAAATCGATGTATGACGCGCTGACAGGGCAGGGGTTCGACGTGGCAACGCTCTTCGCGCCCTCGCTCAAGTCGCCTGAGGCCGCTGGCTGGATCGAACGGCAGGTTCAGGGCCTCGCGCCGGATATCATCATCAATGCGACCTCATTCTCTGGCATCGGCGCCTCGGGCCATTCCCCGCTCGACATAGCCGGGGTACCCGTCATGCAAGTCGCGCTCTCCACCTCGGGTCGCAAGGCGTGGGATGAGTCCGAACGCGGGCTGTCGCCCAGCGATCTCGCCATGCACGTTGTGCTGCCCGAGGTCGATGGCCGTCTCTTTGGCGGTGTCGTGTCCTTCAAGGAACCCGGCCAGCGGGACACGGCGCTGGAATTCTCTCGCGCCGCCCACATGCCCGAGGATGACCGTATCAATGCCATCGCCCGGCGGGCTGCACGACTGGTGCACTTGAAGTGTACGGATAATGTACGGAAATCACCCGCCCTGATCCTCTCCACCTATCCCGGCAAGGACTGGCAGATGGGCCATGCGGTCGGGCTGGACGCTCCGGCCTCGGCCGAGGCGATACTGACCTCGCTGGCCGGGCAGGGATGGCAGATCGAACCGGGTGCGCCGCTCACGCACTCCCTGCGGTCCGAAACGCTTTGCTGGCCGCTGTCAGATTACCGCGCCGCGCTCGAAACCCTGCCGCAATCGCTCCGCGACGATCTGAACGCGGCTTGGGGCGATCCAGAAGGCGATCCCGCCTGCAATGACGGTCAGTTCAATTTCAAGGCCACCCGGCGCGGCGTCGCGTTGGTCGCGCTGCAACCTGAACGCGGTCAACTCGCGCAGCGCGACGACGATTACCATGATCTCTCGCGCACGCCACGTCACGGCTATGTGGCCTTTTACCTCTGGCTGCGTCACGCGCTGGGCATCGACGCGCTGATTCACATCGGCGCGCATGGCACACTGGAATGGCTGCCGGGCAAGGCCGTCGCCCTGTCCGATGCCTGCTGGCCCGAGGCGCTGATCGGCGACCTGCCGGTGATTTATCCCTTTATTGTCAATGACCCGGGCGAAGCAGCTCAGGCAAAGCGGCGCATCGGCGCCCTGACATTGGGCCACCTGCCGCCGCCGATGAAAGCCAGCAAAACGCCCGACCGGTTCATCCATCTCGAGGCGCTGCTCGACGAGTTCTCCAACGCCGACGGACTCGACCCGCGCCGCCGCGACAGGCTACAGGCTGACATCCGGGCCGAGGCGCAATCTCTCGGGGTCGAGGCCGATCTTGGTCTCGATACCGCCGCCAGCACCGCCGAGGCAATCACCCGCATCGACCGCTTCGTCTGCGACATCAAGGAAAGCCAGTTCGGCGACGGGCTGCATATCCTCGGCCAGCCGGTGACCGAAGGTGCGCCCTTTGCGACGGATCATTCAGTTTCCAACGAAATCAAAAGCCTGCATTCCTCGCTTAAAGCGGAACGCGTCCCCGCCGGTCCTTCCGGGTCTCCTTATCGCGGCCGCCACGACGTTCTGCCCACGGGCCGTAACCTCTTTACCACCGATCCGCGTTCCGTGCCCACCCGGTCTGCCTATGCCCAAGGCGTGAAACTGGCCGAGGAACTGGTGCGTCGTCACCTTCAGGATCACGGCGATTATCCCAAGGGTCTGGTCGTCGACCTCTGGGGCTCGGCCACCATGCGCACCGCGGGCGAGGAATTTGCCATGGCGCTGCACTTGCTTGGCGTGCGGCCGATCTGGGACAAAGGGAGCGAGCGTGTTTCGGGGATTGAGGTCCTGCCGATCACCGAACTCGACCGACCAAGACTGGATGTAACCCTGCGTGTTTCCGGTCTTTTCCGCGACGTATTCCCTTCACTCTCCGGCATCTTTACGCAGGCAATACAAATGCTTGCGGGCCGTGATGAAAGTTGCGACTGGAACCCTTATGCCGGGCATAAGGCCGAGGCGCGGGTCTTTGGACCAGCCCCGGCAAGCTATGGACTGGGCATGGGGCATCTGGCCGAAACCTTCACAGATGAGGCCCGCGCGGCCGCCGGACAAGCCTGGCTCGCTGCAAGCGCGTGGTCGATGGATGGCGCTCAGATCACCCGTGACGATCACGGCATCGCGGCTCGTGTCGCCAATGCCGATGCCTTCGTTCACCCGCAGGACCTGCCGGAAAGCGATCTGCTCCTCGCCGCCGACTACGCCACCCATGAGGCCGGATTTGCTGCCGCGAAATCCATCACCGGCGGGCGCAAGGCGGCGCTCTATCACCTCGACAATACCCGGCCCGAGACGCCGCGCGCCCGCGCGCTGGCCGAGGAAATCGCCCGCGTGGTGCAGGCCCGCGCAGCCAATCCCGATTGGATCGCGGGGATGCGGCGCCACGGTTTTCGGGGCGCGGCCGAGATTGCGGCAACGCTGGATCACATGGCCGCCTTCGCCAATCTCGCCGATGCGGTTGGCCCGCATCTCTTTGATCTCTACTACGAATCGACGCTGGGCGACGTCGAGACCGACCGCTTTCTGCAAACCGAAAATCCTGAGGCGCATCGCGCCATGCACGACCAATTCGCCGCGCTCGATGCCGCCGGGCTCTGGCAGACCCGGCGCAACTCTATACGCGCCCGACTGGACCAACCCGCATGAACATGCCGCGCGTCTCCCCTCCAGAGGTCAAGGGCTGGTGCCCCGGTGCCTTTACCCCGATGCGCTCGGGTGACGGGCTGATCCTGCGCATCCGCCCGCATATGGGTCGGCTGAGCCGCGAGCAGGTGCTTGGCCTTTGCGCAGCCGCGCAGGAGCACGCGAGCGGCTTCATCGACCTGACCAACCGCGCCAACCTGCAGCTGCGCGGCGTGCGCGACGAGGCCTATGATGCGCTGCTCGCGGCACTGCTGAAACTCGACCTGCTCGATCCTGACCCAGAGACGGAACGCCGGCGCAACATGATCGTCACCCCCTTCTGGCAGACCGGCGACCTGACCGAACGCCTTGGGCTTGAGCTGATCAGGCGTCTCTCCGAACTTCCTGATCTGCCAGCAAAATTCGGTTTTGCCATTGATAGCGGCAGTGCCCCGGTGCTGGGCGCGGATTCTGCCGATATCCGTGTTGAGCGGACCGAGACGGGCGGCGTGCTGGTACGGGCCGACGGGGCGGAATGGGCCCGCGCGGTCGATCTCGACCGGGCCATTGATATGGTCATTGAGCTGGCACATTGGTTTGCCGAAAACAGCGATCAGGATCGGCGCCGCATGGCGCAGGTGGTCGAACAACTGCCGCAGGACTGGCGGCAGGAATTGTCCGCTCCCTCTGCGCCGCCGGGTCGGGTGGGGCCGCGTGGTGGCGGCATGATGGTTGGTACGGCCTTTGGATCCTGTCCGGCGGTTGCCTTAGCAGAACTCATGCGCCAAAGCGACGCCGGCGAGCTGATCCTCACCCCGTGGCGGTTGTTCTTCCTCCCCGGTGTCAAAACCCTCCGCAGGCCAGGTTTCATCACCGACCCACAGGATCCGCTTTTGCGTGCAAGGGCCTGTCCCGGCGCGCCATTTTGCACTTCGGCCAGTGTCGAAACCCGTCGGATTGCCGCCGAACTCGCACCGCGCGTCTCCGGCGATCTGCACGTCTCGGGGTGTAGCAAAGGTTGCGCCCATCCGCGCAAGGCCCATGTCACGCTCGTCGGAGTCGAGGGCCGCTTTGATCTTGTCCGGAACGGCGCATCGTGGGATGACCCGGTGCGGCGCGGATTGACGCCCGATGAACTACTGTCCGGGGTGGAACCTCTCTGATGCCTTATGAATACCAGACCGACGGCGCGGCGATTTACGCGCAATCCTTTGCCACGATCCGCGCCGAGGCCGATCTTGCCCGGTTCGACCCGGACGAAGAACAGGTCGCCGTACGCATGATCCATGCCGCCGGGATGGTCGGGCTTGAGGAGCATATCCGCTTTTCCCCCGGTTTCGTGAGTGCCGCCCGCAACGCGCTGAACGCGGGCAAGCCGATCCTCTGCGATGCGCGTATGGTCAGCGAAGGGGTCACGCGCCCGCGTCTGCCCGCCGATAACGCGGTAATCTGCACCCTGCATGACGAGGGCGTACGCGAAAAGGCGACCCAGATGGGCAATACCCGCTCCGCCGCCGCGCTGGAACTCTGGCGTCCGCATCTTGAGGGCGCGCTGGTGGCGATCGGCAATGCCCCCACGGCCTTGTTCCACCTGCTGAACATGCTCGAAGACCCTGAATGCCCGCGCCCGGCGGCCATCATCGGCTGCCCGGTCGGCTTTGTCGGCGCGGTCGAATCCAAGGACGCGCTGTGGGAGGCGCAGCCGGTTCCCAGCGTCATCGTCAAGGGCCGCCTCGGCGGCAGCGCGATCACCGTCGCCGCGATTAACGCCATCGCGAGCCGTGCGGAATGAGCGGGACAGTCTATGGTCTGGGCCTCGGTCCCGGCGATCCTGACCTGCTAAGTGTGCGCGCGGACCGGCTCTTGCGGCAGGCGCGCCACGTGGCCTTCTTTCGCAAGGCTGGTCGCAAGGGGCAGGCGCGCCAGATCGTCGAGAGTATGATCCCGGCAGATGCTGTCGAAATCCCGATGGAATATCCGGTCACGACCGAAATCCCGCTCAGTGATCCGCGCTATAACGAGATTCTGTCCGCCTTTTACGCCGAGCAGGCCAAAAAACTCTCGGCGCTGGTGGCCAACGGGCATGACATCGTGGTCCTCTGCGAGGGCGATCCGTTCTTTTACGGGTCATTCATGCACCTGCATTCGCGGCTCAAGGACATCGCCAAGGTCGAGGTCGTGCCCGCCATCACCGGGATGTCGGCGGCATGGACAGCGACCGATATGCCGATCACATGGGGCGACGACGTGCTCACCGTTCTGATGGGCACGCTGCCCGAAGATGAACTGCGCCGCCATATGCAGGACACCGACGCGCTCGTCATCATGAAGATCGGCACCAATATCGCCAAGATCCGGCGCGCGTTGGATGCCGTCGGCCTGACCGAGAAAGCGTGGATGGTGCAATACGCGGCCATGCCGCGCCAGACTGTGACACCTCTGGTCGAGGCGGATTGCGAAAAGGCACCCTATTTCTCGATCATCGTGGTGCATGGACAGGGGCGGCGCCCGTGATGGGCCGCGTGACCATCGTTGGTCTTGGGCCGGGGTCTGACGACCTCGTGACGCCCGAGGTGATGGCCGCGCTTGCGCAGGCGACCGACGTCGTCGGCTATATCCCTTATGTCAAACGGATACCCCCGCGCGACGGGCTGACGCTCCATGCCAGCGATAACCGGGTCGAGATTGAACGCGCAACCCATGCGCTTGAAATGGCAGAAGCTGGGCGGCAGGTGGTCGTGGTTTCCTCCGGCGATCCGGGCGTCTTTGCCATGGCCTCGGCGGTGTTCGAAGCGATGGAGCTTGACCTTGACCGCTGGCGCGAGACCGATGTGCAAGTCATGCCCGGCATCACCGCGATGTTGGCCGCCGCCGCCCGCGCCGGGGCGCCGCTTGGCCATGATTTCTGCGCCATCAACCTTTCGGACAATCTCAAGCCCTGGCCCCTGATCGAAAAACGCCTGCGCCTCGCGGTCGAAGGCGACTTTGCCATGGCCTTCTACAATCCGCGCTCGAAATCCCGTCCCGAGGGGTTCGCGCGGGCGCTGACGCTCCTGCAAGAGACCTGCGGCGATCCCCGTCCGGTCATATTCGCCCGCGCCGTATCGACGCCGGAAGAGAAACTGGCCTGCGTCCCGCTGACCGAGGCGACGCCGGAAATGGCCGATATGCGGACCGTTGTCATCGTCGGCAGTTCCCTGACCCGTGTCATCACCCGCAGCGGTGCACCGCTGATCTACACGCCCAGATCGGTGCCGGACACGCCGGAGGGTGTATGAGGAAGCCATCTCATAACATCCTGAACTTCATGGGTTTCATGCCGGTCGGGCAGGGCGGGCCGGTCGATCATCAGCACCGGAATGCCCAGTTCGCGCGCGGCATCGATCTTGGCCCGCGCGGCGCTACCGCCCGCGTTCTTCGACACAACAAGGTCAATGGCGTGGCGTTTCATCAACGCCCGGTCGCCATCAAGCGTGAAGGGGCCGCGCGAGACTTCGACCGCGTATTCCGGAAACGGCAGCGTGCCGGGCACATCGACCAACCGCAACAGGTAGAAGTGCTGGCGCAGGAGCGCAAAGGATTCGAGGTGCATGCGCCCGATCGCCAGCATCATGCGCTGCCTCGCCCCCTCCAGCGCGCGCACCGCGGCAGGAATATCTGGCACATGCTGCCAGCGATCCCGGGCCTGCGCGACCCACGGCGGTCGCGTCAGGGCAATCAGCGGAATGTTCACCTGCTGACAGGCGGCAATCGCATTCCGGCTCATCTGCGCAGCAAAGGGATGGGTGGCGTCGACCACATGGCTCACTGCGTTTTCGCGCAGCCAGTTCGCCAGCCCGTCGACCCCGCCAAATCCGCCCGTGCGGATCGGAAGCGGCTGAGGACGGGGCTGTTCGACACGGCCGGCATAGGAAAACACGCCCTCGATCCCGGCCTCGCTCACAGCCTTGGCCAGCGCCGAGGCTTCGCTTGTGCCGCCAAGGATCAGCAGGTTCGGTTTCATGTCTGACACGCGCTCCAATGACGGCCCATGGCTTACGATTATCGGAATTGGCGAGGATGGGCCAGACGGTCTAACCGCCGAAAGCCAAGCCGCTTTGGCTGATGCCGAAATAGTCATGGGCGCCGAACGTCATCTATTGCTGATCCCGGAAACTAAAGCTGAAACAGTGACTTGGCCGGTGCCGTTCAAAGATGGATTGAACCTGCTCGATGGCTGTCGCGGGCGCGCCACCGTGGTTCTGGCCTCGGGTGATCCTTTCTGGTTCGGCGCGGGATCGGTTCTTGCGGGCCGATATGAGCGTGACGAATGGCGGGTGTTCCCGGCGATCTCTACGTTCCAGCTGGCTGCCTCCCGGATGGGCTGGCCGCTTGAGAAAACCACCTGCCTCGGGCTGCACGCGGCCCCCTTGCCGCAACTGCGCCCCCATCTCGCGCCAAAAGCCCGGATGATCCTATTGCTCCGCGATGGTGAGGCGGTCGGCACCCTGGCGAACTGGCTTGTCGAGACAGGTTTCGGTGACAGCGACCTCACGGTGATGGAGGCTCTTGGCGGTCCGCGCGAAAGGCTGCGCAGCCGGAAAGCACAGAGCTATGACCTTGACGATGTGGCACATCCGGTCTGCGTTGCGCTCGACTGTCATGGAACGGGGGCGGTTATGCCGCGAAGTGCTGGCCTGACCGACGACTGGTTCGACCATGACGGGCAGATTACCAAACGACCGGTGCGCGCGCTGACCCTCTCGGCCCTCGCGCCACGCCCTTTCGAACATCTATGGGACATCGGAGCCGGATCGGGATCTATCGGAATCGAGTGGCTGCTGCGTGACGCCAGCCTGACCGCGACGGCCTTCGAGTCTAACGTGAGCCGTGCGACACGAGTATATGAAAACGCTCGAAAATTTGGCTTGGATGGAAGTATTGACGTGGTCGAAGGAAAAGCAATTGACCACCTCGATCAACAAACCTTACCAGATGCAGTTTTTATCGGCGGCGGCCTGGACGAAGCCCTGCTGCAAAAGCTCTGGGCGATGCTGCCCGTCGGCACCCGGCTTGTCGCGAATGCCGTGACGCTGGAAAGCGAGGCTTTGCTGGCAAACTGGCAAGCCAACAAGGGCGGAGACCTCCTTCGGATCGAACTTGCCGAAGCCGCGCCGCTGGGACGTAAACGCGGCTGGAAATCGGCCTATCCCATCGTTCAGTGGAGCGTGTCCCTGTGATTGTCGCCGGTTTCGGTTTTCGCCCGACGGCAACACTGGCAAGCCTTCAATCCGCGCTGGCGGCCACAAAGTCCGCGCCAGATGCTCTTGCTGCACCACATGATAAATGTGCCGCAACTATCATGATAACGATGGCAAATTCCATGAATTTGCCACTCATCCCGGTGCCCGCCTCCGCTCTCACCAAGGCGGAAACACTCACACGGTCCGAACGAGTGATGGAAGAACGCGGCACGGGAAGCGTCGCCGAAGCCGCCGCACTGGTTGCAGCGGGACCCGGCGCGCGGCTACAAGCGCCCCGATGCGTGTCGCACGACCGACTGGCCACCTGCGCCATAGCCGAAAGGAAGATGCCATGACCGTTCATTTCATCGGTGCCGGGCCGGGCGCGGCCGATCTCCTCACCCTGCGCGGTCGCGATATCATCGCTTCCTGTCCGGTCTGCCTCTATGCAGGTTCCTTGGTGCCGCAGGAAATCCTGTCGCATTGTCCCGAGGGTGCGCGGATCGTGAACACCGCGCCGCTCGACCTCGACGCCATCATCGCCGAGATCAAAACAGCTCATGACGCCGGGCAGGATGTGGCGCGTCTGCATTCCGGCGATCTTTCGGTTTGGTCGGCGATGGGCGAACAGCTGCGCCGCCTGCGGGCGGAGGGCATTCCCGTCAGCGTGACACCCGGTGTGCCGTCATTCGCCGCTGCCGCCGCCGCCATTGGGGCCGAATTGACCCTGCCAGGTCTTGCGCAATCAGTGGTCCTGACTCGCACGCCGGGCCGTGCCTCGGCCATGCCGACAGGCGAGAGTCTTGCCAATTTCGCGGCCACGAGCGCGACGCTGGCTATTCACCTGTCAATTCACAACCTCGCGCAGGTGGTAGCGGACCTGACGCAGCCCTATGGCGCGGATTGCCCGGTTGCCGTGGTTTATCGCGCCAGCTGGCCCGATCAAAAAATCCTCCGCGGCACGCTTTCCGACATCGAGTCGCAGATGAGCGCCGAGATCGAGCGCACCGCGCTGATCCTTGTCGGCCCCGCGCTGGCAGGTGAGGGTTTCGACGAAAGTTGCCTCTATTCAACGGATTACGACCGGAGGTTCAGGCCGCAGCAGGCCAATGGAGGACGCTGGAATGAATAACCCGCCCGGCATCTTGATTTCCGCCCCCGGGTCCGGCACCGGCAAGACCACGGTCATGCTCGGCCTCTTGCGCGCCTTTGCCGAGGACGGCCTTGCCGTGCAGCCCTTCAAAAGCGGCCCGGATTACATTGACCCGGCCTTTCACCTTGCCGCCGCCGGGCGCAACAGCTTCAACCTAGATACCTGGGCGATGGACGACGGACTGCTCTCTGCTGTCGGTCAACAGGCCGACGGCGCCGATCTGATCATTGCCGAAGGATCGATGGGCCTTTTCGACGGTGTCGCCTTCAAGGGCGCAACCGGGAAGGGCACCAGTGCCGAAACCGCGATCCGCATGGGCTGGCCGGTGGTACTGGTCCTTGATGTCAGCGGGCAGGCGCAATCCGCCGCTGCCACGGCGCTCGGCTTTGCAACCTATCGCGACGACATCAACCTCGCAGGGGTCATCCTCAATCGCGTCGCCAGCCCGCGACACGAACGGCTGACCCGGCTCGGCATGGAAAAGGCCGGGGTTAAGGTTCTTGGCTCACTGCCGCGCCGGGGCGATCTGACCCTGCCGGAACGTCATCTTGGCCTGATCCAGGCGGTCGAACACCCCGATCTTGATGCCGCCATCGCCGGTTACGCAGCCTTTCTGCGCGAAAACGTCGATCTTGTCGCGATCCGTGCCGCCGCCACCGGCCACCCGCTAACCCGGACGGGCAGCCTGCCTACGCCACCCGCCCAACGCATCGCACTGGCCCGGGACGCGGCCTTTTCCTTTACCTATCCGCACCTGCTCGAAGGCTGGCGCAACGCCGGGGCCGAGATCCTGCCGTTCTCCCCATTGGCGGATGAGGCACCGGACCCGGACGCCGATCTGGTCTGGTTGCCCGGCGGCTACCCGGAACTGCATGGCGCGACGCTGGCCAACGCCGGGACTTATATTAAGGGCCTTCGCAAACACGCCGAAACCAAGCCCGTCCACGGCGAATGCGGGGGCTATATGGCGCTGGGGCAGGCGCTAATCGACAAGAAAGGCAACCGCCACCAGATGGCCGGACTTCTGGGTCTTGTGACCTCTTATGAGAAACGCAAGTTCCACCTCGGCTACCGTCTCGCCCGGCTCAACGCCGCGATGCCCGGCCAGCCCGAGGGCACCCATCTGCGCGGCCATGAATTCCACTATTCCACGATCATCGAGGAACCGGATGCACCGCTGGCCCATGTCACCGATGCCGAAGGCGCCACGGTACCGGAAACCGGGTCAATCAAGGGCCATGTCACCGGAACCTTCTTTCACCTGATCGCGAGGTCCGCATGACCGGGTTCGTCAGCTTTGTCGGCTCCGGCCCCGGTGACCCGGAGCTTCTGACGCTCAAGGCGGTGGACCGGATGAAGCGTGCCGATGCGATCCTGTTCGACGATCTGTCCTCGGGGCCGATCCTGACCCATGCCGGTCGCGGTGCCGATCTGGTCGGTGTCGGCAAGCGGGCAGGGCGACCCTCGCCGAAACAGGACCATGTCAGCCGCCTGCTGGTCGATTACGCGAAAACCGGCGCCCGCGTGGTGCGGCTCAAATCCGGCGATGGCGGCATGTTCGGTCGGCTCGAGGAAGAGCTGATCGCCCTGCGTGAGGCCGGGATCGACTATGAGATCATTCCCGGCATCCCCTCGGCCTGCGCCGCCGCCGCTGCCGCCGGAATCCCGCTGACCCGCCGCCTGACCGCGCGGCGCGTGCAATTCGTCACCGGCCACGATGTTTCGGGCGCTTTGCCCGAGGATCTGAACCTTGCCGCGCTGGCCGATCCGCTGGCAACCACCGTCGTTTTCATGGGAAAACGCACCTTTCCGCGCCTCGCCGATCTGCTGACCGGCGCGGGCCTGCCGCCCGATACACCCGCGCTTCTGGCCGAATCCGTCTCGACCCCGGATCAGCAGTTGATGCGCTCCACAGTCACCGGTCTGGCTGAGCGTTTCGCCGATGACCCGGGGCCCGCCCCGGCGCTGATCCTCTACGGCGCTCTGGCAACCGCCTCTTAACGGTTTCTTCCTTGACCTGAAGGCATGATTTGGCCAATGGTCACGAAACGGTGCTCTCATTTGCTTGAGGGTTAAAAGGGAATGGGGTGCAAGGCCCCGACTGCCCCCGCAACTGTAAGCGGTGTGCCTGTTCAGCGATCCACTGGCGATGCCGCCGGGAAGGAAGAACAGGGCCGATAGCCGCGAGTCAGGAAACCTGCCGTATGAAACCAATTGGGCCTCAAGGCCCGCAAAATCGCCGGGGTTGGCGGAAGGAGACGACAAATGCATATCGAACCAGGCATCGTGCATGGCGCAAAAATGGCGCTGGCCTATGGCACAGCGGCCGCAGCGGCGGGCTATTCGCTCAAGATGATCGCGGATGACCTCAAGACTCACGCGGTGCCCTCCTTTGTCGCCCGCGCCGCCCTTGCTGTCGTGGCCGTGCTGGTCTTCTTCGAAATCCTGCCGCATTTCCCGGTCGGCGTGTCCGAAGTTCACCTGATCCTCGGCACCACGCTCCTGCTGCTCCTTGGCACCGGCCCGGCAGCGGTCGGCCTTGCAGGCGGTCTCGCGATCCAGGGCATGTTCTTCGCCCCGACCGATCTGCCGATGTATTTCGTCAATGTCACCACCCTGCTGGTGCCGCTCTTTGCGATCCACGCCATCGCGCGCAAGGTGCTGCCGCAGGGCGTCGCCTATGTGGACCTCGGCTACGGCGACGTGCTGAAGCTTTCCGTGGCTTACCAGGGCGGTATTGTCGCCTGGGTCGCTTTCTGGGCCTTCTATGGCCAGGGTGTCGGCGCGGAAACCTTCGCCTCGGTTGCCACCTTCGGTGTCGCTTACATGACCGTCGTGCTGATCGAACCGATCGCCGATCTCGCCGTTCTCTGGGTTGCCAAGTCGCTGCGTGGCCTCGAAAAATCCGGCCTCGTCACCCGCCGCCTCTACAACGCGGCCTGAAGACCGGCCAAACCCTGAAGAAAGGAAGCCCCGGTCGCGCAGGCGCCGGGGCTTTTGCATGGCATGGAACATCTTTTCCTGATCGGTATCGGCACCGGCAATCCCGAACATGTCACCGGAGAGGCTCGCCGCACCCTGCGCCAGGCCGACCTTATCCTGATCCCCCGCAAAGGCCCGGACAAGGCCGATCTGGCCGACCTGCGCCAGCAAATCTGCGCTGAGGTGCTCGACGATCCCGCCGCCGTCATCCGCGAATTCGACCTGCCGGTCCGCGATGCCTCGGGGGATTACCGCAAAGGCGTGGACGATTGGCACGATGCCATCGCAATGGCATGGGCTGAAGCTATCGCGCGCCACGAAAAACCCGTTCATCGCGTGGCCCTGCTGATCTGGGGCGATCCCTCCCTCTATGACAGTTCGCTCAGAATCGCCGCCCGGCTCATCCCCCAGCCGATGATCCGCGTGATCCCCGGCATCACCGCGATGCAGGCGCTTACCGCCGCCCATGCGATCCCGGTGAACGACATCGGCGCGCCCTTCATCGTCACCACCGGTCGCCAGATCCGCGATCACGGCTGGCCCGCCGGTACCGACACGGCGATAGTGATGCTCGACGGCCAGTGCTCTTTCCAGTCCCTCCCGGCAAAAGATTTCGACATCTGGTGGGGCGCTTATCTCGGCATGAAAGAAGAACTCCTGATCCGCGGCCCCCTCGACATCGTCGCGAATGAAATCGTCGCTCGCCGCGCCGAGGCACGGGCCGAGCACGGCTGGATCATGGACATCTACCTCCTGCGCCGCCGCAGCTGACCCGCGCCCCGCCGCCAAAGACAAAATCCCCTGCTTCTTTGGGTTCTTAAAATATCCCCGCCGGAGGCTCCCGCAGCCGCAATCAGCGCCAACGTCCGCGCAAAGAAAAACCCCCGGTCCATCGACCGGGGGCTTCTGCAAATCCTGACGGATTTTTAAAGGCTTACGCCGCTTTCGCGAGGTTGCGCAGCACGTAATGCAGCACGCCGCCATGTTCGATGTATTCGATCTCGATGGCCGTATCGATCCGGCATTTCAGCTTGATCGACTTTTTCGACCCATCCGCCATGACGATATCGCAATCGACCACTTCCTGCGGTTTGATCGTGTCGAGCCCGTGGATCGAAACAGTCTCTTCCCCGGTCAGGCCCAGCGATTTGCGGGTATCGCCGCCGGTGAACTCGAACGGGATGACGCCCATGCCAACAAGGTTCGAGCGGTGGATACGCTCGAAATTCTCGGCGATCACCGCCTTCACGCCCAGCAGTGCCGTACCTTTGGCCGCCCAGTCGCGCGAGGACCCCGCGCCATACTGTTCGCCGCCAAAGATTACCAGCGGGGTGCCGGCTTCCTGATAGGCCATGGCCGCGTCATAGATCGCTGCCTGTTCGCCGTCGGGACCCTTGGTATAGCCGCCTTCGACCCCGTCCAGCATCTCGTTCTTGATACGGATGTTGGCGAAAGTGCCGCGCATCATCACCTCGTGGTTGCCACGACGCGACCCGTACGAGTTGAACTCGCGCACGGGCACCTGACGCTCGACGAGGTATTTCCCGGCCGGGGTGGTGTCCTTGAAGGACCCCGCGGGCGAGATGTGGTCGGTGGTGACCATGTCGCCCAGCACCGCCAGCACACGCGCGTTCTCGATGTTGGAAATCGTCCCCGGATCCTTGGACATGCCCTGGAAGTAAGGCGGGTTCTGCACATAGGTCGAGCTCGCGGGCCAGTCGTAGGTCTCGCCACCGGAAACTTCAACGCCCTGCCACTTGTCGTCGCCCTTGAACACGTCGGCGTATTTATCCTGGAAGGCATCGCGGGTGACGGTCTTTTCAACCAGCTCGGCGATCTCGGCATTCGAGGGCCAGATGTCTTTCAGATAGACATCGTTGCCGTCCTTGTCGGTGCCAAGCGCGTCCTTGGTGATGTCGACATTCATGTCGCCGACCAGCGAATAGGCCACGACCAGCGGCGGTGAGGCAAGGTAGTTCGCACGCACATCGGGGGAAATCCGGCCCTCGAAGTTCCGGTTGCCCGACAGGATCGAGGTCCCGATCAGATCGTAATCGTTGATCGCCTTGGAAATCGGTGCCTCGAGCGGGCCCGAGTTACCGATGCAGGTGGTGCAGCCATAGCCGACAAGGTTGAACCCGATCGCGTCGAGATGCTCTTGCAGGCCAGCGGCCTCAAGATACTGCGACACAACCTGCGAACCCGGTGCCAGCGAGGTTTTCACCCAAGGCTTGCGGGTCAGACCCAGCTCATGCGCTTTCTTGGCCACCAGACCGGCGCCGATCATCACATAGGGGTTCGACGTGTTGGTGCAGGAGGTGATCGAGGCGATCACGATGGACCCGTCATGCAGCTGGTAGGCACCGTCATCGGTTTTGTACCAGCCCTTGGCGTGATGGCCTTCGTCGCCCGGAATGTCGCGCGGCTCTGGCGCGCCGCCTTCACCTTCCCACCGGACTTCTTCCTTGACCGAAGCATCCTTGCCGCTGCGCACGCCCTTGACGTATTCAGCGAAAGCAGGGGCGGCCTTGTCGAGCGCGATGTAATCCTGCGGGCGCTTCGGACCCGAAATGGCGGGCACGATGGTGCCCATGTCCAGCTCGAGCGTCGAGGAATAAATCGGGCTGTAATCCGCGCCGCGCCACATGCCGTTTTCCTTGGCATAGGCTTCGACCAGTTTCACGCGGGCTTCGTCGCGGCCGGTATTGCGCAGGTAACGCAGGGTTTCGTCGTCGATCGGGAAGAACCCACAAGTCGCGCCGTATTCCGGTGCCATGTTGGCGATGGTCGCACGCTGCGCCAGCGGCAGGTTATCCAGACCTTCGCCATAGAATTCGACGAATTTCGACACCACGCCATGTTCGCGCAGCATTTCGACGACTTTCAGCACGAGGTCGGTACCGGTGGTGCCTTCCATCATCTCGCCGGTCAGCTTAAAGCCGACAACTTCGGGAATCAGCATCGAAATCGGCTGGCCCAGCATCGCGGCTTCGGCCTCGATCCCGCCAACACCCCAGCCAAGCACGGCCGCGCCGTTCACCATGGTGGTGTGGCTGTCGGTGCCGACCAGCGTATCGGGATAGGCGACTTCCTCGCCGTTCTGGTCCTTGTCGGTCCAGACGGTTTGGGCAAGATACTCAAGGTTCACCTGGTGGCAGATACCGGTGCCCGGCGGCACGACGCGAAAGTTTTCAAACGCGGTCTGGCCCCATTTCAGGAACTCGTAGCGCTCCATGTTGCGCTCGTATTCGCGGTCCACGTTCATCTGGAACGCGCGCGGGTTGCCGAATTCGTCGATCATGACCGAATGGTCGATGACAAGGTCGACGGGGTTCAGCGGGTTAATCTTCTGTGCGTCGCCGCCCAGGGCCTTGATGCCGTCGCGCATCGCGGCAAGGTCGACGACGGCGGGAACGCCGGTGAAATCCTGCATCAGCACGCGGGCAGGGCGATAGGCGATCTCGCGCGGGTTCTGGCCACCGTTCGCGCCCCATTCGGCAAATGCCTTGATGTCGTCGGTGGAAACGGTCTTGCCGTCCTCGAAACGCAGCATGTTCTCAAGAACCACTTTCAGCGCCGCTGGCAGGTTCGAGAAATCGCCCAGACCGGCTTCGGTCGCGGCGGGAATCGAGTAATACGAGATGGTAGTGCCGTCCACGCTCAGCGATTTGCGTGTTTTGGCGGTGTCCTGTCCGACGGTGATGGGCATGAATGGCCTCCTCATTATGCGGAAAATGGGAATTCGCTACACGCTATCTGCCTCAGCCCGCGTTGGCATTCAATAGCGATCGTCTTCCCGATGCCATTTTTTGTATACCATTGCACACAATTTGTGATCGCTTAGGGTTTTTGTTGGTTTTTTGTCGCGCTCAAAGATTATCAGGCGGGATTCGGGGCAGCTTTATCACCATTGTTTCACCTATGATTGATTGGCCATTACAAGCGGTGCCAACTACACCAGCCGCACGCTCACCCGGAAAGATGAATATGAAACTGCCCGCTACCCTTCTTGCCTCAGCCCTCTCCCTGATACCTGTCAGCTTGTGGGCCGAGGATGATCCGGTTGTGGTCGAACTGTTCACCTCGCAGGGCTGTTCCTCGTGTCCGCCTGCCGACCGGCTGCTCAAGCGCCTGACCGAACGCGGTGACGTGATCGCGCTCGCGCTGCATGTGGATTACTGGGATTATATCGGCTGGGTCGATGAATTCGCTGATCCGGCCTTTACCAAGCGCCAGAAACGCTATGCCAAGGCGGCGGGCCGTCACATGATCTACACGCCGCAGATGATCGTGAACGGTCTCGACGATCTGGTGGGGGCACATGACCTCAAGCTGACCGACCTTATCGCGGCGCATAAGGAAAAACCCGCGCGCGCCCGGATCAGCCTCGTCGAGAACGACACGGAACTGACCATCACCATCGCGCCTCTGGCCGGGCCGCTCAAAGGTCCGTTCGACGTGCATCTCGTGACCTACGAACCCGAGCAGACGGTCAAGATAAAAAAGGGCGAAAACGCCGGTCTCAGCCTCGATTACGTGAACGTGGTGACAAGCTGGACGCACGTGGGCACATGGGACGGGCAAGGCGAAACCGTCATGGAGACGGATCTCGGCGGTCCACTGCCGACCGTCGTGATGGTGCAGGAAACCGGCCCCGGAGAGATCCTTGCCGCCGCCGTTGCGGATTAAGCGAACCGTTTAACCGGGACGGTCGGTTTCCAGCCCCACGTCGAACCACGGTTTCCAGCGCCGGTGAATCCAGAACCACTGGCCCATATGCTCGCGCACCAGGGCTTCAAGCCCGTCGTTCAGATCCTGCGTCATGGTCTTGGCGTCGGTATGGGGAATCGGCGGGTGCATGACGATCTCGAAATCCAGCCCGTTTTCCTGCCGGATCGCATAGACCGGCAGCATAATCGCATTGTGCTTTAGCGCCAGTTCCGCGGGCACGGTCGAGGTCACCGCCGGTTTGCCAAAGAAATTGATCGCGACGCCGCCATGGCTGTGCAGGTCTCCGACAATCGCGATCAAGCCGCCGCCTTTCAGATGGCGCACCATCTCGATCATGCCGCGCCGTCCCTGTTCGAACATCGGCGTGCCGACCGCCGACAGGGCGCGCACGTAATGCTCATTGAAATAGGGGTTGGCCATCCGGCGATAAAGCGCGCCGATTTCATAGCCGCGATTGATCATATGCGCCCGCGCGGCATCGTAATTGCCGAAATGCCCGGTCATGAAGACCACCGGACGGCCCTCGGCCCGCGCCTCTTCCAGCGCGGCAAGCCCCGGGCCGCTGACCTTTGCCGCATAGGCGCGTTCCAGAAAGGGACGCCCGGAGTACAGTTCGATCAGCGCGCGCCCCGCATTGTCGGGCACCTCGCGGCATAGCCGCTCAACATCCGCCTTGGGCAGCTCGGGCATCACCAGTTTCAGGTTGTTGCGGATCCGTTTGCGCCCGCCCGCCAGCGGGCTCAGCACCCGCGACACCAGCCACCCCATCATTGGCACCCGCCAGCGATAGGGCACAAGCAGGGCAAGCCCGATCAAAGCCCGCAGGACTAGGTTGCTGCAGAAATACCCGGCTCGCGCCGGTCTGGAGAGTTGGGAAATGTCAGCAGGCACAGGCGTCAGCGCAATTGGTATGTTTCACGATACCAGACATAAAGACCCGCCCCCGCGATCACAAGGGAACCGATGATGGTCCAGCCGTCGGGCATTTCCGAGAACAGCGTCATCCCCCAAAACGCCGCAAAGGCCAGATTGAGGTAGTTATAGGGCGCCAGCATCGTCGCTTCGCCACGGGTAAAGGCTTGAATC
Source organism: Paracoccaceae bacterium (assembly GCA_018223035.1). Taxonomy (GTDB): domain Bacteria; phylum Pseudomonadota; class Alphaproteobacteria; order Rhodobacterales; family Rhodobacteraceae; genus Heliomarina. The sequence goes on from JAAEZD010000014.1 coordinate 117,969, forward strand.
AGCGCCATTTGCCCAATGGTCCCCGCCAGAACGATCATGATCATCAGCCCGATCGAGGTCGCATCCGGTGTCACCCAGCGGAACGGCACCGCGATGCTCAGCAGGATCGTGCCGACAAGTCCGGTGTAAAAGAGCGAGGTCCAGACATCCTCATCCGGGCCAAGCCGCCGCGTCAGCAGCGAATAGCTGGAATAGGACAGGGCAGCGGCCAGCGGGAAAAACGCTGCCGGTGTAAACACGTCGCTGCCGGGCCGGATGATGATCAGCGCCCCGATGATGGCGACGACGATACCGGTGATCCGGCGTGGCCCCAGTCTTTCCCCAAGGAAAAGCGCCGCCCCCAGAGTGATCAGCACCGGGTTGGTCGCCATCAGCGCGGCCGCATCGGTCAGCGGAATAAAACTCAGCCCGGTGAAAAAAAACGCGGTCGCGCTCATCAACAGGATCGAACGAAAGATCTGCAGCTTGGGATAGCGGGTGCGCACCACACGGCTGAACCTCGGCAGGATCAGGAGGGTCACAAGCGCCATCTGACCCGCATAGCGCACCCAGAGCGAGGGCAGCACACCGACCCTTGGCGCCAGCGCCTTCACACTCATGTCCATGACGGAAAAGCAGAAAATTGCTGTTACCATCAAGAGGATGGCGCGATTCTGGTCCGACATGGGGACAGAGGTGCTCATTCCGTCACGGCCAGACCGGGCAGGCAGGAGAGATCGAAACAGGCGGGGTAAGCGTGCATACTGTACCTGTTAAGCGTCTCTCTCCGAACTGTCCATGCCGTTCGTCGCCGTTACACCGCCAAGCGGTCGCCGGGGATCACTCTTCCTCTTCGTCGTCCTCTTCCGTCTGCATTTCGATATCACCCAAATCGAAAAGTTCGCGGATCGAAGCTACAACTGCACCCATGGCCTCTTCGGCCTCTTTCTTTTTGACCTTACCCTTGTCCGTAATCTCGTCGCGCAGGTTGTCCGCCATGCGCTGGGACATGTTGTCGAGCAGGAAATCGACAACGCCCGACGTCTCGAGGTCGGTGGCGCCCGCCATCGCAGTGACAAGCACCGCCGGGTCGCAGGCTCGTACCACTGCGGGCACATCCGCCGGTTTCACCCGGATCGAGATATGGGCGAAGGTAAAGATCTCCTTGCGGACCCTTTCGGCGAATTCGGCATCCGTTTCGTCGAGCCCGGTCAGCATGTCATCACGAGTCTTTGCCGCCGACTGGTTGAGAATGGCGCCCACGCGCGTGTTGGGCCGCGCCTGAAAGGCGATTTCAGGGCGCTCGTCAAGCTGTGCGGCCAGCGACAGGCCGATCCGGTCCACCGCCTCGGGCGTCACGGATTCGGTCTGCGATACCGCGTAGGTAATGCGCCGGGCCAGCGGACCGGGCAGTTTGCCCAGCAGTTCCGCCGCCTTCTTTGTCTCGATCTTTGACAGAAGCACCGCCGCGACCTCGATGCTTTCGTTTTCCGCGAATCCGATCAGGTCCTCGATGGGCAGGGCGCGCAGCCGCTCCCACGGGTCGCCCAGCTGCCGCACCCCGGCCTCTTTGCGCAGACGGTTGGCGGTCTGGCGGCTGATCTTGCCGTCGAGCGCGTTCAGCGCCCCTGCGATCCCGTTGGTAAAGGCCAGCCCGACCCGCTCCAGCTCATCCGCGAATTCATCGACTACCGATGCCAGCGTATCGCGGTCGATCAGGCCCATCTGTCCCATCTGCTGCGTTAGCTTGGCCTGAAGATCCTCGGGCAGGGATTCCAGCGGTATATCCGTCCCGTCATTGATCAAGAGCCGGACCACGATGGCCGCCTTGGCCCGTGCATCCAGCTGTTTCGGTGCGCCGCCGGTTTTCATCGGCGACGGTGCCGGGCCCGACGTCATCATCGGGAGACCAGGAAAGCCCAGATCGTCTTGCAAAACTACGCCCTCGTTAACAAAAAAATGCCCCTTCCAGTGGTCGGGGCAATCTAGGACGAAAGTCGTAAATATTAACTGAAACGATCAGTAGCTATAGGTCATCCCGGTACGGATCGCCTCGCGCAGAGAAGCCTCGGCCCAGCTACCTTCGCCGCCGCGCGCCTTGATCTCGCGCCACTGCGCGATGGCCTCATCGGTGCGGCCTTCGGCCACGAAACCCTGCGCCATATAGGACCGCGCAAGCATGTTATCCGGGTTGGCCGCAATCGCCTGCTCATAGAACATGTTGGCGGTTTCTAGATCGCCCATCTTGCGGTGGGTAAAGCCCCAGTATGTCAGGACACGGTCGTCCTGCTGGTCGGGCATCTGGGCCAGAACCGCCTGAGCATCGGTGTAGCGCCCGGCATAGGCCAGCTCGCGCACCGCGCCGTAAAGCGTGTCGGTGTCGAGCGAGGATTCCTTGGGATCGACGCAAGACTGGGTCTTGTCGTCCCAGACCTGTGTGCCTTCGCACTCGCTCGTGGTTTTCGTGGTCTTGGGCGGGCTCGACATGTCACTGCCAGCCGCAAAGGCAAAACTTGGCATCGCAACCGCGAGGGCAAGAAGAATACGCATAATGAACTCCAATCAGAAACGGGGCCGGTTGCGAATAACCATGCGATTCCATCTCGGGTTATTCGCAACAGGCGTTGAACTCGCCATCAGACTAGTAGAGGATTCGGGTTCAGCTCGTAACCTGCTTCACACAAGATTGCGATTGTGCGTCCCAGCTCATGCCTTCGGCGCAGGATTGGGCGCGTTTTTCGGAATTGCACCCCATCGCAAGGCCAAGGGTGGGAACAAGGGTCAGGGCAAGGGCAGTCAGGGCGGCTTTGATCGGCATCAGATTCGTCCTCTCTTGTGCTGAGTATATGCGATCAGGCTAAACCCGATTGACGCTGCGTCAAAACGCTTTTGGTCCCGCTCACGCGTCTGTGCAGTGATTTGGCCCCTGATGCATTGGAATTGATTTTTTCCGGGGCTTAGTTACCCTGTGGTTGAACCATCCGGACATTTCCGCGTTGCGTTGAAAATGCGCGGACAGCCCAAAACCCGGCAGGGCAGGCGTTCCGCGCGTTCCGGGCGACTACGGACACGTCTTTTTGAAAAGGAAAATCCATGCGTTGCACGAAAACTTTCAAGGCCCTGCCGCTTGCGGCCCTCCTTGCCAGCGCCCAGAGCCTGCCTCTCCCTGCCGCCGGTCTTGCCCCGACAGCGGCCCCCGGCAAATACGAACGCATCTGCGCCACCCGACTGGCCACCCGTCTCGGCGTGCCGCTCTTCACCATCCGATACGCCCCTCGAGACGTCACTGAGGTGGGCAATACCGTTGTGAACGTCCATTCCAACGACGGCCTAGGCCGCGCCGCCTGCGAAATCAGCAGCAGGGGCGTATTGGTGCAGGTGGTTATTCAGGTGTGAAACGGCTGAAAGCGCTGTACCCAAACTGAACCCGTCCAGAACTTCTCACCAGTCAAATTTTGTAACGATCCAGAAAAGACACTGCGTCACTGCAGCACTCTCTACAATACTTCGCCAGATCTGTTGGTATCCCCGCCAGATCGCTATTCAAAGCATCAACGCTTACCAAGTATCCGTGCAGAAATTTGATAGCTTTTTCTGCCGTCTCCATTTTTGGGATGTGCATCGTTCTTTCTTCATCAAGATGGGCGAGGAACTTATCTCGATATGTGCGCATCCCAGTGATATAATCTTGGAATTGATCGGAGTTTAAATTAATCTCTTCGAGCATATCGGAATAAAATTCCTTACACATGACAACTTTGTTCCAGTAGTGTTTTCCTTTTCTGTCTCAAAAAATCTTGCACCAATCAAGCACAGCAATATCGATGAAGTTGCCGTCGATAGTCGCGCAGATTTCGCCCAGTTTATCGGGCGAAAGTCGCTCGTGCCAAACCCGATAGTAGGCCAAATTTCTCGAAAAATGAATGCAGAGCAGTGCAGTCCGACGAAACCGTTCTTTGTCAGATAATGTATTCATTGTCGTCTTCTCTACTCACAAAACACGCTATGTACTGGTTTCTTTATGTTCGGAGCTTTCTTTTGCCAACCAACTTGCATTATTACCTTAACTGTTGAGCCTTTGAAAATTTGGTTTGTGAAATATTAGTGTTTGCGGGAGTCAGGTTAATGAATTTGCAGATAAATGCGATGGGTTTGAATGCAAAAATGTAACGTCCTTTTTCGAGAATTCCGAATGTCTATGAACTCGATGTATGAACAGAAAAGGCCCCTCGCGGGGCCCTTTGCACGCATTGCGTTTTCCGCCAGGATCACTCCCCGAACACGCGCTTGAAAATCGTATCCACGTGTTTCGTGTGGTAATCCATGTCGAATTTCTCGTTGATCTGCTCTTCGCCAAGCGCGGCGACGACGTCCTTGTCGCCCAAAAGTTGTTCGCGGAAATCGACGCGGTCTTCCCAGACTTTCAGCGCGTTGCGCTGCACCATCGCATAGGCGTCTTCGCGGCTCACACCGGCTTGGGTCAGCGCCAGCAACACCCGCTGCGACATGACCAGACCGGGGAACTTATTCATGTTGTCAAGCATGTTCTCGGGGAAGATCAGCATGTTCTCGACCACACCCGCCAACCTGTTCAGCGCGAAATCAAGCGTGATGGTCGCGTCGGGGCCGATGCCGCGCTCTACCGAGGAATGCGAAATATCGCGTTCATGCCAAAGCGCCACGTTCTCCATCGCCGGGATCACCGCCATGCGTACCAGACGCGCGAGGCCGGTCAGGTTCTCGGTCAGCACCGGGTTCTTCTTGTGCGGCATCGCCGATGAGCCTTTCTGACCCATCGAGAAGAACTCGGCCCCCTCCAGCACCTCGGTGCGCTGCATGTGGCGGATCTCGATCGCGACGTTTTCAATCGACGAAGCAATGACACCCAGCGTGGCAAAGAACATCGCGTGACGGTCGCGCGGGATCACCTGGGTCGAGATCGGCTCGGGCTTGAGGCCGAGCTTCTCGCAGACATGCTCTTCGACAGCGGGGTCGATATTGGCGAACGTGCCCACCGCGCCGGAAATCGCACCGGTGGCGACTTCTTCGCGTGCGGCTTGCAGACGCGCCTTGTTGCGGTCCATCTCGGCATAGAACCGGGCAAAGGTCAGTCCCATCGTGGTCGGCTCGGCATGGATACCGTGGCTGCGGCCCACGCGAACGGTCATCTTGTGTTCCATCGCGCGTTTCTTCAGCGCGGCCAGCACCTTGTCCATATCGGCGAGCAGAATATCGGCAGCCCGCACCAACTGCACGTTGAGGCAGGTATCCAGCACGTCCGATGAGGTCATGCCCTGATGGACAAAACGTGCTTCCTCGCTGCCCACATGCTCGGCCAGATGGGTGAGAAACGCGATCACGTCATGCTTGGTCACGGCTTCGATCTCGTCGATCCGGGCGACGTCGAACTCGACATCCTTGGCCTTCCAGACCGCCTCGGCATTCTCGCGCGGGATCACGCCCAGATCGGCCATTGCATCGCAGGCATGGGCTTCGATCTCGTACCAGATGCGGAATTTCGTCTCCGGGGACCAGATGGCGACCATGTCGGGGCGGGAATAGCGGGGGATCATTGGCAGCAGCACCGTTTGTTGATTGCAAGTGTGTTCGCCCGCGTCTTAGACCGGAGGCGTCAGGTCAGCAAGACGGGGGAGCGCCGCGCGCTCCGAATTGCGACGGGAAAACGGGAAAGAGAGGGTGAAAAGGGCTGCGATGGCGACGAAACCGCTGAAACTCGCCGATTTCGAAGGCAACTGGACGCTGACCCGGCGGATTCTGCAAAAAGACGCGCCAGCCGCACGGTTCGAGGGCACGGCGCGGTGGCAGCCGGATGGCGACGGCATGGCCTATCATGAAAGCGGCACACTGACGCTGGTCGGCCAGCCGCCGATGCAGGGCGAGCGCCGCTATCGCTGGCGCGAGGATCTGACAGTCTGGTTCGAAGATGGCCGGTTTTTCCATCAGGTGCCGGGGCAGGGCGGGGCGACGCGCCACTGGTGCGACCCGGACCTTTATCGCGTGCAATACCGCTTTGGCCGCTGGCCCGATTTTGAAACAGTCTGGCGGGTGACCGGTCCGCGCAAGAATTACGCGATGATCAGTCATTTCATCCGGTTGAACCCATAGCGTCAGGTCCGGCGCTAACATCATAGACGCTTGCGATGGCCCCTCAACTCGGGCATCTAAATACGAAACACCATTTCCGGAGGAATAACATGTCGTCAGTTTCTACCACGCGGGTACTCAGCCAAAGCTTTGGCGCGCAGGAAGGCACCGCGCTCCGTCTCAAGCAGGCGGCGCTTGTGGTTGTCGGGATTGCGATTTTGGCCATCTGTGCCAAGATCCGCGTGCCGATGTGGCCGGTACCGATCACCATGGGCACATTTGGTGTGCTGGCGCTCGGCGCGGCTTATGGCGCGCGTCTCGGTCTGGTGACGATCCTTGGCTACATGGTTATCGGCATGCTTGGCTTTGATGTCTTCGCGGGCAGCTCGGCCGAAACCAATGGCATCGCCTACATGATGGGCGGCACCGGAGGCTATCTGGTGGGCTACGTTCTGGCGACCGCTGTTCTTGGTGTGCTGGCCGCGCGTGGCTGGGACCGCTCCTTTGGCTGGATGGCGCTGGCGCTGTTGATTGGCAACGTTGCGATCTACGTCCCCGGCCTTGCATGGCTCGGCACGCTTTACGGCTGGGACAAGCCGATCCTCGAGTGGGGCCTGACACCCTTCCTCGTCGGCGACGTAATCAAGCTGGCGCTGGCCGCCATGCTGCTGCCAACCCTGTGGAAGCTGACCGGCAAAGCCCGAGGCTGACGCGCACCCTATTGAATACAAAGGGCGGTCCGGTGGGCCGCCCTTTTTCGTTCTGCTGAACGCCGGCAAAAGGGGTGCACGGGGGGTGTACAGATTGTGTACGGCTTCTGTACGGATCGTGCATCTGCTTTTCCGGTTCCACGCCCGGGTTCGCACCCTCTCATGCGTTCTGTGAACAGGCGCCGACCCAAGCCTAAGTTTTCCGATTTGATCAAATTCAGGGCGGACGATCGGAACCGATAGGAAATCCTTTCATGAACGAGACGTTCCGGGCGATTCCGGCTCGGGTTTTTCGCTGACCGGTGCTAGGGCAGGGCATGACCACGCCGTTACAGAAAACTCTGCCTTATGACCCGGTTGCGCAGCGTGCCCTGCCGGGAATCCAGCCCCTGCCGCCCGAGGAGTGGCTGATCATTGACGAAGCCTATGCAGGCCAGATGGCGCTGAGGGACGCGTTGCTTTCCGATCATCGGGACAAGGTGCTGGCGTTGGACGAATCTGCCCGCGAGGCCGCGCTGGAAATGCTCGATATGGTGCTGCAACGGGCTTATCCCGGGGCGGGCAATACTGTGACGCGCCCGGATGGGGTGACGGTTCCGATCAATAGGGACGATCCCCTGGGCACTATCGGCAGGCTGATTCAGGAAGACGTCAATTTCCTGCAAAAGCAAGGGGATGAACATGTGCTGACCGGCGGCATAATGTGCTTTCCCGCCAGCTGGACGCTGTCGGAGAAATTCATGCGTCCGATGGTGCGCATCCACAAGCCTGTCACCGTCTATGACGAGAACATCGCCAAGCGGGTGCAACGGCTGTTTGACGGTATCCGGCCGGGCAAACCGCTCTGGCGGTTCAACGTGCTGGGGTATCACGATCCGGCCTTGCACCAGCCCCGCACTGAAGACGCGCCGCGCAACAAAATGTCCCCGGAACCAGCGGGTTACCTGCGCAGTGAGCGTCAGGTCATGATGCGACTGCCACGCACGGGTGCGGTGGCCTTTATCATCCATACCTATGTGATCGCGCGCAAAGATGCGCCGCCCGGCGTGTTGGACACCTGACGGCGCGGGGGGACCGGTTTACCGGACAGATTGCGGGGTCAGTATGCCAGCTGGGCCGCAATCAGTTCCAGTGCGCCGACAGGTACTGCCAGAAATATCAGCGTAGTGATGGTGAGCACATGCGTGTTGATGCGCAGGTCTTCGCCCCGTACCAGATTGACCACCGCCATCAGCAGCGCCACCGGGGCTGACAGGAAGGCCATCATCAGGGTCATGCCCCAGACCGCCAGTCGCCGCACGTCGTTCTGCTCTTCGGCGGGCACCAGCGCGCCACGGAAACTCGGGCTGCCGGGGCCGGTGTATTCGACCGGATCGGGATTGACCGGCGCAAAGGCCGTAAGGAACTCGTCGGCTGTCAGCAAGGACAGCGGATCGAGCCATTCCACCATGCGCACATCATGGTCGGAAATCATTCGGTAGAGCATCACCACCAGCAACAGCTCGGAAATATCCGGATCATCGCGCGATGGATCTGCAGGGTGCATGGCCAGCTGGATGCGCCGCTGCTTGTGCTCGGGCGCCGTGTCATGTGAGTGGGGCTTTGCGAAGGGTTGAAAAATAAGCCCCCGCTGGCCGGCCATGCCGTGTGCCATTTCCTGTACCGGACGCAGGTCGACGCGATAATGCGCCGCCGTGATCGAGGCGCCATGATTTTCGTCAAAGGCAATGCGCTCAACCGGATGCCCGTAGTCTTCGAATGTCTCAGCGATAATCTTGCTGAACGTATTAATAAGAGCCGCCTCATCGCCTACCGCAATGAGACCGCCATGATAATAATGATCGTTATAATCGAATTTCATCGTAACAGCCTCCCAAGGACCAGTGAAACTCATCATGCACCGGAAGGTTGCGTTAAATTTGGCAAAAAAGACCAAATGTTTCCGGGAGCCCTGGCATGAGCAAGATTACGCCGGTCTTTGGAAACAATGGGGATTTACGCCGGGTTAACGTTCTCACAGGCGGAATTGTGGCCTAATCCTGTATCAAATGTGGCAGAAATGTGGCCTTACCCGGTCATTGTTCGATCCGTGCTGCCATAATTGCGATGGCTTGTTGATACACGGTTGCGCTATTCCACTGCTCAATCACTTTAAAGTTGTATTCGCCCAGTTGATACCCCTGACCGGGCCGCCATCCCTTGGCTCGCAGAAAGTTGGCGGTCGAAGCCAGCGCATCCGTCATATTGTAGAAATCGACCTTTCCATCTCCGGTCGCATCGACCCCGTAGGTCAGCGCGTTGCCGGGCAGGAACTGGGTATGGCCAAGCTCACCGTGTTTCGCGCCACGGGTGTCGCTGGTGATTGACCCCTGATCCACCAGTTTCAGCGCGCCGATCGCATGCGGGATGAAGAAATCTGACCGGCGGCAGTCGTAGGCCAGCGTCGTGATGGCGGAAACCACGCGGCTGTCGCCCATGAACCCGCCAAAGGCGGTTTCCATCCCGTGCAACGACAGAAGGATCCCGGCGGGCACGCCGTAGAGTCGTTCGAGTGTCGCGTAATATTCCGGATTCCGCGCCAGCCGCTTGCGCCCCTGCGCGACAATCGTGTCCGCGCCGCGCACCTGCATAAATTTTTCGAGCGAATAGCGAAAGCTCTTCTGATTCCGATCGGCGGCGATGGTACCGGTGGCATATTGCGCCTGCGCCAGCGCCTGCAACCCCCGTTGCCCGACACCGGCGCGGCTTGCCGTCTGGGCAAAAGCTTGTTTCCAGGTATCGAACCCGGCGCCGGTATTGCCGCAGCTTTGCGCGCTTACAGCGCCGGATGACAGGATGAAAGCGGTGACAAGCGCGGTAAGGCAGGCGGGCAGGCGAGGCATACGGGAACTCCGGAAGGTGGATTACGCCGCGATGCTATCGCGACGCCTTTGCTCTGAGAACCCGTCACAGGATTATTGAGGCGGTGAGACAAGGCTCAGATCGTTGGAAAACGCAGATTTGATGACCTTCTGCGGAATATCGAGCATGGGCAGACCGACCCATAGAAACAGGCCAAGCCCGACCAGCAGGATCCAGGTCGACTTGCTGCCTTTATCTGTGCGTTTATCGGTCGAGTAAGCACCCGAGCCGGGAGCCGACCAGTCGTCCGGGTCTTTGGAGGCAATCGGGGCTGGGGCCGGGCTGGTCGCTGTTTGCACAGGAAACGCGGGCAGCTGCGGCGAGGTGCCTTCGGGTTCGGGCCAGAAAGATACCAGAACGCAGGCGCGGCCATCTCGCGAGGTCGCATGTCGTACGAACAAGGATATGTCCAAAGAGCCGCTGATCGTGTCGCCATCGCCAAGCGCGACAGCGCCATTCAGATTCTGATGAATCAGGGTGTCGATCAGCGTGGTGACCATATCCTCCGGCACCTTGGCCGGCACGCCACGCAGCACCAGTTCGCGCCCGACAAAATGCCGGGACTGATGAAAGACATATTGCTGGCCAGTCTGCCCTTCGGGTCCGACCACATCGGTCAGCTTTTCAGGCGATAGGAACAGGTGCGGTGTAAGCGTTGCGTCGAGATCGTCAAACACATCCGCGCTGAAGAATCGATCCGAGACGGCGATATGCATGCTCTTGCAGGGCGCGGCCTCATGTACGGACCGGGCCAACTGCTGCAACAGCGACGCCATCAGGACAACAGGCACGGGGGCGGGCTTGTCAAAAGCGACGGGATCGGGGCCGCTCCGGACCGAAATCACCACATGCGCCTTTGAGACCGCGAGTTTTTCGCCGCTCGTGCCACCAAGACGCAGCGGTGTGTCGTGAATTGCTATAGTCGCATGCAGGATGTCATTGCCGAAAAGCGCGAAAACCTCGGTGCTCTGCGGTTTGATCATCAGCGCCCCGTGCCCGGTCTCACGCAGGACCATATTGGCAGACCCGGTCAGCGCGGCAAAATCGAACTTCGGCGCCGCGTCATAGACAAGGCTGGCCTGCATCGGGAATTCTGTGTCGGTCATGGGCGGACTCTGTGCGAAGGCGAATACCGGTTTCGAGACCTAGGGTAACCGGCAATCATGGCCTCGGTACGGCTTGTTGACGACATGAACCGGTCATCCGCTGCCGGTGGGCAGGAGGTTTCAATTGGTTCCGGTCAAACGGGGCTCGGCCTCTTCCCGGGGAAACAGCATCAGCGCGATCGGGCTGTCCGACTGCAACAGGTTCTCGCGCAGGCTCTCGGGCAGCAGCCGTTCCGGCCCGGCCGCAAAGGCGGCAATGATCGCCGTGCCCGCGACCACCGGAAAGATCAGCCGCGCAAAGAGACCTGAAAACAGGCTGCGGCTTGGGCGATCATCATGGGGCTTGACCGGTTCATCTGGAAGCGGCGCGAATTCGGCCTTCTGGCCCCTGGCGGCGCGTGCCTCGATGCGGGCGATACGAGTGGCAAAGTCGGTCTGAACCGGCATGGGGGTGCTCCGTCAGTCTTGGTCTGACGGCACATTCGCCACGAAACTAGCCTGTTATGTGCGTTTAATGTGGCAATATTCTGGAAAGTCGCCCGGTTTGTCACCTCTCGGGAAACGGTGTTTTCCCGGCCCGGAAAAGGAAAGGGCGCCCCGCAAGGGACGCCCCGATAAAGGACCGAGGGAACGGTCGCTTAGCAGCTGTAGTACATGCCGAACTCGACCGGGTGCGGCGTGTGCTCGTAGGTTTCGATCTCTTCCATCTTGAGAGCGATGTAACCTTCGATCTGGTCCTTGGTGAACACGTCGCCGGCCAGCAGGAAGTCCATGTCGGCTTCGAGCTCTTCCAGCGCCTCACGCAAGCTGCCGCAGACGGTCGGGATGTCGGCCAGCTCTTCCGGCGGCAGGTCATAAAGGTTCTTGTCCATGGCCGGGCCCGGATCGATCTTGTTCTTGATCCCGTCAAGGCCAGCCATCAGCAGCGCGGCAAAGCACAGGTAGGGGTTCGAGGACGGATCGGGGAAACGGGCTTCGACGCGCTTGGCTTTCGGCGATTCCGACCATGGGATACGAACGCAGCCCGAACGGTTACGCGCGGAATAGGCCCGCAGAACCGGTGCTTCAAAGCCCGGGATCAGACGCTTGTACGAGTTGGTTGACGGGTTGGTGAACGCGTTCAGCGCCTTGGCGTGCTTCAGGATGCCGCCGATGTACCACAGGGCTTCGTCCGACAGGTCAGCATATTTGTCGCCGGCAAAGAGCGGCTTGCCGTCCTTCCAGATCGACATGTTCACGTGCATCCCGGTGCCGTTGTCGCCTGCGATCGGCTTGGGCATGAAGGTTGCCGATTTGCCATAGGCGTGCGCGACGTTGTGGATGACGTACTTGTATTTCTGCAGCTCGTCCGCCTGCTTGGTGACGGTACCGAAGATCAGGCCAAGTTCGTGCTGGCAGGAAGCAACCTCGTGATGGTGCTTGTCGACCTTCATGCCCAGACGCTTCATGGTCGAGAGCATTTCCGAACGCAAATCCTGCGCTTCGTCGGTCGGGTTCACCGGGAAGTAACCGCCCTTGACGCCGGGACGGTGGCCCATGTTGCCCATCTCGTAGTCGGTATCGGTGTTCCAGGACGCGTCAGTCGCGTCGACCTCATAGGATACCTTGTTGATGGTGTTGCAGTACTTCACGTCGTCGAAGAGGAAGAATTCAGCTTCCGGACCCATGTAGGCTGCATCGCCGATACCGGATTCGATCAGGTACTGCTCGGCCTTTTCGGCGGTGCCGCGCGGGTCGCGCTCATAGGCTTCACCAGTGTCGGGTTCGACCACGGAGCAATGGATGCAAAGCGTCTTTTCCGCGTAGAACGGGTCGATATAGCTGCTTTCGGTGTCGGGCATCAGCTTCATGTCGGAGGCTTCGATCGACTTCCAGCCGGCAATCGAAGAGCCGTCGAACATGAAACCTTCTTCGAGGAAATCCTCGTCGACCTGGTCCGACATGACGGTGACGTGCTGCAACTTGCCGCGCGGATCCGTGAAACGGATGTCGACATATTCGATGTCTTCATCCTTGATTAGCTTGAGAACTGCGTCCTTGCTCATTCCCTATCTTCCCCTATTTCTGAGAGTTTGACTTATCAAAGCGCGTCCGAGCCGGTTTCACCGGTCCGGATGCGGATGGTCTGTTCAACCGATGTGACAAAGATTTTACCATCCCCGATCTTGTCGGTCTTCGCGGCAGCGATGATTGCCTCGATGGCACCTTCGACCTGATCGTCGTCCAGCACCACCTCGATTTTCACCTTCGGCAGAAAGTCGACCACGTATTCTGCGCCACGATATAGTTCGGTATGGCCCTTCTGACGGCCAAATCCCTTGACTTCGATCACAGAGAGCCCCTGGACCCCAACGTCCTGCAACGCTTCCTTCACCTCGTCCAGCTTGAACGGTTTGATGATGGCTTCGATCTTTTTCATTGGGGGCTCCTCTCAACCGCGTTTCGTCCGGGTCAGATCATTTCTGCCTACCCGCCACAATCGGTTAGGGGTATTGGGGTTTGGGTGGCAAGACAGAACCGGATTGTGCGATATTTTTTTGTGCGTTGCGATTAAAAATTAGTCAATTTGTGAACGGAGGTGGCCATATGGCCGAAGTCTGGACAGCTGAGCAGATGCGCGAAGCCGAACAAAGCGCCATTCAGGGCGGCCGGACACGCGGGGCCGAGTTGATGGAAAACGCTGGGCAAGCGGTGGTAAAGGCCATTTTCGGGACCTGGCCCGGACTGGCCACAGAACCGGGAACGGCGGTGGTTCTCTGCGGTCCCGGCAACAATGGTGGGGATGGTTTCGTGATCGCCCGACTGTTTCGCAACCGGGGCTGGCAGGTCGATCTGAAACTCTTTGGCGATCCGGCGAAACTGCCCCCCGACGCCCGTGCGAACCACGCGCTCTGGTCTGAAAAGAACCCCGTCATGCCTTGGGAACAGCCCCCGGTTCAAAACCCGGATCTTTGCATCGACGCGCTCTTCGGCACCGGGCTGAACCGCCCGCTCGACGACACCATCCGCCTGCATCCGGCCCTGAACGCCAGCGACGGGCGCCATCAACCGAAACGGGTCGCCGTCGACATTCCCAGTGGGCTTTGCAGCGATTCCGGCCGCGACATGGGTGCCATTCCCGCCGATCTCACCATCACCTTTCACCGTGCCAAGCTGGGCCATTACCTAGCCGATGGTCCTTCCTATTGCGGAAAGCTCGTGATTGCGGATATCGGCCTTTGATTTTCCTCTTGCTCGAAATACTCCCGCCGGAGGCGGATAGATGACACCGGTTCACCTGCTCGAAACATCCGGTATCGATCTCGACGCGCTCGCCAAGCGCAGTGCCGATCACAAATACGGCCATGGCCACGCGCTCGTGCTCTCGGGCGGTCCGGGTAAGACCGGCGCGGCAAGGCTCGCGGCGCGCGGGGCGCTTAGGATCGGCGCGGGGCTGGTGACACTGGGCGCGCCGCCTGCCGCCTGTCACGAATCGGCGATACATCTGACCGCTATCATGCTGCGTCGTATCGCGGATCGGCCAGGTCTCGACGCCGCGCTCGAAGACCCGCGGCTCAACGCGCTCTGCCTGGGGCCGGGACTGGGGCAGGAGAGGGCGCGCGATCTCGTGCCCGCCGCGCTAAAGACGGCCCGCCCGACAGTGCTCGACGCGGATGCGCTCAGCGCGTTTGCCGATACCCCCGACACGCTCTTCGACGCGCTGCACGACGCTTGTGTCCTGACCCCGCATGGCGGGGAATTCGCACGACTCTTCCCTGATCTCGCCGAAAAGCTCAGCGGCACGCCAACTATGGGACCGGCCTATTCTCGGGTCGATGCGGCGCGCGCGGCGGCGCGACGGGCTGGTTGCACCCTGCTGCTCAAGGGCCCCGATACGGTGATCGCCGATCCCAGCGGGCGTTGCCTGCTGAACGCCGCCGTCTATGACCGCGCGGCGCCCTGGCTTGCGACGGCAGGGGCGGGCGATGTGCTCGCCGGTTTCATTACCGGCCTGCTGGCGCGCGGATTTCCGCCACTCAAGGCGGCCGGGTCCGCGGCATGGCTGCATGTGGAATGTGCGCGCAGCTTTGGCCCGGGCCTCATCGCCGAGGACCTGCCGGAACAGCTTCCACAAGTTTTTCGCGACCTGCTGAATGGCAGGTGTGGCCCGTAAGATGCGTTCGGAAATGGCCGCCAGGTAAGGTAAATTAGCCCTCGCATCCCGCATTTACCTTTGCTATGAGGCGCCAGCGCAGCGGACATCTGTCCCGGCGCAGGCGGGTGTGGCGGAATTGGTAGACGCACCAGATTTAGGTTCTGGCGCCGCAAGGCGTGGGGGTTCAAGTCCCTTCACCCGCACCATTTTTCCTCTTCTTGCATCACCCGGCAAACGCTTCCGATATCTGGCATCCCTGCCTGCAGGCTTCGGCCGGCAACGACCTTCGTTTTTCGCGAATAGTCTCCGATCGTGAAATCGCCAGTCAATTGCTGGTGAGCGAGACAGGGGTAGTCGGATGCCGCATTGCTGCTAGTTCCCCCTCATGACCCAGATGAATTCAGCAACCGGCCAAGAGCCGACAGCCAAAAATGAGGATATGACCATGGGGGCCCCAATCGAATTCGAAATCCGCCGGCGCACACTTGTCGCGAGCAGTGCGGCAGTCGCGATCGGCGCGGCTACCGGCCAGCGGTCAGCAGCGCAAAGCAGAGCGGCCCTTACGCCGTCCGGCGCCGAAGATTCCACCATCACGCTCACCGTCAATGGGGTAGAACAGGAACTGACGATCGACAACCGCACCACGCTGCTTGATCTTCTGCGCGAAAATCTGAAGCTCACCGGCACAAAGAAGGGCTGCGACCACGGTCAATGTGGCGCTTGCACCTGCACGGTGAACGGTCAGCGGGTGAATTCCTGCCTCTCGCTCGCGGTCATGCATGACGGTGACGAGATTCAGACGATCGAAGGCGTCGGTACGCCCGACGATCTCGACCCGATGCAGGCGGCTTTCGTGGCAAATGACGGGTTTCAGTGCGGCTATTGCACTCCCGGCCAGATCATGTCGGCCCGCTCGGTGCTGGACGAAATCCGTGCCGGAATCCCCAGCCACGTGACCGACGATCTTACCGCGCAGATCAAGATGACAGATGACGAAATCCGCGAACGTATGTCCGGCAATATCTGCCGCTGCGGTGCCTACTCGAACATCCTTGCCGCGATCACCAAGGTAGCGGAGGAACAGGCATGAGACCCTTTTCCTACGAACGCGCCGGCGACGCGGCGCAGGCAGCGGCGCGCGCCGCCGAGGTCGAAGGCGCCAAGTTCATCGCGGGTGGCACCAACCTGCTCGACCTGATGAAGCTCGAGATTGAAACGCCTGTCCACCTGATCGACGTGAACGGTCTGGGGCTGGACGAAATTTCCGCGACCGACGATGGCGGTCTTCGCATCGGCGCGCTGGTAAGCAACACCGATCTGGCCGCGCATGAAACCGTGCGTCGCGATTATGGTGTGCTCAGTCGTGCATTGGTGGCAGGCGCTTCGGGGCAGTTGCGTAACAAGGCGACGACCGCCGGGAACCTGCTGCAAAGAACGCGTTGTCCATATTTTTACGACACGGCCCAACCCTGCAACAAGCGCGAGCCGGGTTCGGGCTGTGGTGCGCTCAGCGAAGGCGCTTTCTCGCGGCAGCTTGGGGTCATCGGTACGTCGGACAGCTGCATTGCCACCCATCCAAGCGATATGGCCGTGGCCATGCGGGCGCTGGATGCGACGGTAGAAACGATCACGCCGGTCGGTATGACCCGCCAGATCCCGCTAGCCGATTTCCACAAGCTTCCCGGCGACACGCCGGAGCAGGAAAACGCGCTGATGCCGGGGGAGATCATCACCGCCGTGACCCTGCCAGCCCCTGTTGGCGGCACTCATGCCTATCACAAGGTGCGCGACCGGTCGTCATATGCTTTCGCGCTCGTATCCGTCGCCCTGATCCGTCAGCCGGATGGCACCGGTCGGGTGGCGCTTGGCGGCGTCGCGCCGAAACCTTGGCGGTCTGATGAGGCCGATGCCGAGCTGCCGAACGGCGCACGCGCCGTGATGGCGCGCCTGCTCGACGGCGCGCGTCCGACCGAGGAAAACGCATTCAAGATCACGCTGGCTGAGCGCACGCTTGCCGCCATGCTGGCAGAGGAGTGAAACGATGGAATTCAATGAACCAGCCGGAGAAAACGTCTTTGACGATTCCAAAGTCGTCGGCAAACCCACGCCGCGTGTCGACGGGCCGCTGAAGGTATCGGGCCGGGCCCCTTATGCCTATGAACGCCATGATGTCGCCGAGGGTCAGCTTGTTGGCTACCCGGTGGTTTCGACCATCGCTCAGGGCCGCATCACCAATATGGACACCGAGGCCGCGCTCAACGCGCCGGGTGTGGTCGCTATCGTCACCACGCTCGACACGGGCGAGATGCCGATACCCTCAGACATGAACGTTGCGCCGCTTTTCGGCGGCGCGGAGGTCGCGCATTACCATCAGGCCATTGGTGTCGTTGTTGCAGACACCCTTGAACAGGCTCGTGCCGCCGCTGCCCTGATCAAGGTGGACTATGATGTGACGAAGGGCAGCTATGACCTAGAAGCCGTGTGGCAGGAAAAGCGCGAGGATCGTTCCGATCCGGTCAGCCGGGTTGGCGATTTCGAAGCGGCGTTCGAAGCGGCTGAGGTGACGCTCGATCAGGAGTACCGCACGCCCAGTCAAAGCCATGCGATGATGGAACCGCATGCGTCCATCGCCGCCTGGAAGGACGGAAAGCTGACGGTCTGGACCTCGAACCAGATGATCGAATGGACACGGCAAGCGCTTGCCACGACGCTTGAAATGGACCCGGAATATGTGCGTATCGACAGCCCCTTCATCGGTGGCGGTTTCGGCAGCAAGCTGTTCCTGCGGGCGGATTCGGTAATGGCCGCGCTTGGCGCGCGCAAGGCCGGTCGACCGGTCAAGGTGATGCTGCCGCGTCCGATGGTGATGAACAATACGACCCACCGGGCGTCGACGATCCAGCGTATCCGGATTGGCGCGCAACAGGATGGGAAAATCACCGCCATCGCGCATGAGGCCATCTCGCATACCTTTCCCGGCGGAGATGGAGAAAACGCGATCAGCCAGACCCAGAAGTTCTACGCGGGTGAAAATCGACTGATCGTCAAGCATCTGGCGGAAATGCACCTGCCCGAAGCGAACGCGATGCGCGCACCGGGCGAAGCGGCCGGTCTCATGGCGCTTGAAATCGCGATGGATGAGATGGCGGAGAAGCTGGGCATGGATCCGGTGGAATTCCGCGCCATCAACGACACACAGGTCGATCCCGAAGATCCGGACAAGCCTTTCTCGGAACGGCATTTTGTCGAATGTCTGAACCAGGGTTCAGAGGCCTTTGGCTGGGGTGATCGCAACGCCACGCCGGGCCAGCGCCGCGACGGCAACTGGCTGATCGGTCATGGTATGGCGGGCGCATATCGCGGCAGCCCGGCACAGGACTCCGGGGCACGGGTCAGGCTGCAGCCCGACGGTCGGCTCATCGTTGAAACCGACATGACCGACATCGGCACAGGGTCCTACACGATCATCGCGCAGACTGCTGCTGAAACCATGGGGCTGCCGCTTGATATGGTCGAGGTTCGGCTGGGTGACAGTGACTTTCCGGTTTCCGCCGGTTCAGGCGGGCAATGGGGCGCGGCAAGCTCGACCGCAGGTACCTATGCGGCCTGCCTTGCCTTGCGCAGCGAGATCGCCAAGAAGATCGGGGTGAACGATACCGACTCGCTCACTTTCAAGAACGCGGGTGTCCATACGGGCGAAAAACAGATGACCCTCGCATCGATTGCCTCTGAGGGCGAGATCGTCGCCGAATACTCGATGGAATTCAGCGATTCCCGCGACGAGGAAATCGTTTCGACTTTCGCCGCGCATTTCGTCGAGGTCGGCGTGCATGTGGCAACCGGTGAGATTCGGCTGCGCCGTATGCTGGCGGCCTGCGACGCGGGGCGCATCCTTAACCCGATTACCGCGCGCAGTCAGGTGATCGGCGGCATGGTGATGGGCGTCGGCGCGGCGATGATGGAAGACCTTGCCATCGACGAGGGCCGTGGCTTTTTCGTGACACATGACCTCGCGAATTATGAGGTGCCGGTCCACATGGACATCCCCGATCAGGAGGTGATGTTCCTCGACACGCTCGATCCCCAATCAAGCCCGCTCAAGGCCAAGGGCGTGGGTGAGCTTGGGCTCTGCGGTGTGGCGGCGGCAGTCGCAAACGCGGTCTACAATGCAACCGGGGTGCGCGTGCGCGACTATCCGGTGACGCTGGACAAATACCTCGATCAGCTGCCAGCTGTATGATCTTTGACCGGGCCGGTCACGCAGATCGTCCGGCCCGGTCTGGCTTTGCCATTGCTGTATGACTGGTTGGTGGGCTCCAATTTAGTCTTCTTGGTGCGCTCGCACACGGTGCATCTGTCCGACGGCCCAAGCCGCAAACCCCTCTTCCCTTGCCAACAATCTATCCGGCCAGCGCCTTTTCCAGCCTTGGCGCGGCGAAATCGATGAAAGCCCTCAGCTTTCGCAGCACAAGACCGTCGCGAAACAGGATGCTGACCGGCCAGGGTGAAGGCTCGTACTTTTCCAGCAGGATCTCAAGCTGCCCCGAGGCCACGGCGCCAGCGACCTGATAGGACAGCACGCGGGTCACGCCCAAACCGGCAACAGCGGCATCGATGGCGGCCTCGGCCGTATTCACGGTCAACCGCGAGCGGATCGGCACCGCGCGCTTGTCCGTCCCATCGCCGAATGACCAGCGCTCATTGCTCATCAGGTTTTCGAAAACGATGCAGTCATGTGTGCTCAGGTCGCTGGGCTTGTCCGGACGGCCTCTCTTTTTCAGGTAGGCCGGGCTGGCACAGACCACCTGCCGGACCGCGCCCACCCGCCTTGCCCGCAGGCTGCTGTCGGGCAGGTGGCCAATCCGGATCGCTGCATCCACATGTTCTTCGCTCAGGCTGATCGGCCGGTCGGTCTGTTCCAGCCGCAGCTCCACCTCGGGGTATTCTTGTAGAAATTCGACCGCACAGGGCAGCACATGCAACCGCCCGAACACGATCGGCGTCGACAGCGTCAGCACTCCGCGTGGCAGGGAGAATTCACCAGAAGCAATGCGTTCCGCTTCCGAGACCTCTTCGAGAATGTGCCGACAGGCAGCGACATAGGCCGCACCGGGGTCAGTCAGTTTCACTCCCCGTGCCGACCGGTGCATCAGCTGCGTGCCCAGACTGGACTCCAGATCGGCGATCCGGCGGCTGACCGTGGCAAGGGGCAGGCCGAGTTGGCGCGCGCCCGCAGACAGGCTTCCGGCATCGACGGCTGCAACAAGGATGGACATGGAATCGAGACGGTCCGCCATATTCCCACTTTCCGGAAGGGTGCCTTGCAATCTTACGATCTGTTTTCGAAACGCGGAAGGTGCAAGTTTAGCCGGACAAACGGTTCTCGGGAACAAGCCACAAGTGAGTATGAGCGCCTGCGACAGGAACCAGCCGACCGTCCATGACCCGGCGAAGGATAAAAGCGTATCGAAAGGCAGAGGGACCACACCATGACCCATCATACACCCAGCGACATTGCCTTTTCACTGGCCGTTAAGGCGCAGCAAGAGGCCAAGGGGTCGCGCGATCTCTTTGTCGGCGGCGATGCCCAGAATCCCTGGCCGGACCGGATTACGCCCGATCTGGCAGATTTCATCGCCGCCCAGACCAGCGTGTTTCTCGGCACCGCAAGCGCCTCAGGGCAGCCCTATATTCAGCATCGTGGCGGCCCGGCCGGGTTTCTTAAGGTGCTCGACGATTATCAGATCGGGTTTGCCGATCTGGCGGGCAACCGGCAGTATATCACGCTCGGCAACCTCTCCGAGAATCCGCAGGCCTTCCTGTTCCTCATCGACTACACACAGCGTCGCCGGATCAAACTCTGGGGCAGGGCGCGCGTGGTCGAGGATGATCCCGCCTTGCTGGGACGCCTGGTGTCGGAAAACGGCAGGGGCCGTCCCGAACGGGCAATCATGTTCGACATCGGCACATGGGACGTGAACTGCCGCCAGAACATACCCCAGCGCTTCGAGGCAGAAGATGTGCGCGCGGCGCTCATTCAACGGGACGAAAGAATCGCACAGCTCGAAGCGGAACTCGCCGCCCGTCCCAAGCCGTGAAGAAACCTAAAGGCGCAGTCTACAGGCTGCGTCGCTTCCCGCTTCGACGGCGTTTCATGTCGATCATGACCCAAAGCGCCGAACCCGCCACCAGCGCGCAGAGCATGGCCTTGGACAGGGTGCCCATGGTGCCGTCGATCAGCAGCGCGTGGACGATGGTGCTTACCACGATCACCACCGCCAACGCCATGTGGATCCACTGCCATTGTCGTGGCGAAAGACGCAGCCGACGGCGCAGCGCTGCGATCAAACCGGTCAGGAAAATCGTCCACATGGCAATGACGCCCCATGCCGAAAACGGCGTGGGCGAGGCAAAGGTCAGCGCGTCGATCACATCGGGCGGGCTGGTCACCCACAGGCCTGCGACATGGACGATCACCACCGCCACCAGTAGGGCACCCAGAAACCGGTGTATCCGCCGCGAGACTGGCAGGGTGAGGCCCGGCAGGCGACCCGAGG
The DNA here is from genome assembly GCA_018223035.1 of Paracoccaceae bacterium. Taxonomy (GTDB): domain Bacteria; phylum Pseudomonadota; class Alphaproteobacteria; order Rhodobacterales; family Rhodobacteraceae; genus Heliomarina. The sequence continues at coordinate 139,462 of JAAEZD010000014.1, forward strand.
CAAGTAGCGGTTGCAGGAGCAGCATCGCCAAGCCGCAGACCCCGGCGAAACCGGCGATGATATAGACCGGTTGCCGCCAAGCCAGCAGTGGGCTGGACGAAGCGATGGCAAGCGGCCCGACGATCGCAACGACAAGCGCGAGCCAGATCAGGAAAGGACGTAAGGGCACCCTGCGTCAGGCGGGTTTGAGCACGAAATCCGCATTGAGACTCGTGTCATTCGGGCTACTCATGACAGGCCTCAGAAAGACCGTCTCGAACGCCGGGTCGTCATAAGCAAGATGGCCATGCGCCTGTCCAAAGGCGGGAATGATCTGCGGCATCTCCAGCCGGAATGTCCCATCCGCCCGGGTCAGTGTCGCGCCATGGCTATGCGGATCACGCTCGTGTCCCTCGGTGGTGTGGGCCCAGATCTGGATGCGCACGCCTTCCAGCGGCGCACCGTCCCCGGCACGACGCACGGTGCCAGACATCCAGAACCCGCCGCCGCCAATCCGCTCGACGATTGGTGCGCCTGGCAGGTAGTTGTTTGCGCCGCCGCGCATCGAAGGGGTCGGCGCAACGCCTGCGGCGCGGGCGGGTGTCACCAGCCCGCCGCCGGTTGTTACGGCCGCGGCTGCGGCGGCACCGGTCAGGATAAGGGCACGGCGGGTAGGGCGGTACGGGGTCATTTCTGTCTCCCTTCGTGTCTGGGCGAAGCGGCATCTTGGCAGCAAGGCAACGCCACCGGTCGCATCCTTGCGACCTCCGCGACATGTGGATTCAGATGATAGATGGGGCGCTGGCCACGACAATAAACGATCCGCACGGCATTGTGAAAAAACAAGGCTCGGTATTCGGATGCTCTGCGCAGACAGCCATCGGAAAGAAGTCCAGAGCGGCGTCTCTCATCCGCACCCAGAAATCCCGCGCCGGTATGGGCGCGCTATCTGCTTGGGCAAAACGTTACCCACAAGCCGCTCCCTTGGCCCCCATCCCCCTCAACCATCTTGCATCCTCGGCGCGCGGGGCCGACAGTTCGGGGAGGTGATTT
>JAAEZD010000095.1:0-2001 GCA_018223035.1 Paracoccaceae bacterium
AACGCCCCAAAATGAGCTGAATCCGCAGAATCTGATTAAATAGGGTACAGTGACACCAACGGTCATACCAGCGGTAATAGGTCGTGCGTGGGATGCCGAGCATGGCCAGCGTCTGACGGGCGGGCAGATGTGAGGCTTCGACGGTGCGGATGATCTCCAGCTTTTCCGATCCGGGATACCTCATGCCTCGTACTCCCCATCCCCGATCATGCTTTTTTTGAGCAGGCGATTTTCCAAGGTCAGGTCGGCAACGACTTCCTTGAGCGCGGTCGCCTCCGAGCGCAGTTCCTTGACCTCCGGTGAGGTCGCCTGACGGGCAGTATCTCCTGCCAGGCGCTGCTTGCCCGCTTCGAGAAATTCCTTCGACCACGTGTAATACAGGCTCTCACTGATGCCCTCACGGCGGCAGAGTGCGGCAATACTTTCTTCGCCGCGCAGGCCTGCCAGCACGATCCTGATTTTCTCTTCAGCAGAATACTGTTTGCGCGTCTTGCGGCGGATGCCTTTGACCAGCTTGTCAGCTGCGTCCTTCGACGTTCCGGATTTCTTGTTCATCTTATGGAATGGACGCCCCTTGCACCCAAGCCGATATTTTTCGGCATACATGACAAGCAGAAGGAGTTCATAAAATGCAGTTGCTCGCGATTGATTTGGGAAAGCAATCTTTCCACATTCACGGGATTAGCAATGACGGCGAGGTGATCTCGAGGAAGGTAACCAGATCAAAACTTGAAGCCGCCGTTCAGGAACTTTCTCCTGAAGCCATTGCCATGGAAGCCTGTGCCAGCGCTCATCATTGGGGGCGTCGTTTCGGGGCCATGGGATTTCCTGTTCGCCTCATTCACCCACGCTTCGTTATGCCATTCGTCAAAGGCTCGAAGAATGACGCGGTCGATGCAGAGGCGATCCACGAGGCCGCACAGCGTCCGACTATGCGGTTTGTACCGGTGAAGACGACTGAGCAACAGGATTTGCAAATGCTGCACCGAACACGCGACCGGCTCATCACGCAACGCACCGGACTGATCAATCATATCCGTGGTCTTCTTGGGGAATATGGCGTTGTCATTCCTGTCGGTGCCGTCCGGTTCCGCAAGGATATCAGGACCGCTGTTGCCGAAGCCAAACTGTCGACCCTGGCGAAGCAGAACTTCAATGCACTCATTACTGAGTTCGAGGCCTCTGACAAGCGCGTGGCCGAGATCGATCGAAAGCTGATCGCAATTTGCAAAACCGATGATCGCTGCAAACGACTGGCTACCCTCCCCGGCATCGGGCCGGTGATCGCAACCGCATTGATTGCCGCCGTCGATGACGGGAGGCACTTCTCGTCGGGCCGCGCTATGGCAGCATGGATCGGTTTGGTTCCCAGACAATACACGACTGGGGGCAAACCTCGGCTTGGCGGCATAGGCAAACGGGGCAATCAATACTTGCGCCGCCAGCTCATCCACGGTGCGAGGTCTGTCCTGATCCGGATCGCCGGGCGAAGTGATCGGCGGCCAAATGGGCGCAGGACCTACTTGCTCGCGCGGGCCACAACAAAACCCTCGTGGCAGTCGCCAACAAAACAGCACGCATCGCCTGGGCCGTGTTGCGCAATGGAGAAAGCTACAAAACCGCATAACCGGGGCGCGCGACGCTTCGAATGTAGAGATGCGAGGTGAAAGACGATGGTGTAACGGCATGGGCCGCCTATTCACAGCCTGTAAGGAGCGATGGCCATCAAAGGCCGGTCATCTTGGAAGGCACGAAAACAAGCGGATCCCATCGAGGCCAGAAGCAACAAAGCTTCGCAAAAGGCCGGATAGATTCACGCATCCAATAGCCCTAAATGACAGCCCGGCTGGTTGGTTCGGTCAGAAAATGCGACAAGATATTTGGTCAAGGACCGCTGCTACCAACGGACAGAGCATACTGCTGCCTAGCTCCGGCATCAGTTGCCAACTTGCCCTTCCAGTGCGCATGCTATACGTCATTGACACATAAGCCTGCAAAACC
>JAAEZD010000051.1:0-12738 GCA_018223035.1 Paracoccaceae bacterium
AATAAGGGCTTCGACCTCATGCACGAAGGCAAGTCCATCAGGGCCGTGGTGGAGTACTAGGACAGAACATGGAGCTGGTTTCGGAAAACAAGAGTTTCGGTGGCAAGCAGCTGGTTTACCGGCATCCGTCGAATACCTGCGGGGTCGAGATGACCTTTGCACTCTACCTGCCGCCGCAGGCCGAGGACGGCCCGGTGCCCGTGCTCTGGTATCTCTCCGGTCTGACCTGCACCCATGAAAACGCCATGAACAAGGGCGGGTTTCAGGCCCATGCCGCCGATCTTGGGCTGGCGCTGGTCTTTCCCGATACCTCGCCGCGCGGTCAGGGTGTCGCCGATGACGAAGCCTATGACCTCGGGCAGGGGGCCGGGTTCTACGTGAACGCCACCCGCGATCCGTGGAGCAGCCATTTCCGCATGTATGACTACGTCGTCTCGGAACTGCGCGATATCGTGGAGCGGAATTTCCCGGTGACCGACCGGCACGGCATTACCGGCCATTCGATGGGTGGCCATGGGGCGCTGACCATCGCCCTGCGCAACCCGGAGCTTTACCAGTCGGTGTCGGCCTTTGCGCCGATCGTGAACCCGACCCGGTCGGACTGGGGCCGCAAGCAGCTGAGCGAATATCTTGGTGACGATGAATCGAACTGGTCCTGTTACGACGCCACGATCCTGCTCGAGGAACATGGCTGGAAGGGGGATCTCCTGATCGATCAGGGCTCGCAGGACCAGTTCCTTGACCTCTTGAAACCTGAGGCGCTGGTTAGCGTCATGGCCAAGCGCCGGCAGCCCGGCCAGGTGCGGATGCAGGCGGGCTATGACCACAGCTATTACTTTGTCGCGACCTTCGCGGGCGATCATGTCGATTGGCACGCGGAACGGTTGCTGAACGGCAGGCACTGAAAGAAGGGAAGCCAATGAAAGCCACCATGTTCAAAGCGTTCTGTACGATTTTCATTACCGCCTGTTCCGGCTCGGTCGCGCTGGCACAGGACGCGGGAGATCCCGAAAAAGGCGAAAAAGTCTTTCGCAAATGCAAGGCCTGCCACGAAGTTGGCCCGGATGCCAAATCCAAGACCGGTCCGGTTTTGAACGGCATCGTCGGGCGCGATGCGGCCACTTACGACGAATTTTCCTATTCCGATGCTCTGGTCGCCGCCGGGGAGGGCGGGCTGGTCTGGACACCGGAAGCACTGGCCGAATTCCTTGAGAAACCGAAGGACTTTGTCGACGGGACAAAGATGACCTTCGCAGGGCTTCGGAAAGACGACGAAAGGGCAGATGTGATCGCATATCTGGCCACATTCAATTGAGAGAAGGGAGGACGATGCGGACGTAACGGAAGCCGGCCCGGGGGGAGGAACCACTAAAGAACCGGGCTTTTGCCGATTTTTCCGAAACACCCGCCCAAAGGGCGTCACGGACGGAAAAAGTGACGGCAGCACACCATACAAAGGGAGTTGAAAATGAAGAAGCTACTGGCTTTGACATCCACGTTAGCCTTTTGCTCGGCCGGAATGGCCTACGCAAATGACGGGCTGATCGAGGATATGAACGACCCCAATCAATGGGCCATTCAGACCGGCGACTACAAGAATCAGCGCTATTCCAAGCTGGATTCGATCAACAAGGAAAACGTCGGTGACCTTCAGGTCGCCTGGACAATGTCTACCGGCGTTTTGCGCGGCCATGAAGGCTCGCCCCTCGTGATCGGCGATACCATGTATCTGCATACGCCGTTCCCGAACATCGTCTACGCGCTCGATCTGACCGACGGCGGCAAGATCAAATGGAAATACGAACCCAAGCAGGATCCGGACGTCATACCGGTCATGTGTTGCGACACGGTGAACCGGGGTGTGGCTTATGCCGAGGGCAAGGTATTTCTGCATCAGGCCGACACCACTGTGGTGGCGCTTGACGCGGAAACCGGCGAGGTCGTCTGGTCCAAGGTCAACGGTGACCCGTCCAAGGGTGAGACCAACACCGCGACGGTTCTGCCGGTCAAGGACAAGATCATCGTCGGCATTTCGGGCGGTGAATTCGGTGTGCGCGGCCATGTCACCGCCTACAACATCGAAACCGGCGAGCAGGAATGGCGTGCCTATTCGATGGGGCCTGACAGCGACATCCTGATGGATCCCGAGAACACCACCCATCTGGGCGAACCGGTGGGTGCGGATTCGGGCACAAATACATGGGAAGGCGACCAGTGGCAGATCGGTGGCGGCACCACCTGGGGCTGGTACGCGGCCGATATGGATGAGAACCTCTTCTATTACGGCACCGGCAACCCGTCGACATGGAACCCCGCGCAGCGTCCCGGCGATAACCGCTGGTCCATGACCATCATGGCCCGCGATATCGATACCGGTATGGCCAAGTGGGTCTACCAGATGACGCCCCATGACGAATGGGACTATGACGGCGTCAACGAAATGATCCTGACAGAACAGGAGATCGACGGCGAAGAGCGCAAGCTGCTGACCCACTTCGACCGGAACGGCATCGCCTACACGATGGATCGCGTTTCCGGTGAGCTCCTGGTGGCCGAGAAATACGACCCGGCGGTGAACTGGACCACCGGCGTCGACATGGACCCGGATTCTGACACCTATGGTCGTCCCGAAGTGGTTGCCCAGTATTCGACCGAACAGAACGGCGAGGACGTGAACTCGACCGGCATCTGCCCGGCGGCGCTTGGCACCAAGGACCAGCAACCGGCAGCCTATTCGCCGGATACGCAGACCTTCTATGTCCCGACCAACCACGTCTGCATGGACTACGAACCTTTCCGGGTCGCTTATGCGGCGGGTCAGCCCTATGTGGGTGCGACGCTCGCCATGTATCCCGCGCCGGACAGCCATGGCGGCATGGGTAACTTTATCGCCTGGGATAACATCAATGGCGAGATCAAGTGGTCCATACCCGAACAGTTCTCGGTCTGGTCCGGTGCGCTGGCGACAGCCGGTGGCGTTGTCTTCTACGGCACGCTCGAAGGCTATCTCAAGGCAATCGATGCGGAAACCGGGGATGAGCTTTACAGCTTCAAGACCCCCTCGGGCATCATCGGTAACGTCATGACCTATACCTCCGAAGGCAAGCAGTATGTCGGCATCCTGTCCGGTGTCGGTGGCTGGGCGGGTATCGGTCTTGCGGCCGGTCTCACCAACCCGAATGACGGGCTTGGCGCCGTGGGCGGTTACGCCGCGCTCAGCGACTATACCGCACTTGGCGGACAGCTGACCGTCTTCACCCTGCCGGATTGATCCGACAGGCCACGAACCCGGACCGGCGCGGGCGATCCCCGGGCCGGTCCTCTGGATCGAAGCAAGGGTATGAATGATGAGAGTACTGGGAATCCTCCTGACTGCGGGCCTCGTTGCAGGCTGGGGCCATACGGCCGCCGCGCAGGATAATCTGGCCGCAGCCTATAACGAGGACGGTCGGTATTACACCGAAGATGACATACCGACATTCAATGTGGCCGAGGATGGCACCGTCGACTGGCGGACCTACTCCGGGTTCCGTCGTTACCATTCGGAATGCCACGTCTGCCACGGTCCCGAGGGCGAAGGCTCGTCCTATGCCCCGGCTCTGAAAAAATCGGCCATCGACATGGACTATTACGATTTTGTCGATGTGGTGGTGAACGGACGGAAAAAGGTCAACGCCTCCGAGAATTCGGTGATGCCCGCCTTTGGCGAGAACCCGAATGTCATGTGCTATCTCGATGATATCTATGTCTATCTCAAGGCACGCGGTGCCGGAGCCGTCGAAAGAGGACGTCCGGCGAAAAAGGAATCCAAATCGGATGTCATCCGGGAAGACGAGAATGCCTGCCTCGGCTAGACACATTGTCTGGATCCTGGGGTCGGTCCTGCTGGCCTCCCTGTCAGGACCCGGCGCGGCGCAGACTTCGGACCTGGTGTCGCATACAGCGTTCAGGGTCTGCGCCGATCCTGCGAATTTCCCGATGTCCGATGATCGGGAGCAGGGTTACGAGAACAAGCTGGCTGACCTGATGGCGGGCGAACTCGACCTTCCGGTGCAATATACATGGTATCCGATGGCCACCGGGTTCATTCGCAATACGCTTGGCGCGAACCAGTGTGACGTGGTGATGGGCTATGCCGAAGGGCATGAACTGGTCCTGAACACCAACCACTACATGACCTCGGCCTATACGATCATCGCGCCGAAAGGCAGCCCGCTGGCCGATGTCGATACGCTGTCGGATCCGGCGCTTAAAGAGGTGAAAATCGGCATTATCGCTGGCAGCCCGCCGGCCACGCATATGGCCCGCAACGGTCTGTTGACCCGTGCCAAGGCCTATCAGCTTATCGTTGATACGCGCTATGACTCACCCGCTGTTCAGCTGCTCGAGGATCTGAGTGCCGGGGAAACCGGGGTGGCGATCCTTTGGGGCCCGCTCGCCGGTCCGCTGGTCAAGGCCAGCTACCCTGATCTGCAAGTCACGCCGCTGACCAAGGAAACCCTGCCACCGCGGCTTTATTTCCGGATCACCATGGGCGTGCGTCAGGGAGAAAAAGTATGGGAGCGCAAGTTGAACTCACTGATCCGCCGCAACCAGGACCGGATCAATGAATTGCTGACAGAGGCGGGCGTGCCGCTTTTGAACGATCAGGGCACCGAAGTCCTGAACGTTTCGAATTGAAACCGCTGGCCGCGCTTCTGGTGCTGGCCATTGTGACCGGTCCCGCCCACGCCCAGACAGAGGAGCCATCGGAGTACCGGCAGGATCACTACCGCGCCCCCGTCCCGGAAACCCTCAAGGGTGCAACCGTCGTCGGCCCCGAGGAAACCTATGAACTCTGGCAATCGGGCGGCATCGCATTCGTCGATGTACTGCCCCGACCGCCAAAACCTCAGAACCTGCCAAAAGGCACGATCTGGCGCGACAAACCCCGCCATTCCATTCCCGGTTCAATCTGGTTGCCAAACGTGGGCTATGGCGCCATTGCTGAGGTGACAGATACCTATTTCCGCACCGGGCTAGAAAAGGCGACGGATGGCGACAAAACGCACCCCGTCCTGTTCTTCTGCCTTGCTGATTGCTGGATGTCGTGGAACGCGGCCAAGCGCGCGCTCGAATACGGGTACGAAAATGTCTACTGGATGCCCGAGGGCACTGACAGCTGGACCTTTTTCGACTACCCGACGGAAGAGATCACGCCCGAGCAGCCCGAGCCTCAGTAACCCTCTACCGATTTCTGCGCATGGGTTACGGTTCCATCCGTGTCGGTCATGGTCACGCCCACCGTCTGCGTGCGGCCGGGCACCGACATGCCGATGCGCGGATTTTCCGACAATGAAATACTGCCGGTCATCTCCACATATCCCGCCCCGTCCAGATCCACGTCGAGCGTTTCGACATAGCGCATCGGGATGAACAGCAGGGTGATCTGGTCCATCTGCATCCCCGACAGGCTTGGGTGGCTGATGTCCACATCGACGCGTTTTTCGCGCTGCGCGAGCGCGCCCAGCCGGTCGAGCGTTGTTGCGCTTTCCCGGTTTGCGCCGATCAGGATATCCATTTCTCCCAGCGTCTCCAGCGCAACGTCCAAATCTGATCCGGGCGGGGCCGCGCAGGCCCCCTGACCCGAGGTCTTTACAAAGGTCTCGGCTACGTAAAGCTGCCCATCGGTGGTTTCCGCTACCACGTGCAGCGGCGTCGGTCCGTTGATCCGCATTGTCACATCGAAAAAGAACCGGGGCAGGGGCGCATCAAAGGCAAAGACCGCCGAAACCGGCATCGGATTCTCGTCAAGGATCAGGCTCACCTTGCCCAGCATCCGCCCGGCCGGGGCGTTGATCTGCGCGGCAATCTGTGTGCGTGCATCGTTATCGGTGCGATAGGGGCTGTTGATCTCGATGAACGCGCTGCCATCCAGCAATTCACGGTCTTCGTAAAGAATCGCCGAAAGATCGGTCCATGTGGGTTCCGCCGCCTGAACCGGCAATGCTCCCGCCAGTAACAGAGCCGCAAGAGCGCATCGCATCATCTCTATCTCCCCGGGGCTTGGGCGGATCCGCATTCAGCGCGATGCCCGGCGCAATCCTAACCGCGTGTCTGACTCGCGCAATGCGCCAAAAGTATTGGTTGGGTTTGACCCTGTATCTGGCACTATCTTAGCGGGCAGGGTGGCTGCGGGAAGGCAGCCAAACCTGTGGGAGGAGATTATGCGACACGTCCTGTCAGTGCTGCTTGTCGGCATCTGCGCTGCTTTCGCGACTGCCGCGCAAGCGGTCGAAATCCACGCGACCGTGTTCCGCATCGACTATCCGCAGCTCGCGCCGGTCTCGCGCTATGACCTGAACCCCGAGGATCTCGGATTTGCCGGGGCGCTGCTTGCGAATGAGGACAACCAGACCACCGGCAATTTCATGGGGCAGACCTGGGTTCTCAAAACCGTCGCGACCATACCCGAAGAGGCCGACGCCGCCTTTGACGCGCTAATGGCCGAGGGCGCGGATATCATCATCATGATGGCCCGGGCCGAGGATCTGCTGCGCTTGTCCGACCGCGCTGGCGATAAGGCGCTGCTGATCAATGCCTTTGCCCGCGACACCGCGCTGCGCGACGGCGATTGCCGCGCCAATCTGCTGCATGTCGCGCCCTCTGACGCGATGATGGCGGATGCCATCGCGCAATTTGCCATGTGGAAGAAATGGTCGAACTGGTTCCTGATCCATGGCTCCAACCCCGCCGACACCGCGCTGGCCGAGGAGTACCGCCGCGCGGCCAAGAAGTTCGGCGCCAAAATCGTGGAACAGCGCGAATACGAAGACACCGGCGGGTCGCGCCGTACGGATACCGGGCATGTGCTCGTCCAGCGCCAGATCCCGGTCTTCACGCAGGACGCGCGCGACCATGACCTCGTGATCGCCGCCGATGCCTCGGATGTTTTCGCGCCTTACCTGCCGTTCAACCTGTGGACCCCGCGCCCGGTGATGGGCTCTTCCGGCCTGCGCCCCGTCACATTCCACGCCGCGCATGAGGCATGGGGCGCAACCCAGTTCCAGCGCCGGTTCGAAGAACTGACCAACCGCCGCGTTCGGGAAGAGGACTACCAGGCATGGCTTGCCCTGCGCGTCATTGGCGAGGCCGTCACCCGCACCGGCGAGGCCGCGCCAGGGGTCTTGCGCGACTACGCCCTTTCGGATGCCTTTGAGCTGGCCGCGTTCAAGGGGCAGAAGGTCACCTTCCGCCAGTGGAACGGCCAGATGCGCCAGCCGATCCTGCTCTATGACGACCGTATCACCATGAGTGTCTCGCCGCAGGAAGGCTACCTGCACCAGCGCTCCCCGCTGGATTCCCTTGGCCTCGACATGCCCGAATCCGCCTGCACCGCCTTTGACTGAAGGAACCCTTAGATGAAGCGCCTGATCGCGACCTGCCTGACATTCTCCTGCCTTGCCACCGGTGCGTTCGCCAACAAGGTCTACGTCAGCAATGAAAAGGGCAATACGGTCACGGTGCTGGACAGTGACAACTGGGAGGTCCTCACCGAATTCCCCGCTGGCAACCGCCCGCGCGGTATCACCATCAGCCCCGATGGCAAGCTGCTGTATGTCTGCGCCTCGGATGACGACACGGTGCGGGTCTTCGATGCCGAAAGCTACGAGGAACTCTACACGCTGCCCTCCGGCCCCGATCCGGAATTGTTCGTGCTGCACCCCTCGGGCAATCCGCTTTATGTCGCGAATGAGGACGACAACCTCGTGACCGTGATCGACACCGAAAGCCATACCGTAAGGGCCGGTATCCCCGTCGGCGTCGAACCCGAAGGCATGGCGATCAGCCCGGATGCGAAATTCGTCATCAACACTTCCGAGACGACGAACATGGCGCATTTCATCGACACCTCGGACTACAAGATCAAGCATAATATCCTTGTCGACCAGCGCCCGCGCTACGCGCAGTACAGCCATGACGGCAAGATTCTTTATGTCTCGGCCGAGATCGGCGGCACTGTTTCGATCATCGACATCGCCGAGGACGGCACCCCCACGCTTAGCGACAAGATCAGTTTTGAAGTGCCGGGCGTGCAGCCGGAATGGCTGCAACCGGTTGGAGTGCGCACCACCTCGGACGGCAAGTGGATCTTTGTCGCGCTTGGCCCCTCCAACCGGGTCGCGGTGATCGACGGGCAAAGCCACGAGGTCGTGAAATATATCATGACCGGCCAGCGGGTCTGGCAGCTCGCTTTCACCCCGGATGAGAAATTCCTGATCACCACCAATGGCAATTCCAACGACGTGACGATCATCGACGTAGAGGCGCAAAAGGCGATCAAGTCGGTTCAGGTCGGTCAGCAGCCCTGGGGCGTCGTGGTCGCGCCGGACTAGGCCCGGGTCGCGCAATGATGACTTACCTGAGAAATCTCCTGTTTGCTGCCGCGCTTATCTTGGGGCAGGGGGCTTATGCGCAGGACCTGCCGCAGATCCGCGCCGCTACGCTGAAAATCGGCACGGTCAACTGGGAGCTTTCGACGATTAAGGCCGAAAGTTTCGACCGCGCTAACGGGTTTGAACTGGTCATGCAGCCCTATGCGGACAATGGCGCAACCCGCGTCGCTTTCGAAGGGGGCAGGGCGGATCTGATCGTCGCTGACTGGATCTGGACCGCCCGACAGCGCGCCGCCGGGCGCGATTACGTGTTCCTTCCCTATTCCAAGGCCGTGGGCGGTCTCGTCGTGCCTGCCGACAGCACCGCCCAGTCCCTTGCCGACCTCGCAGGCGGCAAGATTGGCATCGCGGGCGGGCCGCTGGACAAAAGCTGGCTGATCCTGCGCGCCTATGCGGCCTCTGAATACGATCTGAATCTGACCGAGCAGACCGAACAGGTCTTTGCCGCGCCGCCCCTGATCTACAAGACCGGGCTTGGCGGCGAAACCCAAGGCTCGGTGAATTACTGGCACTACCTCTCGCGGATGAAGGCCGAAGGTATGCGAGAGCTGATCTCTGTCAGCGATGCCGCGCAGTCGCTGGGCCTCAACCCCGACACGCCGCTGCTGGGGTATGTGCTTCGGGAGAGCTTTGTCGCCAAAAACCCCGGTATCCTTCAGGCGCTGCACGATGCCTCGCGCGCGGCCAAGGATCTGCTGGCGTCGGATGACGCGGTCTGGGATGATCTCCGTCCGATGATGCGCGTCGACTCGGACGCCGAGTTCATCGCCACGCGCGACGATTTCCGCGCGGGGATCCCGCCAGACAAACCCGTCGACCGCGAGGACGCGGACCGTTTCCTGCAACTGATGGCCCGTCTGGGCGGCGAAAAGCTGGTTGGCAAGGCCACAAGCCTGCCCGACGGGCTTTTCGCGCAGGTAAATTAGGCCGTGGTGGATGACAGACAGATCCGCCATCACGGCTCTTTCCCTGCTTGGCCTCCTGATCTTCTGGAGCCTTGCCGCATGGATCACCGCCGATCCCCAGATCCTGCCTTCGCCGGTGTCGCTGGTCGCCCCGTTGCTGGCCGAGATCCGCTCGGGCGAGCTGCCCTATCATCTCGGCCATACCCTGCTGCGGGTGATCTGGGCCTTTCTGCTTGCCATGACCCTTGGCACGATCCTCGGACTGGCGATGGGACGGAACGAGCGTCTGAATCGCTGGCTCGACCCGTGGCTGGTCGTCTTCCTGAACCTGCCCGCGCTGGTGCTGATCGTGCTTTGCTATCTCTGGATCGGGCTGAACGAAACCGCCGCCATCGCCGCCGTGACGCTGAACAAGATACCCAATGTCGCCACCGTTATCCGCGAAGGGGCGCGGTCGATGGACCGCGAGCTCGACGCGATGGCCCGCATCTATCGCCTGCCGTTCCGAACCCGTCTGCGCCACATCCAGCTGCCGCAGCTTGCCCCCTTTATCGCAGCATCGGCGCGCTCTGGCGTCGCCGTGATCTGGAAGATCGTTCTCGTGGTCGAATTCCTCGGTCGATCCAACGGGATCGGCTTCCAGATCCACCTTTATTTCCAGCTATTCGACGTGGGCATGGTGCTGATCTACGCGCTATCCTTCATCGCCGTGATGCTGGTCATAGAATGGGGCCTCCTGCAACCGTGGGAGCGTCGTGTAACGCGTTGGCGGGTGGCATGATCAGGGTCGATGTGACAGGCAAATCCTTTGGCGGCAGCCCGGTGCTCGGCCCCTGCGGGTTCGAGATCGCCAGCGGCGAATGCGTCGCCCTCACCGGCCCGTCTGGCATCGGGAAGACCACGCTTTTGCGGATCGTTGCGGGCATAGACGACAGATTTTCCGGCAATATAGAACGGCCCGACAATATCGCGATGGTGTTTCAGGAACCGACCCTGCTGCTTTGGCGCAGCGTGATCGAAAACCTCACCCTGATCCACCCAAGCCTGTCCCGCGCCGAAGCGTTTGAAATGCTTGCCCGCGTCGGTATCGCCGACAAGGCCGATCTTTTCCCGACCCAGCTTTCGCTTGGCCAGCAGCGCCGCCTGACTCTTGCCCGCGCCTTTGCCGGGCAGCCGGAATTCCTCATCATGGATGAACCGCTGGTCTCGCTCGACCATGAGACCGCGCAATCCATGCTCCGTCTGATCGAAGAGCTGATCGCCGCCACGAAACCGGCGGTTCTCTTCGTCACCCACACGCTCAGCGATGCCGAACGGCTGGCCACGCGTATTCTCGAACTCCGGGGATCCCCGGCCACACCAACGGAACTTTCAAGAAAGGACATATTATGAAACGCACCATTCTCGCCGCGGCCATCGCTTGTCTCGCCATTCCCGCCACCGCCCATGAATTCGGGTTCGCCGGTATCCTCTCGAACGACAATATGGAGGACATGCCCGACATCACCCTCGGCCTTGGCAAACCGCTGGCCGAAGGTCCGATCACGCTCAAATCCGGCACCGGCTACGAGCTTGAAATCACCTCGGATGGCAGCGGCGAACTTGCCCTTGAAGGACCGGGGTTTTTCCGCGCAATCTGGATCAACGAGATCGTCATCAATGATCTCGAAGTCCGCCCCTTTGGCCTCGAAAGCGTGGAATTCGACGATGAAGGCACAATGGAAATCGAATTTATCGCGATCAAGCCGGGGCGTTATTTCCTGCGGATTCCTGGCTCGACCGGTGAAACCCAGCGGGTCGAGATCACCATCCAGTAACCCGACATGAGCGCGCTCGACATTGCCCAAGTCAGCTATAGCTATGGCGAGCGCCGCGCGCTTGACGATGTAAGCTTTGCGTTGGCGCCGGGCCGGTTCTCGGCGCTGCTGGGACCAAACGGGGCCGGGAAATCGACTCTGTTTTCCCTCCTCACCCGGCTGACCGTGACGGGGCGGGGGCGAATCCGCATCGCTGGACATGACATCGCCACTGATCCGCGCGCCGCGCTCTCAAAAATCGGAGTCGTGTTCCAGCAGCCGACCCTTGATCTCGATATGACCGTTGCCCGCAACATGACCTATTTCGCCGCGTTGCACGGGCTTTCCGGTCGGCTGGCGCAGGCGCGGATCGACGCGGCGCTCGATCGGCTCGACATGCGCGAACGATCCCGTGAAAAGGTGCGCGCGCTGAATGGCGGCCACCGGCGTCGGATGGAGATCGCGCGCGCCCTTGTCCATAACCCCGAGGTGCTGCTGCTTGACGAACCCACGGTCGGGTTGGACACCGCCAGCCGCCGCGCAATCACCGATCATGTTCATGAACTGGCGGGCGGGGGGCTTACCGTGTTCTGGGCGACGCATCTGGTGGATGAAATCGCGCCGCAGGATGACGTGGTGATCCTGCACCGGGGCCGCGTGCTCGCCCATGACCGCGCCGAAACCATCGCCGCCGGAAAGCCGCTTACGGATGTCTTCATGGCGATGACCGGTGCAGAAAAGACCCCGGTATGAACCCCTACCTCACGTCGCTGACCGCCATCGTTACGCGGGAATCCCTGCGCTTCATCAACCAGCGCAGCCGGTTCCTGTCGGCGCTGGTGCGACCGCTGGTCTGGCTGGTGGTCTTTGCTGCCGGGTTCCGCGCCGCGCTTGGCCTGTCGATAATCCCTCCTTACGAAACCTACATTACCTATGAGGTGTATATCGTGCCTGGGCTCTGCGGCATGATCCAGCTTTTCAACGGTATGCAGTCCTCGCTCTCGCTGGTCTACGATCAGGAGATGGGGTCGATGCGGCTCTTGCTGACCTCGCCGCTTCCGCGCTGGTGGCTGCTCTTCTGCAAGCTTGTCGCCGGGGTCGCGGTCTCGATCCTCCAAGTCTATGTCTTTCTCGCCATCGCCGCCGCGATGGGGATCACCATGCCGCCCGCCGGGTATCTTCTGGCGCTGCCCGCGCTGGTGCTCAGCGGGCTGATGCTCGGCGCACTCGGGTTGCTTTTGTCCTCGACCATCAAGCAGCTCGAAAACTTTGCCGGGGTGATGAATTTCGTCATCTTCCCGATGTTCTTCCTGTCGACCGCGCTCTATCCGCTGTGGAAAATGGCCGAAAGCTCTCAGCTGCTGCGCGACATCTGCGCCTTCAACCCGTTTACCCACGCGGTCGAACTGATCCGTTTCGCGCTTTACCAGAGCTTTAACGGCTTGGCGCTGTTATGGGTGGTGCTGTGCCTTGTCCTGTTCTTTGGCCTGTCTTTGGTCGGGTACACGCCCACGCCGGGCACCGGCAGAGGCAAAGGGCGTAGCTGATGATGGCTCAAGGGTCGTTGCGACAGTTTCCGCTATCTCAGTTTCATGATTTCTT